>NZ_JHZX01000001.1:2737368-4106053 GCF_000688335.1 Sediminibacter sp. Hel_I_10
GGTTATTTGAGTAGCAATGCCTTATTTAAGGGTAATGATGTGTTTACCATGGCTATAGCAGTAGCACCTGTAACCAGCTGGAGGTTTTATGATACCATTTATACAGAACGGTACATGACTACGCCACAAGAGAACCCTAGTGGTTATGACGAAAACTCTCCTATTAATCACGTGGATAAGCTAAAAGGAGATTTTCTTTTGGTACATGGAACCGGAGATGATAATGTTCACGTTCAAAATACCATGCGTATGGTAGAAGCTTTAATTCAGGCAGATAAGCAATTTGAATGGGCGCTCTATCCAGATAAAAACCATGGTATTTACGGGGGGAACACCCGTTTGCACCTTTATAAAAAAATGACTGATTTCATCAATAGAACACTTGGTGATGGAAGACCAGAAACATATTTATCTAAATAAACATTGATTTTTTTTACAATTAACTAACTAATATATTGATATGGAATTTAAGTTTGGAGGTTCAGCAACTAATCAAAAAACAGTTTTAGGTCATCCCTCAGGTCTGTTTGTCCTTTTCTTTACAGAGATGTGGGAGCGTTTTTCATACTATGGTATGCGTGCCCTGTTGGTGCTTTTTTTAGTGGCTTCTTTAATGGAAGAAGGCTGGGGTTGGGAAAGAGCTGAAGCTTTAGTTCTATATGGTTGGTATACAGGTCTTGTTTACGTAACCCCTATTTTAGGGGGGTTAATTGCAGATAAGCTTACGGGATATCGCAATGCGGTGATTATAGGCGCATTTCTGATGACTTTGGGACATGCGGCGATGGCTTTAGAGGTATTCTCTGACCCGTTTTTCTATTTAGGATTGGGGCTTCTAATTATTGGTAATGGTTTATTTAAGCCTAATATTTCTTCTATGGTTGGGCAGTTGTACAAAAACCAAGGAAAGGAAAAAGATGCAGGTTATACCATTTTCTATATGGGGATTAATGCTGGGGCTTTTCTTGGTATTCTGTTATGTGGTTATATTGGTGAATCTGTTGGATGGCATTTTGGATTTGGATTAGCTGGAGTGTTTATGTTCTTCGGAATGTTACAATTCTACTTTGCCCAAAAGATTTTTGGAAGAATAGGTCTTTCACCAAAAGGAACTCAAGATTTTGATGATGCCGTTGAAAATACGGTAGAAAACACAAAAGATGCTATTGAAGATACTGTGGAAGATGCTAAAAAATCTGGTGTTACAGCAGATCGTTTAATAGTGATTGGTGTATTGGCCTTTTTTACCATTTTCTTTTGGTGGGCTTTTGAGCAGGCTGGTGGGTCGATGACTATTTTTGCAGCAGATTATACCGATAGAGTTTTGGAAGGAAATGGTGCACTTACCTTTAAGATCTTCAATACCATTCTTACAGTAGTCCCCATGTTAATTATTACTTGGGTTTTGGCGATGTTATTTAGACAAACCTTTTCAAAATATGCATTATCAAATGTGCTATTGGGAACAAGTTTTGTCATTATTTGGGCCATTGTCATTTGGATGTTGATCAGAGAGTTTAACGCAGATGTTGCCGAAGTGAAGGCCTCTTGGTTTGGTATTTTAAACTCATTCTTTATCATTGCATTCGCGCCATTATTTTCTAAGATATGGCAAAGTAAATACAATCCGACTGGACCTGTGAAATTTGCAATCGGACTTATTTTACTAGGTTTTGGTTTTGGTATTTTAGCATACGGCTCTATGGGTATTCCTTTAGGAGCAAAAACAGCATCTGTAAGTATGATGTTCTTAGTATTTGCTTATTTGTTCCATACGTTGGGAGAGCTTTGTGTTTCTCCAGTAGGACTTTCATATGTAAGTAAATTGGCTCCAGTTAAATTGGTGGGTCTAATGTTCGGTGTTTGGTTTGTAGCTAACTTTATTGCGAATTTAGCTGCGGGTATAACAGGAAGTTATATGGATCCAATTTTAGAAGAAAAAGGATTAACGTATTTCTTTATGATATTTACTTTAATTCCAGTTGGAGCAGGAATTGTCATGCTGATATTAAACAAAACGTTGATCAAAAAGATGCATGGGATTAGATAAGCCAATGCGTTAAAATAATTCAAAATGCACCATTTTAGGTGCATTTTTTGTAAGTTCGGAATGACTTTTGAAAAGAAAATGATATGAGAACAACCCTATTATTTATATCGGTATTGCTAACGATGTTTGCAACCGTAACAGCTCAAGAAATTAAATGGATGACTTTTGAGGAAGCACTAGCAGCTCAGAAAAAAAATCCGAAAAAAATTATGATGGATGTCTATACCAGTTGGTGTGGCCCTTGTAAAATGCTAGATAAAAACACCTTTCATAATAAAGATGTTGTGGCTTACGTGAATAAACACTTTTACGCCGTAAAGTTTAATGCCGAAGGTAATGATGTTATTACCTACAAAGGGCAGACCTTTAGTAATCCCAATTACAAGGAGGAGATGAAAAACCGACGCAACAGCGCGCATGAACTTTCTCGTTTCTTTCAGGTTTCGGCTTATCCAACCATTGTCTATTTAGATGAAAAAGGAGAAGTGATTGCGCCTATTAAAGGCTATCAAAAACCGCAACAGATTGAACTTTATCTAAAGATGTTTAATAGTGATGCTCATAAAGAACTCACCACGCAAGAAGCATTTAATGACTACTATAAAGCCTTTACACCTGAATTTGAAATGTAGTCCAGATGGTGAATTATGCAGAGCTCTATCATAGCGACAAAGTGCATTAGACCATAAGAATCGTTGTTCAAGCAGGATCTCTACTTCATGACGTAGGCGCCTTCTTGAGCTGTGTGATGAAAAGGAATCTTCCGTTTTAGGCAAGTCGCTCTCCATCGGTTTACGTAGGATCTGTAATTACTGCCATCTGCCACAATCAGCTTTGGTTGAAGGGAATCAATAAGTCGGTTTAAGTTCAATTTCGGCGAATTTCTGAAAAGAACCACCTCGGGTTGAAATGCGTTGATTTGATATATGGCAAAACTATCCACCACGAATAGGGATTTCCTCTTAAAATAATAAAGTGATCTTAAGCTGTCAGAGGCTGTTGTTTCTATAAAATTTCCGACGTAAAAATCATTCAAAACTCGGTTTTTGCGCAATGCGTCCTGGTCTAAATTGTGTGATATTGCTAAATGCTGTGCATTTTTGTAAGCGATTATCGATGCTTTGCTCTTGTGAAAGATAATCAGCGTATCATCACTATTTTGAAATTTCTGAAACACATAAGCACCTTGTACTAAAAGCATACTTATTAGAACAACTACCAACCTATTGAATTTCGGTTTCTTAAACCATAACACAAAGGCAATAAGCAACACATAGCATGTGAGTAATTGCGGTGTTTCAAACGAAATATTCTTAAAAAGAAAGGACTCTTGTTCAGCCACCCAGGTCACGATGGTATTCATAAGGCTAATGATAGTTGAGTATAGGTCTGCAATGACATTAGGAAGTACGTTGAGCACAGCCAACACAATCACGAGAATTCCCAAAGCCAGAATCCCACCTAAAAAAGGAACGATGGCCATATTCGAAATAAAAAATAAAGCTGGGAATTGATGAAAATAATAGAGTGCTAAAGGCGCCACACCCAATTGTGCGGCCATGGTGACCGTAAGTATGTTCCAAAAATAATTGGTGAGCTTCCATTTAGGCTGCCACAATCGGTAAAGAAGGGGTTGAATAGAGACAATGGCAAATACAGCCACATAGCTTAATTGAAACCCCACATCAAACAAGAACATGGGCTTGAAGAGAAGTAGCAACAGCATTGAAATGGCCAATGTGTTATAGATGTTGGTTGGTTTCTTTAGATACGTTGCAAACGTAATAATTGTGAACATGGTGACTGCTCTTGTGATAGAGGCCGATAACCCAGCGATCAAAGCAAAACTCCACAGTAGAATTATCAGTAATGCAAAATTGAAAGTTTTGCCATATTTAAAGCGCTCTAAAGGTTTTAAGAGTATCGAAAACAGCCATAGTACAATCCCAACATGTAGTCCAGAGACTGCCAAAATGTGAATGACGCCGGCGTTAACAAAGGTATCATAGACCACTTTACTCATGTCTTGCCTTTGACCCAAAATTAAAGCATTGATAATAGCAAGTTCGTCCTTTTGAAACGCATAAGATTTCAGTTTTTTATTGATATGGGTTCTTAATTTATCGGCATATCCAAAAAGGGTTACGCTCTCAGAGTTGATAGGTAATAATAGCGTTTGATCAGTATAAATTTGATGATACATTTGGCGGTGTTCCAAATAGTGTTTATAATCAAATTGATTCGGATTTAATGGAGCTTTTAGCGCTGTAAGGTTTGAAATCGTGAGAAATACATCATCAACTTTTAGCGGGATGTTTAGGCTGTCTTTTGAAATGTTAAGCAACGTTTGTCCTTTGACCTGTTTACCTTCAATCTCTAGAACGGTAATAACATATTTATCATGGTAGGCCGTAGGTTTTAAACGTTCTCTAACTTTAAAGGTAATGGAGTAATCGCTCTCTTTTTCTTCGGAAATGTGATGGCTATAATGGGTTTTGAATAATCGTGGGTCCTGAAGTTGGTGCAATGTCATGCCTAAGCAAATCATCGAGCTGAAGCTAAAGGCTCCAAACCAAACCGTCTTTTCAAGTTGATATTTGGCAATAACAAAGCTTATGAGTGTGCCAGCTAAGCACAGGGACAATAGCCAAAGTAAAAGCGTAAGAGAGCAACTTGAAAATTCAGCAATTAAAATGCCTATGATTAAGCAAATGGTGAGTTTTATAATTGTGAAATTCAGTAACTTCATAACTCTAAGTTACTGAAAAATAAGATGTAATGAGTAAAATTTTCTAGAGTACCCTGCGCGCTTGCACGTAAGCCAAGTACCAATACCGTTCTGAAAGATTTGACGTAATTACGCCTCTACTCGTGGTAGAGTGTATAAATTCTACATGGCCTGGTCTGCTGGAGGTGACGATGCCTACGTGGTTAACACTTCTGCTATTTTTATTAGTAGCAAAAAATAAAAGATCACCTTCTTGAACATCATTAACATCTATCCAATTTCCTTGAGACGAAAGTGCTCCCGTAGTGCGTGGCATTTGGATGTCTTCCTTTAAAAAGGAGGTGTAAATCAAACCTGAGCAATCCATGCCTTTTTTGGTGGTACCGCCATATTTGTAACGCGTCCCTTCAAATGATTTGGCATGCTCAATAATCTCAGAGATGGTTTTAGAGGTGTTTTTAGAGATTGGAGCAGGTCTTGTTACAGTGGTTGATGAGTTCGTTTTTTTGGTAACAACACCACGTTTCGACTTACAACTGCTCAAGCTTAGGCACAGTAAAAGTGCAAGTGTAATATATCTCATTTGGGGAATTTTTTCTAAAAATACTAGTTTCATGGTTTCAAAAGAAAGACCCTCTGATTTTAGTTAACACTGTTTTCAACAATAAATTAGAAGCGATTGGATTTACAGCTTTCAAATATGAGTTCTGCAGTTTTTTTACTGGCTCCTTTTCCACCGAGTTTCTTTTCAAGCTCGTAGTAATTTAGAAAAAATTTAATACGCTCTTGATCATCTAGAATCTTGCTTAATTCGTGTTTTAAACGTTTGGTGTTGAGTTCATGTTGAATAAGTTCAGTAACCACTTCTTTGTCCATAATTAAATTGACTAAAGAAATATATTTTAATGTGATAATGCGCTTTGCAATTTGGTAAGAAATAGCATTGGCTTTATAACAAACCACTTGAGGTACTTTAAATAAGGCTGTTTCTAAGGTTGCTGTGCCAGAGGTGACCAAAGCAGCAGTAGAGACACTCAACAAATCATACGTTTGATTTTCAACAAAGCTCACATTGGCCTGCTTTATAAAGGTATTATAGAAACTGCGTTCTTGACTTGGAGCACCAGCAATAACGAACTGGTAATCCTTGAAATCTTCAACCACGCTAAGCATTACACCTAGCATTTTTGTGATTTCCTGCTTTCGGCTTCCCGGAAGCAAAGCAATAATGGGTTTGTTAGATAAGTCGTGCTTTGCACAAAACTCATGCTCACTAATTTGAGTGCGATCTGCAATAGCATCTATTAAGGGGTGGCCAACAAAATGCACTGGATAATCATAACCATCGTAAAATGATTTTTCAAACGGTAAAATAACATACATGGCATCTACGTCTCTTTTTATTTTTTCAACACGACTGGCTCGAGACGCCCAAACTTGAGGTGAAATATAGTACTGTGTGTTATAGTTTTCTTCTTTTGCCCATTTAGCAATACGTAGATTAAATCCAGAGTTGTCTATAAAAATAATCACATCGGGCTGAAAGATTGCAATGTCTTTTTTGCAAAATTTTATGAGGCCTAAGAGCTTTCTAAGATTTAATATCACTTCAGCAAAACCCATGAACTGACGCTCCTTGTAGTGCTTTACTAAAGTACCACCAACAGCTTGCATCAAATCACCGCCCCAAAACCTAAAATTAGCGTGAGCGTCTTGATCTTGCAAAGCTTTCATGAGGTTCGCGCCATGTAAATCTCCAGAGGCCTCGCCAGCGATGATGTAGTACTTCATAATTTAGTGTTCAGCCTTAGTTTAAAGATCGTATGTCATACGTGTTAAAGTTGGCAGGTTTTGACTTCAATTTGTAATCTGATTTTGCTTTAATTTCTTTCTTGAAGTTAATTATTGAGTTCCCAAGTATTTAATTGTTGAATGCTTTGATGCGCGGTGAGGTCAAATTGAACCGGCACTACAGATACATAGCCGTGATCTAATGCCCACTGGTCTGTATCTTCACCTTTATCAAGATTTACAAATTTACCGGTAAGCCAATAGTAATCTTTACCAAAAGGCGTTTGTCTTTTGTCAAACTCTTCTTCCCAATTAGCCCGAGCTTGGCGGCATATTTTAATGCCTTTTAAATCTTCTTTTTTTACGTTAGGGATGTTGACATTAAGCACGACACCATCATTTAATCCATGTTTTAAGACGTTTTCAGTAATGGTTTTAATGGGAGCTTTACAGGCTTCAAAGTCTGCATTCCAATTATAATCACACAAAGAAAATCCTATGGCAGGAATGCCTTCGATTCCAGCTTCTAAAGCAGCGCTCATGGTGCCAGAATAAATAACATTTATAGAGGCGTTAGAGCCATGATTAATGCCAGATACGCAAATATCTGGACGTCTATCTAATACTTGTCTTATTCCTAATTTCACGCAATCTGCTGGTGTGCCAGAACAACTGTATTCCAATTGATCACCATCATCAATAGTAACTTTTTCAAGATGAAGGGTGGAGTTGATGGTAATGGCATGACCCATACCGCTTTGTGGGCCATCGGGAGCTACCACTACGACATCACCTATGGTCTTCATTACCGAAATCAAGGTTCTTATTCCTGGCGCTGTAATTCCGTCATCATTAATTACTAAAATAAGGGGTTTTTTAGACATGTGCTATTGGGATTTAGGCTAACAAAAATAGACAAACCGTCTTGGATTTCCTATAAATAGGCGTTTAACATAAAATTAGTAGCGCTCCACTTTATTGGCATGGTTTTTTCTGTTACTTTAGTAGAAATTATATAAATAAACGGTAACGTAGTTTGAGGCAAGATTAAAATTGCTGATTTTTACGTCTGACATGGAAATAATGAAACATATGATGAAGAGGAATTATAAACTCGTGCTTTTTGTGCTGCTTCTTGCTTTTGCTTCTTGCAGCTTTACCACAAATAAATTTAATGATCCCGATAAGGATAAATTACTAATTCAATTGATTAAATATGTTCTGGAAGAAGGGCATTTTAGTCCGCAGGATATTAATGATACGTTTTCCGAAAATGTCTATCAAGACTATTTGGAACAGCTAGATCCTTTTAAGCGTTATTTCTATGCTTCGGATATCAAGGAGTTTGATAAATATGCTACAGAAATAGATGATCAAATCAATGCGTATGACATCTCATTTTTCAATATCACGCATGAGCGTTTATTGAAGCGTATTGCAGAGTCTAAGGAAATGTATAAGGAAGTACTTTCTGAGCCATTTGACTTTTCAAAAAAAGAAGAATTTTCTACAGATTATGATCAATTGGATTACGTAGATTCTAGAAAGGAAATGAAGGAACGTTGGAGACAGCAACTTAAGTTTTCTACGATTGCTAATTACGATGATCTTATTTCAGAAGAAGAATATAGCAGTTCAGATAAGCAAAAGCTACAGACTGCAAATGATTTAGGTGAAGGTACGGTTGAGAACGTTGCTTCTAAAGAATCAAAATCCGAAACGCGCAAATCTAATGACGATTTAGAAAAAGAAGCCAGAGAAATTACTCTAAAATCTTTAGATGAGCTATATGACTTTATTGATGATAGACAACGTAAAGATTGGTTTGCTGTTTACATCAATGCCATAGTAGAAGAATTTGATCCACATACCTTTTATTTCGCACCAGAAGAAAAAGAACGATTTGATGTGGCCATGTCCGGTAATTTTGAAGGGATTGGCGCTAGATTACAAAAGAAAATGGATAATATCACGGTTACCGAAATTATAAGCGGTGGTCCTGCCTGGAGACAGAATGAACTTGAAGTTGGTGATCAAATCATGAAAGTGAAGCAAGAAGATGAGGTGGAAGCGGTAAATGTCGTCGGTATGCGTCTAGATGATGCTATTAAGTTTATTAAAGGTCCTAAAGGCACTGATGTAACCTTGACCTTAAAGCGTGTAGACGGAGCCATTGAAGACATCACGATTAGACGTGATATTGTTGAGATTGAAGAGACCTATGCTAAGTCATCAACGGTTAAAAAAGATGGTAAGACTTTTGGAGTGATCAACCTTCCTAAGTTTTACGTAGATTTTGAAGACTATGCTAAAAGAAATGCAGCTTCAGATATCAAATTAGAATTAGAGCGCTTAAAAGAAGCAGGTGTTGAAGGTATTGTGCTCGATTTAAGAAATAATGGCGGCGGTTCTTTGCAAACAGTAGTGGATATGGGCGGATTGTTTATAGAAGAAGGTCCTATCGTACAAGTCAAAACAGCAGGAGAGCCAAAGGAAATTTTGAATGATAAAGACAAATCTATTGTTTGGGATGGTCCATTGGTCATTTTGGTCAACGAACTCTCTGCTTCTGCTTCTGAAATTTTAGCAGCGGCGATGCAAGATTACAAAAGAGCAATCGTTATCGGGAGTAAGCAAACCTATGGTAAGGGAACTGTGCAAAACGTATTGGACCTTAACCGCATGGTAAGATCAAATGATAATGGTGATATGGGCGCTTTAAAATTTACAACCCAAAAATTCTACCGAATCAATGGTGGTTCTACCCAATTAGAAGGTGTTAAAAGTGATGTCGTCGTTCCAGACCGTTACAGTTACATAAACATTGGAGAGAAAGATCAAGACAATCCATTGCCTTGGGATAAAATAGATTCTGTGGATTATGATCTGTGGAAAGGGTATTATGATTATGATTCTACTGTTTCAAAAAGTAAAGAAAGAATGGCTAACAACAATCAATTAAAGCTAATTGATGCCAACGCCCAATGGGTTAAGAAAATTAGAGATAAAGAGAGCTATTCTTTAAACTACGAGGATTACAAGAAGGATATGTCAGAAAATGAAGAGGAGTCCAAACGCTTTGACGAGATCTCAGGCTACACTACAAATTTGACATTTGAATCTTTACCTTACGAGCAAGAAATGATGGCTAAAGACTCTGTATTACAAGAAAAACGTCAACGCTGGCACACAAGCCTTAGCAAAGATGTGTATATGGAAGAGGCGCTTAATGTTTTAAACGATTTAAAAATGACTTACGAGGTGAAAACAAAAGTAGCCAGTTCCGTAAAAAACTAATATGGCTAAATCCAGTAGCTCATTAACACAATTAGCGCTCCAAAAGTTTAAAAAGAACTTTTGGGGCGTTTTTAGTTTCTGGTTGATTATAGCAACCGGGCTGATATCCATCTTTGCTTATGTAGTAGCTCCAGACGATTCTCAGAATGCCAATCAAATGCATTTGTCCATTCATTCCAACCGTCCCGGATTTCAGGTTGAGATGCTTATTATTCCTTCGGAAATAGGAACGTCTCAAAATTGGTTCTCAAAACTGATGCTTGGTGATGCTCATGCAAATACAGAGATTCCTATTTCAGAATATCATATTGAAGGTAACCATTTAGTATATACGGAATATGCTTCCGATGGTCTTATTGGTGCGGAAAAAGAAGTGAGTTTAGATCTTTTTCCAGAAAGGGAGTATCAAGAATTTATAGTAGAACGCACCTTCTTATTTGGTACAGATAAATATGGGCGAGACTTGTTAAGCAGGATTCTGATAGGTTCTAGAATTTCGTTCTTTATAGGGTTTGTAGCGGTATTTATCTCTTTGGCTATTGGTCTTGTTATGGGCAGTATTGCAGGCTACTTTGGGGGTAAGATTGATGCCGCCATTATGTGGATCATAAACGTGACCTGGTCCATACCTACCTTATTATTGGTAATTGCCATTACTTTGGCTTTGGGTAAAGGCTTCTGGCAAGTGTTTATTGCTGTTGGTCTTACCATGTGGGTAGAAGTAGCACGTGTGGTGCGAGGGCAAATCATTAGTGCCAAAGAAATGCAATATGTTACTGCTGCAAGAGCTTTAGGTTATAACGATTATAGAATCATCTCAAAACACATTCTTCCCAATATCATGGCACCTATTATTGTCATTTCCGCAGCAAACTTTGCCGCAGCCATTTTAATAGAAAGTGGGTTGAGCTTTTTAGGGATTGGTGCACAGCCGCCAATGGCAAGTTGGGGCGCTATGATTAAGGACCATTACAACTACATCATCTTGGGCAAACCTTATTTGGCTTTAATTCCCGGACTTTGTATCATGATTTTGGTGATGGCATTTATGTTGATTGGGAATGCGCTTAGGGATGCTTTGGATGTGAAAGCCTCATGATTTGGTGATCATTAGAAAACAGATCAGCTTCTGATCTTAATACTTACGGTCGCTTTAAGAGTTGACACTTACCTCAATTTTTCTATTTCGGCATTAGTGGCATCTATAAATTCCAATACTTCATCGCGGCCTATGGTTTTTGAGGAAGAGGTAATGAAATAGTTGGGCAGTTCTTCCCAAGTCTTTAGCAGTTCTTCGCAATAAGCAGAGACATTCCTTTCAATGACTTGAGGTTTGAGCTTATCAGATTTTGTAAAAATGATTGAAAACGGAATTTGACTAATGCCAAGATATTCCATAAACTCCAAATCAATTTTTTGAGGCTCATGCCTAATATCTACAAGAACAAATGCCGAAACCAATTGCTGGCGTTGTTCAAAATAATCGGTAATAAAACGCTGAAACTTTTTCTTTGCCGTTTTAGAAACTCTAGCATAACCGTAGCCAGGTAAATCGACTAGAAACCATTCTTTATTAATCAAAAAATGATTGATCAATTGGGTTTTGCCTGGTCGTCTTGAGGTTTTAGCTAAGTTTTTATGATTGGTAAGCATATTGATGAGCGAAGATTTCCCCACATTACTGCGGCCAATAAAGGCGTATTCGGGAATCTGATTTTTGGGGCATTTTGCCACATCAGAATTGCTCATCGTAAATTCAGCCGTTTTTATAACCATATCGTTTGCTTCTGCACAAAAGGATGTGCTTTTTAATCAAAAAATTATATTGCCAAAAATACGAACAAACCAATCGTCTTAGCAAATACAATAGCTATGTTTCATCTCATATTGAGAATTGAGATGCGTTTAAAGGTATTTCTTAAAGCTTGCGCTTTTCAAACCAAGCGTTAAGTAGCTCGTTGAACTCTTCAGGATGTTCCATCATGGCCGCATGACCACATTTGTCAATCCAGTACAAATCAGAATTTGGGAGTAATTCTTGAAATTCCGTAGCAACTTCAGGAGGTGTTACCGTATCATTTTTACCCCAAATAATGCAAACGGGAAGTGTCATGTTAGGCAAATCCTTAGACATATTGTGGCGAATGGCACTTTTGGCAATCGCTAATGTTTTGATTAGCTTATTTCGGTCATTTACAGTTTCGTAAACTTCATCTACAATGTCTTTGGTGGCAACAGCGGGATCATAAAACACATCTTGTGCTTTCTTCTTGATCACCTCATAATCGCCACGTTTTGTATAACCACCGCCCATAGCACTTTCGTAAAGACCAGAACTTCCAGTAATGATCAAGGCTTTTACCTTTTTAGGAAACATTTTAGTATGGTAGAGACCAATATGCCCACCTAGCGAATTTCCGAGTAAAATAACATCGTCAAGTTCTTTAAAAGCAATAAAGTCATGAAGGTATTTGGCAAAACTCTTCACGTTGGTCTTTAAAAGAGACATGCTATAAATGGGTAGCTCGGGAATAATGACTCTATAGCCTCTTTTGCTAAAGTATTCTGTAACCGCATCAAAATTACTTAAGCCTCCCATAAGCCCGTGAAGCACAATGAGTGGCTTGCCTTCGCCTACTTCGATATAGCTGTAATCTCTCTCTCTTTTTAAACGGTGTGCCATTAATAGTTGGTGCTTTGGTCAAAAACAAATATAGGTATTTCCATTAAAAGTAAACCATATTATTTCTGATGCTATAAATCAATTGCGGGTAGATGTTAACAACAAAAATGGGACGGACTTCTAAGATTTCAGCACCTTGTCATCAAAGAGATTAAGGGGTTTTATTCGGAAATAGGACTTTGAAATTGGCAACCAAACCACCCTTTTTATCAACAATGTGGAATATAGTGGTAAATAGTGGTATAATTTTCAATATATTTGAATTGTAAACGTTTATAAGATCAAACCCATCATTTTGAACCCTTTAATAGGAACATACGAGTGTAAAGTTGATGCCAAAGGAAGGCTGATGCTCCCTGCTGCCATAAAAAAGCAGCTGCTCCCTGTGTTGCAAAATGGTTTTGTCTTGAAGCGAGCGGTATTTCAACCTTGCTTAGAATTGTACCCAATGAGTGAATGGGACAGCTTAATGCAAAAAATAAATAAGCTCAACAGATTCAAGAAAAAGAATAATGATTTTATCAGACGCTTTACGGCAGGTCTTAAAATGGTTGAGGTAGATGCTACCGGAAGATTGCTTATTCCAAAAGATTTGGTGGCATTTTCTGGTATTAGCAAAGATATTGTAGTGTCTTCTGCCATCAACATCATTGAGATTTGGGACAAGGATAAATATGAACAGGCTATTGATGATGCTACGGGAGATTTTGCAGATTTAGCCGAAGAAGTAATGGGACAAGATGACGACGATGGACTATCATAACCCGGTATTGTTAAAAGAAACAGTGGATGGCTTGGCTATTAAACCAAGCGGTATCTATGTGGATGTCACCTTTGGTGGTGGTGGCCACAGTAAGGAAATTCTTAAAAGGTTGGGGCCAGAAGGGAAGTTGTTTGCTTTTGATCAAGACAAGGATGCGCTTTTAAACACCATTGACGATTCTCGTTTTACGTTGATCAATGAGAATTTTAGACATGTCAAACGATTTCTAAGATTTTATGGTGCCAAGGAAGTAGACGGTGTGTTGGCGGATTTTGGTGTGTCATCCCATCAATTTGATGTTGCTGAGCGCGGATTTTCTACACGTTTTGAGGCAGATTTAGATATGCGCATGAATCAAGATGATAAAATATCAGCTTATCACGTGGTCAATGAATATGATGAGGAGCAAATAAAGCGCGTGTTGCTTCAATATGGAGAGTTGAGACAGGCTCCAGCGATGGCTAAAGCTATTGTAGATGAGCGTAAAAACGCGGTAATCAAAACAAGTGAACATTTAAAGAAAACCTTAAATCGGTTTTTGAATCATAAAAGAGAAAATAAGGTCTTGGCTCAAATTTACCAGGCCATTCGTATTGAGGTCAATCAAGAAATTGAGGTGCTTAAGGAGTTTTTGCAACAAACACCCGAGGTCTTGAAAAAGGGTGGGAGATTAAGTGTCATCTCATACCATTCATTAGAAGATCGTCTAGTGAAACGCTTTATCAGAAATGGATTGTTTGAGGGGGAGCCAGAGCGTGACGTATTTGGGCGTTACGAGGTGCCTTTAAAAAAGGTAGGAAATTTAATCGTACCAACAGCAGCAGAAATTTCGGCAAACAATAGAGCGCGGAGTGCAAAATTAAGAATTGCTAAAAAGCTATAAGCTCCGTGAGTTTGGTTGGTTTATATGAAGTAAGCAGCACTTAACATAAATAATCAAATAATTTTCAATACAGTAACGTCGTGCAATTAAAGAGGATCTATGAAGAACAATGTTAGCGGCATATTGAGAGGTAAGTTTTTAGTGAGTGATGACTCTTTTAAAAACTGGAGAATAATCATTTTTATCTCATTCTTGGCCATTATCATGATTGCAAGTTCGCATAGCGCAGATCAAAAAGTCTACAAAATTGCAAGAATGAAAAATGAGGTTAAAGAATTAAGATCGGCATTTGTTGACGGAAGAGGAAAGCTGATGAGAATGAAAAAAGAGTCACATATAGAAAGTGTAATGAGAGAAAAAGGGATTGTAATCTCAGAGATCCCGCCAAGAAAAATAAAAGTAAAATCACAGGATTAAAACCGTGGCAATAACCGAAAAAAACATATTAAACCGATTGTACTTTGTGGCTGGCTGCATGTTTGTGTTCGCGCTTGCTGTGGTGTTCAAGTTGTGTGTGATTCAATATGTTCAGGGAGATGAATACCGCAGTCTATCTGAAGATCGTATTGTGAAAAACATCGAAATTCAGGCCAATCGGGGTAACGTGTATTCTGCAGATGGAAGTTTATTGGCAACATCGATTCCTAAATATGATATTAGAATTGATGCCATTCAGCCAAAACAAGAAACCTTTAACGCGTTGATCAAACCTTTAGGAGATTCGCTTTCAAAATACACTGGTAAAAGCTCTAGTTATCATCAAAACAGCATTAAAAAAGCTCGAAATAACAAGAACCGCTATTTTCTTTTAGCCAGAAATATTAGTTATTCAGATTACATACGGCTACGCAATTTTCCAATGCTTAATCTAGGTGCGATCAAGGGCGGTCTTATTGTTGAGCAAACTACAAGGAGAGAGCATCCTATGGGTGGTATTGCAGAGCGTACTATTGGTTACGAGCGTAAGGACGATCAAGGTAATGTTACAAGACCAGGGATTGATGGTGCTTTTGGAGCAAGATACTTAACAGGTACAAACGGCAAGCGACTGAGTCAAAAAATTGGAAACGGGAAATGGAAACCAATTGTAGATTACAACCAAGTAGAGCCAAAAGATGGTTATGATGTGTACACCACTATAGATGTCAATATTCAGGATATCGCGCACCATTCGCTTTTAGGACAATTGGAATATTATGAAGCAGAACATGGCTGTGCTGTGGTAATGGATGTTAAAACTGGAGAAATTCGCGCCATCTCTAATTTGGGTCGAAATACCAATGGCGAGTATTATGAGCGTCTTAATTACGCTGTTGGTGAGAGTCATGAGCCGGGATCTACCTTTAAAGTCATGGCCTTAATGGCGGCTTTGGAAGACAAGGTTATTGATACGTCATCTGTGGTCGATACTCAAAAAGGTGTCAAGCGTTTCTACGGAAGAAATATATACGACTCACATCACGGTGGCTACGGAAAAATATCTGCTGCACGAGCACTAGAAGTGTCTTCCAACATTGGTTTGGCCACAATTATTGATGAGCATTATTCTGATCAACCAAATAAATTTATTGATCATATCAAGTCTTGGCATTTAAATAAAATGCTTGGTGTCTCAATTATAGGGGAAGGTGCTCCAGTGATTCCAGAGCCAGGTGATAAGCTTTGGAGTAAAAATGCGTTGCCATCTATGGCTTATGGTTATAATCTTAAAATGACGCCGTTGCAGGTTTTGGCCTTCTACAATGCCATAGCAAATAACGGAGAAATGGTGAAACCACGATTTATAAAATCGGTTAAGGAGTTTGATAAGGATATTGAGGTTTTCGAAAAAGAGGTTATTAATGAGCAAATCTGTTCTGAAAAGACTTTAAAAGAAATACGAGAGATTCTTAAAAATATTGTCGTGCGAGGTACTGGTTCTAGTTTGTATTCCGAAAACTTCTCTATGGCGGGCAAGACTGGTACAGCCCAAACCGAATATTGGATGGATGGCTGGAAAGAGAACAAGCGTTATATCTCTTCGTTTGCAGGGTATTTTCCTGCGGAAAACCCTAAATACTCCTGTATTGTGGTCATTCATAAACCGAGTACCAATAAAGGGTATTATGGCGCAGATGTATCGGGTCCCGTATTTAAAAGAATTGCCCAAAAAATATTTACAGAAACCCCTTTGGTGGATGAGGTAGAGCAGTTGGGTGTTGTGAGTACTAAAGCAGATCAAGAGTTTCAAGATTTTTTTAAAACAGCTCAAACTTATAAAACCATTATGCCAAACGTTGTGGGCTTACCTACAATGGACGCTTTGGCATTATTAGAAAACATGGGGCTTAAGGTCACAACCAAAGGGGTTGGTACCGTAAAATACCAGTCTGTAGAAAAGGGCATCAAAGTTAAACGTAATCAAACGGTTCTCATAAATAGTTAATGGCACAGCTTAAAGACATATTGTATAAGGTTACCATCAACGCCGTTACGGGAAGTACAGGGGTTGAGGTAAATGCAGTGGATTTTGACTCTCGCAACATTAAGCAAAATGACGTGTTTGTTGCCATTACGGGCACTGCTGTGGATGGGCATGATTTTATAGAAACAGCCATTACAAATGGAGCTACGGCAGTGGTCTGTGAAACGCTTCCTGAAAAATTACAAGATGGTATTACCTATGTAGAGGTTGCGCATTCTAGCCAAGCATTGGCGTTTATGGCTGCTAATTATTATGGTAATCCTTCAGAGAACTTACGATTGGTCGGGGTCACGGGAACCAATGGAAAAACAACGGTTACGACCTTGCTTTATCAGTTGTTTAAAAAGGCTGGGTATAAAGTCGGGTTATTGTCTACCGTAAAGATCATGGTAGACGATCAAGAGCATAAAGCAACGCATACCACGCCAGATTCTCTGACTATAAATAAGTACTTAAAATTAATGAATGATACCGGTGTTGAGTTTTGCTTTATGGAAGTGAGTTCGCATGGCATTCATCAAAATAGAACAGAAGGGCTTCATTTTGAAGGTGGGATTTTCACAAACCTGTCTCATGACCATTTAGATTATCACAACTCTTTTGCAGAGTATCGGGATGTGAAAAAATCCTTCTTTGATAAGTTACCAAAGACCGCCTTTGCATTGGTCAATATTGACGATAAAAACGGCTTGGTCATGTTGCAAAATACCAAGGCGAAGACCTATACCTACGCCTTAAAAACTTATGCAGATTATAAGACGAAGGTGTTGGAGAATGAGTTTAGCGGACTCCTTCTGAAATTGAATAATAATGAATTATGGTCTAAACTCATCGGGAGCTTTAACGCCTATAATGTGGCCGCTATTTACGGTGCGGCAGAATTATTGGGTTTAGAAACGGTTGAAATCTTAAGATTGATAAGTGAACTGGAGTCTGTAAGCGGACGCTTTCAATATCTCATTTCCGAAGAAAAAATAACCGCAATCGTGGATTATGCACATACGCCCGATGCGCTCAAAAATGTATTAGAGACCATTAACAGTATTCGTACTAAAAATGAAGAACTAATCACGGTGGTAGGTTGCGGTGGCAATCGTGATAAGACCAAACGTCCAAAAATGGCACATATCGCCTCTGCATTGAGTACCAAAACGATTTTTACAAGTGATAACCCTCGAAATGAAGTGCCCGAAACCATTATTGAGGAGATGGAGAAAGGTGTAGAGCCTCAAAACTTTAAGAAAACACTGTCGATTACAGATAGAAGACAGGCCATTAAAACCGCATGTCAAATGGCTGGACCTAAAGACATCATTTTGATTGCAGGAAAGGGACATGAAACCTATCAGGAAATTAAGGGAGAGCGCTTTGATTTTGATGATTATAAGATTGTAAGTGACTATTTAAAACAACTAAATAAGTGAAGATGCACACGTTTGAAACTAGTAGGTAGCTAAAACGAAATAACAAACTCTAAGTAACCAATGCTGTATTATTTATTCGAATATCTAGAACAACAATTCCAATTGCCTGGGGCAAGTGTGTTTCAGTACATCACCTTCAGGGCAGCTTTGGCTATCATCTTTTCGCTGTTGTTTTCAACTATTTTCGGAAGAAAAATCATTAGGTATTTACAGAAACAACAGGTAGGGGAAACGGTTAGGGATTTAGGTCTTGCTGGTCAAGTTGAAAAAGCAGGTACGCCAACTATGGGTGGTATCATCATCATCATTTCTACGCTTTTACCAGTGCTCTTGCTTTCTAGATTAGATAATATTTATGTAATCATGCTCATTGTCACCACGATTTGGATGGGGCTTATTGGTTTTGTAGATGATTACATCAAGGTATTTAAAAAAGATAAAGAAGGTCTTAGTGGTAAGTTTAAAGTGCTTGGCCAAGTAGGCCTCGGGATTTTTGTTGGTGCAGTAATGTATTTTCATCCCGGTGTTACAGTAAAGCAAGAGATTGTAAATCCAGAATTTTCAAATCAGGTGGTTTCTCAAAATGCGCCTGCAGAGTTTTCTGCGGAAGAAAGTCGCTCGCTTAAAACAACCATTCCTTTTGTTAAGGATAATGAGTTTGACTATGCCACGTTGGTAAGTTGGTTGGGTGACGATTATAAAAAATACGCCTGGTTGATTTTTATTCCTATTGTGATCTTTATCATCACGGCAGTCTCTAATGGAGCTAATCTTACGGATGGTATTGATGGTTTGGCTGCAGGAAGCTCGGCCATTATTGTATTTGCATTGGCGATTTTTGCCTTTGTTTCGGGTAATATTTTCTTTTCAGATTATTTGAATGTCATGTTTATCCCCAGGTTAGGGGAGCTCGTGGTCTTTATTGCGGCATTTGTAGGAGCGCTCATCGGTTTTCTGTGGTATAACACCTATCCCGCCCAAGTGTTTATGGGAGATACGGGAAGTTTGACCATTGGAGGGATCATTGCCGTTATAGCCATTGCGGTTAGAAAAGAGTTGCTTATTCCTGTGCTTTGCGGAATCTTCTTTGCAGAATCCCTATCGGTCATTATGCAGGTAAGTTGGTTTAAATACACACGAAATAAATTTGGTGAAGGACGTCGCATTTTTAAGATGTCGCCGTTGCACCACCATTACCAGAAATCTGGATATCACGAAAGCAAAATTGTAACCCGATTTTGGATTGTTGGAATTTTTCTGGCAATACTCTCTATCGTCACCTTAAAATTAAGATAGATGAAACGGTTAGTGGTATTAGGAGGTGGCGAAAGTGGTGTGGGAGCAGCATTGCTAGCAGTAGCTAAAGGCTTTGAGGTTTTTGTCTCAGATAAAGGGATTATAAAAGAAAAGTACAGCAACGTTCTTAAACATCATGGAATTGCATTTGAAAGTGAAATGCATTCCGAAGAAAAGATTTTAAATGCAGATCTGGTCATGAAGAGTCCAGGTATACCAGATAAGGCAGCATTGATTCAAAAATTAAAAGCTCAAGGTGTTGAGATCATTTCTGAAATAGAATTGGCCTCAAGATATACAAATGCCGTTTTGGTGGGAATCACTGGGAGTAATGGTAAAACAACGACTTCAGCATTAACCCATCACATTTTAAAGCAAGAGCTAGAAGTGGGATTGGCAGGAAATATTGGTGACAGTTTTGCAAAACAAATACTGGAAAAAGATTACCCCAACTATGTGTTGGAGATCAGCAGTTTTCAGTTGGATGATATTGTAGATTTCAAACCACATATTGCTGTGTTGCTCAATATTACACCAGACCATTTAGATCGGTACGATTATCAATTTGAGAATTATATCGCTTCTAAATTTAGAATTGCTGAGAATCAAACCGAAGATGATTATTTCATCTATGATACAGATGATGAGGTTATTGCATCCTGGATGGAAACACATCCCGTAAAATCAAGATTACTGCCATTTTCCTTAACAAAAAAGGTTGAAAATGGCGCATACTTAGAAAAAGAGATTATAAAAATAACTATAGATAACAACGAAATTATTATGCCAACACCAAATTTAGCACTAGAGGGAAAACACAACATCAAGAACGCCATGGCGGCATCAACGGTGGCGCATTTACTAAAGATTAGAAAGCAGACCATTCGTGAGAGTCTTGAGAATTTTCAAGGTGTCGAGCATCGTCTAGAGCATGTGCTAAAAATCAATAAAGTACAATACATCAACGATTCTAAAGCCACAAACGTTAACGCAACGTATTATGCTTTAGAAAGTATGGAAACCCCTACCGTTTGGATTGTGGGAGGTCAAGATAAAGGGAATAACTATAGAGAGTTGTTTCAGTTTGTGAACGAAAAAGTAAAGGCCATCATCTGTTTGGGCGTAGATAATGCTAAGTTGTTTGAAAACTTCGGAAACATGGTAGATGTTATTGTAGAAACGCAATATATGAGCGAGGCAGTGAAAATTGCTTATAAAATTGCAGAATCAGGCGATAGTGTATTATTGTCTCCAGCCTGCGCCAGTTTTGATTTGTTTGAAAATTACGAAGATCGCGGTCGCCAGTTTAAAGACGCCGTAAGAAATTTATAAATCGCTTAGCAACTAAATCGCTAGAGGACACATGCAACTACTAAAGAACATAAAAGGAGATCGACTCATCTGGGCTATTGTGGCCTTGCTGGCACTCTTTTCATTTCTACCAGTATATAGCGCGGCAAGCAATTTGGCTTATGTGGGTGGATCTGGTAGTACGTTCACGTTTTTTGTAAAGCACTTTATGCACTTGTTTTTGGGCTTTGCAATTATTTACGGCGTACATAAAGTGCCATACCGTTATTTCAGGGGGTTGTCTATGATCATGATTCCTGTGGTTTTGGTGCTGCTAGTGGTTACCATGTTACAGGGCACTACTATTGATGGGGCAAACGCGAGCAGATGGATTCAAATTCCTTTTGTCGGGATGTCTTTTCAAACCTCTACCCTTGCAGCAGTTGTGCTTATGGTGTACGTGGCGCGTTACCTGTCTAAAATTCAGGATCGGGAAGTGACATTTAAGGAGACTATTTTGCCGCTCTGGATCCCTGTGTTTTTTACGTTGATTTTGATTTTACCTGCCAACTTTTCTACCGCAGCAATCATGTTTGTTATGATCATGATGTTGTCGTTTATTGGAGGTTATCCTTTAAAGTTCTTATCGGTAATTATTGGTACGGGCATTTTGTCTCTGGCGTTATTTGTTTTGGTAGCTAAAGCTTTTCCAGAAGCCATGCCCAATAGAATTGATACCTGGATGAGCCGGATTGAAAATTTTTCAAACGGAGAAGATACAGAAGCAGATTATCAAATAGAAAAAGCAAAGATTGCCATTGCAACAGGAGAGGTGTTCGGAAAAGGACCTGGCAAAAGCAGACAAAAGAATTTTTTACCACAATCTTCATCAGATTTTATTTTCGCCATTATTATTGAAGAATATGGTTTGGTGGGAGGATTGGTCTTATTGACCATGTACTCTTGGTTGCTATTCAGGATTGTAATTGTGTCTCAAAAGTCGGATACGGTTTTTGGTAAGTTATTGGTTTTAGGCGTTGGTTTACCAATTGTATTTCAGGCACTGATCAATATGGCGGTTGCGGTTGAGTTGTTTCCCGTAACTGGCCAAACGCTTCCGCTCATAAGTAGTGGGGGAACCTCTATTTGGATGACTTGCTTAGCCATAGGTATTGTGTTGAGCGTAAGTGCAAAACGAGAAGAAATTAAAGAACAGGAAGATGCTGAAGATAATCCGCTATCCATTTTGAGTGAAGCGATATAGTGTTGGCGATGTACGATATAGTATTTACGATTAAAATAAAAAATTATTGAAAACAAAGAACCCATCTAAAGCATATAAAATCATCCTCTCAGGAGGCGGGACAGGAGGTCATATCTATCCTGCGATAGCTATTGCAGATGAGTTGAAATCGAGGTTCCCAAATGCCGAATTTTTGTTTGTGGGAGCGAAAGACCGTATGGAAATGGAAAAAGTGCCACAAGCTGGCTATAAGATTGAAGGGCTTTGGATCTCTGGTATTCAAAGAAAATTAACGTTAAAGAATTTAGCGTTTCCTTTAAAACTTATGCTCAGTTTAATGCGCTCCAGAAATATCGTTAAGACCTTTAAGCCCGATATTGCTATCGGCACAGGTGGATTTGCTAGCGGTCCTCTATTAAATATGGCGGCCTCTAAAAAAGTACCAACACTAATACAAGAACAAAATTCGTTGCCGGGCATTACTAATAAACTGCTGGGTAAAAGGGTAAATACCATTTGTGTGGCCTATGAAGGCCTAGAGCGCTTTTTTCCGAAGCACAAAATTGTACTCACAGGAAATCCTATTCGTAAAGACTTGTTGGATTTAGACCATAAATCTATTGAAGCTAAAGATGCCTTTACTTTAAAACACAGCAAATTAGTGGTATTGGTGCTTGGTGGTAGTTTAGGTGCGAGACGTATCAATGAGCTTATTGCCTCAAAGCTTGAGTTTTTTGAAAACCAGAATGTGCAACTCATTTGGCAATGTGGGAAGCTGTATTATCAAGATTACAAGCAGTATAGTGATTTGGGTCATGTGCAGGTACATCCGTTTTTGAACACTATGGATATGGCTTATTCTGCAGCAGATATCATCATCTCAAGAGCGGGAGCAAGTTCTGTTTCAGAGTTGTGTGTTGTGGGCAAGCCGGTTATTTTTATCCCATCGCCAAATGTGGCAGAAGACCATCAAACAAAAAATGCTATGGCCATTGCCAATAAAAAGGCAGCGGTTCTTATAAAGGAAAGTGATTTGAATTCTGAATTTGAAAAGCATTTTTCAGAACTGATATCTTCTCCTAAAAAACGAGAAGAGTTATCAATTAATATAAAAGCGTTAGCATTAGTAAATGCAACAACAGATATTGCGAACGAAGTTGAAAAACTGCTAAAAACGAATAAAGCGGAAAAAGAATAGAAGCGTTAAATGAGTAAAGACAACCGACATATAGACTTAGATTCAGCTGATTTTTTCTTCGGAAAAAACATTCAAAACCTTTATTTTATTGGTATTGGAGGGATTGGTATGTCGGCCTTGGCGCGGTATTTTGCAGCAAAGGGAATGCAGGTAGCGGGTTATGATAAAACCAAGACCGAAATTACCGAAGCATTAAAAGACCTTGGGATTGACACACACTTTGAAGATGATATTTCAAAAATTGAAGCCAAGTTTTTAAATAAAGAGCAAACCCTGGTAATTTATACTCCTGCAATACCTAAAGATCACAGCGAGTTTAATTATTTTAAAGCAAATGGGTTTCAGCTCATGAAACGCTCTGCTGTTTTAGGCGAAATCACAAAACAAACCTTTTGTCTCGCTGTAGCAGGAACCCACGGAAAAACAACAACGACCAGCATTTTAGGGCATCTACTCAATGAGTGTGGTGTTGAGGTCACTGCTTTTTTGGGTGGCATTAGTGAAAACTACAACTCTAACCTTATTCTAAACGGAACAAAAGTAACGGTGGTGGAGGCAGATGAGTTTGATCGGTCATTTTTGACGCTCTCGCCAGATTTTGCCTGTATTACGTCTATGGATGCTGATCATTTAGATATTTATGGTGACGCCTCAGAGTTGATAAAATCATTTAAAGAATTTTCAGAGAGAGTCAAGCCCAATGGCAAGCTTTTTGTAAAGAACGGATTGCCTATTGAAGGCATTACCTATGGCATTGAAGACGATTCAGATTATTCAGTAAAACATATAAAAATAATAAACGGGAGTTATGAGTTTGACGTACAAACACCTAAAGGACTCCTCGAAAGATTCAGATTTAACCTACCTGGTAGACATAACTTGTCGAATGCATTAATAGCCTTGGCGATGTCTGTAGAATATGGTATCCCTCACCAGCAGCTCGCCAAAGCATTAGCGTCTTACAAAGGGGTTAAACGCAGATTTACCTACCAAATTAGAACATCAAATTTGGTCTATATCGATGATTATGCGCATCATCCAGAAGAAATTAACGCCGTGCATCAAGCGGTGCGTGAGATGTATCCAGGACAAAAAGTATTGGTTGTATTTCAGCCACATCTTTTTAGCCGAACAAAAGATTTTGGAGAAGATTTTGCAAAAAGCTTGTCCAAGTTTGATGAAGTAGCCCTTCTAGAAATTTATCCAGCTCGTGAGTTGCCTATAGAAGGCATCAACTCAAAATGGCTATGGGATAAAATAGAAAACGAGAATAAACGATTAATAAGTAAAGAGCAAATCATCAAAACCATACAAGAGTCTCAGGCCACTGTAATTTTAACCTTAGGAGCTGGAGATATTGGAGAAGAAGTTAAACATATAAAAAAAGCATTAAGCGTTGCGAGTTAATTATAACTACATAAAGATCTTTGGGTTACTAGCATTGGTGGTGTTCTTGTGTGCTTTTTCTTCGGAAAGAAACGCCAAGCGCAAACTACCTACGCCAGAAATCAAATTTATTGGGGATGATAACCTCTTCGTTACCCATGAGACTGTTAGTAAATTGTTAATAGTAAATGAAGGCACTGTTACGAATAAGCCTAAAGAAATTATAGATTTGAACGAGTTGGAAACTGCCCTAAAGTCCAACCAAATGATAAAAAACGCACAAGTGTTCATGAGCGTTAATGGTTTGATTACTGCTGAAATAGAGCAGCGAAAGCCAATTGCTCGTGTTCGTACTAGTGCTTCCTACTACATTGATGATGAAGGTCATTTTATGCCTTTGTCGCACAACTATACCGCTCGTGTCCCTTTGGTCACCGGCGCGGTAGATAAAAATAATTTACAAAATATCTATCAAGTAGCTAAAAAAGTTCAAGAAGATGATTTTCTGTTGGTTCATGTTGTCGAAATTCATCAAAACAATGATAAAACAATTGACCTTAAGTTTAGAAACCAAGAGTTCACCATTCATTTGGGAAATTTAGAACTGTTAGATAAAAAGATAAATAATTTGAAAGCGTTTTACGTAAAAGCTAAAAAAGATAATCTGTTGGACGATTATCAGCTGGTGAACCTCAAATTTGATCAGCAAGTGATTTGCAGCAAAAAGTAAACAATGGAGAATAATAAAATTTCAGTTGGATTAGATATCGGGACCACAAAGATTGTGGCTATGATAGGTAGAAAGAACGACTATGGTAAGGCCGAAATTTTAGGTATCGGAAAATCCAAAAGCCTAGGTGTACATCGCGGCGTGGTAAATAATATCACACAAACCATTCAATCCATTCAGCAAGCGGTTCAAGAAGCTGAAGCCGAAGCGGGATTAAAGATTGAGGATGTTACCGTTGGTATCGCAGGGCAGCACATTCGCAGCCTACAACATAGCGATTACATTACCCGTGCCAATTCCGAAGTCGTTATAGATGAAGATGATATTGACCGATTGATCAATCAAGTTCATAAACTAGTGATGTTGCCTGGAGAGGAAATCATTCACGTGCTTCCGCAGGAATATAAGATTGATGGTCAGGCTGAAATTAAAGAGCCTATTGGAATGTACGGCGGACGATTGGAAGCTAATTTTCACGTGGTAGTAGGTCAAGTGTCCTCTATTAGAAATATTGGACGTTGCGTTAAAAGTTCTGGTTTAGAGCTTGAGGGCATTACTCTAGAGCCGTTGGCTTCGGCAAATTCGGTATTGAGCCAGGAAGAAAAAGAAGCCGGTGTCGCATTGATCGATATTGGTGGTGGTACTACAGATTTAGCCGTATTTAAAGATGGTATCATTCGCCACACGGCGGTGATTCCATTTGGAGGTAATGTGGTTACAGAAGATATCAAGGAAGGTTGCTCTATTATAGAGAAACAAGCGGAGTTGTTGAAAATTAAGTTTGGTTCGGCATGGCCTGGTGAAAATAAGGATAATGAGATTGTATCTATTCCAGGACTGCGTGGGCGAGAACCTAAGGAGATTACCCTAAAAAACCTTTCTAAGATTATTCATGCTAGAGTCGTGGAGATTATAGAACAAGTTTATGTAGAAATCAAGAACTACGGGCATGAGGAGCAAAAAAAGAAACTCATAGCAGGTATTGTGCTTACGGGAGGAGGTAGCCAACTAAAACATCTCAAGCAGTTGGTAGAATATATCACTGGTATGGATACCAGAATTGGTTATCCTAACGAGCATTTAGCTGGAGATAGTGATGATGAAATTGCTAGCCCATTATATGCTACGGCCGTTGGTTTGGTGATGGACGGTTTAAAACGTCAAGAGCGCAAGCGCATTGAGAAAGAAATTGAAGCAGAAGCGGAAGAAACGCCAGAAGCAATAGAAGAGGAAGTCCCTTTAGAAATAGAAGAGGATGTTATTGAACCGCAGAAAAAAGAACGAAAGTCCTTTTTAGATAAGCTCACGGAGCGCGTCAAGGATTTTTTGGATAATGCGGAATAGTTTCGAAGTCAAACTATCGAAACACAAAAATTAGATATAAAGAATTTAAGAATAGAGAACCCAGCAAATACGATATTATGAGTAACAATGAAATAGGAAACATTGCATTCGACCTACCGAAAAATCAGAGCAACGTCATTAAAGTCATTGGTGTTGGCGGAGGCGGTAGCAACGCCATCAACCACATGTTTTTACAAGGCATTAAGGGTGTTGATTTTGTAATTTGTAATACAGATTCACAAGCGCTTCAAAATAGCGGTGTACCCAACAAGATTCAATTGGGGGTGAACCTCACCGAAGGGCTTGGGGCAGGAGCTAATCCTGAAGTCGGTGAACAAGCTGCTGTTGAAAGTATAGAAGACCTAAGACGTATGCTAGATACCAATACCAAAATGGTATTTATAACCGCTGGTATGGGTGGTGGTACTGGTACTGGAGCAGCTCCTGTAATTGCAAAACTTTCTAAAGAGTTGAATATCTTGACTGTGGGTATCGTCACCATGCCATTTCAGTTTGAAGGTAAAACTAGAAATGAACAAGCTCAAAAAGGTATAGAAACCTTAAGAAGTCATGTAGACTCTCTTGTGGTGATTAACAACAATAAACTTCGAGAAGTGTATGGAAATCTTGGCTTCAAGGCTGGTTTCTCTAAAGCAGATGAAGTTTTAGCAACAGCTTCTCGCGGTATAGCAGAAGTCATTACACATCACTACACTCAAAACATCGATTTACGTGATGCAAAAACAGTCTTAAGTAATAGTGGTACAGCTATCATGGGATCTTCAACAGCATCTGGAAAAGCCAGAGCACAAGAAGCCATTATGAAAGCTTTGGATTCTCCGTTGCTCAATGATAATAAAATTACCGGTGCTAAAAATGTACTGTTACTTATTGTTTCTGGATCTCAAGAGATTACCATTGATGAAATAGGAGAGATTAACGATCACATTCAAAATGAAGCTGGGCATGGGGCTAATATCATTATGGGTGTTGGCGAAGATGAATCTTTACAAGAATCTATTTCTGTAACCATTATTGCTACGGGTTTTGATATCGATCAACAAAACGAAATTTCAAACACTGAGGCCAAACGCGTGATTCATGCGTTGGGAGATGAACAGCAAAATAATTTTGATAGAAAAAAGAAGGAGTCTGAATCAGACCATCAAGTAGCTCAACCTAAAGTGGAAGCGCCAAAAGCTCCGGAAGTTGTCGTGCATACGCTCATGGAAGAGGAGGATCAAGAAGAGGTGCCTTCTAGAAGTCCTAGAAATGAGACCGACTTGATCACTACTAATGATTTGATCAGAAATTTGAATGTGGTATACGACGAAGTTCTAGATCATAAATACATAGAAGAAGATTTTGTGATTACTTCCGTTAAAAAAGAAGAGCTTGATATCAGGATTGACGATTTTGAAGAAGAGCAAACCACCTTAACCTTTGATTTACCTTTACCAAAATCTAAGATATCAGAAGATGAAGAAGAAACTTCGTCACAATCGAATTTAAAGACTTTTTTCGATCTAGAAGAGGATGTAAATAGTATTGAAGTGAATGATCACATTGAGATTGTTCCTGTAGTTGAAGCTAATGATCAAGGCGAAAAGCGATATGCTCTTGACGACTTTATGTCTAATGAATCTGCATCTAATGAGACAAAGTCTAAAGCAAAACCAAAGGTAGAAGAAGATATTGTGTTTGAGAAGAAAACACTTCAACCTGAAAAGGAAAATGATCAAAATTCTGATGAGATTGATCCGATGACAAGTCCGATTTCAGAATTATTGAAATCTAGAGCCGATGAAAGACGCCGTAAGATGAAAGATTTTAATTATAAGTTTAATCAGGCAAAAATTGACGAAATTGAAAAGGAGCCGGCTTATAGAAGACAAGGGGTGAATCTTGAGGATTCTCAGCCATCTTCAGAAACAACAGCATCAAGAACCTCTGTAGGTACTGATGATAATGATGATATTCAATTACGAAGCAATAATTCGTTTTTACACGATAATGTAGATTAGGTTCAGTTGTAATTAGTTAATATATTAATCCAATAACCCAGAATGTTTCCCTCAATATTCTGGGTTTTTTTATTGAAATAGGAAGGCAACACCGCTCATAGAACTTACAAATTTTACTATCTTCGCAGTTCAAAATTGAAAACACAAATGGCTTTACAACAAGATGTGATGACTGCTATGAAAGCAGCTATGAAGGAGAAAGACCAAACAGCTTTGGCTGCTTTACGAGCAATTAAGTCTGAATTGCTACTGGCTCAAACAGGCGGTGGTGCTTCAGATGAAATGAGTGAGGAAGAAGAGATCAAGATTTTATCTAAGTTAGTAAAGCAACGTAAGGATAGTGCTGCAATTTATAATGAGCAAAACCGAAGTGATTTGGCTGAGCCAGAATTAGCACAAGCAGAAGTTATTAGTCAGTTTTTACCAGTACAGTTGACCGAATCTGAAATTGAGGAGGTGGTTGAAGCAACCATTTCTAAGGTTGGAGCAGAGGGCATGAAAGACATGGGTAAAGTTATGGGGTTAGTGAGTCAAGAGTTAGCAGGAAAGGCTGATGGCAAGACCATTTCTAACATTGTTAGAGCAAAATTGGCAAAATAAACAGTGTAATCGCCCCGTCGCGCAACTGAATGCCAGTATGCCAGTATGCTGGGCGCAAAAGACTAGGTGTGATTTTTATGTTTATGTATTGAAAAGTATGAAAGACTGAAGATTATACAAAGGACATACTTAGAAGTTAAAAGAAAGAATTTAATAATATATTGGCCGCGTGGCGCAACTGAATAGCGCATCAGATTTCGGCTCTGAGGGTTGGGGGTTTGAATCCCTTCGCGGTCACAATCGAATAGATTTTATCTATTCAAACCATTAGTTACGTTTAAAGTGAAGTTTAAGAGCCCTTTAAAGCAAAGGGTTCTTTAACTATTTTAACACTTTAACGACATGAGACTGAAAATTCTGGAATTTGACACAAGAATTGACACAAAGAAATTCTTTGTGCCAATGACTATCAAAATCAAAAGGAGAAACTACGTTAATAAGGACGGCGAAAGCCTCCTTTATCTTCACGTATCATCTGCAGGAGAGCGCCAACGCATACCGTTGGATATCTACGTTGACCCAAAATACTGGATTAAGGAACGAGAAATTTTAAAAGGTCCTGAAGAACATACAGAACTTCAAAATCTACTCGTGGCCAATGTCAAGTCTAAGATTACCAAAATCAAAACCTTTTATAAGCTCTCTTATCAAGATCTTACGATGCATGCCTTTATCGAGGAATTCACTAATAACTTGCCCAGGGCTAATTTTGTGAGCTTCTTTGAGCACATGTTGGAGGATCGTAGAAATACGATTGAAGACTCAACACACCGTAAGGAGTTGGCGGTTCTAAACAAGCTCAAGAACTTTCAATCGGAAGTATTGTTTTACCAAATTGATCAAATGTGGTTTACCAAATTCAGAAACTACTTAGGGAGATTGGGCAACAAAAGAACCACCAGGAACGCCAATATGAAAGTGATCAAGCTTTATATCGGTTTCGCTGTGTCTGCAGGAGTGAAGTTAAAAGTCAATTTAAAGGACATTAAGACCGGATCTACGGCGGGAGATAAAAAATACCTGAACATCAATGAAATTGAAAAACTCTATAAATTTTATTTCAGTGATTTCATTAACGCTAATGAAAAACTAGCGCTTGGTTATTTTTTAATGGGATGCTTCACCGGACTTCGATTCTCTGATTTGATGCAACAAAAACGTGAGTCTCTATTAACTGGAGCTTTTACGTTTACGCACATTAAGACCAAAAAGGCACAGTCGGTCAAACTCAATAAAAAGGCCATGCGCATCATAGATCATAACAAGCAGCTGTTCATTGACCGATACACCCCAGAACATACCAGAAGATTGGTGAAGGCCATTTGCAAAAAGATATCGATTTTTAAACCTGTGGATTTTCATACGAGTCGACATAGTTTTGGTACCAATTACATTTTACTAGGAGGGAACGTGATGAAATTGAAAGGACTACTAAACCATGGAGACATTAAGGAAACAATGGGTTACGTTCACCTTGCAGAATTGGAACGAAATTCTGAAGCAGATCTCATGGACCAAATGTTTGATGATTAAATCAAACTTTCGGTTTCAATCTCTGCAGATATTGTTTCGTCACTTATCTGTTTTCTGGTAAGTCTTCGGATGATATGAAACTGGCCATAAGCATACACAATAGATTTGATCTTTAGCTTCAGCATTTCTTCGTGAAACGCGCTGAAGCTCCATACAAACCGAATACTCTTGAGAAGAAAATCAAACCAATCTTGATGATGGTTTAGGTAAAGGTTCAATATAGATAAGGGCTCTGGGTTACGCGCGAGATTTACACCGCCTAATAATCCTGAATACAAAACTAATTGAGTTTTTGAATTATCATCAAGAAAACCATGAGCCGTAAGCACTGATCCTTTCTGCTTTCTGGGTAACGGTAATGCATTTATTATAATTTCCTCGGCGTCTTCAGGTTTCGTGTAAGGAGATGATGTAAAGCCATCATTGTTGATCAATAGAGAAGGGAACTCATATTCATCTGAGTCTATCTCAAAAAAACCAAACGTAAAACTTTTTCCCTGGTTAAAATTGCGCTCAGGATATTGCACCTCAAAAGGAACCAAATAAAAAGCTTCATCATTACTATCTATAAGAGCTCTTTTTTTGCTCATAGTGACCACGAGACCATCGATGTTGATCCCGTAATTTTTCATTTTAGCTATGGCGTTAACCAAATCGCCAAAATTAATGTCAGGAACACATTTGGTGAGATCAATGACATCCGGTATAACCAAAGAAGGTAAAGTATTGCCTTCACTATCTAATTGTGTCAATCTCGTCAATGTTAAATCACAAATCATCGCATCGTCTATAATATCTCCATTTGTAATGCCATAATTGAGCTGAACGCTAAAAATATTCAACGGGCCCTCAACTCCCGTATAATCAAAATTAACATCTAATGAGTGGAAACTTTCCTGATATCCATTATTAGCAGAATTAATATTTGCCCACCAAAATGGATTTCCATTATAAGACATGTTCACTGAGCCAGAATACACTTGAGCATTAGAGTTAGCCCTCACAATTACGTTTCCTGCAATCTTATAACGACCTGGAGAAGGTAAAACTATATCTAATGAATAACTACCGCGACTACCTACCAACTCATAATAATCATCGGTATTGATATTGTAAATTTCTGAGACCTCACTAAAATTCGTATAGAATTCTGATAACGTATAAATTGTAGCCATTTTAAGCTCGGGATCATTCAATATTTCCCCTTCAAGTGTATATCCAGCGTCTTCAAACCCCTTGGTTAAGACATGCAGAAGATAGGGGAGTGGTTGAATAATATTTCTGTTGATCTGTATATCGTTTTCAGCATCATATTCGTTTATAAGAAAGCTTGAGCCGACGTATTTGTTTACCAGTCCTTCAAAATACGCCCATTGATCGGTTTCTGTATCGAACTTATCCGTTATAACCTGAGGAAAATTAAAATTAACAGCTGGCCATGTTTGAGTAATAATTGATTCAGCATATTCAAAAATCGACAATCCTAAATTAACGATCTCCAAAGGGAGCTCTGACAACTTCTTTGAAAAATTCGGAAACTCCTCAAGGCCATAACTGATTTGAAAATAGGCACGCTTACCAATCATGCGCTCGATCTCCAGAACGGCATCGTGACGCTCTCCCATAGTGTAGAAATCGACCTCAAATAAAGAGTCGTAAGATTCTAAATTGTAATCGGTGATGTTTTTAAAGGCGACGATCTGTTCAGGGGTCAAATCTTTCTCAATAGGGTAGGTGTATTTTGCCTGTACCTTATCGTTGAGCCAATTGTTTTCTTCTACATGCGTGATTTCGTCGTTAGACAATTCAAGCTCAAAGGTGCTATGTATAACTTTCGTAATCATTGTTTGGGTTTACTTCAAATTCAATTTCATATTCATAGAGATCACGATCACTATCCTTTCCGGAAAGTGACTTGCTCATGGGTATCAATTCAATTGGCGCTTTGTTCTCTTTACTCATGATCCAAGCACGCTTGGCTTCAATTAGGCTTTCTATACGCTTTGTATTGACCGATAAAATGAATCCTGTATTCGCCTTAAAGCTTTGATTTTTTCGTGAGTCAATCTTCCGGAGTTTTTCTAAAAAACGCGAATAATTAAGCACCGTATTATTTTCAAATTCTAGACCAAAAGTCAAGCTACCCGTAAACTCCAAGCACTCTAATACACCGTACTCATTCTCCCAGGCTATATGATAAGATTCTTTTCCTTCAGGTAATACTATGTAACGCTGAGAGAGATAGTTTTCTGTATTTTCATACCAAACGTCATCAACAATTGTCGTTATATTTTTATAAAGCCTGATATCAATAATATCTCCAGGGGCATGGTTGATCATGCTGTACTTTAAAGCAAAAATTCTTTCTTGAGACACTCCCCTGGTAATCGACGTTTCTAAAATGCCATTTTTATAGATCCGGATCTCATGCCCAACTTCTTTGTAATAGTTGAATAGCACCACACTTTGAGCAGTTACCCGCAATGGCTCGCCATAGTAATTTAAAATAGCCGTGTTTGGAAATACTTTTTTAGGCTTACGGCCCTTAATGAATCTTACGTTGGTGAACGCGATCTCAATATTGTCTTCAATATTGAATTTATGCTCAAAAAGGGCATTCAATTCAATCTCTGCAGGGAGATAATAACTACGGAAGAAAAAACCATCATTAGGAAAACCACCATTTGTAAAGTTGGATAAATTGATTGCGGTTAGATCCTTGAGTTCCGGCATTACATTTCGGCAAGTTTTGCCCACAAAATAAGAGGACTGCAGATTGAAAAATCCCAGCTTAATATTAAGTGTTGTAACTGTTGGATTATTATTGCCATATCTGTACACCGCCAAAGCAAGATCAAGCTTTAAACGGAAATCTTGATTCGCGTAGAAATCTGATATCTTATCATAATCATCGGTGAAATTTAAAGAATCCGTATCGAAGCCAGTGCTTAAATTCTCAATTACCGTATGGATGACATTAACACTGTACTCAACCCCGTCAACGTCAACAACTATAACTCCATAATAGATGCCAGGCGTAAAGTTAGAAGAGGGGATGGGTAAAATACTAGCCAGAGAGGTTTCGTCTATAAAATCTATTATAGGCGCTGTTGTGAGCCACGCAGGTAATGTTATTGTTCCCGTACCCGGGCCCTGAATGCTTAAGGTCTGTGCATCTGCCTCAATAACGTTTTTTACTGCCGAGAATTCCAGGACCTCAGGAAGTATGGTAATGCTGTCATCTGCATATACAACTCTTCTAATCGTAAAGCTATCATTGTCATCACTTGAATTAAAGGATAAATTCGATATGTGCACACCAGGATCTAAATCGTTAATGCTTGCAGCAGGAGCAATGGTAATAGTGCGAGATCCAATAGCTGTATAGACCCTGTTGCCCGCTTCATTAAGCGTGCCCGTACCCATATTGGTGATCACAAAGTCATCATTAGGCACTACTATAACAAAAAGACCATTGACCAAAACTTGCACATTTTTAGCTGGAGCAATATCACCACCCAAAACGTGCTCAAAAAATAAAGCTGAAGGGACTGCCTTAATTGAAGCGCTTGCAATAAATTCAATAAATACTCCGAAGCTTTTGCTCTCTATAAATTCTGCAGGTGCTGCACCATTTTTGCCGTAAACAGAATATTTAACCAGAGTGTATCTCGTAGTGTCTACATTGACTGAAAAATTAATAAACTCAATAGTGGTTACGATATCTAAATTGTCTGAAATCCCGTTAACATCTTGAGTGAGCTCATAACCATCTCCAACAGCATCGAATACAGGTCCTGAAGCAGCAATAGTAGGATTAAAAAACGATTCTAATTCAGCCTTTACAAAATATTGATCATAAGCATCTCCCAACTCTTGGAACATGTCTTTGATCTTTACATTTACATCAATATTTGCAGGAACAGCATCACCATTTAAATGGTAAATGTTACCTGGGGTATTCTCAAAAAGCCAGCCTTGAGAATTTGCCAAAGCATTATCATCTGCAGAAAATCCCTGATCATCACTTAGTATAATTTCAAACGGCATATTTAATTGATTTTTGCAGGCACATCTGCAGGATCCTGCACATATATTCCTGATTCGTTATTAATGGTGCCTATTGCTGTCTCTAACCAACACTCAAGCGCCACATTTCTATAAGTCATTTGCACTCGATCTTTATATAAAATTGCTGTGGTACCCAAAGCTTTGGCCAATGGCCTGCCAAAATATTTAAAGATTGCAGCATTAATGGTTACAAATGGTATTACCGTAATTTCTTTGGCTGTAGATCCTTGGATTTCTTTTGCTAAAGATCCCGAAATACAAAAGGCGGCATTAAGTGTTGCTGCAGTAAACTCATTGATAAGGATGTCATAAATTTGATTCAGGATGACATTATAATCCTGGTTAACAAAGAGCTGTTGTTTGGTAAAATTATCGAAAGCCATATTTTAAGAAATTATTGTTGATTTGCGTTCTATTTTTTCGAGCCTTTGCATCTCGTCTCTAAATTTTTTGATGTTGGTCATGTCTTTGCTCATCACTGCAGTTAAGCCGTTAGACTCAATTCTTTCAAGTACTTCAGAATTTCTGTTTAAAGCTATGATCAGCATTTTACGTTCTTCAGAACTGTAAGAGTCGGTCACATCTTCATTTGATGGTTTTGGGTAATACCCCTTTTCAAAACCTGGGACACGGCCAAGCTCTCTATACAATGAGTTTTTAAGATCTGGATTAAGCTGCTTAAGATCTGGACCATTAATAATAAGCTCTGGGAAATTTTTACCACCCTCTCCAGCTAAAAACACGGTTGGCTTATCTACCACTCCAGATCTAGACTGGCCGCCAAAACCTGCGTTAAACAATTTACCGTCTTGTTCACGGCGCACTTGCATAGTGTTACCGTAATAGCCTTTTTCAAAACCTTTGGCGGGTAGGGGAGCGGCTATAGCTGCAGCTAATTGAAGTCCGGCAAATGCCGCAACAATACCTGCCCATGGAATACCCAAAACAAAACCACCTTGAGCTAGAGCTTTAGAAATGGCAACAGCTTGATTACCTAAAATAGTAGCAATATTCATTGCTTTTTCTCTTTTGGCTTGCTTGTATTCAATTTCGGCCTTTTGTTTTGCGAGTTTCTTTTCCGCATTTTCAACAGCATCATTATGCTGTTTTCTTGAAATCAATTTACTATCCAGTAACCTACCCTGCTTTTGAATCTCAGTTCTAGAAGCGTTCTCAAAAGCTTGTAGTTTTTTGTTTTCGCCTTGGGTTACAAACTGATCATAAATAGAATAGGCCTGAGCTGTAGCTTGAGCGATCTTACCAACCTTACCGATGAGTCCGGCAAGGGTTTCGGTGCGCGAGAAGAGCTGATTCCATTGCTCGTCGTTCATTCCAAGAATATCGACCTTACTACCACCGTCAATACCTAATCCGGCAAGCTCATCGATACCTGATTGGTCGCCTTTTTGCATGGCGCTCAACAACTTGTTTATTTCAGAAAGCGATAAGCCCAGTGTCGCTAGACGGTCCTTAAGTGCTTGCAGCTGCTCTTCAGATAATAAATCTAGACTGAAACCTTCAAACTTATCTATATCGACAATATTTTTGAGCTCGTCAATAAGCGCTTGCTGATTTGCCTTTTGACGCTCTAACGTCTCTTTGTCAAATTGCTCTTGTAATCGTTTTTTGGCTTCTTCATTATTACCAAGGGCAGCTATGGCATTGTTATGAGCAGTTTGACGCTCCTGTTCCTCACGCTCAAATTCACTTTTAAGTGAATCAATACGGTCTTGTATTCCGGCTTCTAGGATTTTATTTTGATTAGATTGGTGCTCATCACCCAACATTTCAATCTGGTCGTAAAGCTCATTGTATTGCTTAAGCAATACTGAAGCTAAATCTGTATCTCCGGCATCAATAGCCTTATCGTATGCGTTCAAAACTTCATCACTCTGGGTCTGCAAGTCCTGCATTTTACGCTTGAAATTAGCGTCTGCTTGAGCCATCTCTCTAGCAAAGCTATCTTCAATTAATGCTATACGGGCATCTTCGGTTTCACGTTGTAATTTTAGGAGTGCTGCAGCTTCACGTTTTTGCTGTTCCAAACGTTTAGACTCTGTTTTATCATCTTTATCCCCAACCGGTTTAAAAGCTGCTACTTTTTTCCAAGTGCCATTTTGAAACACGTATTTTACGCCATCTATATATTTAGTATCACCTTCTTGAGTTCCTGCAGGAGTATTGCCACCACCTGCATTGGCGTTGGTTCTTAATTGTTGTTCGTAGAGCTCTGCGAGTTTGTCGATTTCAGCTTGAGTAGCATCAACTAACTCATATTTATTTTTTACAGCCTGTTTTGTAACGTCTGCAACATAGCCAGCGGCATTACCACCATTTTTAATGGCAACCCAGGCAGCTTCGTACCATTTTATGCTGTCATCAAGTGTTTGGTTTTGAGCTTCAACCAGTTCTTGACTTTTCTTATCCAACATCGCCTTAAGTGCCGTTGCCATAGAAGCGCGCTTAATAGCTTCAATATGCTCGTTTAGTTTTTTAGTAGCTTCTGCAGTATTGGCCGTTTCAATGGTTAATTGATTGTTATATTCTGCAACAGTTTCATTTAACTTCTCTACAGCATACTGTTTTTCGGCACGGGTGGAATTTTCATCTTGGGCAATCTTTAACCAGATTTTCTTTTGGGAAATTTCGGCAGCAGTGTTTTTGGTAGATTCGGCAATGGCTTTATTAAGAAGTGACTGGCTTGAAGCTGCCTCTTCGGCCGAATCTGAGAACACCAAATAAGCCACCCCGATAGCTGCTATTGCAGCTGCTATTAATCCAATAGGGGATAGTAGCATCGTCGCATTTAATAATGCTAAAGCTGCCCTGGCCCTAACTATATTACCAGTCATTAAAGCGTAGGCCGCAGACATCAATAACGACAATGTTCTAAGAACTTTTGTAGAAGCTATCTGGATGCGCTGAGTAACGATATAAAGTTTAGAGGTTTTGTCTAGTCTGCCCGTCCAAAGCGCTGCCAATTGCACCGCGACTCTATAAGATACAATGGCGGCAGTAATAATAAGAAAGGTCTTTAAGAGCGCCACCAACCTATTACGGAAAACAGTAACGGTACCATCACCATCTTCAACAGCGCCTATAAATTTACCAAACCAAGTAACAAATGCTGTTAGACCGTTTACGACAGATTCATCAGCAAAAATACCACGAATCCTACGGCTGACTTTTTCAAGAATTGCGGCGAAGTTTGTTTCCCGAAGCATGGCTTCTTTGGTGAGCGATTCGTTTTTAAGAAGCGCATCATTGGCGATTTCCTGTTTTTTACGTACGTTATCAATATCGGCAGCCAAAGCAGCTAAAGCTTGTTTACCACGAGTACCGCCAAGTTCTATGCCTTTAAGGCGTTCTTCCATTTCCTCAAGAGACGGATTTCCTTTATTTAGCCCTTCAAGAAAGAGAATCAGAGCTTCATTTGCATCTTCCCGGAGCAGCTGAGAAAATTCTTTAACGCCGATGCCAGCAATATTTGCAAACTTTTCGGCATTTTCGCCCATAGAACCAAAGGTCTTATTAATGGCAGTGGCTGAAATTTCTTGACTCTGCCCAACTTCATCAAAAGCGGCCGCAAGCCCAATCATATCTTGAGCCGTAATGTTTGCAATATCACTAATACCACCGGTACGTTTTAAGAAATCCACTAAAAATGGCGCCATGTTCTCGCCAGAAGCTGACACCTCGTTAATGGCAGAACCAACACTTTCAAAACTCTTAGCGTAATTAAGGTTGTTCTGCTCACCAACCTTATAGATTTTTGCAATCTTACCGACTTCCCTAATTTGCTCATCGCTCAAATCATCACCAAGAGCGAGTTTAATCATGTTGGCAGAAGCGACGAACTCTTGTATATTCTTTTTACCGCGTTGGCCAAGACGCCCAGCTTCTTCAGCTAATTTTAAAAGCTCAATACGTGCTGTACGAGTTTTTAGGAGTCCGAATTCTTTGGTAAGTTCCCGGGTCTCTTCCTTAGTGAGTTCAGTAGTTTTTTGAACGGCTGATTGTGCATCTGATAATTTGCCGTTAAAATCTATCATTTCCTGAAACGTCAAAACAATACCAGTACCGGTAGCAATAACAGAAGCACCAAGTGCAGCATATTTATTAAAGCCATTAGCCACTTTAGTCATTGCCGACTCTGAAGCTCTAGCATTTAAGCGGAGCTTAGTTAATTGGGTATTAACTTGCTTCAAATCATTTTCAAGACGTTTATATGGGGCAGAACCTGGTACCATGTTATTGAGTTGCAATCTCAATTGCGATGCTCTTTGTTGCAGTTGACGCATGGTCAATCCCGTAACTCCAATTTGATCTTGGAGCACCTTCATTCTAGACTTATTGGTCTTTAACTCGGTATTGTTTTGTTTGATTTCTGCAGTAAGATTTTTATACTCTACAGTGTTTTTTTTGCCTTGAGCAACAAGTTTTGCTTGTTCGGCACGTAAATCTTTATTTGAAGCAGTAAGAGATCGGTTTCTTTTTTCGAGATCGTAGAGTTCTTTTTTACCCGCATCGCCATTAATGACGACGGTAAATCTCATTTCTTCATCTACAACACGTTTTGCCATTGTGGTAATTTTATGGCAATTTATAGTATGATGGTGGCTGTTACCGTGACATGGTTGTAATCAACAAAAAACCAACCCCTTGAGGTTGGTTTGATGAGAAATACTTGCTATAACTAATCTTGGCAGAGACTAAATATAGTAAAAATTGTTTACGTATTGTAAATTTTTTACATGAATGGACGCCAATTAGCGTCCGTTCAGCTACTTTTTCAATATATCGGGACACATCTGCCACGATATATTATTTGTTTTAGTTAAGCGCTCCTTTTAAATTGAACAACCATAGCCCTCATGCTGCCTAGGTCCCTATTTATATAGTGCTTGTTGAATTCTTTAAACAGCTCTAGACCTTCAGGGTTTTTATCTGGATGGAATAATTTAGCTCCTTCACGCAAAGTTGCTTTTAAAGCCTTGATATCTACATAATGTTGTATTGCCTTCTTATTTAGGTGTGACGCTTTTTCTTTATAAAAACGCTTTTTATGCTCAATTGCAATTACTTTTTCTACAAGGCTTATAATACATTTTTTGTAATGTTTAAGCAATTTCTTTTGTCTATGGTTTAAAGGATACTCTTCTGAAATTAAACGTAATAGATTGATGTAACTAAGCCTATACTCACTATCAGTACTGTCATAAGATAAGTAAGGTATGTTTTGGCCGCCCTTATACATGCCAGAGTTGACTACTTCAGCCCTAACCGCACAATGCCGCCATTGTAATTCAACAGCGCAAAATTTATATAGGTCATAAGGATCAACACGGATAGCTTCGCTAAGATTAATTGTGTTTAAACTGTGAGAATAATATATGCCAGCTGGCCTGTTATACATTCGTAACGTATGTGGCTCACCTTTTTTTAGGTTTGGAAAATGCTCAGTTGACTTTTTAATCTTATCCTTACAGTATTGGTAATACCATGACATAATTTTATCATCATGAATTTTTCTATGCTCGCAGACGATTAAAAACATTTCACGATTTAATAAAACTGTTTCAGCACTTCTTGATACAACTAATCCATAATCATTAAAAACAATTTTTTTATAAAATTTAGGATTGTCCAGATATCTCTTAAAATCCCTATGATGAGAATAATTAAAAAACTTAAAAAAATCTGAAGAGGAAAAAGGGTGTTCCAGTTTCGTGTCCAACATCTTTTTTTTGATGATTTCAATCATTTTATTGTTCATTTTTAGTTGTTAATGCGCACTTATTTTTAATAAAAATGCGCATTAAGAAAACTTTAATCGGTTAAAAATTCGTCTAAATTTTCAAATAAAGCCAATTGATCGAAATCGGCTTTTGCGTTAATTAATTCTTCAAACCTTTCTTGAACAATTTTTAACTCAGCATTAATTTGATTTCTTTCTTGCTTGAGCTTTTTAATTTTGTCATAGTACTTAGAAATTAGAACTTGCTTTTTCTTAAATGAACTTAATGTACTCATATCTATAAGGTATTAAAACAGAAATCCCCCTCGATAGTAGTCACGATACTAAAGAGGGGGTTTCTAAAAATGAGAGAATGTCTTGATATAGCCGTGACTCTATACTACAAACCTATCAAACTTTACAATAAGTAAACAAAAAAGTTTACAAAAGGTAAATTTATTCGGTGAGTTGCATATCAACCAATAGGTTGATCAGTTGGCCTTTACAAACTCGGTTGTAAAATCATGGGTAAGATGTTGATCTTCATCATCCAATACCAGGACACCATCTACCATAAACCATAAACTGCCAGCATCTACAGGGATGCCCTCATTGCTGGTAACGTCTATTTTGTTTCTATACATGGCGCAGAGATGTTAAGGTTAGACAATTGATCAAAGTCATCGTTTGAGAACTTTAGCAGATCTTTTAAAAAGCGGTGGATTAGGTTGCGATGAAAGATGATTTGCTTACGCTCATCTGGCTCATCAGCCATTGGGGAATTTAAATAACCAAATTCAAGATCTTGTAAGGACTCTATGATCTCGGTTTCTCTCCAGGATCTAAAGCCTCTAGACCATTCAATTAATTTGTGCGCCAGCTCTTGCGCCTTGTTTGTTTGAGCTTTTTCATTTTCTGTAGACATAAGAAAATATTTTATAAGCGAAGCCTACCTTTAGATGTGTCTACACAGTCTAGGACCGGATATCCCTTCGTTTCCTGAGGGTCATCTTGGATAGGCTTCTATCGTTATAAAAAATAGTTTCGGATTTCTCCTAAACTTGTGTAGACAAAGCAAACATAATAAAAAAAAGTATGCAATGTGTGGTTGCATACTTTAAATATAGTGATGTTTACGTGGTGTAAACCAATAACTGTCATTAATTTACATATTGTAAATAATTAGCTTTTTTATCCATTACAAGGCGGATAATTAAAAACATTAATCGTAATAATTAAGAACATCTTCTGGATGGTCGTTCTCATTAAAATAGATTTTGTAGGTTACATGTAACCAATCTGGATTTCTATCTACCACACCTGTAAGCGCAAAGTGTTTTTTCTTTATTATTTTACTCACATAATCTGTGTCACAAGAAGCAACGTAACCTATATGAGCGCTCTCTGCCAAAACTTTTATGGCGTTTGGATCATATTCGTTATTCGGTTCATGCTCAAAGGTCAATGGGTTTCTTTCTCCAACGTAGTTGATGATGTAATATTTGTTTTCATGGACGTGCACCCCAGTAAGCTCCAACTCCTCATAATGCGTGAATGGCGTAAGGTCTTCATGAATGGTTTTTACATCTTGTCCTGGGGCAAAATGATCTGGAAATGGCTTGTGATTTATAGCCATAAGTATTGATCCCAATAAAATCACCCCAATAATAATGACTATATAAATCATTTGTAAAATATTTAATATTTCCGAAGATAAAAAAAAACAGCCAATACGGCTGCTTTTCAATTTATAGTGCTTGAGCAAGATCTTTAAAGAGCACGAGCGCCTCTGATCGCTCATCTGCATCGCTAGCGTAATCGCTAGTGAGATAGGCCTCGAAGACCTTTGAAAATAATTTTAAATTTTTAATGGATTGCGGGCTCTTGTCACTAACGTCTAATAATAGCATAATAGAGGGTTTTAGTTAAAAAAAATGCTATTAATCAATTGGGAGTATCTGAAAGCTCTTTTTTGATTCTGTCGGTATATTCAAACGAAAGCCTTTGTAAGATGATGTTAGCCATGCCGTAAAGCGGCGCATTATGAATTTTGTAAAAGGCTTTTTTCTGAACACCTGCTTTGCTTTGCCTAGTCTTCATATCAATAAAACGCAATTCTGTTGGGTGCGTGTATTTAAGAACGTTATCTGTAACGTTAAATGTACGGCCAGTATAAAATTTTTGAGTCTCAAAACCACGTGAGCGCATCAACTTGACCTGTGCTTGATCAAAATCTTTTGATTCTTCACTAAGGATCTTCGCTATAAAACGCTGCTCTAGTACAGCGTTTTTATTTGGTAGTTGCCTCTGCCTAATCAGGTCCATCTTCTATGATTTTAAGTTTACCAGCTTCAAAGAGCAGCTGTAGCTTTTGTGTTGTATTCGCCTTATTTCTCAAATAATAAACGGCATGTTTGTCTAGATCATGTTTGCTCTTAAATTCTTTACTTTTTAATAACGGTTTTAAGGCGTTATCAATATCAGCTTCGGTCATCTTGTTATGTTTTAGTCGTATAATTTACGACTTTATAACGAGGTATCAAAACTAAATAAGATGTTGCAACCGTTGCATGACGATAAGTTCCAGACCGGAACAATCTTAATTGAACTTACATCCAGCTTTCTAAGCACAGTACAACCGCGCATTTGTTGATCTAGCATTTTCTTGATTACGAGCTGTGCCTGGCTATAAGACTTTTCGAATATTGCGAAAAACTCATCGTAATTAATATCTGAATATCCTGTTTTCTCAAGGATCATGAATTGACATACGGCAACCTGCTCAAAAGTTTCTGCAGAATCTCCTTTACTGTTAAGATCTGGCAATACACCTATGAGTAGGTTATTAAAATCTGATGAGTGCGACTCAAGGTACTTAGACAGTTGAGAACTATCAATTACCATTTTTTGACGATTGATGCCTTCAATGTCTGTTACAACTTCATCTAGATAGCTCTTTAACCAGGTTATGATGTTCATGAGTTAGTTGAGTTTGATTTATTTTCAGCCTCTTTTTGGCGCGCCAGATTGTCCATATCCTTTTTACGTAGGTCATAGAGCAGGAGCAGTACTTCCCAAAGCTTTTCTTTTCTTACATCATTTAAGTTGCCTATGATGTTGCTTTCGGCCAGGGTATAGGCAATGCTTTTCATCCCAAGACCAGGTATTTCACTTTTGAAATCGTCATTGCTGCCAGAAAACAACATGGAGAAGTCTATGAGATTGCCTTCCCAAGACATTCTTGATGTGGTGATGTCGTTGTGAAACGACGAGAAATACAAAAAGAATCCGTGTACGTGCTCTTTAGATATCAATGCCTTAATAAGTGATGCGCGTTTTTCTGTCTTGTCTGGATTGTAAGGTCTGTTTTTTGGAAGATAATAGGTAGCCATTAGCAAGTAGAGATACTTTACATCTGATGTTCTATGGTATAAATGGAAAATATTAAGCGCATCTATATATTGCCCAAAGGTTGTATTTACGAAACGAGCTTCAGGACCCATCCATTCCTTTATAAATGGCTTAATGTTAAGGATAGGATTGTTGATCAAGTTCAATTTGATCTGAAGGTCATTTTCTGGAGTCTTAGTAAAAAATGTATCGATACATCTTGAGATCTCGTATATGTTGGAGTGCATTGCCATTTGCTCTAGATCATTGATACGACGTTTGCCAAATTTGAAATCTAAAAACGAATAAACCGCTTGAACCCTTAGATCTTCATACTCTATCTCCCCAAGTTGCCATCTCAAAAGAAGACCGCTCATTACGAGAAACTCTTCTTCATTACAAAATGCCAGTTCCCTGGGCATATACTTTGTAACTCCAGCTCTTAACAACTCTATTTCATGATGCGTCTTGTTTGCCATTATTTAAAGAGATCTTCATATTGAAGGTTTAAGGCTGTCATCCTCCCATTGAATTTCTCGGTGACAGAAACCCTTACTTCTTCCTTATTTTTAAAATCTTTTGGGATGTACTTAGAATTGGCATTTATGCCAAAATAGCCTCGTAAAAAAGCATGGATATCACTCTTTAGAGCCTTACGAGCAACTAACTGCCTATTAAAAGCCGCTTGCATTTTTACATAAGCTTTAGCTAGAATATATCTGCGCTTTAGCTTTTTGAACCATTTAATTATTGAGTTGATCAGAATCATTTTTTAGGTGTTTACAAAGGTGTCGTTTTCATCAAATCCATATGGATTGGATATTGTTGTTGTATCTGTGGCGGGTATAACAGCAGGAGGGAACATTTTTTTATAATGGCTCTCCACCTCCAGTAAGGAGTTGTCAGCATCTTTTTTAAATAAGTCTGCCACTTGTTTGATCTCTAAAAATTGAGGCACTTGACGCGCTTTAACCGTAGAACTGTCACTACGTATAGATTGCAAAATGCCTTCAGGAAATAAGTTTACCTGCAGTCTTGGCAATCCATAGGACAGCGAGGAATAAGACGAAGATTTTTGAATAAGAAAAATCATTTTCTTTTCGTCTGCAGACAATGTTTCCGGTTGCGCTTTCTTGGTCTTGAGACTTTCGTAAAGCTCTTGGCCAATTCTTGGTATAATTTCATGTGATTCGCACATACTTAACCCTGGGCGAAGCTTAATTAACAACAATCTTGACTCAAGGGTGTAGAATTGGCTGAAATCCTCTGTGGTACGCACAAATAACTCATGTGATTTTGTAAACGAGGTTGATGCCTTCCAAACATCAAAATTATTGTCCATATAATTAATGAGAACGTCAATAGCCTTGTAAGAGCGCTTTTGCAGGTTATCGTCATCACGCGCAAGCATCCACTCAAACGGTGTTTTCTCATCGTCTGATGAACGCATACGACGCCCATTTGGGGTATGCGCTAGATCTGAAGCAGAGGCGTGATCTACCCATGCCATTGAACCGATAGCGTATTTAAAATACCCTGTTAGCATTTCGTCTTGATAAGGCTCTGCAGCACCTTCTTCTCCTTCTTTGTTTAGATTTTTATTGACTATAAGTGCATCGTATGTAGATTGCCCAATTGTTTTAACGAGGTCATACGCGGCCGCGTCAAGATCTGGTTTGATTTTACGCAAGGCAATATCAGAATCGACAAAACCAAGTGTGTCCTTAAGGTCTGAAGCAAATGCCGTGTTTGATGATATGTCGAATGGTAGTTCCATCTAATTGTTTTTAATACGTTTTTTTTCTGAAACGTCCTCTTCTTTCTCTGGAGCCATATGATAGAAGCCTAGTTTAAAGTCCTTGCCTGGGAAGTTGAGCTTAAGTGCATAGTTAATGGCCTTCATTATGATTTGCTCTGGGATGTCGATACCCGTGAGTAGATAGTTCTTTAAAGCATAGAGCTGTTCGCTTCCGGAATCTGATCTTCCAGACTCTCCAGCTCCTCCAAGAGCAGGATGCATACCTACACCTGCAGCTACCATTCTATTAGCTTGATCACTTATGGATATTTGAGACGCAACAAAGTCTTTTATATTTTGCTTGATCTCTTTAATCTCCCAGCCTTCCTCAAATATCTTATGCCCCTCTACAGTTGCATACTTAATGGAGTGCCAGAATTTACCAGTGTTTTCTGCCCCCGATAATACTTTTGAAACCTGACGCAAATACTCGGTTTTATATTTGATTAAATCTGAGTCCTGGTACTTTTCTCCATTTTGTTCAGCTTTCTTTTCTAATTCACCCTTCTTTTCTTCCCAGAAACGGGCAGGAGATATCACATGATACTTTAAATTAATACTGTTTTTAGAGAGCGCTTTAAGTATCATTGGTATCGCCGAAGAACGCCTAACCCATTCTAAGGAGCCGTAGATGTCCGGAACCGTGTAATAATCTGAACAGAAACTGTACATGTTACTGTAAAGAATTGCATTGCGATATTGAAATGGATTGCGCATATCAAACAATGCGTAAACCTTATAATCTGTCACAGATACTACACGCTTAAAGGTCCAATCTGTAACGATACAATATTTAGGTTTTGGGTTTAATAACTGAAGATCGGTCGCAAGTCTTGAATCTTCTGGAGAACTATGCTCTAAAGAAGCCACAGAAGGTCTACCAACGCGCATGCCTTTAGCCATATTGAACTTGGTGAAGACACCCTCTATATTTGAAAAGTCTACAACTGCTTTGTTCAGGTAGTCTAAATACTCCCAACTATCTAGCCAGTCCTGTATCTCTTTATCCTGTACCCAATTGCGTTTGAGCGCATTATCTTCAATAACCTCAGTATACAACTGTGGTCCTTTACCCCATATCAATTGGCTCTTCTTTTTAAGAATGCCAGGAGCTATTGAATTGTTTTGAACAACATCCTTTATCACCTTTGGGAGATCGTTGTTAGTTCCATAAGGAAACACTCTGTAGTTGCCAATCAAGTACTCTTGATCTGTCCAGTCCAATGTTTCTTGAGCACTTCGATACTTATCGAAATCTCTTGGATTCTCAGCAGATTCAAACGTAAACGCTACGTCTTCAGTTTGAACTAGGGCGTTTCTACCATGATATTCTACAGTCATTCTAAAGTCGTTTGATTAATGCTTATTAATAATGGTATATAGAACATACCGGGCTTTTGAGTATCCAAGTCTGTATAAGCTACCAATGAGTTATGTTTCTTTGAATGTGTACTTGAATAACCTGTTCGCAGTATGGCTCGCTTAACAACTTTTAAGCCTCCACCTTCATCAATAGTTAGGTTGCATTTTATAAATGACAATTCAAAAGGAACATTCTGTTCAGATCTTAACCTCATTTGTTGTAATGCTTGGTAAACAGTCATACGCAATATTAAAACAGATGGAAAGTCTTTACCGTGACATGGTTTGATACTGTTGGACACACCACCAACCCTGTTGGATGGTGAGCACTAATACTGTTGGGTTTTGGGTCGCTCAATCATATATCTGAGGTTTTTTGAGGGGTGCAATTGCAAATACAACTCTCAGCGGGTCGGGGTCAACTAACGAACAACCAAACGCCTATAATTTTTTTATAGGCGTTTGTTTGCTGTTAGTCAGACGATTAGATTTTTTTAATGTTTCTAAGGACCATTTTTTTAATGGTTTTATATAAAAACTTGTAATTATTTAGAAAGGTTTTAAACTGAAAAATTAGTAACGAATTAAAGCAAATACACCTCAAAAAGGTTGTAAAATTTACGACTTTTTTGTATCTTTAAGTAAGTTAAATAATTAAAAATCAATTTATTATGAGTACACAGACACCAACAGCCAAAAAGGCAAACAACGAGAAAACAGCGCCAAAAGTAAAAGACGCTAAAAATTCAAAAACTCAAAAAGATGCGATTGCATCTAAGGAAGTTAAAAAAGAAGTTGATGCAGAAAAGCCTAAAAACTTGGATGAAGCAAAAGCGAAGATTTCTAAAATCTTAACGCCTAACGTCAACACTCGTATTAATAGGCTTGAAACCTTTCAAATTAAGGTAGACAAATTCAAAGCGGTAAGCGAAAAATACGACGAGTTAACCAATTTTATGGCGGGTAACGATAGCACAAATGCAAACATGAAATTTGCAAGCGCATCGAATTACGGTTTTACCCTTCGCAATCCTGTATTGATAGACAAAATTTTAGGGTTTGTTGAAGCTGAATTTTCGCAAATCGTAGAAAAGGCAGAAAATGAAGTTTTAGAATTCGAGATTTAAGAGGATGTTAAACAAATAGGCGACACGTTGCAGATGTCGCCTATTTTAAATTTATGACCATGAAAAACACAGCCACCAACAACGACAAAATTAACCCTTTTACGGTTAGTTACCAAGTTAAAGCCATACTTCACAAAAAAGGACTTTCCCAGGCTTTTAACTATGCGGATTATGAGTACTTCAAAATCAAATGCCGTAACGCTTTTAACAAGGCGCAAGCTATTGCAAATCTATTCATTGAGGAATATAGGGAGGAAAGTAATCTAAAGGATTATCAATTTTAAAAAACAGTATTGTAACCGTGGATGAATTTTGCTCTGTAGGGCTTTTGAGACGACCACGCTAAAAAAAACCTGAAAACGCCCGCCGTGTAATATGGTTTTGTGAGCCGAAAGCAAACGCGGATGCTTAATACATCACTATCCTAAGTGGCGATTTCTAAAAAAAAATCGCCCTTACGGGCGGTCATTGTTTCTTTTCTATTTTTCTTGAAAGCCAATCAACAATTTTCTCTAAAAAATCATATAAAAAACTTCTTTCAAAATCTCTTAAAACTGATAATTTCCATATTGCTATCTCAGGGAATAAAAACTCTTGTCTTCGTTTTTGTGTCAATATTGGTTTCTTCATTTTTCCAAGGTAATTACTTCTTGTTTTAAGATAATAAAAATTCCGTTTCTTTCAAAAGCTATACATCTGTAAAGGAAACCGTCTTCAATTAATTCATCTTGAACTAACTCACTTTTTTGGAAGTGCTCAATTTTAAGTTTTGGTAAATGTAAAGATTGATGTCTAGATTTTAAATTGAAAATTCTATCGAGAGGTGTTAAAGCTTTTTTACTAGAAAAATAAATTCTGTCATAAAAGTCTTTAGTTTCTTTTGTGAGATTATTAGTGCATTTGATTTTAATCCCAGGATTATAACTCTCAAATAAATGAAAAGAATTTCCTTTTAGCCCAGAATTAGCGTCTGCTAATTCAATAGAAGATCCATTTACAAACTTAATCGTTCCTTTATTTTTTGTCATAAGAAATATGACCTAATTTTAATAATAAATTGACTTGTTTTAAATTTCTTATCCCAATTCTAGAATAATCCTTTAAAATTATTCTAGTCTTTTCAATTTTGAGACCAGAAAGTTTCATGAAATCTAAAATCGATTCTTCTGTATAAGGGGTAATACAACTCAATGAAAATGTTGCAGTGTAAGGTAAACACTCTTCCGTAATAGTAACATCTCCGAAAGATTTTCCATCTGCTTTAATTGATAGTTCTTTTATAAGATATTTTTGAAAGGAAAAAGGTTCAAAAGGATTTTCCCTATTTTTTTCAATTTCTTCATTCCATTCTTTCCAATACTTTTTGAATTTTTTATCAGTATCTTTTCCTAGTGGATTAAGCTTATAACTTATTAGCTTTTTAACATTAGATATATTTCTATTCAGCCAATCAACGCTAGAAGATCCATGTCCATCCAGAAGCTTATCGCCGTTTAAGGTTTTAACATAAAACCAATAATTACCTTTATTAGCCGGTTTTCTTTGAAAGTCTAAACCTAATGAATTTAGCAATTCAATATTTTTTTTATACTCATCCATACCCAAATATAAGAAATCAAACAACACCCTCCAGACCTGCAGGTAGATTAATACGCTTGTACTTAACGAGCTTCGCCCATTCGTCTCTAAACAAAAGATATTTTCCGGCATCGCTAAAATTGGTGCTCTGCAGAGGGAGTTTTTTTAAGGCTAAAGCTTCAGAACTTTTGTCTTTATGAATTTCTGGGCTTCCTGTTCGTCTGTTTTTCTTTACCAAGATCTTTGAGAGTTCCATACTGCTCTTTAATTCTCTACATTGATATTCGTCAATTAAGAGCTGTGGTAATCCTGGTACCGTTTGCTGAAGTACTTGCTTCATAAAGAAATATTCCTCGCTCTGGTAAATAGTAGCCTGGCCTTTTGACATTAAGGTGACTTTCCAATTTGTACTGTTTCCGTTTTCGTCAAACTCAATGTTGTTTTTTACTTCTGTAGCCCAATCACGGCCACTACTTGCGTATTGGTTACCCGAACGGTCGTAATACATATAGAGTCGCTTATTTTGATGTGGCGCAAAGAAATCCCTAAATTTCTTACCAATCTCCTTACTGCTTTCTGGGATTAAGGTATAAAAGTTCTTTAGGCAATAGATTTTGTTACCGAAAGTTTGTGCCACAACCATACTAATCATCTTGCCAAAATCTACGCCGCACTCTAATGGCGCGTGTGGGTCTACATACCGAAGCATCAAACTTGTAAAATCTTCCTTATCCTTAATGCCGGTGCGCATGGCAATCTCATTCAAAATACCATCGCTATAAAAATGCTCTTGGCCGAGTCCGGTATAAAACTTATCTCCTTCCTCAAGAGAAGATTTAAAACTCAACACACTTTGCTTAAACTCTTCCCATCCAAGCGCATCCAGCTGGTCAATAATATATCCTGGTGTTAGGATATCCAAATTGACCAAACTACTTACTACGAGAAAAAACGTAGTGTCATATCTGGCGGTGTACCACCTGATCATCCAACGCTCTCTTTGCTTTACCAATTTTTTTAATGCAATACGATCTTTTTTGTCATAAGCCCTTTTAATCTTATGGTTAATGTCATTCAAGATACTGCCTGCCTGGTAAGCACGTTTTACTTTCTCCACGTCCATTTGATCACGGGTCTCCATGATCCAGTCGTGGTTCTTTTTAGAAATGTTTGGTAAATCTGTTGTAAAGGTTGTTCCTCTGTAAAAAGGCGAATAAGATACTTGCGAAAATCCACGTAGAGCAGGGTAGATGATGTCTACCACCTTTTTGTCATGATACTTCACTTCGTCCCCAAAGAGATGCTGAAAACTATCCCCTGCAAGTCCTGAAGGCTGATCTAAGCTTCCTAACTTAAATATAGCGCCGTTATGTATGGAAATTGTGTTTTTGTACCTGATAATAGGCGTATAGGGATGCTTGAAATGAGATGGAGGCCTTTCGTCATAAACATAATGCTTACCCTCAATCCATCCTTTGTACTCTCTCCAACCTTCAATGAGCTTTGGTATCACCTTATCTTTTGCATTTACAAAAGTATCTGCAACAAATCCTAATACACTCCTGGGCATATCATAAACAACATCCATTGAGCGATCTGCCTGAACATCTGTGGTTTTTGTGGTACCACGCCCGGCTATAAAACGCAAATGTTTAGGGGATATAAGATCTATGGCCTGCTTCACAGGGTTACCATATCGATATTCTACATTGTGATCATTCTTCATGTCTCGGATCTTCTCCAGGTTCTATAAATAATTTGAAAGGCAAACGTCCGGCCTCACGTTTAAGAACATCTTTTTCCATTTCGGTAAGCTCTTTATAACCGTCAATTGCTGCAGCAATTTCTCTACGATCGTATTTAACCATTCCAACATCTTCAGGATTTTGCGTATAAAGTTTAAATGGCCTATCAAATAATCCTTCAGGGAAATCTTCGATATCTGGTTGATCAAGCTGGCGAAACTTAAAGGCCTTCTCGCGCATCTTGCTTATTTTTTCCAAATCGTCAATGCCTTCAGATGCTAATCGTGCAATTGCAATATCCTGGTCCTGCTCATCGGCATACATATTTCTATAGGCTTGCTTTGAAATGGAGCTCTCCATGTAGAAATACTCAATGGTATCACAATAAATTTTGTTTGCTATATGCGGATCTAGATTATTGACCTTAACCAAATGGTTTATGATATGGTTTTTAGTGGCAAATTGACGATAGCGCAGTTTCATTGCTCTAACCTTTTCAAGAGCATCTAAATAATCAACGATATCTGCAGGAGCGTTTTCAAAATTGCCTGTCTCTACAAAATCATGGATATCATCCACGGTAATATGAGCAGGTACTTTAATATTTTTATATAGTTCCACCATAGACCTGGGATTTATAGTTTTCAAAATCTTTGATCTTACGTCGCTTCTCTATAGTTTGTGCCGCTGTAATATTTCCTGTCCTGGCGTTTTGGCTCAATTTATCATCAATTTCAAATTGAGACTCCAAACGCCCTCGCTGTATGGCCAACCATTCATCACTATCTTCAGTAGTGGCTTTAATTCTAAATTTGCTTTTAGATTGAGAGAGGTATATCGCCATTTCATCGTAACTGTAGTTTACAGAAGATAAACGCTCAATAGTTTCTAAATAGGAGCAGTCTGATAATTCTTTAGGTAGTTTTGGGGCTTCCTTTTTCATGTCAACTTTTTACAATTTCACCATTAATAGCTCTGTAGCGGATCTCGCTCTCTGTAAAGAGCTTCATTCTAAAATCAAACAAACCTTTGCTATTGGCAAAAATGTATTGTTCTAAACTTGCGTTTTCACTCCAGTTCCCCGAGCCCTCAATAATATAATTCGCTTCTTTTGTTTCTATAAGGCAAACTTTAGAGTGATTCCATCCAAACAACACATTTATATTAGCGTACTGTCTATTCACTGTGCTCAGTAGGTCACAGATCATCATATTCCGGCTTAACATCGTATCGCTAACCAAAAGCGTTATCTCATCCACCTTTCCAGTTTGATGAAGTTCTACCAATGCATTTATAACGCGCTTATTAATACTGTACGTTGTGGCCAACAAATGTTTGGCGCTCTGGTTCTCTAAAACCACAGGTATAAACGTAAATGCATTGAAGGACTTCTCACTTTGCAGAAAAAAGAACTCCTCGGCCTCTGGCAATCGAGTAAGTTCCTTTTTTATGCTAGAAACCTTTTGGTAATGGGCCAACAAATATTTAGAAACAAAACTTCCAGAAACCGACGCCTGCTCTATAGGAGTAGGCTTAGCATCTGGAAGTGAAAAGAACTTATTACGCTTCATATACTAGCTGATCTTAGCAATCCTTGTATCTACGAGCTCCAGTTCTTTTTTTGCGAGGTTAAGCTTGTCTGCAAATTTGGTTTTTGCATCTCCATCATCCATCTTCTCTAATTTTCCGTTGTCACGGCTTATATTGGCGCGCAGTGTTTTTTGACGTTGCGATAATTTAATGCCTGGTAATTCATCTACCTTTTTTTGTAGCATGGTCATTTCAAAAATGGGGTGCTTTCCAAGTATCTCACCTTCATTTTTATAGTAGTTCAGCTCGTCGTAGATATCTAGGTTCAATTCAAAGTTTTCTACGGAAACCTTAGCCAATTCAAAAATCTCATCTTCTGAAGCTCCAGCTTCTAAAAGTTTTTTGATTTCCTCACGTGAATCTTTAAACTTACCGTAAGCCGTCATTTTATCTGCCACTAAAACCTTAAGTTCGTCCGGACAATCGTCTGCAGATAAAAACGGAAATTCATCACGTAACTTTACGTTTTGCTTTACGTCTTCAGGCGCGTCTAAAAACGGATTTACAAAAGTTTCCTCTACTTTTTTATAATCTTGAATAAATTTAATAAGGTCCTCTTTTTTGCGAGACTCCAGCTCTACTTTTACAGCTTCAGAAATATCATTGGCCAGTGGCACAATTTCTTTGTGATAATTGGCAGTCTCAAGATCTATAGCGTTTATCGTTTCTTGAAGTTCTTGAGAAATATCTAGAACAATTTCTAAATCTTCAGCTTTACGCTCTTCTTTTTTGGCAGATCTGATGTCTGCCTCTGTAATGTGAAATAGCTTTTTTACATCATACTCCAGACTGTCTAAATTTTTGGGACTATAACCTCCGGCATTGTAAAATCTTTTTTGAAAGGGGGTAGCATCCTTATGATCTAAAAGGACCTGCAGCAGATCGTTAAAACGGACTTTTAAAGCAGCAATTAAAAAGATGGTCAACACCTTTTGTTTTAATGTAGTTTTCATACGTATGTATTATTAAGTTCTTAAGAAGTCACAATTTAAGAGCAATTGCATACGCTTACCGTGACATGGTTTGATACTAAAAAAGGCCCTGCAATACGCAGAGCCTTTTTAGACCAATTAAATAATTCAAATCATACTAAGCGGTTCTTTGACGCTCCACCAAGTATATAGTAGCGCCACCGTCAACAACTTCAAAAGAAATGGTTGCACCATCTAGAGCGGTCCATGTGGTACCCGAGCTCAAGATAACGGTAGCCACTGTTTTATCTCCTGCAGTTAATGTTGCAGGTGCTGCACCTCCAGAACCAATTAAGGTAATGGTATCGCCGTTTTCAAAATCAAAATCTGTAAGAGAGATCTCATCCGTTACATCTAAAGCTTCTACTTTAAATTGGTACCCTGAAGCTTTCAATAAATCTATTGAAACATCAGTTGCTGCAGGCGCTAATGTTGGTAAAACACCTCTATAATGACCAGGAACAAAGCGTGTGCCTTGTATTTGCTCAAAGGTTAAGGTGTGGCCAGTTTTGTCCTTATTGGCTTGAAAGTTATTTTTCAAACGCATTGGAGCACACTTAGTGCCATAGACACGAAGCTCGTTGCTTGTGCAGGTACCATAAATAACAATAAGGTCTACGCCGAGATTGTTTTGCGTAAACTCTGCAAATTCTAAATCATCGCCAGGGTGAGTAGCAATAAATTTTTGCATATACTGCTCAGCATCTACTTCTCCTGAAGTTTCATACGTTGCGTCTTGGTTAACGCCTGTCATGTACACGTTAGCTATTTTAGCGCCCGGCTTCAAAACATAATTACCAACCATTAAAACACCTTTGCTGTTTCTTATTGGCGATACGGAAATATCACTAGATCTTACGATATGGACATTTGGATCTTTTGGTACCGCGGCGCCTACGCCTGGTCCCGATATATTTACATCATCAAAAATATACATAATAAAAAAGATTAAACCTACCCCGAAATAATCGGGATAGGATTTTGGGTTATACTTAAGGGGCTATGGTTCTGGCAACTTCTGTCCAAACACCGTCAATCTTCACAAACGTGATATTATCGGCGGCATCTGCAAGTACAGCTTGAGCCGTAACCTCTATGTTTCCGGTAACGTCATTAATGGTCACTGTTCCACCAGCGCCACCGTTAACAGTGATTTCCTGACCTTCAAATCCTTCTGTAATACTGTCTAGAGTATCATTTGCACTTCCTTCAAAATCGAATGTAGCGCCTTCAGAAGCATCAATGCTATCAACATAGGTTGCGTCTTCTGGAGTACTTACTTGAGGAGCATTTGTTCTCTTGATTTCAGTCAATGAAGTATCACCATTAACCCTTAAGGTCAATGTACCGCCAGAATTTAAATTAAAATCAGCGTTTCCGGCTAACGTGATGTTTCCATCATCAGTAACTTTTCCTGATGCTGCAGTATTGCCAGTAATCTTAACGATTTGTCCAGGATAGGTGCCTTTGATGTTTTCAATATCTGTAGCCCATGCACTGTTTACTGAAATGTTGCTGTATGGTAAAGTAATTTCTCCGGTAGTATCGTCATAAAGGCTTACAGAAGTGTCATGAAGATAAGGAGGCATATTACACCAAACTGTCTGTACCTTAAACTCAGCAGGATCACCATCTTTGACCTTAGTACCAATATGTTTGAATCTTACACCAAACTTATAATCTCCAAAAATGTAGAGTAGTCTAATAAGCATTTCAAAATGTAGCAAAGATTTTTCTCCAGGTACATTTTCCATAAGCTCAATATTGTTTTCATCGGTAATTAACATGAAGTCAGACCCTTCAAAATCTCTTAACGGATAGAAACGAATGTTAGGATAATTTTCAATCTCCATCACATCGTCTTGAGCAAAATTGTTGTCCATACCAAAAAGCTGACGCTTTCTAGATTTATATTTTCTCATCCAGCTAGGAGACAAATACAAGTATAATCCTTCTTGGTTCTTATCCTCTTCCTTAAGGTTAGATTCAATAAAAGCAGGAATATAATCTACAATATTGGTAACTGTAGGATTGCCAATATTTGCAATCTTGAATTTTTTATCAATAAAATATGCTCTCCAAAGCTTAACAAGTATTCCTTCAGCTCTGTTTATTGCCCTACCAGGAATAGTTGCGTTTTCTGGAGTTTTGACATAAACACCATTAATTGCGACTCTACGGTCTTCTTGTCTCGCTTTCTTCATTAACTCAGAAATCAAGAATCTTACAAAACTCATTTTATAAGCTTGCGAACCTTCTTTATTATACTGGCTTAACCAGCTAGTCAACATTTCCTGTAAATAATAGCCTTGAAATTCAATATCAATTTGAGCAGGATATATCTGCGACTCTTCTGGCTGAATTAGTTGCTTGTTTTTAGCTAACCATCCCTTTTTTCTAGCTTGGGAAATCTCACCAGAAACAATATTGCCATCTGCAACTTTATCGTCTATATTGGTTCTAACGTTCCAATGAGAAGGTAAACCAAAATTATCTCTCTCCAAAGAGTTAAGATCTGCATTCGTTTCACGAACATACAAATCTGCATCATCATTCAGTTTTTGAACTTCAACTTTAGATAAGCCACTGATATCAAAGTTCTTGATTAGCCCTGCAGCCGCTTGGTTCCAACGTCTATCCTCAAACTTATCCCAGGCTTTACCTGAGCCTAAAAAATGCGTTTTACTGTGCATATCCTTAAGGTTTTTTCGATCGCCTGTAACTAAAGGCGAGTCGCCCTCTGGCTCTTTAAGCAGCTTCTCAATCATCTTGTCAGACTTTTTGATATGCTCGGTCAATCCGGTTAAAATTTCTTTCATCTCTGGGGTTTTGGCTTTTTTAGGATCTTCCAAAGCTTCCTCGGCATCTTCTTGAGATAAGCCGTGTGCTTTTAGCAAATCCATAGCCTCTTTTTTAAGGTCCACGAGCTGTTGATCTTCAACATCATCGTTTTGTCCTTTAGCTAAATCTTCTAGCTCTTTGTTCATTGCATCTACAACATCACTAAGCTTTACTTTTTCGCCTAATGCATCCTGTAACTGCTGCTGTTGCTGTTCGGTCAGGTTAATCTTTCCATCTTCGATCAAAGAGTCCGATTTAAACATAGCGGACATAATTTGAAAAAGCGCGAAAGCTCCTTTAAATGGGTTTTTCATTTTCTTTGGGTTTAATTATTACGGGTTAAATTGTATGCTTCTGCAAGAGCTTTGGCTACTTGCATTGCCTCTTTCATAGAGCCAACTCTATTGATCATGTTTAATCGCACAGCTTCCTCTGCGCCGAAGGTTCTGCCCGTTAATACGCCTTCCTCTTCTAATAGATTAGGATGTGCTGTTTTAACGGCTGCCTGAAATTTTTGAGCCATAGGGCTTAAATGCATATCTCTAAGCATTTGTTTTCCCTTTTCTTCATCTTCCTGAATGGCACGCCATATTTCATTTTTATGTGAAGACTCTTCCGGATAGACCTCATGAACTTTTACGCCCATTTCCTCGTAGTATTTTGTAGCGTCCATCCATGAGCTTACAACGCCAATACTTCCAAAGCGTGCTGATATATCATTATCGGCCATTTGAACATCTGCAATAGCATCTGGTATCCATCTGTGTAAAGACAAAGAGGCATCACAAATAGCCACAACTGGCTTTTTCTTACGTTTAGCAAAATCTATAAAAGGCGAAATAGCAGAAACAGCGCCTCCAGGACCATCTATATAAATAACAATAGCTGCTACGTTCTGTAAATTGTTTACAAAATCAAGTTGTGCAATAACTTCATTAGCCCCAAGCATCCACCAATTGCCATATTTCATCATAGGGCCAACACAGTTAATCTGTGCAATAGATCCTTCAGGAATTTCAGATACAGATCTTGGAGCAATGCGATTGTAATTATCGTCATAAAAAGAGAGAAGGCTTTCAGAGCGGTCAGTTTCTTTGCTTTCTGAAGCGTTATTTTGGGTCACTGTTTTGAAAAAATGACCTAATTGTAGGAGACCACTATGGCTAATAAGCCAATGGCCAGTCAAAATCTCATTTAAAACAGTGCGGTTATCCAGTAGTTTTACGGAAAACTTATTCATTTGGGTTGCTTTTGAACAAAAAAACAACTTGTAGGCATTTCTTACCGTGACATGGTTTTTAAGTATTTTCTTAAATTATTTAAAAAAATTATATCATTTATGATATAATTTAAAATAAAAGATGTATATTTGAATATCGAAAGCAATAAAGCTGGAAAACTAAAAGTCTCGCGCAGGACATTAAAATCGGCAAAATCATTATGACAACTTTATCAACTACAGTATTTAAAATCAACGGCCAATTCGACATCTACGCTTCTGAAAATACGGTGAGATATCAAAATTACTCTGATCTTGCAGAGGAAATGGGCTTAAATTGGAAAGAAATGTCAAAAAGAGCTCGTTCTAACTTTAGAAGAAAAAATCAAGAGAACATTAAGCCTATTGCTACCAATATTGAAGCTTTTCACATTACCGCAGAAGTTCCACAAATATTTGATGAACATCAGTTAAAGGAGGCTACTATACATCACCTTATTTTCCCGTCATCAAACACTATTTTTCTTAAATGCAAAAATGGAAAAACCGGTTACTCTACCTCTAATTTTTCAATAACAAAATAATGAACAACCAAGAAAACACAAACGAGCAGCAATGGAAGCTGCTCGTTCTTCTTTTAAAAGAAATAGCAATTGATAAACACGGCACAGGCTGGCAAACTCATTTAGCAGACAAAACTAAATTTGCACAAAGCAATATTAGTAGAATGTTCGGGCTAAAATACACGCCCTCTCTAAAAAATTACCTCATTATAGCCAAGGCTTTAGATGTCAATTTTTTCTTTGAGTCTAAAGATAGCGACACAGATCTAAACCAATGTTTTGAACGCGCCATGGAAGCGCTGGGGAGAAGGCCCGATAAATTGCCCAAAAACTAAGGCAAAAAACCAACCCGCTTCCGGAGGACCATGTAAGTGGCAATTATCAAAAGCAGTATCCAAAACCACGTCGGGATCCTGCTTATCCAGGTATTGGTTTCCCTAGAATTTAATTCTTGATCAATTTTTAATTGTTCTCCAGTACTCAAGCTATCCGCTTTTTTAATATTCTGATCAACAGCTTCTATCTCATTTTCTTCAGAAACTTTACTAGACTTAGAGTTTGAAATCTTTAAATTCTTAACGCCTGTAAACGTTTTTTTATAGCCGTTTTCAGTTTTTTCGGTTAAAACGGTAACATTGCTCGTGCTGTCTGCCTCAATTTCTACGATTTCATTCTCAAGGAGCTCAATGCTTTTTACCTTTTTTGCGCTCTTTTTTTTGAAATTAATTTCTTCAGAAGAAACCCTGGTTTTAAAAGCCTCCGATTTTAAAGTGCTTACGATCGACTGGCGCTCGACCGTTTTCTTTTTGACAGAGCAGCTGCTCATTAAGGCTAATATTACTAATACTAAAAGTTGAGTTTTCATATCTATATAATTAATTCTTGATTTGAAAATGCATCCAATCGTAATCTTTCTCAACTCCAAGACTGATAAAGCCATGTTTATAAAAAATATCGATCATGGGCTTGTATTCTGGCCTCGCAAATCTTGCTGTTCTCTTAGATTCTCTTAATTCATTACGTGCAGGATCTAAATCTATAGCAATACCCCAAGCGTGAGTAGACCAAGAGGAACCACCTCTCATTCTGCGATAATTAAAACATCCACCAAAAAGATCAATACCTAATCTTTTTATTTCTGCGAGACCATAATATTGGAGCAGATCTTCAAATACTGCAGTAAATTTATCTGCTAATAATTTATGACAACTCATCCTGGTCACAGTTACTTCCAAATCCCAAGCTAAACGCATAGGGTAAGGTAATTGTATCACCGTTAAATAGCCTTTTCCTGTCTCATTTGGCCTTCCGTATTTTGCAATAATTTGGTTTGTTGTCATCCTAATATATCTTTATTTGTGTTAGAATCTGCTGCTTGATTATTATCTCTTATTTTATCCCATACTGTCAGTGCACTTGTACCCCCGGAGAGCATTAAAAAGCCATAAAATACTTGTATAGCATATTGATTAACTGGCCTTTCTGTGAAGTAGTGAATCATTACTATCCAAAGACCAACAATTACAGCCATTACAAAAGAGAAAAACATGGTTAAGGACTTCCTGCTCCATTTACCGTGATGGTTCTTGAGCGTATCATTTATGATTTGGTTTAAAAAATTCATGTTATCGTAGGTTTTTTATTCGCGTCGTTTTACAAATCTTTTAAAGTCCTGAACGAGCTTTAGGGCATTAAATGACTCATCATTGGTTAGTGGCTTATCAAAGCTGAAACTGACAAAATACCACTCCTTACTGCTGTATTTAACACAGGACCATGCTAAGGATTTGGTACCCAACATCCTCATGCGCTCTTTAGAATCGCCGTAGTTGATCATTGGCCACTTCGTAACATCATCAATTGCGGCATACTCATTGTTCTTTACCATTTTTGCCAGATAAAAATAGCCGCCATGTAGCTTGGTAGATTCCTGGTAATCAAATTCAATATCACGACTACTAGAGATCATTACCAAAAAATAGGGACGATCGGTATCTCCCTCTCTAATGATTTCGCCTTGGTTATGAAGCTTCCAATATGTAACGTGGTTGCAGTTTGGGATTTGATACTTGAGCCTTAGGCACTCCTCTTTAATTTCGGCAGCTCTTGCCTGAGCGGATGAATCTCGCATTTTTTGGAGGAAATCTTCATTTTCTAAAACAATTTCACCCTGCTCCCTGTTTAATTTTTGCACTGCAGGGATGTCTATTTTTTGATCTCTAATTTCATGAAGTTCTTGACTAAGAAAATTGAACTGCTTAAGAAAAATGAAAACAATTACTGCTATTAATATAATATAGAAGGCATTGGCTTTATCTCTTGTAGAGATGTCTTTAAAAAAGCCGAGAAAGCTTTCTGTTACTTTTCCGAAGTCCATGTAATGAGTAGGTATTAGGTTAATTTGGGTTTCAAGTCGAGGGATTTGAATGGATTAACTAATCAATATCTACTGTTTATGAATTAAAAAAGGAGCGGGTCCCAGTTGGCACTTAACCGCTTAAAGAAAAAGCCAACACCGCTCCTTTTATTTATGTTTATTGTTACGCAACCATTTCACTAAACGGCTTTTAAATATCTCCAGCATCACCGCGTGATATTTGGTCATCTCCAAATCGTCATATTTTTCACTTACCTCATGTGCTGCAGCAGCATCAACTATGCAGAGATGAAACGCCATAAACCGCTGAAGCCAATCACTGCGCCATACTTTTTTAGTATTATTGAGATGGTCAGCATATTCGGCTGTGGCTTTTTCGTCTTGGGTCATGATCTATGGCATACAATAAGGGAATTCAAACTTAACCCTTAGACCATTTTTTTACCGTGACATGGTTTTAAAGAGAATTGAAATATTTGGCGCGATTGCCAGTTTGGTTTTGAATCTTATGAAGTGAGTGATTCTTTTGTATCGCCCTGTAGTAGCGGCGTATTAATGCCATAGGATCGGTTTCGGTTTCGTAAAGATCATGTTCTACCATAAATTTGTCTACGCCTTCATGCACCAAACTTTTTGAAGGATTACTATTTTTAGAATAGCCTTTTACAAACTCAACCAAGGCCGTATCGTAGATACTGTCTAAATAATTATTGATGACGATCACATCTTCCGGCAAGAGCTGCAGCACCGATATTGAGGTTTGGTATTTTTCATGAAATTCCCCAGAGGCTTCCTGGTTCTCAATGATTTTTAAAAACAAACTGTAGCCAGTTACTTTTTCAATATTGGCCAGCTTCGCTTTTGTCTTAAAGACCGTAATGAGCTGTCCAAGAACTGAAGATTTTACCACCTTGGCCAACTTTACCTTTTTGTCTTCATAAACTGCGTGATCATCTGCGTATAGCTCCTTGTACAGAAACGATACTAAATGCGGACGAATGTTGCAGGTTATGAGTTCTTGGGGCATGGGTTAAATATTTTATTTTATTGCTTTTATCATACCAAATGTTCATTTTCAGTTAATAGTCTTGTTGTTATTGCTATAATTTCTGAAGAAGAAAGTTTTTTTCTAAAAATAGCTTCTAAGTTTATAAACCCGTTTAAACTAAAATTTGTCAATGTTGCAAATTTTCCGAAATTTAATGCTGCCCCTGTATTACTCATAGCCACATAATTTCCTGTTTCTAAACCAGTTCCTAAAATTTCAGAAGCATTAGAGTAAACTTTTAAGCCCGTAATAGATCCTGAGCCATCATAAGTAAACGCCAAAACATACCATGTGTCAACTATAGGCGTAAATGAAACAGTATAATCAATTCTGTTTGAAAAATTACCTCCAGAAACAACTCTAAATAACAATGTGTTGTTAGTATAAAAACCCTCGTACTCCCTATCTGATAATGATTTAGAAAAAAGAATACTATTGCTTACTTGCGTAAATTTCACTAGTACTACAAAAGAGAAAGGCTGATCTACGGTTGCATTTCCAAAAGTTAAACTATTAGCATCTGGAACACTGATTACACTTGTATTTCCAGCTGTAAAATTAGCGCAATTACCTATTAATCCAGCAGTATAAGAAATTGCAGTATCTGCACCGTTATTACCATTAACTATATCCTTAGAATTTCCGTTAAAATTCCAATAATTGTAAATTGCTCCAGCTTCATAGTTTTCATTCGCATTAGTTATTGCTGTTAATGGAATTGAAAAACTTTCTGAAACATTACCCATAACATCAACAGCAATAACCTTTACTGTATAACTGGTTGATGGGGTTAAATTATTTATAAAAACACTATTAGTTTCAGTAATATTGTAATAATTTCCGTTTACAAATACGACATAAATATCTATGTCATTTATATGTAAATTAGCATCCCAATTTATTTTCAATGCAGTTGCAAAAGCTTCCTCTATGGCAAGATTATTAACTACAGAAGGAGAAGTAAATTCATTTGAATATCTAATGTTCCTTACCGATAAAGCTGTAATTATATCTTGATCTGGAGACCCCGCATTGTTTGTTTGGTTGTTTAAATTAGTGTATAGATATTTTAATCTGGTATTTGTAAAACAATTATCATTTGCAGAACTTAATCCAATTGGCGTAAGTATAGGAAAAGAAACAACATCTATGGTTCTCACATTTCCTGCATTTTGTAAAAAAACTTGATTCGCAATAGAGGTAATGCTTGGAAACAATGCCAATTTGAGATTATTTGTAATAGAAAAAGCCTGAGAACCTAAAGAAGTCACCTTTCCTTGAAGATCTAAATAATAAGTTAGTGGGTTGCTACCAAATCCAACTGTGTTTATAGTGTAATTTACACCTATATAACAACTCATATTATTATTAGCATCTATCGTTAAATTTTTAATGTCGTCAATAGATAGACTTGTAGATGAAGCTAAGGAAGCGGCAGAAATACCAGTACCACCAATAAATGTATTGGGTTCAATGTCATTAACCTGAGAAGCTATATGGTGCATTACATTACTCATACAGTCAATGGTGTATTAGAAATGTTACATCTAAATTTTAAGGTACTGCCAGCTTTCCAATAGCGTATGGCATAAAATGCACGCTGTGTTTGGTCCCGCTCACCAACGGTATTAGTGACGTTTAGCGTTCCATCTTCAGTAATCGTAAAGTTTCCGGTAACGTAAAGGCCAACGTCATCGTAACGGTTATCTCCTAAAGTTGGAGGTGTAAATGTTAGAGATCCGTTAGCTGTGAAATTTACGTCTGCATGGCCATAAGTGTTAAAGTCAATAGTTACTGCTCCAGAGGCATTGTTGTTTGTAAAGGATAACTTTTCTTCTGGGACAGTATTATTAACTGGCTCAGACGAGCTGGCCACCAAATCAAAATCGGTACCATCTACAGCAGTATTTCCAGATCCAAGAATTATAGGCAGATTTCCTGTGTATTTATAGGTTTGAGAGTCTCCGTTTCTAACGCAGGTAAAATAGTATTCTGTACCATCATCTGCGAGATTCTCCCAACTTACAGTTTCAGGATCTAAGGCATTGATGTAAGCTTGGATGGTTGCACTACCAATATCGTCTAGATCAATATATTGGTCATTTTCGTTAAGCGTGCCAATGATGCGCTCATACCCGTTTTCAATAAGATCGGTATAAATGATGGCGCCGTGCGTAGATCCGGTACCATGGGTACCCTCTAAATTGTTTTTTCTGAAACGATAGCGTTTTTCTACAGATTTTACCTGACCATTGATGGTCCGTTTTACATAGGCACTGATCATAACAGACCTCCCTGCAGTAATGGTAAAGCCTATAGTATTTATGTGCGCGGCCAATTCGGTACCTTGAGTGTTCGCTCCAGAAGTTAAAGCAATGGCTCCAGCTCCAAAGTAAATAAGTTCTTCTGCGGGAGTGGTGGAAGGCGTCGCCGCTTCACCACCAATATTTTCTCTAAGCCAATTTAAGGCCTGGAGCATGGTATTGAATTCTTCAGCAATGACTTTAAAACTAGGATCTACATTTGCTAAAAGCTGAAGCTTCTCCCAAGAGTCCTGTTTAACAGATATATCTAATGGAAACGGATCATTTACTGGCATAACTATAAGTTGTAAAAGTTAATTGGGATATCTTCAGAGATCTGCGCGTCAAAACTCCCATTTGTAAACCCTAAAGGCAACATGGCCTCATAAGCGTAAGTTACTTGAGTAATTTTCTCATTGCTGGAGTGCGATACTTTTGGTGCGCTGTTTTGATAATAATCATTTCTGCCAAAAAAAAACACCATACCAGTACTCAGTTTTACGTAGAGATAGCGCACTTTGAGATACTCGGTAATGCGTTTGGCCCGTAAAGGATCATTACTAGGAAACTGAAGCTGGAGCTTATGGGTGTAGATCTGGCCCGCTCTGGAATCTTTACTGGACTCTGAAATACTAATTTTTGAAGGCGTAGTATAGGCTTTTGAAGGCGCAGAATCCTGAACAATCGTATTATAAAAGGATTGCAAACTCGGTTGTATTGAAGGTGTGGCCACTGCAGAAAGATCAATTTCTACTCCGCAAATATTTGGTAATACTAATACTTTAGGCTCTAAATCCACAGCAGTTCAAGATTTTAACCAAATATAGGAAAATTACAATAAGTAAACTAAAGTTTACATAATGTAAAAAAACAGCGTCCAAATATGATATATGACGTTTTTGGATAAAAAAAGTTCAAGCGAGTTAAAAAACTGATTATCAAATATATAATACTTGAACTTCTTGAACTATCCCCTTTTTTCTTGAACTCCCTTTTTGCGGTTCAAGAAGTTCAAGATTTTTAAGTTAGAGTTCAAGATATATAATGTATTGATTACTAATACTATATATACTATACTACTATAAATCTTGAACTATGGAACTGTTTAACGGTACAAAATATATTTTCTTAATTTTTTTATTACAAAAAGGGCGCGGGATTTTTTAAAAAATTTCAATCAAAGATCAAAGAGGGTTGACAGATCTGAAGCTCGCGGACCAGGACGGCCACTCCAAAGATGAGATCACCGACCGGCGGCCTAATCTGGACGCATTTAATTAGCGACCAACAACGGATGGCCACGTAGCCATAAACGTAAAAACCACGACCTGGAGAGATCGTGGTTTGGGGTTGGAGATGGACTTGATTACAACAGCGTGTAAAATTCATTAAAACGAAATTTTACACAGGTGTTATATACAATATGCCTGCCAACGCTTTTTGCCCACGCGCACAGTAAAGAGTGGCAGAAAAAGCCACACATTACTATTTTACCCGACCAATACTCATCGAATTTGAGTCTATATTTACAATCACTTTTGCATTAAAGCTTTCTATAGCAGTTAAAAAATCGCTCATTGTTTTTACGTTTCCCTGCTCAAGCCCAACCATATTTATATTTACAGTAATTTCCATAAGTTTAAATATCAATTCTAATTCCATTTTTACCACTATGATAAATATGTACCATTTTACTTTGGAGTTTTCCTTTTTTAGTTTTTAAGTTCTCAACCCAAATAACATTAGTTCTTTCTGGTTGGTAACCTTCGCAAGAAATTTCAATATTAGATAAATAGCCTTTAGAGCCATTAAAATTCACACTAAACTTGTTTCCTGTTTCCCTATAACCAATCGAGCAAATAGCCTGTACTATATGCAAGTCTTCAATCATTGGTAATTTAAATTTCATTAATAATTGTTCTTTCATCTTATTTAGTTTTTAGTTAATTTCAAATATTTCAACTGATATGTAATTGCTGTCAAAAAAGATACAACTGTGGCTTACTTCGTATAGCGTTTTATTTATCCACATCAATGTTCCTTTAGGTGGAAATATTGGGTAATCTAATTCCTGTAATATTTCATCTTCTAATTCAAATCTTGTTTTCATTCTTTAAGTTTTAGTTTGTTTATTACCGCAAACAGTTTTCCCGAAAAAGGTCAAACACTTTGCTACACTTTATAATTGCCAACGCTAGCATACTGTAAATAACACGTTGTAAAATTCATCCTCGTACCTCGCACGAAATCTTACAACTATTCGTTGTGCGTAATGGCTACCGAAGTTCACTATACGGAGTTTCGTTCTTTTCTAATAACACACCTTCAAGTGGTTGCCAATCTTTCTGACAAACATTATGCGTTCCACCAGAGTAATCACCCTGAAGTTCAACCTCTTTTTCTCGAATACCAACCACTTTCATTTGTTCTTTACCCCAATAAATATCTTTGTGGTAAACTTTTTGTCCTAATTTTAAATCCATTTTCTTTGTTTTAAACCGCCACATACGCACAACAAAGTGTATATGCCATGCAGCGAAAGCTAGTGCCGTAATTCAGTCGTTAGTGGTTTGCACGGCACATACACAAACCGTTGTGCGCAATACAACTTTATTGCTTTTTAAGAAACTTAGTAGCAAAGCAGCCGCTAAAACCTTCTAGAAATACAACATCTTGTTTGCTTCGGTCTTTATAGCTATCGGTTTTACAAGTCCGTATCACACCTGCGTTTTTAGGATTATCAGCTTCAATACAATCAAACATTACTACTTTGTCGCCTTTAGTTAAGGTTTTAGTTTGGTTCTCGTTTATAAATGTGTCATTTGTCATAAGGCTTGGGCTAATTTTGATATTTCGTCTTTTTTTTCAATTATTTTAATAATTAAGAATATACGGGCTCCTGGCGATTGGAAGTCAATAAATGGTTGGCGCAACGGCCACAACAGCTGGAGTGTATTTTTTTGGACCCGTAATACACATCACATGGGCTGTGATAAAATTTACCTTGGCAACAATCACAACTAAACGTCCCGTAATCTGCGTGGAAACTGTGCTGCATGAAATGTAAATGAATGCGGTAGTTGGACTCAAAAGCTAAACGGCGCTCTTTTTTGCGCTCAGCTCGTCTCGCTTTATATTGTTCTGCAGTTTGCTCAAACCACTCCCTGCCTTCACCAAATTTACCGCCTATTTTAATCCTGAATGCCAAATTATATGCCCTCATCTCGAAAGCTCTGTACATCTTGTAAGTGTCATAGTGTTTGTCTATACTATCTGATGTTCGGGCTTTGTTCCATTTTTTATTATAAAATTCAGCCTTTTTGTTGATGCTTTCCCAAAGTTGTGTTGCTCTGGAAAGCTTGATTTCTGTTGAAGTCATAATCATGAGTTGTCTTTTATGTGAGAATAACTATTATCAGGGTTTTTAATCCAGGTACGCTGCTTATTTTTTTGGATCTTATTAGCATAGTACAACATTACTACACTTGCATTAATACCCATCCTTCCTGCAATGTCAAAAATGCACATGATGGCATCTGCATACTCTTCAGGGTCTCTTCTTCCTTTTGAAATCTCGGCTAAAATTTCTTGGAGCTCTTCTTTTGCTTTAGCGAGAGATCCTTGAGGTGTAGCCTCTGGAAAGGTCTCTAAAGACCAATTAAATCTTACCTTTTCAAGTGCAATGATATCGGTATGATCTGGATAAGTATTTCTTTTTATCTCTTCTACAGCAAGATCCCTCATGTCTCTTAATGCGTTTTGAATTTCCGCCACGCCTATACTTGCGGGGTTTGAAGCTTCGGCTATAAGCTTGTCTTTAGTGCTCTCGTAAACGTCGCACAATTGGTCTATGGTTTCAATTTTCATGATTTTTTGATTTAAGTTGTCGTTCAATTTTTGAAATATCACTTTGGATATTCTGTAAGTGGTCTGTCCGGTGTTTTTCTGCAGCTGCTCTTTTTAAGGGGTCTCTATGTAGCGGACTTCTATTATAAAAACTAATGGCCCTTAAAATTACATCGAGATCTCCTTGACGTCTCAACAGCTGCTCTTCTAATGGTCGCTCGTTACCGTCTTGATCAAACTTCCAGAGCGTACAAGGTTTACTGGTTTTTTGCTTTGATTCTTCAGTATACATAATCAATACCATTTGGTTTCAATAATGTTAAACCCATCAATACTCTTAAAGTCTTTGTCATTAGTTAAGTATATGACGTTTTTAACCTTATTCAAGGGTTCAATTACATCCCTGTTTATGTTAATTATACGTTTAGCATCCAAGCACTCGTCAAATATTATTAAATCATAATCGCCTAAAGCTATTTCCCTTTTAATGGCTGTTATGGTCTTGGAAAAAGCATCAATTCTTAATACTTTTTCAGGATGAAAAAAATTGGCAATAATTTCTGAGGTATATGACTTACCGGAAGCGTGAGGACCTCTGAATATCACATTTTTTGTTTTTACAAATTGATGATTTTTAATAAAAATACTATGTTTAAATACCGGAGCATAAACATCATCGAGATCTGTAATCTCTAGATCTCCATGCTTTGCTTCGTCAAAAGGTTCGTGTCCCCATATATAGTTATGACCTTCCTTTACTTTTAATGAATTTATTCCAGTAAGTCGCTCAACAATATTTTCAGCTTGTTCTTGCAAAAGATTATGATTTTCTTCTTCAGGATATTCTAAGAACATTTTTCCGTAAAATGTTACTTTTATATTGTTAACCTCGGTTACTACTTTCAATACTCTTTCCATTATTATTTGTTTAGTAAATTATTGTTTTTTGTTTCACAAGCACTGCAGAGATCTGGTTCTACCCAGTAGCATGGCCTGCCGAGTTTTTTAATACATTGTCTGCAGTCGTCATTGGTACAGCCGCACTTTCTGCAGACACGGCTGTTAATTGGTACCAATTTTTTAGGTTTCGTCTGTGCTGTCATCGTCGCTTGTGTATTTAGATTCGTGCTGTATTTGATAAATGCAACCGTGCCATGATCCTGGCACGTATACCGTTTCGTATTTATCTTTAGAGTCCATCAAACCAAACTCTAATCTAATTGGCTTGCATCTGTTATGCGTTTCGTTCAGTTCCTGAAGCTTTGCCTTGAGCATTTTTTTAAATCGCTTTAAACGATCCTTACCGTGCATCAATGTGCCATCGACGCTTTCAATAAACTCCCTGAATTCTTTGTAGAGTTTATTTTTATCGGTGTAACTCATGCTTATCTTGAAAAAATACTTCATATCGTATATAAGATTTTGAGTCCTGGCCCTGATCTCTGGAGACTCACGTTTTTGAAATTGTACTTATCCTGCAGGTAGAGAAAACCATCAATGGCTTTTTCATCAAGTACTTCATTGGTGTTTACCTTAGCTTCAGTAATATTTGTTTCTGAAACATCGGTTTTTAAAGCGACCGAGAAATTTTCATTTAAAAATGTCTCCAGGTCTTTTTTGAATTGTTGGTAGTGTTTGTCTGTCATGATTATCGAATTATTTGGTTATTGTTTATAATGAATTTTTAATCCTCGTAAGTTCTGTTGATGTAGTACAGGACCATGAAAACAATCGCTAATACCGCGACCACACCAATGATCAATTCTTTTAGATTTGTTCCTATTTCTATATCCATCTCTTTTAAGTTATTTGGTTATTATTTGCGTCTTCGTCTAGCTATAGCATCATAGTTACGTTGAAGTGGTTTTTTGATGATCGCTTTTGCTTGCATGAGCTTATCGAAATTAAGTTCATGTACTTGAGATTTAAGGCTCAACATTTTGGCACCTGCTAAATCAAGTTGGTTCATTGCTTCTAAAAGATGCTTTTCTACAGCTTCCTTAGTTTTTTCTTTATCGGTTAAAATGCTCATGATCTGTAGTTATTGCCGTTTTCACGTAATTCATGTTTCAGTTCCAGGATCTGGCCATTTAAAAAGAAAAGGCCTAAAAAGATGATGATGGCCACGATCTTTATATTTAGTCCTATAGCCCGGTTATAATATTGGGTATAGACCATGTAGCCAAAACAGGAGAGTAATGCCAGATAGCCTATTACTCTTAAGATTTTAAAAATTCTAAGTTGCTTTTTCATGTCGTGAAGATTTGATTTAAACGGTTATGAGCGCACTCCTTGAAATACACAAGGTCAATGGTGGCTCCTAAGTCTGATAAATGCTTTATCCGGAGAGAGACGTTCTCGATTTCCTCGTAACTATGGCATAAGAATGCCAGGAACAGCAATTCGATATTGCTAAAGGTGGGTGTTGGTGGTGTCATAATTTTAAAAAAGGGTTCTGCAGAGCCTACAACGCTCTAGGGTTAAAAATTCATCTTGAGGGACGCAGGGCGTGCTTTTATACGCTGGTCTGCAGATCTCCTCTTTATTGTTATTGGTGATGGTAAATACATCACTTTTGTTTATTGTTTCGGCAATCATAAAGTTCTGTTTGCAAAGCATACCCAAACTCTTTTTGCAACCTTAAAACATGTTCAGATACTTGTGTTTTATTGAAATACACGTATATCGTTCTTGTTTTGATATTCAAGGTGTACCCTTCGCGTTTCACCTTAAAATGAAGGTTGTACCTAATTTGGTTCTGCCTTGATTTTAAATTCACTTCTATGCGATTTTCTTGCTAGTCTTAGCATCTTCAACAACTTCTAATTGTCGCCTCTCACGGCTAAACTGCGTTTGAAATACCATTTCTATATCAGAGTCAATGCCCGCAACAGCTTTGTAAATTCGTTTTGCTGTAAAAAACGCCTGCAGCTCTTTGGCATTTGTAAATCTGTCTATCACGTATGGCCCTGAGATCTTCCCGGTTATAAAACTTCTTAAAAAAATGACTTGACCAATGTTGAGAACGCCTGGCGCTATTAATAGATCCCTATTTTCTGCTAGGGTAACTTCAATGCTTAATAATGATTTTGTCATGATTTTATGGTTTTATTGAAAAGGAAAATCTTGCTGTTTTGATTGTGGTACCTGATCACCATCTGCAGAGCTCGTGGCCACAGGAACCGAAGGTTCGTCTTCAGTTGAGTAATCACGTTCTAGGTTCACCACGTTTAGATTGGCCATCTGCGTATAATTAAACACGTATGCACTGGTGCTACCGTTTTTAAACTGTTCTGCTTTTACGCTGCCATAGAAATAAGGTTTGCTTTTAAAATATCCTTTAAGCGTACTCTCGCCAATAGGTTCTTCTCCTTTACGCTTACTCACCGCCTCCATATAATCTTGATGCACTTTGCCTAGGCGTATGAATAAAATATCTTCCATGGCTGAGTTTGTGACCTCTCGATATTGTGCCACACCTTCTTTTTTGCCTTCGTAAATTTTGAAGCTGAGTTTCTTTTCAATCTTAAAGTCGTAGCCTTCTTTAATGATCCTACGGTCCACCAAATAACTAAGTGTCTGCCAAAATTTAGCCGTTCCTTCAGTTTCTGATATCATATCGCTACTTTCTTGAATAGCGTCAACACAATGGGTGTAGAACTCATTCCAAGTAAATGGAAAGGCAAACTTTTTCCATAGAATTTTGACTGGCGCCATGATCACTGTAAAGTTCTCAAGCATACGCTCCATGTACTCGTCTTTTTCAAAACGTTTGATCAAATCTTTGTTAAGTTCATTAATGGTAAGGGTTAGTTCTTTCTCGATCTCCTCTCGATATTTTAGGAGCTCCAGCAGTATTGAGGTCATCCCTTTTTTCTCTTCATTTTTTAGCTCAGCAAACAAAAGTTTTTGTTCAACCGTATAATTTCTTTCCAAAAAGTGCTCAGTAAGAGATCTAGAAGACAATGAGTTATCGTCACGCACAGATCTGTACTGAGATAGAATGATGCACGCGCATTTAATACGGTCTAGGTTGGTTTTTTTATCTGTAGAAGCCACACCGGTTTCACGCGATCTATTATCAAAAGCAGCTTTTAAAACCTGAAATTTAATTTCGTGAATGTTGGTGTCGTGATATTCCTCCAGAGCTAAAACAATGTTTGAGATCCTTGACACACGACGGAAAAAACCAACTACAGATCCAGAGTTCAAGTCGAATCCCTTTTGATTTGGGGTGAATACATTGGTCAAGGATTCTGAAAATTTTGTTTTACCCGATTGTTTTTGACCCGTTAAAAATAGGTGCGGAAATGCCCCAAACTGATCAACAATAATATCCCTGAAGATGGCGGCAATGGTAAAACCAATACCTGTCAATGCTTTTTTCCCGTAGACCTTATACATGAGGTCCATCCATTTAGAAAAAGTAATACTGCTATTTATGTAGGTGAAGCTTCTCACGCCTTCATAGCTGTCATCATCTTCACGATTACCTAAATTGACTTTTGAAAATGCCGGAGAATAGAACAAATCAATTTTTGATTTATCCTTTTGAAAATTCTGGTCCTTGACTTCTACAATACCATATTCATCAACCTCTCTAAACTCATCGCCCAGGACAACACCATTTGCAAAGGCGTAGAATCCTTCTGGCTGTTGGCCAAGTGTTGTAAACTCGTATGCCTTATCAAAGCTATATAGCAAACGATTTCGAAATTGCTTAAAATTATAGGCACTTACTGCAGGCTCAAATGCAAAGTTGTGACTGTCTACAATTTTTTCTTGAAAGAGGTTAAAAGATGATATTTCCTTATTGGTAAAATCTACGACACCAACTTCGCCGATATCGTTTTTCATTTCTAATATTCGCTTTCCATCATTTTTACTTGAAATGATATGAAACAATGGATTGACCGTAAAATTGGTACCCTTGTAAAAGATGTTGCTGGAGGTCTGGAAGTAGATTGCTTTTTCCTTTTCTGAAGAGACAAAGCCATCCCTTTTGTAGCTCATGAGATCCCCATCGGTTGGAAACCCACGGCTTTGCATTTGCATGAGCTCTGTATCTTCATCTAAGCGCTCTTTTTTGAGCCCTGCCAATTTCATTTGAGAAAACACCTTGAGTTTATAGGTAAGATCTGCAGCTTTGATTTTTAATTTTCGAGCGCAATCCTTAATGAATTCTTTTTGCTTGATAGGATCTGTGATTAAATCCAATGTCTTTACAATACTGTCTGCAGCATTGGCTATTTCATCTGGAGTCTCACATTCTTTTCTAAAGTTTAAGGTTTTCCAACCTAAGGCATCAACAGTATTGTTGCGTAAAAAGGTTTTAAGATCTTCATGCTGCTGAGCTAGAGTGTCTGGATCTTCACCATCTTCCAACGGTACAATGGAAACTTTAAAGCCACACTGCAGTAACATATCAAGATCACGATATGCTGCAGCTGTGCCTGCCTTATCACCATCACGTACTAAAATAACGTGATGGCATAGCTTTTTGATCATACGGCACTGCTCTAAACCGAGCGCTGTACCGCAGGTTGCTATCACGTTGTTGATGTCTCGATTTGAAAATGCAATCACATCGGTATACCCCTCAAAAAGATAAACCGCGTTATATTCTCTAATCGATTTTTTAGCCTGAAACAACCCATAGAGCGTCATTTCTTTTTTATACAATGGCGTATCTGGGGAGTTTAGGTATTTAGGGAATTCAGCAACAGCTTTTTTATTGCTGCGTCGGCCGCCAAAACCAATGACCCTGCCCAGGGAATTGTGTATGGGGAAAATGAGACGGTCTATAAAAAAATCGTAATACTTAGGGGATTTATGAGTGATCAAACCTAGAGTCACACCATCTTCGACTTTGGCCTGCTCATGTAATTCTTTATGAACATCATGAAATTTATCACTGGCGTAACCAATTTCAAACCTGGTTAAAATATCTTCGGAAAATTTACGATCCTTTAAGTTTTTCTTTGCCCAATGCGTCGGTTCTAAGGCGTCAAAGTTTTTCTGAAAACGTTTGTTTGCCCAATCTACAATAGCTTTATAACTATCAAACTTATTTTCCTCTGCCTGCTCTTCTGGAGTAAGCACCTCCTGCTCCAGAATAATGTTTGCAGTTTTGGCGACGATTTTAATAGCTTCTATCCATGTCTCGCCTTTATGCTCCATAATGAAGGACACCGGACCATAACCACCCTTACCTGTAGAAAAACATTTCCAAATATTTTTGACTGGAGCAACTACAAATGAAGGTGTTTGATCATCAGGATTAAAAGGAGACGTCCCTTTTAAATTGGTTCCCGCTTTTTTAAGCGCGACAAATTTTGGAATAACATCTGAAACTTCGACATCTAGCACTCGGTCTATGGATTCTTTTTTGATCATTAAATATGGGTTAACTGATATATTATTGTCCTTTACTGTGTATCGCTACTTTGTTCGTCCTCAAATTGTTTCTCAAATTCACTCTTCCCTAATTTGCTAATTGCTGCCGCTACATCCCTAAAACCATTTAATTGCGCAAATTCAAGCTTAAGTTGATATGTGTCCTTAGGATTGATTTTAAGAAAAGTTTCTTCGCCCATCATAAAATTTCCAATATTTGGATTCTTAGAGATTTTAGCGGCCTGAAGCATTAATTTTGCATTGTTAGAAATAGCATTACTTACGTTAACCACGGCTTGTGCTTTCCTGATGTCCATAGTACCATCTTCGAGTCCGTCAAGGACTTTAAATAGCTTATTATTCAGTTCTATTATATTACTCATCATCTTTGATTTTAGAATTAATTGTTTTTTCAATTTTTTTAACGAGCCTTATATTTTTCTTAAGCTCTTCAGGATAATTATGAATCGTGTTGCGCTTCATGTTTTTGGATTTTGATATTATCTCAAGGTTATCTAATTTGCAATTCAAAGAATTCCCATCCTTAAATACCACATTCATACCTTTTGGTATACTTCCATGTTCTTGAATCCAGATATATCGATGCAAAGGCATTGACTCTCCTTTACTTAATCTTATATAGTAGTACTTCCTACCGCCATTTCGATGAGGATGATCATGCCTAAGAGTTATGGCGCCATCATATAAGGTATTATGAGGCTCATTACCTACTTTAAAAGCAGTGGATAACATCCTTTCCCGAGTTTCTATGTCAATACCCATTTCATCCCATGTCTTTCCTTTGTTGCTAGGAACATGACCTTTATTGAAAGTAGATTCGATTCTTTTCTTTTCAATCAAATCTGTAAAACCAAGCTCATGTGCTGCTCGACTTATATGAGCAGAAGTACGATGCAGTTCTTTAGATATTTGCTTAATTGATTTTTCTTGAATGTTTTCGGTTATGTATTTTTTTTCTGCAGAAGTAATAGGCCTTTTAGTCGCTTCGGACCTCCATTTAACAATCAAGTCTCTCGGGACTTGTAGTTTGTTTCGTTTTAGATATCTGTAAACAACACCCTTATCCAAATCAAATTTCTCAGCGATTTTTGATCCTGGCATTTTTAGATAATTTTCTTTTATAAAATTTGACACTTCCTTAGTTATCATTTATTTACAAGTTTTACGTTTTCTAAAATCTAATCTTCACTGTCATTTATTGCCAGATCATTTTTAGCGGGTTGTTTTCTGTAGTTGTCTTGAGACCAAATAGTATCACCCTTTATGGTTACTATTTGATAGTAAATCTTACCACGAGCTGTAAAAACACTTTTAGTCACGGAGACAACATCTTCAGGATTTATTTTGATAGAAGCGCAAGAGCTTATTGCTATGAGTAGTATTGCGAGTAGAGGGATATTGAAAAGTTTCATTAGTTATGGATTAAAGGTTAAAAAAACCGCCACCTAAATGGCGGTTACCATTGTTACGCTTCAAGTGAAGCAATTGAAAGAACGTATATTTGCGCACTGCGCAAATGCTTTAAATAATATTGAGGACGGCCAATACATTTACAACACATTGACGTGTTGAAGCATTTAGCTTACCGTAGAGTATTTTTTTAAGTTTGTGGAGTTGGCCAAAAGAGACTTCATGTATTTCTGCTATGACCTCATTGGTATAATTGGTTGCCAGAAGCTTCATTAACTGTATATCTGAAGTCTCTAGTTCTACACCTTTGTATGTTGCATTTCTACAAACAATACCTTCACCTATGCATTTGCCACGCTTGGGACATTCCCAATATTCACCATGTTGTAATTGATTGTTAGAGATATCTGGAGTGTAATCCAACCCACCGAAACGACACTCTGTAAACTTCTGGAGTTGGTTCATTTCAGAATTTGGGTACCATTGTTTTAAAATGGCTAGGGCAGGAGCATCGGCCTTCATGCTTTCGTTGAGAATATTAAAAGTTACAGGAGGTAAATCTTTGAAATCGAAAATGGATCCCTTGCTAATAACCTTTAAATCGTTTCCTGTTTTAAAAAACTCCGTATCTGCATCTAGGAGTCCGGCATAAATTCGCGTTGTTGGTGCTGGTGTTGTGTTCATAAATTTTAGTTTAAATTTTACTTAGTTTTTCAGCTTCAGTCTCTGCAACAGACTGATGCTCTTTGGCCACTTCAATGATGATGTTCAGTATCTGAATGTTGATTCGGAAAAAGCACTTTACATTTCTAACCACACCGTTTGTAGTAATTATACCTGCACTTTTTGCCCGGTCAACAACTATTTGAGAGTAACCCCATGGGAGATAAGTGTTTAAAAGCTCGAGAACTTTAACGGCCTTATGCGTTTGCATACCGTACCGCTTTGTTAAAATGTCTATATTTGTCATGGAATAACACTAATTGTCATCAAATATATTTACAATACGTAAACAAAACAAGTAAAATGTTTACAAATTGTAAACTTTAACATTTACGTAAATGAAATTTGGAAGTCGTTTAAAGGAAATTTTGGAAGAAAAAAACATCTCTCAGATTGATTTTTCTAAAGGAGCTGAATTGAACTCAGGTCTTGTAAGTAGAGTACTTAATGGAGAAAAGCCAAGCTCTCAATTCATTTATAAAACGGTAGAATATTTGCCGGAAGTAGATATGAATTATCTCCTTAAAGAGGATGTTCAAGGAGTATTAAATGAAAGTCATTCTACCTATGAAAAAACTCTAGATCCAATGGACCTTATTGTAGATATCGAGAATAAAATCAAGAATTTAAAACGTGTATTGACACAAAAATGACACAAAACCAAAAAACTACAACTGATTAACAGCGTGTTAGTTCGAATGTCGTAATTCCTTCGCGGTCACGAATAAACAACAATGCACCTTAAAAATATCTGAGCTTGCTCAAGTATTTTTAAGGTGCATTGTTGTTTTCAAAGCGGAGCTTTGAGGGATCTGTAATCCCTTTAAACGACACTAGCTTTAAGTTCAGCTGGGTTGAGCTTGCTCAAGTATTTTTAAGGTGCATTGTTGTTTTCAAAGCGGAGCTTTGAGGGATCTACAATCCCTTCAGACGGCACCAATTTTAAGTTCAGCTGGGTTGAGCTTACTCAAGTATTTTTAAGGCGGATTGTTGTTTTTAAGCGGGTCTTTGAGAGGGTCTGTATTACTTTATAATCTCCTTTCCATTTCCGTGATCTATACAAATTTGTCACTTACATTTACTATTTAGTCAATTCTTGCCTTTAATTTTAGAAATTGCCAATAAACAGATACATTAGTTGTCAAATCATTAATGCGTCTAACACCATTGTCAAAATGAATTATAGAATTTTAAGTATCTCTTTTCTTTTTCTAGTTCAAATTATTTGCTTTAATCTTAGTGCTCAAACACAATTACCGCGCATCAGTGTTGTGGGTAATAATTTTGTTAATGAGAAACAGGAAACTATGGTGTTTAGGGGTCTAAATGCCAGTGACCCCGATAAGCTAGAAACCCAAGGGCATTGGACAAAATCTTATTTTCAAGAGATGAAAAATTGGGGTGCAAATATAGTGCGACTGCCAGTGCATCCAACAGCCTGGTCCCGTCGAGGAAAAGAAGATTATTTAAGACTCTTAGATCAAGCCGTGGAATGGGCTACAGAACTCGATTTATATCTTATTATTGATTGGCATAGCATCGGGAATTTAAAAACCGAAATGTTTCAGGATGGCATTTACGATACGAGCTTAAAACAAACCTATGATTTTTGGAGAACCATAGCAGTACATTACGGTAAGCATAATACGGTTGCTTTTTACGAATTGTATAATGAGCCCACGACGTATCATAATACCTTAGGAACCATAAGTTGGGACTGGTGGAAATCAATTAACGAAGAATTTATCACTATCATTCGAGCCAATGGAGGAGAGGGCGTTCCGTTAGTGGCGGGCTTTAATTGGGCTTACGATTTAACCCCGGTACGTGACCAGCCCTTGGAGGTAGAGGGTATAGGCTATGTAAGTCATCCCTATCCTGAGAAAAAGGAAAAACCTTGGAAAGAAAAATGGACTGCAGATTGGGGGTTTGTAAAAGAGAACTATCCTATCATTCTTACTGAGATTGGATTTTGTGGTCCAGATGATGTTGGCGCGCATTCCCCGGTTATTGGTGATGAATCATATGGAGATGCCATTACCAACTATTGTGACGCTAATGAGATCTCCTATATTGTTTGGGTGTTTGATGCTGAATGGGCGCCAAGGTTATTTCAAGATTGGGAAAATTATAAACCCTCTAGACATGGTAAGTACTTTAAGAAAAAACTCCAGAGTTATACCTATGAGTAGTAAAATAATTCAGTTTTAATTTATTAAAGGCACATGAAAATCATAAAATTAGCAACAGTATTTAGCTTATTATTAATGTATGGGTGTAACGCGCAAGACTTGAAAACATTTGAGTCAACTGACGAGCATTTTAATTACTCTGGGAGATTTGAATATCTACAGGAAGGCGGCGTGGGTCTCATTGGTTCGGCTGCTTATGTTGAATTTATCGTCGAAGGCGATGTTCTAAACATACGCCTCCAATCAGAATCTGCAGCACGTAATTATTATGTGCTGCGTATTAACGATGCTATTCACAAACGTAGCGTTATAAAGGGAGACACTGTTCAAACTATAGCGGTCAAATTGCCGCATAAGGGAAAGCATACTATTGGTATTTATAAAGCAACAGAAGCCTTTAATGACAAAATTATTTTTCATGGTATTGAGGCCAAATCTTTGATGGCTTCGGAAAAAAAACCGTTTACAATTGAATTTATTGGCGACTCTATAACTTGTGGGGCTTTATCCGATGCTTCTGAGATGCCTTGCATTGAAGGGGCGTATCAAGATCATCACAATGCCTACATGGCTTATGGACCCGTCATGGCACGTGAGCTCAATGCTGATGTCCTGCTAAGTTGTGTATCTGGAATAGGAATGTATCGCAATTGGAATGATGAGCATATTGATGAACCAATAATGCCTCAAGTCTATGACAATCTATATTTAAATACAGATGCTTCTAAACCTTTTAATGCCTCATATCAACCTGATATTACGAGCATTTGTTTGGGCACAAATGACATGTCTTCTGGAGATGGAACGAAAGAAAGATTGGTTTTCAATTCTGAAAAATTTACGGAAAATTACATTGCATTTGTTGAACACATATATGCGCAACATCCTAAAACCAAAGTGATTCTACTTAATAGTCCTATGGTAGAGGCCCAGCAAAAGAAAACTCTTATGGCGTGTTTGAAAAAGGTACACACTTATTTTAAAAACCATCATAACAAGACCATTACAATAGTTGAGTTTGATAAGATCTATGCAAATGGATGCAGTGCACATCCCAGCGTAAGCGATCATAAGGCTATGGCAGAGGCATTGCTTCCAGATTTTAAGAGTTTACTTCAACAATAAACTCCATTAGCTTCAAAATTAAATCCATTAGACATTGTAAAAAGGCCATGAGAAATTTCTTATTAGTTATCACACTTTTTGTCTCACAGTTAAGCTTCGGAAATGTTACGCTACCTTCTGTATTTTCAGACCATATGGTGCTACAGCAAAATGAAAAAATTAAAATCTGGGGATGGGCAAGTCCTAACGAGGTAATTCAAATCAAACCTTCATGGACGGATGAGATATATAAAACAGGAGGCCTTAGCAGCGCAAAGTGGGAAATCATCATACAGACGCCGTTAGCGTCGCCCGACAGTCATTCCATTACTGTTTCAGGATACAATAAAATTACCATTCAAGATGTGTTGGTGGGAGAAGTTTGGTTGTGTTCAGGGCAATCTAATATGGAGATGTCTGCTGCTTGGGGCATTAAGAACGGAGAAGACGCAGTGCAAAAGGCAGATTATCCCACCATTCGTTTTTTTAGGGTTGAAAAATCTTCAGTAAAATACCCTCAAGATCATATCATTGGCAAATGGGAAGTGTGTTCTCCAGAAACAATGAGAAATAATAGCGCCGTAGCTTATTATTTCTCACGTCAACTTCAGCAACATTTAATACAGATACCCGTGGGATTGATAATTTCAGCTTGGGGCGGAACCCCTGCAGAAATATGGATGCCAGAGTCTGTAATTGAAACAGATAAGGAACTATCTCAAGCGGCTAACAACTTAACACCTCAAGAATGGGGTCCGCATCAACCTGGAAGGGCATTTAACGCCATGATTTATCCTATCTACAGTTATCAAATTGCAGGAGTACTTTGGTATCAAGGTGAGTCTAACGTGGGATCCAAAGTTTATGATCTTACACTAACGGCCTTGATTAAATCTTGGCGTCAACTTTGGCAAAAGCAGTTTCCATTTTACATCGTTCAAATTGCGCCTTATGATGATGGCAATGACCATGACGGTGGTGTGCAAATTAGAGAGGCGCAACGTAAGGTTGCTAGTAAGGTGAAGAATTCTGGATTGGTTGTGATTTCCGACGTGTCAACTGTAGACGATATCCATCCTAAGGATAAAAAGCCAGTTGGTGTAAGATTGGCCAATTTGGCATTAAAACAACATTATAAGCAAATTACCGGTGTGGTAGAATCTCCAGAAATAGATACCGTGCTTTTCAATAAAAGAAAGGCAGTAATTCATTTTGAAAATGCTGAGGGCTTATATACTAATAATGAGCTCTCCTTATTTGAGATTGCTGGTGAGGAGAATAAGTTTTACCCAGCGACTTCAAAATTGAAAAATGAAGTGATCACCTTATCTTCATCTAAAGTGAAACATCCCGTTAAAGTAAGATTTGCTTGGGGAAATGCGTCGAAGTCCAATGTTTTTAATGCGGTTGACCTACCTTTGTCTAGTTTTTTTTTCGATTCATCAAAAAATTAATACCATGCAATCAAGACCACTATTTTTTCAATTTTCCATCGTCATAATGACGTTAGCTTCAATAAAAATTCAAGCTCAAAATTATAATACAATGACTAAAAATCCATCCATAGAAAAGAAAATCGACTCATTGTTATCCATCATGACTGTAGAAGAAAAAGTTGGACAAATGAATCAATATAATGGCTTTTGGGATGTTACTGGTCCGGCACCAGCAGACGGCAATAGTGCTTTAAAGTATGAACACTTGAGAAAAGGGTGGGTAGGGTCTATGCTAAATGTTAGAGGCGCGAAAGATGTAAGAGCTGTTCAAAAAATAGCGGTAGAAGATACGCGTTTGGGCATTCCGCTCATCATTGGTTTTGATGTCATTCACGGTTATAAAACCTTGAGCCCAATTCCTTTGGCAGAATCGGCTAGTTGGGATTTGCAAGCTATAGAGAGATCTGCTCAAGTAGCGGCGGCCGAGGCTTCAGCTGCAGGGATTAATTGGACCTTTGCACCAATGGTTGATGTCACTAGGGATGCAAGGTGGGGGCGTGTTATGGAAGGAGCGGGAGAAGACCCGTTTTTGGGGAGTCGCATTGCCGAGGCGCGTGTCAAAGGATTTCAGGGAGAAGATTTATCTGCGGTAAATACTATTGCAGCCTGTGCAAAACATTTTGCGGCTTATGGTTTTTCTGAAGCAGGAAAAGAATATAATACGGTAGATATCGGGACTTCTACTTTGCACAATGTGGTTTTACCACCTTTTAAAGCAGCTGCAAAGGCAGGCATTCGCACCTTTATGAATTCGTTTAACGAGTTAAATGGGGTGCCCGTTACAGGTAACTCCTATTTACAAAGAGATATACTAAAAGGCGATTGGGGTTTTGATGGTTTTGTTGTGTCTGATTGGGCTTCTATTAACGAAATGATTCTTTGGGGACATGCAAAAGATAAAAAAGAAGCCGCTCAAAAGGCCGTTACAGCAGGTTCTGATATGGATATGGAAGGCTACGTTTACATTGAAGCCTTAGCCAAATTGGTTAAAGATGGTACCGTTAGAGAATCACTTTTGGATGATGCTGTTGGAAGAATTTTGAGAGTAAAATTTGAATTAGGTCTTTTTGATGACCCTTATAAATACTGTGACGAGGCTAGAGAGAAAGACGTTATAGGAAATGCGAAGCATCACGAGGCGGTTTTAGATATGGCTAAAAAATCCATCGTGCTCTTAAAAAATGATAATAACCTGTTGCCTTTAAAAAAGACCGGACAAAAAATTGCATTGATTGGTGCTTTGGCTTCAGACAAATCTAGCCCATTAGGCAGTTGGAGAATTGCATCAGATGATGAGACTGCGGTATCAGTTCTTGAAGGTATGAAAGCTTACCAAGATAATGAACTGGTGTACGCTCAAGGCCCTAAAGTTGCTATGGAGCAAACCTCATTTTTGCAAGAGGTTAAGATAAATACCAGTGATAATAAAGGTTTTGAAGACGCTATAAAGGCTGCTAAAACTGCCGATGTGGTAGTGATGGTGTTAGGGGAATACGGATTTCAAACGGGAGAGGGTAGAAGTCGTACCAATTTAGAATTACCCGGCTTACAGCAAGAACTCTTAGAAACCATTTATGACGTCAACCCAAATATTGTCTTAGTGTTAAATAATGGACGTCCTTTAGCCATTTCTTGGGCAGACGCGCACATTCCTGCAATTGTCGAGGCATGGCAATTGGGCACTCAAACAGGACATGCAGTAGCACAAGTACTCTATGGTGATTACAACCCGAGCGGGAAACTCCCAATGACTTTCCCAAGAACTGTTGGGCAAGTGCCAATTTATTATAATTATAAGAATACGGGAAGACCAAGCAACAAAGACAACAACGTCTTTTGGTCCCATTATGTGGATGTAGAAAACACGCCGTTGTATCCTTTTGGTCATGGGTTAAGTTATACCACATTTGAGTATTCAGATTTAAAACTTAATAAGGCAAATTATGCTCAGAAAGAGGATGTTAAGGTGTCTGTAAAAGTGACCAATACCGGTAAAGTTACAGGTAAGGAGGTCGTGCAATTGTACATCAGGGATTTGGTAGGGAGTATTACTCGTCCGGTTAAGGAGCTCAAAGGCTTTGAATTAATTGAATTAAAAGCAGGGGAAACCAAAACGATAAATTTTGTCTTGAATAAGGAAACCTTGGGTTACTATAATAATCAAGGAGAATATATTGTGGAAATGGGCGACTTCGAAGTTTTTGTTGGAGGAAGTTCTGTGACCACTTTAAAGTCAGATTTCACATTGGAGTAAAAGCGCTATTTTTAGCAGTGATGATTCTAAAAGCATTCCGAATTGTAGGCGAAGGATACTTTTTTTGATTTTATTTCGTACATAAAAATAATGCTTCGGAAATGGTCTTTAAAGAAATCATTCTGAACACCTCGCAAGCTCAATGTATTTAGCGAATGATTCCCTTATTGCTGAAATGAAAGACATTGAATTTTAAGTAAATTTTCCGAAGCTATTATAAGAGTACTGGAGATTAATAGTTGATTTTATGGTGGAGTGTTGTAGAGTTTTACTTTGTAAATAAAACAGCTTAACATATAAATCAGTCTTCCAATAAGAGAAAATTATATTTTTTAATAAGCGCCAATGTTGAGGTATCTGAGGCAAATACAGAGTTGAGTCCCTGCGGTTCTTGAGGAGGATCTGCCGTAAAATCATCACCGTGTAACCACTTGCCGTTTTTAGGATTGGTTTTAGCAAAACCAGCATAACCCCAAAAATTTAGACCTGCCAAAGCATTGTTCTCTTTCTTGCTGTCAATAATCATTTTAAAAATACTGGTAAAAAACACATCTCTGTTTATTACGGAAGACTCTAGTGCCAAGCTTTCCTTTTCGCGAGGAAAACCAAATTCAGACATCACGATGGGTTTATTGAGCGCTTTAGCGACTTCTATATGTTCATTCATGTAGTCGTAAGCTTTTTTAATAGACACTTGTGTTGATTCTTTTTCATTTTCAATATCATACCAGCCCCAATTTTTAGGCCACATGTGCATGGCGAGGTAATCAATATTGTCATTGTCGTGTAATCTTTTAAACATATCGATATCTTCCAAAAATCCGTGCTTTCCTTCGGTTCCTGTAGATACTAATTGTTTTGGAGCTAAACGTTTTAAAAGACTCACGGTTTCGTCTAACCAAATCGCAAAATCAGCTTCGTGATTCTTATTCATGAGTACTCTAGGCTCGTTAGCGACTTGCCAAGACATCACAGTTGGGTCTTCAGTATACTTCTTTCCGGAGTAAGTATTGGTACGATTTAAAATAAATTTGATGTGATTGTAATAGGCTTCTTTGCAAGGATCACAACTGTGGAATTGTTTTGTGTAGGTCATATACTCATCCCAAGAATACGCTTCTAAAAATGGATTTGGAACTTCTCCGTAGCCGTTCCATTTTAAATATTCAGACATGCCTCCAGACCAAATCCAATTGTTATTTAAATAGAGCACGGCGTACATATTCCGTTTTTCCATTTCTGCTATTAAAAAGTCTAGGCCATCTAACAAATCGGCATTGTAAAGTCCTTGCTTTGGTTGTAATGCAGGGTGTACTCTAGAGTCTCCACCATCGCCCTCTGCACCAACTAAAATTCTGAGATTATCAATCCCTACAGACTTCATGTCGTCCAATTCCTTGATTAACCGTTCTCTATCACCGCTTTGACGTGCGCCAATTAACGGTCCATACCAATAATTGGCACCTACAAAATAGTAGGGACGATCTCCCTTAAAAAACTGATGGTCTTTGACGGTAATAAAACCTGATTTCAGTTCCTGGTTTTTTATAACGGAAGTCTTGCTCTTACAAGAGGAGAGCATCAATACCGTGAGGCTAGTAACTATTAATTTAAAATATTTCATGGTAGGATAATGTGTTATAAAGGTAAGCTGTACATATCTGGTAAATCATTTTCTAAAACCGTTCTTGGTTTATTGATAAACTCTAAAAAATCAGGGGTACTTTCAAGCTCTGGAGTGGGTGTACAATAAGTATCTACCTTGTTTGACCAGAACATCATAAACCCTATTTCAACCTCATTGTTAGATAAGGCATCGTAAAGGTTGTTGGCGTAAAATCCTTCAATTGGCATATTTTGACCTGGAGTTACAAAAAAGCAAGACTCTGTTAAAGCTGCAATTTTAACCTTCTCTTTGGAAAGATGAGAGAGTATTTGCAACTTTTCATTGGCATTTTCAAGAGCCATTTGACCTTGGTTATTGAAATCGCCATAATTGTCCATCCCTAGAATATCTACATAAGCATCACCTGGATATCTGCTTAGATAATCAGCATCATTTAAAAAGTTATTATCTGGAGAATAGGCAAAGAGCATATTGTTTACACCCAAAGTTCCTTTTAAATAATCTACGGTAAATTGCCAAAGCGTTCGGTATTTTTGCGGTGTACAATAAGCAGCACCCCACCAAAACCAATCGCCATCAAATTCATGAAAAGGTCTAAATATAAACGGGGTTAAAGTGCCATCATCGCCAAACATGTTTTGTGCTACTTCTGCTACTTTTTGAAGTTTCAGCTTATAATAGTCATGATTTTCACCACCTGGTAAGATGCTCATCAACGCATTGTCTTTTTGAAATTGCGTCATTTGGCTGGTATAAAAATGCTCACCTGCAAAGGGTTCTCTCATGTGCCAAGTAAACATATTTACCATACCCTTGTTGTAAGCTTCTACAGCATCTGACATAATAATTTGTTCTTGCTGATAAAACCAATTAGATGAAGCCCCGTCATTACTATCATCTGTAATAAACATAAAATCAGACCCTAGTAAGCCGGGGTCACTTCCTGTGGTTTTCTTGATATCAGAAATACCGTCGTTGTCATTATAAAAGCTGTTAAATGCATCTTGTTGCCCAACAATGAATTTTGTTTTTGAGAGCTCTTTTAAATTGTAAAACAGAGCTATGGTCTCTGAGGTGGCATTGGGATTAACCATATATGCCGAGGCTTCTTGTGGTAGTAATACGAAATCTTCTGGTGATTCAGATATAGTCACCGTTGCCGAGTTTGATGCGCCTAAAATAGCAGTTGTATTGTTAGGTGATATCAATATAACTGTTACAGTTTCATTGCCCTCTGTAATACCATCCTCTAGAGTAATTATATTTATAGATTGGCTGGAAGTATTTGGAGGAATGGTTATGGTGTTGGGTAGGTTTTGGTAATCGGTGCCATTTGTGGCAGAACCACTAATCTCATAGTTTATGAGCGTTGCCGCGTTTAAGGTACTTGATAATGTGAATGTAAATTGGCCGTTATCGCTGCCTTCTGTCGCCGTGTTTATGGTTGCGCTAACACTTATTTCTACTAGGGTTTCCTCTAGATCTGTGTCATCTTTAGAACAACTCAAAATGAAAAAGGACGCAAGAACACTCCATAGGATTATTTTTTTCATAATCAAAATTTGCTTAAAATCATTAAGGCTCTAGAGGTATGGTACGGCGCTTTCCACATGCTCACTTTATCTTCAGAGGTGTAAGGTTTTCCGTTTTTGTCAACTCTAAAATACCACTCTCCGTTGATGTGATCAATGAGATGTTTTTTTGTAAAATCCCAAATATTAGAAGCATGTTTTAAAAAATCTTCATTCTTATTAATTTGATAGGCATAGTTTAAGCCAACTAAAGCTTCCACTTGTGGCCACCAATGCCTGTCATCATCTAAATGGTTGGTATCCTCATTTTTTTCATTGGTTATGGCACCCTCCTTATCTATGGCTTCATCTATAAAAGTGTTTGCAACATCAATGGCTATCGTTTCGCATTGTTTTAATAGTGAGGCTTCGTTAAGCGTTTTTGCTGCTTCAATCATAAGCCAGACCGTTTCAATATCGTGACCATAGGAAACGGTGTTGCTAAGTAGTTTCCACTGCTCGTCAAAAAACAGGTCAAAATGATGCTTTTTGTTTAGAAATTTCTCCTGAAATAAAACCACAAGCATGTGCAGTGATTTTCTAAGATGGTCATCATCGTATATTTTCAGTAATGAAGTATAGGCTTCTAAAACGTGAAGGTGCGTGTTCATTGTTTTTGCAGCGTTCATGTCTTTGTTACTAAGCCTCATGTCGTCTATGGACTGCCAATTACTTTCAAAAGCCTCTAGATAGCCTTCTTCTGGATGCTTGGCGTGGTGTTCTATGAGGTTAAATATTTCAATGGCCCAATCTTTTGCGGCTTCGTTTTTTGTAAATACATAGTATTCTGATAAAGCGTAGATAGTAAACGCTTGCGCGTAAATTTGCTTTCGCTTATTGATGGGCTTGCCTTGATGGTCCACTTCCCAAAAAACACCCTGATGAACGCCATCATTAAAGTATGTCTTGATATAGTCATAAGCTCTATCGCAAATAGCCTTATAGACATCCGTTTTGTAATGATTAGAGGCTGCTGAAAAGCTCCAAAGAATTCGAGAATTTAAAATGATGCCTTTAGAGGCTTTCGGTACAACTGTATTGTAATGGTCAATTTGACCATAAAACCCACCGTGTTTATGATCTAGGGTGTGCTTTGACCAATATTTTAAAATGCGATCGAGTTCATTTTTGAACTCCGCTTTAAGATCTATATCATTCTTAGCCATTAATAAAGCCCCTTATTTTTGTTGATGAGGTCGATAATTGTTTGAACAGAACTTGATGAGGTATACCCATCTTTAGGAGAGTTCATAACGTAATCAATTAATTTGTCTACAGTAGAAACGGCTACATGCATTCTCGTGTCTGAAGAGGCGTAATAGATATACACGGTGCCATCTTCATCTCTAATCCAGCCATTATTAAACAGTACGTTAGACACATCTCCTACACGTTCCTTATTTAACGGACTCATAAAATGACCTGCGGGTTGGTGGATTATTTTAGAGATATCATTAAGGTCTGTCATAAACATATATAGCGTATACCTCAATCCCGCCGCTGTATTTCGTACACCGTGAGCAATATGTAGCCAACCCTTTTCTGTTTTTATAGGAGCAGGGCCAAGACCATTCTTAAGTTCGAAAATAGTGTGATACACTTTGTTACTAATGATCTTTTCATTTTGAACCACGGGATTCGTCATGTCCTCAACGTAGCCAAGGCCAATGCCTCCGCCTTTTCCTACTTCAATAAAGCCATCTTGCGGTCTCGTGTAGAGCGCATATTTTCCGTTTACGAATTCTGGGTGCAAAACAACATTACGTTGCTGGCCAGAGTTTGAGATCAAGTCAGGAAGCCTCTCCCATTGTACCAAATCTTTAGTTCTCACAATACCTGCATTGGCTATGGCCGAGCTAGTGTCTCCTGATGGAGCTTCAGGGTTTTTTCGTTCTGTACAGAAAATACCGTAAATCCAGCCGTCCTCGTGCTGGGTTAGGCGCATGTCATACACATTGGTGTCTGGCACTTCATTTTGAGGGATCACACAAGGTTTGTCCCAAAATTCAAAGCCATCAATACCATTCTCGCTTTCTGCAATCGCAAAAAATGATTTTCTGTCATTTCCTTCAACGCGCACACATAAGATGTATTTATCCTTCCATTTGATGGCTCCCGCATTAAAGGTGGCATTAAACCCAATACGTTCAATCCCGTTTGGGTTGGTATCATGGTTTAAGTCATATCTCCAATGAATGGGTATGTGGCGTGCGGTAACTACAGGGTATTTATATCTTTTGTAAATACCATTGGTAAGCGCAACAGGGCTGTTTTTTCTTTTGATAATCTTAGCGTATTGCTTTTTTGCCTTGTCAAGGTTGTTGCTGGTCATATACACGGTAAAGTATTTTTAGTTAAGTTTTTCGTTTAAATTGTTCCACCAGAATTTTTTCAGCAGAAAAATACATGCTATTAAGATGGCTACAGAAATATATACAGGTGTTTGTTTTCTAAAGATAATGTACATTGGCAATATGACGAGGACTGTTTGGGCGATAATTCCTACTGCCACATTAAACATATCTCTTCGGAAATTCGGATTTCTTTTAAAGTCAGGATTTTCTTCTAATAGTTTATCATGGATTGGTTTCCAAAAACCCCATGGTCTTACCGTTGAATAGAAGTTTTTTAAGGTTACCTCATCTGTTGGTGGTGCAGAATAGGTGCCTATCCAACAACCAATAATTGAGGTAAGTAGTAATATTGGGAAATAATACAAATCTAAAGTTTCATTAAAAACAGAAGGAAGTATCAATGCAGGGATCATGCCGGCGACCATTCCCCAGAAGAACCCATGACCGTTAAAGCGCCACCAGTGCCATTTTAATATGTTTGCTACCACGTAACTTCCAAACAGGGCAGATACCAACCATTGCAGTATAGAGTTGACGTCTTCTACAAAAAATCCCAAGATAATGCTTACAACTACAACCAATATCCCAGAACCGTAATTCATAAATTTAATTTGAGTTTGACTGGCTTCGGTTTTTTTATTTTTTAAATAGATGTCATTAATAAGGTAAGCTTGAGCGGCATTGAGCGTGCCCGCAAAAGTAGACATGAAAGCTGCCAAGAGGCCTGCCAAAAGTAAGCCCATGAGCCCTACCGGAACAAACTCTTTGATTGCAGCAGGTAGAATCAATTCAAAATCAATAGTTCCCGCTGGAGTATAAAGATCTAGTTTGTCGTAAAAAATTAGGGCTAGAGCAGCAAATCCTGCGATCATTAAATAGCGAATAGGCATTAATACTACAGATACAAAACCACTCATTTTAGAAGCTTCTTCTGGAGATTTTGTAGACAGTATTTTTTGCATATCGTAGTTAGGTGCAGGGCCTGCTACACTAACTAAAACCCCTTTAAAAACCATCATCATAAAGAAGATGGAGAATAGACCGTAGCCATCTGATGCTATTTTATCATTGACCTTCGGTATGATTTTGCTCCAATCCATATCAAGTTCCCATCCAAAAAACGGACTCATCCAACCATCAGGAACGTTGAGATCATTTGTTCCTACGGCGTTAAAGCCGATATATGCAATTACAAAAGCAGAAACCGTCATGATGGTAAATTGAATGACATCTGCCCAAACAATTCCAGACATACCTCCTAAAAGTGAATAAAAAACAGCGAAAAGTGTAAAAATAATACCATAGAAGTGTGCAACATAATGGGGCGCCACATAAAATGGAATATAGTCGCTCACGATTTCCCATGGAATAAAGATCTCGACAAATTTTCCGAGTCCGATGAAACCGTAAGCCAAGAATCCTAAACAGCTCAGTAAAGCGAAAACAACTACTACGGTATGGGACAAACTGCCACCTCTACCTGATCCAAATCTGGTTTTGATCCATTCTGCTCCAGTTGTAACATTAGATCTTCTCAACCATTTAGAGAGATAAACCATTAAAAACACCTGATTAAATACTGGCCAAAGCCAAGGAATCCAAGCGCTTTTTATACCGTACACAAACATTAAGGTCACCAGCCAAATAGTCCCAGAAATATCGAACATCCCCGAAGCATTGGAGAGGCCTAGAAGGTACCAGGGAATGGATTTGCCGCCCAAAAGATAATCATCTGTGCTTGTCTGGGCTTTTTTTCTAACAATAAGCCCAATGACAATTGTAGAGATTAGATAGATTAAAATGATAGAGATATCAAGTGTTTGTAGCATCAGATGTTAAGGGTTTAAATTGTTGATGTCTTCTAAAAACAATGTTTGGGGTAGGGATTCAAATTTTTTAAAATCCGATTCGCTTTTATGTCCCTGATAGGGCATGTAATGATGTGTAGTATCATGGTTTCTCCAAAGGAGCACCCAACTGATGCCGGAGTCTTTTATACTTGGGTAAAGTACTTCTGTAAACCAGTTTTCAGTAGTCACTTTTTCAAGACCAGTTTCTGTAAATGCGAAGAGCTTCTCTCTTTTATTGGCGATAGTTTTGACTAGATTGAGATCATTTTTAACCGCACTTATGTATTCTCGAGTATTTTCAAAATCATAAATATCAGAACCTAATATATCCACATAAAGATCCCCTGGATAGTACTCCATATAATCGTCTTCGGGATTGAGTTTGTTTGGTGAGTAAGTATATAGAACATTGTGAACTTTGTGTTTGTCTCTTAAAAGCTGGATGGTTTGGTGCCAGAGGAGTTTATATTCCGTTGAGCTACAATTGCCTTTCCCCCACCAAAACCAGGAACCATTCATTTCATGAAAGGGTCTAAATATAATTGGGATTTCTTTATTATCATTGCGTAGAGACTTGAAGAATGAGGCCACTCTCTCTATCCACTTTTCATATTTTTCTCTATGTGTGCCACCTTTTAAAATATTGGCAACAGTAGGGGTTTGGTCCCAAGAGTTTCCGCCTGTGGTAGGGTTGTCAGGATGCCAACTCACAGTAACGATACCGCCATTTTGATGCGCATCTATGATGAGATCTTTCATCTCACTAAAAGGGACGCCGTCAATGTTGTTGTCTTGTCCATTTTCAATTTTACCAATATCAAAACCATAAACCGCAGGGTATTTTTCTACCATGTCATAGACATCGCATTTTGTTATGTTTTGATATTCAGAATTTTTCCAGCCAATACCGTAAGAGGTGCAATCTTGATGGCCAATTGCAAAACCTTTTTTTGAAATTGAAAACAAGCGTTTTCTTAATAGTTTTGAGCTTTTTGATATTTTTTTATCAACAAGAGATGGTTTTTTATATCCACCTGTATACAAAGACTGGCAAGAAACTAAAATTAAAACGGTTAATAGGGCTATTGTTTTTTTAATCATACGCTTAGTACATACACTATTCTTAAAAAAGAGACTATGTTTGCTGAATTTATTGATATTTTTACCTTGTAAATTATATAAATTAGAATTTTGGCTGCTGTATTTTATAAATTTCAAATTTAGGCAACCTGTTGTTATATAGTTGGTATTATTTTATCAAAGTATTACACTATTATAAATTTCGATCATGGATATACTTAAAAACATACATAGGGAAATTACACCATTATCACCAGAGGATAGTTTCTTGGTTTTTGATAGAATAAAGCAGGACTTTGATTTTCCTGTGCATTTCCACCCAGAATATGAGCTCAATTTTATTCATAATGGCAAAGGCGTAAAACGAGTTATTGGGGATAGTATGGAGGAAATTGATGATATTGAATTGGTGTTGGTTGGACCAAATTTACATCATGGCTGGGTTACTCACAATTGTGAAAGTGATGCTATTCACGAAATTACCATTCAGTTTGATGAAAATTTATTTGATCAAGGTTTTTTAAAGAGGCGCATCATGAAACCCATCAAAGATATGTTCGATAGATCTATACACGGCATTTTGTTCTCAAATAATACAGCTACTAACTTGCGCGAGAGATTAGCTCAAGTACCGCGCTTAGATGGTATGGACTACTATTTGGAGTTGGTTTCCATTCTTCATGATTTAGCGATTTCAAGAAATCAACGTCTTTTATCTACCTATACTGTAAACAGAGAGAGCTTTGAGAATAGTGATAAGATAAAAGCAGTCTATGAATTTGTACAAGAAAATTTTAATAGAAAAATCACATTATCTGAAGTTTCTGAGATAGTTAATATGAGCAACGTATCGTTTAACCGATTTATGAAAAAGCGAACTGGGAAAACGTTTGTAGATTACGTGAATGATGTAAGAATTGGTTATGCTGCTATGTGGCTTTTAGAAAAGGATACTAGCATTTCTGAAATTGCTTTTAAATCGGGCTTCAATAATATGGCGAATTTTAATCGCGTGTTCAAAAAGTTAAAAAATGCAACACCCAGTCAATATAAAAATGAGTTTTCTGGAATAAAAAGAATACTCTAAATCACTTCTCTTTGTACTTCGAAAGGAGATGCGTAATTAGGTCAAATGATTTTTTTTAAGGAACCATCTCTTCATTTAATGGTGCTCCTACATGCCTAATTTTAAGGAATAAGATGATAAATTTTGATTAGATAGAACATATTTTATTGGTAAATGACAAAATACTATTAACATAGGCTTAACATTTGCTTTACTTTTGAATTCAATAATTAACACCCTATTTAATTATAAATTCATCAATTATGAAGGTGCTTAAATCAAAAATTAACAATCAACCTTTAATTAACATCAGATAATATGCAAAAACATAGTTTGAAAAACATGTATGGTAATAAGTTTTGTCTTTTATTCCTGATTTCATTTTTGCTGGGACAAATGACCTTTGCTCAAAATGAAATTACCGGTACCATAACAGATGCCAACGGCATGGTCATCCCTGGGGTTAGTGTTCTAGAAAAAGGCACGACCAATGGGGCGCAATCAGACTTCAATGGTACATATGTTATTACGGTAAACGATGGTGCAACATTGCTTTTTTATTACTTAGGGTTTATAACACAAGAGGTTGTCGTTAAAGAACAAAACGTCATAAATGTGACACTTGAAGAAAATGTGGAGGCTTTGGGAGAAGTGGTGGTTATAGGGTACGGTACGCAAAAACGAGAAGACGTAAACTCTGCAATTTCTAGTGTAAATGCTGAAGATTTGGAAGACTTACAACAAGTCAATGTCGATCAAATGCTTCAAGGCAAAGTTTCTGGAGTTACTATTAAAAATAGTTCAGGGGCCCCAGGAGCAAATGCTTCAGTAAATATTAGAGGGATTACCTCTATATCTGGATCTAGTGAACCCTTATATATCATAGATGGTGTTCCTATTTCAGGAGACGCCACTAATGGTGCTACCACAGGAAGGACGATTGCTGGAACAGATTTTACATCCCAAGGAAATATAGCACAGAGCCCAATGTCTATGATAAATCCAAATGACATTGAGTCTATTGATGTGTTGAAGGACGCCTCTGCAACGGCAATTTATGGCTCTCGTGGAGCAAATGGTGTTATTATAATAACAACCAAATCAGGTAAAAAGGGTGCCGGTAAAGTGAGTTATGAAACCTTTACAAGCTTTCATACAATACCGAAATTGTTGGATGCCATGAATTTGAGAGAATATGCCGTATTACAAAATGCTTTGGCAGAAATTTACGGTCAGACCCCGAGATCAGAATTCGCTCAACCCCAATTATTAGGAGAAGGTACTGATTGGCAAGAGGAAATATCGAGATCTCCTGCACTTGTAAAGAGCCATCAGTTATCTTTTTCTGGAGGTGGTGAAGATATTACTTATTATTTATCTGGAGGATTTCTTGATCAACAAGGAACTCTTATAGGCTCAGGGTTTAAAAGATATAGTGTAAAACTGAATTTGAATGCTGAGGTGAAACCTTGGTTAAAGGTTGGGGCTAATTTAAGTGGAACCATTACCAATCAAGATATTTTGGTGAATTCGAATTATAATGGCGTATTGTCTAACACTTTAAATATCGCTCCTGATATTCCGGTAAGAAATTTAGATGGTAGTTTTGCGGGCCCACCTGCGGGTCAAGCTGTGTCCTATTTTAATCCTGTAGCAGTAGCATTGAGCAACGACAATAAATTGATTAGAAAAAACTTCTTTGGAAATATATATGCCGAGGCTAATATCTTCAATGGTTTAAAATATCGTGTAGAAATTGCTGCAAATACAGAATTTTCAGAAAATAATGAGTTTTTCCCTGCTTATCAATGGGGAACAACTGTTAACGACGAGGCAGATTTGAATACGAGAAGACAAAATTGGTATTCCACAAATTTCAAAAACTTACTAACGTATGATAAGGCGTTTGGTAAACATAGAGTGACCGTGCTGGCTGGTAATGAAATAAATGACACGCGATGGGAGGGGCTTGTTGCTACAGCTACGGGATTCGTGTCTAACGATATCCAAACCATTAGTGTTGCAGATGCAGAGAGGTCTACAGTTACAGATTATAAAGGGAGTCAAGGTATCCTGTCATTTTTTGGCCGTGCCATTTATGATTTTGATAACAGATACAGTTTAACAGCGTCTTATAGAGCAGATGGTTCTTCTAAGTTTGATCCTAATGGTGAAGGTAAGCAATGGGGATATTTTCCTTCTTTAGCGTTTGGATGGAAACTGTCTAATGAAGCTTTCATGAAAGATGTTGAGTTTATAGAGAATATTAAGTTTAATGTAGGTTATGGTGAAACTGGTAATTCACAGATCCCGAATAACCAATATTCTTCGACGTTATCAGCTTTTGGGTCGGGTTTAGGTACTGGATTCTTGCTAGATAATATTCCAAACCCTGATCTAACTTGGGAGTCTCAACAACAAACGAATATAGGAGTTGGTTTTAGCCTCTTTAATTCAAACTTAACTGTTGATTTCGATGTGTATGAAAAGAAATCAAAAGATTTCTTGTTCAGGCTTCCGCTTCCATTGTATCTTACTGGAGGAGAGTCTTACGAAGGAGGAATATCATCACCTATCAAGAATCTTGGTAGTATGCGAAACAGAGGGTTTGACTTGGAGCTGAATTATAAAATGATCACAGAAGCGAATTTTAGTTGGAATTCCTCATTTAACATTTCACATTATAAAAATGAAGTAACCTCTATACCTAATGGCTTGAGTCTTACAGGAGATATCAACACAAATGGCTTTATAAACTTGACAGCCACAAATACTGTTGAAGGCCAGCCCATAGGCATGTTTTTCGGTTATATAACAGACGGATTATTTAGGAATTTAGACGAATTAAATTCTGCACCCACACAATTTGGACAGGCAGTAGGTGAGGCTCCTGGGGAAACCTATTTAGGAGATGTTAGATACAGGGATATTAGTGGTCCTGAAGGTGTCCCAGACGGCGTAATTGATGAAAATGACCGTACTTTTATAGGTAGTCCACACCCAGATTTCACATTTGGTTTTACTAATAATTTTAGATATAAGGGCTTAGATTTATCGCTTTCGCTTCAAGGATCCTACGGTAATGATTTGCTTAATTTAACTAGACGAAGTGGTACTACCAATTCAACCTTATATCAAAATCAACTTTCTGAAGCAATTGATTTCTGGACCCCAGAAAATGTCGATGCTAGTCTGCCAAGACCTATAGCAAGCTCTAGTAACCCTAACATTAACATGTCTGATAGATATTTGGAGGATGGCTCTTATTTGAGGATTCAAAACTTGACTCTTGGTTACAGCTTACCTACAAAAGTGATATCACGTTTGTCGCTGAGCAGATTGAGAGTTTATGGAACCGTTCAAAATCTATATACGTTTACAAACTATAAAGGCTATGATCCAGAAGTGGGATCTGTAAATCAAAACCCGTTTTTAAATGGTATTGATAACGGAAGGTATCCCTCCGCCAGATCGGTGTCATTAGGAATCAATTTAGAATTTTAGAAAAAATGAAAATGAAAAAACTATACAAATTATCAGCCCTAACATTGTTTACTTTGATGTTGGGCTCCTGTGAACCTGAATTTTTAGATAGACCTTCAGAAGATTCTATCAGTTTAGATAACTTCTACTCCACAAATGCACAAGTAGAAACAGCAACCAATGCCATTTATAATAAAACGTGGTTTAACTTTCATAATAAAGCATTTTTTGCCATTATGGAAGTGGGGTCTGGGAACATGCACTCTTATTCTAGTGATGTCACAAGCATGCGTAATTTTTCGATCTCCTCTACAGACGGAGAATTGGAGAACGCATGGAAATCATTATGGTCTGTCATTGCTCAAACCAATGCTCTAATTAACTTTTTAGAAGTGAGAGTTGGTCCAGATGTTAGTCAAGAGGTAATAGATAATACTTTAGGCGAAGCTCATTTTTTGAGAGCCACCGCTTATTTTTATTTAGTACGTCTCTGGGGCCCCGTCCCAATTATTGAGAACAATCTTGATTATGTAGATGCGCCGCAGATAAATACCAATTTGGTTGAAGATGTCTACACGTTTATAGAGTCAGATTATTTAATGGCAATCAACAAGTTGGATGAAAAAATAAGAGGGACTAATTATGGAGAAAATGGTCGTGTTTCTAAAGGATCTGCCAAAGCCATGTTGTCAAAAGTATATTTAACAATTCAAGATTACCCTAATGCAAAACAGTATGCGCAAGAAGTAATTAATTCAGGAGAATTTAAACTTTATGGAGGGAGCGCTCTGCCGGAGAAAACCTTTGGCGATTTATTTCTTACTAACAATAATAATAACGAGGAGTCCATTTTTGCACTGCAGTGGAAGGTGACTGGCAATTACGGTTTTGCAAGTAACTGCAACACTCAGTTTGGATATTCCTCATATATTACAAATGCAAACTACGGCGGTGTATTTGGTCCTTCTCAAGATATTCTATCTCTATACGAAGATTCAGATTTAAGGCGAAAACAAACCATCATGTTGCCAGGGGATGAGTACCCACTCATCACTACTGCAGACGGCCCCGGATTGGTCGTCCCAGATAATATTGATGCCCAGGGTTCTGGAGCTGGTATTAAAAAATATGTAGTAGGTAAAATAAGTGAGATAGCCGGTCCTGCCGATGCGTGGGCTATGATGGAAAACAATACCTACATTATGCGTTATGCAGAATTGCTATTGATTTATGCAGAAGCCTCTATAAACGGAGGTGGCAGTACTAGTGATCAAGCAGCTTTAGATGCATATAACCTTGTTAGAAATAGAGCAGGGTTGGCTGATGATAGTGATAACGTTTTGACCTTTGAAGAGGTGTTTGCAGAACGAAGAAAAGAATTGGCCTTTGAAGGTGATTATTGGTTCGATTTAGGGAGAATCCCTAGGTCTGAAGCAATTGCTATTATGAGTAATCAGAACAGAGGAGATCAAAATGTAGAGGCCTATTTTACGCCTACTGAAAGTGATTTTATATTGCCTTATCCAGATACAGAGGTCATAAAAAACCCGTTGTTATTGGATGAGCCAGTGCCGTATTATTAATTTGAAAAAAATAACTATGAAAAGTCTAATGATTAAAAATGCGTGTCTCGCATTTGCAGTATCCATTTTTTTATTTGTGAGTTGTGACACAAATGATTACGCAGAGAGTTCGTCAGAACCGCCTATAATAAATCAGGTAAGTGAGGCTGTTGAGGACGTCCCTGTGACGGTTGGCTTTGCAGGAAATGTATATATAGTGAGAGGCTCTGGTCTATCATCTACACAAAAGGTATATTTTAATGGTTTAGACACGTATTTTAATCCTACGTTGGTTACAGATACAGTGCTTATAATCCAAGTAGATCAGGATACACCATATGCCAATGTTTCTAATGAATTATTAGTTGAAACAGTTAATGGCTCTGCAACTTATGAGTTTGTCATTGCTCCTCCTGCGCCAGTTTTTAAAAGCTTTAACCCGATCAATCCTGAGCCAGGAGAAGAAATCACTATTTACGGTAATTACTTTTTAGATCCTGTGGTAGAAGTGGACGGCGTAGAGGCTACGATTATCTCCTTTTCAATTGATGAAATTGTAGCAATTTTACCAGCCGACTCTAACAATAAATACATCACAGTTTCAACCATTTCAGGTTCATCACAATGGTCAACGGCAGTAGGTACTGCATTTATGTATGACGATGATTTTATCGGGTCATGGACTATTCCTTCATGGAACAACCATGAATTTATAACAAATGAGGAAGAAGCGTTTCAGGGCACTACTTTTTTTACGAAAGAAATTGCAGGTTATGATAACATTCAGTCAGATTGGACTTGGGTAGATGACCCAGCGATATTCACCGAATATACAGGTATCAAATTTGCCATAAAATCGGATGTTCCAGGAAAGCTCGTTTTGATTTTTAACGGTGCAAATTGGGGAGATGCAAATTTTTCATTTGAAACGTCTTCAGATTGGCAAGAGATTGAGTTTACTTGGGCCGAACTTTCAAATCCAACTTTTCTACAAAATATTTCTTTTCAAGAATTTACCGGGAATACTATAAATTACTCCTTTGATAATTTTGTATATACCTTAGATTAGGATTTTTACTTGAGTTAGTCTAATAACTATAAGAGCATCTTGGTATGACACCAAGGTGCTTTTTTAATAACATTACAATGAAAACAGACCTACTTCTTATTAGTTTATTGTTTATACAGTTAATACATTCTCAAAAATTTGAGGGATTGGCACAAACACCTCCTATGGGTTGGAATAGCTGGAATACGTTTGAAACAAATATTAATGAACAACTCGTAAAGGATATAGCAGATAAGTTTGAAGAGCACGGATTTAAAGAAGCGGGCTATGAATATATCGTATTGGATGACGGTTGGATGGCAAAAGAGAGAGATGACAATGGAAATCTTATTGCAGATCCTGAGAAATTTCCAAGCGGGATGAAGGCGCTTGCAGATTATATTCATTCCAAAGGACTAAAATTCGGACTTTATAACTGCGCTGGTTCTAAGACCTGCGCAGGCTACCCAGGAAGCAGAGGCTACGAATATCAAGACGCTAGAGCTTACGCGTCTTGGGATGTAGATTTTCTTAAATACGATTGGTGCAATACCGAAAAACTGAATGCAGAAGGAGCTTACATCACCATGAGGGATGCTTTAAAAAAAGCGGGTAGACCAATGGTTTTCAGTATTTGTGAGTGGGGAGATAATGAGCCATGGAAGTGGGCAGAAGATGTTGGACACATGTGGAGAGCAACAGGTGATATTATAAATTGCTGGGACTGTGAAGTGGGACATGGTTCTTGGTCTTCAAGAGGAATATGGAAAATCATCAATTTACGTGACAAGATCAGGAAATTTTCTGGACCAGGGCATTTTAATGATTATGACATGATGGAGGTTGGTAATGGTATGACCAATGCTGAAGACCGAAGTCATTTTGCAATGTGGAGCATGTTAGCATCTCCTCTAATAATGGGTAATGACTTAAGGAGCATGTCAAATGCCACCATTGAAATACTTACGAATAAAGAGGTGATTGCAGTTAATCAAGATCCATTGGGTATTCAAGGGTTTAGATTTACAAATGAAAACGATATGGAGGTATGGATAAAACCTTTAGAGCATGGGAGTTGGGCAATGGTGTTTGTAAACATGAAGGATCATGATGTCATACTGGATTTTGATTTTACAAAACATGATATAGGCGATGATCTTAAAGGCTTAAGAATGGATTTAGATTCGAATACCTATACCATTCGAGATCTATTGAAACATTCCGAAATGGGCAATACCAAAAGGAATCTTAAGTCCACTATTAATAGTCATGACGTATTAATGATACAATTGAATAAAAAATGATTTTCGAATTATGATCGCTCTATTACAATTGATTTATAACATGCTATTTATCAAATGAGAGTTTTGTAAATCATTTTAAGGTACATTTGAGATTAATATCCTCAAGGCTTTGAGAAAATTTCTAGGTAAGCTTATTTTTACTGCTTTAAAATGGCTTATCTCAAAATTTAATGGAGGGGGGATGTTGAGCAAAAATAAATTTGGTAAAGCTTAAAAGCTTGGGATTAAAATATAGGCATAATATCTTACCGACAAAAATGGTTGAATGAACACAGTAAACCTATGAAACAAAAAAGCGATCTAAATAATTTAGAGCGCTTTTTTGTTTCATCTTAGTAGGGCTCATCGCCTCTTAAAAAAAATCTTAGCCTATATTAAAATTATAATTTAAACGTAGCTTGTACGGAATGGATCCAATGGTTGTTATCAAACTGTCTATCAGGATGGTTAAACGCAAATTTACCAGTACTTTGAAGCTTTAAACCTATAGTTCTATTACTATTGATCCAGAAATTTACACCACCAGAAACGTTTGCTGAAGTGTTCAGTTCATCTATAGTGAAAATACCAACACCACCAGAAACATATAGATCCACCCAGGTGGCATCATACAAATAATCAGAAAAATAGAATTTCAAATTTGTATTTGTAGAAAAATAAAGGACATCATCACTTAAAACGCCATTATCTATAAACTCATTCTTTTCGTATCCATTAAATATAAAGTCTTGTTCAATAGACAAAAATTTCGCCCATTTATGCTCTATAGAAACCATTAAAGGATTTTTAAGTGCAAAGTCATCAATACGTTCAACAGGATTTCTTGTTCCTAAATTACCAAGCGCATTCACACCTACACTCAAAATCCAATCACTTTGAAAACTTCGGTAAGCTTGTTTAGTCGGTGATTGGCTATAAGATAACGTGCCTAAAAGCATCATTACAATAAGCAATACATTTTTCATATCTTAAATTTGGTCAAAAATAGCTATTTAGAATTAATTATAAAATAAAATTGGCCGAACTTTTAACAAAGATTTTATTTTTTAGTAAGTGTTTCAAGTAACTGGTGTTTCTAAATACCAGAATAAGACGTTGGCTAATATTCAAAATATAAAATTTAGCCTTAAAAACAAAGGACGCCAAGCGTTTATGCTTAATTTTTAATTGATAAAGTCTTGTTTGATTTTTGAGATAATATGATTTTCCAGTAATGATTCTTGAGTTTGTCCAAATTTGATATAAACTTAAAAAATGGTTGATGTATTTATTTCTGTAGGATTGGTTTAATGAGAAATAATCTTTTTTCTGCTCAAGAATCATATGGTCATAAATATTCTTAAGATTTACCTGATTGTAATAGTAATTGTAATTATTGATCTCGGTCGTCAGAATATTGATGTGTTGAAGAAAATCAATTCTTGGAATATTAATTCCATTTACAGAAATCTTGGTCTCAAAAAGATTGTCAAGGTTTATCAAATCTTTATGTCGTTTAATTAATATCTGATCATGAAGTTCAATAGCTGCCAAGCGATTTTCATCAATTTGACGGTCTAGATGTCTAAATTCTTTCACTTTATAATTAAAACCCTTGCTTTCAGAATAGCCATTGTTTTGAATGAGATCAAATGCACGCTGCAAGTCTACAGACTTAATCAAAACATCGATATCACCAACCATTCTTTCGGCAGGATCCTGATAACAATTACTCACTAACATGGTTGCTCCCTTGATAAAAACGTGTTCGATATCATTCTGATTCAAAATATTTCCGATGAAATCGATTTCCTTTATCAAGCCTAAATTTCTATTGCGATTGATGCTTGATAATTCAAAGAGGTATGATTTTAAATCTTCAGGGAGATGATGCAATAGTTGCTTTTGCTCGAGCCTACAATAAACTGCTGTTAGCACTAAATGACTACTAGCGATTTTTACCAAGTTCTCCCAATCAATTGATGAAGCGCTTAGAAACTGATCTAATTTTTGATGAGAATGTTTAAAACTTAAAATATCAACAATAAGTTGAAATGTAGATTGGTATGATGAAGAGCTTATATTCAAACCTGCTTAGAATTAAAATCAAATATAGGCTTAATTAAGCTTTAAATAAAGAAGCAAAATTTGATAAGGCAAACTGGTTATCGTTGTAACGAAGCTCGTAAAATTCTACATCACTCAACCAGTCTAAAAACAATTTAGCATGGCTAGCTTTTGGAGATAGCCATGAATCGGGAATTAAGGTCTCTAAAATATATTTAGCGTTTGATTGGTTAAAGCGCTGGGGAGTGTTTTTTGAATAGGTAACGTGTACAATTTTTTTACAAGGGAGTTTCTTTGGTTCATCATTTAGGCACTTAGAAGGAGGGAGGTACCTTATTTCAATACCTTTGGAGCCGTTTTGATGAGTTTTTAGTTTTTCAAATTGAAAAATTTCCTCGTTCAAACTATTAAAAGCACCTTTTTTTATAGAGATGGCGTTTGGATATCTGTAGATATTAAGATCTTCGGCGTACATCGGCGTGAAATCATCCGCTAATAAGTCAAATCCGTCGTTCATCAATAAAGCTGAAAGTGTGCTTTTGCCATTACCGGAATCTCCAATGAGCATTATAGCCTCTTGATCGTTGCCAATGGTAGAGGCGTGGAATGTGGCTAGCCATTGGTCTTGTTGTTTTTGATGAATCGCATTAGTGAGTTCCATCGCAAAGTGACCCTGAACAAAATGATAGGTTTTGGTACTGCTACTAAAAATAAAATCGCCGTCTTTATAGAGGCAAAGGTTGTCATCAACTTTTAGAATCTTAAACTCACATGTAATTTCTTTGTTTGAGTCTAGAGCGTTATGTGCAAGCTGAGGGTGAAATATATGGTTTATGCTCTCTGAGCCGTAAAGCACTTTAACAATTATATTTCCAAAGGAATACCTATAGGATTCGATGTTTTGCCTAACGGTTTTTGTTTGAACCGTCTTTAAGCCAGACACTACGGCCTTCTCATTTAGTGTGTTTAATCTAATTAAGAGTTGTTTAAATTCTTTAGAAACCAGAGCAGCTTCTTTGAAATTTAGATGCTCATGGTTAATAAGATGCGTTATAAATTCTTCTTCGGAAATAGCATCCAAATATATCTTGATAATCTCATGAGTATGAGTTGAGATGATTACATACTGGTTAGAGCATTCAAACCAAAGTATTGTATTTTGATCGATGCTCTTTATATATTTCGGAGATAAGTCCGTATTCAAAACCTAATTGATATTATCATCCCCCATTTAAAGGGTTGCCTCCTGGATCTATGCCATCGGGAGGTGAACCAGCATGAGCCTGTTTTGGATTAAGTATAAGAAAAGTACCCACTGCAGTCAATGCGGCGTATTTGCCCATCTTTTTCATGGCTTCTTTTCTAGTGATTTGATCTTTAGTTGTGTTTTTTTTCATTTCTTAAAATAATAGCGAGTCAAAAATAATTAAAAAAATATAATATAACAGATAAACCCTATTTTAATTAGGCTCAATTATTTAATTAAAACTTTTAACGTCTATTTGTGTTTTTAATCTATAAATTTAGTCTCCCCAGAAAATTAAAACTCCATTTTTATAAGTGATTTGACGTGTATCTGTGGTTTACTATAATCTTATTTGTCTCAATCTAACTTGATATAAATACCTGTGAAAATTTATTTTAAAATAATCTTTTTACTAAGATTTGAATTTGTGTTACTTATTTTGAAGATATAGACACCCGCACTTAGATGGGATACATCAATGTGCTGTTGGTTTTTGTCTGGATTTATTTCAAAAGTATATACATTCCTCCCCTGAAGGTCTAATAACTTAGATTTTGTGTTCTTAGGAAGATTTCCATTGATAATTAGTTCTGAGTTTTGTTGAGAAACAATAATGTTCAAAGATTGAAAATAGGTTTCCATACTTGAAAGCACATCATTAGAAAACCTTAGGAAGAAGCGTCCTGTTCCATCCAAAACAGTCGTTGTAACGATAGAGTACTCATTTGTATTTAAAAGTGTTGATGTATTCTCATGATTGTCATCAAAGAATACTTGTGTGCCCAATGGCAGAGTAGAGCTGTCAATGCTAAAGGTCAATTGTTGACCCTGTACAGCTTCAACGCCTATTGGAATTGTAACGTCGTTTAGGTCTGTGAGGGCTAATGCCTGTATCGCCATGTTTCGTCCTTGGTTGCTATCTACAAGATGGGAATATACCATAAGCGGGGAAGCAAATGCACTCATAACCGCTGCATCATATCCTGGGTCAAGACCTTGGCTCGCATTTTCAGTAAAATAGATCTCTGTTGCAAAATCACTATTGCTATTGGAGATCCTTAAACGCAACATAAAAGTTTCATTGGAGTTTCTGTTATTTATTATAAAATCGTCGGTTCCGGTTACGGTAGCCATCTCAGGGTTGAATGTAACAGTAGTAGGGGTGTTGTTATCGGGGTCATGGGCAACAAAGAACCCTTGTCCTGGTGCTATGTTCACCTCGCTATTTGTCAATGCGTTAATAATCGTGAAATTGCCAATTGTTCCAGGGCCAGACATCGTGCCGCTGTTGTAACCGTAAATGGCAATGGCCTCATCATCTAGAGCGGCAATGTTGTTGCTGTTTAAGAAGGAGTCTGTCCCGTTTGATTTTATATAACTTGGGTAAGGATTTCCAATAAGGTTCCAGTTGGTACCTCCTTCAGGATAAGTAATGGTCATTGATGGACTTCCGGTCTCTATAGCTCCATTGAATGTAAGTGTTTGTCCTGTATTGGTGGCTGCCCTATAGCCTTTTCCACTAATCAATGTATTTGTGGAGCTTACTGAGAAGTTGGTGTATTGGCTTATCAGATTGTCAAATGGTGCCCAGGCATAGACTGTTCCGTTAGTAGGCAATATAGTTGAATTTGGAGATCCTTCTCCAAAAGTTAGGAAATTGTCAAAGCCAGGATCTGCTGATATGAGCGGCGCGGAAACGAGATCATTGCCTCCAGGGACACCTGAGGTTCCTATAACATTTGTATAGCGATTGTAGGTGATGTTTCCTAAGATGGATGCTGTACCATTAAGAATTAAGCCAGAATACAGATTGGCCGTAGATTGTAATATGGTATTCGTAGTTGTTAGTATTACGTCTTCTGAAATTGTCAATGTTGCTCCAGGATGTATTGTGATGTCATTGATTGTTAAGTCGGAATCAATTTCGGCGTTTCCAGATAAAATTTCAACAGTATCGATGAGTTCTGGGCTTTGATTATTGGGATCGTTAGGCAGCCATAGTCCATCATTAAAGGTATAGTTTATTGATTGTGGAACTTGAATGCCCATAAGTTTAAAATTATCAAAACCAGAATAGCCGCTACCTCCATTATTTCTAATGCTAACAGAAAGGCTAACGGTTGTGACGGTATCTGGAATGTTAACTGTTACAGATCCTTCGTCCGACTCGAAGTCTACACCTCCATCTACTAAATAGATGGCTCCTTGTGCAACACCGTCAAAAAACAATTCATATGTAGCATCATCAGAATTAGCATTATATCCCACAATATCCCAATCAAAAGATAATACAGCATTGTTAAATCCAGTAATATCAATTTCAGTAAAGGTTATTGTAGCAAAATCTGAAGTGCCACCATTGTTGTTTTCAAGATCATTCTCACCTAGTATATTGTTGGAGAAATTAGAATTGTCAATTGGGCTAGCGTTATTTATAGGTATGATGCCGTAGTAATCATCAAAACTAAAAGGATTTGTAAAAAACGGGATGCTTGTAGTATAGGTCCACTCCGGAGTTGTAGCATCAAAATCTTGTATGGCAATGGTGATAGGCCCAGAAACAACGTCAAAGGGTTCACTAGTTATATCAGGAAAAAGAACCTCGCTAGCGGTTAAAACGAAATCACTTCCTGTTTCTGTATGAACAAGATTATCAAAAGTAGCTACGCCATTGATACTAGTTTCAATATGTGGAGACTCAAATAGGCTTCCAGAAGATGATAGAACGATTTCAAGCCCGTCATAATCAATGTCGGTATTGCCATTGGCATCAGTTGCTGTAACTGTTACGGCTGGAGACATTGCAATGTTGGGAGCAACAGTTGAAGGTTGCTGCAAAAATATAATTTCGGTAGCATCAACGTCAATGGTATATAGATTACCAACAATGTCCTCAGAAGTAAAAGGATCGATAAAACTAGAGCCATTTTCGTCAGCTTCAAATCCACTAGAAGTTCTATTTATTTGAAATTGAATACGACTACCATCTACAATAGCTGTGGGGTTTAAATAAAAGCCTAGAAAGAATTCTAAAGAATTTCCGTCAGGTATCGAAATTGGAGTTGAGAACTCTAATATTAATTCGTTGTCTTCAATACTGACGGTTGGTGAATAGTCTACAGAATTTTCATCATATAGAGTAACTCCTTGAAGATGATCTGTCCAGTCAGCAGTATTGTTTTCTCCAGGTACAAATCGCATGGTAGTAATGTTCGTGGAAAGGTTGTCACCAGATGCTTGATCTTCCACAACAAAAGCCAGAGCGTCTTTAGAGGTTGATGGGGTAATAACATCTATAGCCGTGACTATACTTCCATCAATTTGGGTATTCAGAAAAACTTCTGTAGTAGCATCGTTTGTGTTGGCCTCAACGATTTGAATAGTATAATCTTCAATCTCACCGTCATCAGTTCCATCACAGGGTCCTGAAGGATCAGAACCATATCTACTAGCAATACGTATTCTCGTATCACCTAATGTTGCATTTGATGGCACTGTAATGCTTAACGGGCTCAAATTAGTAGGGCCATTTTCTGTTCCATTGGCATCACCTAAGTCATATTGTTCTGTGGTCTCATCAAAAATAAAATCTTGATTCCAGTCAATCCAAGCAACAGCGTGGATGGTATAAAGACCATCTGTATTCAAATTAACACTTAAATCATAGGTGCCATTCAATTCTACGGTAAAAACAGAGCTTGTAAAATCAATATAACCAGAGGGGGCATCTGCTCCAAACAAACTACTGCTATTGGTGGTATCAGCAAATGAAACTTCTGTAATTGAAGTCTCATAAGTGTTATTTCCCGTAACCTCGCAATAGCTAGGCTCAGTCACCTCACCATTTAAACTAAGGTCTTGCGGGTTGGCACCTCCACCGCTAATAATAAGATTTCCAGTGTAATTTGCCGTACTAAGATTTTCTATCAAGCGCACCCATATTGTAATTGCTGTACCATCAAAGGAAGATAAGTTAACTGTGTCGTTATACGAATCAAATTCTGAAGTAGAAACCTCAAAATTTGCTGGTGCGCCAACCATTACAGCGGTTCCATCAAGATTTGATCCTGAGAGCTCAAAGGATTTTGAAGGTGTTGAAGGTCCAAATCCCTCAAAATAGTCCAGTCCTGAAATAGAGGTTTCAGAAGACATTAATGAGGGAAGGGAAGATGATACATAAGTAACCTCAAAACTATCAACATAAATTCTTTTTCCGCTAGAGCTGTTTCTTTGAAAAAACTCAACTTCAGACAAGCCTGTAATTCCGCTTATCTCATAAGTATTAGTAGTTGAAAGGTTGGTTTGAGAACCGCCGTCAACAGTATATCCAGCAGGACCTGTGGTGCCCGAAGCGTTAACAACGATGTTAGTGATAGTAACCCCATTGTTGGCATATATTTTTATGGAGCCTCCCTTTGTTGCATTTTGGTATAATCTTAGCTGATTGCTATTTATTACAGGATTGGAAGTTCCACTGTTTTTGAATGCTCCAAATCCAATATTTGCATCCAAAGGAATGCCTGGTGAAGTTTGATTTAGTCCAGAGGTAGCTCCAGATGCTGAAAATTCATAGGTTACTGTGGTTTGCCCAAATGCAAAAAAAGCAATAAAAAAGCTAAGCGTAAAAAGGTAAAAGTGTCTCATTATCTATGTGATTTACTAATAGTTGTCATTTAAAATAAGCGTAGTAAACTTGGTAGATAGGGAGTGGCAATTTAGCTTGTAATAGGATCTTGGGCGTAAACTAAATATTAAGAGAATATTATAAAACTGTCTTTTTGAGTGTATATAAATGGACCTGATCTTTTAATTTGATGCATAAACATCTATTTTTAATTTCAATCTTATGCTATTTTACTATGAGGAATGCATATGTTTCTAAATAGAAGTGTTAAAGTAGGGCTAGACCGTTTCTTAGTATGGGTTTGAGTTTTGTGAAAATTTTATTGAAAAGAATAGCATAAAAAAAAGCGCACCGATTATGGTGCGCTTTTAATAATTGAGGGAGGCCTCTTTTATTTGATAATCACTTTTTGTGTTTTATCTTGTTTTGAATTGTTTAATTTAACAACATAAATACCAGTGCTTAGATTAGATACATCTATTTGATTGTTTGATGAACCACCATTTAATTGTGTTTTGAACACGGTGCGACCTTGGATATCATAAATAGTGACATTAGAATCTTCTAAAAGTTGGCCATTAACAAAAAGGGATCTATTGTTTGTAAATACCTCAATGCTGTTTACGGTATTATCAATTGTAGACAACGCTTCATTTGATGTTCTCAAGAAGAAACGCCCTGTTCCATTTATTGCGCTATTAGCTGTGAACGTGTAGTCTCCAGTATTAAGCAATGTAAATGTATTGGTTAGGTTGTCTTCTAAATAGATGTCTATATTTTCATCTAAGGTTGATTCACCTATACTAAATGTAACTTGTTGTCCTTGAGATGCTTTTAGTCCTAAAGGAATGATTGCATCGTTTAAGTCCTCATTAGACAAAGATTGAATCATCATTGATCGACCATTGTTTTCCTCAACTAAATGCGAATACAAATAGAAATTAGGAAGGCCTATGGTCATTAAGGCAGCATCATAACCAGGATCTAAGCCTAAACTTGAATTATCATTAAAGTAAAAATCAGTATGGTACGTTTTGGAGTTACTAGTCACATTTAATTTCAAATGTGAATCTACCGCATTACGTCCTAAAATAAAATCATCGTTAGATGCTACAGTTATCATATCTGGAGTAAATAGAATGGTTCCATTGCTTTCAGCAAAAATCAGAAAGCCTTGACCCGGTGCAATATTGTTGGCTGAGTTCATGTTTGCTAAATTGATAACAGTCCATCCGTCCTGAGCTGACCCATCATAGCCATAGATACCAATACCTTCTTCATCCATGATGTTTTGATTACTTTGTAAAGATAAAAATACAGCGGGATCTATAAAACTCGGATAAGGATTACCAATTAAGTTATAAGAACTTGTGCTGTTTAAGATAGATACGGAAACATCTCCAGTCGCAACATTTCCGGTAAAGGTAAATAGGTCGCTCGTTGTACTGCTAGAAGCAGACCGGTAACCTACACCTGGCGTTAGAACTTGATTGTCATTGGCACTAGTCCAATTGATGTAACCGGGTGTACCAGTATTGTTATATGGTCCGAACAAATAATATGTTGTAGGGTCAGTACCAATGGTTCCTGATGGTATGTTATTACCGTCTGTAGTTCTAAAACTTCCAAAAGTCTGCGATAAGCTTGTTAAAGGAGCAGATATAAGGTCATTGCCACCAGTGGTACTTCCTTGCGGCGCTAAATCATTTACATGTCTATTATACTTAAGAGTTCCTGTACCTTCAATACTTCCATTTCTTATATCTAAGCTAGAATAATTTTGCGAATTGGAATCCAAGATAAGCTCATCAGACACATTAAGTATCGCATCATTACTAAGTGTTAGAGATGCACCTGGTCTTATGTTTACAACATCAGCCATAGTGCTAGAGTCTGAAAACACGATATCACCGGTGTTGATCTGTATTAGATTTCCATTTGCATCTGATCCTTCTGGACTATTTGGAGACCAATTAGTACCATCGTAAGTGTATAAAATATTGACAGACGTATTGAAGGTAACCTTGATGTCATCTATAGCGAACTCATCATAAGAAGCGCTGTCTCCATCTGTAATTCTCCATCTCATATAGAAAAATCCATTATCGTCATTTGGAATATTTAATCCAGTTATAATTATAGTACGGTCATAAGCAACCCATCCTTCGGTATCGGCAGTTGAGGGCGAAACGACGGCTTGATTTGTTAATGGTGTATAAGAGCCTGCATTAGATGTACTATAAGCGAATCTCAAAGTATTGCTGGCGTTTTTATCATTATTAACATAAACCGTATATTGAAGCAGTACACTAGTCACTTCACTTCCTGTGACGTTTCTCGCTCTTAAGGTTGCATTTCCTGGAGTAAATACTGTATTATTAGGCTGAATTCCAAAAGCATAATTTTGAGCCCCAGCATTATCATTATTATCAATATCAAAAGCATGGAACCCACCTAGATCTGTGTCTCCTTGACTAATTCCTCTTGTAAAAACCGCATTAGTATTGGATTGATTGAAAGTTGAGGCGCCTGTCGCCGTTGTTGTTGATAATGACCAGCTATTAGAATCTAATTGGCCAAGACTTGGCGAAGTTACATTACCAGCACCTGCATAGGCACCATTATTAACGCCATCAACAGTATTGTCAAAGTTCACACGGTACTCTGTGTTGATTTGAGAAATTTGCCAACCCGCACCAGTAGGTGCAATAACATTAAAGCTGGAACTTTGAGAAGAATTAGCTAATGATCCTCCCGATGCAGATAGGGTATACCCTGAACCGCCAGTTTGAAATATGAGATTATTAAAGATAGCTTGACCAGAAACCGCGGTAACCGTCTTTGTTGCGGCACCTGCAAATATACCTGCAGTAGATGGAAGCAAAGTGATGTCTGAGTTAAAATCTAAGTCAATGTTTCCATTGCTGTCTTGAGCTCTTACAGTAGGGCTAGGAGACATTACAGTGTTCACAGAAACTGATGTTGGTTGGTTATTAAAAGCCAGAACAGTAGCAGTTACTAATATCTGATTGTCATCTGCAACAAGTGGGGTAGATGCGCCACCTGCGTTGGCATTAGTAAACTGAGAACTGTTAGTTCCTGTACTGGCAGTATTTACTGTTAAAGCAATTTTTTGATTGTCAGTTACTGTGGATTGAAAAGTTGCGTAAACAGAAAAAGTTTTTGATCCGTTGTCTAAAGCAGTTAAGCCTGCACCACCATTAATTGCAGAAAAACTTGTGGTAGCATTTACTGAAGTCACCTCAGAAACATTAGTAGAACCGTCAAAAATAGCTAAAGCGGCTAAATTTGAAAAATTAGAGACATTAAAGCTAATGTTGGAAAGATTAGTGTTGAGATCATCATCGTCAGTTAAATCGTCTCCACCATCTTGTATGGTAAACTCACCTATTTTTATAGAGTTAGCTTGAGTTAATCCAGAGGTGGCCGTTTTTGTTAAATAATCTGTAATTGCTGATGGATTGTAAGAGGAGGCTATGATATTAGACTCGGCAGTAATAAGTACATCGTCAAGAGGGTCACTTACAGCACCAAGCACTCTTACTCCTGGACCAGATCCATTAGTCGTATTGATACCAAATGCGTCCCAGCTAGATATTGGAAAAATTCGAAGATACGCAGAAGCATTTTCACTACTACCTCCCCAGGCATACATTCTAAAAGTGATTGTACCTGCATCTGCTGTAATAACATTAAAACCGTTAAAGGTTTTAATCATATTGTTAAAATTGCTGTTGTATCCTAGTGAAGAAGTGCTAGATGAACTTACAGGGATTCCCGCTGTAGCAAAGTTATCCAAACTATAGAAAATTCGGAACGCTGTAGGGCCATTGGCGCCATTTCTGGCTAAGGCAATACTCACTTCAGTTGCATTAATTGAATAACCGGCGTCGGCAGATAGAGACCAGGATAAATATTCATCATTAGCAATCGCCGCCGCCTCGCTAGTAGCACCAAGACCTCCCCAAGTGTAACTATCACCAGTTTGTGGTCCAGCTAAAGTTCCGCTACCTCTTGTAAAGCCTACGCCTTGAGTGTTGGCTGGAGACCCAGTGTTTGTAATGTTTGTAGTAAGTGTTGCATCTACGACTAAAACAGTAGACTGCGCAAAAGACATAATGCCAATACTAAAACAAATTAGTATTAAGTAAATTTTTTTCATGATAGTAAAGATTCTTATTCGATTAAAGGCTTATTCCCAGCAAAGATATATGGCAAAAGCTTTACTTTTAGAGAAACCCTAAAATACTAGTTGTTAGTATTTAATTCTTGACTAAAACCTCGAAAATGTAAGAAAATACATAATTAAAATTGTGTTTTATAAATTTTTAAATCTAAAACGTATAAAGCACTGATTTATAACAATAAAGCACGCTGCTTTGTGCCTTTTTTAGAAGAGGCGCCAATATCACTGTTGCTCATATGATTAACTATAATTAAGTTTTGGTAGAACCAATTAAGAAGTTCATATGCTTCGCTTATTTTTAAGCGGTATGTTAGCATACTACAAAACTCTAGTGATTATGCCATTGCTTCGCCCAATCCTATTGCAAAATAGTGAGCAACAAAAAGCTTAAGACCAGATGGTTTCTATATCTAAATATATAACGACCAAGAATATAAAACATCTCTATGAAGACCTAATCTTTACTTATGATGAATTGATAATAAGTATTTTTAGAATTTGGGATGTTACAAAATGCTATCCTATATTTGTTTATCATAATTTAAAAAATGAAACCGTCCAGTATAACTAAGCGCCTTGAGTCCTCTCTCTATTAAATTTAAATCATTTTGAAAAACTTACTTCTTGTTGTTGGTACCCGCCCAAATTATATTAAAGTCACACAATTTAAGAAAGTGGCTGCAGAGCAATTCCCTGGTCAGTTTGATGTAAAAATTGTTCATACAGGTCAGCATTTTGATGAAGCCATGGCAGATGTTTTTTTTAAGCAATTGGATATTTGGCCAGATTTTTTCCTTAAAATACCTTAAGCATCAGCAAACATACAAATGGGTGAAATCATGATTCGTTTAGAAGAGGTCATTGCCAAAAAGTTTCGCCCTGATGTCATTTTAGTCCCTGGAGATGTCAACTCTACTTTAGCTGCGGCTTTAACGGCGAATAAATTGGGTATTCCATTAGGGCATTTAGAGAGCGGCTTACGAAGTTTAGATAGAAGCATGCCAGAAGAAATCAACCGTATTTTGGTAGATGAAATCACCGATTTGTATTTTGTGACAGAGCAAAGTGGCTTAGAAAATCTAGTAAAAGAAGGCAAGCCCCAGGATACCATTCACTTTGTAGGAAATACTATGATTGACACCTTGGTTGCTTTTGAAGATGAGATTGCTTCTCAGCCCGTGCTTAAAGACTATGCGTTAGAAAATGACAACTTTATTTTGGTAACCATTCATAGGCCAGCTGCGGTTGACCATAAAGAGGGCTTGATCAAGTTAGCAGATCTGTTGACTCAGTTGCAATTTGGGAAAACTATTGTTTTTCCGATGCATCCAAGAACCCGTAAGAATATTAGTAAGTTTGGACTTCAACAAACGTTTGATGCAATCGATAATTTATTAATATTAGACCCCTTAGATTATTTTAGCTTCCAAAGTCTCATCCATAATTGTTGTTTAGTGTTAACTGACAGTGGAGGTATTCAAGAGGAAACCACGTTTAAACAGAAACCATGTCTCACCTTAAGACCAAATACTGAGAGGCCAAGTACTATAGATATAGGAACAAATACACTGCTAAATTTTAATATCGCGCAAATTTTAGAAGAAATAGAACTTGTCTTTAATGGGGGTTACAAAAAAGGTCAAGTGCCTAAATTTTGGGATGGTCAAGCAACACAGCGTATTTTAAAGGTGCTCTCAAGCATGTAGTATTTGTTATGACAGTACTCTTAGATAGACATGTTTTTGTGATGATTTAAATAGTAGCAAACTCAATTTGATGAAATTATCGTTGTTGACAAATCACCATTAAACAATCAAAAAAACTTGTGCATTTCTTTAAAGTGAGTACTTTTGCGTTTAATTATAATCAGCTTGATAATAGGTTTCTTCATGTGCTCTAAAAAACCTTCATCTCTTTCATATCAGTATGTTAGAATTTTGATGGGTATAGTCATATATCCGGACATATATCCGTTTTATTCACAATATCATAGATAATTTAAAAACCAGTAGATGGCTTGGCACGTGCTATATACCAAATCCCGTAACGAAAAAAAAGTCGCAGATTTGTTAGGGAAATCGGGGTTGGAAGCGTATTGTCCAGTGATTGAGCAGGTGAAACAATGGTCTGATCGAAAGAAGAAGGTCACTGTCCCATTGATTAGTTCATACGTATTTGTTAATATTGAAGAAAAAGACAGGGATAAGGTGTTTCTTGTCCCAGGAGTAGTGCGCTATCTCTTTTGGTTGGGACGCCCCGCTATAGTAAGAGATGAGGAAATTATAGCTCTAAAAAAAGGATTAAAAGGAAGTCTGTCTTCAGTAGAGGTTTCAGATTTCAACGTTGGAGATGTGGTCCCTATTCCAGAAGGGCCCTTTAGGGATAAGGAAGGGACAGTCAAAACCGTAACTAATAATAAATTACAGCTTGTGCTAAAGGAGTTAGGTGTATTAATTACCTTAACCAAAGAAACCAAGTTGTAAAACTATAAATACAGTTTATGATGAGCTTGTTAGACCAAATTATGGGACTGACCAAGCGAAGCTGTGTTTTGGGTGTATTCAATTAAGATCTAAGTTCATAAATTTAAAAATAATGCAAAAAATAAAAAACATTTGTTGTATTGGTGCTGGTTATGTTGGCGGCCCAACAATGGCAGTGATTGCGCAAAAGTGCCCAGAGATTAATGTGACGGTTGTTGATATTAATGAAAAAAGGATAGCAGCTTGGAATGATGAAAATGTAGAGAATATTCCTATTTATGAACCAGGCTTGTCAGATGTGGTTAAAGAGTCTAGGGGTAGAAACTTATTTTTCTCAACGGACGTTGATGCGGCTATAAAGAATGCTGAAATGATTTTTATATCTGTAAATACGCCAACTAAAACTTATGGTGTAGGTAAAGGTATGGCAGCAGATTTAAAATGGATTGAGCTTTGTGCAAGGCAAATTGCAAGAGTATCTATCACCGATAAAATTGTTGTTGAAAAATCAACCTTACCCGTAAGAACTGCAGAGGCTTTAAAGAGTATTTTAGAAAATACCGGTAACGGGGTTAAATTTCAAATACTGTCAAATCCTGAATTTTTAGCAGAAGGTACGGCAGTGGAAGACCTCATGGATCCAGACCGTGTACTTATTGGTGGCGATATCGATACCGAAGAGGGAAGAACCGCAATCCAAACGTTGGTAGATGTGTATGCGCATTGGGTCAATAAAGAAAATATTTTAACCACTAATGTCTGGTCATCAGAGCTTTCAAAGCTCACAGCTAATGCCTTTTTAGCCCAGCGGGTATCAAGCATCAACGCTATGAGTGAACTCTGTGAAAAAACAGGAGCAGATGTTAACGAGGTAGCTCGTGCCATTGGGATGGATTCCCGTATAGGTTCTAAGTTCTTAAAATCTTCAGTTGGTTTTGGGGGCTCTTGTTTTCAAAAAGATATCCTGAATTTGGTATATATCGCCAAGCGTTTTGGATTGCAAGAGGTGGCAGATTATTGGGAGCAGGTTATAATTATGAATGATCATCAAAAGAGACGCTTCGCAATGAATATTGTAGAATCCTTATTTAATACCGTTTCCGGAAAGAAAATTGCACTTTTAGGATGGGCATTTAAGAAAGACACAAACGATACTCGAGAATCTGCAGCCATCTATGTAGCAGATTATTTGCTTAATGAGCATGCTGAGGTGGTGGTTTATGACCCAAAAGTAAAGCCAGAACAAATTTACGCAGACTTAGACTATTTAGGAACGCGTACCGAAGAGGAAAATAGAGCGCTTTTAACCGTAGTTAATGAACCTTATAAGGCTTGTAAAGAAGCTCATGCCGTTGCGATACTTACAGAATGGGATGAATTTAAAGCTTATGATTGGCAACACATATACGATGCCATGCTAAAACCTGCTTTTGTATTCGACGGCAGAAATATTTTGGATATCAATGACTTAAAACGGATTGGATTTGTAGCTCACGGGATCGGTATGACCCAATAAAAGTGTTATGGGATTAAAATATTCTTTGAAATTACTTTTTTATTATATGGAATACTAGAGGTTATGAATTTTTTACAAGTTAAAATGGCATGTAAAAAAGTATTTCAGGCGATTAATATTCAAAGAAAGCCTTTAATATTTTGCATTTCCTTTCAGAGAACGGGTACTACTTCTGTTGGGCGTTTTTTTCATGATCATAATTTTAGTGTAGCAACTTCTCATACATCCGTAAAGAATGGTTGGACTTCAAATTGGTTTAAAGGGGATTATAAGAGTATTTTTAATTCTTTAGATTTTAAATCAAATCAAGTATTTGAAGATGACCCATGGTGGTGTTTAGATTTTTATAAATTTTTATTTCATCGGTTTCCTGGCTCAAAATTCATCTTGCTAGAACGTGACCCAGATAAATGGTTTAATTCAATGATGACTCATTCTGACGGAAAATCCTTAGGAAATACATTCATACATTCACATCTTTATAGAAGAGAAAAGGAATTTTATAGTCTTTCTACTGATATAGAACTGTATAATAAAAAAACAGATAATTTACTCAAACTTTCCGAAGAACATAGAGCACACTATATTGAAATTTATAAGTTGAGAATTCGGGAAGTAAAGGACTTTTTTAAATATTTTGATCAGGATAGACTGTTTTGTGGAGATCTTGAAGATTCTGAGAAATGGAAGAAAATGGGCTCGTACTTTGGATTTAGGGTAGAGCCCAGCTATAAAGTTCATATAAAGTCACCGATCATCCCACAAAATGAATGAAATTTTGTGTCAAATTAATTTATCATCACAAGTGTATTTTGTAGAGTGTATTATTTTAGATAATGTCAGATAATTTAGGAGCTAGATCAACTATTGCCTTTGGCTGGGCCCTGGGAGGTCAATTTTCCAATCAGATCATTGGTTTTGTAATTACTTTAGTACTGGCAAGACTTCTCACACCAGAGGAGTTTGGTCTCGCTAGTTTGGTGATGGTGGTAAATCTTTTTGGTCAGATTTTTATAGATGCTGGAATTTCATCAGGGTTGATCAGGAAAAAGGAACTTAATAATACTGAATTATCCAGTTTTTTTTTCCTTAATATTTTTGTAGGGCTCTTGCTCATGTTTTTGGTATATGTAACCAGTGCATACATCGCTTTACTTTTTGAAAGCGAATCTTTAAGGCCTTTATTGCAACTGAGTTCGCTTCAGTTTTTTATTAGTTCATTGGGATTGATGCCTATGATTTTTTTAAAACGTGACATCAATTTTAGATTTTTATCTCAACTAGATGTCGGTATAAATGTGTCCTCTGGAATAATTACCATATTATTGGCATATGGCGGCTTTGGAGTATATAGTCTCATTTTTCGAAGTATCATTAGCGGTATTTTAAATGCTAGTTTTTTGTGGCGACAAACTTCCTGGAGACCTTCATGGGTTTTTTCCTATGAGAGCATTAAACCAACTTTAAATTATAGTACTGGCATTTTAGGTTTGGAGATAGTGGGAACTTTATTTGATAATTTTAGTACCATATTAATAGGAAAGGTTTTTTCAGTATCTACCGTTGGTATTTATAATAGAGCCGCCAATACAAGAGGCTTAGTATTAAAGAATTTTGGACCTTTGTTTAATAAGGTGTTTTTTCCAGTACTTTCCAAAATACAGGATGATGAAGTACGATTACAATCCTATTACCTCAAAGCAATTCAAATGGTATCATTGTTAGTCGTTTTTGCTATGGCCATGCTGTTTTTATTTTCTGATACCTTGATATATTATTTGTATGGAAAACAATGGATGGGGTCTGCTCCAATGCTTAAAATATTGGCTATTGCAGGTTTGGTACTACCAATCAGCAATATAAACTTGAATCTTTTTATGGTTAAGGGAAAATCGAGATTTCTTATGGGTTTTACAATGGGCAAAAATATTTTTGGTACAGTTGTTATGCTTGTAGCAATTAAATTTGGGATGACGTATTTTTTGTATAGTTTGGTGTGCATCGCATACATATTCTTTTTTTTAAACATATTTGTGGTTTATAAAAAACTGAATTTTCCAATACAACCTCAAATCACGGCATTCACTTCTAAACTTATTCCAGCGCTTATACTAGTATCGCTCATAGAATTATTTATTTTGCCAAATGAAGTATCCTTGACTTATACGCTTCTTATTGCCCCAATATTCAGTAGCTTATATTTTGTAATCGTTTTTCTAATAGATAAGGAGCTTTATTTTTTAATTAAAAATATGATTACCCCTAAATTTATACAACTAAAGGCTAAGTTATCACGTCTTTTTTAAAATAAGTTTGAGGTATAATTCAAAATATCTGAATACAATATGATTATCACAAAAGATTTCGTTTTTATACACATGCCAAAAACTGGAGGAACCTATGTGCATGGAATATTTAAAAAGATTATAGCCGATTTTAAGAGAAAACATCCAATTAAATGGTATGTCAATAGAATGGGATATAGATTGGATTTTTTAACACCGTTTTATCAAAAGTTAAATGACGTATCTTATGATGAATATCCAAACGACAATACGATCGGGCAACATGCTGGAGTGTCTTTTATTCCTAAAGCTTATAAAGACAAGCCTGTCATATCGGTAAAAAGAAACCCAATAAACAAATTTGTTTCTGCATATTATTTTAAGTGGTGGGAGCGATTTCCGAGTTTGCCATTAAATCAATTAAAAAAACTTTTTCCTCAGTTTCCTGAAATTTCAATAGAAGAATATTTTGAATTGTCTTATAACTGCGAGATGAAACACTTTTTTAAACAAGATTACAGAGATGATATTGGTGTTTTGTCTTGGCAATTTATTAGAATGTATGCATCAGATCCATTGTATGTATATAAGAATATTTCCAAAGAGAATTATTTAGAAATTATAAAAAATTATTTTGTTCAAGTTGAATTTTTTGAGATGGAAGATCTAAGTCCACAATTCGAAAGATACATTAAGTCCACAATTTTTTCTGAATATTCTCATTATTTTAAAACAGAGGAGCGAATTTATCCTCCAGGATCTAATCCTAAAAAGAGACCAGAATATATTTCAGATTTGTTAAAAAATAAAATAAAAAACAAAGAATGGATTTTGTACAAGTTCTTTCCAGAATATAACTTATGATACCAGTAACTCAACCCTTTTTACCACCAAAAAATGAATTGTACGCTCTACTAGATGAGGTGTACGATAGAAATTGGCTCACAAATAATGGCCCATTAGTAAATCTTTTGGAGGCAGAACTCCCAAAATATTTAAATTATAAAGGACATTTTAGTTATGTCAACAATGGTACTATCGCGCTGCAAATTGCGATAAAAGCTTTAGAACTTACGGGGGAAGTTATCACAACCCCTTTTTCTTATGTAGCTACTACCAGTAGTATTGTTTGGGAAGGCTGCACGCCCGTATTTGTTGATATTGATAAAGCATCTTGTAACATCGACCCTAAGTTAATAGAAGCTGCTATTTCATCTAAAACATCCGCTATTTTAGCAACCCATGTATACGGTAACCCTTGCGATGTTGAGGCGATAGATAGAATTGCCAAAAAGCATGATTTAAAAGTGATTTATGATGCTGCCCATTGTTTTGGAACAATCTATAAAGGGAGATCCATATTTGAATATGGAGATATAAGTACCACAAGTTTTCATGCCACCAAGTTATTCCATACGGTAGAAGGTGGAGCTATCTTTACCAATAACAATGAGTTGGCACACAAAATAAGTTACATGCGTAACTTTGGCCATAATGGCCAAGAAGCATTTTGGGGTGTAGGGATTAATGGTAAAAACTCTGAGTTTCATGCAGCCATGGGAATTGCTAATTTGAAGCATGCAAATAAAATTTTAGAAAAAAGAAAAGAGCAGTGGTTAAGGTATAGGGATGGCTTAAGTTCTAGACTAACAGTTTTAGAGCTTATTGATGAGCCAGGTTTCAATTTTGCTTATTTTCCAGTGTTTTTTAAAACGGAAGCTGAGTTGCTAGAGAAGAAAAGGGTGCTAGAAGCTAATCAAATCTATTGTAGACGCTATTTTTATCCAAGTTTAAATACTTTAAATTATACAAGCCAAAAGGAGTCTTTTGAGGTTTCTGAAACAAGTTCAAAAGTGGTACTGACTTTACCTCTTTATGATAAGCTGAGTAAGGAGGACCAATTGTTAATTATAAAAATTCTTCTCAAATGAAAGTTGTAAATATAGTTGTGTTTTGTGCAGGACCTCAAACGAGGGTCATTATTGATATCTTGCAAGACCAACCAGAATACAACATTGTGGGTGTTATTGATTCGGTACAAGCCATTGATAGTGAATTTTATGGGTATAAGGTTATAGGCAGGCAAAATGAGTTAGAGAGACTATCTCATGCCTATAATTTTCACTCTGGCATCGTTGGTTTGGGCGATAATTATTTGAGAGAAAAGGTGGTTTTGGAAATTGTAGCACAATTAAAAGACTTTAAGTTTATCAATGCCATATCTAAATTTTCTTATATAAGTCCGACTTCAAAAATAGGTGTGGGGAATGTTATTATGCCAGGAGTTGTTATCAATTCGGAAGCACTTATGGCTAATCACTGTGTCATCAATACAAATAGCTCTCTTGAACATAATAGTGTCATGGAAGATTTCTCCTCTTTATCTGCAGGTGTTACTACTGGTGGCTATTTTAATTTAGGACGATATTCAGCAATTACCTTAGGTGTTGTAATAATGGATAGAGTTTCGATTGGAGAGAATGTCGTTGTGGGCAGTAGTTCTTTAGTAACTAAAGATTTAGAAAGCCATGGACTTTATTATGGATCTCCAGCAAAACGAATTAGAGAAAGAAAACCTTTTGAAAGATTTTTGAAATAATGCAACAACCAATCGTATCAGTTTGTGTAATTACTTATAACCATCAGGCTTTTATAAATCAATGCCTAGATGGTATTATCGAGCAGCAAACTAATTTTGATTATGACATTGTAATTGGTGAAGATTGTTCTACTGATACTACAGCTTCCATTATTAAAGAATATGCAAGAGTACATAAACATATTAATTTTTTGGACAACTCAAAAAATTTAGGTGCAATACCTAATTTTATTAGAACCTTAAAAGCTTGCAAAGGAAAATACATTGCATTTTGTGAAGGTGATGATTATTGGATAGATAGGAATAAGCTTCAAAAACAGGTGGATTTTTTAGAGCAACATCCAAAATATGGCGGTGTTTGTGGAGAAATTATAAGCAGGGATGTAGACAATCAAATTGAGGAAAGTCATCCACTCAAGCAAGAAGGAATTATTACTTTTGAGGAGATTATCGTAAAAAACAAAATTCATTCAAACACAATTCTATTCAGAAGCAATCTTTTAAATGTAGAAGATTTAAATGCAATAATGGAAATTTCAGTTGGAGATTGGTATCTCCATTTATTAGTGACCAAGAAAAAACCTTATTATTATTTACCTGATTATTTTGCGCTTTATAGAATTCATGATTTAGGAATATTTTCAAAAAAATCAGATTTCTATAAATCTTATCAGAAAGTACGACTTTTAAATATTTTTTTAAAGAACGAATGTGATTCACAAAATTCTTATTTAGTTAAAGAATCATTGCAATATCAAGTTTTTCAAGCCTTAAAAGAATCAACTAAAGAAGATAAAAAAGAATTGAAAGAATTATTTTCCATACTTCTCAATCATAAAATTTTAAAAATGAATCGCTCTGTTATTGGAGGTGCAATCAATTTAATAAAATGAAATACTCTGAAATCGAAGTTGGCCAAACAGCTGAAGTTGTCCATACCTTAACAGCAAAAGACATTTATAATTTTGTAGAATTAACAGGTGATGACAATAGATTGCACGTCGACGCAGAATTTGCAAAAAACACGTCTTTTAAAAAGCAAGTAGCGCATGGCATGTTGGGTGCATCCTTTATTTCAACAGTCATTGGGACTAAATTGCCAGGAGATGGTGCATTATGGTATTCGCAACATCTAGAATTTTTATTACCTGTGCGAATCGGGGATACCATCACTGTGATTGCAGAGGTCATAAAAAAATACGATCGTGACGAAATCATTGAGCTTTCAACAAATATTTTCAATCAAAATAAACAACAGGTAACCAAAGGGGTTGCCAAGGTAAAACTTGTTCAACATTCGCAAAACGCACCAGCAGAGATTGATGAAATGACTGAAAAACCTCAAAAAGTAGCTCTTATTTTGGGCGCTTCTGGCGGAATCGGCTTAGAAACAGTGCATGTTTTGCTTAAGGAAAACTGGAAAGTTATTGCCCACTACAATTCTTCATCTCAAGACTTGCTAAAATTAAAAAAAGAAGCATCTGATAATCAATTATTGTTGTTGAAAGCCAATTTGGATCAAGATGATTTTGGTATGGTCTTTTCTCACTTTTTGGAACGATACGAACTAAAAATAGACGCGCTTGTAAATTCCCTGTCAGCACCTATTCCAATAATCTCTGTAGAAAAACTGGAATGGACTGACTTTTTAAACCAATTGGATATTAATATAAAGATTCCTTTAGCCATCATTCAAAATTGCCTTAGCAAATCACTCTTTAACAATAACGCTTCTATCGTGATGATTTCGTCACAAATTGTGGAACATCCTAGTAACAACTGGTCTCACTACATCACTGCGAAATCGGCCTTGCAAGGATTTGTAAAATCAATGGCGTTGGATTTGGCAGTTAAGAAAATCAGAGTAAATCAGGTGTCGCCAAGTCTTACACCCACCAATTTAGTGAGTGAAATTCCAGAAAAAATAAAACTGCTTACCGCAGCAAAAACACCACTTAAACGTTTAGCCGCACCAAATGATATCGCCCAAGCGATTGTGTTTTTGGCAGACTCATCTAAAAGTGGATTTGTAACAGGAGAAACCATCCGCATTAACGGCGGCCAAGTGATGTGGTAACCTTTAAATAAGCAAAAAGCATAAGTCAAGATTAAAATGAACAATTTCTTAGAGCTCTTAAAAGCTAACGCAAAACTAAAGCAAAAAGAGCAACAGCATACTGTTGATTTGCTCGTGCTTAATAATATTACCACTAATCCCATCAAGGAGTATTTGGAATATAACTGCGCATTAAACCAGATTAACGCCGAAGTGACTTTTGGTGACTATGATAATATTGCCCAAAATGCCCAAAACTTTGATGTTGAAAATAAAACCATCCTCATTTTTTGGGAAGTGGCCAACTGCTTACATGGTTTAGAATATAAAATCGATACCTTTTCTTCGGAACATTTGCATGCCCTAGAACAAAAAATACAACAAGAGCTTAAACTCACTTTCAAAGCCTTATCAAAAGCATCGTTGGTGATCATGAATCGTTTTACAGCCTTGCCTTTTAGCTTCTTGCAAACGCAGGATGGAGCATTGGAAACATTAGCGAATCGTCTCAATCAATTTTGTGAGGAGCAGGCGCCAAAATCTATTAAATGGATCAATATTGATAAATGTCTGGTAAAATCGGGCATTGATAATACAGTGGATTATAAAGGCTATTTAAAGAATAAATTACTCTATAAACATGATTTCTATTGGAATTATGTGCAATTGATCCAGCCGTATTTCAATGCATTAACAGGACAGGTCAAGAAATTATTAGCATTAGATTGTGACAATACCTTGTGGAAAGGCATTTTAGGCGAAGATGGTCCAGAGCACATTGCAATGGATGAAAACACTTATCAAGGCCAATCCTTTGCAGCAGCCCAATATAGAGCAATGGGCTTGGGTAAAAAAGGGGTGCTTTTGGCATTAGCAAGTAAGAATAATGCCGCCGATGTGGATGCAGTTTTAAAAGAACATCCAGATCTGTCTCTACAAGCAGATGCTTTAGTCGCCAAAAAAGTGAATTGGGATGCTAAGGGAGAAAATTTAAAACAATTGGCCAAAGAACTTAATATTGGCATTGATTCTTTTGTATTTGTTGATGATTCTGATTTTGAAGTACAGTTGATGCGAGACCAAGTGCCTTCTGTAACGACCATTCAGGTGCCTAAAAATGCAATTCAATACTATCTAGAGCAGCAACAATGGGCAAATAATTTTGTTCAACTTAATGAAAGTGCAGAAGACGCCAAAAAACTGGACCAATACAAACAGAATGTAGAGCGGGCAAATGCTGAACATAAATTTGAGGACTTTGCTGGCTTTTTAGAGTCTTTGGGTTTAGAACTTACCATATATAAGAATGACGAGCAACTCATTACAAGAATGGCTCAAATGACCCAAAAGACCAACCAATTTAATTTGACAACGCCCAGATATTCAGAAGCACAATTAGAACAATTTGTCAATAATAAAAATTACGATTGTTTTGCTTTTGGAGTAAAAGATAAGTTTGGAGATAGTGGTGTCACGGGGCTATGCATTGTGCATTATTCCGAAGAAAATGTTGCTACCATAGATACTTTATTGATGAGTTGTAGAATATTGGGTAGAAATATTGAGTATCAGTTTTTAGAAGAAGTGCTTTCGCAAGTTTTTGCAAAGGCAGAAGTTGTTAATGCTAAATACATCGTAACAAAAAAGAACCATCAAGTTGCCGATTTTTACATAAAGACTGGTTTTGAATTCAAGGAAGAGTTAGAAGCAACCATATCTTATGAGATGAAAAAGGCTAATTTTGCAGTTTCAAACTCTTATAATTACATAAAATTAAATTATGCCTAACATCGAAGATAAATTAAAAGAAATCATGGCGTTGGTATTTGACGTCCCTACCACAGACATAAATGAGGATACCAGTCCAGATGATTTGGATAATTGGGATTCTATCGGTACTATAAACCTAATCACCGCATTGGAAGATGCATTTGATATTGAGTTTGAAGATGAAGAGATTTTAGAACTCTTGAATTTTCAACTCATTAAAATCAATATAGAGGAAAAGCTAGAAGCCTAGTGTCAGTTATTTTAAGAGAAGTTCAGCATTCAGATTTTGACCAAATTCATAATTTATTTATCGAGGTGTATGGTAAAGAGCCTGTACTTGGATTTAAAAAAGCATTTTTTGACCATAAATTATTATTAGGATATTGCTTGATAGATGATTTGGCTGAAAAACAGCCCATGGTAGGTTATTTTGGTTGTTTTACCTATCATAGAGTTATTGATGGTATAAATTATAAATTCTATAATTCGCATACTTGGATTGTAAGAGAGCCATATCGCAAGCAATCTTTAAAACTACTAATGCCATATATTCGTCTAAAAGATGGTATTGTCACTAATTTTAGCGCTAATGGTAAAGTGGCGCAAATTTTAGAACAATTGAAATTTTCAAAACAAGCTGTAGTCAATTTCACTATCAGACATTCTTTTAGTTTAAAATCTTATATAGATCAACGAAAAATTAAATCTGAAAGTCTTGAAAATAATATTACAAAATGGCATGAGCCATACGTAGGGTTAAGTCTTAATCTTAAATTTCCTAGTCAAGACAAGACGATTGAATTGATATTGAAGCCTGTTTCTAAAAAACCAGAATGGGTCCAACGTATTAATAGAATTTCTAAAAGATTAACAAAACGACCATTCATAACTCAAACCTATTTTCTTTATAAAGTACATTATACAAATGCACCAAATTTTTTAATGGAACATTTAGATACGTTGAGTCATTATTTATTTTTAAAAGAAAAAGTGGGTGGTTTGATTTTTCCAGAAAGTCTTATTGAAAATTTACCCCAGAATCGTATACGATCACAATATGAAGAAGATATTTACTTAAAACAGAATCAAAGTGCAGTCCCAAAGCTCGATTATCTGTATTCTGAAGTATTTTATTTGAATATTCAAGATAAATAATGTTACAAAAGCTAAAAGATCAAATCAAGCAAAACTTAGTGCCTAAATCAAAATTGGTGGTACTTAATTACCATCAGTTGGGAGAAACATTTGATCCTAAAATTCATAATGAATTTATTTGGAATTCTACCGATCTGTTTCAAGAACACATGTCTTTTTTAAAACAAAATTTTAAAATTGTTTCTCTTTCTGAAGGGTTAGAGGCTTTAAAGAATAAGACAATAAATCAAACACTGGTGAGTATTACTTTTGATGATGGAGATGCTTCAATGACGGAGTTCGCTATGCCAATTCTTGACAGTCTTAAAATTCCAGCAACCTTCTTCATCAATACGGCATATGGCAAAGAAAAAATGGGGTATTGGTATAATCTAGGACCTTATTTTGAGAATAAGGAATTAATTGAGGCAGCACCAAAAATTAGAAATACTAGAGATCAAAACGAATATCGGGAGCTTTTAAAATTGGAGAATGAATGCAATCTAAAAAATGGCGCAGAAAATTCACCATTTTATGCTAAGTATTCAGATTTTGAAAATTGTAAAAACCCATTATTTCATTTTGGGTTACATGGCCATGAACATTTGCGCTTTTCTATGTTGTCTCGGGAGTCACAGAAGGAAAATTTGCAAAAAAATATGGAACAAATGAAAGATTGGCCCAATTATGTGCCCCTCTTTGCCATTCCTTTTGGTAAACCACAAGATTGGAATTCGGATACTCTAGAAATTTGTAAGGAGTTAGATGTTATTCCCTTTCTAGCCTATCATGGTTATAATACGTCTTATAGAGAACCATTTTTAAGATTTTCAGTAGATACAAAAAACCTGAAAACGATATTTAAGGATTTCAGCCCTTTTCAGAAGAGTTATTATAAACTAAACATGTTATCAAAATAAGTGAAGAGACTTTATTATTTTACAGACTCTTATCCATTTTCTGTCGATTACACATGGAAAACTGCCGAAATAAAAGAGGCATCCTTAAAGTTTGATGAAGTCATTATTGTACCTTTTACTCATAAGAAAACTAATGATTTTAATTTCGCTGATAATGTTCGCATTATAGAACCAACATTAGGGAAAACATTATTCGCTAAGCCTAAGTATCTCAAACATCTTTTTAGCAAAAGTCAGCCACAAAAGTGGATTTCAGAATTTTTTAGAGCTGTAAAAAGCGGTAAACAAGGCATTATTGATTGGTATTTAGCCACAGTTTATAGTGATATTATTATCAAAAAAAACATTTTTAAAGAACTCCAAAACAATCGTAGTAAGCAAGCGCAGACTGTTCTGTTTTTTCAATGGACTATGAATAACGCCCTCATGATTCCTGTTCTTCATGAATGGGGTTATCAAAATATTATATGCAGGATGCATGGTTTTGATTTGTATGAGTTTCGACATAACGACTATTTACCATATAAATCAAGGGTGTTAAAACATGCCCATATTTGCACATTTATAAGTGAACATGGGCGTGATTACGCGACGAAACGTTATCCTTTTATTGAGAATGCTAGTGAAATCCATTATTTAGGTGCAAACGCAATGCTTCAAAATAAAGTGGAGTCTGGGCAAATATTTCATTTAGTGAGCGTTTCTAGAGCAGTACCTTTAAAACGCTTAGAGCTTATTGTTGAAGCTTTGAAATCAGTAAAAATACCTGTAAAATGGACTCATATTGGAGACGGCTATGCACTTGACAATATTAAAAAATGTGCTTCAGAAATTAAAAAGTACAATCCAAATTGTGAGGTGGAATTCTTGGGGTGGTTAACTCCGGAAGAGATTAAAAATTATTTTGCCGAAAATGGGATACATAGTTTGATATTGGTTAGTGAGACCGAAGGTTTGCCAGTTGTTATAATGGAAGCCTTCTCAGCATCTATTCCGGTTATTGCTACAGATGTTGGAGGTGTTTCAGAATTGGTTAAAACGGAGAACGGTATATTATTATCATCAAATCCAAAACCCTCTGAGGTTGCCATTTCTATCGATACAATGGCGAGCGAAGATTTTGAAACTCATCAAGAACGCAGAGATGCAGCATTTCAATCTTATGTTAAATCTTTTGATTTACAAAAGAACACCAAAAAATTCATAAATTTTTTATCGCAACAATGTCATTAGTCTCCATCATCATTCCGGTATTCAATAGTATTGCCTTTATAGAGGAGACTATAAATTCGGTGCTAAAGCAAACCCATCAAAGTATCGAAATAATTGTTATTGATGATGGTTCAACCGATGGCTCTTTTGAATTCATATCCAATTTGGAAAATGAAAAGTTGACTCTCATAAAGAACCCTAAAAAAGGAGCCTGCTCAGCCAGGAATCACGGTTTGCGTTTAGCGAAGGGTGAATTCATTCAATTTTTAGATGCTGATGACATACTCAGTCCTAATAAATTAGAATTGCAGATTGCGGAACTAAAAAATGACACCAAATCCATTGCCGTTTGCAGTACGAAACATTTTTATGATACTATAGACAGTGGGGTCGTTACAGATAGAGAATTTTTATATACCACAGAGGACACCGAGGTTTTTTTATTGAATCTTTATGGGGGAAATGGTAAGCAAAATATGGTTCAAACAAGCGCTTGGTTAACGCCAAAATATTTGTTAGATAAGTTAGAACCTTGGGACGAAAGTTTGAGCAAAGATCAAGACGGAGAATATTTTTGTAGAGTAGTCACTAAGGCCAATAAAGTTGTTTACGTTCCAGATGTTTATAACTATTATCGCAAACACATCAGAGGGGCTAATATTGCCAATCAAAAACAGCTTAAACATTTACAGAGTCAATTAAAAGCTTTAAACTCAAAAAGTAAACAGTTTCGAATCCAAAAGGGTACGGAATTATATAACAACGCTATGGCTTTGCAGTACAAGATTATAGCCATTGATGCGTACCCAGAGTCTATGATGGTTTACAGAGCAGCTATCGAAAAAGTTAACAAGTTTGGCGGAAGCACTTACGAGCCTGTTTTAGGAGGTAGGATTGTTGAAGTTATGAAATCTATTTTTGGATGGAAAGCTGCAAGATATTTTTCAGTATTTATTCATAAACTTTTAAGTCATAAATGAAGTCTATTCTATTTATAACGACTTCAAGCCTAGCGGCCAATCCGCGATTGGTCAAGGAGTTTGAAGCACTTAAAGAAAACAATAATTGTGTTGTTTTGTCTTTTAAACATGATGATTGGAGTTTGGAGCTTTCTGAAGCTATAAAAAAAAGAAACCCAAAAGTTGAATTTTTTGAGATTGATAGAAAGAAGGATGTATTTCAAACCATAGCCAGTAAAGCCATTCATAAAATCGCTATTAGTTTAAATGGTATCTTTTCTGAAAAATTTAAAATTTGTGCATTTGCTAGTAGTGATAAAGCTTTACAATTATGGTTTAAAGCCAAAGTTCTGCAAAATAAAATACAGTTTTCTAGAATAATTGCACATAATTTAGGAGCTTTTTTTTCAGCAGTAAACATTGCAGAAAAACTAAATATTGAATTGCAGTTAGATATCGAGGATTATTATCCGGGTGAAGCCTTGTACTTTAATGAAAAATATGAGATTCAAAATCGAATGGAGATTATGAAACATAGCTTTTCAAAAGCAGATGCTATTACCTATGCCTCAAGGGGAATTCAATTAGAGTGTGAAAAACATTTTAAAGTACAAACAAATGCAAGACAAATAACAATCATTAATGCGTTTAATGAAGAAGATTTTATTAAGCCAGATACAAAACTAAAAGATGAAATACATTGTGTTTGGTTTTCACAACATATAGGGCCTAATCGTGGATTGGAACAGGTTTTTGAGGCAGCTAAAACATTAGATCATGTGACTTTTCATATAGTTGGAAATCGCAACCAGGGTTATTTGGATGGTTTTGATTTAGGTGATAATATTAGGTTTTATAAAGTTATGAAGCAAGAACTCCTGCATTCATTTTTGAGCAAAATGGACATTGGTCTTGCCTTAGAAAATACAGAAGCAGATTATAATCGTAATATTTGTTTAACCAATAAATTTTTAGCCTATTCACAAGCTGGTTTGTATATAGTGGCAAGTAATACTTTAGGTCAATCCCAATTTTTAAAATCTCTGGATTATGATGCAGGAGTTATTATAGAATCATCCTTAAAAGAAACGCTTTTTAAATTCAATCAGGTTCTTTTAGAGGCACCTCGTAAGACTGACAGATGGCTAAAAGCAAAGTCATTTTGCTGGGAAATTGAAAAAATTAAATTAAAGGAATTACTCTCATGAAAACTATATTAATAATTTATCCAGATTGGCACCCTTCTAATGTTGCAGGTGTTCAGAGACCTAGATTAATAGGGAACTTTACAAAAGAGTTTGATTGGGCACCAAAAGTTATCACGGTAGAAGAAAGTTTCTATTCAGTGAAACCCGACCATGATTTTTCAAAGACGTTTTCTGATGATTTTGATGTAGTTAGAGTAAATGCTTTTAAGCATAACAGAATTATTGGAGATATCGGTCTTAGGTCTTTTTTTCAATTATACAATAAGGCAAAGGAAATTATTGCCAATGAGTCAATTCATTTTATTTGGTTTCCAATTCCAACCTTTTATACGTCATTATTAGGAAGACTACTTTATGAAAAAACTAAAATACCCTATGGTATTGATTATATCGATCCTTGGGTTAGAGATATTACCAATCAAAAAGGCTTACGAGCTAAAATAAGCCAATCTCTTGCAAAATTTTTAGAGCCTATAGCAATTAAAAAAGTAGCGGTTATAAGTGGAGTGTCTACACCCTATTATGAACCTGTGATAAGAAGAAATTTTCCTGAATTTTATAACGATAAAGGAGAACTTATAGCAAAAACTATTAATAGACATACAAAAAAAGAAATGGCACACGTAGGTATGCCCTATGGTTTTGATCCTAAAGATCATGAAATAGTACTTAAAAACATAACATTTCCATGGGCAGGAGGTTCCTCAAAAGAAAAAATATGGATTTATGCTGGAGCCTTCCTCCCCAATAGCCATTCTCTGTTGTCTGCTTTCTTTGAAGCTATATCAAATTTAAGACGAAGAGGACAATGGGACAATGATATAAGGCTTTGGTTTGTGGGAACGGGTTCTTATACGGCGAAATCTATACTATCTTACGCTCAAGATTTTGGTTTGGAAGATATAGTTTTCGAAAGAAGAGATCGTTACCCATATTTGCAAGTATTAAATTTCCTTGGTTCTTCTAATACGATTATGGTTATTGGTAGCACAGAAAAGCATTACACAGCTAGTAAGACATTTCAAGCACTTATGTCTAATAGGCCCATTATTGGTGTTTTCCATTATGAAAGTAGCGCATTAAAAATCATGAAAGAAACTTCTGCAGATAAATTTGTCGTCAGATATAATCCTTCAAATAGTAAAGAGGAACTCATAACTTCTTTCGAGCGTATGATATTGAACAGATGCGGTGATCAACATTGGAGCCCATCCTTAGAAATCTTAAATAACTACTCTGCTAAAGAATCTGCTAGGAGATTGGTGGATGCAATTGAAACAATATTATAATAAAACTCACTTTTAAAATGATCAATTATCATGTCATCGAATAAAATAGCTTTCATTATTCCTTATTTTGGTCAGTTAGATAAATTCTTCCCAGTTTGGATGCATTCTTGCAGGTATAACCCTACAATAGATTGGATTTTAATTACAGATCAATCTTTAGATCAATTTTCACTTCCTAGTAATGTATTAATACACTCTTGTACTTTTGAGTCTCTTCAGGATAAAATTAAAAATAAATTTAGTTTTACTACTGTCTTATCCACTCCTTACGATCTCTGTGAATTTAGAGTAGCTTATGGGGATATATTTTCTGATTTGCTTCAAGACTATGACTTTTGGGGGTATTGTGATATGGACGTATTATGGGGAAACTTAAGAAATTTTATTACAGATGACGTTTTAAGTACGAACGAGAAAATATCTTGGAGAGGTCACCTTACGCTATTTAGAAACACTCAAGAAATACGAAAGCTTTATACAAAAAATCTCCAGGGTGTAGAACTTTATAAACTTGCTTTTAGTAATGAATTTCTAGTTCCAGTAATGTTTGATGAGAGAGGGATAAACAAGATTTTTGACGACTCTAATTATTCAATTTATTTGGATTTGCCATTTGCAGATCTCAAAATTCGGTCTTTTAATTTTCAAGTTCAGCATTTCGATGAAAGCCTACTTTCTACGGGTGGGATTTTTTATTGGACAAGAGGAAAACTTTTTAGATTATTTGTTGAAGATAAAGATGTTATTGCAGAAGAATTTGTTTATGTTCATTTTCTTAAAAGGATTATAGACATTCATCAATTTAATTTTGATGATAAGTTTTTCGTTGTTCCAAACAAAATCTTAGCTGAAACTAATGTTCCAGATTTGAAGGGATTTATCGAAGAACATTGTCTTCAAAAATTTTATTTGAAATACTATTTAAAAAGAATGAATATTTCTTTTCTTCTGAGAAAAAGAGATTATCAAAAGAGCTTGGTTAAGTTCAATAACGCATATCCCGATATCCTAAAAGAAGGATACCCGGTAAAAATTTCTTCCAAAGTCATTAAAAGAAAAATAATAAGAACAATAGATGAACTTGAAGGGTATTAATAAAAAATTAGCGATAATTACCACACATCCCATTCAATATTACGCTCCACTTTTCCGGCTTTTGGCAGATGAAAGTAAAGTGGATGTAAAAGTATTCTATACTTGGTCGCAGGCTAAAGAGATAGTTAAAGACAAAACCTTTGGTAGAGATATCAAATGGGATGTTCCGTTACTTGAAGGTTATGACTTTGAATTTGTAGAGAACATATCTAAGAGACCTAGCAGCAATAGCTGGTTGGGAATTGATAATCCTGAACTAATATCAAAAATTGAAGTTTTTGAACCCGATGCTATTTTGGTCTATGGCTGGAATATGAAAAGCCACTTTAAGGTACTTCGTCATTTCAAAGGAAAAACCCCAGTATGGTTTAGAGGCGATTCCACCTTATTGGATGAACAAAAAGAGTTGAAAACATATTTGCGCAGATTTTGGCTCACCTATGTTTACAGACATGTGGATAGGGCTTTTTATGTAGGTCAGGCCAATAAAGCCTATTTTTTGAAGCACGGTTTAACTGAAAAGCAATTGGTATATGCGCCACACGCTGTAAATAATAGTCATTTTTATGATAATGATCAACAGTCATATAAAAAGAAAGCAGCTGATTGGAAGAAAAATCTAGGTATTTCTGAAGATCAAGTCACAGTAGTTTTTGCTGGTAAGTTTGAAGCTAAAAAGCAACCAAATCTGCTTATAGATGCCGTTATAGAAGCTAATAAAAAGCGCAAGAAACCTATAAAACTCTTATTGATAGGTAATGGTCCTTTAGAAGAAAGTCTCAAGGAACAAGCTGAGAGACAAAATTGCATTCTATTCTTGCCATTTCAGAATCAGTCTAAAATGCCTTTGGTTTACCGTCTGGGATCTATATTTTGTTTACCCTCAAAGGGGCCTGGTGAAACTTGGGGTTTAGCCGTGAATGAAGCCATGGCTTCTGCTATACCTGTGATTGTTACCAACAAGGTGGGAGGAGCAGAAGACATGCTAATAAAAGATTATAACGGCTATGAATTTGAATATTCTAATCAGCAAGAATTAGAGTCAATACTTATAAACTTATCTATCGATAAGTTGAAAATTATGGGAGCAAATGCAAAGTTACATGTTGAGAATTTTACACTGTTACAAACTGTAAAAGCAATTAAAAAAGAACTAAAAATGATTAAAACGAAACAGTCATAGCTTTTGGGATTTTGGTCGTACATAGGGATTTTGTTAGTTATCTTTAGTGCTTATAAGTTCTTAATACGATTAGGTAAAGCGTTACCCGTATTGGAACTTATGCTACTTATAGCTGGTCTTCAATGGATTGTTGGTCCTTTGATTGAATATGCCTCCCCTTCATTGCACTATAAATATTATATGTATGTAGAGCAAACTCAATATATGGGTTTCGTGGTACCTGCGTTCGGAATATTTGTTTTGTTTGTATTAGTGCTAATAAAGAAAACTGCCCTTTTCAATTTTCAGCTCGGGCGTTTAGAAAATTATTCGAACTATGGATTGGTTATCTTTATAATAGGTGTGTTTTTCGATGTTTTCGGCGGGTTTTTACCAGGAGCACTAGGTTTTGTAGGATTTATTCTATCCAATTTTAAGTTTGTAGGTGCGATTATTCTCTACTATTCCCAAAGTAAAAAATTAAAAAAAATATTTTACGTCGCTATTCTTTATCTATTAATAACCTCTATTTCAAAAGCACTTTTTCACGACTTTATATTGTGGTCGGTCTTTTTTTATATGTTTTGGTCTTTAAAAAACAAGCCCTCTATTCCTGTAATTTTGACCACAATAATAGCTGGAGCCCTTCTAGCCTTGACATTACAGACTGTAAAATCAGCATTTAGAGCTGAAGTATGGAACGACTACTCAGGAAATAAAATAGAATTATTTATCGGTTTAATGATAGATTCTGTTTTGGCAAGTGATACAGATGTGTCCCAAATTGATGGTGATGGTGTCGATTCCAACGTTAGACTCAATCAAGGCTGGATTATTAGCGCGACTTTGGATCATATTCCAAGTAATCAAAACTATTTTAATGGAGCTACCATCAAGGATGCGATTTTCGCTTCTATTTTACCTAGATTTTTAAACCCTAACAAAACGAAAGCTGGAGGACAAGAGAACTTTAGAAAGTTCACAGGTTTAGAACTAAGTCAAGGCACATCGATGGGTATAAGCATTGTAGGTGAGGCTTATGGTAATTTTGCACATGTAGGAGGTATCTTATTCATGGGGATTTGGGGGTTTTTTTTAGGAAAGGTTTGGTTGTTTTTATACAATCAAATTCGAAAAAATATTCTCATTATTGCTTTTATTCCACTCATATTTTTGCAGGTGATAAAAGCGGAAACAGAACTTGTGGTAGTTCTAAATCATTTGGTCAAATCACTGATAGTCGTTTTTCTTTTTATTTGGTTTGCTAAAAAATATCTGAAATGGGATTTTAATAAATGAGAGAGACGATTACTTATATATACAGAAAACCAGAACCTAATTATAAGAGTATAGAAGGGATCTTTTATACTATTTCAGAAAAAATCGGATTAGAGCGAGAGACCTCAAAGTTAGAACTGCAATGTTCTGGTGGAAATTTGGGTACGCTGTGGTCAAACATGAGTAATTTCCAAAGAAAAATAAATCACATTTATCACATTACTGGAGACGTGCAGTATATGGGAATTGTCACTAGAAGAAAATCTGTATTGACCGTTCATGATGTAAAATCAATTGTTAAAGGCAGATTTTTGAAAAGAACTTATATGAAGTTATTTTGGTTTTGGCTACCGGCATTATTTGTGAAGCGCATTACGGTAATTTCAGAGTTTACCAAAAAAGAATTGGAGCATGTAATTCCATTTGCAAAGCACAAAATAAGAGTTGTTCCTAACCCAGTAAATGATGTGTTCCAATTTAAGCCGTCTGTTTTTAATAAGAATAAACCAATAATTTTATTATTAGGTACAAAAAGCAATAAAAATTTAGAACGAATTTTTAAAGCCCTAGAAGGTATTAACTGCGAAGTCATGCTGATTGGGAAGCTTACTAAACATCAAGATCTTTTATCAAAAAAGTTAAATTTAAATTTGACTTCTAAGTTTGACCTCTCCTTAGAGCAGGTGGTTGTAGCTTATCAAAATTGTGACATGTTGTGTTTTGCTTCTACTTACGAAGGATTTGGTATGCCGATTATTGAGGCTCAGGCCACAGGACGACCTGTTTTGACTTCTAATTTGGGGGCCATGAAAGAGGTAGCTGCAGATTCAGCATTATTAGTGAATCCTTTCGAAATAACATCAATTAGAGCAGGGATTAATCAATTGATCAATGACGAAACTTTGAGAGAACGTTTAATTAAAAAAGGCTCCATAAATGTTCAGCGCTTTTGTACAGAGACTGTGGTCAACGACTATTTGAAAATCTATACAGAACTAGAGACAAGTAAAGTTAAAATGCTATGATAACTCAACTTAATGAAATACTACAAACGGCATAAATGACTAAGGTAAAAACAAAATTATGGATATTTATTGATTGGTATTTACCAGCTTATAAGGCCGGTGGTCCCATACAATCAGTTTCGAATTTGGTTGGAAGATTGAAATCAGAATTTGAAATATCTGTGATAACATCAAATCTAGATTTAGGAGAACCACTCAATCTAAATGCTAAAGAGCTAAATGTTTGGGTAGAAAAGGAAGACTATCGCGTCATGTATTTGAATCAACAGCATCAAAATAAAGGCTTTTATAAAAAACTTTTTTTAGAAAACACCATTGATGTGGTTTATTTTAATTCATTATTCTCGGCTAAATTCACCATAATGCCTTTATTGATATTGAAAAATAGGCCGATGAGGAGAGTATTAGCGTCAAGGGGGATGCTCGGAAAGGGCGCACTTGCCATAAAGCCAATAAAGAAAAGAGTATTTCTCAAATGGTTTAAATTGATGAAGCTTCATAAAAAAGTAATTTGGCATGCAACAGCCGAAAGTGAAGCCGATGAAATTGAAACGCATTTTGGTAAGGATACAACAATAGCGTTGGCGCCTAATTTGTCTGCACTCAGTCGCAATGAAAATTTTAAAAAGGAAAAACTAAAGCATCAAATAAACATCTTTTTTTTATCTCGAATTGCAATTAAGAAGAATTTAATTGGAGCTTTGAACCTTTTATCTAAAACTCAAATGACAAGTCAAATCAAGTTTACTATCATTGGACCTATAGATGACAAGACCTATTGGGAAAAATGCCAATCAAAAATCACATCTTTGCCGATACATGTGAAAGTGGATTATTTGGGCGCAATTCCTAATAATGAATTATCAGATCATTTAGAAAAACAACATCTTTTGTTTTTGCCAACATATGGAGAGAATTTTGGACATGTCATCATGGAGTCTTGGCAAAATGGATGCCCAGTAATCATTTCAGATCAAACGCCTTGGCGCGCTCTGAAAAAGGATAAATTGGGGTATGATATTGCGATTAAGAGCGAAAGTGAATTTATTGAGGCTTTAGAACACATGATCAGCATGTCACAGGATGAGTATGATCAATGGTCAAACTCGGCATTTAATTTTGCTAAAAGATTTATAGAAAACCCCAAGGTATTGGAAAAAAATAAAGCCTTATTTTTGAATTCTTAATAGATTATAAATGAAACGTATATTAATTACGGGTGGTGCCGGTTTTGTAGGTTCTCACCTATGTGAGCGCCTCTTAAAAGAAGGTAATGAGGTGATCTGCCTTGATAATTACTTTACAGGAAATAAAAAAAACATAGAGCATTTGATGGATAACCACTATTTTGAGTTGGTTAGGCATGATGTCACAAATCCTTATATGGTCGAGGTTGATGAAATATATAATATGGCATGTCCCGCTTCTCCTGTTCATTATCAATACAACCCAATAAAGACCATAAAAACATCTGTGATGGGTGCTATCAATATGTTGGGGCTGGCGAAACGTGTAAAGGCTAAGATATTGCAGGCGTCAACTAGTGAGGTTTATGGAGACCCTGCAGTACACCCGCAGCCAGAAACTTATTGGGGTAATGTAAATCCAATCGGGTTACGCTCTTGTTATGATGAAGGAAAGCGCTGTGCTGAAACTTTATTTATGGATTATCATATTCAAAATGATGTCAAAATAAAAATCATTAGAATTTTCAATACCTATGGCCCAAATATGAATCCAAATGATGGTCGTGTGGTATCTAATTTTATAGTTCAAGCTTTGGAAGGAAAGGACATTACTATTTTTGGAGATGGCACGCAGACCCGAAGTTTCCAGTATGTGGATGATTTGGTGGAGGGAACTATTAGAATGATGAATAGTAGAGATGGTTTTGTTGGTCCTGTTAATATCGGAAATCCTACCGAATTCACGATGTTAGAATTAGCTGAAAAAGTTATAGATCTTACCAACTCGAGTTCAAAATTGGTGTTTTTACCACTACCACAAGATGATCCTTTACAAAGGAAGCCAGTTATTGATTTGGCAAAAAAGGAGCTAAATGGATGGGAGCCTAAAATAGAGCTAGAAGAGGGTTTGATAAAAACAATTACGTATTTTGACAAACTTTTGGAAATAAAGGATTGATTTTTGTATTAACTTATTGTTCCACATAGAATTTCAGTGTAATTAAAGATTATTATGGTTGGGGAGTAAAGTAGAGTTATGATTTTGCTTAAAACCTTAGATGTTAATTAATTAAAAAACCGAAATTTGAGAACAGATCTTTCATCTTATAACAACAGTTGGTTTAATCCTGGTTCAAGAACAAAGCGTCTTGCTTGGTATCTGATTAATGAGATTTTTTTAAAGTCGAGTTTTAATCCATCTTCAGCAATAAAGGTTTTTTGGTTGAGACGTTTTGGAGCCAAGATTGGGAAGGGCGTCATCATAAAGCCGTCTGTCAATATAAAATATCCTTGGAAATTAATTATTGGTGATTATTGTTGGATAGGAGAAGAGGTTTGGATAGATAATTTGGACAGCGTTATTATCGAAAATAATGTATGTATTTCCCAAGGTGCCTTTTTGCTTTGTGGAAATCATAATTATAAATTGCCCTCATTCGATTTAATTACGAAGCCGATTACTTTAAGAGAGGGCTGTTGGATAGGGGCAAAGAGTATTGTTGGGCCAGGGGTTGTAGTTAACGATTACGCAATTTTAGCTTTAGGGTCAGTAACAAGCACTAAACTTGAAGCCTATGGCATTTATCGCGGCAATCCTGCTCAAAAAATAAAAGACAGGGTTTTTACCAGCTAGAATATGAAAGTTTCCATAATTACCGCCACTTACAATAGCAAAAGAACGCTTCATACATGTATGGAGTCTGTTCTAAATCAGACATACCCAAATGTAGAGTACATCATTGTAGATGGAGATTCAAATGATGGCACGCTAGATGTCATAAAGAAAGAAGCTAAAGAGAACACTAATATTCATTTCATTTCAGAGAAAGACAAAGGCATCTATGATGCTCTAAACAAGGGTGTAGAATTAGCAACAGGAGATGTTATAGGATTTGTACACTCCGATGATTATTTGGCGAGTAGCACTATTGTTGAGACTATTATGAGCGCTTTTTCAAAGTACAATGTTGATGGAGTATATGGAGATCTTCATTATGTGTCCTTTGATAAACCTGACGCTGTCATAAGAAACTGGAAAAGCCAATCATTTATACCGAAACTTTTAAAGCAAGGTTGGATGCCAGCGCATCCCACATTATTTTTAAAAAGAGAGGTTTATTTGGAAAAGGGAAAGTTTGATACGAAGTTTAAGATAGCTGCAGATTATGATTTTGTTTTAAGAGTATTTAGAGAAACAAAGTATTCGTTTTATTATTTGGCAGAGACTATCACTAAAATGCGAGTTGGTGGTGCCAGTAATAAAAGTCTAAAAAACCTTATACAAAAGACTAAAGAGGATTACCAAGCTTGTAGGAGAAATGGACTCAAACTACCTTATAAAGTAGTTTTAATTAAGAACCTATCTAAGATTCCTCAATGGATTACAAAATAAAACAGCAAGGATTTAACCTTATATTAAGGTTGTGTTTATTAATCTGATAGTTTTTTATCGTTAATTTTAATAGTTTTATGATTAAAGAAACATCTATTTAGAGTATCTTTTTTTTATAATACTCAGACTTTACTACTATATTTGCCCCAAAATAAGAGACTTATTTCTATAAGCTGGCGTTTAAGATTCTCATAATGATAAAAGAGTTATTGCATTTTTTTAATCCATCAGATCATTTAGGAATTTGGTTGCTAGTTTCTTTTGTGATTGCCTTTGTGGTTTCATTTAGTACGTTTCCGGCCATTTTCCACGTTTCTGAAGCTAAGCATTTAATGGATGAACCTGGAGAGCGTAGCATACATTCCGTTAAAACACCAACGCTTGGTGGTGTAGGTATTTTTATTAGTCTTGTGGTGGTAATAACGACTATTGGCGGGCTATTAGAGACAAAAACGCTTTTACTTATTTTAGGCAGTCTAACAATCCTGTTTTTTTTGGGATTGAAAGATGATCTACTGATTCTATCACCAACGAAAAAACTGTTTGGTCAGTTTTTAGCAGCCATGGTACTGATAGCTTTTACTGATACTAGAATATTAGGGTTTTCAGGCCTATTGGGTATCACTATCATGCCTTATTGGCTTTCAGTAGCATTTACTTTATTTGTATACCTTTTAGTCATAAATGCCTATAACCTAATTGATGGGGTTGATGGTTTAGCCGGGTCTTTAGCGCTTTTGGGGGCAGGTGCTTTTGCTTTTATGTCTATCAAAACAGGAGATATCACCATGGCAACAATTGCTGTAGCAACGGTAGGCTCTCTAATTCCGTTTTTGAGACTTAATTTTTCGAAAAATCAAAAAATATTCATGGGTGATACGGGATCAATGATCATTGGGTTCTTGCTCGCTTTTTTTGCCGTTCGATTTATAAATCAATCTCAACTGAATCAAGGTGCCATATTTTTTAATTCTGCACCGATAATGATATTGTCTATACTGTTTTTTCCTCTATTAGACACCTTACGCATCTTTTTTATCAGACTGGTCATTTTGAAGAAAAGTCCGTTCTCAGCTGATAAAAATCATTTACATCATAAATTCTTAGACCTTGGTTTCACACATATTCAAACCACTACCTATATTGTTCTTCTTAACTTAATGCTAATTGCTTTTGCTTACAGTACCAGAGAATTGGATATTTTTCTTCAGTTTATTTTATTAATGGTAGTTGGGATATCTTTATATTCGACATTATTCATATATAATTGGATCATGTTGAAAGGATGGTTTCCTCAATTTTTAAAGACAATCAAGAACTATAAACTCTAAATTCAGCTTAACTTTTGTCAATCTGCATTTTGCGGTTATCTTTACAGACAATTTTATAAAACCTCTTTAATGAGAATCCAGCTTATAGTCTACCTTTCAATTATTTTTTTGATTCTAAATTCTTGTGCGACCAAGAAAGAAATTTTGTATTTGCAAGATGTTGAGAATCTAAATGGTAATGAAATCGTTTATGGTAACACTAAAATACAACCTAATGACATTTTAAAGATTTCTGTTGGTGCCCTCGTTCAAGAATCTGCAATACCATATAACAGAAGCACAAATCAATCAGGGGGAGTTAGTTTAGAGCTTCTACAATTAGAAGGATATCTAGTCTCAACTGATAACACGATAGATTTTCCTGTATTGGGAACCATTTCAACGAAAAACAATACAGTACTAGAGTTACAAGCTAATATTGAAAGAGAACTAAGAGAAGGAGGCCATCTTAAAAATCCTTCGGTTAATGTTAGGATTCTTAACGCAAAGGTTACTATTTTGGGTGAAGTTAACAGCCCTGGAACATATAATTTTACTGAACAAAATATCACTTTATTACAAGCTTTGGGTTACGCCAAGGATTTGACAATTAGCGGTAAAAGGGAGGATGTGAAAGTGATAAGAGAGGTGGATGGGAATCGTAAAATTGCTACTCTAGATTTAACCTCAAGCGAGTTTATCAATAGTGAGTTTTACCAAGTAAAACCTAATGACGTCATTTATGTTGGTCAAAATAATCCAAAGGTAAAAAGTGCTGGTTTTATAGGAAATGTAGGCACTTTGCTCTCCGTGGTTTCCATACTTTTCACAACAGTTGTTCTAATTACAAGATAAGATAGTTTTTAATTATGTCTGAAAATCAAGGTATGTCAGTTGCTAAGCCTAATGACCAAGGAGAGAATATTAAAAATGAAATCACCAAATATTTAAGATTCTGGTATTGGTTTGTTTTAAGTGTTATTATTGCTCTTTTGTCATCCTATTTCTATTTAAGATATACTCCTAAGGTTTATTCTTCTACAGCAAAAATTAAAATATTAAATAAATCCAAAGGACTAGAATTACCATCATCTGCGTTTGTATTTAATCGATCTAATATCAATTTAGAAAATGAAATTGAAATTTTAAAGTCATATCGTATTATTGAAGAAGCAGTCAATAAATTGAACTTGACCATGCGATTTTACGAGGAAGGAAATGTCCTAACCACTGAAATAGATGATTTTCCTTTCAAATTATCAAAGACTATTAGTAACGATAGCATCTTAAACTTTGCAACTTACAGAATCGAAGTAAAAAAGGATGCTTTCTATGTTTCCGCTAAGAATTCAGAAGCGGTAATTGAAATTCCAGATTTTAATTCTTATCAGGTTAAACATCCTTTTCCTTTCGAAATACAATTTTTAGGAAAGAATGATGCCTTACCGTATATAGGAAGAACTTATTTGGTTCAATTTGTGCCAATGTCATCAGCTACAATGCAACTTAAAGGGGCTCTTGATGTAACTATGCTTGGCAAAGGTAGTGATTTATTGAAATTAACGCATTCCAGCCAAAGTAAATACCGGTCTCAAAGAACATTAAATGTTGTAATTGATGTTTTTAATAATGATGGTATTAATGATAGACAAGAGATTTCAAAACGTACTATTGATTTTATAGATGATCGTTTTAAGTCGTTGGCGTTTGAGCTCGACTCTATAGAAGTAGATATCAAGGATTTTAAGAAATCGAATAATTTTATCACTGTCGAATCTGATGCTGAATTGGGTTTATCACAAAGAACAGTTTCTGAAGGTCAAGTATTTGATGTTGAAAATCAATTGGTAATTTCCGAATTATTAAAAGAATCATTATTAGCAGAGAATTCTGAATCAGACTTACTTCCATCAAATATTGGAATAGCGGATTCAAATATTAATACGCTGATCAATCAGTATAATGAGTTAGTATTGGAGCGGAATAGACTTCTTGTAAGTGGATTGGAAAATAATCCCAACGTTCAAATTCTAAATGATAAACTCCTTAATGTTGAAAGAAATATCGAAGAATCTATTAATTCTTATAAAGCTCAATTGGAAGCTACTAAGACACAGCTTGTAAAACGTAATCAGAAATATATTAATCAAGTCTCGAGCCTTCCATTAAAGGAAAAGTTACTTAGACCACGAATAAGACAGCAAGAAATAAAGCAGACACTTTATTTATTTTTACTTCAAAAAAGAGAGGAAGCAGCAATCAACTTGGCGATTACTGAACCATCAATAAAAGTTGTGGAATATGCGCTTTCAGGGGGCGCTCCAATTTCTCCAAATTCCAGAAATATATATTTGTTGGCATTGATTTTGGGATTAGCAGTACCTTTCGGAGCTATTTACGGAATAAATTTACTAAATACGAAGATAAGAGGTAAGAATGACGTAGTAAATAGTGTTGGTAACATTCCTATTCTTGCAGAACTTCCAAAAATAAAGAGCGGAAAATTAGTCTTTGACAATCCCACTGATCGATCCGTACAGTCTGAAGCTTTTAGGATTCTTTCGGCAAACGTCAATTATATTTTGCCCCCTAGTGATGATGGTAAGGGTAAAGTGGTCTTTTGTACTTCTACCATAAAAGGTGAAGGTAAAACCTATGTTGGGATGAATTTGTCCTTAGCCTTATCAAGTATCAATAAGAAAGTGTTGTTGATTGGTGCAGATTTAAGAAATCCCCAAGTACATACTTATGTTGACAAGGATAAAAACCAAGCAGGACTTTCAAACTTTCTGCATGACGAGACTGTAGACTGGAAAAAAACCTTGATTAAGGGGTTTGATAAGCATCCTAACCACGATATCTTGTTGTCTGGAAGTATTCCTCCAAATCCAACTCAACTGCTCACCAACGGTCGTTTTGAGCAATTGATCAACGAAGCGAAGAATTTATACGATTATGTTATTGTAGATACAGCACCTACAATTCTAGTCACAGATACCTTATTGATCTCTAAACTTGCAGATGCCACTATTTATTTGGTAAGAGCAGATTATACAGAGAAGAATCTATTAGAGTTTTCTAAAAATCTTAATAATTCTGGAAAACTTAAAAACATGGCTTACGTTCTTAACGGTGTAGGAGCAAGTAGAGCTTACGGTTACTCATATAACTATGGTTATGGCTATGGATACGGCAGTCAAGAATAATATTAGTGTTATCTCTGCTGCCGTAAGTACTGTTTTTTAATTGAATTAGGAATTAACTAAACCCTTAAGTGCAGCGATAGTTTCTAATTGGTGAGCGCTTTTGAAAATGTAACTACCGGCTACCAAAACATTGGCACCCGCGTCAATTAATTGTTTGGCATTTTTGTCTGTAACGCCACCATCAATTTCTATCAGAGTATCCAACTTTTGATCTGTAATCATTTGGCGTAAGGCCTTAATCTTTTTATAGGTCATTTCTTCAAATTTTTGACCTCCAAACCCAGGGTTAATAGACATGATTAATACCATATAGCACTTTGGTAAAATATCTTCTAAAACAGAGACCGGTGTGGTTAAATTAAGGACGACTCCTGCTTTACATCCTACAGCTTCTATTTGAGTAAGTGTTCTGTGCAAATGAACGGTAGACTCGTAATGCACGGTAATAATATCCGCCCCTACTTTTGCGAATTCTTCTATATAACGTTCTGGCTGTTCTATCATAAGATGAACATCCAATGGCTTTGTGGCGTGTTTTTTAATAGCTGCTATTACAGGCATGCCATAAGAGATGTTAGGTACAAAATGACCATCCATAACATCAATATGAAACCAATCGGCATCACTTTGATTAACCATTTCTACATCACGTTGTAAATTGCCAAAATCTGAGGCAAGCATTGAAGGCGCAATTAAATTTGAAGACATTTGTCAAGTGTTTTTAGTTCTGGCCAAAGATAACGAAGTTTCTTAAAAAGCAGAGATGGTTTCTAGATATCAACAGTCACATGTTGTGTATAAATCTGAAGCTTGTGGCAAGTTCATGCAATAAGCCTTATTGTTTTAATTTCATAGAAATGCGAGACCTTGGTAATGCTATACTGCAGTTAAAATTGTATAAGTAACGCCTTATAGGTCTCATAGAATCACTCCTTATTTTATAGAATCGTTAGGGATAAGTTCAGGTTTCACCCGTAGATAAGCCATGGATACTCCCTAGATAACTCCTAGAAGCTTCTGAAATATTTTCTCTGAGATAAAGGGGTATCCTGTATGATAAGTTGGGGATAATTACTGAAATACTAAGACCAATAAAAATTCTAGATTAATTAAAGCTAGTGCACTTCTATATATAATGAATAGATGCTAGTGTAGGGCTTAATAGAGGTTCTCAACCAAGAACATACTAAGCAGATCAAGATGCATGAAGAAATGCACCGATGTTTCTCAAGATTAATGTAAGCTAAAATTTTAATATGTATTAAAGATTTAAGGAATACTAGAGGAGGGCAGGGGCCTGAAAAAAATGAACCCACGGTAATCAGCCGTGGGTTCTTTCATCAATCAAAAAACGAACAGTTATGAGTTTTCCATTTTCATGGAACTTAAACTGTTGTTACCTTAAAGTAGTCGTAATTATCTTTTAAAAATTACATTCATGTAAATGAATAGCATTTAAAGAGTATTACTTATCCTAAATATGTTTTTAGTATTTTACTTCGTGAAGTATGTTTTAATCTTCTAATCGCTTTTTCTTTAATTTGTCTTACACGCTCGCGGGTTAAATCAAACGTTTCACCAATCTCTTCCAAGGTCATTGGGTGTTGATTTCCAAGACCAAAATACAAACGAATAACATCTGCCTCACGTGGCGTCAAAGTCTCAAGAGCGCGCTCTATTTCGGTTCTTAAAGATTCATGTAATAAGTCGCGATCGGGGTTTGGGGATTCACCACTACGTAATACATCGTATAAGTTAGAATCTTCACCCTCAACTAAAGGCGCATCCATTGATACGTGACGGCCAGAATTTTTCATCGACTCCTTAACATCATTAATGGTCATGTCTAATTCTTTAGCTATTTCTTCAGCACTTGGTGGTCGCTCGTGGCTTTGTTCTAAAAAAGCAAATGTTTTATTGATTTTATTTATAGAGCCAATCTTATTCAGCGGCAAGCGTACAATACGGGATTGCTCAGCTAATGCTTGTAATATGGATTGTCGAATCCACCAAACAGCATAAGATATAAATTTAAATCCACGCGTTTCGTCAAAACGTTGTGCCGCTTTTATTAATCCTAAATTACCTTCATTAATTAAATCAGGTAAAGTTAATCCTTGATTTTGGTATTGTTTAGCTACAGATACGACAAAACGTAAATTCGCTTTTGTCAATTTCTCTAATGCTAATTGGTCTCCAGCTTTAATACGCTGTGCCAATTCCACTTCTTCGTCAGCCGTAATTAAATCAACCTTACCGATTTCTTGTAAGTATTTGTCTAATGAAGCTGTTTCACGGTTAGTGACCTGCTTGGTAATTTTTAACTGTCTCATTTCATTGAATGGATTAGGGCAAAATATGTTGCATATAGTTATACGCAACAACCAAGAAAAAAGTTACAAGGATTCTGAAAAAAATTAAATTTTAATTAATTTCTTATCGTTAAGATTAATGTCATTGAGCATTTCATTGGTAAATTTATAATGCCCACGAGTAGTAATTAGTCTAAAGCGATGGGATTTTAAAGAACTCAATGCATTTAAAAAGAGCCATTTTGATTTCAGTAATTTTGGCTTGTCGCTTTTAAGACTGATGTCAAAATAATGTTTTCTCCCTTCTTTCGTAGCAACAATATCTGGAGTAATACTAACGTCACTACCTTTCTTGTTATACGATTTTGGTGTTTCATAGCCTTCAACATCGGCTTTAATGTTTTCGTAACCACGCTGTTCTAAATAGGTTACGGAGTCGTTTAAAATGTCGGAATATTTCTGCTTATCTGAATGTATCATAGCTATTAATTTAATGAAAATAATGAAAAAAGCAAATTTTTGTGAGTTTTTAACTTTATAACTCTCAAAAATTTGCTTAAATATAGTTGTGATGTCGTGTTAAACTCTCACATGTCCGTCACCATATATATAGTATTTATTAGTAACGAGTTGTTTTAAGCCTAACGGCCCTCTATGGTGCAGTTTGTCGGTACTTATTGCTAATTCGGCACCAACACCCATTTGTCCGCCATCTGTGAAACGTGTGGAGGCATTATGGTATACAGCAGCACTGTCAACTTGCTCCATGAATTTTTGAGCCAATACTTTATCTTCTGTAAGGATGGAGGCTGAATGTCCGCCTGAGAATTTGTTGATGGCTTCAATAGCAGCATCTTCACCATCAATTTCGGCAATTAGCAATTTCATTGCTAAAAATTCCTCGTACCAAATGTCTTCATTAGAAATCTGATTTTCATCTGGAAGAATGTCGCCTATATGCTTATCTACAACCAACTCAACTTTGAGTTTTTTCAAGATAGATTCCAATTCCCTTACTTTACTTTGGTATCCAGGAATGTTTTTATCAATTAATACTTTATCTAAAGCATTACAACCCGAAATTTTATCGGTCTTGGCATTGATAATGACCTTGACTGTTTTTAGCCAATCTGCATCTTTGGCAACATATAGGAAGTTATTACCACGACCACTAATTAATACAGCGCAAGTAGCATTATCTTTTACAAATTTTATCAATCTTTCGCCTCCTCTAGGAACAATTAAATCTAATTTCTCAGTAGGATTCTTCAGAAATGCCTGGGTTTCTTCACGCTTGAGGTGTAACAACTTAATCCAGTCTTTGGATAATCCATTTTTCTCTAAAGCATCATGCCAGCATTTTTCAAGCACAATATTACTATTTAGAGCTTCTTTACCGCCTTTTAATAAAATCTTATTGTTCGCTTTAAAAGCTAAAACAGCAGCTTCTATAGTCACATCTGGGCGAGATTCATAAATAATCATTATGGTCCCAAATGGTGCGGTTTTATTAGTGATTTTTAAACCGCTGTCTAATGTAAGGTTTGAAATCTCATTGCCTACAGGATCTTCTTGGGCCTTGACTTCTTCTATAGCCCTAATCATACCATCAATTTTGGCATCATTCACGACAAGTCGATCATATAGTGCTTGATCATCTTTGTCAAAAGCATCTAAATCTTTTTTATTTGCTTCTAAAATAGCATCGCGTCTTTTATCAATAATAGAAATCATTGATTTTAGGACTTTATCTTTTATATCTGAACTTAATAGCTTCATTTTTATTTTTTTTAGTGAATAAATTTTGTTCCAATATCCTTACCATCAAGAATATCAACAATTACATTATGTCTTTTACCATCTGCAATGTAGGTTGGAATATTTTTCTTTGCTGTGCCTTTTGCAATCTTCAATTTAGACTCCATTCCGCCTCTACCTTCGCCTTCTTTTTTCTCAGAAGCTTGAACGTATTTTTCAACATCTTGATCTCCTTTTACCTCAGATAATTTTACTGAATCATCATCATCTGGATGACCAGTATATAATCCGTCTGTGTCAGAAAGAATGATCAAACTATCTGCATCTAATAATTCGGCAACCAAACTGGCCAACTCATCATTATCTGAAAACATGGACATGGTTAGGGAGGTTGCATCATCTTCATTAGCTATGGGAATTACGCCTTCAGCCAATAAACCCTCATAACAATTGATCATATTTTCTCGGTGAGGTCCTGGATCGAAATCTCTTTTTGTGGCAAGTACTTGACCGCAACGCATCCCATAATCATGAAAAATACTGTAATAATGACGCATCATACGAGGTTGACCTACGGAAGAATATACTTGACGTCTTACAGATGGATCTTTAATTCTTGTATCTCCCAGTACTTCTTTTCCTGCTATTGCAGAACCAGATGATACCAAGATAACCATGATGTCACGCTCATACAATACAGATATCTGCCGAACTAATTCTCTTAGTATTGGACCTAAAATTCTGTTGTCTTTATTGGTTAAAACATTTGTGCCTACTTTTACTACTACTCTTTTTGGTTCCATCCTTATTTTTTTCCTAATTCTACAGCTCTATCAAATGCGGCATATGCTGCATCTTTAATGAGTTCTTTTACGTTATTATCATCCATCGAATCAATGGCTGCTTGGGTTGTGCCTCCTTTAGATGCTACTTTATCAATCCATGATTTTGGTGAAATATCGTTCTGATTGAACAACTCTATAGCACCCTCAAAAGTACTACTCACAAGCACTTTAGAATCATAGTCTGAAAAGCCCATTTTTAATGCAGCTTCAAGCATAGATTGCATGAAATAGAACACATATGCTGGACCACTACCAGAGATTCCTGTAGAGGCATCAATAAATTTTTCAGTCATCACATGAATGGAAGTACCAGTTGTATCCAAAAGGTTACGAACCATAATAAGCTCTATTTTAGAGACGCTTTCTGACTCTGTATATGATGTGACGCCTTTACCAACTTGTGCTGGTAAATTAGGCATTGTTCTAATGACCTTGTCAATACTTAACTTATCTTGGATTGTACCTAATGTTACTCCTGCCATAAGAGAAACTATAATTTGACCATTGTTGATCATCGGCTTCATTTTAGAAAACAGGTCTTCACTATGATAAGGTTTTACGGCTACAAATACGATGTCAGCTTTAGGAAGGCAATCCTCAAGACTTTCATACACATCAAATCGTCCATCTTTTCGGAGGGTTTCGATTTTTTTAGGATCTGTATCAAAAATTTTAAGCTTTTGTTTGCTCAATAGTGGTGAGCTTGCCATGCCTTCAGAATAGGTTAATCCCATGTTTCCGGCTCCAATTACTAATACTTTCATATGTTTTGGTTGTTTTTATTATAATAGTTCACTCTACTTGTGCAAGGACTGTACGGAACTGCTGAATTTTCAAATTAATTTGAAAAATTGAATTATGTGCAAAAATTTATCTTAGAGGTATAAAATATACAAATAATCCGCTTAATAATTGAAGTATTTGTGTTTTGCTCATTTTTGATGAAGTGACAGCTTGTCGTGTTTTTGCAAGTTTGTCGGTATTAAAAAATAAAAACCCCACAAATTAAGATTTGTGGGGTTTCAGTAAAAGGAAGAAGTTATGGAATTTGTATTTCGGTTTGTCTAATTACCTTTTTTCAGCTAATCCGCGAGTCAACCAGCCTCTTCTGCTGGCCGTAGCAATAGCATAAGGTGTAATCCAAAATAATCCAAAAGTGTAAAGTATGCTGTATGAGTATGCCCAAATAGCTTCTTTGATTTCATAGCGATTAGAATAAAATACCACTGAAAACGAAGATAGAATTAAAATACTTACTAGTGTTGAACTGAAAAATAGCACAGGATGGGTGATCACAAAGAACAGCATGAACAATACAAATGGGTAACTCATGATGATTTTAAACGACTGGCTTAAAAACAATAAACGCGTTCCTGATTTTGCGCCTTCTCTAAAATTAGTGAAGACATACTTTGACATTTCAATATTTTCACGAACATTACTACGACCCCATCTAATGAACATTTTGTATAAACCTCGGTATTGCTCTGGCACATTAGTATAGGCAACGGCGTTCCTTTGAAACAATACGTGTTTTCCTTGTTTTAAGATCATGTTGGTCATTGCTCGATCTTCACCAATGTCAGAAGGTTGCCCCATAAACGTTTGATTGATCCAATCTTGCAAACAGTTGTGTACCGCAGTGCTCCTATAAGCAGCTAATGCGCCTGGCGTACATAATACCGATTTTAATGTGCTTTCTGCAGAACGAACAAACTCAAAACTTAAAACAAAACTCACATCCAGCATTCGTGGCAACATGGCCTTTTTATTGTTTAAAACTCTAATGTTACCGGCAACTGCTCCACATTGTGCATCAATAACAAACGGGCTAACCAATTTTCTAAGCGTATCGGTCTTTACAATGGAGTCACTATCTACAGTTACATAGACATCTCCGGTTCCCAAGTTGAATCCACGGTATAAAGCATGTCTTTTTCCTTGGTTGGAAGGCTGTTGATAAATCTCTAAACGATCACCTAAACGCTTTTTAGCAGCCTGCATCCATTTCCATGTATCATCTTTACTGCCGTCATCTATAGAGATCAACTGTAATTTTTGTTCGGGGAAGTCGCTATCTGCTAAACTCATCAATGTATCATACACTTGTTTGCTCTCGTTATAAGCTGGTACAATTACAGTACAGGTGGGTAGCTCGTTATCTGTTACAGATGGAATGGCTTTATATTTAAAATAGCGATAAAGCATATAGACAAAAAAACTGGCTTTAAAAGCAAATAACCCTGCAGCAATGGCCATAAACGTTAATCCCCATACAGAATTCATACGTTCTAAATTTAATTGCTCAAAGTCATTTTGAAATGTAAACGCGAGATAGATGGCACCAATCATGAGTGCAAAAGAGCTTAATATAACAGTGATGCCCCATGGGGTCGTTATTTTATCTGAAAGATTATGTTTGTTTTGATAATATGAAGAACGATCTTGGTTAGATCTAGTGTTTAATGCGGTTTCCGAATCTGGATTCGGTTTGGTTGAGGGAGTTTCATTTGAAATCATACATCTGTTTTTTGAGTTTTTCTTGATCTGATATTAGATGTACGTGCTTAGTTTGCGTTTAGATGCTTTTTGTATTTTTTTTAAGAAAACACCTTTCTTTTTTATGTGTTTTTAATAGTAATTATGGTTTTGAGGTAATCAAAAATTGAGGATTGAAAATCATTATTAGGCATAAAAAAACCTCACAGATTTTAAAAATCTGTGAGGTTAGTATTAATTACTAAGACTTAACTAATTAGTCGTCGTTTCTGTCTTCTCTAGGTTTGCGATCATCACGACGGTTGTCACGCCCGCGATTATCTCTACCTCTGTTGTTGTCACGTCCACCGCTGCGACTATCTCTACTGTTATCTCTTGGAGGTCTTTCTTTAAAACCTTCTGGTTTTGGTAAGATAGCCTTACGAGATACCTTTTCTTTGCGGGTTCTAGAATCCACACCAAAGTATTTCACATCAAATACATCGCCCATATTTACAACGTCCGATACATTCTCAGTGCGTTCCCATGCCAATTCAGATACGTGAAGCAATACTTCGTTGCCAGGAGCATCCAAATATTCAACTACAGCACCAAAATCTAACATTTTGATCACTTTTACTTCGTAAACGCTACCCACTTCAGGCTTAAACAAAATAGCATCAATTCTTGCCATTACAGCTTCGATACCTTTTTTGCCAACACCTAAAATTTCAACAATACCTTCTTCGGTTACTGGATCTTCGTTAATAACGATAGTCGTCTCAGTTTCCTTTTGCATTTCCTGAATCACTTTTCCACCAGGCCCAATTAAGGCTCCGATAAATTCGTTAGGAACACGTCTTGTTACCATTGTAGGCGCATGTTCTTTAACATCAGCATTAGGAGTAGCAATTGTATCTGTCAATTTTTCTAAGATATGTAAACGACCAGCTCTCGCCTGTTGTAAAGCATTTACTAGTATCTCGTATGATAATCCTTTTACTTTGATATCCATTTGGCAAGCCGTGATACCATCTGCAGTACCAGTCACTTTAAAATCCATATCTCCTAAATGATCTTCATCACCTAAAATATCAGATAATACAGCATATTTCCCAGATACTGCGTCAGAGATTAATCCCATAGCAATACCAGAAACTGGCTTTATCATTTGAACACCTGCATCCATAAGGGCCATTGTACCAGAACAAACCGTTGCCATAGAAGACGAACCATTAGATTCTAAAACTTCAGAAACCACTCTTACTGTGTAAGGACAATCTGCAGGAATCATATTTTTTAAAGCACGTTGTGCTAAGTTACCATGCCCAACTTCACGACGTGATGTGCCACGAATTGGTCTTGCTTCACCTGTACAGAAAGGAGGGAAGTTGTAGTGTAAATAGAAACGCTCTTCGCCTTCTTGAGATGGCATATCTATTTGATTGGCATCTCTTGAAGTACCTAAAGTTACAGTTGCTAACGCTTGCGTTTCTCCACGTGTAAATATGGCAGAACCGTGCGTTGATGGTAAGTAATCAACCTCACACCAAATTGGTCTAATTTCATCAGTCTTACGACCATCTAAACGTAAACCTTCCTCTAATGTTAAATCTCTAATAGCAGCTTTTTCGGCTTTTCTATAATAATCAGATACTAATCCGCCATAATCCTCTAATTCCTCTTCAGAAAATGTAGCTTTAATATCTTCTTTTATTTTTTGAAATGCATCACTTCTTTCATGCTTAGCAGATCCAGCTTTTGCAATAGCATACACTTTATCGTAAGCCATGTCATGTACCTTCTGCTCTAAATCTTTGTCTTCTCTTTCTCCTTCGTATTCACGTACAGCTTTCTTTCCGAAGGCTTCTGCTAATCTTACTTGAGCAGCACATTGCGTTTTAATATGCTCGTGAGCGAATTTGATGGCTTCTGCCATTTCTTCTTCAGAAATTTCATGCATTTCACCCTCTACCATCATTACTGAATCTGCAGAAGCACCAATCATCATATCAATATCTGACTCTTCTAATTGAGCAAACGTTGGATTAATAATGAATTCTCCATTAACACGACCAACTCTTGCTTCAGAGATTGCACATTCAAATGGGAAATCTGATAATTGAATAGCAGCAGAAGCAGCTAATCCTGCCATTGCATCTGGCATTACCTCTGGATCATGAGACATTAACTGAATCATTACCTGCGTTTCAGCATGATAATCTTTTGGGAAAAGCGGACGTAAAACTCTGTCCACTAAACGCATGGTCAATACTTCACCATCACTAGGTCTAGCTTCTCTTTTGAAGAAACCTCCTGGGTAACGACCAGCAGCCGCAAATTTTTCACGGTAATCTACCGTAAGTGGAAGAAAGTCCACATCACTTTGTTTGTAATTGGAAACTACTGTACATAATAACATACATTTTCCCGATTGAACAACAACAGAACCGTGTGCCTGTTTTGCTAATTTTCCGGTTTCGATAGAAATTTCCCTACCGTCACCAAGGTCAATAACCTCTTTGAATGTTTTTGGAATCATAAATTTGTAATTCTAGTTCTGCAACATTTTGCAAGAACAATGTTAAACAATGGTCTCCGCCTTTGCACAGGTCGGATGATGTTGTGTTGTAGTTGTTGTTGTGTGACCAATGAAAAACTGCTAATCCTATCCCAAGTTTTTGAGAACTGTAGGATTATAATCTGCTTTATTTTTAAAACGACTTTTAAACTCTTTCGCCTGAGTTATATAAAATAAAAACCACGCTTAAAGGCGTGGTCTTTATATTTGGATTATTTTCTTAATCCTAATTCTTTAACGATGGCACGATATCTTAAGATATCTTTTTTGATGAGGTAGTCTAATAAAGACCTACGCTTACCAACTAATTTTACTAACGAACGCTCTGTATTGTAATCTTTACGATTGTTTTTTAAGTGTCCTGTTAAATGGTTGATTCTGTAAGTGAAAAGAGCAATTTGTCCTTCGGCAGTGCCAGTATCTTTTGCGTCTTTACCATGTTTTTTAAAGATGGCCTCTTTTTCTTTTTGATCTAAATACATGCTAATATTGTTGTAAATGATTGTTATGTACGTTGAAAGATTTTCTTTCAGGCTGCAAATATATTAAATTATTTGTAAATTTAATTGCTCGTAATCAGTTTCTTTTGGGGTAATAATTTTGCTTATACGGTACGACTTCACTCGTTGAAGATCTTATCTTTAAAACTAAAACAAATATGTCTGAACATCTTTTAAAGGATAAATTATTTGAAAACATATTTGACAATGCCAATGGCGGTATTTCTATAGTTAATCCATCTGGTAAGTGGTTGAGGGTGAATCAAAGCATTGTTGATTTGTTGGGTTACACTAAGGAAGAGCTTTATGGAATGGCATTTCAAGATATTACCCACCGTGATGATTTAGATACAGATCTAAATCATTTTGATCAAATGCTAAGAGGTGAGATTGAATCTTATAAAATTGAAAAGCGCTATTTTCATAAAAATGGTTCTATAGTATGGAGCCATTTGTCGGTTTCTATGGTAAAGGATGATCTAAACAAACCTCTTTACTTCATTGCACAAATTATAGATATTACTGCTGAGAAGGAGACTGCTTTAAAAAACCAGCTTCTCATGGATATCGTAAGGGATAAAAATGATAAGCTTAATAATTTTGCTGATATCGCTACTCATGATTTGAGAACCCACGTTGGAAACCTTGGTTCCATTACAGAATTTATGGCTGATGAATTTGATGGGATTAATGACAGTGAAAATTTTAAGATGTGGACCGAATCTCTCAAAAACTTAAAAGACACCTTAAATCATTTAGATGCCATTCGATATAATCACCCTTTTAATAAAATTAATTTAAGCGCCATTTCGCTTTACGAATGTGTAAATCAAACCATCTATAATGTCACCGCTATTGCGAGAAAAAACGATGTGAACATTATTAGCAATGTAGAAAGTGGGTTGTACGTACTTGCGATTGATGCTTATTTAGATAGTATTATTCTTAATTTTTTGACCAATGCTATTAAATATAGATCTGATGACCGAATGTCTTATATAGAAGTAAATTCTAGAATGGAGGATGATTTTGTGATTCTTGATATTTCAGATAATGGTCAAGGAATTGATTTGAACGTGAACTCAAATAAATTATTTACGTTGAATGGTAACTTTGGTGATCACGAAGACTCTCGCGGGATTGGTCTTTTTATTACAAAAAAACATATTGAAAGTATTGGAGGGAAAATTGAAGTAGAAAGTAAACTAGGTAAGGGCAGCTGCTTCTCCGTATATTTAAAGAAATATAGCGCATAGTTTAAAAATAAAACAATAAAAAGCGAACCAAATCTTGGTTCGCTTTTTTTTATAGTCTAAAAAAATCTAGTTAGATAGCGTCTATCGTAACTGTGGTATCTAAATCAACGATAACATCAAACTCAGCAGGAGTACTGCTTATTGTTCCCATTAAGGTAATAGTTAATGTAGGGTTGCTCTCCAAATAATTTCCAATAGCATTAAGCTGTGAGGCCTCAGCAATATTGTAAACGGTATTGTTGTCATCAGATGTTTTTAATTCAATATCAGCAACTGCAATGATTGTATCTCCAAAGTTTAAAGTGGCACTAGTTACTGTAACCTCTTCGGCACCAACGTAGTTGTCAATTTCAAAAGTAAGACTGTTTATCGTTACATCCTGAATCAAGTCTAAATTATCTTGAATATCTTGATTGGTTGTAATGCTAAGTGTTGCGGTTTCGTTTAATGTTGCTGGATTTCCTTCTGAATCTTCTGAAACAGATACATTAATAGTCGTATTGAAATCTTCATTAATATCAAAATCTGTAAGCTCATCGAGCTCATCACAAGAATAAAAACTAACTAAAATTAACGTTAAGGCTAAGGCAATTGATTTTTGGATTTTCACAATAAATTGGTTTATTTTAATAGTTAGTGTCAAAAAATCAAAAAGGTTAACCGTAAATATCAATTATTTTTAAAATAATATCAAATACGTTAAGCTCTAACAGGATGATTGCTTATCAAATCGATATATAAGTTAATCTTGTCTTTCAAATGTTTTCTATGCGTAATAAAATCTAAAAAACCATGTTCTAATAGAAATTCTGAAGTTTGAAATCCTTCAGGAAGTTCTTGACCTGTGGTGTCTTTTACTACACGTGGACCAGCAAAACCAATCAATGCACCCGGCTCACTAATATTGATATCTCCTAACATGGCAAATGATGCGGTAGTACCACCTGTTGTTGGGTCTGTACATAGGGAGATGTAAGGGATTCCTGCATTTGCTAATTGTGCAAGCTTTACCGAAGTTTTAGCTAATTGCATAAGCGAAAGCGCAGCCTCCATCATACGGGCTCCTCCAGACTTAGAAATGATCATAAAAGGAATGTTGTTCTTCAAAGAATAATCTGCTGCTCTAGCAATTTTCTCTCCAACAACACTACCCATAGACCCTCCAATAAAACTAAAGTCCATACAAGCAATCACGAGATCTTTACCTTTAGATTTGCCTACACCAGTGCGTACAGCGTCTTTTAAATTTGTTTTATCCTGAGCCGCTTTTAAGCGGTCTGGATATTTTTTGGTGTCCTCAAACTTCAATGGATCCTTTGAAGTAAGACCTTTATCAAATTCTTTATATTTATTGTCGTCAAACAACATTTCAAAATACTCATTACTTCCAATTCTAACGTGATAACCATCTTCTGGACTCACGTAGAAGTTTTTTTCGAGTTCTTCTGTATCTATTACTTTTCCAGTCGGACTCTTATACCAAAGACCTTTAGGGGTGTCCTTTTTTTCTTCGGTGGTTGTGGTAATTCCTTTTTCTTTTCTTTTAAACCAAGACATATCGATTTACGATTTAGATTTACGATTTTCAGGTGAGTGAAATCGGTATAAAAATGAACTTAAGTCTTTAGAGATTATAGTGTATCAACATTATTAAGATCTTCAAACGCTTTTTTCAAACGCGCTACAAAGGCATCTTCTCCTTTACGTAACCAAACTCTAGGGTCATAATACTTTTTGTTAGGGACATCAGATCCATCAGGATTACCAATTTGCTCTTGCAAATAATCCTTTTTATCTTGAATATAATCTCTAACACCTGATAAAAAAGCATATTGCATATCGGTATCAATGTTCATTTTGATCACACCGTAGCCTATAGCTTCTCTTATTTCTTCTACAGTTGAACCAGATCCACCGTGAAATACAAAATCAATATGATTGTGTGGAAGATTATGTTTTTTAGAAAGATATTCTTGAGAGTTCTTTAAAATTTTCGGAGTCAATTTTACATTTCCTGGCTTATACACTCCATGCACATTTCCAAAGGCAGCAGCTATTGTAAATTGATTACTTACTTTGCTTAATTCTTCATAAGCATAAGCAACTTCTTCTGGTTGTGTATATAATTTAGAATCATCAACATCACTATTGTCAACGCCATCTTCTTCACCGCCAGTGATTCCTAATTCAATCTCTAAAGTCATTCCCATTTTGCTCATACGCTCTAAATACGTCTTGCAAATTTCAATGTTCTCTTCTATTGGTTCTTCGGAAAGATCAATCATGTGAGAACTGTAAAGCGGCTTGCCGGTTTCTTTGAAATGTGCTTCACTAGCATCCAACAATCCATCTATCCAAGGCAATAATTTTTTTGCGCAGTGGTCTGTATGTAAAATTACAGGTACGCCGTAAGCTTCGGCCAATAAATGAACGTGCTTAGCACCTGCAATGGCACCAACAATAGCTGCCTTTTGGTCGTCATTACTTAAGCTCTTTCCTGCATTAAACTGTGCGCCTCCATTTGAGAACTGTATGATAACAGGAGCGTTTAACGTCTTTGCCGTTTCTAAAACACCGTTGATGGTATTAGATCCAATTACATTTACCGCTGGTAAGGCAAACCCTTTTTCTTTCGCTAAATTGAAAATAGCTTGAACTTCTTTTCCTGTGGCTACACCTGCTTTTATATTGTGACTCATAATTTGATTAAGATTAATTAAGACTCCAAAAATACGTAAAATTTGAGTAATATTTTAAGGATTTACTCGGATTCAAAGTGAGGGTCTTACCGCAATCGATGTCGTGATTTGCGTTTTACTTAGGTTAAAAAGGGTAGTTGATACCAATATTGTAAACAGCATTTCCAAAATTGTAATCTTTAAACCATCGGTTTCCTAAGTCATAAGAGGGGTCATAGGTTTTAAATCCAACATCAAAACGAAGTACAAAAAAACTAAAGTCGTAGCGTACCCCAAAGCCAGAACCTATGGCTAAATCCCTTAAAGACTTGAACCCATTAAACGTGTTAGCTTCGTTTTCTACATTGTCAAAAACGTTCCAAATGTTTCCAGCATCCACAAAAAAGGCACCGTTGAATCTTCCTAAAATGTTGAATCGTTGCTCGGCGCTTAAGGTGATTTTCATGTTCGCTTCATTAAATTCATCGGTTGAATTGGAGCTACCTGGGCCTAAATTATAAGCGGTCCAAGCTCTGATGTCATTTGGTCCGCCGCCGAAGAAACTTTTTGCAAAAGGGATACTATTAGAGTTGCCATAGGGAATTGCAATTCCGAAGAAACTTCTAACGGCCAGTTCATTTTTATTGCCCAAATCCCAGTGCTTCACATAATCGAGTTCAGTTTTGACGTATTGCGAGAAGGGTACGCCAAATACTTCATATCTGCCGTCTTCATTTTTGCCAGAGTTGATCAAATTTGAAACGTTAGACAACAGGTTGCCTGCTAATTCTAATCTGGCACGAATGATTGAAAAATCTTTATCAAACAGATTATCTCTACGGTCTTTAGTGTAATTAAAACTGGTTGAGAAAATCAAGTTGTTTTCTGTTAATCGGTCCTTTCGCTGTTTAATATTATTAACGGTAACGTATTGATCGTCTGTTGGAGATAAGGCTGTGTTTTGATTAATCACATCATTAATAAATGTGTCTGCTTGTGCTGGGATTTCGAGCGTTTGATCTTGACCGATGTAACCAATATCTGAAGCTACAGAATTTAAAAGATCGAATGAATTTTGATAGACACCAAAATAATTGGCAGTATTCAGGTTTTTTACAAACTGAACGTTAAATAAATCAAGATTATTGGTCACTTTTGGGGAAGGATACCAATTGTAGTTTAGCGTTCCCGTTAGGGTTTGCTTATCCAAACCAATGTTGGTTTGGCTAGTAGCACTTAAGCCAATGCTGGTGCTGGGAGACATGAATTTAGGAATGATTTTTTCCGTGTTAAATGGCAAGAAGAAACGAGGGATGTTTAACCTAATATTTCCGCCGAGCTCATTGATATCAAAAAATTGATCCTTACCGCTAGAGGCATCTTTTGAAGATCCCACGGCGCCCAATGCCGAGATCTGTAAATTTTCTGCACCACGAAAAATATTTCGTATGGTCAATCCTCCATTAAATCCGAAGCCGATGGTCTGTATGTTGCTTTGAGAAACTTCAAAACTCGCGTTGAGCTCAAATTTTTTCCTCGGCACTAAATAAATATTCGCGGTTAACGTAGAATCTTCTTCATTTTCAACATAGGCAATATTGGGATATCTAAAAGCTCTTAACTCACTGAGATAACGATAGGTTCTTGAACGGTCTAGGTCTCTAAAGACTTCGCCCTTGTTTATAAAAACAGCATCGGTGATGGCCTTAGGTCTAAACTTCAATTTCTCATAACTAAAGAGGTTGTAGTTTTTGTACTGCACCGAATCTTTTAATGGAAGCGCTCTATTTTCATACTTATAATCGGTAAAGATATTGACGTCTTTAATTTTATATATTTTAAAAGGCACACGGTTGATTGTATCTTCAAGCCTGATGGCTCTATCGGCTATAATAAGTTCGGTATTTACCTTTCTTTTGGTGCCAATTGTATCAAGATCAAATGTGATATAATCTTGAGCAAAATGATAGAATCCTGAATTTCTAAGACGCTCGGTCAATCGATCGCGTTCGGCACTATAATTGACTTCATCATATTGCTGTCCTCGTTCTAATAAAGATCCAGATTTTAAACGGGATCGGTAAATAGAATCAATAATTGGTGTTGCTATTATTGCAGTAATAGAGTCTAAAAAGTAAGCTTTTCCTCTTTTGATCTTATAGGTAACCGCTGCTTTTTGGCTGCTATCTTTGTCAACCTCAAAGGAGGTTTCGGCATTAAACCAACCTTTGCTAAAAAAATACTTGCGCATTCCTGCGACTGTTTTTTCTGCACGATTCTCGTTATAGATTACAGGAGCCTCGCCAGTGGTTTTAAGCCAATTATTAAAGGCTTTTCTTGATTTTAAATCTTGAATAAACTGTTTTTTAGAAAGCACTTTGGTCTTCCAGGCCACTTTCTCTGCGTCGTCAAGTACTTTTGCCTTTAAAATGGAGTCTATATTAGGTCTGGCCAAATTGTAAATATGAAGCCGTAGTGGGACTCCAAATAGCGGTAAACTTCCGTTGGGTTTTTGATAAATGAGGTTGTTAATAGTTTCGGTATTGGTTTTCTTCTCATCAACCAGCACCGTGTTTTCAACCAAAAGATGCTCATCTTTTTTAACGCGTTTCATCACATCACAAGACGACAGCATGGCAAATATGCCAAAAATAAGGAGGGAATGTATGCTTCTGAAGTTCAATGTAAAAATGCTGCTTTTGGATAAAATCATTCAAAAATACAGTTTTATTCTGCGCACTACATAACAAAAGATAGACCAAAAAAGTATTACTTTGTCTTTTTTACTGCGCATTCCATATAAGTTTTAACAATGCTATCAAAACAAGACATCAAACTCATAAAAAGTCTCAATCAAAAAAAGTTTAGACAACAGCACGGGCTCTTTTGTGTTGAGGGTATAAAAAGCATTCAGGAGTTTTTAAATTCTCATTTAGAGCTTCATCAACTGTATGCAACAGATGCTGCATTTTCTTCGGAATATGAAATTATAACAGCTACAGAGTTACAGAAAATAAGCAGTCTTAAGTCACCAAATAAGGCATTGGCGGTTTTTAAAATTCCTAAAAATCAACAATCTGCATCTGAAGGTTTGATCCTAATGCTTGATGATATTAGAGATCCTGGCAATCTAGGGACTATTATTAGGCTCTGTGATTGGTACGGTATCAAAGATCTTGTTTGTAGTGCCACCACAGTAGATTGTTATAATCCAAAAGTGGTGCAAGCCACTATGGGGTCTTTGACGAGAGTGCGAGTAAGTTACGTAGATTTAAAAGCGTACTTAGAAGGCTCAAATGAGCCCGTGTTTGGCACTTTTATGGATGGTGATACTATTTATACCCAAACACTTCCGCAAAATGGGATTGTAATAATGGGAAATGAGGCGAACGGGATTTCAAAAGATATTGAAGCCTTAGTTACTAAAAAATTGAGTATCCCAAGATTTGGAAGTCTTCAAGCTACAGAGAGTTTAAATGTTGCCACCGCAACCGCGATTGTGTTGAGTGAATTTAAAAGAGCCGATCTTTAAATATTATAAAAAAATCTTTTTTACTGAAACGTGAAGTTAATGAAGACACCGCGCGTTTTCATGCTGGCTACGTTTCCTGTCCAAGGACTATTAGGGTCTTCATCTCTTACAATTTCATCATTAATGGCAAAAATGCCCCTTATAGATGGCGTAAATTTAAACCACTGGTTGTAGAAATCGATCCCAAAACCAAGCTCGTAAAACAGTACGTTTTTTTTAGTTCTAAACTCTCCTGCACTATTATCATCAGGATTATTCTCATTACTTGATAAATTGAGAGAAGTAGAAAAACCACCAACAATAAATGGCTTAAAATTGTTGATGCGTTTGGTCGATACTTTTAGTAATAAAGGAAAGTGTACATAAGTGGATTTAACTTCGCGAAGCAAATCAGAATCGTTAAACTCAATACCATTAAAGTAACTTTCATCATATTGCAGGTTACGTTGGGTAATAAATAATCCAGGCTCAAAACGTAAGTTGAGGTGTTCCGTAAGGCGTAAATCAGACACCAAGCCTACACTAAAGCCAGCTGTGGTTTCAACTAAAATATCTTTTAGGTCTTCTTCGTAATTAAATTGGTAATCATATTGGTTGAGCCCTAAATAGAAACCCCAAGTGAGTCTTTGCTTATCAAAAGTCTCCAGGTTTTTGATTTTCTCCTTGGTAAACATTTGAGCAAATGCAGTCTGCGAGGTAATAACTAGTGTTAAGATTAAGAGTAATTTCTTCATAAATTTCACAAAAATGGACTTCGGTCTTCTTGTTTATTTTGACGCCGTATAAATGGTAGCAACACCAAAAGTTTGTGGGTGGTCTTCCACGTTAGTAAACCCAATTTTACGTAAAATATTGTTTAATTCCTCTCCGTAAGGAAAAATTGAAGCAGATTCACAAAGATAAGAGTAGGCAGAACGGTCTTTAGAAAAGACTTTACCAATAGTTGGAAGTATATAACGTGTATAAAATTTATAGCCTTGTTTAAAGGGTGTTTTTACAGGGACAGAGGTTTCAAGGATTACAAAACGCCCTTTAGGTTTTAGAACTCTCATAATCTCAGCCAAGCCTATTTCCAAAGTCTCAAAATTTCTTACCCCAAAAGCTACGGTAATGGCATCAAAGCTATCGTCTTCAAAAGGAAGATTTTCAGAGTCACCAATAACCATTTCGATGCGATTGTTCAACTCTTTTTTCTTGATTTTTTGACGCCCAACTTCAAGCATCCCATCACTAATGTCTAAACCAACAATGGTTTTGGCATCAGTTTTTGCTAGTGAAATGGCTAAATCTCCAGTTCCTGTAGCGATATCTAAGATAGATTCAGGATGTTCCTCTGCGACCAAAGCCACCACTTTATTTCGCCATTTAATATCAACTCCAAAAGAGATAACCCGATTAAGTCCATCGTATTCTTTGGATATGTTATCAAACATTTGAGTGACCTGCTGCTTTTTGTTTAAGCCACTATCTTTGTATGGTGTAACTTTTGACGACATCAATTTTTTTTGCAAATATACTCAAAACTAATAGCTTCCCTGCTATGTAACATTCGATTTCGATCATGTGGTCGTCCCATTATATTATGGTATATTTGCGTGTTTTTTTGAATATATTCAATAATGAAAATAATCATAGCAGGTGCTGGAGAGGTTGGGTTTCATTTGGCAAAACTTTTGTCTTATGAATCGCAGGAAATTACGCTTATTGATACAAATAAGGATAGTTTGGCTTACGCCGGTGATCACTTAGACATACGCACCATCAAAGGTGACGTTACATCAATACGTATTTTAAAGGAAGCACGAATTGATACTTCAGAGCTATTTATAGCAGTAACTTCTTCGGAAACCACAAATATTACAGCATGTGTTCTTGCCAAGCAATTAGGGGCAAAACGAACCGTAGCCCGAATTTCGAACGATGAATTTATAGAGCAGAAGGATGAGGTCGGTTTTACCAAATTTGGGATAGATGAGCTCATTTCTCCGGAAAACTTAGCAGCTGCCGAAATAGAGCTCTTACTAAATCAATATGGTTTTAATGACACTTACGAATTTGAGGAAGGTGCTTTAAACATGTTGAGTTTGCGTTTGTCTAGAACTGCCAATTTTGTAGGTAAAAATGTAAAAGAAGCGGCTCAGGTGTTTCCCGAATTGCACTTTGTACCTATAGCTATACAACGTTTTGGGACGCAATATACCATTATCCCTAGGGGAGATACCGAATTTAAGGAAGGGGATAAAGCTGTATTTATCACTTCAAAAGGAGGTGACGAAGAACTGTTTGAACTTTCAGGAAAAGTCAAGACCGAAGTTAAGAACGTCATGATTCTTGGTGGTAGTAAAATTGGAGTACAGACGGCTAAATCGCTTTGCGCAAGTAAATTTAAAGTCAAGCTTATTGAAAATAATAAGGAGATTGCCTTTGAATGTGCCGATGAGTTGCCCTCAGCTTTAGTCATCAATGGAGATGGAAGAAATGTTGAGCTCTTAGAGGAAGAGAACATTGGAGATATGGATGCATTTATTGCGGTTACAGGAAATTCTGAAACCAACATCATGTCTTGTCTCATGGCAAAATCTAAAGGGGTAAAGAAAACCATAGCATTGGTTGAGAACATGGATTATTATCAATTATCACAATCGATAGGTATCGATACCTTAATCAATAAAAAATTATTGGCGGCAAACAACATTTTCCGATATATCAGAAGGGGAGAAGTTGTAGCCATGACCAAACTTAATAATATGAATGCCGAGCTCTTGGAGTTTAGAGTCAATAGCAGTTCAAAAATTACCCAGAAAAAAGTAAAGGATCTTGATTTTCCGAGATCGGCCATTATTGGCGGTGTTATTAGGGATGATGTGGGGCTTATTCCTTTAGGCGACTTTCAGATAGAGGTCGGTGATAAAGTAGTTGTTTGTTGTCTACCAAGATCCATCTCTCAGGTAGAGAAATATTTCTTTTAAAAATTCAGATGAAAATTAATTTCAAGATCGTCTTTCATTTGTTCGGACTCCTGTTTCTTTTTAACGGAGGGTTCATGTTATTGTCCACCTTGATCAGCTTCATCTATCAAGATGGTGTCACCATGAGGCTCTTATTGGCAGGATCTATAGTCTCTGGATTGGGCGGGTTGATCATGTATTTGACTAAAAATCACAGAAAGGAACTTAATAAACGTGAAGGTTATATCGTGGTGGCCTTTGGCTGGATCGTCATGTCGTTATCGGGAACGCTACCTTATATCATAACTCAGGCCATTCCTAGTTTTACAGATGCCTTTTTTGAGACCATGTCTGGTTATACCACTACAGGTGCTACCATTTTGAACGATATTGAAATTGTGCCTGAAGGGGTGTTATTTTGGCGAAGTTTAACCCATTGGATTGGGGGGATGGGGATTATCGTTTTGGCCATTGCCATTTTACCATTGCTTGGTATTGGTGGGATGCAGTTATTTGCTGCAGAAGCTCCTGGGCCTAATGCCGATAAGTTACATCCTAGAATTACCGACACCGCAAAACGCTTATGGTTGATCTATTTTGCATATACCGCAGCAGAGACCATTTTACTACAGTTTGCAGGAATGTCCTTTTTTGATGCCATCAACCATTCGCTATGTACCTTAAGTACTGGTGGATTTTCTACAAAAAATGCTAGTGTTGCTTATTGGAACGGGCAACCACTTATTCAATATATCATTATTGTTTTTATGTTCTTGGCAGGAACCAATTTCATCCTCAGTTACTTTGCCTTTAAAGGCCGAATTCAAAAAGCCATTAATGATGAAGAGTTTAGATGGTACTTGCGCTTTATCGTGATGTTTACCATTATTACGGCTGCGATCATTTACTTTAACGCAGATTTTGCGATATCATCTATAGATCATCCCCAAATCTACGGCAAGGCAGAAGCTGCTTTTAGACATGCACTGTTTCAAGTCATTTCTGTAATCACAACGACAGGTTTTGTAACTGCCGACTTTACGCTATGGACGCCTTTTTTATTGGTCTTTTTCTTTGGGCTCATGTTTTTGGGTGGATCTGCAGGAAGTACTTCGGGAGGGGTGAAGGTCGTAAGGCATATGATTTTGATCAAAAATGGGTTTTTAGAGTTTAGACGCGCCTTGCATCCTAACGCTATTTTGCCCGTTCGTTATAATGACCGTGCTATTAGTGGAGATATTGTGTTTAATATTCTTGGCTTTTTTATTTTATACATGCTCTCTTTTATCATTGGAGCCTTAGTGTTTTCGATGTTTCAAATAGATTTTGAATCGGCTGTAGGTCTTTCTGCTTCTAGCTTAGGTAATGTAGGACCAGCATTGGGTAATTTTAGTCCGGTTAATAATTATGCCGCATTGCCCGCTTTGGGTAAATGGTGGGCTGCTTTTTTAATGTTAATCGGCCGTTTGGAATTGTTTACGGTTTTAATATTGTTATCGCCGTTCTTTTGGAGAAATCGTTAAATTAAATTTCTTTTTTAGCCTCTTTTTCTTGTTTTGTCTAGAGAAGAGTTATAACGTATTTTCGCGGCAAATTCATTTATCACAGTATTGCTAGGTTTTATTTAAATTCTTTAAGGCTAATTACTTTTTAATGCTTTTGATCCTCGTAAAATTCGCTATCCTGCTTGAGCTAATAATATCTTTTTTGGGTTAGTTTTAGTTATATGAATAGTACCATAACCTAACTAAAAGCCTTTGTTGAAAAAATATATTAGTGTCCTAATTAAGGGTGAATGAATCAGCGTTCTCTTTATGTATACTAAGTAAATCCCTGAGAAAATCTTTTCTTTTGTAAGTATTATTTTGAATGTGCGTATGGTCTGCTCACTTGCCAAGTCGTATAACCTCAGGGCGCAGGCCTTATAAATTTGACCTATGGCCTTTAGGTCTAACATGAGAATATCTTATAGGTCCCGTTGGGATGAGTATAGTTCTAGCGACCCAAGTATTACCATACTTGAACTTTGACTGTGTCTGGCATATATACCCCGCCAGTATTTCAGGTATCGACAATATACGTTTAAAATACAATCCTACTGCTTGATAAAGATATACGTCCCAGCGGGTACCCTCATGCTAAAATAAGCGGGAGGGTCATCTTCGTGGTAAACGTAAGGTCCACCTCCCATGATATATCCCCTAAGGGCCTCTTGGCCGTTTACCGTGATTTTTTTCAGTGTCAAGCTACCAGCTAATTCCCGTTCATCATCTGAAATTGTAAAACTGACCCTTCTCTCATTAGGCATGCAGTCGTCACAGTTTGGCTTTTTATTGTTTTTTATAATAAGTGAGCCTCCAATACCAGAAGTGGTTACCTCAGTATTGGCAAGCGTATTTACTAACTCAGTGCCGTTTTCAATGTATTGGTACTCGCCCTTGAGGTAATCCTCGTAGATTATACCCGCATCGCCCATTTCATGTTTGGTAATAACGATCTTAAGGGAGGTGTTGCCATCGGTATGAATCCATGTCCCGACAAAGGGATCCAAGTAGTTGTTGATATCTTTGTAGTATGCACCCTGTACGATATTCCTAAAATCCTTGTCCTCAAGGTCGATTATAGGAGATTGTGCATTTATAAAAGGCATAAATACTAAAAGAGCTGCGTTAATAAATATAAATTTCATCATGTTTTTCTAATTACAGGGGTTCTCAAATACTGAGTTCAATGCTGGGTTATATTCCAGTTCTTTCCAATTGCTCAAATCATTCTCTGCCTTAAAAAGCTTAATGCCATGGCCGGAAAATTCGGATAAAAATTCTGCTTCGTTGTCTCCACCATAACTTAGATTTTGTGCATCTACTAAGACCTCAATTATCTTTTCTAATGAAGATGATTGGTTTAGGGTCTTAACTAAGGTAACAATATTAAACAAATCACTGCTTAAGGCAGCATTGAGTGCCTCTATATCTTCAATCACCAGGGCATATACGCTGGCCTCGGCACTAATGTTGTTTTCCTTGCCCACCATCATAAAAGTGACCTCATTCTTAACGTCTGGTACGGCGTTGTTATAGAGGTTGGCCAGTACCTAGACATCAGCCCAAGTAAACATTGGGAAGCCCCCAAAGGTAGGGTGGGTGTGCGCTGCACCGTAGGTGTCGCCACCGGAGGTTATAGGCACGTTGGGCGTGTTGGTGGGCGGGATATCTGCATTGGTGTAAGTGCCGTTATTCTTTTTGAACAACACACCTACCTCGCCGTTTGGATTTACGGCATTTTTGAGGTTCTCTAACTCTGGTACGATATCGGCCTTGTTGGGGTCAAGCATATCCTTGAGATTTTCGCAGTTCTGTTCTGTGACGCATACATCCATGTTACCACCGTTTTCAACACACTCACAAACCTCATGCCCATGCCCACCGAGCATACAAATCTCATAGGGGTCTAACTGGCAGTCGCCATTAAGGTCGCCGCGGATGCGTTGTAGGCACTCCTCTGGGCGTATGGCCACGGCCACTGAAGGCAGGTCGGCCGGGTCTGGCAGGTAGAACAAATAGCGAAATAATGTTAAATCTAATTTATTTTAGTTAAAGTTATGTTTGTCGGTAGTTGAAATCCCAGATTGTTCGTTGGAGGGTCGTTGGGAGTTCTTACTCCGCTTGACCCGATAGGATCTTGTAAGGTCATCGTTGCGGTACCGTTGCTGTTGAGTATAAATTCTCCCACCTTGTATTTTTCGCTTATCACATCCGTGATTTGGATATGGAAAGTATTCGCTGATTTATAGCCAACATAGATTTTGGGCTGATCCTGAATTGAATTTGCTATTGTAGTGACCTCGGCCATTATTGACCCATCTTCTATAAATTTATACTTACCGAAAATGTCATCCCAGTAAATAATAGAGCCAGAATATAATGGATTTTGTTCGAACTCCTGCAAGGTTATCTCGAAAGAGGAGTTTCCACTTTCCCAACGCCAAACACCCACGATCTGGTCGTGAATGTTATTAGTGTCTTTTACATAGTAACTGTCTGCCGTTCTGTTTTCTGGTTCTGTTTCAAGCGAATAAATGGTTTGAGCTTTGCAACCAAAAAATACCATCATCATCAAAATTTTCAAGAACATTCGTTGTGACTTCATATAAATTATTTTAATTACAATTCTTTTCATTAACTGAACCATCGTTTCTCAATTTTAATTGCGCCCAATCATCAAAATCATTCGTGTTTCCTTTATATAATGCCAGACCTAAATCGAGATTATCTATTAAGTTCAAAAATCTTTGCTCATTTAAAATGACTGAAATATTTTAATTTATGTTGTATTTCTGCAGGAATAAGCCAGATAATGCGTCTTCATTGGATAGAAAGAGTGCGCCTTTTTCTTGAAATTTTTGCACATCGGAAATGGTCAAAGCATAGAGTGTGTCATCATTCGTGGTGGCATTGCTGTTGCCCGTTGTGGTAACGTACATGATAAATGTACCAGTGTCGTTGATGAGATTGTTGTGGTACCATGTCCAAAGGGAGTATAGATCTCCAGGAGAAAGAACAGGCAAGGCACCTGCAAAATGATTGTGTATTGCTGAATCGGCTGGATTTTGGATGGTATGGTTTGGTATGCCGTGTTCATTTGGTTCTCCTTCTATTCTATCTCCACTGGAATAATTCATATTGCCAGTATTACCTATATTGCCGTAGTATAATATTTCAGTGTTTCCTGTTGTTGCGGTTCTAAGTTCCTGCATGCGGATTGTCCAATTCCCATTATTAGCTATTTGGTTTAACTGGTTACATCTTCTATTGCGCTCATCATCTTCGATGCAGACTTCCAGGTTACTCCCGCTCTCCACACACTCACAAACCTCATGCCCATGCCCAGTGAGCATACAGGTCTCGTAGGGGTCTAGCTGGCAATCGCCATTGAGGTCGCCCGGGATGCGTTGTACGAATCCTCTGGGCGTATGGCCACCGCCACCGAGGGCAGGTCGGCTGGGTTGGGCATTGAGTCCCCGCTGGCACTGGTGGTATTGCGTTGCATTTTTTAAGATTTAATCCTCCTGTTTCATAAAAATATAGGTGCCATCAGGGACGTTCATGCTAAAATAGGGTGGTGGATTATCTTCGTGATAAACTGTTGGATTACCACCAAAAATAAAACCTCTTAGCCCTTCTTCCCCGTTGACCGTTATCTGCTTTAAAGTAAAAGTGGCGGCCAGTTCCCTTTCATAATCTGAAATTATAAGGCTTACCCGCCTTTCATTTTCTGTACAATCATTACAATTGGGCTTTTTGTTGTTTCTTATAATATGTGAGCCCCCGAAACCTGAGGTCGTGACCTCGGTATTGGCAAGCGTATTTACTAACTCAGTGCCGTTTTCAATGTATTGGTACTCGCCCTTGAGGTAATCCTCGTAGATTATACCCGCATCGCCCATTTCATGTTTGGTAATAACGATCTTAAGGGAGGTGTTGCCATCGGTATGAATCCATGTCCCGACAAAGGGATCCAAGTAGTTGTTGATATCTTTGTAGTATGCACCCTGTACGATATTCCTAAAATCCTTGTCCTCAAGGTCGATTATAGGAGATTGTGCATTTATAAAAGGCATAAATACTAAAAGAGCTGCGTTAATAAATATAAATTTCATCATGTTTTTCTAATTACAGGGGTTCTCAAATACTGAGTTCAATGCTGGGTTATATTCCAGTTCTTTCCAATTGCTCAAATCATTCTCTGCCTTAAAAAGCTTAATGCCATGGCCGGAAAATTCGGATAAAAATTCTGCTTCGTTGTCTCCACCATAACTTAGATTTTGTGCATCTACTAAGACCTCAATTATCTTTTCTAATGAAGATGATTGGTTTAGGGTCTTACCTAAGGTAACAATATTAAACAAATCACTGCTTAAGGCAGCATTGAGTGCCTCTATATCTTCAATCACCAGGGCATATACGCTGGCCTCGGCACTAAGGTTGGTCTCCTTGCCCACCATCATAAAAGTGACCTCATTCTTAACGTCTGTTGCGGCGTTGTTATAGAGGTTGGCCAGTACATAGACATCCGCCCAAGTAAACATTGGGAAGCCCCCAAAAGTAGGGTGTGTGTGCGCTGCACCGTAGGTGTCGCCACCGGAGGTTATAGGCACGTTGGGCGTGTTGGTGGGCGGGATATCTGCATTGGTGTAAGTGCCGTTATTCTTTTTGAACAACACACCTACCTCGCCGTTTGGGTTTACGGCATTTTTGAGGTTCTCTAACTCTGGTACGATATCGGCCTTGTTGGGGTCAAGCATATCCTTGAGTTTTTCGCAGTTCTGTTCTGTGACGCATACATCCATGTTACCACCATTTTCGACACACTCACAAACATCATGCCCATGCCCACCGAGCATACAAACCTCATAGGCGTCGAGCTGGCAGTCGCCGTCAAGGTCGCCAGGGATGCGCTGCACGCACTCCTCTGGGCGTATGGCCACGGCTACCGAGGGCAGGTCGGCCGGGTCGGGCATAGATACCCCACCCGTTCCACCGCTGTCCCCGGGCCAGTCTACCTCGTTGGGGTTGTACTCCTGGCAGTAGTAATAGGGGATATCGGCATAATATCCAGGGCTGGAACAATCTCTGCAACCTCCTGGATAATGAGGAGGTTCTGCACATCCACACATAACAGTTATAGTCTCGTAGAATATGCCCACGATACCGCCGCAATCGCTGGGGTAGTAGGGCGAGGCGTTGGAGGGTGTGCCGCCACCGCTGCCGGGGCTGAAATCGGGTACGCCGCTATAGATGACGCCCTCTTCAAAGGCATCATCGTGTACGGTATATTGGGTGAGGGTATTGACACGGGCGGACTGTACCTCGCCCTCGTAAAGGCCGGCCTTGGTGTCCATCCAACGGGTGGTGGGGCTATACTTTGTGGCGAACATCCCGTTTCAGCGCCCGTTGGACTCGATAGTAAGATTATAGAATACCGCAGGGTCGCGGCCGCCCGGCAGATCCATGGTATAGGAGGTGTAACTGCCCCCGGTATATTGCTTAATGATATCGGTGGATACGGTAAGCCCCAAGGTGTCCATAGTGCCTCTGGCCTGCTGCAACCCATTGGGATTGTCGGGGCTCAAATTGGAGGAAAGCCCCAGTTGTTCCATCAAATCTTGGAAGTCGGCACCAGCCTGCTCCAGTGTAAGTGTCTTTACGCTAATTTCACTATTGGCCGTCTCAGTGCTATCTTCTAAGGGTACGGTCTCGTCCTTTTGGCAGCTGGTAAGCACCAACATAACGAGCATTGGCATGAGATATCGTTTTAGGAATGTTTTGGTTTGACTGTATCTGGACATTGGAAGGGTCTATGTTGTTCAACATGCAACGGCTTCGCAGTGATGACTCTCAAATTAGTTTAAATTTGCCAAAACAATGTTAAAAAGATTGTTAAAAATAGGTGTATTTTCATCGTAAAATTACGGTTTTTCCGTAGTTTCCAATATGGTTAAGGGCTGTGACGGTAATTATTTTGTGATTTGAAATTGTAGCTATAGAGCTATCTACTGTTAGTTTACCGAATTATGCTAAAATGCCCAGTGTGTTTGAAAGGGTTGCCGTCGGCATCAACCAATGTTACGACGTACCAATAATCATAGGCTGGAAGCATTTGGTTGTTGTAGGTGCCATCCCAACCGATTTGATTGGTGTTGATGTCCATTGAGTAAAGGAGTTTGCCGTATCTATTGAATATTTGAGTATTGGCGCTCTTGTATAATTCTCTGGAAATACCTTCAACTTGCCAAACATCATTGATGCCATCGTTGTTGGGAGTAATGTATTTTGGTAGCCCGATAAAGGATATTGATTTTTTTATGGGTGTCTCACAATTTTCAACATCCCTCACATACACATCATACACGCCAGGCTCTACATTAAAAAAAGTATGGCTTAAACCTTGACCAAAAAAAGTGACATTATCCAGTGAAAACTCATAAGAGCTTTCACCTGTTACGGTGACTGAGATAAGAGCGTTATTTGCCATAAGTTCCACAAAGTTAGGTTGCCCGCTTTGCTCGACAGTAAACTCCTTTGTTCTTGAGCATTCAATGCCATTCTCTAATTTATAGCCAGTAATTGAAAAGTTACCTATCTCGTCAACGGTGAAATATTGTTGTGTTGAAATAACTTCATTGAGGTTATTTTTCCATTCCCATGAATCATAGATAATGCCACCATTGAGTATGATTTCCTCTTGCAAATTAGAATCGCAAATGGTATAATTATCTTCAATGTCCAGGTATAGATTTGAGCCCACTTGTAGGTTAAAGCTTCCTATGCCACCGCAGGAACCATCACTTGCCTCAACCCTTACCCAGATCGTTGATGAAGGAGCATTGTACTCATCTTCTATTGGGTTTGTTTCAGTTTGCGCATCCTGTAAGGAGGCAAAAAATGTAACGATCGAGTCTTCGGGTATGTTAAAAATATTTTTAATTTGATTGCGCTTGGGTCTTAAATCAAAACGGCCTATAGCGTTTTCATGAACACCATCGCTACCCTCACAGACCACTAATCGAGGTATGTTCTCTAACTGTAGATAGGAAGATTCAAGAATAAAACTACTTATGGATTCACATCCCTTTGGATCTTTAACCACGACAAATATTTCTTCATAATTGGTTGAGTTTTGATATGCTTGGGCGTTGGATATTTGATTTTCTTGATTCGTAGCATCTTCCAAAGATTGAAAAAAACTTAGTTCAAATTCTGTACTCTCATTATCTTCAATATAGCTTTCAAAACTGAAAAGATTAAAAAAGGAAATGCCATCATTATCCAAATCGCATTGGGTTATTGTGATATCACTAGGAACTTCTGGGAGTGGATAAACATTGATTTTTTTATAAAGTGTGGTCAATTTGCCATTTATTTCTGCGGATGCTTTTACAATATATTCACCAGCGCTACTAAATTGGTGACTAGGCGCCGTAATATTGGAGGTGTTGTTATCCCCAAACTCCCAAAAGACCGATTCTACCTCAGCATAGGCATTGATTTCAAAATCAACCGCTTGAGATACACATCTGTTTTCTGTTATAATTCGATTTTCAAAATAGGATTGCACAAAATTGGGAAGTCCTCTATAGGATGCCTCGGGGCTCAAATCGAAGACCCATTCCTCAAATTCGCAATTTGTTGCTCCTACCTGATTGGGCTTATTGATAACGCTTAAGTAATTCGCCGTTTCTGCAGCAGGGTCGGTTGAATAATTTGCTAGATATATCCTGCCATCTAAACCGAGTTGAAGCGCTCCATAGGAATAAAAGACAGAGTTGGCAATTGTAATCTTATCATTATTGGTGGCCGGATTGTAGAGGTCGAATTGAAATAGTTTATAATTTATCGAGTTGTTAGAGGATGTAAAATATAATATTTCAGAATTTGGAGAAAATTCAAGAGCGTATGGAAACATATCTCCTCCACCAAATTGGCTAGTGTTAATCTGTTTGAAATAGCTTACACTATCGGTACTTGCATTTAGAGAAAAAATATAAATTCTTCTTTGACCTCCATCTGCTATTGCCAATAATTCACCGTCAGGCGATACTTTCATTGCACCAGAATTAGCAAGATTAACATAAGCTTCATCAATTTCAACAGAAGATGAAACTGATACTCCTGATCCAGTAACGTTAAAGAATGTAAGTGTGTCTATAGGTGCATTTACATCTACTGGCTGACCAAATACGTTCTCATAAGGTTCCTGTCCGAAGGCTATGATTTTATAGATATCTTCTTCTGGTAAGTAAATGCCCGTAATCTTCTCGGTAGAGGTATTGATTAGCGAAACATTCTTTTCGGTTATCTCGCCCAGTGGATTTTCAGTAGTGAACTCAACAACTGAATAACTTACTCCTGGTGAGAAAAAATTGCCTACTTCATCTCTTGTGGTAAATATGTAATAAATAGTCGTGTCTTCTGGGTTTGGAACTATGATCGAGGACTGGATGCTTTCCGTTTTACCGTGAAGATCGTTGCCATTGATCATAATTTGATGCTCACTGTTCCAGACGGTTTCGCCATTGGTGTAAAACAAAAGATTTCCGTTAGTATCTGACATGCTCGCGCAGCCGGCCTCGGAAATCAAAGAGCCATCATAGCGCACATTGACATTGCCCTCGTCAAAACTGATACCAGCGGCATTTCCAAAATACCAGTTAGCTGTCTCGTTTTGCGAAAAAAGGCTGTTTACTGATAATAGAATTAAAATTAAGAAGTTTCTAAGCATTTATAAACAGATGTGATTATCCCAAATTGAATATGTAAATTAAGAATCATAAATAACATATGTTTTTCTGTCATTTAATTATTCACAGAATCTAATCCATCAAATATTTAATTGTGAACAATTGCAGATATTTTCAAAGTTTTTAAACTCTTGCTGTTCTTAACGAAAAATTGTAAAATAATATAATTTTGACCTGATTCTTTGAAACAATAATTATTTCAATTTGATATTTTATTTATAAAGGTAATAAAATAAAGCTGTTTTAATACATTATTATTTTCAGCTAACTATTTAACTATCATAATCGCCTAATTAAATTAGTGTCATTCTAGTGGGCTTAGAATTAAATAAGAAAAAGACACCAGTATCTACAATAGCTTCATTGCTTTTAAACTTGGTTGTTAGCGGTTTTAAAAAATCGTTTGTAACAAATTAATGAGATATCCGTCGTATAGATGTAATCAACTAAATCAATTAATCATGAATATCGTTCTAACATCTCCGTCTCAAACTATTTCAAAAGCTAGTTTTTCAAACCTTAGTGCTGCGCCTAAAATAAATCGTCCTGAGGGCTTGTTGAATTCTAACTACAAAGCTATCGTAAAGGACAATTACGATAAGATGTCTTCTAAATCCATCTTTGGGATTAGACAAAAAATTAAAAGTAGCCAATATCAAATTGCAACACGCATGGATACTATAATTAAACTATCTGTGTTTGTTATTGTTTTAGCGTTCGCACTTTAAACAGGTCATCCCATAGGTTATCCTTGATCCTTAACTGATAACATAATGTTTATCTTTTAGTATTCTGGTCTATTGACAGATAATGCTTCTGTCTATAACTGCTGTTCTTAGACTTTATAATTTCTGAATGATCAGATATAAATTTCTTCGTCATGAGCTCCTTAGGAAGTATGAATACCACATTAAAAAATAATAGGGCTTTATTGCTAAACTCTCGTAAGCGTAAACCTTTCAGTAGCGCTCTTGGTGGTTATTCTAGAGAATATACTTATAGAAGATATGTGCATCCAGAAATCTTTCCCCATGTGTTAAGACGCATTCGGTTAAAGATGAAACGGCAAAACAGAAGGCTCTTTAGATTAAAATTATGTGTAGCGTCCTTCGTTTTGGGAATTGCTTTTTATCTGCTTTATCAGTTACATTTCTAAAAACAAAAAGACCTGTCGGTTATAGGCCAAGACAGGTCTTTTTTTAATATAATAAAGTGAAGTGTTTTTTATCGTAATGCTTCTGTAATGCGCTTCATGGCTTCAATGATTTGCTCCTTAGATGCAGCATAAGACAGTCTTATACAATTAGGGTTTCCAAAGGCTTCTCCTGTAACGGTAGCAACAAGAGCATGTTCTAATAAGAATAACGAAAAGTCTGTTGCGTTATTAATAGTTTCTCCTTTCAATGTTTTTCCGAAGTAAAAAGAAATATCTGGAAATACGTAAAAAGCACCTTCTGGCTCGTTGGTTTTAAATCCTTCAATATCATTGAGCAATCCTAAAATCAATTGGCGACGTTCTTTAAATTGGTCTACCATATACTGTACTCGAGATGGTGGCTCATTTAAAGCGGTAATGACTGCGCGTTGGGCGATACAGTTGGCGCCACTAGTAATTTGACCTTGCATTTTATTACAGGCTCTAGCAATTTTTTCAGGAGCACCAATGTAACCAATACGCCAGCCGGTCATTGCGAAAGCTTTAGATACACCATTCACAGTTACTGTTCGATCATACATGTCATCAAACTGAGCCATGCTTTCATGCCCACCCACAAAGTTAATGTGCTCATAGATTTCATCTGAAACCACAATTACGTCAGGATATTTTTTAAGTACATCTGCTAAGGCTCTTAATTCCGATTTACTGTAAACGGAGCCACTTGGATTGCATGGAGAACTGTACCAAATCATTTTGGTCTTTGGCGTAATAGCGGCCTCTAATTGCGCAGGTGTCAATTTAAAATCACTATCTATTGACGTTTGAACTTCTACGGGTACGCCTTCATTTAGTTTTACGATGTCACTGTAACTTACCCAATAAGGACAAGGTAAAATGACTTCATCCCCTTTATTAATGAGCACTGCTGCAATATTTGCTAAAGATTGTTTTGCGCCTGTGGATACCACTATCTGTGGTCTTGTATAGGTAAGATTGTTGTCACGTTTAAACTTTGTGATGATGGCATCTTTCAACTCGGTATACCCATCTACTGGGGTGTAAGCACTGTAATTGTCATCGATGGCCTGCTTTGCAGCATCTTTAATGAAATCGGGTGTGTTGAAATCTGGCTCACCTAAACTTAAGCCTATGATGTCTTTTCCTTCCTCTCTTAATTCTCTTGCTTTAGCGGCCATAGCTAGGGTAGCAGAGGTCGCCATATTTAAAACGCGTTCTGAAAGTTGTGTCATTTAATAACTATTGATTGATGGTTTATGCTGGCAGAGCTGCAGGCTTCATTCCCATTTCTTTTAAAAACCTGAAATGAGCTGCAATTGCTTTCCTAGTCGTTTCGTATTCTTTGTAAGGTAAGTTAAACTCATTAGCTGTTTCTCTCACAATCTTAGAGATCTTACCGTAATGAATATGACTAATGTGTGGGAAAATATGATGTTCTACTTGATGATTAAGACCACCAGTATACCAATTTACAATTTTGTTGTTAGCTCCAAAATTAATCGTTGTTTTCAATTGGTGAATGGCCCAAGTATTTTTCATGGTACCGTCTTTTTCAGGTAATGGCATTTCAGCATCATCCATAACGTGAGCGAGTTGGAATACAACACTTAAAATTAAACCAGCAACATAATGCATAATAAAAAAGCCTAAGAGTATTTTCCACCAAGCAATATCTAAAACAATCATCGGTAATACAATCCAAAGAGATACATAAATCACTTTAGAAATCACCAACTTGCTCCAATTTGCAACTGGATTTGGCATTTTTCCGTAAGATAATTTACGTTTCATATACCTCGTCATCTGCTTCCAATCAGTCGTAATTGCCCAATTAATGGTTAATAAACCGTAAAGCAATACAGAGTAGTAATGTTGAAATTTATGATGTTTATGCCATTCGGCGTGCTTAGAAAAACGTAAAACCCGACCAGCTTCTAAATCTTCATCGTGGCCATGAATATTGGTGTAGGTATGGTGCAAGACATTGTGTTGTACCTTCCAGTTGTAAACATTTCCTGCTAAAATATAGATGCTGCTTCCCATTAATCTATTTACCCATTCTTTATTAGAGAATGAGCCGTGGTTGCCATCATGCATCACGTTCATGCCAACACCAGCCATACCAATCCCCATAACAATAGTAAGTAACAATTGTGCCCATCCTGGGATTTCAAGCGTCATGATTAGAAAGTACGGTGCGAGAAATATAGAGAACATGATCAAGGTCTTCACCCATAGCTTCCAGTTCCCCGTTCTTTTAATGTTATTTTCTTTAAAATAATCGTTGACGCGTTTATTAAGCGTTCTAAAAAACTTTGCGGAATCTGTTCTTGAAAAGGATAAGGTTTGCTTTGACATAAAAATATGTTTTAAGACTAACGCTGTAGCGCGAGAAATCATATCGAATAACAAAGATAATTAATAATTACTCGGTCTGCGTTAATTATAATGCAAAAATAAACAAAGGGAAATGCCTATTTTTGCTCAAAATTTAGAGCCAATGCAACGTATTCTCCATTATTTTCCAGAATTGACCGATACTCAAGTTACCCAATTTGAACAATTAGAAACGCTTTATCAAGATTGGAATTTAAAAATTAATGTGGTTTCTAGAAAGGATATTGATGAGTTGTATCTACGTCATGTGTTGCATTCTTTGGGTATAGCCAAGTTTATTTCTTTTAGACCTGGTACACGAATTTTAGATGTTGGTACTGGAGGAGGATTTCCGGGAGTGCCATTGGCTATTTTATTTCCCGAATGTCAATTTCACCTTGTAGATAGTATTGCAAAAAAGCTAAAAGTAGTAGATGAGGTTGTGGCAGGTCTAGGGTTAACAAACGTAAAAACCACCCACAGTAGAGTTGAGGATATTAATGAGCAATTCGATTTCATAGTGAGCAGAGCAGTGGCGACCATGCCTACTTTTGTGCATTGGGTTAAAGGGAAGATCTCGAAAGCTCAGAATAATGATTTAAAAAACGGCATTCTTTATTTAAAGGGTGGTGACTTAAAAGAGGAGTTGGCAACCTACCAAACGGCCACAATTTATGATCTCACTACTGTTTTTGAAGAGCCCTTTTTCGAAACCAAAAAGGTAGTACATCTTCCTATAAAATATAGAGGATAATATCAGGGTTTTAGATTGAAATAGCTATTTTATTTGCCCGCCTATTTTTTCGGAAAGTATTAGCGTTTCAAGATTTTTTGATGATAATTTAAGGATTTCCCGTCCCTCATGTTGAAAATATAGACGCCTGATTGTAAATTTAAAGGAATTGATTGTTGCTTTAAAAGGGTGTCATATTTAGTTTTAAAAATGATCTTGCCCGTCATGTCTGTAATAATGACAGAGACCGAATTGAACACATTTTTGCTATAAATTATAAGATCGTCCCCGATAGGATTAGGTGCTATTTTAATAGCATAAGCATTTTCATAATTTGGGGAAGACAAGGCGCCCTCAAATATTTCCTCTAAAGCAAAGAACACATTGTCTTGAGTAAGTTGCAGATGGTTTTCGTTTTCAATGGGCAGATACCAATTTACAAATGTGGTTGACGTATTTGTGTCCTCAAAATCAATGGAGGTGTACCAATTGACTTCATCATTAGGAAAATCGATAGCCATGGCGCTTACCGAAGGAACATAGCTAAATTTATCTATACTAAGGTTATTGGTAAAAGCACCGAAAACCCCTTCTGCACCTGCTGCATCTGTGAATGCCGAAATACTAAAAAGACCTCCTGGAGCTGCGTCTATGCCGTCTGTGTATGCTGGTGCTTGTGCCATTACTTCAACATCAATAAGAGACAAGGGTAAAATAAAAAAACCATCAACATTAATACTGCTAATTACAGATATTCCCTCTGACGTTGCTGGAGTGAGATTGATGCTAACGTTCGCCGTGACATTGGTTACAGGCTGCACATCTGGCAAGCTCAAATCTTCAATAGTTAAGGCGGCGAATCCAGGCGTAACGGCAGTGTCATCTATAGCTAGATAAGGATTACCTATTCCGCTACCATTGATAATGGCTATGTTTCTTGTGTTTTCAGGAAAACCGGTAGAGGTTAAATTATTAATATCAGCATCAAAAATAGCTTTAAAAGGATGCGCTTCGGGAAGTAGCTTGGTCGGGTCAAAATTGGCACTGCTACCGGCTAATAAATGAGACTCAAAATGATCGGTCAATAATTGTCTTGCAGCAGGTGATTTAAATAGGTTGTCTATTATGGGTTGCAACATTTGTACCTCTAAGCCGTTACTCAATCCGTAAGCCAAATAATTAAATTGATGCTGAAATCCCAAAGGGATGTTCGCTCCTAAATGTGGAGCATCAAACGAAATATAGAGACGGGTCTCATGCGCTAAATCTTCACTTTCCATATAATTAAGAGCGTATTTAGAAACGATACCGCCCATACTTGGACCTATAATAACCAATTCTTCATTTCCCACTTTATCAGTGTTTAATTGATTGATAAGATCTACCAGCAGCATGGCATTACGTTCCATGAAATCAACACCACCATCAATAAGTGTGCTGCCTTCAGGAAAGTCTGCTTCATCAATAATCATGTCTTCATTTGTATCTTCTATAGCGTCAATATGCATTAAGGATGCATCACTAAGTCTTAAATACCTTGGGAAATTAAGTAAAACAACGTCGTAGCCTTCCGCTCTTACTAAGTCTGCCAAATTTTGATCACCTTCAGAACCAGAAAAATTCAAGATATCATAAAGCCCGTCAATAGTTCGAAGATCGCCTGGGTCAAAACCATCTAGTAGAATGATAGGTTTGTCTAAAACGCCGTCGTTAGTATCGAGGAAAATTTTATATTCTCCCAGACCAGAAAAATTTTCTGCATCTGTATAAGCGGATAGATCGGCTGTAATTGAAGATTCGAACGTTATGGTTTGTCCAAAATGAATAAGAGGGCACAAAAGTAGAAGTAAGACGTAATTTTTTCTCATGAGGGAAACTTTAGTGGTTGAAAGTACAAGATAGTATAACACCTTGTTATTTAAAAGAATGCATAAAAAAATCCTTAAGAAGATTCTTAAGGATTTTTTTATGATAATAGTTGTCGATTACTCGCCCATGTAAGGGTATCGATAATCTGTAGGGGTTACAAATGTTTCCTTGATCATACGAGGAGAAATCCAACGTAGCAAGTTCAACACACTACCAGCTTTGTCATTGGTGCCCGATGCTCTTGCACCTCCAAAAGGTTGTTGACCTACAACAGCACCAGTTGGCTTATCGTTGATATAAAAGTTTCCTGCACAATTTTGAAGTGCTTTTGTAGCTTCTTGAATGGCATATCTGTCTTTTGCTAAGATAGCACCTGTTAATGCATAATCGCTAGTTTCATCAACAAGCTTAAGAGTTTCAGAAAATTTGTTTTCGTCGTAAACATAAATAGTAATTACTGGTCCAAAGAGCTCAGTATGCATTGTGGTGTACTTAGAATTTGTAGTTACAATAATAGTCGGCTCAATAAAATAGCCTTTACTCTTATCATAATTACCACCAACGATGATTTCTGCATCAGCGTCTTTTTTGGCAGCGTCAATATACTTGGCCAATTTGTCAAAAGATCCTTCGTGTATTACTGCAGTAACGAAATTACTTAAATCTTCAGGAGATCCCATTTTAAAAGATTTTACATCTTTTACAACGTGTTTTTTGACTTCTTCCCAAATATTAGAGGAAACGTATGCTCTAGATGCTGCACTACATTTCTGACCTTGAAATTCAAAAGCACCTCTCGCAATGGCTGTTGCAACTTGCTTAGCGTCTGCTGTTTTGTGCGCAACAATAAAGTCTTTACCACCAGTTTCTCCTACGATTCTTGGATAACTCTTGTAATTATGTATGTTATTGCCAATTTCTTTCCATATGTTTTTAAACACTGTTGTTGAGCCGGTAAAGTGTAATCCAGAGAAATCTGGACTGGCCAAAACAGTTTCGGTAATCATTTCAGGATCGCCAAAAACAACGTTGATGACTCCTGGTGGTACACCTGCTTCTTCAAAAACGTCCATAATGACTTTAGCAGAATAAATTTGACTATCACTAGGTTTCCAAACCACAACGTTACCCATAAGTGCCATACAAGATGGTAAATTTCCAGCAATGGCCGTAAAGTTAAAAGGTGTCACAGCATAAGTAAACCCTTCAAGTGGGCGATATTCTAGTCGGTTCCAAGCATCTGAAGTACTTTCAGGTTGATCATGATAGATATCGGTCATGTACTGCACGTTGAAACGTAAAAAATCAATAAGCTCGCAAGCGGAGTCAATCTCTGCCTGATGTACTGTTTTAGATTGCGCAATCATTGTTGCTGCATTAATTTTTGCACGGTAAGGTCCGGCAATTAATTCTGCAGCTTTCAAGAAAATACCTGCACGTTGTTCCCATGCTAAATTGGCCCATTCGGTTCTTGCTGCCAAAGCTGTAGAGATTGCTTCTTCTACATGTGTTTTTTCAGCTAAATGATAGGTGCCAACAACATGTTGATGATCGTGTGGTGCAGATAAGGTTTTAGTGTTACCCGTAGTAACATCTTTACCATTTATATAAAGTGGTACATCAATTTTACTGTTAAACATTTCTTTATAAGCAGCTAAAACAGATTCGCGCTCAGGACTACCTGGTGCGTAAGTCTTAACTGGTTCATTGACAGCTATTGGTGTGTTGAAAAATCCTTTTCCCATTTTAAATTATCGGTTTTTGTAATTCATAAATTGTCTTAGCGCTAAAGGTACAATTTTTTAGAGAGTACCTAGGATGAACAGTATTAAAAGCTCGTTAAAAGACTGATAAGGTTTTTGTAAGATGTGACTTTTAAAAAAGAAAATGTTGATCTGCGTTTTTGGAATTGGTTTGGAGGAGTGGATTAAAAAATATTAGTACAACAAGGACACACGTTCTCTTCTAGTTCTAAATAATTCTTCTTTGTAAATTTAATACTGCTTAGTTTAAAGCAAAAGGTGCGCTTAATTTGAAAGATGGGATGATGACCTTAAATTTATTGGTGGTTGAAAAGTTGACCATATTGTAATGGCCTTGCATCGCTCCAAAAGGAGATGTAAGCAAACAACCTGAAGAGTACGTATGTGATTCGCCAGGTTTAATAACTGGTTTTTTACCGATGACCCCTTCGCCTTCAACAATTTCAACATTATTTAGTGCATCAAGGATAGACCAGTATCGCGATTGTAATTGAACAGAATCTTTGCTTTGGTTCTCAATAGTGATTTGGTAACCAAAAGCAAAATGCACCTTGTAATTTTTGTAGAAGGTCCCTTCAAAGGAAGTTTCTACAGAAATCTTAATGCCACTTGTAACTTGTTGTACCATAATAGAGTTGAGACTGAGTATGTAAAAATAAAGAATTAAATGTAAACTCTATATTTTTTCCGATGTAAGACTAATTTTTATCGTTTCAATATAATTTATACGCTTTTTTTTGAGATTTGGTTTTTAATTTTCCATTTTCGAGGCAAATGTTTCAAGCGTCTTAAAAAAAGCAATGAGGGCGCTTTTAGAAATCAACGTATTGATAGTTACCAAGCGCACAAATTTCTGGTCTCTAAAATTTCCGAAGCCAACCATAAGCTCAGAATGCTCATAAAGCTGGGTGCATAGTTTCTCTGCAGAGATATTTTTATAATTAAAACATACTGAAATTGAATCTTCGAAGCTGTAAAGCGTATAATCTGGATGATCTTCGATATAAGTTCTTGCCAAATCTGCCAAATCAAATTGATGATTTACGATTTTTTTGAGTCCGTTACTGCCTATCGATTTCCATAAGGTCCAAAGTTTTAGGGCATCATTACGTCTTCCGCATTGTAGAGAGGTTTTGCCGAGATTAAATTCGTCATCATGGGTTTGGTATAAATAATCGGCATCATTGGAAAACGATTGGTAGAGTTGCTCCTTATCTTTTGTAACAATGATAGAGCAACTTAAGGGTGTACCCAGCATTTTATGGGCATTTACGCTAAAGGAGTCTGTATGTTCAATCCCTTTCACCAAGTGCTTGTAGGTGTCGCTAAAAATCACTGCCCCGCAATAGGCGCCATCTAGATGTAGCCAGAGGTCATACGTTTTACACACTTTGCTAATGGCCTCAACATCATCAAAAGCACCTAAAACCGTTGTGCCTGCGGTAGCATTTACAAAAAACGGTTGAAACCCGTTAGCGAGATCATTCTTAATTTGAAGTTCTAAATCATCTACCAACATTTGACCTTTGTCGTTGGTTTTAATTGGCCGCACTTGATTTCTACCTACACCAATAAATGAGGCGTTTTTTGTAATGGAATAGTGTGCACAGTCAGAAGAATAGAGTGTCATTTTATGAGATAATCCCTCGGTTTTGGAAGCGGGATTGTATTTGTCTCTTGCCATGAGCACGGCCATATAATTACTCATGGAGCCGCCAGGAGCAAAAGTACCATCGCCGGTTTCGGGATAGCCAATCATTTTGCAAATGGTTTTAAGAATTATTTTCTCAACGCCTACTTGTGGACCTGCAACTTTATAGGTGTACATGCTGTTATTGAGCATGACCGATAGCAGATCGCCTAAGGTGGCTCTAGTCATTCTTCCACCGTATAATTGATTAAAAAAAGAGGTAGAAGCCGTTTTTGGGGTGTGCTTTATAAGTGATTTGAGAACAGAAATAAAGTCTTCATCCAGAGTTGGTGCTTCAGGAAGACTGAGGTCTATGGTATTATAAAGAGCGGTGGTGTCTATTGGTTTGGCAACCGGAGCTCTTTTTTCTTCGGAAATGAGAAGCTCTGCGAGCTCTTGAAATAATTTTAAATCTTCGTTCATGACAGTAAGTAATTCTAGTCCTGTTGATGATTGCAAATTTATCCCGAATAATTGGAAATCTGAATTTAGGAATGAGATGGTTTCAATGCATAAAAATTTAACCTTGATAGCGGTTCTATTTACGGGTCTTATTTCAGTTAAAAAAAATGAAGATCGATCTCTTCCAACGAAATTAAACGTAACGGATGTCGGGTTTTAGATGAAACGGAAATCCTTTTCCTGATGCATCATTTAATTGGAAATGTTGACTGAATTGGCTTCTCCAAAACCAAGTAATCGATCGTAACGTGCACCAAGGTCGCGGTAATACACTAAGACTTTGTAATTGTTCTCGGTTTGCCAAAAATCACCACTTATTCTGCCCTCATCCAAATAACCATTAGCATCTACAACAACATACTTGTAATTATAAAATCCTTGTTTCAATTTAAAAGCGGTTTCAAAAAGTCCTTTTTCGCTATTATATTTAAGTTGGTTTTCTGGTGCTAAAGCGTAATTATTGTAATTTCCATACACGTAGATTTTGCTGCCATCTTTAAATTCGGGGTATTTTAATGAAAAATGAACCATGGTGTAATCGGCTTCTATAGCAACGTTATCTGCATCAATGGCGGTTATCAAGAAATTACCATTAATGTCGGGGTTGTACGTGTAAGGCTGATTGTATCTAGGTAGTTCTGTAAACAAATAGGTTTGGTAAATATCCTGTAAATCTATAAACTGTATGGCCACATTGGCCGCTCTAACTTCTTTGGTTTCAAAAAATCGAAATTCATTACTTCCCCAAAACGCGGTTTTATCAACGTAACGGTAGATCAATTCTCCGCCTAAGGTGTACTGCGGTTTTACGTCTTTAATTGCGGTGTTGAGATTGTTATTTTGAATAATGACTGTTTTTACGGTTTCGTTTGGATTGTTGAGGTTGATGCTACCAGAATTCACAACAATGTCGACGGTTTGTTTAGAGTCTACATATTTTACTTCTCTACTGCGTTTGATATTTACGCCAACGCCCAATTCCTGTGTATAAATCATAAACTTTCTAGTAAAGACGAGCTCATCATCTTCATTATAAATTTTCATGAGGTAATTACCAGATTTTTTTAATCCACGAGTCTGTCTATTGGGAATAGATAGTTTGTAATGCGAGTAGAGTTGAAACGCGTTTAAGGAATTTTTATAATCTGTAATCCGGTAATTATCAAAACCGTCAAGATATTCTAATTTGGCTAGTGACGATTTGGTCCAGTCAAAATTATAATGCTCAATAGTGTAATAAAAGTCGGGCTCATCAGTAACCAAAGCATCAAATTCTAAATAAAAAGTTTCACCTAATCTTAAGATGGGGAGTTGACCTTGAGCAGTGCTTTGACTTTTAAAGGTGATCGATTTGATATAATCGGGCGGATTGATTTCTTCTAACTGAGCGTAGCTATGCCCTATAAAACCTGAGAAAAGCAGTAGGGTGAAAAGGAATTTAGTCATGTTCTTTTTTTTGAATTGTAAATATAGTCAAAATCTATGCCTAAAACATTTTGAACATTTGCTGCTTTTTAACAAAAGCCTGGTCAATGGGTTGTGATTCTCATTCCGGTATTTAGAGTTTCTGCCTGAAAAATTAAAGAGGGATCCGAAAGAAGAGAATAAGTAGCTTCATCTTATTTAGAACCAATAAAAATAATAAACTTAAAAACCCATCTTATTATTTTACTCAATTTATTCGTAAATTTGCACGGATTTTTAGACAACTAATTTCAATCTAAAGCGTATGTCAAACGACATTAAAATTAAAAAAGGTCTGAATATAAATCTTGTTGGTGAAGCTGAAAAGTCGCTTGAAGAAGCCATTGTCAGTAACTTCTGCACCATAAGACCTGAAGATTTCCATAGCGTTACCCCTAAACTCGTTGCAAAAGAAAATACAAGCCTTAAAGCAGGTGATGTAGTTTTTTACGATAAAAACCATGAGGAGGTGAAATTTGTTTCACCAGTTTCGGGTACAGTAGTGGAAATTGTAAGAGGACCAAAACGTCGTATTGACGCTATAAAAATACAAGCAGACAAAGAGCAAACATTTAAGGATTTTGGTAAGTTCGATATGAACTCAGATGCCGATACTTTAAAAGCACATCTTTTAGCGTCTGGTTGCTGGCCATTCATCATCCAAAGACCTTATGATGTTATTGCAGATCCTGCAAGAACACCAAAAGCTATCTTTATTTCGGGTTATGATTCTGCGCCATTAGCAGCAGATTTAGACTTTGTACTTAAAGGGAAAGAAGCACAATTACAAGCGGCTGTTTCTGCATTGTCAAAATTAACAAAAGGGAAGGTGCATGTTGGTGTCAACGCCAATACGTCTCCATTGTCTGGTTTAAATGATGTTACTGTGCATAAGGTCTCAGGACCACACCCTTCAGGAAATGTGGGGACGCACATTAACAAAATAAGCCCAATCAACAAAGGAGAAACAGTTTGGACCATAAGTGCTGCTGACTTAGTGATTATTGGTGAATTGCTGTTAACAGGGAAATTTAATGCAGAACGTGTTGTGGCCTTGGCAGGATCTTCAGTTAAAAAGCCAAGATATTTCAAAACCAGAATAGGAAGTGAAGTGTCTACCATGGTTTATGATAATGGGGTTGAAAAAGGTGGTAATGACCGTATCATTTCTGGAAACGTGCTTTCTGGTAAACAAGTGAAGCCAGATGGAAGTTTGGGTTACTATGCAACATTGATCTCTGTGATCCCAGAAGGTGACGATTATGAGTTCTTTGGTTGGAATAAACCAGTATTTGATAAGATTTCATCAACAAGGGCTCTGACCTTTTCTTGGATGAATCCTAATAAAAAATATGATCTAGATACCAATACAAACGGAGAACATCGCGCATTTGTGGTGACGGGAAGTTATGAGGAAGTATTTCCTTTGGATATCTTTCCTATGCAGATTCTTAAAGCGTGCATGTATGAGGATTTAGATGAAATGGAAGCCTTGGGAATGTACGAGGTAGCTCCAGAAGATTTTGCCTTAACAGAATTTATCTGTGTATCTAAGCAGCCTCATCAAGAGATTATTAGAAAAGGCTTAGATCTCATGTTAAAGGAAATAGGATAACATACAACCCATATACTCGGTTTTTCAACAATCCCTAACTGCAAACAGTTATAAAAAATGAGCTTAAAAAGTAAATTACACGAAATAAAGAAGAAGTACGAAGGTAAGAAAATGGCACCTGCGTTTAATGCCTTGCATACTTTTTTGTACACGCCTAATGAGACTACCCATAACGGGACTCATATTAAGGCTGTAGATGATTTAAAGCGTACCATGAACACGGTGATCATTGCTTTGGTGCCATGTTTGATTTTTGGTATGTTCAATGCGGGTTACCAACATTATTTAGCACTTGGTGAGATTGAGTCGGCAAATGGTTTTTTAGGATCTAGCTTCTGGACCTTAGATAACTTGGTTGTTGGTCTTTGGACGGTTCTACCATTGGTCATTGTATCTTATGGTGTAGGTTTAGCTGTAGAATTTGTATTTGCAGTTATCAAAGGCCATGAAGTTGAAGAAGGATATTTGGTTACAGGTATGTTAGTGCCTTTAATTGTTCCTGTTGACATTCCACTTTGGATGTTAGCTGTTGCTGTTATTTTTGGTGTTGTTATTGGTAAAGAGGTTTTTGGTGGTACAGGAATGAATATTCTAAATCCAGCATTAACTATTCGTGCCTTCTTATTCTTTGCATATCCAACTTGGATGTCTGGTGATAAAGTTTGGGTACACGGTGCCGTAGAACGAGATAATATGATTGCAGCGGGTCAAAACTTAGATGCTATTTCAGGAGAAACCATCTTAGGGACCTATGCGCAAAGTCAGGAAGTAGCCTACAGCTATGCCGATATGTTTTTTGGTTTGATACCAGGATCGGTGGGTGAGACCTCTAAATTATTGATCATTATTGGGGCGTTATTCTTGATCTTTACAAAAATTGCGAGTTGGAGAATTATTGTAAGTGCTTTAGCGGGAGCTTTAGTTATGGGACTTATCTTTAATGGCGTTGTAGATGCCGGATGGATTGGTGAAAGCAGTAAATTCTTTGGATTAATGAGCGTTCCATTTTGGCAACACCTAATTATAGGAAGTATTCTATTTGGAGCAGTTTACATGGCAACAGATCCTGTAACATCTTCTCAAACCAATAAAGGTAAATACATCTACGGGTTCTTAATTGGTTTCCTATCTATTATGATCCGTGTATTTAATCCTGCATATCCAGAAGGTGTATTCTTAGCCATTTTGTTAATGAATGTCTTTGCACCAACAATTGATCATTATGTTGTTCAAGCCAATGTTAAGAAACGTAGAAAACGTTTAAAAATGGTAAACGCCTAATCTATTAGCTTGAATTAGTAGTTATATAAAACTCAAATCATGGAAAAGAAAACAGATAAAAATTTATATACCGTCATATTTGCCGTTGTTATGGTATTGGTGGTTGGTTCGCTATTAGCATTTACAGCGTCCTCTTTAAAGCCTGCAATTAGCGAGAATGAGCGTATTGAGAAGCAGCAAAACATTCTTTATGCAATGGGCTATAATCAAAATGAAGAGACCACAATTGAATTTATCTCTACCGATAAAGTAGCAGAAATGTTCAAGACTAAAGTGAAAGATCAACTGGTTTTAGAATATCAAGACGGTAAGATCATAAGCAAGCAAACCAGACAAGAATATATGGATGCCAATGACGGGCAAGAGCCATATTTGATTGATGTTAAAAAACAACAAGCAGAGGCCAAAAAAGGAAATCCTAGAAAGCTGCCCTTGTTTATAGGTGAAAACGAAGGAAAAACTTATTATGTGGCACCTATTTACGGTAAAGGACTGTGGGACGCTATTTGGGGATTTATAGCCGTTGATGAAGACATGATTGTTAGAGGTACATTCTTTGATCATGCCGGTGAAACTCCAGGACTTGGTGCAAATATTAAGCAACGTTATTTTATGGACGATTTCTACGGAGAGCATTTATTGACCTCAAATGGCGTATTTAAAGGTATTAATGTTGCGAAGGGTAATAATGATCCTAAAAACGAAAGAAAAACAGATTATAAAGTTGATGCCCTTGCAGGTGCTACTATTACTGGTGATGGTGTATCGGCAATGATCAAAGCAGATATGGGATTATATGTGCCTTATTTTAAGAACTTAAAAAACGAAACTAACTAAGATGGGAATACTTTCAAAAAAGGATAGTAAGTTAATTACAGATCCATTAGCAGATAATAATCCAATTACCATCCAGGTATTGGGAATTTGTTCCGCATTGGCCATTACAGCAGAGCTAAAAGCATCTTTAGTAATGGGTATTGCCGTAATGTTTGTATTAGGTGTAGGTAACGTAGTGATCTCTCTTATGCGAAACATCATACCTTCAAAAATTAGAATTATCGTACAACTTATTGTTGTGGCGGCGCTCGTAATTATTGTAGATCAGGTGTTGAAGGCTTATGCTTATGAATTGAGTAAAACACTTTCAGTATTTGTAGGTTTGATTATTACCAACTGTATCATCATGGGGCGTTTTGAAGCCTTTGCATTAGGTAACGGACCTTGGAGATCGTTTTTGGATGGTATTGGTAATGCTGCAGGTTATGCACTTATCTTGGTTGCGGTTGGCTTCTTTAGAGAACTTTTAGGATCTGGAACATTGTTCGGGTATCCTGTTTTGGGAGATGCCATTGAAAAAACGGGAGTGTATTCTATCGGTTATGAGAATAATGGATTTATGTTGATGCCACCAATGGCATTGATTATTGTTGGACTTATTATTTGGGCACAACGTAGTAGAAATAAGGATTTAATTGAAGATTAATTAAAATAAAATAAACTTTCGGGGTGATGGTAACATATAACTTCGGAAACTTTAAATAATAAAACAATGATAGAACACATTGAACTTTTTTTCAAGTCCATTTTTATCGATAACATGGTTTTCGCCGTGTTCTTGGGGATGTGCTCGTACTTAGCTGTTTCTAAAAAAGTATCTACAGCAGTAGGACTTGGAGCAGCCGTTATTTTTGTATTGGCGATTACAGTACCGTTAAACTGGTTATTAGATGTTTATATTCTTCAACCTGGAGCCTTAAAGTGGACAGGTGTTGAAGGTACGGCCGAACTAGATTTAAGCTTTTTATCTTTCATCATGTTTATTGCGACTATTGCAACCATGGTACAATTGGTAGAAATTGTAGTTGAGAAATTTTCACCATCACTTTACAACTCTCTGGGTATCTTTTTACCCCTTATTGCTGTAAACTGTGCAATTCTTGGTGGATCATTATTTATGCAATCTCGTGAGATTCCTACATTTGGCTTAGCCTTAAATTATGGTATCTCTTCAGGAATTGGTTGGTTTTTAGCAATTTTAGCCATTGCTGCCATTCGTGAAAAAATTAGATATAGTAATGTTCCGGGACCATTAAGAGGCCTAGGGATTACGTTTATCATTACAGGTTTAATGGGAATTGGTTTCTTAAGTTTTGGTGGTATGTTAACCGGTGGAGATGAAGAAGCTGCAGAAGAAACTCAAGAACAAGTTGAAATTCAAGAACCAATGGAGCAATCAACTGATGAGCATAAAGAATTAGCCGATAATACTAAAACAATCCAGTGATCATGATGTTAGCAATAGAAGGAACATTAGGAACCGTATTAGCAACCGTAGCAGCGTTTTTATTGATTACGTTGATATTGATTAGTTTGCTATTGTTCGTAAAGCAAAAATTATCACCATCTGGTCCTGTGACCATCAAAATTAATGGTGAGAAAGAAATTGAAGTAGCCTCTGGTGGTACCTTGTTATCTACTTTAGGAGGAAACAAAATATTTTTACCATCTGCTTGTGGTGGTGGTGGTACTTGTATTCAATGTGAATGTCACGTTCTTTCTGGCGGAGGTGAAGCACTTCCAACAGAAACCCCGCATTTCAGCAGAAAAGAATTGAAAGACGGTGCTAGACTTTCTTGTCAGGTAAAAGTGAAGCAGGATATGGAAATCACCATTCCTGAAGAAGTATTCGGAATTAAAAAATGGGAAGCAACCGTTGTAAGAAATTATAATGTGGCTTCTTTCATTAAAGAGTTTGTTGTTGAGATCCCTGAAGATATGGGTTACAGAGCTGGTGGATATATTCAAATCGAAATTCCACCATGTGAAGTGAAGTTTGAAGATATGGATATCACTGCGCACCCAGAGGAGCATGAAACACCTGATAAATTTCAAGCAGAGTGGGATAAATTTAAATTATGGCCTTTGGTAATGAAAAACTCAGAGACTGTAGAAAGAGCTTATTCTATGGCTTCTTACCCAGCAGAAGGACGTGAGATTATGTTGAACGTTCGTATTGCAACTCCTCCATTTGATAGAGCTAAAGGCGATTGGATGTCTGTTAATCCTGGTATTGCCTCTTCTTATATTTTCAATCAGAAAAAAGGAGATAAAGTGACTATTTCAGGTCCTTATGGTGAATTTTTTATCAATGAGTCTGAAGCTGAAATGTTATATGTTGGTGGTGGAGCAGGAATGGCGCCAATGCGCTCACACTTGTATGAGTTGTTCAGAACTCTTAAAACGGGTCGTAAAGTATCGTATTGGTATGGTGGACGTTCTAAACGTGAGTTGTTCTATTTAGAGCATTTTAGAGCTTTGGAAAAAGATTTTCCAAACTTTAAATTCTATTTAGCACTATCTGAACCTATGGAAGAAGATAACTGGAAAGTTAAAGAGGACATCGATGCACCTGGAGACGGTTTTGTTGGGTTTATTCACAACTGTGTTATTGATAATTACTTGAGCAAACACGACGCTCCTGAGGATATTGAATTGTATTTCTGTGGACCACCATTGATGAACCAGGCGGTTCAAAAAATGGGTGAAGATTATGGAATCCCAGATGAGAATATCAGATTTGATGATTTTGGTGGATAAGATTCTACTATGGCTTTACAAGGCTATATGGATGAAGTTCTAAAATCACAGAATAAAAAAAACCAACTCGAAAGAGTTGGTTTTTTCATTTGTACTGGCTTAAAGTTTAGACTAACTCATATTTAGGCTGGTTATTTTCTACCTCAAAGAGTTTGGTGTAATCCATAACGTTCGGGATGTGATCTAACTTACATAAGTAAGCTACTACGGCACATAACCCATTAAATAGATTGTCTGTTTGAGTTGGATCTTTAGGCTTTTTACAGTAGCGATCAATAGGTCCAGAATAGCCGCAACCTTTCAAGAATTCAGCTTCAATCTGCAGCAACTCAAGTGGCGTATAACCGTGAATGCGTTTTCCAAAATTTTGATTAACTAAACCCACGTAATTGAGCTTAACAGAGCCATGAACATCTGTAAGGTGCTTCCATGTATCGGTATTATCACAAATATTACCAACAGCACATTTTTTACAGCATTCAGGGTGTAATTCGTTATTGTGAAAGGCCTTATACAGTTTAGTTAAGGCGTTGTTCAGGCGCGTTGTCATGCTTTTTTCTTTCTAAGATAATAAAAAGCCTGATTTTTTCTATTAAATTATTCTTAAAAAGCAAAAGGATCAATCCAATCATAATGTCATTGTAAACCAAAGTTTATCTTAGATTATAAATGGATTCTTTTGATGGGGTTTTATTTATAGGATATTTTTAAGGGTTATGATGCGGTTTTATGCTGTAATGTTTCAGAAGAAATCAGGTAAAAGTAGTTTTTAAAAAAGGTTGAAATTTCAATAAGAGATACCAAAAGAAAGAAAAACCACGTTAGTGTATTATGAAGAAGTTTTGGTTTTTTATGGTTTTTGTTATCGCCATGGGTATTCTTGCTTATATCTATAAACCGATGCAGCAATCCATTTCCATGATCAGTGCGGTTAGTGTAGAGACTCCTGGATTGATAGATGAGGATAGTTTAACAATTGGATCAAGGGTCAATCTTCCTATAGGATATCATAGAGTAGCCGTTAAACAGGGAAGTTTTCAGGCCTATCTTCGCGACTATAAATTGAAGCCTTTCGGCAGTAAAATTATCAATTATGATACGTCTGAATATTTTTGGCAAGATGGTCATATCGGCATTCTTGAAGTCGCTGTGCCCAAAAACGGATTACAACAATGTGCCGATGCGCTGATAAGAATCCGAAGTGAATATCTTTGGAAGCAAAACAGAAAGGCGGAGATTGGTTTTAATTTTACTTCGGGACATTACTGTTCTTGGCAACATTATGCGGAAGGATATCGACCAAAAATAGAAGGAAACCAGGTCTCTTTTCATAAAGTAGCTCAAGCAAATCATTCTGAAGCTAATTTTTATAAATATTTGAATTTAATATACATGTACTCTGGGACGCTCTCCCTCTACAATGAATTACAGCCTATTGCTGATAGTGATTTAAAAATTGGAGACATGCTCATTAAAGGCGGCTCACCTGGTCATATTGTGATGATTGGAGATAAAGCTGTTAATTCTAAAGGCGATGCTATCTACCTGTTGTTTCAAGGCAATACACCGGCGCAGAGTGTACATTTGGTTAAAAATTTAGAAGACCAATCTATATCACCTTGGTATCATCTTAAGCAAGATATCGTGATTCCCGTTTCCAACTATACCTTTTATGATTCTAAGTTCGTAAGATTTAAGTAAGATTTGAGGATTCAGAATGCTGTAGACAAGAAGGTCTGAATAAAACATTTTGTACTTTTGTTGAAATTAAAAGTCTACCGCTCCTGCGGAAATGAAATGAGTAAAGCCCTTTCCAAACAAGAACTTCATAACCTTGCCATGAACCATGTTGGTAAGGACCTAGAATCTCGAGGTTTTGAATTTATTGCCATTAACAGTAAACTTAAAAGACATCCTCAATTTGTGTGTACCGATAAGAACAATCAATATTTCTTTGTGATTGTGCGGGCAGTGATTCTTCCAGAAAACCCAAATAACTATGATATGGTGTGGATGGAAACTTTTAAAAAGCACGCCTTTGAAAAAGATGCTAAAGTACTCTATGCCGGCGTTGGCCTAGGAAATCCCAATGGCGAAAGTCTTCCTGTTTTTTTAAATGAAGAATACCTTATCGAATATAACGGCATTCAAGTTATTGAGCCCAATTTAAACTAAGATGATTATGGCGACCTCTAAATTTCAATGCATACCATTTTGCAATACCATCAGTAAGATTTCGGTTTTGCTTTTACTATTAGTGTTCTTCAGCTCATGCAGTAAAGAACCTAAGAATACGCAGCTGGCTGGGCCTGTGTTTGGCACTTCTTATTCCATTATTTATGATGCAGAGGCAGATTTTACAAAGCAATTTGATAGTCTGTTTACAGTCATTAATCAATCAATGTCCACCTATATTCCAAATTCTGACATTTCCAAAATAAACCGAAATGAGCCGGTCTCCATTGATACGCATTTTGAAAAGGTCTTCTTAAAATCTAAGGAGATTTACAAAGAAACCAACGCCATATTTGATCCCACTATAGGAGATGTTGTAAATGCTTGGAAGTTTGGAGCCGAGAATGGAAAGTTTTTAACCGATAGTACCACTATAGATAGTTTAATGCGTTTTGTTGGCTTTGATAAGGTCAGCTTAAAAAATGGAGAAATTGTTAAGCCTACGGAAACCTATCTTGAGTTTAATGCTATTGCTAAAGGCTATGGGGTTGATGTCATCTCTGAGTTTCTAGAAGCGCATGCCATCCAAAACTATTTGGTAGAAATAGGCGGCGAAATTCGTGTCAAGGGCTTTAATGTAGAAAAACAAGAAGCTTGGCGTGTTGGTCTAGATGAACCGAGATTTGATGGAGAGCAATCTATTTTTAAGGCCATTTCATTAAAAAATGAAGCCATGGCAACATCAGGTACGTATCGTAAATTTAAAGTAGATAGCAGTGGTAATCGTTATGCCCATATTATTAATACCAAAACAGGTTATCCTACAAAAACCAATATTTTAAGTGTATCTGTTATTGCAAAAGATTGTATGACTGCAGATGGATACGCCACCGCTTTTCAAGCCATGGGAAATGGAGCGGTTGAGCAATTCTCGGAAATTCACCCGGAATTAAAAATTTATATCATCTATGAGAATGAAGCGCAAGAATTGCAAACCTTGAATTTGAATAATTTTCCTGAGAACTAAGACTTATAAACCACTGGAATAATCTCTTGTGGTTCGAAATCACTGTCTATATCTGCCCGTGAAAACGTATAGCTCATAATGATTCAGCAAATCAAAGCCAATTTAGAGTTTGCAGTTTTTGCACTAAACCATAAATTTCAAAGGCTTACTTATCAATGCTACTATATAATGGCATTTAAGAGTAATTGCAGCCATCCTGCAATTAATAGTAAGCCCCCGACGGGAGTAATTGGTCCTAGAAACCGAAGTTTTTTGCCTTTCGCATCAGATAAAACCAAACCATAAATACTAAACGAAAACAGGACGATTCCTAAGGTTAGGCACCAGTAAATAGAAGCTGTTACGTAGTTGGGATTACATCCTAAGACCAATAACAGTAGCGCATGGTACATCTGGTATTTTACACCAACTTCAAAACTGCTCAATTGATCACTTGATAAGGTGTTTTTCAAAGCATGGGCTCCAAAAGCTCCAAAAATAACAGAGAGCATCCCAAATAAAGTGGCTGTGGCAATGATTATAGATTGTAACATGATATATTTATTTATAAACTACTGGAATAATCTCACCAGGAGCTAGACAGTATTTTCTAATCTCTTCTTCGGAAAGTTGAGCCGTATAGTCTACCTCGTCTACTTTAAACCCCACTTGGCGTAGTTTATCAAAGTAATCAAGACCGTAAACACGCACGTGGTCATACTGCCCAAAGATTTTAGCCCGTTCTGCCCTGTCTGTAATGCTGTTGTCCTCAAAAGTCTTGGCTCGCGATAGATCCTGCGGAATTTGAAGAATCCCGTATCCTCCAGGCTTCATCACCCGATACAATTCTTTCATCGCCTTGGCGTCATCAGGGATGTGCTCTAAGACGTGGTTGCAAAAGATTACGTCATAGCTGTTATTTTCAAAGGGAAGATCGCAAATATCAGCCTTAACATCTGCAATGGGCGATTCTAAATCGGTCGTTGTATAATTTATATGCTCCAGTTTCTTGAAACGGTTCAAAAAACATTGCTCAGGCGCAAAATGTAAGACGTTTTGTTTCTTTCCATTGTTGATTTCCGAAGAAAAAAAATTGGTGTCGTTTTTAAGATACAGCCATAATAACCGATGGCGTTCTAAACTTAATGTGGAAGGCGAGAGTACGTTGTTACGCTGATTTCCGTAGCCATAAGGCAAAAAGCTTTTAAAATGCTTACCATCTATAGGGTCTGTATAGTTGTCTCCTCTAAGCGCCAAAGCTAACACAGGTCTTGCCACATAACTGAGCCTAATAAGAATAGGCCTAGGGATGGTGTTTAGAATTATTTTGAAAAGCTTTTTCAAATTCTTAGATGATAAAAAACAGTATATAGACGTAAAAGTGTTACGTGATTAAGAAAGTTTTATAGAACAGCATGACAGGATCTAGCTTTTCAGAGTAAACACTTTAAACGCTTTTAATAATGCAATCTTAAGCGTAATTATAAAATAATGGCTTCACGTCTAAACGCATCCTCTTCATTAGATGTAATGCCTAAGGCTTCATGAACGTAGGCAAACGTAGACAAAATCTCAGGTTTACCATCTACAATAGCCACATCGTGTTCAAAATGTACACTAGGCTGACCATCTTGAGTCACAATAGTCCAACCGTCCTTAAGTTGTTTTACTTTATGAGTGCCACCGTTAATCATAGGTTCTATGGCTACAACCATGCCTTCAATAAACTTTTTGCCACGGCCGCGTCTTCCGTAGTTTGGCATCTCAGGATCTTCATGCATTTTGCGTCCTAAGCCGTGACCTACCAATTCTCTTACAACACCATAACCATGATTTTCGCAATAGTCTTGTATAGCAAAACCAACGTCGCCTACGCGATTATTGATTTTAAACTCGCTAATTCCCATATATAAAGAGGCTTTGGTGACTTCTATGAGTTTTTTTGTCTCGGCGTTGACATTACCTATTTCGAACGTGTAGGCATGGTCACCGTAAAAATCATTCATTAAAGCGCCACAATCTATAGATACAATATCTCCATCTTTTAAGGGGATGTCGGTTGGTAATCCATGAACTACGGCATCATTAACACTACAAAGAAGCGTTGATGGACAGTCATAAAGCCCTTTAAAACCGGGCAAAGCGCCATGATCTCTAATAAAAGTCTCTGCTATAGTGTCCAGTGTTTTTGTAGTGACACCCTCTTTAACTTCTTTAGCTAACATCCCTAATGTTTTAGAGACGATGAGCGCACTTTGACGCATCAATTCTATTTCTTCTGGTGTTTTTGCTATAATCATCTTGAGTAAAATATTGGCAAAGATAGGAATTTTAAGAGGGGCATTAAACTTTTATAAATGCTGATTTAAGTCATTTTCAATAAAAAACAAAGCCCTTATTTTTGTAAAAAAAAGATGATGTACTCACCAATATCTGCTGAAGAAGCTGTAAAAAAGATCAGTTCTAACCAACGTGTCTATATTCAAGCCGCGGCGGCAGCACCTCAAGCGCTTATAAAAGCAATGTCTGCAAGACATGAGGAATTACGAAATGTAGAAATATGCCAATTGCATACCGAAGGAGAGGCGCCTTATGCCAATCCTGATTTTAAAAGAAGTTTTCATGTCAATTCATTTTTTATTGGTAAAAATGTTAGACATACCCTAAAATCAGGAAACGGTTCTTACACGCCTGTTTTTTTAAGCGAGCTACCTACAATTTTCAAAAGAAATATTCTAAAATTAGATGTTGTACTTATTCATGTCTCAGTGCCAGATCGCCATGGCTATTGCTCACTAGGTGTTTCTGTAGAGGCAACATTGGCGGCTATTGATAATGCGGCTTATGTAATTGCCCAAGTCAATACCTTTATGCCAAGAACGCATGGTGCGGGAATCATCCACGTATCAGAGATTGATGCCTTTGTAGAAAGTAATGAACCCTTACCAACCCATGTTATGGCCGAGCCTTCTGCTATAGAAAACAAGATTGGTGATTATGTAGCTCATTTAATTGAGGATCGAAGCACCTTACAAATGGGCATAGGAAGCATTCCCAATGCCGTGTTGACCCGATTGACGAATCATAAGGATTTGGGTTTGCACACAGAGATGTTTTCTGATGGGGTGATTGATTTGATCCTCAATAACGTGATCAACGGAAATTTTAAAGCTGTGAATCGCGGTCGCGCGCTGTCTACATTTTTAATTGGTTCTCAGCGTTTGTATGATTATGTTGACGATAATCCTTTTGTAGAAATGCGTGCCTCCAACTACACCAATGATGTATCGGTGATTAAACAAAATCCCAGGATGGTGGCTATTAACTCAGCGATTGAAGTAGACGTCACTGGTCAGGTTTGCGCAGATTCTATTGGAGCAAATATGTATTCTGGTGTTGGTGGTCAAATGGATTTTATACGCGGGGCTGCATTAAGCGAAGGAGGTAAAGCAATTATTGCGTTACCATCAACTACAAAAAATGGCATAAGTAGAATTGTACCTTCTTTAAATTCTGGTGCGGGAGTTGTAACGACCAGGGCTCACGTACATTATGTTGTTACAGAATATGGGGTTGCTAATCTCTATGGAAAAACCATTACTCAGCGTGTGAAATCTCTAGTCGAAATTGCACATCCAGATCACCGTGAAGCTATCGACAAAGCCTATCATACCTTAACGCAATACTAACACTACTTTTTGAAAAATGAAAACAATCCTTTTTTAGGTTTCTTTGCGGGCATTTCTGGCGTTTCCTTGGTGATCATCTGGTAGATTTCTCCCCAGCCTAAAACGCCGCCAATGTTGCGATCGTCAATAAATAAATCGGCATGGATCTTACGACTTATGCTGTTTTCAAACTGTTCTTCTGGAAAACTATGGTTTACCGCATAAAACGTAATGCCATTCTCTTTACAGAACGCTACAGCTTCATCTAATTTAGAGCCACAACGATAGGTCCAAAGAATAAGGCGATGCCCATCTTTTTGGAGGCGTTTCATAGTTTCAAAGGCAAAGATGCGCGGCTTTCCTATTTTAGGATAAGCGTCCTCTACAATAGTGCCGTCAAAATCGATTGCAATGACCAGTTTTTCTAAAAAGTTCATAATCTCATTTTATGGGTTGTAAAACTACAATAACATCCAATTCCATTTCGCTATACTAAGGATTTTTGTGTCATGATTTCTGGCTGCTCAATTCCCATAAGTTTTAAAATGGTAGGTGCAATGTCTCCTAAAATTCCATCGCTTATAGAGGTTTTGTCATTATCTATAAGTATGATAGGTACGGGATTGGTGGTGTGGGCGGTATTGGGGCTGCCATCAGGATTAATCATGGTTTCACAATTGCCATGATCTGCAATTAAGATGGTCGTATAATCATTGTCTAATCCAGTCTCAACAACTTTCTTTACACAGGTGTCAACCGCTTCACAGGCTTTTATGGCTGCTTCCATGACTCCTGTATGACCAACCATATCACCGTTAGCAAAGTTGAGACAAACAAAGTCAACATCTCCTTTTTTAAGTTCAGGGACCAATGCATCAGTGAGTTCAAAAGCGCTCATTTCTGGCTGTAAATCATAAGTAGCCACCTTTGGAGAATTTTTCATAATTCTAGTTTCTCCTTTAAAAGGTGTTTCTTGACCGCCAGAAAAGAAAAAGGTGACGTGTGGATATTTTTCCGTTTCGGCAATACGAATTTGCTTTTTATTGTGTTTTTCTAAAACTTCACCTAATGTTTCGGTGAGGTTATCTTTACTGTAAATGACTTTCACGTCTTTAAATGACTCGTCGTAATTGGTCATTGTAACGTAGTAAAGATCTAGTTTGTGCATGTTTTGCTCATGAAAATCGCTCTGAGAAAGTGCTTCTGTCAATTCTCTTCCACGATCTGTTCTAAAATTGAAAAAGATAATGACGTCACCATCGGCTATTTTTGTTACAGGCTTATCTGCATCGTCAACCATAACAATAGGCTTGATAAACTCATCAGTAACATCCTTATCATAATAATCCTCGATAGATTCAGTAGCATTTTTGCTGTGTAGCCCTTCGCCATTCACCATGGCATCGTAAGCTAATTTTATGCGTTCCCAACGATTGTCTCTATCCATGGCGTAATAACGACCAGTGACGGTAGCCAATTTGGTATTGGTGTTTTTCATGTGGTCTTCAAGAGAGGTCACATAGCCAAAACCAGATTTAGGATCTACATCACGGCCATCTGTAAATGCATGAACGTATGACTGTTGTACCCCAGCATTATTTGCGGCATCAATCAAACCAAATAAGTGATCTATGTGAGAGTGAACGCCACCATCACTTAATAAACCTAAAAAGTGAACAGATTTCTGATTGTTTTTAGCATATGCAAAGGCATCTGCCAACGTTTTTTCATCCTTTAGGGTATTGTCTTTTATGGCTAAATTAATTTTAACCAAATCTTGATAAACAATACGTCCTGCTCCCAGGTTGGTATGACCAACTTCACTATTGCCCATTTGTCCTTCTGGTAAACCAACATTTAGACCGTCGGTTCTCAAAGTGGCGTGAGAGTAGTTGTGGTAAAGTGAATCTATAAACGGGGTTTTGGCATTGTCTATAGCCGAAACTTTAGGGTCTGGAGATAAGCCCCAGCCATCTAATATCATCAAAATTACTTTTTTGTTCATGCTATCTTGGTTTTAACTCAAAGGTAAAAGATTACAAGGGTATATCTAAATTTTTCATAAAACAAATACTACAAATTATTACTGTAGGCCCATATCGATTAAAACACATCATAAGAATTTCTGAAATTGAAGCTTACGTAACTTTTTTGCTTACAAATAGTTAAAAAAATGTTATCAAAATTTATTTCTGTAACAATTTTATAAACGAGTCGTCTATTTAGTGTAATCAAAAAACAATAATCATTTTAAAATCTTTCATCATGAAAAAAACAGCAATCATTATCGCAATCGCATTAGGATTCTCAATCAACTCCTTAAATGCTTCAAATGACATTTCTACAACCTCTAAAATTGAAGTTGTAAACAAGAAAAGCGTCAATCCATTTTGCATGGCCATCGTAAAAGGTGACTTTGAGACCGTTAAAAAATTAATTGAACTTGGCCAAGATGTCAATGAAAAATCAAACGGACTCACCCCAGCCATGTATGCTGCTAAATTTAACCGTTTAGACGTATTGAAAGTACTGGTAGAACAAGGCGCCAAGTTGAATAAAAAAAGCGACAAAGGGATGACCGCTGAGAAATACGCGAAACTTTCTAACGCCACAGATGTTCTAACCTATATGGAAGGCTTAGAATCATAAGTTATAAATGCCTTGGAGAAGGCAATTATTTGAATTAGTCCAGAAACACCTTAATTAATTAAGGTGTTTTTTATTGTGGAGGCTATAATAACGCAGGGTTAATATCTAAGATATGTTCTTGAACATAGGCATTGATAAAGGTTTTAGAGAAATGTGTGCTTCCCATTAATGCTTCACTTTGGATAGTGTTTAAAAGATCAAGGTCGAGGTAAGCTTTGAGGTAAGATTGAGCTAATGGTTTGTAACTGTAATGCCAAGGTTCGTACTTAAATCCTTTTCTGCTATCTACATCGGTATACACCAAATAGAATCCAAAACTATTGGCGTGCTGATCCATCCATACTTTTAGAGTTCTGTAACAACCGTTTTCTTCAAAATGGCGCGGTTGTAAAACCGACGATGGTTGTGCAACATTGGCATCTATGATATCTAAATCGGTACCCCAATGATGTCTCGAGGTGCCTGGGATTGTAGAGTATTCAATTATTTTTTTGATGTTGTTTTCTGGTGTCATGCCATTATTGGCGTTGCTCTTATATTTTCGCTCCCAAATTCTGTTTTGATGTTCATAACTACGGTAGCTAGAAACCACTTGAATATGGATATTGCTTTTTTTTGCTTCGGAAGCCATCCTCATAAAAGCCTCGTGAGCTTCTTCGCGGAGTTTATAATTTTTACCAAAAAGATGAGGTTTACCCTTACCAATGAGTTCTTCGTTACTAATACCATTGGAAAAATCAGCAAAGGACAGCTGTGGAAGTATTCCCAATGCCAGACCACCTAGTACTGTAGATTTTATAAAATGCGTTCTGTTCATGATGCTCAAGATTTAAAGTTGCAATACATTGGGTTACTACTAGAACACTTAAAGTGTATCAGCAGCAATTGGTTTACTCATTACATAATGTGTGCCAACATCGGGAATTTCGAAAGGCTCACCAATACTAGCGTAATCGTGTTTTTTATAAAACCGGCTAGCCTTCTCTCGCGCATTGCACCAAATGCGTTGTGCCTTTTGTTGTTGTAGTATGTGTTCTCCGTGGCGTAATAGTAGGTCTCCCAGTTTTTGACCTTGATAGGGCTCAAGAATGGCCATACCCCTCAATTGATATTGGATACGCTCAGGAAAGAGCTTGCTATTTTGAAGAAGAAACGTAGCCACGCCAATAAGGAGGTCGCCTTTATATAAGCCAAAATGCAATGTAGATTCGAGATCATCATTTACAAAAGCACAATCTGCCAATGGTCTTCCAGCTCTAAGCACCGGCTGTCTCACGCTGTAGGTTTCTTTTGCGGAAATTTCGATAATATGAAAAGCTGTTTTAGTCAAAATGGATCACCTTTAGGTGTTGTAAAGCTATATAAAAGTTGACTGAAATCTTCTATCTTCACCTAAATTTTGAATCATGAATTTTCGTTTTGAGATCCTAAATCCATCAGAGATTAATAGTATTATTCCTATGGTGCAGAAGCTTTCTGGCTTTAAAGTTTCCGAAGCTGTTTTAAAAGCCCGTTTTGCAGATATGGTTGACCAGCATTACGAATGCGCTGTAGTGTATGACGAGGAAGCCCTTATTGGCGTTTCTGGACTTTGGTTTAGCACAAGACATTACTCTGGTAAATCGGTAGAGGTGGATCACGTTTATATTGAAGAGGCGTATCGAAATATAGGTTTAGGGAAAGAATTTATGGCTTGGATCTATGAGTATGGAAAACTTAAGGGATGTGAAGCGGTTGAACTCAACACTTATGTGCAAAACCATGCCTCTCATAAGTTTTATCATAATGAAGGGTTTCAAGCGTTGGCGTATCACTTTTTGAAACGATTTTAAGCCCGTCACTTTCCGAGTTATTGTAAATTCATTAAGCTTAGTTGGGGATAGCTATTTATTTCAAATCTTTCAAATCGGTTTCGGGAGAGATTTCATAAGGTGCTTTTGCATGCTCAAATACTCGTGCGGGTAAATCGCCTTTTAATAAAATAGACTTGTCTTGCACTCTTAGCCAGCTCCCTTCACGCAATCCTACAACAGGTTGGGTGTTGAATTGATGAAATTCTTTGATGCGCGTTTCTCTGGTTTCGCCTTTATGGGTGCTGTTAAGATCAGGATCTAAATAGTGCGGATTGATATTAAATGGAACAAAACCAAAAGTTTTAAAACTAGGCGGGTACACAATGGGCATATCGTTAGTAGTGTTCATGGTTAAACCGCAAATATTACTACCTGCACTAGTGCCCAGATAAGGTGTTCCTGCTTTAACAACTGTGGTTATCGGCTCTAAAAGTTGATGTTTGTAGAGTTGGCTTACTAATAAAAACGTATTTCCACCACCAACAAAAATAGCCTTGGCATCTTTTACTGCTGCAATGGCATTTTCAAACTCATGAATGCCCTTAACTGTTTTGTCTATGGTATGAAATGGTTTTGTAACACGCTCAGTATAATCGTCATGAGAAATCCCGCTAGGTCTTGCATAGGGAATGAAAAGAATTTCTGAGGTGTCTTTAAAAATTTGGGATAAATCTTCTAATAAATATTCTAAAGTGCCACTGCCGTGTAGCGTCGAGGTGCTTGCAATTATAATATTTTTCATTCTTTTAATTTTGTGCTATTTTAGTAAGAGGCTTCGGCTTTATTCTTTTAACAAAAGTTTAAATATGCCAACACCAGCTTTACCAGACGAAATCTATTACTTTATAAACAAATTACCAAAACCCTTGACTATGAAACGAGCTTTACTACTATTTGTACTTACAATTTCAACATTAACAGCATTCTCCCAAAGTATGGTGCGGACTCAGATTCATGGAAAAATTATTGTCGAAAACAGCGACGTTGAGGGGATTACGATTTTTAATACGTCTTCAGATAAAGGAGTGGTTACTGATGAGAAAGGAGAATTTGACATTGATGTGAAATTAAATGATCTGATTGAAGTAAGAGCCCTACAATATCAAAATTTCAATGTGCAGGTTAATGAAGCCATTCTAGAATCTAAACGCTTACGAATATTTCTAATTGAACAGATCAATAAACTCGATGAAATATTGGTAATGACTTCTGGACTTACAGGGGAGCTTCAAAGCGATGTGGAAATGGTTAAGACATTTAATCCTAAATTAGATGCGCTGTATTTTGGAATTAAAAAGAGTGATGAATATGAATTTTCAGCAGATCCCCGTACCGAAGTAGACAATGAAGCCATGCATTCTCAAATGCCGACCATGGTCAATGGACTAAACATTGTAAATGTTGTTGATCAATTATTACTGCCATTGTTTAGATCTGGAGCCAAGGACATTAAAGATTCTGGGGTGCCTGAAGTCCCTGAAACACATGTAAGAACCTATATGGGATCTGAGTATTTGGTAGATAACTTCGGAATTCCGAAAGGTGAGGTGAATGAATTTATCGCTTATGTTTATGATGATAATTTTAATTATGATTTATTGAACTACGGTAATGAAATGGAGTTTTTAGAGTTTCTTAATACCAAAAGCAAGCAGTTTTTAAAAGCTAAAGGTGGAAAGAATTAAATTTCTATTACTTTTTATTGTTTTATTTGGTGGACTTGTTTCTCAAGGACAAACCACAGATATCAAGGGGAAAATCATTGCTTCTAATGATGTCGTTGGTATTCATATCATCAATAAAACCTCGAGTAGATTTACAATAACTAATGATGAGGGCGTTTTTTTAATTCCTGCCAAACTCAATGATACGGTATTGGTTTCCGGAATTCAATATGAACCTAAGGAGATCATCATCGATCAAATTATACTTCAAACCGAGTCGATGACCGTCTATTTAGAGGATAATGTCAATTTGTTGGATGAGGTTGTCGTTGGAAAGATTCTAACTGGAAATCTTATGACAGACATTGAAAACAGCGATGCAAAACGGGATATCAATTTTTACGATCTCGGCATTCCTGGTTATACAGGACCTCGTAAAACCCAAAGTGAAAGGCGACTTTATGAAGCACAATCAGGAGGAGGGATTGTACCTTTGAATCCTATTCTGAACTGGATTTCTGGAAGAACAAAAAAAATAAAAAAGCAAGTTGCTCTTGAGAGAACAGATATAGCAGTACGTAAAGTTGAATCGCAATTATCAGAAGTCCTCTTTGAAATTGAAGAAATAGATGAACAAAAGCGTGTCGTTTTTTTTAATTACGTAGCAGATGATCCTGAGTTTATGGCATTGATGAAAACCGATAATGACCTCGGCATGTTGGAGTTTTTGACCCAAAAATTAAAAGCATTCAAAATTCAAATTGAAGAGAAGTAAGTACATTTTATGTGTTGTTCTTTTATGTATGGTTTGTTGGCAGTCCGTAGCACAGTCTATTGATTTAAAAGGGCAAATTAAAGCTAACGAAGATTTGGTAGGCATTCATGTGCTTAATATTTCGGCTAAAGAATATACGGTTTCTGATAATTTTGGTCGTTTTGAAGTGCCAGTTCGTATTAATGATACCCTTGAGTTTAGAAGTGTTCAATATGAGCCGCTGCAGCTCATTATAGATCCGTTTCGTTTGGAGTTCTAAGAAAATCACCGTCGTCCTTAATGATAGAATAAACCAACTCGACGAAGTTGTTGTTGGAAAAATTTTAACGGGAGACTTATTATCAGATGTAGAAAATAGCGATGCCAAACGCGATATTAATTTTTACGATGTAGGCATCCCTGGTTATACTGGTAAGCCTAAAACCCAAAGTGAACGCAAATTATATGAAGCAGATAACGGTGATTTTGTAACATTGTATGCAACGCCTATTGGTCCAGGTATAGCAATCAACCTTCATAAAATATTAAATCGCATTAACGGACGAACGAAAAAACTGAAAGCAAATGCGCTTTTAGATGCTCAAAAAACCTGCATGAAGAGGGCGCAATCTGAATTTTCAGCTTTACTCTTCGGAAACGAGCAGGTGGAGGACCATCTCAAAGATGTTTTTTTTCTTTATGCTGCTGAAGATCCTAGCTTTGACCAAATCTGCAATCAACAAAACAGTATGGCCATGTATCAATTTCTTGTAGGCAAGCTAGTGGCTTTTCATGATGATGATCTCGCCTTAAAGGATTGATCGTAAACACCTAGCTGTTCATCATTTTTTATTCACAAACACTCTTAACATTTCATTATCTAAAATTTGATATAAATTTCGTTATTTTTACCAACTATTGAAATTTATGAAGCTTATTAAAGTCGCTGTTTTCTCAGCCCTCTTCTTATTAATGACGTCTTTTGCGCACAAATATTATGTGAGCGTTACTCAAATCGATTACATTGAAGAGAAACAAAGCCTACAAATTATAACCAGAATTGATGTTGACGATCTAGAACTTACACTTCAAGAACGTTATGATCAATCTATAGATTTAACAAGTCTTGATGAAAAAGAATCTGTAGACACCTACATTGAAAGATACCTTAGAACCAAGCTACAGATTAAAGTAAACACTAAAACTGTAAGCTATGTTTTTGTAGGTAAGGAATATGACAATGATCAACTGGTTTGTTATCTCGAGGTGTCAAATATCAATCACATAAACACTATTGAAGTTACTAATACTGTACTTTTTGATAAATTTGAGGATCAAAAAAATGTTCTCAAAGTGAGTATGTATTCAAAACGTTTTAATCTCGTTTGCACAAGGTCAGACGACACAGAATATCTCAACTTTTAATCTAAATTACCAATTAATACTAACGACGCTATGAACCTATTCAAGTATTTCTGTCTATCTCTATTATTTGTTTCCGTAAGTGCTTTTGCACAGGAAGAGGAGCAGACCAACAAAAAACCAGGACACACTAATCAAAATAAGTTTAAACAACTTTATGATGAGTTCGCAACACCTAACATGTTTAGAACGGGGTCTGGTGCTCCTGGACCTGCTTACTATCAGCAGCAAGCAGATTATAAAATGGACATCGAAATCAATGATGATACAGCCGTATTGAGCGGTTACGAAACCATTACTTATACCAATAACTCTCCTGACGAGCTAAAATACCTTTGGGTACAATTAGATCAAAATGTTAGAGAAAAAAATTCTCCTTCAAAAGCTATTGATGGAAGTAGAATAACGCCTGCGCTTTCAGCATCTAGATATGCATCAACGTATTTAGAAGAAGATTTTAACGGCGGTTTTAATATCGAAAAAGTGACCACTACAGATGGTAAGGCATTGCCACATACCATCAATCAGACCATGATGCGTGTTGAATTGCCAGAGGTTTTGAAAACTGGAGATGATTTTTCATTTGATATCAAATGGTGGTACCAAATTAATGATCACGTTGCAGATGGTGGACGTTCAGGTTATGAATTGTTCGAAGATGGAAACAGAAATTATGTAATTGCCCAATTTTACCCAAGAATGGCAGTTTATAACGATGTTGAAGGATGGCAAAATTCTCAATTTTGGGGTCGTGATGAATTCGCTTTGCCCTTCGGAAACTTTGAAGTAAACATCACCGTTCCTGCAGACCATTTATTAGATGGTACTGGTAAATTGACCAATAGAAAAGACCTGTTCTCTTCATATATGATGAAACGCTACGAAAAGGCTAAAAAATCTTATGATGAGCCTGTTGTGATTGCAACCCAAGACGAAGCTGAAAAGCGTGAAAAAGGACGTTCTAAAAAGAAAAATACATGGAAGCTTTATGCAGAAAATGTGAGAGATTTTGGTTTCGCCACCTCTAGAAAGTACATCTGGGACATGATGGCTGTAAAAATTGGCGGAAAGGATGTGATGGCGGTGTCATTATATTCTAAAGAAGGAAATCCTTTGTGGGAGCAATGGTCAACCAAAGCTGTTGCAAGTACCTTGAAATCTTATTCTCGTATGACCTTTGATTATCCTTACCATAAAGCCATATCGGTGCACGCTAAGCGTCAAGGGATGGAATATCCAATGATCTGCTGGAATTATGGTCGTCCAGATGAAGACGGTAATTATGACGATAGAACAAAATACGGAATGATGAGTGTGATCATCCATGAGGTGGGCCATAACTTTTTTCCAATGATTGTGAATAGTGATGAGCGTCAATGGACTTGGATGGACGAAGGTTTAAACACATTTACGCAATATGTAGCAGAGCAGGATTTTGGCGAGTGGTATCCAGATGCACTTTCAGAAGGTGATGAGAAATACCCATCACGTCGTGGTCCAGCTAAAAATATTACTTACTATATGGGTGGTAATCAAGATTACATTTCACCAATAATGACCAAAGGATTAAACGTGTATCAATTTGGTAATAATGCCTACGGAAAACCCGCTACAGCATTAAATATCCTTAGAGAGACTGTAATGGGTCGTGAATTGTTTGACTATGCTTTTAAAGAATATGCACACCGTTGGATGTTTAAGCATCCTACTCCCGAAGATTTTTTCCGTACTATGGAAGATGCCTCCGCATTTGACTTAGACTGGTATTGGAGAGGTTGGTTTTATACTACCGATTGGGTAGATATGGGCCTTAAGGAGGTTAAAAAATATTACGTCTCTTCAGAACCAAATCAGTATGCTAAAAATTATGCTGAAAGTAGAAACCTAAACTTAGATGATTTAGAGTTGGTATATTTAGCTGAAGAAGGTAGCGAAGATTTTGACGAGAAACTGAAGCAAGGTGATCCTGTTGATAATTCAGCAACCTTGAAAGAATATATGATGGATAATTTCACCGAAGAAGAACGTGCCAATATCAAGAAACCAAAGTATTTTTATGATATTACTTTTGAAAAACCAGGCGGACTCGTAATGCCAATTATTGTTGAGTATACCTATGCTGATGGTACTTCAAAAACGGAAACCTATCCAGCACAAATTTGGAGATATAACGATAGTGAAGTGAGTAAAGCAATCGCGTCTGAAAAAGAAATAGTATCTATTAAATTAGATCCTAATGAAGAGACGGCAGATATAGATACCTCAAATAACTCTTGGCCAAAAGAAACTGAACAAAGTGATTTTGATAAGTTTAAAGAAAAGACTAAAGACTAATTATAAAACTTAATCAATAAGAAAAAGCCAACTTTCAGAGTTGGCTTTTTTTATGGATCAAGTTAAAGCGGATCACATGTGATATAACTAAGATTTTGGAGTAAAAATTTAATGCTTTAGAAAAATTAAAGCCTGCGGTAATTAATTTAAGAATAGTTTTATTTTATTTCATAAGCAACTCAGTATATTTGCAATGTGATACAGTTAACAACATTCTTATTTATCGGCACTACAGAAGTTATATTTATACTTCTAATTGTGGTCATGGTCTTTGGTGCAGATAAGCTACCAGAGATTGCACGGGGTATGGGTAAGGGAATGCGAATGCTGAGAGATGCTTCAACAGATATTAAATCTGAAATCACAAAAACCGTCGATAAGCAAGGGATCAATACCAACATCACCAAAGATGTTACGGACGAGATCAACAAAGTGAAGGACGATTTAGAAAAATTTACTGGCTCAGTAAGTAGAGGTCCAAAAAATGGACTTTAGAAGTCAGACAATCTGCAATTAATACAAATTCCTATCAATTTTCCTTTTTCCGACTAATGGTTAATCCATCTCTTATGGGTAAAACAACCGTTTCAATTCTACTGTCATTTTTAAGTAGGCTGTTATAGTCTACCACAGCTTTCGTTGAGATGTCCTTTTCATCTAAAGGTTCAACGACTTTGCCATGCCAAAGCACATTATCTGATAAAATAATTCCTCCTGGATTTAATTTATCGATGATGAGATGAAAATAGTTGCTGTAATTGGGCTTATCGGCATCAATAAAAATAAGATCAAAGTTTTGTGTGAGTTGCGGAATCACATCTAAGGCACTGCCCAAGTGCTGATGTATTTGAGCACCATAAGCAGATTTGTCAAAGTATTTCCGTTGAAAATCAAAAAGCTCTTCATTGATGTCAATGGTGTGAATTTCACCATCTGGTTGCAATCCTTCAGCTAAACATAAGGTGGCGTAACCTGTAAAGGTGCCTATTTCTAAAATGGTCTTAGGCTTTATTAATTTTGAAATCATGCTCAAAACCCTACCTTGATAAGCACCGCTTAGCATGATGGGTTGAAGAATTTTCAAATGGGTTTCTCTTGTGAGCTGCTGTAATAAGTCTGGCTCATCTTGAGAATGGGAAACAATGTACTGGTCTAGTTGATCTGGTAAAAAATTCATCTTAGTTTCCCAAAATTCTATTTACTAAAGATGTCTTGGCCTTTTCATCCTTACCGCAAAGCCACCTAATCACGTTATCTTCCCAAATGGCATTCTTTTCGTCTTCAGTAATGATGTCACGTTCCATAGCCAAATCTAAAATTTTACCAGGATAAGAAGATTGCTTGATGCTTTCCATTTCCCCGAGAGGATAAGGATCGTCTAAGCCCATTAAGACTTGTTTAGAGCCTTGGTTTTTAATTAATAGCTGTAGACCTCCAGTATCGTGTACAAGCGTATCAAAAAAGATGTTAGGATGTCCTACCGCTTTTCTGGGGTGGCTTTTACCTTCAAACAAGTCTGGTCTACCATCAAATCCTTGAATTCGTCTGCCTAAGTTAATTTGTGCCAACTGTCCGCCGTGGGCAAAGCACGTACGCATGTTAGGATATTTATCTTGATACCCATTTAAAGTTAAGAAGTGATAGGCATCTGCACATTGTGCCAACATCCAAATTAAATGAAAACGCCAAGCAGTATTTTCTAATTTGATAAATTTCTCACCATCATAAGGATGAACTTCTACGGCAAGGTTATATTTATCGGCCAATTCAAATATAGGTTCGTTCTCTTCGTCAAAAATACAACGCCACGTTCCTATGGTATCCATATAATGGGTTGGTAAGCACAGCAATTGAAGGCCTAATTCTTCAACACAGCGTTCTATTTCCCAACACGCACCTCTCACAAAGCCAGGATGTACCACAAAGCCACAAGTAAACTTACTCGGATTCTCACGCTGAATTTTAGCGTTAAAATCATTCTGAAATCGAAGCGCTTGTTTCATCTCTTCAACTCTCAGACCATTTCCGTAGAGTTGAGATAAATTTAAAACTACGGCATGATCAAGATGAAAACGCTCCATCCAAGCTAATTTTTCATCTAAAAAGAAACTAGAATCGGTAATAGGACGATTCCAGTCTTTCTGTAGCATGAATTTTCGGTCTTTATCTACCCAAAAAATGCCTTTGTCTTTCATAAACTGAGGAATTTCCTCAGGATAGGGAAGCAAATGGGAATGGCCGTTTATTCGTAGTTTTCGTTTTTCCATGTGTGATGCTGTGTGTTCCTGTATGTTTCAGAAAAGCATTAATAATTTGCTATTGTTCTAGTTGTACTTTTTTTGGTGGTTGCATGACCTCTCCGCAATTAGGGCATTTGCGCTTGTCTTTGTCATTATAGTATTTGTCGAAAATTTTAGGCATATCGGTCTCTATGTTTTCAACAGTAAAATCTTCCTCATACAATTTCGTAGTGCAATTTTCACAGAACCAAAGTAACGCGTCACGCATACCGCCTGGTCTCTTGTACTCGATAACTAAACCCACTGTATTAGCGCCACGTTGTGGAGAATGTGGCACTTTTGGTGGCAGAAGATAGATGTCACCTTCTTTAATATGCACATCTTTTGGTGTGCCATTATCAATAATTTTTAGAACCATATCACCTTCAACTTGGTAGAAAAACTCAGGTGTTTCGTTGTAGTGATAGTCTTTTCGACTGTTAGGTCCGCCTACAACCATCACAATAAAGTCACCATCTTTCCAAACTACTTTATTGCCAACGGGTGGTTTTAAAAGGTGTCGGTTTTCTTCAATCCAAGCTTTAAAATTTATAGGAGATACTAAATTGCTCATCGTGATTTGTGTTTTGAGTTTTACAGTAATTGCTGTACTAATATACAAAAAGCATACACTCCCAAAACATTCAGGACTCCTGAAAGCATTAGGGTGTTGCTTATTAATTAAAGGCTTTTGGTACGGCCACCATCAACCGGTAAATTGATACCGCTAATATAGCCTGCTCTTGCACTTGCCAAAAAGGTAATAGCGTCTGCCAATTCCTCTGGTTCTGCAAAGCGTTTGGCAGGAACGGCATTCTTCATACCTTCTGCGGCTTCATCTACTGATGTTCCTGTTTTTGCCGATTTATTCTTTATAATCTCTGTTAAGCGTTCTGTGCCAGTTGCTCCAGGAAGAACGTTGTTTACGGTAATCCCAAATTGACCAAGCTCATTGGCTAAGGTCTTGCTCCAATTGGCAACTGCACCTCTAATGGTATTGCTTACTCCTAAACCATCTAGTGGTTGTTTTACCGAGGTGGAAATAACGTTTACAATACGTCCATAGTTTTCCGATTTCATAAAAGGGACAAGCGCCTGAACCAAAACGTGGTTGCATTTTAAATGCTGTGTGAAGGCACTTTCAAATTCGGAAATTTCCGCAGAAAAAACTGGTCCGCCTGCTGGTCCGCCAGTATTATTGACCAAGATGTGGAAGCCATGGTTTGTATTGACATAAGCCTCTACTTTGTCCTTTAATTCCATAGGGTTTGAGAAATCGGCAACAATATAATCATGATCTCTATGTTGAGGTAGTTCTGCAAGTGTTGCCTTTAACTTATCTTCATTTCTGGCAATTAAGGTTATTTGTGCGCCTTCTGCCGCTAGAGCCATTGCTGTAGCTTTACCAATACCTGCGGTGCTTCCGCAGACGAGAGCGTATCTATTATTGAGTTCTAAATTCATATTTTTTTTGCCGAAGCAATTGTATTTAAATTTATAATTAAAGAATGCTGTTTAGTTGCATTAACGTTGTCTTATTCAACATCATTTGACAGAAACTAGACTAATATTTTATACAGACATTTTTTGCCTCTGTAAAAAAGCGTAGGGCTTCAAAACCACCTTCACGCCCAACACCTGAAGCTTTTACGCCGCCAAAGGGTGTGCGCAAATCGCGCATCATCCAGGTGTTTACCCAAACAATGCCGGCTTGTAATTGATTGCTCATTCGCATGGTTCGTTTTAAATCATTGGTCCATAGTGTTGCCGAAAGCCCGTATTTTACTTTGTTTGCCATATCCAATACCTGGTCTTCAGTTTGAAATGGCATGAGTGTTACTACGGGACCAAAAATTTCCTCTTGGTTTACTCTGCACTCATCACTTTTGACTTCAATAACTGTTGGCTCCAAATAATAGCCGTTCTCATAACCTTTTAGTTGCACTTGATGGCCACCACAAAGTATGGATCCGCCTTCTTCTTTGGCAATCTCAATGTACTTCTTTACTTTTTTTAAATGCGGTTTTGAAACCAATGCACCTATGTTTGTACTTTGATGTGATGGATGCCCAACTTTTAGAGCTTTTACTTTATGAACGAAGTCTGTTTTAAACCTTTCATAAATTGAGTTCTCAACAAAAATGCGACTTCCGCAGAGGCAAATTTGACCTTGATTGGCAAAAGAGGAGCGTACGGTTGTGTCAAGCATATCGTCATAATCACAATCTGCAAAAATGATGTTTGGGTTTTTTCCGCCTAACTCTAAAGACAGTTTTTTAAACATTGGGGCGGCTACTCTTGCAATATGTGCACCTGTAGAAGTGCCTCCGGTAAAGCTTATGGCTTTAATGCTTGGGTGTTCAATAATGGCTTGGCCAGTGGATGTTCCTAAACCATGTACGATATTTAGAACCCCTTTAGGTAAACCAGCATCATTACAAATCTCTCCCAACAAATACGCCGTCATTGGCGTAATTTCGCTAGGTTTTGCTACTACACAATTTCCTGCTGCTAGTGCTGGAGCGATCTTCCAAGTAAAGAGATAGAGTGGGAGGTTCCACGGTGAAATACAACCAACGACGCCAATAGGCTGGCGTAAGGTATAATTTATGGCATCTTGACCAACACTGTCATGGCTTTCACTAGAGAACTGGGTGATGGCATTTCCGAAGAAACGAAAGTTACTGGCAGCTCTAGGAATATCGACGGTTTTTGCCAATGAAACCGGCTTTCCATTGTCTTTACTTTCAGCTTCTGCAAAACGTTGCAGATTGGCTTCTAATGCTTCGGAAATTTTAATAAGAATTCTACTTCTTTCTTCCAATGTTGTTTTTGACCAAGAAGGAAAAGCAGAGGCTGCGGCCTGATAAGCGCTCTCAACATCAAGCTTTGACGAGTTTGGTATTTGACCATACACCTCACCATTTGAAGGATTAAAATTATCTAACCATTGGTTGTCAATAGGATTTTGAAAACTTCCGTTTATATAATTTTTGATGTTCATATTATAGGCTCTCACACATGTAAATTAATAGAATACCGTCATAAAGCAATCGTTTTTTCTTAGCCTCTAGGTAGCTATTAAACTCACCTTTATTGTTGTCCATATCTTTGCTGTCGGTCATCAATTTTTCGGTAAACTCTTTTTTGTTTCTATCTAAATCTGCTCTTTTTTTCCAGCTTAACAACACATATTGGCAATTTGTAGAGACCTTTTGATTACTGATAAACTTACACTCAGGATTGCCTGGTTTGATGATATTAAATGCTTCTGGTGACAATTCAAGAAGTCGATCACTAGTATTAAACTCTAGAAAGTCAATGATGGTAATCTTTTTAATTTCATCAAGATTCACCGTTTTGATGTATGCTTTTGAGGTCGCATCTTTAGTGACGTCACCTATTCTTATCGGCATGATGAATTCAAAAATGGTGACTTGGTCTTTTTTTAAAAAGGATTTGAACGCATCGTCTTGGTGATAGAATTTATTGAAATTATCATAACTATTATGATATAAGTACCCTTGTATGGTGTCACCGGCATTAGAGATGAGCCTCAAATTAAAGCGGTACGAATTTCCTGCGTCACCAAAGGATAATTTAAAGACGAGTAATAGAATTACTAATGGAAAATATTTCATTGCTCTTTTTTATAAGCCATTACTTTGATCTCAACCACTAAATCTGGATGGGGCAATTGATGCACAGCAACCGTGGTTCGGGTTGGGCCTGTTTCTTTTTCAAAAAATTCGGCATAAGCTTTATTGTAGCCTGCAAAATCGTTCATGTTTACTAGAAATGAAGTGACATCAACTACGTCCTTTAGGCTTGCTCCAACAGTATTGAGGTTTTTATCAATATTTTTAAGGACTTCACGGGTTTGAACTTCTGCATTTAAGCGCTTTGTACCCATGTCATCAATAATATCTACTCCCGCAATGGAATTATCGGGTAAGCGAGAACTCGTTCCTGAAACAAAAATAAAGTCACCAATACGCTTTACGTGAGGGTAAGCGCCTCTAGGAGAAACATTAGTTCCCTTTGTTTCAGAATTATGGGTTGTATCTGTATTCATAACTTTCACCCTATTATTACGCTTCCAGAAGGGAAGCGGTTCTTGCATGGGTTGGCAAGAATTTTATTAAAATGCATTACAATCTTTTTTTTTTTTTTACAGCCAGTTGCGTATGGTTGATTAGGCTAATCCAGCAATTTTATCATCCTCTAGAATCGCTGTAGTTTCTAATTGTACTTTTTCTAATATGATTTTCAAATCATCATCAGGTTTGATATCGCCGTCTGATAACATATTTAAAATTGCCTTATCCTGAGCGCGACCTTTAAGCATGGCTTCTCTATACCCAATATCTTCATTAAAGGTAACTAAGGAATATTTAGAAGAATACGCTTTCGGAAAGGTTTTCTCTAAAGCCATTTCTATTTTTCTTTTTTCTTGAAAGATAGGATTTGCTACATGATCTTTCATCTCGTAAAAATTATCAATGGCTAAATCTGCAATAGCATCCGTATCTTTTTTACGTCGCTTTTCATAGGTTTCAAAAACAGATTCCCAACTTTCTAAATTGAGGTCTAATACCTGATCAAATTCTACAACGTCCTCAAAAGAAGCATTCATACCTTGACCATAAAAAGGGACAATGGCATGTGCCGAATCTCCCATTAGTAAGGTATTGCCTTTATAATGCCAAGGGGAGCATTTTACGGTACCCAAAGGCGCTGTTGGGTTTTCGAAGAAATCTTCAACAAGGTTAGGCATGAGCGTTAAAGCATCTGGAAATTCTTTTTTAAAGAATGCCGTGACCATTTCTGGTGTGGTGAGGTTATTAAAGTTGTACTCACCTTCATTATAGCTTAAAAAGAGCGTTACCGTAAAACTTCCATCAAGATTTGGTAAAGCAATGACCATAAAGTCACCTCTAGGCCAAATGTGTAATGCGTTTTTATAGGTTTTATAGTCTCCATTTTCCGAAGGAAGTATAGAGAGCTCTTTATAACCATGCGTAAGATAATCTTGTGAAAAACTAAAAAGGAATTTTTTAGCGAGGTAGTAGCTTTTTCTCAAAGCAGAACCCGCACCATCTGTAGCGATGATACAATCAGCATCTTCTACAAATTCTTCTTTACTCGTGTAATCTTGAAAGAGTGCCGTTGTTTTTTCGAAGTCAACCGATTTGCATTTTTTATTGAAATGAATGGTGACATTTTCATGTTTTTCGGCTTCGTTTAACAATAGAGCATTTAATTCTCCTCTAGAAATGGAATTAATGTATTCATAATCGCGACCGCTATAGTTAGATAAAAATGTATTTCCTTCTCTATCATGCAGCATTCTCCCGTTCATGGGAATACATAGGGCCTTAACTTGATCTTCTAAGCCTACTAACTTCATGGCTTTATTCCCTCTATCTGAAAAAGAAAGGTTGATAGAGCGCCCGGCAGAAATATCTGTCTTACGCAAATCTGGTCGCATTTCATAGACGGTAACATGGTAACCACGTTGGCCTAGACGCAATGCAAGAAGGCTTCCGCAGAGACCTGCGCCAATAATGAGTATGTTTTGTTGTTTCATATAATGTTGGTCTAATCAGTCAAAATGAGATTTAAAGCTCTTTCAACTTACTCCAAATATTTTAATTTAAAATCGTCTTTAATCGTGCTACTAATTTATAAACATCCTCAAAAGAGTTGTACAGAGGGATTGGCGCACACCTAATCACGTCTGGTTCTCTCCAATCTGTAATGACACCAGCATCCATTAATTTTTGATGAAGACTTTTATCGGCATTCTTGACTTGAATGGATAATTGGCATCCACGCTCATCGGGATGAGATGGTGTAATGATGTTAATGTCAGGATTGTTGAGGTCTTGTATTAGAAACTCAAAATACCCTGTCAATGCTTTCGATTTTTTACAGAGGTTATCAAAACCAGCCTCTTCAAAAACATCTAAAGAAGCACGAATAGCAGCCATTGATAAAATGGGAGGGTTGCTCAGCTGCCAGCCTTCTGCACCAGGGAGTTGGTCAAATTCATCTCGCATTCTAAAACGGGTTTCTTTGTTGTGAGACCACCATCCTGTAAAGCGGTTAAGATCTTTTTTGTGAGCATGTCGCTCGTGCACGAAAGCACCTGAAAGGCTTCCAGGTCCTGAGTTTAAATACTTGTAAGTACACCACACTGCAAAATCTGCTCCAGATTCATGAAGGTTGAGTTGTACATTACCCGCACCGTGCGCACAATCGAAACCTACCAAGCAGCCATGTTGTCTCCCTAATTCTGTAATGCGTTTGAGGTCAAAAAACTGTCCAGTATAATAATTAACGCCACCAATCATAATGAGAGCAATGGTATCCCCTTGTTCTTTTAATATGGTCTCTAGATCATCATAATTGGCTAAAACTTCATGCGCTCTAGATTTCCATAAAACGAGTCCATCTTTTTGATCAAAACCATGATGACGCAATTGCGACTCCATAGCATATTTATCACTGGGGAAGGCATCGGCTTCTATTAAAATTTTATAGCGTTTGGACGTGGGTTTGTAAAAACTCACCATCATGAGGTGTAAGTTGACCGTAAGAGAGTTCATCACTACAACTTCTATAGGTTTTGCACCAACAATATTGGCCATGGTCTCTGTTAGATACTCATGGTAATGCAACCACGGGTTTTTAGCTTCGGTATGGCCTTCAACGCCTAGTTTTGCCCAATCATCTAGCTCTTGGTTTACATAGGCTTTACTTATTTTAGGTTGTAGGCCTAAGGAGTTCCCCGTCATGTAAATGAGATCATTTCCTTGGTGATCCTTCGGAATATGAAACTGGCTTCTAAAGCCGGCGAGTTGGTCGTTTTGGTCTTGCTTTTTAGCAAAATCGAGACCCAGTTGATAGTTGGTCAAGGTGTTTTTGTTTTTGGTATCCCAACAAAAATAGGAATAATTATGCTAGAACGGAAGGGTATGATAGGGGTTTATTCCAAAGAAAACGGACGAATCTTGCAATGGTTTTTTTTATATCTTTAAAGCAGTAGCTATGAATTAAAAGAGCCTAAGCCGGCAAATAGACCTATGGAAAAAACAAAAGAGTATAGCAATGGTGAAATGACGATTATTTGGAAGCCAGAGACCTGCATCCATTCTGGTATTTGCGTTAAAGGTCTTGGTGAAGTTTTTCAGCCCAAGGAAAAACCTTGGATTAAAATTGAAGCAGCTAGCACAGACCAATTGATAAAGCAGGTCAAAGCTTGTCCTTCTGGAGCGCTAAGTTATTATATGAATGATGAAAAATCAAACAAACAAACTCCTGTAGAAACTAAAATTGAAGTCCAGAAAAATGGGCCCTTATTAGTTCACGGAACGGTGCATTTAACTCATGGCAACAAACAAGAAGTCAAAAACCAAACTACGGCTTTTTGTAGGTGCGGTGCGTCTAGCAAAAAGCCCTTTTGCGATGGCACGCACGTAAGAAGTGGTTTTGAAGGATAGTTTAAGAGGAATTAAAGAAAAAGCGCAGCAACTATCTAGTTGCTGCGCTTTGAATATATAGACGCCGTTGGCGGGATTTTATATCATTATATACGTCCGCACCACGGTTTTAAGATCTTTGATTGATCTCAAAATTGCATTTTTTAGGATTTTTTTATGAATTGAATCTTAAGATTTGAATGTCTATTTTTTGAAATCAATAGCGATATTGGTAAAATAGAGTTTAAAATCACCATCAGATCGCACATGGTCTTTGGCAATCTTGATGCCATTAAAATCCTCGTAATTTTCGAAGGAGGTCACCATAGAAGGCGCTTCGCTATTGCCCTTTCTATAAACCCATTCTTCTATCATATACGCTTCATTGAAATAGAAATCATACGCGTCTCCAGGCGTATAGCCACCATCATTGCTATAGGTTGTGGTTATGGTATTAAGCTCGGTCTCACTCATAGGAGCTTTAGCTGTTTTTACTTCTGAAATGGTAGTGCCAGAATCCCAAACCAGCTGAAATGGTGCCAATAGCCAGAACTTGTCATTTACGAAGGCTTTATCGGCATCCATAGACAGGCTATCAACAGTTGTACGATTATAGCTAACGGTATCTTTAGGCGTCATCATGACAACATCATTTGATTTTGGCATCCAAACCCATGACCGTTCATTATGAGAACCGTTCATATCTACGTTAAAGGTAAATTCAATTTTCTCCACATTTTGCCATTGCTCAATGCCATGGGCATTTGCGATTTTTTCTGCTGTGGTAAGTTCTATGTGTTCTTCGGAAACGGATTCCGTATCATTCTGTTTTTCTTTTGTTTCAGATTTACAGGCTGTTAATGCTGTAGCTAAGGCCAAAATGTAAAGTAGTCTCATGATTGGTTTTTTTTGTAAAGGTAATAAAGTCTTAACATTTCCGCAGTAATTATTATTTTAGAGCTTTAAGATTAATTATGGCAAAACATCATTTTGAAACCAATAGAAATACTTGGAATGAGAAGGTCAAGGCGCATTCCCAAAGTAAAATGTATAATTTGGAAGGGTTTAAAAACGGAGCATCTTCGTTAATGCCCTATGAGCTTAAAGCCTTAGGGGATGTCAAAGGACAATCTTTGTTGCATTTACAATGTCATTTTGGTCAAGATACTTTGAGTTGGAGTAGAATGGGCGCAACCTGCGTTGGAGTGGATATTAGTGATGATGGAATATCATTAGCGAGGGCACTCAATGATGAGCTCAACCAAGATGCGTCTTTTGTGCGCTGTAATGTTTTAGACACCTCTAAGCATGTTGAGGGTGAATTTGACATTGTGTTTACAAGTTACGGTGTGATAGGTTGGTTGCCAGATTTAAAGCCTTGGGGGCAGATGATTGCAGAAAAGTTGAAACCAGGTGGCCGTTTTTATATGGTAGAATTTCATCCCATTGTTTGGATGTTTGATTATACAAAACCAACAGTAGAAATGCGCTATGGTTATATGCAAGATGAGGCAATCTATGAAGAGTATGACGGAACTTACGCTGATGTGAACTCAAAAATGATTTCACAAGAGTACGGCTGGAATCACGGATTGAGTGAGATTGTCAATGCCTTAATAGAGGCAGGGTTAACAATAGAATATCTTAATGAACACAATGAAAGTCCCTATGATGTCTTGCCTAATTTGAGCAAAACAAACCAAGGAATGTTTGTGACCAAAGACGGTTTATACCCATTGATTTTTGAGATAGGAGCTACAAAATTATAGTAGGTAAAAAAACAAAAGCCTTTCAGGAAATCTTTGTGTAAGATTCTGAAAGGCTTATTTTTTTTAGTGATTTGCCTTTAATACTGAAGGCATTTTAGCTTGAAATCGTTTTAATCTTGGGATGGATATATTTTGAATGTATGGATTACCCGGATTTAAACGCTCATAATTTTGATGATAATCTTCTGCCTTCCAAAATTTTTGAAAAGGATAAACTTCGGCGGCAATATTGGTATCGAGTTCTTTTGATAAAGCCTCTTTTTTAGTTTCTATAATGTCTTTTTGCATTTCATTTTGATAAAAAATGATAGAACGGTACTGAGATCCACGATCAGGACCTTGTCCATTAACTTGCGTTGGGTCTTGAGATGCAAAATAAACGTCAACCAATGTTGAAAAACTCACCACTTCTGGATCGTAAATGATTTCTACAGACTCGGCATGACCTGTTCTTCCTGTGTTGCTCGCCTCATAAGTTGGGTTTTTAGTATGACCTCCAGCATATCCAGAGATGGACTCCTTAACACCTTCTACACTTTCAAAAACGGCCTCTACACACCAAAAGCAGCCACTGGCAAAGTATGCCTTGGCCAAGCCATTTTCCATAGGAACTTCAACAGGAGTAGCGTTAACCACTTTTTGCTGGGCTTCGGTCATTTTAGTTTGCTGTGCGGTATTTTGACAGCTCATCAGGATAATCAATAAAAATGTAGTAATGCTGGTTTTCATAACAAATGCTTTTTTACAGTAGTCGTGTAATTATCAAAAACTTTAAGTTTGAATATGTGAAAGTTTTATTAAAATTTGAAATATGCTATGTATGGTTCCCAAAGCATATTAAAATTGAAACAAAAAAAGCCTCAATTTACATTGAGGCTTTTTAAATATAAGAGAGTTGCTAATTAAAGTTTAGCAAACATTTTGTGCATTTTTTCTTTTTCTTGTTCTGCTAATTCTGCGTCAACTAAGATTCTACCACTATGCTCATCGGTGATTACTTTTTTACGAGAAGCAATTTCAACCTGTATTTGAGGTGGAATTGTGAAAAACGATCCGCCAGAAGCGCCTCTCTCGATGGCCACAACCGCTAATCCATTTTTAACATTGTTTCTAATACGCAAATAGGCATTCGCTAAACGCTCATTTAATTTTTTCTGATATTCTTCAGACTTTTTCAAAAGCGCATCTTCTTCTTTTTGAGTTTCAGCCAAAATAGCATCTAACTCGCTACGCTTATGTTTAAGGTGCGCTTTACGATCTTTTAAGCGGTCTTTGGTTTCATCAATGACCTCTTTTTTCTGTTCAATCTGAGCTTTAAATTCTTTAATATGCTTATCAGCTAATTGAATTTCTAATTCTTGAAATTCAACTTCTTTAGTCAAAGAATTGTATTCTCTATTGTTTCTAACGTTTTTTTGTTGCTCAGTGTACTTTTTGATAAGTGCGTTGGCCTCTTCAATTAGATTTTTTTTGGATTTGATGTCGTCATCAATTAAATCTAAATTACTACCAAGCTTTTCCAGTCTTTTGTTAAGGCCTTCTACTTCATCTTCTAAATCTTCTACTTCCAAGGGTAACTCCCCTCGTAGGTTTCTAATTTCGTCTATTCTTGAATCAATTAATTGCAGATCGTATAATGCTCTCAATCGATCTTCAACAGAGGCTTCAGCTTTTTTTGCCATAATTATAAATACTTTACCGGATTTGTATTTGTAGTTGATAAAATTACCTGACCTAGCGGAAAGGCAGGTGCAAAATTAGTGATTTTTTTCGAGAGATGGTCTACTAAAAAGTTTTTTGTGTATTGTTCGCTTTCATAGTGGCCAATATCTACTAAAATAAGATCACCATCAGCAGAAAAGAAATCGTGATATTTAAGATCTGCTGTGATTAGCATATCTGCTCCAAGGCGTTTGGCTGCATCAATAGCGAAACTTCCAGATCCACCGAGTACCGCAATTTTTTTAACTTTTGGGTTTAAAATCTGTGAATGTCTAATAGCGGGGACTTTCATTTTTATTTTTAAATCTTTTAAAAACGTATGAACGTCCTCTGCTTCTTTAAGTTCGCCTAACATCCCAATACCAATATGTTGGTCTAAATTGTTAAGTGTAATGATTTCAAAGGCAACCTCTTCGTAAGGATGATGCTCAAACAGGGTTTTCAATACTGTTGATTCAAGATGTTTATTAAAAGTTACGGAGATTTGAGTTTCTGCTTCTTGATGCAGTTCTCCTTTTTTTCCAATTTTTGGATTGGAGCCTTCATTGCCTTTGAAGGTTCCCCATCCTTGTGAGTTGAAGCTACAGTGATCATAATTACCAATGTTGCCTGCGCCTGCTTTAAAGAGAGATGCTCTTAATTGTTCCGCATGGTCATTTGGCACATAGGTGGTTAATTTTTTGATAGTTCCTTGTTGCGGAATTAAAATGCGGCGGTTAACTAAACCAAGCTGGTCACAAATAATATTGTTGACACCTTTTAAAGCATTATCTAAAGCAGTATGAATGGCATATATCGCAATATCGTGTTTGATGGCCTTTAGGACAGTACGTTCAACGTAGGTCTTTCCGGTTAAGCTTTTCAGCCCTTTAAAAATAATAGGATGAAAACTAACAATCAGGTTGCAGTTTTTGGAAATGGCCTCGTCAATAACCTCTTCTAGAGTGTCTAAGCTGACTAATATGCCGGAGACCTCGTTTTTTCGGTTACCAACAAGCAACCCAACATTATCAAAATCTTCGGCATAGTCTAAAGGTGCTAGCGCTTCTAAACAGGTTATAACCTCTTGAACAATCATAATATTTAATGTATTGAGTTTAAAAACAAAGATAAAATATTTACATTCGTTAAGATGAAGCTACTGCGCAAAATCCTATTTCCTTTCGTACCCTTTTATTTTCTCGTGACTTGGATACGTAATACACTTTATGATCATGGCATAAAGCGCTCAAGATCTTATGACTTTCCTTTAATTTGTGTGGGAAATTTAAGTGTTGGTGGTACAGGGAAAACACCGATGATTGAATATTTGATTAGACTCTTAAAGTCTGATCATAAAATAGCGACCTTGAGCCGTGGGTATGGACGTAAGACCAGCGGATTTGTTTTGGCAGATGAAAAGGCAACAGCGTTAACCATAGGGGATGAACCGTTTCAGTTCTATAAAAAATTTGAGGACGTTCTGGTTAGCGTAGATGCTAATAGAAGAGCGGGTATTTCTATATTGAGGTCTCGTCATCATCCTGAAGTAATTTTATTAGATGACGCTTTTCAGCATAGAAAGGTAAAAGCAGGGCTCAATATTCTATTGACGCCTCACCATAATTTGTACAGTGAGGATATGCTTTTGCCAACGGGAAATTTGAGAGAAGCAAGATCTGGTGCTAAGCGTGCAGATCTAATTGTTGTGACCAAATGCCCAAGTGGTATTTCAGAAGCAGAGAAATTACACATCGTTCATCAATTAAGACCCAATAAAGAACAGCAGGTATACTTTAGTTGGATTACCTACAGTGATTTTATTTATGGAATGATTGAAACGAAAGCTTTGGAAAGTTTAAAAAAAGAACCAATTACTGTGGTAACAGGTATCGCTAATCCTAAACCTTTTTTAGACTATCTAGACGGTAAAGCCATTGTTTTTGACCACCTGAATTATAAGGATCATCATGAATTCTCTGTAGAAGAAATCAACCTTATCAAAAAAAAGCCGTTTATATTAACTACAGAAAAAGATTTTGGGAGATTGAAACCACACTTCACCTCTAAAGAAGACGCTTCTAAATTGTGGTATTTGCCTATTGAATTTGCTCTTGATAAAGAGCAAGCATTTAGTTTAGAGGTTAAACGCTATGTAAAATCTTATTGAGTAGAGGCAGTGGTCTTTTTGTTAGAAGAGAGCTCATCAAATAATTTTTTCTCAAAATCTTCTTGTTTAAAAGGTTTTGAAATAATATCATTAAAACCAGCCTCGTCAAATTCTTGCATTTTATCTTCGAGAGTAACAGCAGTAAGTGCAAATATGGTAAGATCTTTATTAAAAGCTCTAATCTGCTTCGTGGCTTCAAGACCGCTAATGCCAGGCATGTGTATGTCCATAAGTACCACATCATAATTGTGATTTCGTACTTTTTCTACAGCATCTTCTCCGTTATCTACAACTTCACATTGTAAGTTCATTTTAGAGAGGATTTTCTTCGTGATCATTTGGTTGATCTTGTTATCCTCAACAATCAGTATTTTAATATTTGAGATGTCCAACGCTTTAATATTTTTAGAATAATCTTCTTTTTCAATTTTAGCAGTCTCAGGAGCGTAGGTTAGAGGGATTTCAAAAAAGAAAGTTGTCCCTTTGCCCAATTCACTTTTGAGGAAAATTTTACCATTTAATATTTCAATCAAGCCCTTAACAATAGATAGTCCTAAGCCCGTGCCGCCGTATTTTCTATTGATTTGAATTGAGCCCTGGGAAAAACTCTCGAACATGTGTTCTTGTTTTTCTTTTGAAATACCAATCCCGTTATCTTCAATTTCAAACCGAATAATATGGTCGTTATTGTTTTTTGAGATGCTATATACTCTTACCCAGATATCCCCATCTTTTGTGAATTTGATGGAGTTACCGATGAGGTTAATTAATATTTGGGATATTTTAAGATTATCACCCACGAAGGTGTGCTCTAGACCTTTTTGATATTCAAAATGTACTTTGACCTGATTGTCAAGTGCTGAATTATTTAAGGCTGAGCAAACGCTCTCGACCTTCGTTTTAAGGTTGAATAAGACAGGATCTAATTCTACTTTGTTTGCCTCAATTTTATTGATTTGAAGAATGTCATTTATGAACTGTAAAAGATAATCTCCTGAAAATTTCAAGGATTTTAAATGCGGAATTTGTTTTTCGCTTGGTTCTTCATCAAGTAACATATTTGTTAAACCTGTCACTGCGTAGAGCGGTGTTCTCAGTTCATGCGTTACGGTAGATAAGAAATTTGCCTTTGTTTTAGATGCTTGTTCTGCACGTTTCATGGCTTCAATAAGATCATCATTTTTTTCATGAAGCATGTTATTGGACTTAAGCCTAATATTATTGTTTTTATAAAGTGCTAAGGTGAGTAATGAGAGAATACTGATGAGAGCAATACTCAATATGGTGGTGATTTTGGCTAAGCTACTTTCAGATTCTTGTTCCTCTAACTTGGTTTTGAGTTCTTGGTAGTCTGCTTGATTATAAGCGTCGATATATTCGGTCTTTTGATCTGGAGATAAATTTTCTCTTTCGATATTAAGAATAGAATCAGAGATTTCAACATGCTTTAAAAGATAATCATGGGCAGATTTGAAATCCTTTTTGTTTTGATAAATAAGACTTAAGGTTAAATAACCCTCGTTCAAATTTTCTATAATATCATTTGTCTCAGCAATTTCAATCCCTTCAGTTACCTTTTCTAGTGCCAGAGCGTTATCTCCTGTCTCTATCAAGATTTTACCTATATAGATGAGTGCGCTTGATAATATTAGAGGTTGGTCGTAAGATTTTGCAAGTTGAATGGTTTCATCTAAGTAGGCCTTTGATTTCTCGTAATCCTTAAGTTCATATTGAATCTTAGCTTCGTTAAGACTTACTCCAGAGGACATGGGTTCAAGATTGTTTTCTTGAAAAAGGTTTTTAGCAGAGTTATAGTAATCGAGAGCAGCCTGATATTCTTTTAGGGTCAAATGAAGATTTCCCTTAATACTGTATGTGATGGCTAAGTTGCTATAATCTCCAATCTCACGTTGTATTTGAGATGCTTTTGTGAGCGATGAAAGTGCTTGATCGTATTCTCTTACTGTGTGGTGTAATCGGCCAATTTTAGAATGGATGATGCCTTGACTCTCGCGGTCTTCAAGTTTTTCTGAAATCGTTAATGCTTTTTCTAGTTTGGCTCTGGCATTATAGTAGTCTCCACGATCTGCATCAAATTGCGCAAATACAATGGCATTTTCCATGCTGAGGAGAAGGGATTCTGAATCATCCGACTCGTTTTGAGCTGAAAGTATAAAGGAAACCCCTAAGAAAATAGCGAATATGTAAAGTTTAGCGTTGGACATAAGTACCATTAGGTAATGGTAAATATAATTATTTATCCGACAAACGTAGTTATTTTATCGATATATTGCAAATTAAATCCAGTATCCGACTGGAATATCCGGTTTCATTATCATACCATCCCACAATTTTGACCATATTTCCAATGACCGATGTCATTAAGGCATCAAAAATGCACGAATGTGTGTTTCCTACAATATCAATGGAAACAATGGGATCTTCAGTGTATTCGAGAATGCCCTTAAGATTTGTTTCTGAAGCTTTTTTGAAAGCCGCATTAATTTCTTCTATAGTTACGGTCTTCTCAACGTTAAGTGTGATATCGGTCAAAGATCCATTGGCTACGGGTACTCTAATACCACAACCCCCTATAACATCAGAGAGTTGAGGAAAAATTTTTGTTAAGGCCTTGGCTGCTCCAGTCGTGGTAGGAACAATAGATTGGCCTGCGGCTCTGGCTCTGCGTAAGTCTGAATGTGGTTGATCATGCAAACTTTGATCAGTTGTATAAGAATGTACGGTGGTAATATAAGCCTGTTTGACGCCACAAAGCTCGTCTAGTACTTTTATCATGGGTGCCGCATTATTTGTAGTACATGAGGCATTAGATAATATCATTGCATTGCTATCAATGTCTTTATCATTGACACCTAGCACTACGGTTTCAATATCATCTTCTAAAGGCGGTACAGATAGAATGACCCTTTTGGCTCCATTTTTAATATGGTGTTTAAGATCTTCGGAAATTTTAAATTTTCCTGTAGCTTCAATAACAAAGTCGGGTTGGTAAGGCGACCAATCAATAGCACTAGGATGTCTCCCGTGGCTCAGAGGTATAGAAATACTATTGACAATGAGTGTGTCTTCAGAAAAAGAGACTTGATGCCGAGATACACCATGGATACTGTCATATTTTAAAAGATGACTTAAGGTTCTAGCATCGGCCAAATCATTGATGGCTACCACTTGCATGTCGCTTCGCTCTTGGATGAGTCTAAAAACTCTTCTTCCAATGCGTCCAAAGCCATTAATGGCAATAGTAATCATTAGTTGATGTGCTTTTGTGCTTTATAGCTAGATCTTACTAGAGCGCTACTTTCTACATGACGAAATCCTAAATCTAAACCAATCGCTTTATATTCATCAAATTGATCTGGCTGAATAAAATGCTTCACTGGAAGGTGTTTTTTACTAGGCTGAAGGTATTGTCCAATAGTCACAACATCGACGTCATTGGCCCTTAGATCGTGTAAGGTTTCTATCACTTCTTCTCGAGTTTCACCTAAGCCTAGCATGATTCCAGATTTAGTTCGTCTCTGGCCTTGCGCTTTTAAGTATTTTAAAACCCCCATGCTGCGATCGTATTTTGCCTGAATTCTTACTTCACGCGTGAGACGTCTTACGGTTTCAATATTATGGGAGACAACTTCGGGAGCAACATCAATAATTCTGTCTATATGATCTTCAATACCTTGAAAATCGGGAATAAGTGTTTCCAGTGTTGTTTCGGGATTCATACGTCTTACCGCTTTAACGGTTTCACTCCACATGATACTGCCCATATCCTTAAGATCATCTCTATCTACACTGGTAAGAACAGCGTGTTTAATCCCCATGATTTTAATTGAACGGCCTACTTTTTCAGGTTCATCCCAATCTACAGTTTCTGGACGTCCTGTTTTAACGCCACAGAATCCGCAAGATCTTGTACAAACATTACCTAAAATCATAAAGGTTGCGGTGCCTTCTCCCCAGCATTCGCCCATATTAGGGCAACTACCTGAGGTGCAAATGGTATTGAGTTTGTATTTGTCAACCAAACTCCGTAATTCCGTGTATTTTTTTCCGGTAGGAAGTTTTACGCGAAGCCATTTGGGTTTCGGCTGGCGTTCTACAATCGGCTTAGATATCGTTTCTGTATTCATGCAATAAATCTATAGATTACAAAGATACGAAGTATATCACAATTCTCTATATAATGGTCATGAGATACCAAAGGCTAAAACCAATGAGAAAAAGGATGCCAAGCCAACTCCAAATGTGCATTAATTGAGACGGTCTCCACTCTAAAGGTGTATGCTTGCTGCAAATAAGTTTGTAATTGATGATGGCGTAGAATGGTGCTGTAAGAAAGGATAATATCGTTGCAATTTCTATGAGCAATCCCATTTCCGAAGCAAAAAAGAAATAAATCAAAATCGTGCCCATAATAAGGACCATGATCCAAAACACATAAGACGTTTTAATCAGGTTGCTAAAGAGTAAATCTGTGGTTTTGTGCATGGCTCTTGGTGAGGCGTCTAATGTGGTCAAGGTGGTGCTGAACATTGTTGTAAACGCGGCAATACCAATAATGATGTAGGCCCAATCCCCAAGATTTTTGGTATACATGTTTAAGAGTTGATCAGAAAACTCACTTGCTTTTGAACTAAAATCTGCGCCTGTTTGAAACATGACGAGTGCCCCAAGTGAAATAAAGCCCAGACCAATAATGACGGTAAAGAGGTAACCAATATTAAAATCGAAGAGGCTTGATTTTGTAGTAAAATCGTTGTTCCCTTTTTGTTTTTCAATAGCCCAAATAGAGTGCCAGATCGAGATATCAAGAGGCGCTGGCATCCAACCCATAAAAGCAATAAGAAAACCAACTTGTGCGACCTCAGGTAAAACTTGAGTAAAAACAATACTTTTAGTTTGATTCTGAAAGGCAACAACTACAGCAATAATAGTACTTATGGTAAGTGTAATGATTATGATTTTCATCAACTTATCAAGAAATTGATAGCGGCCTTTTAGAAGAATAATCAGGCAAATGGCCAATATGATTACGGTCCAAATTTCTATGGAAATAAAGCCTCCAAAAATAGAGGTCGCTAAGCCTGCAGTAACTATTGTAACGGCTGTTTGAATGGTAAACATCGTGGCAAAAGTGATAATGAAATAAGCTATTAGGACACCCTTACCTAATTTGCGATAGCCGTCCAAAAGTGTTTCTCCTGTAGCGAGTGCATATCTGGGCCCAAATTGAAAAAAAGGATATTTTAAGAGATGCGCTAATGCTAAGGCCCAAAGTAAGCCAAAACCAAAATCGGCACCTGCCCTTGTAGATTGAACCAAATGAGAAACCCCTATAGCAGCTCCAGCAAATAGGAGTCCTGGTCCCAGTTTCTTTAAGTCGATTTTCATCGGGAAGCGTCAATAATATGGGCCAATAATTTTTTGGCTCTCAGTAACTTTACTTTAACATTATTGACCGGTTCATTAATTTGATCTGCAATTTCACTATAGCTCAACTCATGAAAATACCGCAGGTTGATGACGTCTTGGTAATGTGGTTTTAGCTTTTTAATATCTCGCTTAAGTTTTGCAAGATTTTGTTCTGTAATAATCTTATCTTCAGGAGACGGAGAGTCATCTATAATGCCATGATAATCGTCATCATCATTGGCAGCCGAAGTGCTTACAATTATAGATTTCTTCTTTCGTATTAAATCTATATGTAAGTTTTTTGAAATGGTGATGAGCCAGGTCTTGAACTCATATTTTGAATTATAGGTATGAATCTTATCAAATGCTTTGGCAAAAGTTTGGATGGTAATATCTTCAGCATCATTTTCATTTTGGGTTCGCTTTAATTGAAACCCGTAAACATCGTTCCAAAAATGATCGAGCAAAAATTTAAAGGCAATTTGTTCTTTGTTTTTGGCGAGTTCAATAGCTTCGTTTACTTCCAATGCTGAGGTTTTGAAATAAGATTCTGTATAAAGATAGAAAATTGAAACACAATGAGAAAGAATTCTACTATTGGAAGATACCATAAGAGGTCTTTTTCCTCTAATGTTTTTGTCGCCGGATATAGAACGCTGTATTGAACAATGAACCTTAACAGGCATAGGGTTAAAACAATTTCCCATTTAAAAGCCAGTGCGAGTAACGAAATAGCCAAGAGCCAAAACAAAAATTGGGAGATATAAAATAAGACCAGCATTACTTTATGTTTGGTTTTGTAAAAAGCGGCGGTACTAATATGTCTTCTTTTTTGGATGCGCCATGATTTAAAGCTTTTTTTTGGAGAAGAGTAAATGAAACTCTCTTTCTCTATGCAAATCGCGGTGTTGGTTTTTGTGGCCATTTGATTCACAAACAGGTCATCATCTCCAGACTTAATTTTAATATGGTTTATAAACCCATTAGCCTCAAAAAACAAGGATTTCTTATAGGCAAGATTTCTTCCTACGGCCATATAGGGTTGGCCTATTTTTGCATATGAAAAATACTGCATAGCCGTCATGAAGGTTTCAAACCTTATCAGGATATTTAGAAAAGAACCTTTTATTTTGTCATAAGGACTATATCCAATAACTAATGTTTTGTCCTGCTCAAATTTGGAGCAGATACTACTTATCCAATGATTTGAACTAGGTTTACAGTCGGCATCTGTGAATAATAGATGGTCATGGGTTGCTGCTTTAATCCCCAAGGTTAAGGCATATTTTTTATTACCCCAAAAAGCCTCAACGGCTTTAACATCAACAATCTTGATGTTGTCATGCATTTTTTGAAATGCTTTCATCACCTTAAGTGTGCGGTCTGAGGAGCTGTCATTTATAAGAACAACTTCAAAATTGCTGTAAGATTGAGATAATATTGCAGGAAGATTTTTGGTTAGATTATCTGCTTCATTTTTTGCACAGATAATTATTGAAACGGGCTGGTTTGATGGCCGCTGTGATTTTGGTTTAAACCAGGCGAATCTTCCGAAGATAAATATATAATAAGTAAGCTGAATGACTAGAATAGACGTAAAAACGTAAAATAATACGTCAAGAAAAGTGGACAACGCCTATGAGTGTTGAGGTTCGTTACAGTTTTCGAATTGTTCAGGACTTTTGCCGCAGAAGCCACAAGCATCACCATTTTTATTGAGCATTGGGTTCTGGCTTGCACAAGTACCGGCAAATTTGCCATCTTTTTTTGCCCAAATTTTTATAGCAATTCCGGCAACTCCTAAACCTAAAAGGATTAAGGTGATTAAAACGAGTTTCATAGTAGCTAATTTTGTACAAAGATAAAGGTTTTGAACAAAAAAAAGCCATTTTTGAATTTTCAAAAATGGCTTTTAATGTGATACAAAAAACGATTAGTTGTTTTTGCTTTTCAATTCTATTTCTGCTACCGCACTATCACCACTGCTGTTTTTAGCATTTTTTGGTTCTATAGTGATACTCAATCCCAGAGCATCTTCCATATAAGGAAGGGATTGCATCTTTTTTTCTGAGGGATCTAAAATTCCCAAGCTCACAAAATGATCTTCCATTTCTGCCCAAATGTGATAATCTTCATTATCTGAAATTTGAGGTAAGGTCACCACATCAATCATAGAAGTTCTTTCTACTGGATTAATGTAAGCAACCGTTTTAAGATCTTTAGCACGGCCATTACCTCTCATGACATATTTCTCAGTTTCTGGATCGTTAAGATCGTCAAACTGACGCATCACTTCATTCAATATTTTATTGTTTTGATCAATGTCATTTCTTAAATCAAAAATCTCATCAACCACAACTTGGTTTTCTTCAAGTAAGCTCTTATTTCTTTCATATAACATATAAGATGATCCAGCAAATAACATTGCTACTAAGCTAGCAGCAATAGCAAACCAAGGTGTTCTTCTGTTGCTTGTCTTTTCAGCAAGGTTAATCACAGGAGTTTCTTCACTATTAATCGCAGCTTTTATATTGTCTAGAATAAAAAGAGGCGCTTCAGCAGCGTTAGATTTTGCAATAATCTCCAAGTTATTTTGTAAGTCTTGGTAAGCCGAGTCAACCTCAGTATAAAGTTCAATGTAGGATTCGATTTTCAAATCCTCAACACTAGAAGTGTCTCCCTTAACGTAGCGCTCTAAGAGATCTGTTTCTAAAAATTTACGTACTTTTTCTTCCATTTTATTTCAATGTTTTGGGACATAGACCTTCTTCAGTTCTCTAAGTCCAATTTTCAATCTTGATTTGATTGTTCCCAAAGGTATATCCAATTCATCACTCGCTTCCTGCTGGGTCATGCCTTCAAAAAATAAGGCTTTCAAGACGATTTGGTATTTCTGATCCAATCTTGCAACATGCTCTTTTAAATCCATGACATCTTGGTTTAAACTTGCTGTTGGTAGGATATATACGTCTGATTTGTCGATTTGGACTTCTTTTTCAAATCTATTATTAAAACTTCTTAATTTATCGATAGCGGTATTCTTGGCAATACGGTAAAGCCAAGTGAATAATTTTGCTTTTTTGGAGTCGTACTTTTTAGCGTTTTTCCAGACTTTAACAAAGGTTTCCTGCAAGGCGTCTTGAGCCAATGCTTCATTAGAAGTGACTTGAAGAATTACACCGTATAAACTGTCTCCATAATATTCATAGAGCAGGTCTAAGGCTTTTTGATCACCGTTCTCCAGTAATCCGACTATTTTTTTTTCGATTGGGGTGCTCAAGACACTAGAATTTATTTTTTAAAAAAATTAAGGGACAAAACGTCCAAAACTATTTTTTGCTCGTATCTATATAAAGTTGGTAAAATTAGTAAATAAATACGACACTAAAACGACACCGATTTTTATAAAATTTTTTGTAAAATATAAGTGATTCCGTCCCTCAGGAAGATTGATTAATAGCTTATTCGAATTATATTTTGCATAACAAAAGCCTCAAACTAATGAGGCTTTTTGTTATTTTAAATGATATTGACTTCTGCTTCAATATCAATATCAAAAAGTCTTGAAACTGAGAGTTGTATAAGCTTAGATAAATTTAAGATCTCTTCTCCTGTTGCTCCACCGTAATTTACTAAAACTAAAGCTTGATGTTTATGAACGCCATAATTGCCAAAGGTTTTACCTTTAAAACCGGCCTTTTCTATAAGCCATCCCGCTGGAACTTTAACTTTATCTTGTGATATTGGGAAGCTAGGCACATCATCAAAACTAAGTTTTAGGCGTTCAAATTGTTTAATATTCACAATAGGGTTCTTGAAAAAACTACCGCTATTACCAATTTTTTTAGGATCGGGCAATTTGCTCTGTCTTATCGCAATTACAGCATTTGAAATATCTTTTATAGAAGGGGCACTGATGTTTTTCTTTTCAAGTTCTGTTGCAATGGCACCGTAACCTGTTTTTAGCTGGTGATTGGTTTTAGAGAGTTCAAAAACAACACTGGTGATAATGTATGCTCCTTTTAATTTTGATTTAAATATGGAGTCGCGATACTCAAAATCGCACTCGTCTTTATTGAACGTTCTTAATGCGCCTGTTTTGATGCTTACCGCATCGCAAGACTTAAATGTGTCTTTAAGTTCTATCCCGTAAGCCCCAATATTTTGTATTGGAGCCGTACCTACATTCCCTGGGATTAATGAAAGATTTTCGAGTCCTCCAAGGTTATTTTCAATACAGAATAGAACAAATTCGTGCCAGTTTTCTCCTGCATTAGACTTGATTAGACATTTGTCTTCTGAAACCTCTATAATTTCAATTCCCTTTATATCGACGTGGATTACCAGTGCATCTATATCTTTTGTGAGTAGCATATTACTGCCTCCTCCAAGGATAAACTTTTGTGGATAGCCTTTCTGTTCCAAAACAGATTTTAACTCCGCTACGGATGACACAGCAACAAAATAAGATGCTTTAGCATCTATGCCAAAGGTATTGTAAGGTTTTAGAGAAACGTCTTTTCTTATATCCATTAGTCTTTATAAACCTTCAAGGCCTCTTTTAAAATCCCTACCGCTTTTATTAAGCTTTCTTTTTTAAGAACATAGGCGATTCTAATTTGATTGTTGCCAACTCCCTTTGTAGAGTAAAAACCACCAGCTGGAGCTACCATGACTGTTTCATCATTAATATCAAATGATTCTAGGAGCCATTGCGCAAAAGCATCGGCATTTTTTATAGGAAGCTCTGCAATACAGTAAAAAGCACCTTTGGGCTTAGCTACTTTAACGCCTTCAATTTTTTCAAGTTCTTGTATAAGTAGATTACGTCGTTCGGTATATTCTGCAATCACATCATCAAAGTAAGATTGAGGTGTATCAAGAGCTGCTTCGCTAGCAATCTGTGCAAGCGTAGGAGGGCTCAATCTTGCTTGGGCAAATTTCATGGCTGTTTTAATCACCTCTTTATTTCTTGACACCATATATCCAATTCTTGCACCACACATACTGTAACGCTTAGATACAGAATCAATCATGATAGCATGATTCTTTAAACTCTCTTCTTGCATTATGGAGTAAAAGGCATTTCCATCGTAGACAAATTCTCTATACACTTCATCAGCAATCAAGAAAAGATCATGTTTGATTACGATTTTGGCCAGTTTTTGAATTTCTTCTTTTGAATATAAATAACCTGTAGGATTCCCTGGGTTACAAATAAGAATTGCTTTTGTTTTTGGCGTGATCAGTTTTTCGAACTCTTCTATTGCCGGTAAAGCAAAATTATCTTCAATCTTAGAAATTACAGGAACAACGTTTATGTTAGAAGCCGTTGAAAACCCATTGTAATTTGCGTAAAAAGGTTCAGGAATTATGATTTCATCGTCAGTGTCCATGATGCTTCCAAACGTAAAAAGCAAGGCCTCGCTTCCTCCAGTAGTTACAATAATGTCATCATGATCAACATGGATGTCATTTTTCGCATAATAGGCTGCTATTTTTTTTCTATATCCCTCAGATCCTTCAGATCGTGTATAGGCTAAGATGTCTAGGGAGTGCACACGTATGGCATCTAATGCCAATTCTGGAGTTTTAATATCTGGTTGACCAATATTTAAATGGTAAACGGTTTTACCATTTTTATATGCCTGCTCGGCAAAGGGCACTAATTTACGAATTGGTGATTCGGGCATTAATTGCCCTTTTTGAGAAATTTTTGGCATAACGTCATTTTAGACTGTAAAGTTCAGAAATTTATATCAAACGCCTAAATAATAACGTATATTTTAAGATCAATTTCGTATCTTGTTAGAGACGCTTTTGAAACTCACTACAACATACTGTATTTCCTTTTTCTTGCTCATTTTTGGGATGACACATTGTTTCTCTCAAAAGGACTTTAATCTTCCAAGAAAAGATTCCGATAAGATAAGGTTTGAGCTTATCAATAACTTGATTGTTTTGCCAGTCTCACTCAATGGCGTAGAGTTATCTTTTATCTTAGATTCTGGTGTGAGTAAACCTATTCTTTTTAACATTACCAATACCGACTCTCTTCAAATAAATGAAGTAGAGACAATGTTCTTACGAGGTCTCGGGGGAGGTGAGTCAGTAAGAGCATTAAAATCTAGGAACAATTTCTTTAAAATTGGAGATGCTGTTAATGTCAACCAAGATATTTTTGTGATTTTTGATCAAGGTATCAATTTTACACCCAGATTGGGAGTCCCTGTTCACGGTATTATTGGTTTTGATCTTTTTAAAAATTTTATTGTAGAGATTAACTACAAATCAAAATTTTTAAAACTGCACAAGCCAGAGTTGTATACGTATCGTAACTGCAGAAGATGTGAAACCTTTAATTTGACCTTTTATAACGATAAGCCTTATATTGATGGTCAAGTTGAAATTGAAGGAAAAACACAATCGGTAAAGTTGCTAATAGATTCTGGCAGTACAGATGCTCTGTGGTTATTTGAAAACGACAGCTTAGGGTTAATGCCTGTTAAAACACTACAGTTTGATGATTTTCTGGGAAGAGGCCTTAGTGGTAATGTCTACGGTAAGCGCTCAAAGGTTGATGCGTTTAGCTTGGGTGGCTTTCGACTAGAGAATGTAAACGCTGCTTTTCCAGATTCGACGTCAATTAGTTTTGCTAGAAAATTTGAGGAACGTAGTGGCAGTCTTTCTGCAGAAATTTTAAAACGATTCCATGTCGTTATGGATTATCCCAATGCTAAAATTACATTAAGGAAAAATGGCAATTTTAAGTCTGAGTTCCGGTATGATCGTAGTGGGATTGTTTTGGAGCAAAGAGGAATGCGCGTTGTGAGAGAGAAGTATGAAAAGCAGACTTTTGACAGTTACGGAAGGAAAAATGATGATAATCTTACGGTGTCAACTTCAGAATCATATCGTTTTAAGTTAGAGCCAGCTTATAAAATTGTTGAGTTACGATCAGGATCACCTGCAGAACGAGCGGGTTTAATTGTCAATGATATCGTCTTGGCTATTAATGGAAAGTCTACGCACACCATGTCTTTGCAAGAAGCCATGGAATATTTTCAAAGAGACATTGGAAAGACCATTAATTTGAACATCGAAAGAGAGCAGACGTTCTTGAAAATTCAATTCAAATTAGAAGACCCTTTTAAACAAAAAAAACTCCCATAATAGGGAGTTTTATATAGATGTGCTTTAGAACGACTATTGTTCCATAACACTTTTATCCTTTTTTTCAAGAACGCTGGTTTTGTTTGAATCTACTACCAAACCTTTAATTTTTAAAGCAACGGTTGGAGTTTCAGCATTTGATGTTACCGTAATTGTCTTTCTTATAGGATTAACACGATTTGTGTCATACTTTACAGAAATCTCGCCAGTTTTTCCAGGCATAATCGGATCTTTTGGCTTTTGAGGCACGGTACATCCGCAAGTTGATTTCACATTAGATATAATTAAAGGCGCATTGCCAGTATTTGTAAATTCGAAAACTCGAACGCCATCTGCTCCTTTTTCAATTGTTCCGTAGTCAATGACATCGGTTTTAAATTCAATTTTTGCAACTTTTTCTTGTGCGTAAGTACTTAAACTAAAGAGCGCTACACATAAAATTAGGGCTAATTTTTTCATCATTCTAGATTTAAATTGATTATCAAAATTACTTACTTTTTGCGATTTTCCAAAATTATTTAGATATATGGGTTAACATTAACATCAATAATGATATCTGCGATATAATGTTAGTCTATAATTTCAGTAAAAAAGAATTATAAGTACTTTTGTACAATATAGCAATAACCTTACCAAAGCATGGAAATTCCTTCAAAATATTCAGCATCAACAGTAGAAAACAAATGGTATGACTACTGGATGGAGCATAATTTCTTTCATTCTGAACCAGATGAAAGAGAGCCTTATACCATTGTAATCCCACCGCCAAATGTCACAGGTGTTCTGCATATGGGGCATATGCTCAATAATACCATACAAGATGTGTTAATACGTCGGGCGCGTTTACAAGGAAAAAATGCGTGTTGGGTACCAGGTACAGATCATGCGTCCATTGCTACAGAAGCAAAAGTTGTAGCAAAACTAAGAGCAGAAGGTATCGATAAAAACGATTTGTCTCGAGAAGAATTTTTAAAACATGCTTGGGATTGGACCGAAGAATACGGTGGCGTGATTTTAGAGCAGCTTAAAAAATTGGGCTGTTCTTGTGACTGGGAGCGCACTAAGTTTACGATGGATGATGACATGAGCGAAGCCGTTATCAAAGTATTTATAGATCTATACAATAAAGGACTTATTTATAGAGGTTTCCGTATGGTAAACTGGGACCCTGAGGCTAAGACCACATTATCTGATGAAGAGGTGATCCACGTGGAGCGTACGGATAAATTATACTATGTAAAGTATAAAATTCAGGATGATGATGGTTATGTTACTATAGCAACAACACGGCCAGAAACCATTCTGGGGGATACTGCTATTTGCGTAAATCCCGAAGATGAGCGTTATGCACATCTCAAAGGAAAACATGTTATTGTACCTATTTGTAATAGAGTTGTACCAATTATTCAAGATGATTATGTGGATATTGAGTTTGGTACTGGCTGTTTAAAAATTACACCAGCTCACGATGTTAATGATAAAGAAATCGGAGATCGCCATAATTTGGAGGTTATTGATATTCTAAATGATGATGCCACTTTAAATAGCTTCGGAATGCATCATGAAGGAAAAGATAGAGTTGCAGCCCGCATGGCAATTGCCAAAGAATTAGAGGAGATGTCTATTTTGGTTAAAACTGAAGACATCACCCATAAGGTGGGAACCTCAGAACGTACAAAGGCAGTTATTGAGCCAAGATTGTCTGATCAGTGGTTTCTTAAAATGAAGGAACTCGCAGAACCTGCTATTAAGGCTGTTTTAGAAGATGAAGAGGTGAAATTATTTCCAAAACGATTTAATAACACCTATAGACATTGGATGGAAAATATTCGCGATTGGAACATCTCCAGACAGTTACTCTGGGGGCAACAAATCCCGGCTTATTATTATGGTGATGGTAAAGATGATGTTGTGGTAGCTGAAACTATCGAGGAAGCAGTGACATTGGCCAACCAAAAACAATCAGCGAAAATAGGGAATCAAAATAGGCTTTTGACTGCTGAAGATTTGACCCAAGATAAAGATGCCCTAGATACTTGGTTCTCATCATGGCTTTGGCCAATGAGTGTTTTTGATGGTATAAGACATCCAGACAATGAAGAAATCAACTATTATTACCCTACCAATGATTTAGTGACTGGGCCAGATATTTTATTTTTCTGGGTAGCACGTATGATTGTAGCTGGTTACGAGTACAGAGACGAAAAACCGTTTGAGAATGTCTATTTAACCGGGTTGGTTCGCGACAAGCAACGTCGAAAAATGTCCAAATCACTAGGGAATTCGCCAGACGCCTTAGAATTAATTGAGAATTATGGTGCAGATGGTGTGCGAGTTGGTCTATTATTAAGTTCGGCAGCAGGTAATGACCTGATGTTTGATGAAGATTTATGTAATCAAGGTAAAGGTTTTGCCAATAAAATATGGAATGCTTTCAGACTTGTTCAGGGTTGGGAAGTTGCTGATATTGAGCAACCAGAATCGTCTCAAATTGCTCTAGAATGGTATGAGCATAAGTTTCAAAGCGCCTTAGCCGAAATTGAAGATCATTATAGTAAATACCGACTCTCAGATGTGCTGATGACCGCTTATAAATTGGTTTGGGATGATTTCTGTTCGTGGTTGTTAGAAATGATCAAGCCCGCTTATCAACAACCTATTGATAAAAAATCATTTGAAAGTATCATTGCCATCTTTGAGAACAACTTAAAGATATTGCATCCGTTCATGCCGTTCTTAACTGAAGAAATTTGGCATTTTATCAAAGAGCGTACCCCTGAAAATGCATTGATTGTTTCTCAATATCCAAAACTAACGACTTTTGATGCGGCACTTATTTCAGATTTTGAAACAGTTAAAGCTATTGTTTCAGGAATTAGGACCGTTAGAAAAGAAAAGAATATTGCGTTTAAGGATGCCATTGAATTGATGGTGTTAAACAATGAAAACCTCGATGATAAGTACAATTCGGTAATTTCTAAACTAGGTAACATATCAAATTTGACTGTAGTTTCAGAGCCTGTTGATGGCGCTTTAACCTTCAGGGTAATGTCTAATGAATATTTTATACCCATTTCTGGAGCCATTGATGTTGAGGCTGAAATAGAGAAGCTATCTGAAGAATTAAAATATACCCAAGGATTTTTAAAATCGGTTCAAGGAAAACTCAAAAATGAACGTTTTGTCAATAACGCACCAGATCAAGTGGTAGAAGCAGAGCGTAAAAAGGAAGCCGATGCAAAGGCTAAGATTGAAACATTACAGGCTAGTTTAAATAGTTTAAAATAGATGGAAAAATCAAGTTTGAGAGGTGTTGCTTCTCAAACTTGATCTCTATTTCAAGTAACAAAGCATTCCTATTGATTTAAAAGTTACCACTCATTAATCTTATTGCTATCCAACTTTACAAAAATAAACAGTAAAATGGTAAAGCCCCAGAGTCCTGAGCCGCCATAACTAAAAAAGGGAAGAGGGATACCAACCGTTGGGATTAATCCCATGACCATTCCAGTATTGATCGTAAAATGTATAAATAATATAGAAGCCACGGCGTAGCCATACACTCGGCTAAATTGCGATTTTTGACTTTCAGCAAGAAAAAGGACTCTTATAATCAAGGTCATAAATAATACCACTACCAAGGCGCTACCTAAAAAGCCCCATTCTTCTCCAACGGTACTAAATATATAATCGGTGTGCTGTTCTGGTACAAACTTTCCAGTGGTTCGTGTGCCTTCTAAAAACCCTTTGCCAGAAAATCCACCGGAGCTGATGGCCTTTTCAGATTGAATGAGGTTATAAGCCTCTTCCTTTTTCATTAGCTCTAATTTCAACGGATCTTTCTCTAAACGCAACCATAGGCTAATTCGGTTTTGTTGATGAGGTTTAAGTCCATTTTCGTAAAATAATTTTACACTATAAGCAAAACTGACGGAAACGATGAGGAGCAAAATGCTGTGTAATAATGCTTGTCTTTTTTTTCTTCTATATAAGTAGATGCAAAAGAGTACAATAAAGGCCATTGCGGCGGTCACTAAAATTCCAAATTTTAACGCTACAATAGCTAAAATAATTATAGATATCGCAATGCTCAAATAGATTTGCTGAAGGCCTTCTCTGTAGAATACAAAAAAGAAGGCGGCGTAAACCAATGTTGAGCCAGCATCATTTTGAAGTAAAATCAATGCGGCAGGTAGTATGATAAGACCCACGGCTTTAAGCTGATCTTTCATGGTGGACATATTGGTCTGTAGATCGCTCATATATTTAGCTACAGCCAAGGCCGTAGCAAATTTGGCAAACTCGCTAGGTTGAATGGTCATGCTGCCTATGCCATACCAAGAGCGGGCGCCGTTCACATCTTTTCCAAAGATAAATAGCCCCACTAAAGACAACATGGCTACGATGTAGATAATACTGGCAAAGCGTTCATAAAATTTAGCTTCTACAGATAGAATTAAAACAATCAAAATAACCGTGAGACCTATAAACATGAGGTGTTTGCCATAGAGTTGATTGAGGTCAAAGTAACTCGTAACCTCTCCAACGTGCGAAGCCGACAATATGTTAACATACCCAAAGCCAACGAGCAATAAGAATAAAATAATGGTCAGCCAATCAAATCGAAATCCTCTATCTGTTTCTCTTAGCATAATTAGCTATCTGGGGTATTTGAACCTAAAGGTATGGATGTATTCGGGTCAAGGTTGCTTTTAACATTAGGGACCACCTGTAATTGGGTTTGACCATTAATGTTAAACGGTTGACCAGAGTAAGGTTTGGCGTACTCATTTTCTAGACTGTGGGTTAAAATCCAATCTTCCATATCGGTTCTGGTGATGTAGCCCTTGATGTATTTTTCAATCATTAAACTCGCCATACGCCCGGCAAATCGACTGCCCCAATAACCGTTTTCAACAAAAACGGCAATGGCTATTTTTGGATTATCTTTAGGGGCAAAGGCCACAAAAATAGAATGATCTGTCAATTGTGTTTTTACGCTATCAATTTTAACAAAGTTCTCTGCCGTTCCTGTTTTTCCGCAAATGTCTATTCCTGGAATTTGTAGAAATGTAGCGGTTCCTTTATTGTAAACATCAAACATGCCTTGAACAACAGGTTCAAAATGACGTTTCTCTATAGTGGTATATCTCGGTTTAGTATATTTACTATCAATAGTGTCTCCCTCTATGGATTTTATGATATGTGGCGTATAAAAATAACCTCTATTACCTATGGCCGCCGCCATATTTGCTAGTTGAATAGGTGTTGTTTCAACTTCACCCTGCCCAATGGCATTAGATACAATGTAGGTGGAGCCCCACCGATTATCACCGTAAGCACGGTCATAATAATCACCGTCGGGAATACGACCCTTTCTACCAATCTTTAAATCATAGCCTAAATAATTACCAAGTCCAAAACTCTTGGCATGGTCGCTCCATACGTTCATGCCTTTACCGGCGTCATCATATTTATCAATGATTCTTCGGTAGACGTTTACAAAGTACGCATTACATGATTGGGCAATACCGGCATTCATGTTAACCGGACTTGGGTGATGGTGACAACCTGTAAGGCGTCTGCCATTATAATAATAACCTTGTCTGCAAACAAAACGCTCCTCTGTGTCTACAACACCTTCTTGTAACCCAATAAGAGCATTCATGACTTTAAATGGTGATCCTGGAGGATACTGCGCTAATAAAGTTCTATCATATAACGGTTTGGCAATGGTGTCAAAATGTAATTTGGTGTAGTTTTTAGAACGGCTTCTACCCACTAATAAGTTAGGATCATAACTAGGCCCAGAGACCATGGCTAAAATCTCTCCTGAGCTCGGATCTATAGCAATGATTCCGCCTCTTTTATTAGTCATGAGTAACTCACCATATTCTTGCAACTTGGCATCAATAGTAATGGTAATGTCCTTTCCTGGCTGGGGTAACGTATCATAAATGCCTTCTTTATAAGGGCCAATGTTCTTATTAAAACGGTCTTTTTGAATAAATTTGACGCCTTTAACACCGCGTAAGATGGTCTCATAAGACGTTTCAACACCTTGTTTGCCTATGAGGTCACCTAAGTTATAATAAGGTTGCTCTTGGATGGTACGTTGATTGACCTCCCCTAAATCACCAAGCACGTTGGCGCCAATAGAGGTCTGGTAATCTCTAAGCGAACGCTTTTGGATGTAAAATCCTTCGAATTTTCGCATTTTTTCTTGAAGCGCCGCATAATCTTTTTTAGAAAGTTGAGGTACAAAAGGAGAGGGCAACCATGGAGAGTAGTGGTAAGCTCGTTCATAGATACGTTTAAAATCGGCTTTTGTGATTTTTAATAATCTGCAGAATTCTAAGGTATCTAAAGGTTGTACTTCTTGCGGTATCACCATGACATCGTAAGAGGGCTGATTGGCGACTAACAGCTCTCCGTTTCTGTCATAGACATACCCTCGCTTAGGATAGTCATAAACCTTTCTAATGGCATTATCCTCGTAAAGACTGTTTACTGGCTCTATATAGACCTGAAGGTAGAACAATCTTGCTATAAACACGATGCCTACAGTAAGAACGGTAATTAAGAGTAAAAGTTTTCTCATCGTTGTTTGCTACTAAATAGTATTGAAATCAATACACAAAGTATGATAGTAAAAATACTTGAGAATAACGTTTTTTGGAGAATTAAAATTATATCAGAAACGTTAAATATTTCTAAGAAAAACATCAGGAAATGATGTACGATTATAAGGGCCGAAAAGTAGACTAATCGGTTACTAAGATCAGTATTGCTGAACTTTATATTTTGATATTCGTAAACGGTTCCGAAGGAAAATTTAAGCATGGGCGGCCTAATAAAAGCCATGGCAACACTTGCGGCTGCATGTACACCTCCAGAATCTGAAAACAGATCAACCATAAGACCTAACATAAAGCTTAAGAACACAAAAAGTGTTCTATCGTTTTTAACAGGATAGAGAAGAATAAACAGCACGTAAGGATAGGGATTCACGCTTCCCATAAAGTTAACGTGATTAAATACGATGGCCTGTGCTAAGATCAACACAACAAACCTGAAGATGCTATTGAGATTTAGGCTATTCATCTATCGGGTTTTCAAGTTGTCTAATTTCCGCAGCGTCTATGTTCTTAATCACATACGCATGTGCTAGACTCGTCATGTCGTTAAAAAGACTTACGGTAATTGTGTAGGTGTCTCCTCCAGGATCTAAAACAAAACTATCAATTTTTCCTATGGGAATTCCTTTTGGAAAAATGGCAGATTGTCCGCCTGTAGTAATGGTATCTCCTTGTTTTACAGGTGCAAATTTTGAAACGTCAATCATTTGAACCACTTGTGGCGACTTACCGTTCCAAGTCAGGGAACCAATATGATCGGTTGATTTTAGTTGGGCATTGATCTTGCTTTTGGTATTGAGAACAGACAGTACTCGCGCATAGTTTTTGGAGGTATTGTCAATAATTCCCACAATGCCTTTTGAGGTAATCACCCCAAGATCTTCGGTAACGCTATCGTTTTTGCCAACATTTATAGTCAAATAATTTTTGGTATTACTATAGTTGTTGTTGATGACACGGGCGCTTCTAAACTCATATACGCCACTATAAGAGGTGCTGTCTAAAAAGGCGGTGTTCTCTTCTAGAGAATCGTTATTGTTATAAAGTTGCTGGCGTAACCGACTGTTTTCTTCAACTAAGATGTCATTTTGTTCTCTTAGATTAAAATAGCCTGTAATGTCATCTGCACTTTCATAAACACCGCCAGTTAAAAAGTTAGCGGAGTTAATAAATTTGCTTTTATGATAGGAGTGTGACTGGATTGTCAAACCTAGAGAAATCCCAAACAACAGCAGAAACAGAAGGAATACTTTGTTTCTAATTACAAAATTGATGATTTGTTGCATGTTTTATGCGGGTCTTCTTTCTTGAGTTTATTTAATCAATACACTCTTAAATTTAGGAAGGTTTTTAAGTGTAATACCAGTACCTCTAACTACGGCTCTTAATGGATCTTCGGCAATATAGACCGGGAGATCAGTTTTTTGGGATAAACGCTTATCAAGACCTCTTAGCATAGACCCTCCACCTGCAAGATAAATACCTGTATTATAGATATCGGCAGCAAGTTCTGGGGGCGTCTGGGATAGGGTTTCCATCACAGAGTCCTCAATTCTTAAAATAGATTTATCTAAGGCCTTGGCAATCTCACGGTAGGAGATTTGTACTTGTTTTGGCTTACCTGTTAAAAGGTCACGCCCTTGAACACTCATATCTTCTGGAGGAAGATCTAAATCTTCGGTAGCAGCACCAATTTGAATTTTTATTTTTTCAGCAGTGCGATCTCCTACATACAAATTATGTTGGGTACGCATGTAGTAAATAATATCATTGGTAAAGACGTCTCCAGCAACTTTTACAGACTTGTCGCAGACAATACCTCCTAAGGCAATTACTGCAATTTCAGTAGTACCACCACCTATATCAACAATCATGTTTCCCTTTGGTTGCATAATGTCAATACCAATACCAATTGCCGCAGCCATTGGCTCATGTATCAAGTAAACCTCTTTGCCATTAACACGCTCACAAGATTCTTTTACTGCGCGCATTTCAACCTCTGTAATTCCTGAAGGAATACAAACAACCATTCGTAATGCAGGGGTAAATAATTTCTTTTTTAAAGCAGGAATATTCTTGATAAACATACTGATCATTTGCTCAGAAGCATCAAAGTCTGCAATAACACCATCTTTTAAAGGGCGGATGGTTTTGATGTTTTCGTGGGTTTTACCCTGCATCATGTTTGCCTCCTTCCCGACGGCTATAATTTTACCTGAAATTCTATCTCTTGCAACTATAGATGGACTATCAACGACCACCTTGTCATTATGAATAATAAGTGTATTTGCTGTTCCTAAATCTATGGCTATTTCTTCAGTTAAGAAATCAAAAAATCCCATATGTTATGCGAGTATTGTGAGGTTGTTATTTGGCTAGTTGTAAATGTAGTAAAACTAAATAAATATTTATTGAATTATTATTTAAACTCTAATTTAATAATAGGATTAAAATTTCTAAAACAGAAATATAAAAAACCACATCAATTAGCGCTCAAGACTTAAACGTTTACATCTCGAATTTGGATGTTTTAAATTCAAAATTTTGCGTTAATTCTTGTAAAATAAGAAGCAATTCAATCTCTATTTGTGCTTTTAGTCTTTTAGTGTTTGAAATGACGTGTACCGGTCATCACCATAGACACATTGTTAGCATTACAATAGTCAATACTTAATTGATCTTTGATAGAGCCTCCTGGTTGAATAACAGAAGAAATTCCCGCATTTTTAGCGATTTCAACACAATCAGGAAACGGAAAAAAGGCATCACTCGCCATAACAGCTCCTTTTAAATCAAATTTAAAAGATTCTGCTTTATGGATGGCTTGGTTCAAAGCATCTACTCGGCTGGTTTGCCCTGTGCCACTAGCGCATAATTGTTTATTTTTTGCCAAAACAATCGTGTTTGATTTGGTATGCTTGCAAATTTTAGAGGCAAAAAGCAGGTCTTCTAATTCTCGCTCGCTCGGTTTTCCAGTCGTAGCATAAGTTAAATCCTCTACACGATCTGTTTTATGATCTTTGTCCTGAACGAGGATACCGTTTAGACAAGTTCTTACCGTTGTTTCTGCCAGCGGCGTGTCTTTCAATATTAAAAGAATTCTGTTTTTCTTTCCTTTTAAAACCTCTAAAGCTGCTTCTGAAAATTTAGGGGCAATCACCACCTCGCAAAACAAGCTATGAATTTCAGTAGCGGTAGCTTCATCAATTTCGGTATTCGCAATAAGAATACCCCCAAAGGCAGATACAGGATCACCTGCTAAAGCGTCTACATAAGCTTGGTGTATGGTTGTACGTTGGGCGAAGCCACAGGCGTTATTGTGTTTTAAGATAGCAAAAGTTGGATCTTCGCCTTTAAATTCATTGATGAGGTTAACAGCAGCATCTACATCTAACAAGTTATTGTAGCTAAGTTCTTTACCGTGAAGTTTGGTGAAGATCTCATCAAAATTTCCGAAGAAGAATCCTTTTTGGTGAGGGTTTTCACCATAGCGCAAGGTCTTACCATTATGTTCACTTATTTTTAGTGAAGCGATCTCATGGTTGGCATTAAAATAATTGAATATTGCAGCATCATAATGAGAAGACACATTGAACGATTTTGCAGCAAATTGCTTGCGATCTTCTTCTGAAGTTTCACCGTTTTTACTGGTAAGCAATTCTAAAAACGCGCTGTAGTCTTCAACTGATGACACACAAACTACATCGGCATAATTTTTAGCGGCTGCTCTAATAAGAGAAATACCTCCAATATCAATTTTTTCAATAATATCTTGATTGGATGCACCAGATGCTACCGTTTTTTCAAACGGGTATAAGTCTACAATGACCAAATCAATTTGTGGAATGTCAAACTCCTCCAATTCTTTCGCGTCACTTGCATTGTTGCCTCGGTTTAAAATACCGCCAAAAACTTTTGGGTGTAAGGTTTTAACACGACCTCCTAAGATAGAAGGATAAGATGTGATATCTTCTACAGCAACAACATCAATTCCTAAGTCTTTAATAAATTTCTCGGTGCCACCGGTGGAATATATGGTGACGTTTTGATCGTGAAGGGCCTTGACAGTTGGTTCAAGTCCATCTTTACTGAATACCGAAATTAATGCAGATTTAATAGTTTTGTTGTTGCTCATGGTGTTGTTTTGTAGTTGTGTGCTTTAGTGAATTGCAAAAATACATATTATCATAGAGTTTGAGGGAGCATGAAATGCAGTTTATTTGTCTTTTTTTGTAACAATAAAGTGTTGAAAACGTCCTATCTTTATTCTGTTAAATCTTAAAAATTTCCATGCTTGTTTATCTACGGTTATTTTCTGAAAGCTTTTCGTTTGCAATCAATGCGTTACGCACTAATAAGTTGCGTACGTTTTTATCGCTTTTAGGCATTACCATCGGGATTTTTTCAATTATTGCGGTTTTGGCCGCTGTTGATTCCTTAGATAAAAGCATCAAGGGGCAACTGAGCGGCTTAGATTCAAATACGATGTACTTGGCCAAGTTTTCTTTTGGACCTACAGAGGTGCCACGCTGGAAACGCTTACAATTTCCTGAAGTCTCTTATAATGAATACAAATACCTCAAGTCTAATCTCAATGATGTAGAGCATGTGGCATTTCAAATTTTTGCCAGACGTGAAAACATCACTTTTGAGTCTAAATCAGTCAACAGCGTGAATACGGTGGTGGTTAGTCAGGAATTTGAAGATATCCAAGCGCTTAAATTTTCCGAAGGTCGATTTTATAATGAATCAGAGTCGGTTTCAGGCAAACCGGTAGTGGTAATTGGCTCTGAAATTGCCAATCAATTGTTCGGGGCTTTAAATCCGCTAGGTAAAAAAGTGCGATTATATGGTCAGAAATTTTCGGTGATTGGCGTGGTTAAAAAAGAGGGCTCAGGGTTATTTGGTGATAGTAACGACATATCTGTGTTTTTACCAGCCAATTATGTTAGAAATCGCTTTGGGGACAATAATAAGAATATGAATAACATTGTCATCATTAAACCTGCCGAAGATGCCGATGTAGATGAGCTCAAGGCAGAGGTAACGCAGTTGATGAGAAATCAACGAGGATTAAAGCCAGATGATATGGATTCTTTTTTTATAAGCATCATTTCTGGATTGCAAGATGCCATTGACGGCATTATCTCAACGCTAAATGGAATAGGCTGGGTCATCAGCGGATTTTCGCTTTTGGTCGGCGGATTTGGTATAGCGAATATTATGTTTGTTAGTGTAAAGGAACGTACTGCGCTTATTGGGATTCAAAAATCTCTGGGTGCCAAGAATAAATTCATCTTGTTTCAATTCTTGTTTGAGGCTGTTATTTTAGCAGTATTGGGAGGCATTGTTGGCGTGTTATTGGTTTGGTTTGTGTCTTTGGCTGCTAACGCGTTGGTAGAGGATTTTACCTTTGTGCTATCCTTTTTCAATATCTTTTTAGGCTTTGCGCTTTCTTCAGGCATAGGCCTTATTTCGGGCGTTATTCCTGCAATTTCTGCATCAAAATTAGACCCTGTAGAAGCCATAAGAACTGGGATGTAGGTTTTTGCGGAAACTTCAATAATTGACCTCATAATTAATTCCTAATTTTTTCGTTATGCTTAGAGATAAATTATCTTTGGCTCCAATTAAATATTCCTCTTAATGGCTAGTAAACAAATCCTCATTGTATGGTGTTTCTTTATGCTGAATTTTTTCGGCGAAGCCCAACAATCGGCGACATATACCAATGACTTGGTTGACTATCAAAAAGCGCTCACGCTTTATAATAATAAGCAATACCAAGCCGCGCAATCCCGTTTTGAAACACTTAAAGAAGATGCGCCCGCCGAAACTTTAGAATCAGATTGTGCATATTACATCGCTAACTGTGCGGTGCGTTTGAACCAGCCCAATGCAGACCAACTTATCGAGGAGTTTGTAGAAGAGTATCCAACAAGTACCAAACGAAATTCTGCTTTTTTAGATGTGGCTAATTACTATTTCTCTAACGGCAAATATGCCTATGCCAGAAAGTGGTATGATAAGGTAGATGAAAATAGTGTTGCTAGATCAGAGCGTGATAAATTTAACTTTAACTATGGTTACAGTTTATACGAAACTAAGGATGAAGCCGGAGCACAAAAGCATCTCAATAGAGTATTGACCTCTAAAGAATATGGCTCTCAGGCCAAATACTATATTGGTTTCATGGCCTATGAAGGTGATGATTATGATACCGCCAATACTTATTTTGATCAAGTAAGTGACCAAGAAAAATACAAAGAAAAGCTCTCGTATTATCAGGCAGACCTCAATTTTAAATTAGGAAAATTTGAAGAAGCTATCAAATTAGCAAAAGCGCAATTGCCTAAAAGTAATGCACAAGAAACTTCAGAGTTATCTAAGATTATTGGAGAAAGTTATTTCAACTTAGAAAATTATAATGAGGCCATTCCTTATTTGAAAGCGTACAAGGGTAAAAAAGGGAAATGGAACAACACCGACTATTATCAGCTGGGTTATGCTTATTACAAACAAAATGATTTTGAAAAAGCCGTTTCCGAATTCAATAAAATTATTGGTGGTGATAATAGTGTAGCCCAAAATGCGTATTACCACTTGGGCGAGAGTTATATCAACTTAGATAAAAAACAAGAAGCGCTTAATGCCTTCCGAAATGCTTCTCAAATGGATTTTGACCTGAAGATCCAAGAAGATGCATGGTTAAATTATGCGAAGATCAGTTACGAAATTGGAAACCCGTATCAATCTGTGCCGCAAGTTTTGACAAGTTACCTAGAGAAGTATTCTAAGTCTTCTTATCAAAATGAGGTGGAGACCTTATTAATTGATTCTTACATTACCTCTAAAAACTACAAAGAGGCCCTTAAACTATTGGACGGCAAGAGTAGTTTTGAGAATAGGGTAGCCTATCAAAAGGTTGCATTTTACAGAGGCGTAGAACTTTATAATGAAAATGCTTACCAAGAGGCAAGAGATTTGTTTGAGAAATCGATTAAAGAAGGTAAAACGCCAAGATTTACAGCGAAGGCTATTTTTTGGAATGCAGAAACAGATTACATCTTAAGTGATTTTGATGAAGCCCTTATAGGATACAAGCAATTTTTACAACAAAGTGAGATTTCTAAATTAGAAGAATATAGCAACATCCACTATAATTTAGGCTATACCTATTTTAAACTGAAAAACTACGGTAAGGCCACAGAGCACTTTAAGACTTTTATAGATCAATCTAAAGCTGGTAAGCTCCGTCTTAATGATGCTTACTTAAGATTAGGGGATGGCTATTTTGTATCTAGTAATTATGACGATGCCATTGCTGCCTATAAAAAGGCGATAGCGTTGGGTGAGGTAGAGACCGATTATCCCACATTTCAAAAAGCCATGAGCTACGGCTATATTGGGCAAGGTGATACAAAAATGAAAGAGCTCAATGCATTTATCAATAATTTTCCAAAGTCGGCTTTACGTGATGATGCGATGTATGAATTAGCAAACTCTTACGTTAAATCAAACCAATCTGAGAAGGCCATGGCGATGTATGACCAACTGGCCTCAGAATATAACACCAGCATTTTTGTGCCTAAAGCTTTATTGAGACAAGGGTTAGCGTATTACAGTAAAAACGATAATGAGCGTGCCTTAACTAAGTTTAAAAAAGTAGCTGGTGATTTTCCCAATACAGAAGAGGCTTCACAGGCCGTGGCGACTGCTCGTCTTATTTATATTGATTTAGGTCGTGTAGATGATTATGCAACTTGGGTAAGAACATTAGACTATATGGAGGTTACTGATGTGGAGTTGGATAATACCGCCTATCTCGCAGCCGAAAAGCAATATTTAGAGACCAATACAGATGCTGCAATTAAACAATTCAATAAATATTTAGCGACGTTTCCTAATGGGATTCATGCCTTGAAATCGCACTTCTATTTGGCTGAGCTGTATGCTAAAAAGCAGTTGCCAGAAAATGCTAAGCCGCACTATGAATTTGTCGTAGATAAACAAAAGGGAGAATTTACAGAACAATCATTGGTTAAGCTCTCTGAAATTTATTTGAATAATTCTGATTGGGAAGCGTCCATTCCATTACTCAAACGTTTAGAAGTAGAGGCAGATTACCCTCAGAACAAGGTTTATGCCCAATCTAATTTAATGAATGCTTATTATCAGAAGCAGAATTATAAAGAAGCAGAACGTTATGCTGAAAAGACACTCCAAAATTCTAAAATAGATAAAAAAGTGGAAAGTGATGCGCACATCATTATCGCACGATCTGCTATAAAAACTGGAGATGAGTCTAAGGCAAAAGAGGCTTATGCCAAAGTTCAAAAAATAGCAACGGGTTCTCTGGCTGCAGAGGCTTTATATTATGACGCTTATTTTAAAAATCAGGCAGGACAGTATGAGCCATCAAATACCGTTGTGCAAAAATTGGCTAAAGATTACAGCAGTTACAAATTGTTCAGCGCCAAAGGGCTCGTTATTATGGCGAAAAACTTTTATGCGCTTAATGATGCCTTTCAGGCCACTTATATTTTAGAAAGTGTGATTTCTAATTTCCCTGATTTCATAGATGTGGTGGAAGAAGCTCAGCAAGAACTCAACACAATTAAAGCAGAAGAGGCCAAAACCAACGCATCGATACAAACCGAAGATTAAGCGCAAGTCAAGACCTCTTAGCACTCAATAGAATTATAAAGGATTAAAATCAATGCTAAAGCAAATAAAATATTTAGGAATTATCTTCTGTTTTATAACCCTGAGCTCTTGTGGCGACGATGATCGTGATCAATTAGATGAAGTTCAAGATGTGTTCGAAGACTGTTGTTCTCCAGACCCTGTTTATGGTCCTAATGTAGATAATTTAGATCAATCTGCCGGGGAGATCGCTGTTGATAATTTATTTACTCCGAATGGTGATGGCTATCAGGATTATCTGGGTATCGAAAATATCGAATTATACGATAATCATACCGTCTCGATTTTTGATTTTGAAGATAATTTGATTTTTGAGAATGCCGCATATGGAACTGATGGAGAACTTTTTCCTATAGAAGCTCAAAATCAATCCCTGCCATATCCTGATGGAACCTATAAGTATAAAATTATAGTAGAAAATGAGCAGACGTTTTTAAAGTCAGGAACGTTTTGTTTGTTTACCAATAACCCTGTTCTTGAAGAGCAGAATTTTAGTGAATGTGATCCATTAGACGATGGATTTGACCCTATTATTACTGGCCTTTAAGATTGTAATTTTAAAATTTAAAACTTAGAATTAAACGTACATGCAAAAAATATTCAATTATATACTCATCACTGTGTTTACCTTAAGCGCTAGCGCAATTATGGCCCAAGAACGGGATAAGGACACTATTGGTACAGACGTTGTAAACGTTGTAAAAGCGTATACGCCTACTATTGCCGATGCCTTTAAAATCAAAGAAACACCTAACTTAAACGATTCTACAAATCTTCAAAAAAAGGAGATTAAATACAATATCTTTTCTATCCCAGTAGCATCTACGTTTGCACCCGCTAAAGGACGAGCGGCTACGGTTAATAAAGAGAAGCCAGTTAAATTATATGATAATTACGCGTCTTTGGGCGTAGGATCTTATACCACCGTTTTAGGAGAGGTCTATCTCAATCATGAATTAAGCAGAGATGAGCGTGTAGGTGGTTATTTTAGCCACCACTCTTCTCAAGGCGAAATTGAAGATGTTAATTTTGATAATAATTTTTCTGAAACAGGCCTCAATGCCCATTACATCAAAAATGAACGTGATTTCAACTGGAAGGTAGAAGGTGGGTTTCAACTCCAAGCTTATAATTGGTATGGTTTACCAGATCAAGACGTAGAAACATTTGACGTAGATCATTCGTTTTACACGGCTAATATTGGCGGTAATATCAATTTTGAAGATGCTATATTTAAGAAAGCTAGCGTGCTTTATCGACGTTTTGGAGACAATCAAGATTCTGGTGAGAACCGATTCTTGTTAAAGAGTGGTTTTGATGTTCCTGTAAATGGTCAAGAAATTGACACCAAGCTTACCATAGATTATCTTGGAGGTAATTTTGATCGATCCATAATTATTGATGAGGCCCTTAACTACGGAAATTTTAATGTAGGCCTAGCACCAACCTATCAGTTTATTCAAGATGATTTAACCTTAAACCTAGGTGTTAATTTGGTGTATTTTAATGATACCGAAGCTAGTGATAGCAAATTCTTTATTTATCCCAATATTACAGCGAGTTATCGTTTGGTGGATGATGTCATGATCGCTTTCGGTGGAATTCAAGGCGAGTTGATTCAGAATTCTTATTACGATTTTGCTCAGGCCAACCCATTTGTGTCACCAACCCTGTATATAACACCTACAGATCAAGCTTATAACGTTTCCGCAGGTATTAAAGGGAAACTATCTAATGCAATGAGTTATAGTATTAGCGGTAAATATCAATCAGATAATAACCGCGCCCTCTTTAAGTCTAATCCAAGTTTTAGTACAGCACCAGAGTCCTATCAATTTGGAAACTCCTTTGGTGTGGTTTATGACGATTTAAAAACCTTTTCTATTGGTGGTGCTCTAAATGTGGATTTGAATCGCAATCTTAAGGTGGGCCTAAAAGCTGATTATTTTACTTACAATTCTGACGTAGAAGCCGAAGCATGGAACTTACCTGATATTGAAGCCTCGGCATTTGTTGATTATCAAATTGACCAACATTGGTTTGCTGGTGCAACCGTGTTCTATATGGGTGAGCGTAAAGATCAACTAACTGTAGGTTCTGGCCTGGTAACTCCTCAAACTTTTACTTTTGAAACGGTTACTTTAGATAGCTATTTTGATGCGAATGCTCATGTAGGCTACAAAATAAACGATAGGCTCTCTGCTTACATCAAAGGGAATAATTTAGCCGGTAAAAATTACAACCGTTGGTTGAATTATCCTGTTCAAGGCATTCAGTTTCTAGCTGGAGCGACTTACCAATTTGATTTTTAGAACATATCTGAAGTATATAGCCGATTAAAAATTGAATTTTAAGTTTTAATTGTTCGTGATCTTATTTGATCAATAGTGTGATGTTTCGGGTTGTGACAAAAAACTAAATTTAGAAGTTTGAGTCGCTTTGCATACTTTTACATTATGAATAAACTAACCATCCTATTCTTATTGGTGCTTACGGTTTCTTGTACCGAAGAAAAACCTGCTGTAGATAGCATTGTCTTTAATGCTAATATTTATACTGTAAACAACACTTTTGATAAGGCCGAAGCTTTCGCAGTTAAAGACGGAAAGTTTCTAGAAATTGGAACTTCCGAAGCCTTAAAAAAGAAATACCAAGCAGATACACTTATTGATGCGAACGGACAAACCATTTTGCCTGGACTTATTGATGCACACTGTCATTTTTTAACCTTGGGCCAACTGCAACAACAGGTCAATCTAGTGGGCACCACAAGCTTTGATGATATGATCAAACGTGTGTTGGATTTTCAGAATAAACATAATTTACCAGAGATCAAAGGCCGTGGCTGGGATCAAAATGATTGGGAAGATAAAACAATGCCCTCTAAGATCCTTTTGGATAAACTTTTTCCCGATACGCCCGTTGCCTTAACAAGAATTGATGGTCATGCATCCTATTGCAATCAAGCTGCGCTTGATCTAGGAAATGTCACGGTAGATACTAAAATAGATGGCGGAGAGGTTGAAGTGAAAGATGGAAAGCTCACCGGTATTTTAGTAGATAATGCTGAGCAGCTCGTGATGGACCATTGGCCAAAACCGAGTAAAGCACAAACTATAGATGCATTGCTAAAAGCGCAAAGCATATGTTTTGATAATGGGCTCACATCCCTTTCTGATGCGGGACCAGACATCTTTACATCGCCATGGATAGAAACTATTGAGCTTATCGATAGTTTACAGCAATCTGGAGACCTAAAAATAAGATTGTATATGATGGTGCCAGGGATTGCCTCAAATTTAGATTACTACCTTAACAAGGGCACCTATAAAACAGACCGATTGAACGTGCGTTCTTTTAAGTTTTACGCAGATGGAGCGTTAGGTTCTCGTGGCGCATTGCTTAGAGAGCCGTATACTGATCAACCAAACGCGCACGGCATTCCTGTAATGTCTCTAAAAACATTAGAAGAAGGCGCTAAGCGTATCGCCAATTCAGAGTTTCAGATGAATACACATGCTATTGGTGATTCTTCAAACCACCAAGTGCTTAAGACCTATGAGAAGGTGCTAAACGGCAAGACAGATAGACGTTGGCGTATTGAGCACGCACAAGTGGTTTCTCCAAATGATTTTGAGCTATTTAAAAATGTGTTGCCATCCATCCAGCCTACACACGCTACAAGTGATATGTATTGGGCCGAAGATCGTTTGGGCGAAGAGCGAATTGAAAGTGCTTATGCCTATAAACAGCTTTTGGATGTTTATGGAAAAGTAGCCTTGGGTACCGATTTTCCTGTGGAGCAGGTCAATCCGTTTTTAACCTTTTATGCCGCCGTGGCACGACAAGATTTAAAACAATTTCCTAAAGATGGATTTCAAAAGGACAACAGTTTAAGTAGAGAAGAAGCTTTAAAAGGGATGACGATCTGGGCAGCCTATTCCAATTTTGAAGAACAGGAAAAAGGAAGTATTGAGGTTGGTAAGTTTGCTGATTTTGTGATTTTAGATAAGGATATCATGTCCGTTGATATCCATCAAGTGCCATCTACCAAAGTACAAGGAACTTACGTTGGAGGTGAACCGCAATAGTCTTAATTAGGATGAGACAGGACCAATCTGTGCCTTTACGTAAAATAGCTTAATTATTGACAGTGATTCTTGCCAAGTAATCAAAATGCTCGCCATCCATTACTTTCTCGCAGGTTAATCCTAAGGTTTCACAGGCTAGTTGTAATTTTTCAAAATCAAGATAGAGCCATTTCATAGGGTCTTCCTCTTGATCTTTATAACTTAGAAAATAGTCGAGCTCACCATAATAATTAGCATTGGTGTCTATCCAGAGTCCGCCGTCATCATCCTCATACATGTACTCAATATCTGAGGAATCAATCAAAAGTTGACCGTGAGATTTTAAAAGCGATTTTAAATGTTTGAGATATTTTGAGACTTCAGACAGTTCTTGAAATATGCCCGTACCATTCATAAGCAGTAGTATGGTGTCAAAGGTCTTAGTTTCTTCTAAAAGGTCTTTGTGCTCCACATGCTTTACACCACGTTGTTTAGAAACTTCAACAGCACCTTTTGAGATATCAATGGCTTTTACTGAGAGGCCTTGGTTTTGTAGGTACAGGCTATGGCTTCCGGCACCGCAACCAACATCTAGTACATCACCTTTTGCCATATTGAGCGCTCGCTGTTCGAGTTTAGGCATTTCAGAATAACTTCGGAAAAGATAAGGTAAGGGCAAATCATCTTCGCCAGAAATATTGGTAGAAGTCACCAAATCTTCGGTATAATTATTGTTGAAATAATCGAGCAAAGCAGTTCCAAAAAGATCTTTCATAAGAGAATATGAGCTGTTAATGCCTTGAAATTTTAAGGCCTTACGTTTCCGCGATAGCGAAAATAAAATAATTTCAGATTTATATCGCGTTCTTAAGTACTTGTTCTTTCGTTATTTTTGTAAAACAAAACATAGATTGTGAGTGTCGACCCTAATTTAGAACAATTGCCGCAGCTTGCTAAAGACAAGCACAAGGAAAATAAAGCTTTTTTTGCAAAACTAAAAAAGAAGCCACCCAAGCATTTGGATTATACCATGCAGGAACTACATGAAGCCGAATTTGAACGTACCGATTGTTTAGAATGTGCCAATTGCTGTAAAACCACCGGACCTCTATTTACCGATAAGGATATTGAACGAATAGCGAAGTTTTTTAAATTAAGACCGCAACAATTTATAGATACTTATTTAAGAGTTGATGAGGATAAGGATTATGTGCTTCAGGAGGTCCCTTGTGCCTTTTTGGGAGCAGATAATTATTGCTCCATCTATGAGGTGCGACCAAAGGCATGTAGAGAATTTCCACATACCGATAGAAAAAAGTTTCAGCAGATTTCAAATCTAACCATCAAGAATGTGGCCATTTGTCCTGCCGCTTACAATATTGTTGAAGAGATGAAGCGTAGAATAAATTTATAAACCCAACAGAAAATGAAGAGATATCTTATAATAGTTTTGTTGATCTGTATGCCCTTCTCGAGCTCAATGGCTCAAGAGTGGATGACAAGTCTAGATATTGCCAAACGCTTGGCCTTAACTCAAAATAAGATGGTGTTTATGATGTGGGAGGAAGCCACGTACTATCCATTACCTGTAATTTTTAAAGATGAAACCGGTAAAAGTTTTGCTTCTGATAATCTCTTTGGAAATGAAACGATTAATACCATTTTGTGGGAGTATTTTGTGCCTGTGGTGGTCAGTGAAAATCAATATTTGGAGTTATATAAAGACATTAAAGGAAAGAGGAACATAAGTTATATTGAGCGCTTTAATGATGATTTTGTGAAGATTTTGGATCCCGCCGGGACCATTATCAATAAAAATGGAAATTTTGGGTCCTATCTCTATCTTAATGATATTATTGAAAGATATGCTTTGAACACCTCATATTTAAAACAGGAACTCACGAACTACAGTAAAGAGAAAGATTTTTACAGTGCCTATTTTTTGGCATCTAGATATATGGATTTTGCTATTTTTAATAATCAGCCAGTTAGAGATGATATACTCAATCTCTCTAAAATTTATTTGAAAAACGCCAGAGTTTATCTCGTTAATAATTCGCTTGAGAATGAGCCAATCTTAGCACAGCGTACTGATTTATTGGAACTGAAATCATTTCTAATTTCTAATCGGCCAAGAAAGGTGCTTCGAAAATTGAATAGACTTGAAGAGACAGAAATTGAGGAGACCAATGTTTCTATGATAGCATTCTTATACTACGCGGCTTATCAATTATTAGATGATCAAGAGGGGATGGCCGAGTGGAAAGAAAAGGTAGGGTCTCTTAACATCCAAAAGGCACAAATGATAGTCAATATCAATCAAAATTAGGTATTTTAGCTTATAACCTATTGAGGTGTGGTGTTTAAGAAAGCCATCAACTTTGCTTATATTTATAAAAAAATACTTTGGAAACGCTCATCAATTACTTTGAAACCATCCCATCGCTTCACAGAAGTCTCATTCTGGTTGGAGGGCTTACTTTTTTTTGGGTATTGGAAGGCACATTACCATTATTCAACTTTACTTATAAGAAATGGCAACATGCTTTACCAAATATCTTTTTTACCCTAACCACCATTGTTGTCAACTTTTCTTTAGCCTTCTTACTGGTGAAAACTGCGGATTGGGTAAAGGCTTCCGAATTTGGAATTATTAACTGGATTCCTAATTTACCGCTTTGGGCCTATGTGCTGTTGGGCGTTCTATTATTGGATTTCTTTGGGGCCTATTTGGCTCATTATGTAGAGCATAAAGTCAAACCACTTTGGATGGTGCATTTGGTGCACCATACCGATCATAACGTAGATACTACAACCGCTAACCGTCACCATCCTTTAGAGAGCATCATTCGGTTTGCATTTACATTAGCAGGTGTTTTTATAGTTGGTACGCCAATTGCCATTGTGTTTTTATATCAATCTTTGTCTTTAGTTGCCACTCAATTTACGCATGCCAATATTAAATTGCCTAAAAAATTAGATCAAGCCCTGAGTTATGTTTTAGTGTCACCAGACATGCACAAAGTCCACCACCATTATGTTTTGCCTTATACAGATTCTAACTACGGAAATATCTTTTCTATTTGGGATCGGCTCTTTGGGACATTCATGTCCCTGGACCGAGAGACCATTGTGTATGGCGTAGATACATTTCCAGATGAAGTGGCTAATGGAAAAATAGGAGATTTATTGAAGCAGCCTTTTCATAAGTACCGGAAGCCAACCACTTTTAACCATCTAGATTCATGAAATGTCTACTCATGATAAGCCTTCTGTTTTGTATGGCATGTAACACTAACAATAATATGGATATTCAAGGACACCGCGGCTGCAGAGGCCTATTACCCGAAAACTCGATACCAGCCTTTCAAAAAGCCATAGATCTTGGAGTCACAACCTTAGAACTTGATGTTGTGGTCTCAAAGGATATGGAGATTGCTGTGTCTCACGAACCATTTATGAATCATGAGATTGCTCTAGATCTCTTCGGAAATAAGATTTCAGAAGCTGATGAAATGTCATATAATTTGTACAGCATGCCTTATGATAGCATCAAATTATACGACTGTGGAAGTAAGCCACATCCTCGATTTCTGGATCAGAAAAAAATAAAGGTGGCGAAGCCCTTATTATCTGAAGTCATCGACATGGCTGAAAGCGCTTCAGAACATCAGATCCATTACAATATCGAAATTAAAAGTTCACAAGAATACGACAAGGTTTATACCCCAGAAGTTTCAGAATATGTAAGATTGGTGATTGCTCTTATTTCAAAAAAAGCGATTGTGAATAGAACGACGCTTCAATCTTTTGACCTTCGTGCCCTAGAAGCAATTCACCATCAAAATACCGGCATTAAAACGGCTTTATTGGTTGATGAAAATGAATCGATTACATCAAAACTTAAAGAATTGTCCTTTAAACCAGAGATCATAAGTCCGTATTTTGAACTCATTGATGCAATTCAGGTATCAGACTTGCAGAAGCAGGGATTTAAGGTAATTCCTTGGACGGTCAATGCTACAGAAGATATTAACCTAATGATAGAGTGGAAGGTTGATGGTATTATTTCAGATTATCCAGATCGAGTTTTAGAGCATTATAAAGGTATGACCTCACTTTAAAAAGAGCATTGCCATCTTATATGTTGAATATCAATGGGTTTTGTAATAGTTCTGCTTTGTTGCTTCATCGGTGATAGTCATGATTTAAGCTAAAATATTTGTTTTCTACGCATTACACTCGTATTTTAGCGTATAGTAGACTTTAAAATGCCCCCAAATCATGTTTTATAGTTCTCCTTTTAACCTAAACCCCATGCGACTTCTAGTCTTACTTGTTGTTTTATGTTGCTGTAGTGCCAAAGGCATTGCACAGAGAGAGGTGACCTATAATGAACTTGAGAAAAATGTCAACACCTTGGCAGAAGGGCTAAAACAGGATTTATCAGTTTCAAGAGATTCTTTAGTTCTCAAAAACGATAAGTTGTTTAGTAAAATTGACTTTTTCAACGAAAATTTTCAAAAAACGTTTTATTTCAAACCCGCGGTTACCGAAGGAAAGATTTCTTTGCAAGAATTACCTTTGGGGAGCTATAGTGTCATGTTTTATCAAACCGATAAGATCATTGTTTTTAGAATAAACCGAAAATCTAAGTTTGAAAATACCATACAGGCCTTAGCCTCAAGTATGGACGCTGAATCTGCAGATGAGCTATCTAACGAGGTGAGTTTAAAATCTGATATTCCTAACAATGTAGATATGGCCTTTGCCTCTAATGGTCCTAGTATCATTGATGATTCAGAAGGTAATAAGGACCACTCGGTGAAGCGTAATGGAAACGTAGAGAGTGACTATTCTAAAAGCAATGTGCGTTTCAACAGTAAAGCGAAAAGCACGTACTTAGAAGAAGAGGGCATATATTCCTACAACCTTTCAAACTTGAAGAGAGATCATGTGCAAACTAGAGAAGAATATCGTAGTACGCACCTAAGACCTAACGGAAAACCTTACGATTAGCACATTAATCGTAAAGTAAATAAGCGGCTCTTTTCTGCTTAAAATCTGTTAGACCAGCCTGCCAAGAAGCCTTAATATCTTTTTCAGAAAGTCCTTGCTCAATTTGTTGCCTCAATTTTTTGGTTCCTGCCAATTTGGTGAAGAAATCATTAAAAAACGATGCTTGATCAACACTGTTGTTGTAAGCTTTAATGAGGTAACTTAATCTTAAAGATTCTAACCGATCCGTCTTTGTCAAATTTTCTCCAAAACAGAGTTGTCCATTATATTTTGGATGTTTAGCGCCTAAGTTAGGCGTAGGGGTAAATTTGAAGTTATAAACGTTTTTATTCAAATAAGGACTTCCATAAACTTGAAACTGTGTAGGGGTTCCTCTTCCCGCACTCACATTTGTACCTTCAAAGAAACAAAGACTAGGATAAAGGTTTATGGCCTGGTCATTAGGCAAGTTAGGAGAGGGGTTAATTGGTAAACTATACGATAAATTGTGGTTGTAATGTTGCATATCAATAATTGAAAGTTTACAGCTCACACCGTTAAGCAGCCATTGTTCTCCATTGATCATTTGTGCATATTCAGCAATGGTCATACCGTGAACAATAGGTATAGGGTGCATGCCTACAAAACTCTTGTGTTCTTTTTCCAATATGGGACCATCCACAAAATGTCCGTTTGGATTTGGTCTGTCTAAAATAAGTAGGGGAATGTTGGCTTCGGCACAAGCTTCCATCACATAATGCAAGCTGGAGATATAGGTGTAAAATCGGGCACCAACATCTTGAATATCAAAAATCATGATATCAATGTTTTTTAATTGCTCGGGTTTTGGTTTTTTATTATTTCCGTAGAGAGAAATAATGGGTAAATTAGTTTTGACGTCTACTCCGTCTTTAATGCTTTCTCCAGCGTCTGCAGTACCTCTAAAGCCATGCTCAGGAGCAAATACCGCTTTAATATCGATATCTAATGCCAATAAAGAGTCTACTAAATGCGTAAACTCTTGTGTCTTGTCTTGACTTCCATTGTCATGAGATTTTTCTTTGATTTTATCATGAAAAATCACCGTAGTTTGGTTGGCTACAATACCAACGCGCTGGCCTTTTAAAATTGGCAGGTACATTTCGGTTCTATTGGCACCAACAACAATGTCCTTTTTTAAAGGAGGCTTGTCTTTTGATATGACTGCTAGATGATCTTCAGAAAGACCGCTCTTGGATGCTGTATTGTTACCGCAGGAAATCAATAGGATTACAAAAGTTGAAATTACGGGGAAAAGCCTATTTTTGAACATCAATAAACGCATATTTAAATTTTGAATTACGAGTTTTTTATAGCCAAACGTATTATTGGCAGCAAAACGTATAAAAGTAGTGTTTCGGCACCGATTATAAAAATCGGGATTACAGCAATTGCTATTGGTATGATCGTGATGCTTATTGCCATAGCAACGGGACTCGGTCTTCAAAAAAAGGTTAGGGAAAAAGTCGTGGCGTTTAACGGGCACATTACAATTTCTAATTACGATGGGAATGTGTCCAATGAATCTCTGGTGCCCATTTCGACCAATCAAGATTTTTATCCGCAGTTTAACTCGGTAGAAGGTGTTAAGCATATTCAGTCAGTAGCCACAAAGTTTGGCGTGATTAGAACCGAAACCGATTTTGAGGGCATAGTTCTTAAAGGCGTTGGTGCACATTATGATTGGAGCTACGTTAAAGATTTTTTAGTGGAAGGTACTGTTCCCAAGTTTTCTAAAGACAATACCAGCAATGAGGTTGTGATCTCAAGTTACTTAGCCAACCGTCTTCAGTTTAAGTTAGGGGATACGTTTCAAACGGTTTTTGGTAAAGAGAGTATTGAAGAAATTCCTTTTCAAAGACAGTTTAAGATCGTAGGTATTTTTAATTCAGGTTTTCAAGAAATAGACAAGACCTTTATGGTGGGCGATATTGCCCACATCAAGCGAATGAACCGTTGGGAAGCTGATCAAATTGGTAATTTTGAAATCTTTCTTGATGATTTCAGCAAATTAAGAGAAAAGGAAACCGAAATTAGAAACGCGATACCTTCCTTACTGAACACTCAAAATATCGAAGAAAAATTTTATACCACCTTCGAGTGGATCAAGATTTTTGACAACAATACCTACGGCATTATCGCGATCATGATTATTGTGGCAGGCATCAACATGATTACGGCATTATTGGTGCTTATTTTAGAACGTACTCAAATGATAGGCATCTTAAAAGCCTTGGGAAGTAATAATTGGAGCATTCGTAAAATGTTTTTATACAACGCTACGTATTTGATTGGTCTAGGGATGTTTTGGGGTAATCTCATTGGCCTCTCCCTGCTATTGGCCCAACAGGTTTTTGAATTGCTCAAGTTCCCAGACCCAGAACAATACTACGTCTCCGTGATTCCTGTTCATATTGGCTTAGACTATATTCTGCTGCTCAATGTTGGCACGTTTGTAGCGTGTATGTTAATGATGTTGATTCCGTCATACATCATTACCAAAATTTCTCCAGTAAAGGCCATGCGCTTTAAGTAGATTTAGTATTGCGTTTTGGGCGTTACCCTTCATCACTTCCCTGTGCTGAAAGGTCGGGCTGTTCGCTTTATCTTTTTTATGGCAAATGTCGCTACGTTCCATTTGCCATAAAAAAGGATGCCGCTGCCATCCCTAACGCAACAACTCGAAAATTTTCACATTTTATAGTCCAAACTTTAGGTTTTAAGTATTTTTGCAAGAGTAATTTCAACTAAAACTGTTTAGTTTAAACTAACGCGATTTGTAAGATGACCTACGCCGAAAATATATTAGAAACCATTGGTAACACACCCTTGGTAAAGCTCAATAAATTAACTAAGGATCTACCATGCTTGGTACTTTCAAAATATGAGACCTTTAATCCTGGTAACTCTGTAAAAGACCGTATGGCGCTCAAAATGGTAGAGGATGCAGAGGCCGACGGGCGTTTACAACCTGGCGGAACCATTATTGAAGGCACCTCAGGAAACACGGGAATGGGTTTAGCACTAGCAGCTATTGTAAAAGGCTACAAATGTATTTTTGTGATGAGCGATAAACAATCTAAAGAGAAGATGGACATTCTACGTGCCGTTGGAGCTGAGGTTGTCGTTTGCCCTACAGATGTAGAGCCAACAGACCCAAGAAGTTATTACTCTGTATCCAAACGTTTGGGAGATGAAACGCCAAACTCTTGGTACGTCAACCAATACGATAATCCTAGTAACTGCAAGGCACATTTTGAAAGTACAGGTCCAGAGATTTGGGAACAGACCGACGGTAAGATTACCCATTTTGTGGTAGGTGTTGGTACTGGTGGTACGATTTCTGGAGTTGCGAGTTATCTTAAAATGAAAAACCCCAACGTGAAGATTTGGGGAGTAGATACTTATGGTTCGGTATTTAAGAAGTATCACGAAACCGGCATTTTTGATGAAAAGGAAATCTACCCATATGTAACCGAAGGGATTGGTGAAGATATTTTGCCTCTAAATGTCAATTTTGATTTGATTGATGGGTTTACAAAAGTAACCGATAAAGACGCGGCTGTATATACGCAGTTATTGGCTAGGGAAGAAGGCATGTTTTTAGGTAATAGCGCAGGTGCAGCTATTAAAGGGGTGTTGCAATTAAAAGAGCATTTTACAAAAGATGACGTTGTGGTCGTATTGTTCCATGATCATGGCAGCCGTTATGTAGGTAAGATGTTCAATAATGATTGGATGCGAGAAAAAGGATACATTGATTAAGCAAAGCTTACTACTTTAGCTCAATATGGTCTATGAGTAATTTAAAGGTTTCTTCTTTTTTATTACCAACCAAAAACGTAATCTGTTGCATGGTTTTACCTTGATAGTGAGGTTGGTCTAATTTTCTGCCTCTAAATTGTGGAGCCATGTCTTTAAAAGGGACTTCTATAGTCATCCAGTCTTCTGTTGTTTTAAATTCATAAACATAAGAAGCATTGTCATTCACGCTATTTTTTACTCGAAACTGATATGTCTTTCCATCTCCCTTAATCCTCAAAACAGCTTTGGAGTAGGCGGCAACTTGGAGTGTCTTCATTTGGTGTTGTAACGAAGAGAAACCGCCATTGTTTTCTAAAGAGATCTTACCGCTAAATTCGCCATAACCCTCTTTATTAATTTTAAAATTTCCGTTAGAGCGACCTCCCATGACCACATCGTCAACAATTTTCCAATTAGAGATGTCACTGTTGTTATTGAAATCAAAAATAGTAAGGGTAGTGCTCATAGACATAAGAATCACTGTAATTATAGTCTTCATTTGTTTTTCTTATAAGATACAAATGCCACGTTAATTAGATTCTAAAATATAAGTTAAAGCTTTAAGTATCTTCGCTTTAAACTTTTCAGTACATTTAGATATGCAAGAAGATGTGCTGCACTATATCTGGAAACATAAAAAACTTGATGTATTAAGTTTAAGGACCACCCAAGACGAGGTGGTTGAAATCATTTCAGTGGGGCGACATAATTTTAATTCTGGTCCAGATTTTTTCAATGCGCAACTCAAAATCGGAAATCAGTTATGGGCGGGAAACGTAGAAATTCATATCAAGTCCAGTGATTGGTATGTACACAATCATGAGCAGGACGTGGCATATGATAATGTTATCTTACACGTGGTACATGAGCATGATACCGATGTTTTCAGAAAAAATAATACGGTGATTCCTACTCTTGAGCTGAAAAACGTGATTAATCCCCAAGTTCTTGCTAATTATGATCGTCTATTTTCTAAAGGTCATAAGTGGATTAATTGTGAAGCCGATATTCAGGACATTGATAATTTTGTTGTTTCTAATTGGTTGCAACGCTTGTTTATTGAACGTCTTGAGCGAAAGTCAAAATTAATAGAGGAGCTATTGAAGCAATCAAAAAATGACTGGGAGGCGGTTTTGTTTAAAATGCTGACTAAAAGTTTTGGGCTTAAAGTAAATGGAGAGGCCTTTTTGAGCATCGCTAATTCCATTGATTTTTCAGTAATTAGAAAAGTACAATCTAACCAAGAGCAGTTGGAAAGTTTGCTCTTCGGTCAATCAGGATTATTAGATACTCCAAATAGTGAGCCTTACTATCACATGCTTAAAAGTAATTATGAGTTTTTAAGCCAGAAATTTCAGTTAGAGAATACCCATCTCACCCCACTGCAGTTTTTTAGACTAAGACCTCCAAATTTTCCAACCATTAGGTTGTCGCAATTGGCAACTCTCTATGCTCAAGAGCCAAATTTGTTCTCAAAAGTGATTGAAATTAATTCGGTAGAAGAGTTCTATAAGGTGTTTCGGGTAGGGACTTCTAATTTTTGGAAGTCACATTATACTTTTGATAAAATCTCCAAAACTTCCGAAAAAAGATTGACAACAGCTTTTGTAGATTTGATACTCATCAACACCATCTTACCGCTTAAGTTTTGTTACGCTAAACATCAAGGTATGGGCTTAGGAGATGAGATTTCAGAGCTTATGGGCCAAATTAAGCCCGAGGTGAATGGAATCACTAAAGGCTTTGAGCGTCTAAAAGTAAAGACTGATAGTGCCTTGGATAGTCAGGCGCTTATTCAATTAAAATCAGAATATTGTGATAAAAATCGCTGTTTGCAATGTGCTATAGGCAATTCACTTTTGGGCAAATAAGTTTTTAAAGCATTAATCTAAACGCTAAATTGCGGGATGAATTTTTTTTATCGCATCTTATATTACTTCCAAAAGCGTGGGTATTACGTTTGTCAACGTATTGCAGATCGACTCGGGATACGAGCAAAAGTGGTACGTACATCTTTTATGTACCTCACCTTTGCGACTTTAGGATTTGGTTTTGCACTCTATTTGTTTTTCGCATTCTGGATGCGCATCAAAGACATTGTTTACACTAAGAGAACCTCTGTGTTTGACCTTTAAACTATGAATCCGTTAATAAAATTTTTTAGGGTTAGAATCTATACCGCAGTATTTTTACTGTGCATGCTCTTATTTATAGGGGTTTTAGGTTTTAAAATCATGTCAGATTATAGTTGGGTAGATGCCATTTATATGACGGTCATCACCATTACCACCGTAGGTTTTGGTGAAGTACAACCATTAGATGACCAGTCCAAAATATTCACGATATTTTTGATTCTAGCGAGTGTCGTCATTTTGGGTTACGCCATTACCGTCATCACAGAATATATTTTAAGCAAGAATGATTTAGAGGAATTAAAACAGAAAAAAATGCAAAAGAAAATAGATGCTTTTTCAGGACACATTATTATATGCGGTTATGGGAGAAACGGCAAACAGGCTGCAAAAAAGCTATTGGCTTATAACAAGCCTTTTGTGGTGATTGAAAGAGACCGTGATGTCATCGATAAGTTTCAAACAGATGAGGTGCCTTTTGTATTTGGCAATGCTAACGAAGACGAGATATTGGTGCAGGCTGGGATTGCTCGTGCCACGACACTTATTTGTGCGCTCCCAAATGATGCAGATAACCTTTTTGTGGTGCTCTCTGCGAGACAGATCAATGCTAAGTTGTGCATCATAAGTCGTGCATCCCAGGAAACCTCTTATCAAAAATTAAAACTTGCCGGAGCCAATAACGTCATCCTGCCAGACCGTATTGGTGGAGATCACATGGCCTCTTTAGTGGTGGTTCCAGATTTAATTGAGTTTATAGATAATCTTTCTATAGTTGGAAAATCTAATATTAATATCGAAGAGATTTCAATCGAGAAACTCTATAATGCTTCGGAAATCAAAACGATCAAAGATTTGGATCTTCGAAGAAAAACAGGCTGTACGGTGATAGGATTTAAGGATGGACATGGTGAATATGTCGTTAATCCCGAAGCTGATCAACGACTAGTACCAAATTCTAAAATCATTGTTTTAGGAAGGCCAGAACAAATACAAAAGCTTAATTCTATATATGACATCTAGTCTTAAGGTTTCTTTTTAACAATTGAATTTTTTATAAATTCATTTTTTTTTAGCATCTTGTAAACTTTATCAAAAATTAACATAACTAACTTATCTAAACTAAGAATTCACATGAAGAAATATATTTTCTCATTGTTTGCTGCTTTATTACCAATACTAACCTTTGCTCAAGAGACCACATCAGAAAAAATAGACCAAGTCTTTAAAGATTATACAGGCTGGTTCGTGGATCTTATTTTCTACGAAATTCCATTTTCAGAGACCTACCAGATTCCTTGGGTACTCATCGTATTGATTGGAGGCGCCTTATTTTTTACCATCTATTTTAGATTTATTAACATCACTGGCTTTAGAACCGCCATTAAAGTGGTGAGGGGGCAATATGAAGATATTGAGAAGCACGGTGCAGATACATTATATGGGGATTCAACACCAAACGAAGGAGAAAATATTATAGAGACTATAAAAGATGATGGTGCCGACGGTGAGGTATCGCATTTTCAAGCACTAACTGCTGCGCTATCTGCAACGGTTGGTTTAGGAAACATTGCAGGTGTAGCCGTAGCTTTATCTATTGGTGGCCCTGGTGCTACCTTTTGGATGATTGTTGCCGGTCTTCTTGGGATGGCCTCAAAATTTGCAGAGTGTACGCTTGGTGTTAAATATAGGGATGTAGGAGAAGATGGTACCGTTTACGGTGGGCCAATGTATTATTTAACCAAAGGGCTTAAAGATAAAGGCATGGGAGGCTTTGGTAAAGTCCTAGCCGTATTATTTGCGATTTTTGTAATCGGTGGATCTTTCGGTGGAGGAAACATGTTTCAGGCCAATCAAGCAGCTGCACAGTTTGTAAAGCTTTTTGATCTAGAAGGTGGTAATGCAGGCTTGTACTTTGGACTTGTGATGGCTGTTTTAGTAGCTATCGTTATCATTGGAGGTATTAAGAGAATTGCTAAAGTCACAGAAAAAGTAGTGCCTTTTATGGCAGGAATCTATGTCTTGGCAGCGTTGATCATCCTAGGGGCTAATTTCTCCTTAATTGATGATGCCTTTGCACTTATCTATCATGGAGCATTCTCTGGTTTGGGCATTGCAGGTGGACTTGTTGGTGTGATGATTCAAGGGATTCGTCGTGGTGCGTTTTCTAATGAGGCCGGGGTAGGGTCTGCAGCTATTGCACACTCGGCAGTAAGAACCAAATATCCAGCAAGTGAAGGTATTGTAGCTTTACTTGAACCTTTTGTGGATACTGTGGTTATTTGTACAATGACAGCTTTAGTGATAGTAATCACAAATTTTGATGGTGGTTTCATGGAGTATGGTGTAGAAATTACAGAAGGGGTGGAAATCACCGCTCAAGCATTTGATTCGGTCATACCACACTTTTCAATTGTTTTAACCATTGCGGTCATCTTATTTGCCTTCTCAACCATGATTTCTTGGTCTTACTATGGTATGCAAGGATGGATTTATCTTTTCGGAAAAGGAAAAATTACCGATTTGGTCTATAAATTATTATTCTTAATCTTTGTAGTAATTGGTGCTTCAATTAGTTTGGGAGCAGTAATTAATTTCTCAGATGCGATGATTTTTGCAATGGTCGTTCCTAATATTATAGGTGTTGTTTTGTTATCCCCAATAATTAACAGAGAGTTGAAAAAATACTATAAGGCAATCAATGTTAAGAAAGAAGCTATGGACGAAGGTGCTGAAGATTTGAACAAGCATCTTTAATAAAAATGATTATAAATGAAATCCCACTTCCAGTTTACTAGAAAACAACGAAGTGGGATTTTTTTATTGCTATTGCTCATCGTTCTGTTTCAATTGGGATATGTGCTTATTGATTTTTCCTCGGAAAACGTCTCTGTAGATCAAAAGCAGTTAGATCAATTTCAAGCGGAAATCGATTCTTTGAAATTGATTAAGCAAGAAGCATCCCAACCCAAACTTTATCCATTTAACCCCAATTATATTACAGATTATAAAGGTTATGTGTTAGGGATGACCATGATTGAAATTGATAGACTTCATCAATTCCGAAGTACAAATCAATGGGTCAACTCCGCCGAAGACTTCCAAAGTGTAACTCAGGTGTCAGATTCTTTATTAAATGTAATTTCTCCTTATTTTAAGTTTCCTGAGTGGGTGACCAATCCCAAATCAACCGATAAGAACGTCTTTTCAAAACCCACTATTCAGAAAACATTTGAGCAAAAAACAGACTTAAATACCGCAACGGCAGATGAGCTGAGAGCTGTAAATGGTATTGGAGCAAAACTATCCCAACGCATTGTAGATTATAGAAGAAAGAATGGTGGCAGCTTTGTTGCCGACGTTCAGCTTAAAGAAGTATATGGCTTATCTCCAGAAGTGATAGCGCGTGTTCTCGAGCAGTTCACGGTTAAAAGCGGTGCGCCTATAAAAACGATTAATCTAAATACCGCAACCATTGACCAGTTGGTGACGATTAAGTACATTGATTATGAAATAGCGCATCATATTGTAGAAGCCAGGATTTTGCGAGAAGGGTTTTCTTCGATAGATGATTTAAAGAAAGTTAAGGACTTTCCTCTCGATAAAATAGAGATAATTAGGTTATATTTGACCATAGATTAAAAACAAAAAATTGCAAGGTATGAACAGTATGTACTTCACCGAAGAACATCAATTATTTAGACAGAGTTTAAAAGATTTCTTACAGAAAGAGGTCGTTCCTCATATTGATAAATGGGAAAAAACAGGACAGATTGATCGCTTCATCTGGGAAAAATTTGGAGAAATGGGCTTTTTTGGCCTAGCTTATCCAGAAGAATACGGCGGATTGGGACTTGACCTTTTTTACACCGTTATTTTTTTAGAAGAACTTCAAAAAGTGAATTCTGGCGGATTTGCGGCAGCCATTTGGGCGCACGCTTATTTAGCCATGACGCATGTTAATAAAGAAGGAGATCATGACATTAAAGAAAAATATCTAACGCCGAGTATTGCAGGAGAGAAAATAGGTTGTCTTTGTATCACAGAGCCTTTTGGCGGTAGTGATGTAGCAGGGATGAGAACAACTGCTGTTAAAAAAGGAGATACTTATGTTTTAAATGGTTCAAAAACCTTTATTACTAATGGTGTTTATAGCGATTACTTAGTAGTTGCGGCTAAAACATCTCCAGAACTAGGGAACAAAGGCATCAGCATTTTTATTATGGATCGTGATACCGCTGGGATCTCGGCTACCAAGCTTGATAAATTGGGTTGGCGTGCTTCAGATACTGGTGAAATTGCATTTGATAACGTCACTATTCCCGCTTCTAATTTGATGGGAGAAGAGAATATGGGCTTTCCTTACATCATGCAGCATTTTGCACTTGAACGTTTGATTATGGGAATTAATGCACATGCTAGAGCAGAATTTGCTTTAGAGTATGCCTTAGATTATATGAAAACCAGAGAGGCTTTTGGAAGAACAATTGATAAATTTCAGGCATTACGCCATAAGGTTGCTGATTTGTATACCGAAATGGAAATATGCAAGGAGTTCAATTATTCTGTAGCATACAGATTGAATAAAGGTGAGTATGTGGTTAAAGAAGCTACAATGTCTAAGTTGCAGTGTACTAAAATGGCCGATGAAGTTATCTATCAGTGTTTACAATTTTTAGGAGGTTATGGTTATATGGAAGAATATCCGCTGGCTAGACTCTCTAGAGATAGCAGATTAGGACCTATTGGTGGCGGCACTTCTGAAATTTTGAGAGAAATTATCGCCAAAATGGTGATTGACAACAAAGACTACAAACCAGCGACATAGGCAGTCTGTAGCCGTTTTGGCGAAAATTCCACAAAATTATCGCCAAAATGGTGATTGATAATAAAGATTACAAACCAGCGGAATAGATAGTCAGTAAGCGTTTTAGATAAAATCGCATAGAATTTTCTAAAATAGTTCTTGACGATAGCGTTGATAATTCAAAATAAAATACCCGTAACATTATGTTTCGGGTATTTTGCATATATTGAGTTCGATGTTTTTTAAATTTAAACCCTGTAATCTGGACCAGAATACATCATTAACCTACAATTAAACCACTAATCTATGACCCCTACTTATCTGTTTATAAAACGAATTTTCGGTATTGCCTTATTTTTATTTAGTAGCATTGCCTTTTCTCAAATTGAAATCAAAAATAAGATTGTTGACTTTTCAACGCTTGTGCCTATTGAAAGTGCAAGTATTTATGTTCAAGAAACCACCATTGGTACAGTCAGTAATGCCGATGGTAAATTTGTGCTTCAGGTACCAGAGACTTATGAGAAAGATACTTTGGTGGTATCATCCATTGGGTATAAAAGTTATAAAGTGCCCGTTAATGAGTTCGACAATTCTTTTGAGGTGTATTTGGAAGAAGACGTTGCATCTTTAGATGAAATTGTACTTGTGGCAGAAACCCGCCCAAAAACAGGAAATGACATTGTATTAAAGGCCATTGAGCGGCTGCCAGAAAATCTCCCAGATTCGGCTTACATTCAAAAAGGGTTCTTGAGACATAAAGAGCGTAATAAGTTAGAGTTTAAATGGCTTATCGAAAGTGCAATTACGGTTTATGATTCTGGTTACGGTTCAAAAAGTGCCGACTATTTAAAAATCAATGTAGATCAAAATCGTAAGAGTTACGATTTGCGTGATGTGGATAGTATTTTTTCTTACGTGTCTTACACCAATCAAACCTCTAGAAGAAGTAACTTAAAGCCTAAAGATGTCAACAGAAGGCAACTCAGCAAAGACCAATTGATCAAGTCTATAAAATGGAACGATGAGCGGGTCAATGGTCTTCAAAATTTATTTCAAGGAAAATTGAATCTCGTGAGAAATGCGCAGGACTCTAAAGCATTATTTGGGGAAAACGTACTAGAGAAACATCACTTTGAGCTCGATACCATTTTGGTGGATAACGACCGAAAGCTCTATAAAATTAAAATTTCCGAAGGTGAAGACTACGTAGGTCTAGACACCAAAGGAATTTTTAATGAAGGCTATCAAGCTAAAGGCTGGCTCTATATTTATTATGATAATTATGCCATAAAAAAAATAGAATATGAGCTTGAAGCCGCCTCTCCCGCGCAAAAAGTAAGAAGTAAACGCTTATTTGATACTACGGTCAATCATAAGTTAGTGATCACGTATATAGAATATGATGATAAAATGTACCCCAACTATATCTATTATGAAACACCAAAACTGGTCAATGTAGGTTTTAAGACAGATCAAAAAGTGAGCGACGAAGAAAAGGAACGTTACAATAAAGAAGAGCGTTATTATTATACAGTTCAGGAAATATTATTTTCTGAAATTGTATTGGATAAGGAGGAGATTAGCGCAGCATTGGAGAAAACATGGGATGCTGATATTTTTTCACCAAAGCCTTATGACGAAGCCTTCTGGAAAAGCTACAATGTACTTCTTGAAAGTGAGGAAGATGAGCAGCTCATTAGGGATTTGAGTAAACGAGCTTCCCTTTTTAAGCAATAAAATCAGTCTCAAGGAACGCAGTGCAACTTGCATTAATTTATTTAAAAGCGAAATATTAATTTTTTGTTTTGAAAATTTAAATTCCTTTTTATATTTGCAGCCTTAAAAATTCTAAAAGAGAGGAGGTTAAGACACTATGTTAATAATTCCAATTAAAGAAGGAGAAAATATAGACCGAGCACTAAAGCGTTACAAACGTAAGTTTGATAAAACGGGAGTGAAGCGTTCTTTAAATTCACGTAAGGAATTTACTAAACCTTCAATCGTTAAGAGAGCACAAGTTCAAAAAGCACAGTATGTTCAAGGTTTAAGAGACCAAGAAGCTATCTAAGCTTTACAGATCGATAAAGAAATCCCGCTAGAAATAGCGGGATTTTTTGTTTATAGCAGTCCAATTTTCTAAAAACTATCTGTAGTGTTCTTCTTGACAGCATTCTCTATTTTCAAGATTAAAGTATCGTAGATAGGTAAAAGTTTGTAATTTGGAAGTTCAATACTTGAACAACATGTCTATCGCAGCATTTTCAGATTATCTTCTACTCGAAAAAAACTATTCTGAGCTCACTCTTAAAGCCTATCTCAACGATCTTAAGGGGTTTTCGGCATTTATTGCTTCGGAATATGAAACAGACGATTGCAAAACGGCTAATTATTCTCAAATTAGGTCATGGATTGTGAGTATGGTAGAAGCTGGGATTTCTAATAGAAGCATCAACCGTAAAGTTTCCTCGTTGAATACGTATTATAAATTTTTGCTCAAGGTCGGGGACGTTAAAATAAATCCGTTAAGCAAGCATAAAGTTCTTAAGACCAATAAAAAAATACAAGTGCCATTTTCAGAAAAGGAAATGAAAACAGTACTTGAACTTCTTAAAGTAGATAACGATTTTGAAGGTGTAAGAAATCGATTAATGATTGAGTTATTTTACGCCACAGGAATCAGGCGCATTGAAATGGTAAATCTTAAAATCAATGATGTAGATCAAAGCAACGGAACATTAAAAGTATTAGGAAAGCGCAATAAAGAGCGTATCATTCCGCTCATACCTTCAGTTCAAAATACAGTTAAGGACTATATCAACGTCAGGAAGAACTTAGAACATTTGGAAGATCATACCTATTTGCTTTTAACAAAAAAGGGGGTTAAAATTTATGAAAATCTTGTTTACAGAATTATAAATGATTACTTTAGTAAGGTGTCTTCTAAGGTAAAGAAGAGTCCGCATATATTGAGGCACTCATTCGCGACTCACTTACTTAATCAAGGCGCAAATTTAAATGCTGTTAAAGAACTTCTTGGCCATTCGAGTTTGGCAGCAACGCAAGTCTATACCCATAATAGTATAGCCGAGCTTAAAAATGTTTATGCTAAAGCGCATCCAAGAAGTGAAAATTAATATTGTCTAACCAATAAAATAATGATTATGAAGGTAAACACACAATCTGTGAATTTTAATGCAGATAAAAAGCTAATCGATTTCGTGCAGAAGCGCATGGACAAGTTGGATTTGTTTTACGATAAGATCATACAGTCTGATGTTTATTTAAAAGTAGAAAACACTAGCGACAAAGAGAACAAAATTTTTGAGGCCAGAGTAAAAGTTCCTGGTGATAGTTTTGTAGTAAAAAAACAGTGCAAAACCTTTGAAGAGGGCGCAGATATGGCGGTTTCCTCTTTAGAGCGACAATTGAAAAAAAGAAAAGAAAAGCTCAGAGCACACATTTAGATAAAATTTAAAGAAAAATAATTTAAATTTTCTTTTGAATAATTAAATAAATCTATACATTTGCAGTCCGTTAGAAATAGCGGACTTTTTTTGCTCACAAATTAAGTTTAAAAGCCGATGTAGCTCAGCTGGCTAGAGCAGCTGATTTGTAATCAGCAGGTCGTGGGTTCGAGTCCCTCCATCGGCTCTTTAAAACATCAAAATCAAATGAAGGATTTTGAGGTTTGAATTTGAAATATTGAAAATAAGTTTTGGGGAGATACTCAAGCGGCCAACGAGGGCAGACTGTAAATCTGCTGACTACGTCTTCGCAGGTTCGAATCCTGCTCTCCCCACAATAACCAACAAAGAATCCTTGATTCTTTATTAATGCGAAAGTAGCTCAGTTGGTAGAGCGTCAGCCTTCCAAGCTGAATGTCGCCGGTTCGAACCCGGTCTTTCGCTCAACAAAAAGTGAAGCATTTACATTAAATCTCACTTTAGCTCTGGATTTAAGCATCTAGTGATGCTGTCCGCTCAGAATAATGAGTTTAATGCCTTCAATCTAGACGCTTGAGAATTAAACTCTAAACCTGTAACCAATAAGCCGGTGTAGCTCAGGGGTAGAGCGTTTCCTTGGTAAGGAAGAGGTCACGAGTTCAAATCTCGTCATTGGCTCTTTTTTTTCGCTTAGAATTGAAATTGAACACTAATATAAATTAAGATTAAATAAATAAAACATGGCAAAGGCAACTTTCGATCGTTCAAAACCGCACCTTAACATAGGTACTATTGGACACGTAGATCACGGTAAAACAACTTTAACTGCTGCTATTACTAAAGTATTAGCTGATGCAGGTTTATCTGAAGCAAGATCATTTGATCAAATTGATAACGCTCCGGAAGAAAAAGAAAGAGGTATCACAATTAATACATCGCACGTTGAATATGCAACTGCTAACCGTCACTACGCTCACGTTGACTGTCCTGGTCACGCGGATTACGTAAAAAACATGGTTACTGGTGCTGCTCAAATGGATGGTGCTATTCTTGTTGTTGCTGCTACTGATGGTCCAATGCCACAAACTCGTGAGCACATCCTTTTAGGACGTCAGGTTGGTATTCCTCGTATCGTTGTATTCATGAATAAAGTGGATATGGTTGATGACGAAGAGCTTTTAGAGCTTGTTGAAATGGAAATTAGAGACTTATTGTCTTTCTATGAATATGATGGTGATAATGGCCCTGTAATTGCTGGTTCTGCACTTGGTGCTTTGAACGGTGAGCAAAAATGGGTGGATACTGTTATGGAGTTGATGGAAGCTGTTGATAACTGGATTGAAGAGCCAGTGAGAGATATGGATAAGCCATTCTTGATGCCTATTGAAGATGTTTTCTCTATTACTGGTCGTGGTACTGTTGCGACAGGACGTATCGAAACTGGTGTTGCTAAAACAGGAGATCCTGTTGAAATCATTGGTATGGGTGCAGAGAAATTAAACTCTACTATTACTGGTATTGAAATGTTCCGTCAAATCCTAGATAGAGGAGAAGCTGGAGATAACGCAGGTATTCTTTTAAGAGGTATTGAGAAATCTCAAATCTCTAGAGGTATGGTTATTACTAAACCAGGTTCAGTAACACCACACTCTAAATTTAAAGCTGAGGTTTACGTACTTAAGAAAGAAGAAGGTGGACGTCACACGCCATTCCATAATAACTACCGTCCACAGTTTTACGTACGTACAACTGACGTAACTGGAAACATTATGCTTCCTGATGGTGTTGAAATGGTAATGCCAGGTGATAACCTTACTATTACTGTAGAATTGATTCAGCCAATTGCAATGAACATTGGTCTACGTTTCGCTATCCGTGAAGGTGGTAGAACTGTAGGTGCTGGTCAGGTTACTGAGATTTTAGACTAAGTATTTAGAATATAATATAGTTAAGGTGTCATGCTTCTAAGCGTGACGCCTTGATTTATATTTATGGGTTTGCTTGCTTCATTTGTTATGAATAACTTATACTGAAGTATGTAAATTAAATGGTTGAGATTTTTTTTAGAAAACCTCAATTATACGGGTTTAGCTCAGTTGGTAGAGCACTGGTCTCCAAAACCAGGTGTCGTGAGTTCGAGTCTCTCAACCCGTGCGACAAAAAAAAGATATTATTGTTTAAGCTAAAGCATTAGGTTCAGTTTAAACATCTATTTAAATAGTTATAAAATGGCTGGATTAGCAAATTACGTTAAGGAATCTTTTAATGAATTGAAGAATAACGTGTCATGGCCAACGTGGCCAGAAGCACAACGCCTCACAATTCTGGTAGCTGTGTTTTCAATAATATTCTCCTTGGCTATTTGGGGAATTGATACAGTGTTCAGTAGAGTGATAAAAGCGTATTTCAACTTGATGTAATTAATCAAAAAAGATTTTTAGACAATGTCTGAGACAAATGTAAATAAGAAGTGGTACGTCGTTAGAGCAGTTAGCGGTCAAGAGAATAAGATCAAAGCTTATATAGAGAATGAAATCACTAGGTTAAGTTTAGAAGATTTTATTGATCAGGTTCTAGTGCCTACTGAAAAGGTCATCCAAATTAGAAATGGAAAGAAAATAAATAAAGAACGTGTTTATTTTCCTGGTTACATTATGATTCAGGCTAATTTAAGTGGTGAAATTCCTCACATAATTAAGTCGATCACAAATGTTATCGGATTTTTAGGAGAAACCAAAGGTGGAGATCCTGTGCCATTGAGACAGTCTGAGGTCAATAGAATGTTAGGTAAGGTAGATGAGTTAACTGTAGATGCAGATGCTAATGTTGCAATTCCTTACACCATTGGTGAGACTATAAAAGTTATTGATGGACCGTTTAACGGATTTGACGGTACGGTAGAAAAAATCAATGAAGACAAGCGTAAACTTGAAGTAATGGTTAAGATTTTTGGAAGAAAAACACCATTGGAATTAAGTTATATGCAAGTAGATAAAGTATAATAATTGTTACATACATAGAGCGTATGTCTTTTTGCTTCCATTAAAAAGACATGCACAACTAAAATTTTCAAAATGGCAAAAGAATTAGGTAAAGTAGTTAAGTTACAAGTTCGGGGAGGTGCTGCGAATCCGTCGCCACCGGTTGGACCCGCTTTAGGTGCTGCTGGAGTTAATATCATGGAGTTTTGTAAGCAATTTAACGCAAGAACTCAGGACAAGGCCGGTAAGGTACTTCCTGTTGTTATTTCTGTTTACAAAGATAAATCCTTTGATTTCGTTATTAAAACACCTCCGGCTGCAGTACAATTATTAGAAGCGGCCAAAGTAAAAAAAGGATCTGGAGAACCGAACAGAAAGAAAATAGCAAAAGTAACTTGGGATCAAGTGAAAGCTATCGCAGAGGACAAAATGCAAGATTTAAATGCATTTAACATTAACGCAGCCATGAAAATGGTAGCGGGTACTGCAAGATCAATGGGAATAACAGTTAGAGGCGGAGAAGCTCCTAACTAAAAAATTTTTGAAATGGCAATTACAAAAAAACAAAAAGAGGCAAGAGCCAAAGTAGAGAAGAATAAATTATATTCTCTTGAAGAGGCTTCAGCGTTATTAAAGGATATCACTTACACTAAGTTTGACGCTTCTGTTGATTTAGCAGTAAGATTAGGTGTAGATCCTCGTAAAGCAAATCAAATGGTAAGAGGTGTTGTATCTCTTCCACATGGTACAGGTAAAGACATGAAAGTGTTGGCTTTGGTGACTCCAGATAAAGAGGAGGAAGCTAAAGCAGCTGGTGCTGATTACGTTGGACTAGACGAGTATCTTGATAAAATTAAAGGTGGTTGGACAGATGTTGACGTTATCGTTACCATGCCAGCTATTATGGGTAAATTGGGACCTTTGGGTAGAATTTTAGGCCCTAGAGGTTTAATGCCTAACCCAAAAACAGGTACTGTTACTATGGATGTGGCTAAAGCAGTTGCAGAAGTAAAAGCAGGTAAAATTGACTTTAAAGTGGATAAAACCGGTATTGTTCATGCTCCAATTGGTAAAGCATCTTTTAGTGCTGACAAGTTGCAGGAAAATGCGATGGAATTATTAACCACCTTAAACAAATTGAAACCTACAGCGGCTAAGGGTGTTTATATGAAAAGTATCTTCATGTCTAGTACAATGAGCCCTAGTATCGCAGTAGACCCAAAATTTAGTTAAGTAGTTAAATCTTTATTATTATGACAAGAGAAGAAAAATCACAAGTAATTGAAGAGTTGACTGCGCAATTAGCAGATAATCCAAACATATATCTAGCGGATATTTCAGGATTAAATGCAGGAAACACTTCAGACCTACGTCGCGCATGCTACAAAGCAAATGTGCAATTAAGCGTAGTTAAAAATACATTATTGTCTAAAGCTATGGAAGCTTCTGAAAAAGATTTCGGGAACTTACCATCAGTACTTAAGGGTAATACCTCAGTAATGTATTCTGAAACTGGAAATGCTCCAGCTAAAGTAATTAAAAACTTTCGTAAAAAATCTGATAAGCCTTTGCTTAAAGGAGCTTTTATTGAAGAGGCAATTTACATTGGTGATGAGCAATTAGATATGTTGGTTGATATCAAATCTAAAGAAGAAGTTATTGGAGATATCATCGGCTTATTACAATCACCAGCTAAAAATGTTATATCAGCACTTAAATCAAGTGGTGGGAAACTTGCTGGAATTATTAAAACCTTATCCGAGAAAGAAGGATAAGTCAATTAAGTACGCACTTAAAACAATTATATTTACAAATTATTAAAACGGTAGAAAATGGCAGATTTAAAAGACTTTGCAGAGCAATTAGTTAACTTAACAGTAAAAGAAGTAAACGAATTAGCTACAATTTTAAAAGACGAATACGGAATTGAACCAGCAGCTGCAGCAGTAGCTATGGCGGGTCCAGCTCAAGGTGGTGGCGAAGCTGCTGAAGAGCAAACAGAATTTGACGTAATCCTTAAGGCAGCAGGTGGTTCTAAACTTGCAGTTGTGAAATTAGTTAAAGAATTAACTGGTTTAGGATTAAAAGAAGCAAAAGGTTTAGTTGACGACGCACCATCTCCAATCAAGGAAGGTATTGCTAAGGATGAAGCAGAAGCTCTTAAAGCTCAATTAGAAGAGGCTGGAGCAGAGGTTGAGCTTAAATAAGCTTAACTAACCTACAAATTATGGTTTAGGTCTTCCGAATTACTCGGAACGACCTAAACCCTTTTGTGTATATAAAAAGTACATAAATAAATTCATTATTTTTTAATCAAAATCTCGTTCATCGATGTTAGCAAATACAGCTGAAAGATTAAATTTCTCTTCCATTATAAACAAAACGGATTATCCAGACTTCTTGGATATCCAAATAAAATCCTTTCAGGATTTTTTCCAGTTAGAGACAAAATCAGAAGAAAGAGGAAACGAAGGGCTCTACAATACCTTCATGGAAAACTTCCCAATTACAGATACGCGTAATCAATTTGTATTGGAATTCTTGGATTATTTTATTGATCCTCCACGCTACTCTATAGAGGAGTGTATCGAAAGAGGTCTTACTTACAGCGTGCCTCTTAAGGCTAGATTAAAGTTGTATTGTACAGATCCTGAGCATGAGGATTTTGAAACTATCGTTCAAGATGTCTATTTAGGAACGATTCCTTACATGACACCAAGTGGTACTTTTTGTATCAATGGTGCAGAGCGTGTTGTGGTATCTCAGTTACACCGTTCGCCTGGTGTATTCTTTAGCCAATCATTTCATGCTAACGGTACTAAATTATATTCTGCCAGAGTTATCCCGTTTAAAGGGTCTTGGATAGAATTCGCTACCGATATCAACCAAGTGATGTATGCTTACATTGATAGAAAGAAAAAATTACCAGTTACTACATTGTTCAGAGCTATTGGTTTTGAACGTGATAAAGACATTCTAGAGATTTTTGACCTTGCAGAAGAAGTGAAGGTTTCAAAATCTGGATTGAAAAAAGTAATCGATCGTAAGCTTGCTGCACGTGTATTAAATACATGGCACGAGGATTTCGTAGATGAAGATACTGGAGAAGTGGTATCTATCGAGCGTAATGAAATTGTTTTAGATCGTGATACTGTTATCGACAAAGATAATATTGAAGAAATTCTTGAAGCTGGCGTAAAAACAATTCTGTTGCATAAGGAAACTGCACAACAGGGTGATTATGCTATCATTCACAATACGTTACAAAAAGATCCAACAAACTCAGAAAAAGAGGCTGTTGAACATATTTACCGTCAATTACGTAACGCTGAGCCGCCAGATGAGGAGACTGCACGTGGTATTATTGACAAATTATTCTTTTCAGACCAACGTTACTCTTTAGGTGAAGTAGGTCGTTATAGAATGAACAAGAAATTACAGTTGGATATCGGTATGGATAAGCAAGTGCTTACCAAAGAAGATATCATAACGATTATAAAATATTTAATTGAGTTGATTAACTCTAAGGCAGAGATTGATGATATCGATCACTTGTCTAACCGTCGTGTTAGAACTGTTGGAGAACAATTATCATCTCAATTTGGTGTTGGTTTGGCACGTATGGCCCGTACCATTCGTGAGCGTATGAACGTTCGTGATAACGAGGTCTTTACTCCAATCGATTTGATTAACGCGAAGACTTTGTCTTCAGTAATCAACTCATTCTTTGGAACCAACCAATTATCTCAATTTATGGACCAAACCAATCCTTTGGCAGAGATCACGCACAAGCGTCGTCTTTCAGCTCTTGGACCAGGTGGTTTGTCAAGAGAAAGAGCAGGGTTTGAGGTACGTGACGTTCACTATACGCACTACGGAAGACTTTGCCCTATTGAAACTCCAGAGGGTCCAAACATTGGTTTAATTTCATCTTTATCTGTTTTTGCTAAGGTAAACCCAATGGGCTTCATTGAAACACCTTATAGAAAAGCAGAAAATGGTGTTGTTGATATCAAGAACGCGCCAGTTTATTTAAGTGCAGAGGAAGAGGAAGACATGTTGATTGCGCAAGCAAACATTAAGGTTGACGATGACGGTAAAATTCTTGAGGAAAAAATTATTGCACGTCAAGAAGGTGATTTCCCAGTTATTGATCCTGTTAATGTACATTATACAGATGTAGCGCCTAATCAAATTGCTTCAATCTCAGCATCCTTAATTCCATTCTTGGAACATGATGATGCCAACCGTGCTTTGATGGGCTCAAACATGATGCGTCAGGCCGTACCATTGTTACGTCCGCAAGCACCAATTGTAGGTACAGGTTTAGAGCGTCAAGTTGCTTCAGACTCTAGAGTATTGATTAATGCAGAAGGTGATGGTGTTGTAGAATATGTTGATGCTAATGAAATCACTATAAAATACGAGCGTTCTGAAGAGGCTGCTATGGTTAGCTTTGAAAGTGATACCAAAACATATCCTTTAGTTAAGTTTAGAAAGACCAACCAAGGGACGTCTATTAACTTAAAGCCAATTGTTACAAGAGGCGACAAGGTTAGAAGAGGTCAAGTACTTTGTGAAGGTTATGCTACTGAAAAAGGAGAGCTAGCTTTAGGTCGTAACATGAAAGTGGCCTTTATGCCATGGAAAGGTTACAACTTTGAGGATGCGATTGTAATTTCAGAAAAAGTAGTTCGTGATGATATTTTCACGTCCATTCATATTGATGAATATTCATTAGAAGTTAGAGATACCAAATTAGGTAACGAAGAATTGACTAATGATATTCCTAACGTTTCAGAAGAGGCTACTAAAGACTTAGATGAAAACGGTATGATTCGTATTGGTGCAGAAATTAAGCCAGGCGATATTCTTATTGGTAAGATTACTCCAAAAGGAGAATCTGATCCAACTCCAGAAGAAAAATTATTACGTGCCATCTTTGGTGATAAAGCTGGTGATGTTAAGGATGCATCTTTAAAAGCATCTCCTTCATTACATGGTGTTGTTATTGAGAAGAAATTATTCTCAAGAGCAATCAAAGACAAACGTAAGAGAGCTAAAGATAAAGAGGATATTGAAGCATTAGAGAATATCTATTACAAGAAGTTTGATGATTTAAAAGACGTCTTAGTCGATAAATTATTTGCACTTGTTAATGGTAAAACTGCTCAAGGTATCTATAATGATCTTAGCGAGGAAATCATTCCTAAAGGGAAGAAGTACACGCTTAAGATGTTAAATGCAGTTGATGATTATACGCATTTAACTTCTGGTACTTGGACTACAGATGATCACTTAAACTCTTTAGTTGCAGATTTAATTCACAACTACAAGATCAAAGAAAATGATCTTCAAGGTTCTTTACGTCGTGAGAAGTTTACAATTTCTGTTGGTGATGAGTTACCAGCGGGAATCATCAAACTAGCTAAGGTTTATGTTGCTAAGAAACGTAAACTTAAAGTTGGTGATAAAATGGCGGGTCGTCACGGTAACAAAGGTATTGTTGCTCGTATTGTTCGTCAAGAGGACATGCCATTCTTAGAAGATGGAACTCCTGTTGATATTGTATTGAACCCTCTTGGTGTACCTTCTCGTATGAATATTGGTCAAATCTATGAAACTGTTCTAGGTTGGGCTGGTCAAAAACTAGGTCGTACGTATGCAACACCAATTTTTGATGGTGCTACACTTGATCAAATCAACGAGTTTACTGATGAAGCTGGCGTGCCAAGATTTGGTCATACCTACCTTTATGATGGTGGAACTGGTGATCGTTTTGACCAACCGGCAACTGTTGGTGTCATTTACATGATCAAACTAGGTCACATGATTGATGATAAGATGCACGCGCGTTCTATCGGGCCATACTCATTGATTACGCAACAACCATTGGGTGGTAAAGCTCAGTTTGGTGGACAGCGTTTTGGTGAGATGGAGGTTTGGGCACTTGAGGCCTATGGCGCATCGAGTACTTTGCGTGAGATCTTAACCGTGAAATCTGATGACGTTATTGGTAGAGCCAAAACTTACGAAGCAATCGTAAAAGGTGAACCAATGCCAGAACCAGGACTACCTGAATCTTTCAACGTACTTATGCACGAATTGAAAGGATTAGGATTAGATATTAGATTAGAGGAATAAAAATAGTAGGCAGTCTTCAGTAAGCAGCATGTATTGCTTACTGAAGATTGAAGACTGAAGACTATAGAAAAATGGCAAGAAGACAAGATAAGAATACAGTACAGAAATTCAACAAGATTTCTATTGGTTTAGCATCTCCAGAATCTGTTTTGGCAGCATCTCGTGGTGAGGTTTTAAAACCAGAAACTATTAATTATCGAACACACAAACCAGAACGTGACGGTTTGTTCTGTGAGCGTATTTTTGGTCCTGTTAAGGATTTTGAATGTGCTTGTGGTAAATATAAAAGAATTCGCTACAAAGGTATTGTTTGTGACCGTTGTGGTGTAGAGGTAACAGAGAAGAAAGTACGTCGTGATCGTGTTGGCCACATCAATTTGGTGGTGCCAGTGGCGCACATTTGGTATTTCCGTTCTTTACCAAATAAAATAGGATATTTATTAGGGTTACCATCTAAGCGTTTAGATATGATTATATATTACGAACGTTATGTGGTCATTCAACCTGGTGATGCTAAAAACATTGAAGGAGAGCCATTACAAAAAATGGACTTCTTAACAGAAGAGGAGTATCTAAATATCATGGAGACCCTTCCGCAAGAAAACAGACATTTGGATGATAGTGATCCAAACAAGTTTATTGCAAAAATGGGTGCAGAGTGTTTAATTGATTTGTTAGCGCGAATTGATTTGAACGAATTATCGTTTGAATTACGTCACAAAGCAAACACAGAAACCTCTAAACAACGTAAAACGGAAGCTTTAAAACGTCTACAGGTTGTTGAAGCCTTTAGAGATTCTAACGCTAATCGTGAGAATAAGCCAGAATGGATGATCATGAAGGCTATTCCAATCATTCCGCCAGAATTAAGACCTTTAGTGCCTTTAGATGGTGGTCGTTTTGCAACTTCAGATTTAAATGATCTTTATCGTCGTGTGATTATTCGTAATAATCGTTTAAAGCGATTGGTTGAGATTAAAGCACCTGAGGTGATTTTGCGTAATGAGAAACGTATGTTACAAGAATCTGTAGATTCATTGTTTGATAATACACGTAAATCTTCCGCAGTAAAAACAGATTCTAACAGACCATTAAAATCATTATCAGATTCACTTAAAGGTAAGCAAGGACGTTTCCGTCAAAACTTACTTGGTAAGCGTGTTGATTATTCTGCACGTTCTGTAATTGTTGTTGGACCAGAATTAAAATTATTTGAATGTGGATTGCCTAAAAACATGGCTGCCGAACTTTACAAACCTTTCATCATTAGAAAACTGATAGAGAGAGGAATTGTAAAAACGGTAAAATCTGCTAAGAAAATTATAGATCGTAAAGAGCCTGTGGTTTGGGATATCTTGGAGAACGTTCTTAAAGGACATCCAGTATTGCTAAACCGTGCGCCTACTTTGCACAGATTGGGTATTCAAGCTTTTCAACCTAAATTAATTGAAGGTAAAGCGATCCAATTACACCCATTAGTATGTACAGCCTTTAATGCCGATTTTGATGGTGATCAAATGGCGGTGCACTTACCACTTGGACCAGAAGCAATTTTAGAAGCGCAATTATTGATGTTGGCTTCTCATAATATATTGAATCCTGCAAATGGATCTCCAGTAACTGTACCTTCTCAGGATATGGTTCTTGGATTATATTATATGACCAAATTGCGTAAAACAGATGAAAATTACACCGTTAAAGGTGAAAATTTAACTTTTTATTCTCCAGAAGAAGTAACAATTGCTTACAACGAGAAGAAAGTAGATTTGAACGCTGGTATCAAGGTAAGAACTCAAGATTTTAATGAAGAAGGCGTATTAACTACTCAAATTATAGAAACCACTGTAGGACGTGTATTGTTTAACGAAACCGTTCCTGCTGCTGCTGGTTATATTAATGACGTATTGACCAAAAAATCTTTGAGAGAAATTATTCACGGTATCTTGAAAGCGACAAGCGTTCCTGAAACTGCAGAATTCTTAGATGAGATTAAAACATTAGGATATAAGTTTGCCTTCCAAGGTGGTTTGTCTTTTAGTTTAGGTGATATTATTATCCCTGCTGAAAAACAAAGCATGATCGATAAAGCCAATACATTGGTAGAAGGGATCATGGGCAACTATAACATGGGATTAATTACCAATAACGAACGTTATAACCAAGTTATTGATATCTGGACGTCTACAAATGCTGAATTAACTGAGCTTTCCATGAAACGTATCCGTGAGGATCAACAAGGGTTTAACTCAGTGTTTATGATGCTTGACTCTGGAGCTCGTGGATCTAAAGAACAGATTCGTCAGTTAACAGGTATGCGTGGTTTGATGGCCAAGCCTAAGAAATCTAATGCAGGTGGAGGTGAGATTATTGAAAACCCGATTCTATCTAACTTTAAGGAAGGTCTTTCAATTTTAGAATACTTTATCTCTACTCACGGTGCTCGTAAAGGTCTTGCCGATACCGCCCTTAAAACAGCCGATGCTGGTTACTTAACCCGTCGTTTGGTAGATGTATCTCAAGATGTTATTGTATACAGTGAAGATTGTGGTACATTAAGAGGTATTGAGGTAAATCCTTTGAAGAAAAACGAAGAGATTATCGAAACCTTAGAAGCAAGAATTGTTGGTCGTACGTCACTTAATGATGTTTATGATCCAATTACCGAAGAACTATTGGTAGAAGCTGGTGGTCACATTTATGATCCTATTGCGAAACGTATCGGTCAATCTGCATTAGATTCCATCGAAGTGCGTTCTCCATTAACTTGTGAAGCTAAAAAAGGAATTTGTTCTAAATGTTACGGTCGTAATTTAGCGACAGGTAAAATGGTACAACGTGGTGAAGCCGTTGGTGTTGTGGCAGCACAATCTATTGGTGAGCCAGGAACCCAGTTAACCTTGCGTACTTTCCACGTGGGTGGTATTGCCGGTAACATTTCCGAAGAAAATAAATTAACCGTTAAGTTTGACGGGGTTGCAGAAATCGAAGATTTAAAAACCGTTAAAACTAAAGATAATGAAGGTAAGGATGTTGACGTGGTCATCTCTAGAACTTCAGAATTGAAATTGGTAGATGCTAAAACAGGCATTACCTTAAGTACAAACAACATTCCTTACGGATCATTCATCTACGTTGAACCAGGTGATAAAGTGAAGAAAGGTCAAGTGATTTGTGCTTGGGATCCATATAACGGTGTGATTATTTCAGAATTTGCCGGTAAGGTGAAGTATGAAAATATTGATCAAGGGGTTACGTATCAAGTGGAAATTGATGAACAAACAGGTTTCCAAGAGAAAGTAATTTCTGAATCTAGAAACAAGAAACTCATCCCAACACTTCATATTGAAGATGCTAAAGGTGAAACCATACGTTCTTACAACCTACCAGTTGGAGCTCACTTGATGATTGATGATGGTGAGAAAATTAAAGTCGGTAAGATTTTAGTTAAGATACCTCGTAAGTCTGCCAAAGCAGGTGATATTACAGGGGGTCTTCCACGTGTAACGGAGTTGTTCGAGGCGCGTAATCCATCTAATCCAGCTGTAGTTAGTGAAATTGATGGTGTGGTATCCTTCGGAAAAATCAAGAGAGGTAACCGTGAGATCATTATTGAATCTAAACTTGGTGAAGTCAAGAAATATTTGGTAAAATTGTCTAATCAAATCTTAGTACAAGAGAATGATTACGTTAAAGCAGGTATGCCATTATCTGATGGTTCTATCACACCAAATGACATCTTGAACATTAAAGGCCCTGCTGCTGTACAACAGTACTTGGTTAATGAAGTTCAAGAAGTCTACCGATTACAAGGGGTAAAGATTAATGATAAGCACTTTGAGGTTGTTGTAAGACAAATGATGCGTAAAGTTAGAATCATTGATTCTGGTGATACCATTTTCTTAGAAGATCAATTAGCACACAAAGCAGACTTTATTGAAGAAAATGATAAGATTTTCGGAATGAAGGTTGTTGAAGATGCTGGTGACTCTACAACTTTAAAACCTGGACAGATTTTGAGCTCAAGAGAATTGAGAGATGAAAACTCTGTATTGAGAAGAGAAGACAAAGCATTGGTGACTGCTAGAGATGCACAACCTGCTACAGCAACTCCTATCTTACAAGGAATTACTAGAGCGTCCTTACAGACCAAATCATTTATATCTGCGGCTTCTTTCCAAGAAACCACTAAAGTATTGAATGAGGCAGCTGTAAATGCAAAAGTAGATGATCTTGAAGGCTTGAAAGAGAATGTTATTGTTGGTCATAGAATTCCAGCAGGAACCGGTGTTAGAAAATTTGATAACATCATTGTAGGTTCTAAGGAGGAATTCAATGAGATGATGAAAGCTAAAGAAGAGATGAACTTTAACTAAATGAGACTTGGGTTTTAAAAGCCAAAGGCCTAATGAAGACCTAAAGTCAAATTTAATTTAAGATGAGTTTAAACTTCTTTTAAATAATAGAAAAGTCCTACTTTTACAGTAGGACTTTTTATTTAAAAATTATATTAATTGGATTTTCGTTACTAATTGTCGGTAGACAGGTCTTCGGAAACTAAAACAAATGAAACATGGCAGAAGAGAAAAAACCTAATAAAAAGGGAATAAACATAGAGCTAGATGAAAAGATAGCAGAAGGCACTTATTCTAACTTAGCAATCATTAACCACTCAGTTTCTGAGTTTGTTGTTGACTTTGTAAGTATCATGCCCGGTACACCAAAAAGTAAGGTTAAGTCTAGAATTATATTGACACCACAACATGCGAAGCGATTATTAAAAGCTTTAGGAGACAATGTCAATCGATTTGAAAAGGCTCATGGTGAAATTAAAGATTACGAACAGCCGCCAATCCCACTCAATTTCGGACCAACAGGACAGGCGTAATCGATAAGAACCATAAAATTACAATGCTTAGATTGGCTGTTCGAATTGTTTTAGTCGAACAGCCACCGATTCCGTTAAATTTCGGGCCAACAGGACAGGCGTAATATATTAAAGCTCTCGAAATTATCGAGGGCTTTTTTTTAGTGCGAAGAACGCTAGAGGTTTATGCTTATTCGAGCTATGGTTTTTAAATTTTCAACGATCAATTTGGCCTTGATTTTAAGTTTATTCCACAAAGTCAGGGATTTAAAGGCTATCGAAGAAATTAGCCGTACCTTTGCACGAACTTAAAAGAAGTGACCTAATAACTAGTGTTTGCTTCCTAAACACAATATATGTCATTTCAATCATTAGGCTTATCCCAAGCCTTGCTAAAAGCTATTAGCAAAAAGGGATACACTACGCCAAGTCCTATTCAGGCAAAGGCAATTCCACCAATTTTAGAAGGTAACGATGTTTTAGCATCAGCACAAACAGGAACAGGTAAAACCGCTGGTTTTACACTCCCAATGTTGCACTTATTGGCAGAAAAAGAAACACTAAGACACCGACCAGTTCGTGCTCTTATTTTAACACCAACTCGAGAATTGGCAGCTCAGGTATTTGCCAATGTCAAAGAGTATTCTGAATTTTTAGATTTAAGAAGTGCCGTTATTTTTGGTGGTGTAAATCAAAATCCACAAGTTACAAAATTACGTCAAGGCGTTGATATTTTGGTAGCTACGCCAGGACGACTTATCGATTTGGCCAACCAAGGCGAGTTATCGCTATCTAAGATCGACTTTTTCGTTTTAGATGAAGCAGACCGTATGTTAGATATGGGCTTCCTTAGGGATATTGAACGCATCATGAAAATGTTACCAAGCAAACGTCAAAATTTGATGTTTTCGGCCACGTTTTCAAAAGATATTAAAAAATTAGCACAGGGGATTCTTAATCATCCCGTGCATGTTGAGGCAACTCCAGAAAACACCACAGTAGAGGCTATTAGTCAAAAGGTGTATCGTGTTGCAAAAGCCAAAAAGACCGGACTTATTATTAAGCTCATTTCCGAAGGAAATTGGAAACAGGTATTGGTTTTTACCCGCACAAAACACGGTGCTAATAAATTGACTAAAACAATGATTAGCTCTGGTATTACTGCCGCGGCCATTCATGGTAATAAAAGTCAAGGCGCGAGAACAAAAGCTTTGGCCGGATTTAAAAATGGTCGCGTTACCGTATTAGTTGCCACAGATATTGCGGCTCGTGGATTAGACATTCCATTATTACCTCATGTCATCAATTTTGAATTGCCTAATATTTCCGAAGATTATGTGCACAGAATTGGTAGAACAGGTAGAGCAGGGGCAGACGGTCAAGCATTATCTTTAGTAAGTGCAGATGAAACCTCTTATTTAACGGGAATTGAAAAATTGATAGGAGAACGTATTGACGTCGAAATTGTAGAAGGTTTTGAGCCAGATCCCAATGCCTCTACAGAACCAATCAAACAAGGTCAAGGCGGAAGAAATAGAGGACAAGGTCGAGGTGGAAACGCTAAACCGAGTTCAAAATCGTCTGGTGGGCAAAAGTCTAATCGCCGAAATGCTAGAAAATCTAACGCCAATAGAAATTAATACGAGTTTATTAACGTTCTAAAATGGAAACCCAAAAGAATAATCCACTTCACGGTAAGACTTTAGAATCTATAGTTACAGAGCTAGAAGCACATTACGGTTGGGAGTATATGGGACATCAAATCAACATACGTTGCTTCACCCAAGACCCTTCTGTAAAGTCCAGTCTTAAGTTTTTAAGACGCACGCCTTGGGCAAGATCTAAGGTAGAAGCGATGTATGTGAATATGTTGAAAAAGCAGTCGGAAAATTAATTTTTTCGACTGCTTTTTTTATGGTGTTTTTTTTCAGTTTTAAAACGAATACAAAATCCCATTGGTCAACTCATATTGTGTATTAGGGATGTTTGTACTCACTGGATAAGCATCATAATTGAAGTTGAAGTTTACCTTAAATGCAAGATTGTCTAAAATAGTGAATAGAACAGAGGTGTTGCTAGACAATCTATAGTCTCCAAACTTATCTAATCGTGGTTGATAGTAACTGGTGCTCACAATACTTATGGTTGGAGAGGGATATAGGCTAAAGGACAAATAGGTACTTGCTCTAAAATCTCTTCTAATCCTGTCTTCAATAATGTTGGAGGCCTCCTCATACTCGTACATAAATAAGGTGCCTAAATAGAACCTGTAGTTGTCTGATTGACTCAGTTTAAATCTTGGTCCGGTTCCTAGTAACCCTCTAAAATCAATTTCAGAAATCGCATCGTACTGAGCTTGTCCAAAAACTTCCCATTTTAAGCGTTCTCCTAATTTTCGATTATATCGTAAATGTTGGGTTCCACGGTTGACCAAAGAGTTTCCTTCTATTTTCTGAAAATTGAGATCATTGATAAACAACCAGAGGTTGGTTTTGTCATTGTATTGAATGTGCGCCTTATTGGCTATTCTAAAGATGTCATTTGTGTTTTTAATAAGCGATACATCCAAACTTGCCGATCCAGACCATTTTGAAGAATCTGCAGATTTCCGAAGCGATTCCACATTGATCACTTGAGAAAAGCAAGAGCTAGATGAAAGTAAAAGAAAGAAAACTATAAAACGCATGCTGAAATTTTTTGCAAAAGTATACTATCTATTCAATAAAACGATATTGAAGACCATTTGCTTTATTGAAATGTGAACAGTTGTTTTAGAGCAAATAGAAGCCTCAAAGTGGGCTATAAGTGTTAAATACCTTATAAATTCACTTTAGAAGTCTTCACGAATTTTGTACCTTAGCAGTTCTCATAAACTAATAAAACTACAGTATAGATGTCAGATAAAGCTACTTTAGAAATCAACGGTCAAAAACATGAATTTCCTTTAATTACAGGAACCGAAAATGAGACTGCAATTGATATAAAAACCCTTAGAAGTGTCACGGGAGGTGTTACTACTATAGATCCAGGTTTTAAAAATACAGGATCTTGTGAAAGTGCCATTACCTTTCTTGATGGGGAAAAAGGGATTTTGAGATATAGAGGCTACTCGATTGAAGATTTAGCTGAGAAGGCAGATTTTCTAGAGGTGGCTTATTTATTGATTTTTGGAGAGTTACCAGATGCAGAGCGTTTGGCAAAATTCCATTCAGATATCAAAAAGAATTCTGTTTTAGATGATGACGTTAAAAAAATATTAGACGCTTTTCCTAAATCAGCACATCCAATGGGTGTATTGGCCTCTTTAACCAGTGCATTAACCGCATTTAATCCATCATCTGTAAATATAGATTCAGAAGAGGATATGTATAATGCCATTGTTAAGATTTTAGGGAAATTCCCAATTTTGGTAGCTTGGACTATGCGTAAGAAAAATGGATTGCCATTGGATTACGGAAAATCCAGCTTAGGGTATGTAGAGAACATTTTACATATGATGTTTAAGCAACCTAATGAGGATTACGAACAAAATCCTGTATTAGTAAATGCTTTGGATAAATTATTAATTCTTCATGCAGATCATGAGCAAAATTGTTCTACCTCTACAGTAAGAATGGTAGGTTCATCTCACGCCGGTTTATTTGCTTCGCTTTCTGCTGGTATTTCAGCATTATGGGGACCACTTCATGGTGGTGCTAATCAAGCGGTTCTAGAAATGCTTGAAGGAATCAAAGCAGATGGTGGCGACACTAAAAAATACATGGCTAAGGCCAAGGATAAAGATGATGCTTTCAGATTAATGGGCTTTGGTCACAGAGTTTATAAAAACTTTGATCCTAGAGCAAAAATCATCAAAAAAGCAGCTGATGATGTGTTAGGAGAGTTAGGTATTGAAGATCCTATTCTAGACATCGCTAAAGGCCTAGAAAAAGAAGCTTTGGAAGACAGCTACTTTGTAGATAGAAAATTATATCCTAATGTCGATTTCTATTCAGGAATCATATACCGAGGCATGGGAATCCCAACAGAAATGTTTACCGTAATGTTTGCTATGGGACGTTTACCAGGTTGGATAGCACAGTGGCGCGAAATGCGTTTACGTAAGGAGCCTATTGGTCGTCCAAGACAAATCTACATTGGAGAGACTCACAGAGAGTTTAAAGAAATTAGCAAAAGATAATTACAACATTTAAAATATTAGAACTGCCTAAGGTTAGTAGAATACCACGTTATGTGGTCAAGTTCAACACTAACTTTAGGCAGTTTTTTATAGATTACATATGATCCAACTCCACGTAACAAACGAAACGTCTCGACTTAGGGCCGTAGTATTAGGTACCGCTAAAAGTAACGGGCCAACACCATCAATAGAAGATGCGTACGATCCAAAATCATTAGAGCATATCAAAGCAGGTACTTATCCTGTAGAAGCAGATATGGTTGAGGAAATGGAAGCTGTAGCAGCGATTTTTGAGAAATATGATGTCAAGGTGTACAGACCAGAGCTTATCGAGAATTGTAATCAAATCTTTTCAAGAGACATTGCTTTCGTGATTGACGATGTGTTTGTAAAAGCCAATATTCTTCCTAATAGAGAAGAAGAGCTGGATGCCATTCAATACGTTATTGACCAGATAAACAAGAACAAGGTGATAAGACCACCAGAAGAAGCCCACATTGAGGGCGGTGATGTCATCGTTTGGAACGATTATGTTTTTGTTGGAACCTACTTAGGAAGCGATTATTCCGATTATATTGTGGCAAGAACAAATACAGCTGGGGTTAATTTTATCAAAGAAAATTTTCCGCATAAAAAAGTAAAAAGTTTTGACTTGGTCAAATCCCAAGTAAATCCTAGAGATAACGCTTTACATCTCGACTGTTGTTTTCAACCTATCGGCACCAATAAAGCCATCCTTCACAAAGAAGGATTTAGAAATGTTGAGGAATTTGAGTGGCTTTTAAATTACTTCGGAAAAGAGCACTGTTTTGTCATATCAAAACAAGAAATGTATGAGATGAATAGCAATGTGTTTTCCATTTCGGAGGAGGTTATCATTTCAGAAAAAAACTTTACCAGACTCAACACCTGGTTAAGGGAAAAAGGATTTACGGTAGAAGAAGTACCTTATGCCGAAATTTCTAAGCAAGAGGGCCTTTTGCGTTGTAGCACTTTGCCGTTAATTAGAGATTAATTACAGTTGATGTTGATTATAAAAGCGGAAAAGAACAACGTACTTACTTAACGATAATTGTCTTAAAAAAGCGTTGGTTGCCACGGCTGAAAACGGCCAGGTATTGAGCAGAAGATAAGTTGTCAACACGGATGTTTTGTTCTTGATGCTCTAATGTGGTTTCTAAAACAGTTTTGCCCAAGAGGTCTACTAATTTAAAGGCGTAGGAAGAGTTTAGAGGAGCGTCAAAGATCACGTTGATATAACTTTCTGCCGGATTAGGAGAAATGCTTACGGCGCTTTCTAATTGTTTCTGGGCATCTGTACTTAGGGTTTCATAAGCTACAGCAAATTCCATTGCAGCACCCAAGGCTCCCTTAGTTACTTCAAAAAAATAATCGGTATCCATATGTTCTAAAGTATCATTTGTGGTATGGGCATAGGGCGACTCGTTCTGTTCAAAAAGCCCTGTTATGATGTAACCATTATTTTCAAAAGGGACATAATCTGAAGCGTAGGCATTAGAGATCTCTGTTTCTAAACTGGAATAGAGTTGCATGCAAGTGGCTAAACTATTTGTAAAACTATTTGATGCGGCATTATTTGATGAGGGATTAGATAGATCGCGCTCGCAAATAATGGTATCATTGGTCATGTCACTAACGCCGCCTACTTCGTCAATATTAAACACCAAACGAAGGTCTAAATTTTCAGGAACTACCGTATTGTTCACATAATAATTACTGCCAATTAGACCATCTTCCTCACCAGAAAAATGAATGAATTTAATAGAATATTCAGTATCTACATCTTTGAGCAGTCGGGCTAATTCCAATAAAAGTACCGTGCCAGAACCATTGTCATTAGTGCCTGTGCCATTTATAGTGTCATAATGTGCATCTATAATCAAAAAGGTATTGGGATAAACAGAGCCTGTTTTGGTAACGATAATGTTGTTACTGGTACCTGCCGAATAACTAAAAGGCTGTAACGTGACGTCGGTATAGCCAAGGTCATTATAGCGCGCAGTAATCCAATTTTCTGCGGAAGTCAACGCGGCAGATCCTACCTCTTTAACACCAAAATTCTCAAAGGTGGTTAAATCGTTTATCAAATTGGTTTGAGAGGTGTTGGCAACGGTGTTGCCATAAAAAGAATTAAAGTTTTGGGCGGATAATAGGGAAGTGGTAATGGCTAAAATAAGGACAAGTAATATCTGTTTCATAGGGGTGTTTTTGTAATGAGTTATGTGAATAACTATTTGAATTTCAAAAAACTGAGTTATCCATGTATGGTTTCATTCTTTCCGTAGCTTTTGATCAGTTCGCCTTCAAACGCTACCAATTCCTGCCAACGTTTATCTACGTCAATATCTTTTCCATATTTTCTGGCAAAACTAATGAATGTGGTATAGTGTCCCGCCTCACTTACCATAAGATCATAATAAAATTGAGACAGTTCTGTGTCTTTAATACGTTGGGAGAGCAGTTTAAAGCGTTCGCAACTACGTGCCTCAATCATGGCAGAGAACAGTAATCGGTCTACCATACTTTGCAAATGACTTCCGCCTTTATTCATAAATTTATAGAGTTCATTGACATAGCTGTCTTTTCGTTCTCTACCTAAGGTGTAACCGCGTGTTTTGATAATCTCATGTACCATTTGAAAATGTTCAAGCTCTTCTTTAGCTAGCTCCAACAAGTCTGTGACCATATCTTGGTATTGCGGATTAAGCGTAATAATGGTGATGGCATTTGTGGCGGCCTTTTGTTCACACCAAGCGTGATCGGTAAGGATTTCTTCTATATTACTCTCTACAATGTTGACCCAGCGCGGGTCGGTCTCTAATTTAAGGTGTAGCATTTGGTCTGCAGTTTGTGGTGTGTTGTTTTGTAGTTCTTTCGTCTTGCAAAGATACTATTTTATGGGTTATGGCTCATGTCGCCTAAAGATCGTATACGCTCTAAAACCCCTTGGGCAAGAAGCATGGCAGCTTCCTTATGAAGTCTAAACCATAATTCGGGCTCAATAAGCTCGAGCTCAGAAAGGGTGGTTTTACCATTATTGTCCTCAAACATATCTACTCTGGCATAAATTGGTATTTCTGGGCATGCGCTCACTGCACGTTCAGAAAACTTAATTTCTTCTTCTGAAGGCGTATAATGAGAGACACTTCCTCCAAAATCATCTTGGACTCTAAATTCTCCTGCTTTGGCTGTCTTTAATACGGCATGAGAAAAATGACCGTTAAAAACCATCATTGAGATTTCTCCCTTGTTCACAATATTATGCTGAAAGGGCTGTAGCAGCATGGCCTCTTTTTTGATTAGTTCTTGAAAGATAGCCTCATGCTCCTCTAATGTTTCCGAAGTTAATTTATAAGTATGTCTGGCTGCACCAGAGATACAGGGCTTTAAAACGGTGAGTTTCCAATTTAAAATGTCATGTATTTGGGCCAAGGTGGTTTTTGCTCCTTTTTCAATAAAATGGCTTTCGGCAATATGAATTCCTTTTTGGTCTAAATCCAATAGGTAATGTTTGTCGATGTTCCAGCGAATGAGCGTTTCCGAATTCAATAAAAGTGTTTGGTCTGAGACCTGTTCCAACCAATCTGAAAATTCATCAAAACGATCAAAATAATCCCAAGTGCTTCGGAATAAAATGGCTTTGGTAGACGACCAATCAAAAAACATATCGTCCCAGGGAAGCCGCAAAGTTTTAAGCCCGATTTGCTCTAAAGCGTGATACACCAATCGATCTTCGTAATAGACATTGTGTTTGTAATGATCTATTTTAGAATCGTTGAGATAACGAACGTCGGTTAAGATCACCACATCATACAGTGTTTTACTTGAAGCTCTAGACATTAGCCTTTTGGTTTTAAGGCCATGGCCAATTTACCACCAAGGTAAGCCATGGGGATATAAGCAAAAACAACATCTACGATGGTAAACCAAATAGGTGAGGGTAGCATGACACTATTGGCAATGCCACCAACTAAAAAAAAGAGTCCAATACCTAGCGCTGCTTTCATATCATGATTTTTTGCAATTATAGCTGCTATCATGGCACCAACCAAAGTACCGAGGGCATGCGCTAAAAAGGGCATGATAAAGTGTTTCGCATCAAAAAGGGGTAAGGCTTCTTTTAAACCTTCCATGGTAGTGGTGTCTGCGCCCTCAGGAGGCGGTATGATACTCCCGCTTATCATAATGATGCCCATATTGACGATGCTGCCAATAATGAGTCCCAATATAACAGCAATAATGAGTCTTAATGTTGAATTCATGATTGGATTGGTTTAGGTTAAAGTTAATGAAATGCAGATTTAGTCAAAACTGTTTTCAATCTCTAAAAGCGTATGTTTTGAAAACTGCATCAACTCTTTAAAAAAGCTTTCAAACTCCATCTCAAACTCTGTATAGTATTGCAACAGTTCTACCGTTGCAGTATTCATACCAGATCTGTTTTTGGTTCGGCGATTCATCCCATTAAGCACTTTTTGAATGCCTTCTATTTTGGCATAACTCAATAGCCAATTATCGGCAATCATGTGAGGCATCATTTTTTGAATACGCGAAGGAAGTGTATCAAAATGTTCGCCCAATAAATCATAAAAATTATCAACGTAGGTCTCTAAGGGAATATTGGAATAGGTGCTCCAGTTTTTGGCCAAAAAATGATCATAAAGAATGTCTACAATTACACCGCTATAATGGCTGTAATTTTGATGTAAGCGTTTGGTACTTAGTCTTACGGTGGGATGTGCATCGGTGTAAGTATCTATTTGACGGTGCAACAAGATGCCTTTTTGAATCCCAACAGGATACTTGGTGTAACGTTTTCCTCGAATGCCATCTGCGATAAAATTACCAATAGTAACTTGATCATCACCAGCAGATAGATAAATGTGCGCCAGAAAATTCATAGGTGGAATTTACAAATTCCCCTTCAAGAATAACAATTTTGTAATTGTATATTTGTGTTTTAATCTAAAAAGAAGACATGACACTTATAAAATCAATATCAGGAATTAGAGGCACTATTGGCGGTAATGTTGGCGACAACTTAACTCCTATTGATGCTGTAAAATTTGCATCGGCCTATGGCACATGGATTAGACAACAACGTCAAAAGGAAAATTACAGGGTTGTTGTTGGTCGTGATGCACGTATCTCTGGAGAAATGATTCAGAATTTAGTCATGAATACACTGATAGGTTTGGGAATTGATGTGATAGATTTAGGCCTGTCTACAACCCCAACAGTAGAAATTGCGGTGCCGATGGAGCATGCAGATGGCGGAATTATATTAACAGCCAGCCATAACCCAAAACAATGGAACGCGCTTAAATTATTAGATAACAAAGGTGAGTTTTTAAATGCAGCCGAAGGTGCCAAAATATTGGATATCGCAGAATCTAATGATATGCCTTTTGCTGAGGTGGATGACTTAGGTCAAATACACGTCAATGATGCCTATATTGATATTCATATCGATGAGGTATTGGATATGGAGCTGGTCAATACAGAAGCAATTGAAAAGGCTAACTTTAAAGTGGTTGTTGATGGGGTAAATTCTACCGGAGGTATTGCCATACCGTTGTTATTAGAACGATTGGGAGTGGAGGCCGTAAAGTTGTATTGTGAACCCAATGGTCATTTTCCGCATAATCCAGAGCCCTTAAAAGAGCATTTGACAGATTTGTCTGAAGCGGTTGTGAAACATCATGCCGACTTTGGTATTGTTGTAGACCCAGACGTAGATCGTTTGGCTTTTATGGACGAGAAAGGCGAGATGTTTGGCGAAGAATATACATTAGTGGCTTGTGCCGATTATGTGTTGAGCAAAACAAACGGCAACACCGTGAGTAACATGAGCTCTACTAGAGCATTGCGCGACGTTACCGAAAAACACGGTGGAAGTTATGAGGCGAGTGCTGTTGGAGAGGTGAACGTCGTGAATTTGATGAAAAAGAATAACGCCGTCATCGGTGGTGAAGGTAATGGGGGCATCATTTATCCAGAATCGCACTACGGGAGGGATGCCTTAGTGGGTGTGGCCTTGTTTTTAAGTTTATTGGCTGAAAAGAAAATGAGTGTTAGCGCTCTAAGGGCAAGCTATCCTAATTACTTCATGAGTAAAAAGAAAATACAGCTTACACCAGACTTAGATGTTGATGCACTTTTGGTTGCTATGGAAAAACGCTATACTGAAGATGCTTCCGTAGAAAAATTGACCACAATTGATGGTGTAAAAATTGATTTTAAAAACACTTGGGTACATCTCAGAAAGAGCAATACCGAGCCTATTATTAGAATTTATACCGAAGCACCTAGCCAGAAAGAAGCTGATGACTTAGCTGATCACATTATTGCAGAAATTAAAAATATTGCAAAGTTGAGCTAATTCTAAAACAGAATTGGTCTAAGGATAGGGTGTCTTAAAGGTAGATGTGATTCCTGAAATTTGAAGATCAATTATGCTTTTGCGTAATCTTCTGGCGATTTATCTTTATGTTTCCAACGTTTGTGGGTCCATAGATAATATTGTGGCGCTTCATGGATTTGCTGTTCTACCAATTTTAAAAATTTATCGGTAATCTCATAGTCTTTAAAGTCTTTAGGGTGCTCTGCCAATAATTCAAAAGTACATTCGTAATAGCCGCGTTTAAGACGTTTCACCTTAAAAAATACTACAGACATATCTAGGCGTTTAGAAAGCATCTCTGCTCCGGTATGAACGGGGACCCTGATATTCATGAATTCTTGCCAGTGAAAAGCTTTCCATGGTTTTGGAGATTGATCAGAGACAAAACCGGTAATACTATTGACGCTGTTTTTCTTTAGCTTTATGAGTTCTACAGCAATCTCTTTGGTACTAATAAGGTGGCTATTGTATTTGGCCCTTATTCCTTTTACCATGCGGTCAAAATACTTGTTTCCCAATCTTTTGTAAACGGCATTTCCTCTAGATTTCACATAGGTTTGTAACACAAAAATCCACTCCCAACTGCCGTAATGTGCGCACATTAATGCAACGCTACGGTCTTTGTTTTCTAGGTTTTGAATGAGTTCTACATTTGAGAACGTAAAATGCTTACGCATCTCTGTTTCTGTAATGGTCAAGGATTTTATAGCTTCTACCATCATATCGCATAAATGGTGATAGAATTTTTTGGTAATGGATGTGATCTCTTGCTCTGATTTTTCTGGAAATACCAATCGCAAGTTGCTGTAAACGGTTTTTTTTCGATAGCCGAAAATTCGAAAAATGAGTAGGTAAAGAACATCGGAAAAGGCATATAATAACCGAAACGGAAGTATGGAAATCAACCATAAAAATGGATACACTAAAATGTAAACCAGAAATTGCATGGGCTTGAATAAGTGTTAAATTTGCAATGGCAAATATAGTTATAAATAAGAGCTTTTGATTTATGGGTAATATAAGTTTAGTAACCATCATTATAATCGCTGCAAACGCATTGATTTCTTATAAAGGTTTTAATGATTATACTTTTTTTGAGCGCTATAAATTCAATGTGGGCAGTATCACTAGAGGAGAGCAATTTAGAATGTTTAGCTCAGGGTTTTTGCATGCAGATATGCAGCATTTATTATTCAACATGCTCACCTTGTTCTTCTTTGCAGATCGTGTGATTTTTTATGTGGGCAACTTTAACTTTATTGTGATTTACATTGCCAGCCTTGTGTTGGGAAGTTTATTGTCTTTGTATTTTCATAAAAACGAATACCACTACAGCGCCGTTGGTGCAAGTGGAGCCGTAACAGGCATATTGTACTCGGCCATCTTGTTGGATCCAAACATGAGCCTATATCTATTTTTTATTCCAATTCCCATACCTGCTTATATCTTTGGCATAGGATATCTCTTATATTCTATTTATGGGATGAAGAATCGCGTAGGTAATATTGGGCATGATGCGCACTTTGGTGGTGCCATTGGTGGTTTTGTAATTACCCTGATTATGATGCCGTCTTTATTTCAAACAGATTTGTTGATGGTGATATTACTGGCCATCCCAATCCTCATTCTTTTTGTGATGCACAAAACAGGAAAGTTATAAGTCCTAATGTTTGCGCTATACTAAAGACTGGGCCTATCATGGAAAAAAAAGAATTTTGGCTGATAATGCCATATGAATGGGTTGCTATCTTACGATAGTGACTCCGGCTTTTTTTAAAATATTACGCAAGTAGTTGAGGTCTTCTTCTGTTCTGGGCGAAGCTAGTTTTCGATATTTGCCATTCTTCAACTTTAATGTAAAACGCGCTCTCCCAAACACTGTTTTTTCCTTGAGATAATCAATGGCATCAATAGGTATTTCCTTTTGAACAGACTCCTTAAAAAAGAGAAAGTATAAAACTATTAAAGACACTGCACCCACAAAAAGCCAGATGATCTTAAAAACCCCTAACGCCGACCAATTAGAGCCATAAAGATTGATACAAGAGTTGATGAGCGTAATCGCGAACAAAAACTTCATCAACAGTTGATGTGTTTTTAAATCATCTTCAATCCCTAAGACCTTGCGATCAGAATTATAGCTTAATTTCATAAGGTACCAAATGGTAAGAATCTATCTTAATTTAATAACTGCGCTATTTTGTTCTCAAGATCGTTTCCTCTTAAATTCTTGGCTATTATTTTACCATCTTCATCTAAAATATAAGTGGCGGGTATAGATCTAATATTATAAGCTTTAGCAACAGGATCATTAAAGTAGTTAAGGTTTGAGACGTGATGCCAATTCAAATTATCATCTTTAATCGCCTTAATCCAAGCGGCTTTAGGGTCTTTTTGACGGTTACTGCCATCTAAGGATACACTAATAATTTCTAAGCCTTTATCGTGATAGTTTTCATAAACTCTTACCACATTAGGGTTTTCGCGTCGGCATGGTCCGCACCAAGATGCCCAAAAATCAACGATGGTCACCTTACCTAAAATTTCTTCCAATTCTAGTGTAGAGCCATCAGTAGAAGGTGCTTTAAAATTAGGTGCTTTTTGACCAATTTCCGTAGCAGTTAGCGCAGCCATTTCCAATTTTGTGACGTCTATTTTTGACTGCACTTCCTTTCCAAGTGTTGACGTTTTAAGATCTTTGCTCAATCCATTAAAACCTTCTGCAATTCTATCAATATCCTTTTTGCGTTCTTTGATTAATTTATCGACCAAGATGAGTGAGAAATAATTGTCGTCATGTGTCTTCAAAAATTCAAAAGGATAGTCATCCCTTTGTTTGTTACTTTCTATGATTTTGTAAGAGAGCGCTTCCTTTTCCGGAGATTTCTGTTTCGCTAATTTGAATTTTTTACGTGTGTCTGCTAATTCCGAAGCGATTTTGTCAATCTTCGCATTATAATCCATCATGGCAGTATTGGCCTCTGTTCCAGAGATTTCAGATTGCTCAATCTGTTCTTTATTGATTTTAAATGTAATTTCCTGTTGTTCTAAAATAAACGGAAAACTGCCTTTAACGCTATTGACTGATAGCATTACCATTTCAGGAGATTTCAGTTGGCCTTCAAACTTAAATTTTTCATCCATCACAATGGCGGTGTCTTTGGTAACCGTTCGTCCATTGGCGGCAACGGTATTTAGATAAACCCTGATCCCATTATAAATTCCTGGTGCTTCACCAATAACCCTATAGCCATCAATAGCGGGCTTAGTATCAGTTTTACACGCATATAATAAAATGCCAATAGCAAGGAATAAATAGAGTTTTTTCATCATAAAAAGTTTAAGGTCATACAAAGATAAAAAGTTATTCGTGATGAGAGGCCCGCCTGTTGGTTATAAAATAAGAAGCCGTGACGGTTTCCGAAGTGAGAGTCCTAAAATTCCCATATTTTTGTACAAATTATAATCATGATTTACAACGATACGATCATCGCCCTTGCAACCGCGTCTGGAAATGGTGCTATTGCCGTGTTAAGACTCTCTGGAGCAGAAGCTATTGACTTGGCAAATGCTCATTTTAGATCGATTCATAGCGGTAAATCACTTAAAACCCAAAAATCACATACGGTTCATTTAGGGCATGTTTTGGATGACCAAAGAATCATTGATGAGGTGTTGGTGACGTTGTTTAAAAATCCACACTCGTATACAGGTGAAGATGTTGTGGAAATTTCCTGTCATGGGAGTACTTATATTCAACAGGAAATTCTTCAATTATTTCTTCGGAAAGGCTGCCGTATGGCCAACGCAGGAGAATTTACCTTAAGAGCATTTTTAAACGGAAAATTAGATTTGTCTCAAGCTGAGGCGGTGGCCGATTTGATAGCCAGTGATAACGAGGCGTCCCATCAAGTGGCGATGCAGCAAATGCGTGGCGGCTTCTCTTCGGAAATTGCAAAACTTAGAGAAGAGCTCTTAAATTTTGCCTCTCTGATAGAGTTGGAGTTGGATTTTGCAGAAGAAGACGTTGAGTTTGCCGATCGTACACAATTTAAGCAGCTGGTAGACCGCATCACCTTTGTGTTAAAACGATTGATCGATTCTTTTGCCGTTGGGAACGTGATTAAAAACGGTATCCCTGTGGCCATTGTTGGAGAGCCCAATGTGGGCAAATCTACTTTATTAAATGCCTTGCTCAATGAAGAACGTGCTATTGTTTCTGAAATTGCCGGAACCACCAGAGATACTATAGAAGATGAAATTTCGATAGGCGGGATGGGCTTTCGATTTATTGATACCGCAGGCATAAGAGAAACAGAAGATGTTGTAGAATCCATTGGGATTAAAAAGACCTTCGAAAAAATAGCCCAATCGCAAGTGGCGATTTACCTTTTTGATGCTACCGAATTTGCAGATAAAGGCGAACGATTTAAAGTAGAGTTAGAGAAAATAAAGAATAAATACCCGCTGAAACCCTTATTGGTGCTTGCCAATAAAATTGATAAGTTGTCTGAGACTGAGCGCGAAAATTTAGAAGTGGCCTTAAGCGCTATTGAGGGCTCGCAACATATCATGATTTCCGCCAAAACGGGCGATGGGGTAGAACAACTTACCGATTCGCTTCTCAACCTGATCAATACTGGTGCCTTGCGTAACAATGAAACCATTGTGACCAATTCTCGCCACTATGATGCGCTTTTAAAGGCCTTTGAAGAAATTCAGAAAGTAAAAGAAGGATTGGAAACAGAGCTTTCGGGAGATTTATTGGCCATTGATATCCGTCAGGCTTTATATCATTTTGGTGAAATCACAGGGGAGATTACCAATGACGATTTACTGGGTAATATTTTTGCTAATTTTTGTATTGGGAAGTAATTTCGAAATACACCATTTCTCATACCGTAAGAACTAATAAAATTGCGTCATTAAACAATTGATTCATTATTGGCAAATTGTCTAATCTCCATAATCTTGTCTTCAAAATTATCTTTAAAGTTGGATTTGCTTTTCACGCGGGTTTTATAGGAATATATAGTGGCTACTGACAATTCCAGAAAATCTGCCACTTGGGTACTATCCTGAACACCTAATCGATATAGTGCAAAAATGCGCATTTCATTATTTAAAGACACTTGAGTGCGCAATAAAACACGTTCTTTTTCTGGAAAAAGACTATCATAATCTTCTTTAAAGGACGGGAAAAGTTTCAAAAATACTTGGTCAAACTGCTGAAAAAGATGTGCTCTCTCCTTTTTTACACTATACTTCTTAAGTATTTGGACGACTTCTTCAGGACGTTTCGCCATGATTTTATGCAAGGTGTTTTTCTGAAGTTGATCCATTTTATGAATAAAACCTGAAGTGACCTTTAAAAAGTAAGTAATATACTCTTGCTTTATGGTATCTACTTCCTTTAAATTGTTGTTAAGCTCCTGAAGTTTAAGGTTGGATGCCGCAAGAATGCGCCTTGATGCATTTCTAGCCTTCAATTGCTTAAAGATAATCACCAGAAAAATGACCACCAAAAGTGCCAAAATGGATAGTACAATAACAATTTGTGTCAACGTATTTTTTTGAGCTTCCGTTTTTTGAATTTGTGCTTTTTCAATGATTGGAAGTATTGCAGAAATTTCAGTTTTACGATGGCGTGCATTGTAGAATGTAGCATCTTCCATGGCAATAGAAATGTAGCGGTTTGCTTTTTTTAATTCGCCCAACTCAAAGAGTTCACTTGCCAAATTACGGATGGCTACCGTTTCTTTGGTAGCACTTTCAATATCTGCTATAGCGGCGCGTGCCAAATACTCCATATTTTTTTCATTGTCACCCAATACTGAATATACATACGCTAAGGATGAAGTAGCAATGGCTTTGTAGTGCGAAGGTAAATTGAAGTGTTCTATCCAATATATAAAGGCCTCTTTCGCTCCTTCCCAATCCTCTTGTTTTAAACGCTTAAGACTTTCTGTATTCCAGTATTCATTAGAATTTGGTTCCACATAAATCAAGGCTTGATCTAAAAACGCATTACCCTTTTGTATGTAATTCTGGCTAAAACGATAATCTGCAGTATAATCTGACAAATCATAAAATGTTCGCGCTTTCACAGCATAATATTCAAACTTGGAGGAATCTGGTAATCGTATAGGGTCAATACTTTCCAAGCTATCAATAGCTTCTTTGAATAATCCTGAGGACATGAGTACAAAGCCCTCTTTTATTTTAACATTGTAGAGTTTTAATGTATCCTTTAAAAGTAATGCTTTTGATTTTGCCTGATCCAAATAGTAATATGCAGAGTCATAATCAAATGACCGATATTCCTTAAACAAAGAAAGATTGTCTTGGTATATCTTGACTTGATCTTCATAATAAACATGTTTGCCCAATTGTTTTTTAATAGTGGCAATACGATTGTTTTTCTTCTGAATATAAACATCTTTTTTACTGATGGCTAATTCCAATTCATTCATAATCGCATCTTTCTGAAAACCAAAAGATGGAATTACAGCGAGAAGACAAACAAAAACTAGAATATGTTTCAAATAATTATTTAACATAAAAATAGTAATAAGAAAAAAAGAGTTGTTCTTTTTTAAGAAACCAACAAATTACACGAGGTTATTTTACAAATATAGCATAAAATAAATCTTGATTTTTGAAAAAATAACCTTGATCGATAGTTCTTCATAAATTTCATAAAAAATTGAAAAACAAATAGTTAAAAAAAAATTTAACAAAATATTTTCTTGATTTTATATTACTACTTTTTATTTCAGTCAAGGTTGTGTCTATTTTTGAAATGTTACGAAAACGTTAACGTCATAAAAGACTAACTCACTATCTATAATTCAGTTTATCTAAAATAAACCTAGATGAACACCATATTATCTGTAATTCATGAAAAAAAGACGACTTACCAATCGCAATCATTTTTTAGTTTCAACAAAGTTGATACTGCTATTTATAACAATGATTGGCTCACCTTTATTTGCTGTAAATTCTAATGATTTATCGTTTGAAACAGTAACAATACAACAAATTACTGTTACAGGAAAAGTAATAGATGAATACGGAATGCCACTACCCGGAGCCAATGTTATAGAAAAGGGCACTTCTAATGGTGTGGCCACAGATATTGATGGAAATTTCAGTATTAATGTGCTTGATAGCTCTTCCATTCTTGTCATCTCTTATGTTGGTTATCAACCAAAAGAAATTATTTCTTCCAATACACTTGCACCCATTCAATTGGAAGCTGACGCCAGCGCTCTTGATGAAATTGTAGTAGTAGGTTACGGATCTACCAAACGAAGAGATGTGACTGGTGCTGTAGCATCAGTATCAGAAAAGGATATGAACCAAGGCGCCATTACCAGTCCATTACAATTGATTTCTGGTAAAGCTGCAGGGGTTAACATTAACCAAACAGGGAGTGAACCTGGGTCTTCACCAAGTGTTAGAATTAGAGGTATTTCTTCTTTAATTGGCGGTAATGATCCTTTGGTAGTTGTGGACGGTATTCAGGGGAATATGGATTTATTGAGTCAAATTCCTCCAAGTGAAATTGCTTCAATTGACATTTTAAAAGACGCGTCAGCAACTGCTATTTATGGATCCAGAGGTGCAGCTGGTGTCATTATAGTAAGCACAAAAAAGAATAAAGCAGGAATGACGACATTACAATATGTGGGAAGTTCTTCTATTGATTATATACCTAAAAAGTTGGACATGCTAGGTGCAGACCAATGGTGGGCACAAGCTCAGCTTTCAGGGGTTCCCGCTTCTGCCAACCATGGCTCCAATACGGACTGGTACAATTTATTGACACAAACCGGATCAACCCAGACTCATACGCTTTCTTTTGGAGGCGGAGCAGACAAGTTTAACTATCGTGCTTCAGTTAGTGCAATCTTACAAGAAGGTGTGGTTATCAATTCAAAAAACCAAAAATATATTGGTAGAATTGTGGCCACTCAAAAAGCGTTGGATGATAATTTGACCTTGACTTACAACCTGAACAGCGGTATTGTTGAAAACACTGGAACCGTTCAAAGTATTGGACGTGCTTCTTTTACATCAAATTTAATTACAAATGCTTATTTGATGCGTCCTACAGATCCTGTATTTGATATTGATGGTAGTTATTTTAATGACCCTAATGTATTTCAATACCTCAACCCTTATGCCGTAGCGCAAACCGTCGTAAACGAAGGCCAGCAAGACAACTTATTTGGCAGTTTAAAGGCTGATTTAAAGATCTATGAGGATTTAACCCTAGGCTGGTTTGGAAGCTGGCGTAAAACCAACAACACTAATGGCTTCTTTCTTCCAGTAGAATCTACAAGTGCCAGTGCCATTGACCAAAACGGATTTGCCAACATAAACAATAGCAAGCAAAATGAGAAACTGATGAACATCAGCCTGAGCTATAAAAAGACATTTGGGGAGCATAATCTCAATGCTTTGGCTCTGTATGAGTGGCAAAACCAAACTTATCAAGGTAATTACGCGCAAGCAAGAGGGTTTATAAACAATATAGCCACCTACAATGCGCTCCAATTGGGTGATTTATCAAACGTAAGACCTGGAGATATTTCTTCATACAAAAATGACCGTACGCTAATTTCCTTTTTAGGCCGTGTCAATTACTCTTTTATGGATCGTTACTTACTGACGCTAAGTATGAGACGTGATGGTTCTTCCGTTTTTGGAGCGAATCATAAATGGGGCAACTTTCCATCAGCATCTGTAGCCTGGCAAATAGATCAAGAGCCTTTTATGGAAAACCAAACTGTTTTTGAACAGCTAAAACTACGTGGTGGCTATGGTGTGACTGGTAACCAACAAGGTTTATATCCTCAAAATTCATTGTCCCTAGTGGGTGGTTCAGGAGTAACCTATTTTGGCGGACAGCAAATCACAAACTTTAATGTGGTTCAAAATGCGAATGCCGATTTACGCTGGGAAACCAAAAAACAGACCAATATAGGGGTGGATTTTTCACTTCTTGACAGTCGTCTGCGCGGAACAATTGATGTTTATACCGCCACAACTGACAATCTATTATTTGATTATACCGTACCACAACCTCCTTATCCGTATCCTTCTATTAAAGCCAATGTAGGAAGTATATTAAATCAAGGTCTAGAAATTTCTCTTGCTTATGACTTAATTGATAAGGAAGACATGACCCTAACCTTGGCAGGAAATGTGTCGTTTCTTAAAAATGAGGTTAAAAGTTTAAGTGGCAGCATCAACGGTGTGCCGTTAAATACAAACTACGTGCCTTGGGGCCCAAGTTCTTATTTGATAGAGGGACAGCCTATTGGTACGTTCAATATTTTACATCATACAGGTAGAGATGATTCCAATGCTGAAACTGTTCAAGATGTTAATGGCGACGGCATTATTGATCAGGGCAACCGAAGTCCTGACCGCATGCTGCAAGGTTCAGCACTACCAACTTACACCTACGCCTTCAACCCAACATTTCGATATAAAAACTTTGATGTTTCTATGTTGTGGAGAGGTTCTGGAGGAAATAAAATCTATAATAGTTTAAAATCGAGCTTAAGTTATTTAGAAAATATAGGGCGATCCAATGTTTTAGAAAGTGCGGTTGATCTTGGTATTTATACCTCTCAATACGGTTCTGATCTTTGGTTGGAAAAAGGAGATTTCTTAAGGCTCGAAAACTTAACCGCTGGATATACTTTTGACTTTAAAGATGTAAAATATTTAGATTCTGTAAGGTTATCAATTACAGGAAACAACCTCATATTAATCACCGATTATTCAGGAATTGATCCCGAACTTAACTTTACAGGCGGCAATGGCTTTGGTGGAGATAATGGCATTTATCCACGTACAAGAAGCTTTGTTATCGGCTTAGATGTGAAATTAAATTAAAATGAAAATGAAAAGAAAAAACGTAGTATTAATAGGATTCTTAAGCGTCCTATTAGTGGTTGCTTGTACCAACGTAGATGAGAATGTTTATGACAAGTACGAATCAAATGAATTTTACGGAACTCCAGAAGGTTCTGATGTGGCGTTGGCAGCAGTTTACGCTCAAGTTGCCGGCAATTGGGGTGGTGTAGGCTATGCAGGAGCTGATAATGGTTGGTATGACATGAACACCATGAGCTCTGACGAGCAGGTCATTCCACATAGAAATACTGGCGATTGGCAATTGGATTTTGCACGCATGTTTAAACACCAATGGCTACCTTCTGATTTGATGGTCAATAACACCTGGAATTGGCTTTACAGATCCATCTTTAATGCCAATTTAGCCGTAGAGCAATTGGTAAACGCAGATGCTGATCCTTCAAAAATTGCTGAAGCAAAAGTGCTGAGGGCATTCTTCTATTATCTATTGATGGATGATTATGGCAATGTGCCTTTTTACACAGAAAACAATATTACCGTTGATCAAATTCCCCAAGCAAACAGATCTGAAGTTTATGATTTTATAGTAACAGAATTGACTGAAAACGTTGACTTGCTTTCCACCGAAAAAGGTGGCAATTATTATGGGCGCTTCAATAGATGGGCGGGTTACACCTTATTGGCCAAAGTGTATCTCAATGCTGAAGTTTACACTGGTACACCACAATGGCAAGCATGTTTAGATGCTTGTGAAATTATAAGTGGAGGTGGTTTTTCATTGCATACCTCAGCTGAAAATGCCTCAAGTCCATTCGAATCTCAATACTATGATCTTTTTGGTGATGTATTGCCAGAAGACGAAACTATTTTGGCCATGTACGCCAGTGTCAACATTGTATCTAGAAACATCTATGGAATTAGATCCCTTTTTGGACCTCATGCACAAGCCGTATTTGGCTATAGCGGATGGAACGGCACCATTGTTCCAACACAATACTTTCTTCAATATGATGAAAATGATATTAGAAGAAAGCAATTCATTTACGGTCCACAACCTGGAGGTGTCAATTATTCTTTGAATGTCACATCTCTTGACGACCCTGGAGCCGCACCACAAGCAGGAGTTAGAGGTCTAAAATTCTATCCAGCAGGTACTATGGATGGTGGCGGTGCTTCCAACGATTTCCCAATGTATAGATATGCCGATATTTTATTGATGCAAGCAGAATGCCATGTGCGTTTAGGAAATACTTCTGCGGCCAAACCATTTGTTGATATGGTGAGACAACGCGCAGGACTTGATGCCTTGGAAGGAGACCCTACAATCACTGATGTTTATAATGAAAGAACTTTTGAACTCAACTGGGAAGGTCATAGAAGACAAGATATGATCCGTTTTGGAACATTTTTACAGCCAAATGAATTTAGAAGTGCTTCAAGTGAATTCAGAAAGCTATTCCCAATCCCAACCTCAGCTTTGGATGCCAACCCAGGGTTAGAGCAAAATCCAGGTTACTAAAACTAAATGTCATGAAAAGAACATCACCAAGATTTAGTCTTAAACGCTAAAGAAAGGTATGCTAATTATATGACCGATAAAAAACACTAAAAATGAAAACATTCATAACCAAACTATTTACTATTAGCCTAGTGCTATTTGCTTTTGCTTCTTGTGATGATGATGCAGAATTAACGACCTTGGAGTTTGTCAGCTTTCCTGCAGCAATAGAGGCCACACCAAACACTATAGTTCTGTCTACAGAAAACAATTCAGAATCTGTAATGACCGTTTCTTGGCCAGAGGTTCAGTTTCCTATTGAAGCACCTGTAACCTATACCTTGGCTATGGATGTAGCTGCAGATACTTTTGGTGAAAATGGCTGGGCAAACGCTATTAGAATCCCTGTGGGAGAAGATGTATTGAGCACTTCAATATTAGGGAATGATTTAAATGATTATGTGGCAACTTTAGGTTTGATGCCAGATGTTGAAGGCGAAGTAATGCTTCGTGTTGAAGCTTATATGGACCGCTATGTTTATTCAGAACCTATTACAGTTGAAGTGACGCCTTACGTTGAAGAAATTGCGTCTGGAGAACTTTACATACCAGGAGCCTATAATGCTTGGGATGCTTCTACAGCAGCAAAACTATCGGCAATAGCGACAGGTGTTTACCAAGGTTATTTGACAGTAAACGCACCTCAAAATTTAGCTTTTAAAGTTACTCCAGAACAGGATTGGGACGAATTTTATGGTTTGGACGTCAACGGTAATTTTGCTTTAGGAGCAGATGGTGATTTATTGCTTCCAGACGTTGGATCCTATCAAATTACCGTCAACCTGAACACTTTAACTTATACCATTTTACCTTATTCGTGGGGCATTATTGGACCTTCTACTGCAAATGGTTGGGATGCTGATACAGACATGAGCTACAATTATACCTCACAAGAATGGGAGTATACAGGCTTATTGGCTGCAGGATCGCTAAAATTTAGGCTAAATAATGAATGGGCCGTCAATTATGGTACTGAAAACGGCAATAGTGGCGAAATTGAAAATGGCGAAGTTTATCTTGATAATCCTGGAGCCCATGCAATTGTTGAGGGTGGATTCTATAAAGTAAGCTTTTCTGTCAATCCAAACGACCCTGAAATTGCTATTTATTCTGTAAGCAGTATCTCTTATTCATGGGGAATTATTGGTGATGCCACTCCAAGTGGATGGGATGCCGATACAGATATGACCTACGATTTTGAAATTTCAAAATGGACCTTTACAGGCAACCTAGTTCCAGGAGCATTAAAATTCAGACTCAATGATGAATGGACAACCAATTATGGTACAGAAGATGGCAACAGCGGCAATATTGTTGATGGCATCATGTATTTAGATAATCCTGGAGCACATAGTATTACTGAAGCAGGAAATTATGAAATTACTTTTAGTACAGATCCAGATAGTCCTGCCACCGCAATCTATTCCGTTACACAGCTATAATTTAAAAACTAAAAAATTCAATGAAAAATCTATTCTTAAATATCCTATTTACACTGTGTTCAATCACAGCTTTGACATCTTGTGGTTCTAATGATGATGGTACCGCTGATTCATCCCAGTATGATCAGTATGGTACCCCATTCTCTAACATGCCACAACCAAAAGATGCCATCATCTATCAAGTTAATTTAAGAGCTTTCAGTGCTGAAGGCACTATCAATGGTGTAAGAGAACGTTTAGAGCATATCCAATCTCTTGGCGCCAATGTTATTTATTTGATGCCCATTTATCCTGTTGGTGTTTTGAATTCTGTGGGAGAATTGGGCTCTCCATATTCTGTTAGAGACTATAAATCAGTTGGCGCAGAATATGGAACCTTACAAGATTTACGAGCTTTGGTTGATGAAGCGCACAGTATGAATATGGCGGTTATTTTAGATTGGGTAGCCAACCACACCTCATGGGATAATGCATGGATAACTGAGCATCCAGAATGGTATCTCAAAGATGAAGATGGAAATATAACGCCGCCTCCAGGAACTGGCTGGAACGATGTTGCCCAATTGGACTTTGATAATACCGAAGTAAGGGAAGCCATGATTGATGCCATGTGCTATTGGGTATACAATGCCAATATTGATGGATTTAGATGTGATTATGCTGATGGGGTTCCACAAACTTTTTGGGCAGATGCAGTTAGTACAGTAAGATCTATAAAAAACCAAGAGATGCTAATGCTGGCTGAAGGAACACGAAACAATCATTTTAATGCTGATTTTGATTATACTTTTGGTTTCAGGTATTTTGATGCACTTAAAAACGTCTTTTCTGAAGGTGAACCTGCATCATCACTACAAAATGCAAATGCCGAAGAGTATGCCAATAATTATAACAATGATGATCGTATAGTACGTTATACCACAAATCATGATGTCAATATTACAGACGGTAGCCCAATAGAGCTTTTTGGTGGAAAACCAGGTTCTATGGCTACATTTGTAGTTACTGCGTATATGAAATCTATCCCAATGATCTACAATGGTCAAGAAATTGGCTACGCACCACGCATTCCATTTTTTAACCAAACCCCAATTGATTGGAGTACTGCTGATGCTGATATTTTTGCACAATACCAACAAATCATTGACTTCAGAAAAAATAGTGAAGCTATAAAAACCGGTGTTTATAATGGCTACAGCAGCAATGCCATTTCTGCGTTTACCATGAAAACCGATACCGATACCGTTTTGGTGCTTTCCAATTTAACCAATGGCAATGTCAATTACACTGTACCACCATCGTTAGTTGGAGATTCTTGGATCAATGCTTTTACAGACCAGTCCATGGCATTGAGCTCCCAAATTGCCTTAAGCCCTTACGAATATATCGTATTAAAAAAATAATCTTAATTCAACACATGTCTTACCTATCAAGATTTTCATTAAAATCCGTGGCACAAGGTGCTTTCACTTTACTGTTAATTGTGAGTTTTAACCATGGATTCTATGCGCAAACCATCACCTCCCCCAATAACAATCTATCCCTCTCCTTTGAAGTAAACTCTAATGGCGTACCATTTTATCACTTTGAATACAAAGGCAAGCCTGTTATCAAACCTAGTACTTTAGGAATTGAAGTCAAAGACCAACCGTCATTTATGGAAGGTTTTGAAATTGAGAGCTCCGAAGAAACTTCAGTTGATACCAATTGGGAACCTGTTATGGGCGAAGAAAAAACCATTAGAAACAATTACACAGAACTGTTGGTAACCCTAAAACAGCCGCAACACAATAACAGAAAGTTGAAAATTAGATTTCGGTTGTTCAACGATGGACTTGGATTTCGCTATGAATTTCCAAAACAAACCAACCTAAATTATTTCGTCATAAAAGAAGAACACACAGAGTTTCAATTATCGGGTAACCATAAAATATTCTGGATTCCTGGAGATTATGATACCAATGAATATGCCTATACCACTTCGAAAATAGCTGAAATCCCAAAATTGATGGAAAAAGCAACGGTCTTTATCAGCGCTCAACACCCCATCAAAGAGTTGGCCGTTCAAACACCTTCTATGATGAAAACAGATGATGGATTATACATTAATATCCATGAAGCTGCATTGGTGAATTATCCTGCAATGTCCTTAAGTGTGGATGCAGAAAATTATAAAATGAGTTCCCATCTAACTCCAGATGCCGTGGGCAATAAAGGCTATATGCAAACAAATGCCCAATCACCATGGCGAACAATTGTAGTTAGTGATAAAGCAACTGATGTTTTGGCTTCAAAACTGATATTGAACCTTAACGAACCTACCTCTTACAAAGATGTCTCATGGATTAAACCCATGAAATACATAGGTGTTTGGTGGGAATATTTTGTGGCAGGGAAAAGCACTTGGGCATACGGCACAGAAACCAATGTAAAATTAGATCAGGATTTCAGCAAGCTTACACCTAATGGAAAACATGGCGCCACTAACGAGCGTGTTAAATCTTATGTTGATTTTGCATCTAAACATGGTTTTGATGCCGTTTTGGTAGAAGGATGGAACATTGGCTGGGAAGATTGGATTGGCAATTGGAAAGAAAATGTATTTGATTTTGTAACTCCATATCCTGACTTTGACGTGGAAGCCATGCGAGATTATGCAGTATCAAAAGGAGTGAGAATCATGATGCATCATGAAACGTCTGCCTCTGCAACAAATTATGAACGCCGCTTGGATAGAGCATTTCAGTTTATGGAAGACAACAATTACAATGCTGTAAAAACAGGTTATGTAGGGCAAATCATCCCAAGAGGAGAACATCATGATGGGCAATGGATGGTTAACCATTACATTCATGTGGCAAAACGCGCTGCAGATTACCAAATCTTGATCAACAGCCACGAAGCCGTAAGACCAACCGGACTGCACAGAACCTATCCAAACTGGATTGCACAAGAATCAGCAAGAGGAACAGAATTTGAAGCTATGGGAGGTCTAGCTCCAGAACATACCACAATTTTGCCTTTTACAAGGCTTATGGGAGGACCAATGGATTATACTCCAGGAATTTTCCAAACAGATTTGACGTATTATAACACTGGTGGTAATCAGCGCGTCAACACAACGCTAACCAAGCAATTGGCGTATTATGTCACCATGTACAGCCCTTTGCAAATGGCAGCAGATATTCCTGATAACTATGAGCGTTTTCCTGACGCGTTTCAGTTTATAAAAGATGTAGCGCTAGATTGGGATGCGTCTTATTTTCAAGAAGCTGAACCTGGAGATTACATCACTATTGCCAGAAAGGCAAAAGGCAAAAATGAATGGTATGTCGGTGGGATTACAGATGAAAACTCAAGAACAGCAGCCCTTGATTTTTCATATTTACCAAAAGGAAAAAAATACATCGCCACTATTTATGCTGATGCCAAAGATGCCAGTTGGAATAAAAATCCACAAGCTTACACCATCAAAAAAGGCATAGTTACCAATAAAAGCAAATGGAGCCAATTCATTGCACCGGGTGGCGGATTTGCAATAAGCATCAAAGAAGCTGATGCATTAGAATTAAAATCTTTGAAAAAACTATAAAAGCTATGCGCTTTGAGGTGCATCTATTTAATACTAATTAAACTAATAAATTATGAGAAAAATTACCTTTTTAATTATCTGTTTATTGAGCTTATTCTCAGCCAACGCTCAATTTGATTCGATGGCAATTGTTGGTGACGGTGTGGGCGGATGGCCAACAGGTGATGCAGGCGAAGTAGACACTCATCAAATGAGCTCAACTGATGGTATCAACTGGAGTATTAATAACTTAGAGACCACAAGCGGGTCTGTAAAGTTTAGAGCAGAAAATTCGTGGACAAATAATTGGGGAGGTGCCTTCCCCGAAGGGGTTGCGGTTGCCGATGGAACTAATATTTCAACACCAGTTGGCATTTATGATGTGACTTTTAATAGTAATACACTAGAATTTAGTTTTACGGTGTCAAACATCTATCCAGTAATAAGTCTTACAGGTCCAGGTGTTGGTGGTAACACGGTAGATATTGATCTGGGAACTACCGATGGAATTCAATATTTCGGAAATAATATTACTATTGATGGTGAAGTGAAATTTCGTCAAAACCATGACTCAGCAGAAGGTATCTGGGAACCATTAACGTTCCCTTCAGGGACTGCAATTTATAATGGTTCTGGGGCACTCAATGTGCCTGGCAATAGTTATAGAGTTACGTTTAATCTGAATACTTTAGAATATGCTTTTGAGTATTTAAGCATTGCAATTGTAGGATCTAGTACACCTCAAGGTTGGCCGTCTGATCCTCAAATAGACGAGCATGTAATGACTACTATCGACGGAATCCATTATATTATTAATAGTCTGACTTTGACAACAGGTGCAGTTAAGTTTAGACAAAATAATAGTTGGGAAGTGCAATGGGGTGGAGACGGAGGATTTCCTTCGGGAACTGGATCACTAAGTGGAGAAGATATTAATGTAGCCGCAGGAGATTACAGCATTATGCTGAATAGATTAACTGGAGCTTATAATTTTGATGGGCCAATTGGTTATGCCTCTGTTCCAAACTGTACACTTATACCGGTCATTTCAACTACAGCATCTTCGGGAAATGCGCTGCTCGCAACAGATGGTGATAGCAGTACAAAATGGGAAAGTTCATTAGAAGAGGATCAAAGTTTAACGTTAGATTTAGGATCGCCAAATACTATAAATGCTGTAACTATAGATTGGGGTATAGCAAGTGCAAATAATTATTTTTTAAGTGGATCTGTTGATGGCACTAACTGGACAGAAATTGCTGAAAAAAGTAATATGAATTACGGTGCTCGTACTGATGTTATTAACGTCAATGCAGAGTTTCGCTGGCTTAAAGTGGATGGTGTATCACCTAATACGCAAAATGGATATGCTATCTATGAGATTAACGTTTGTGGTACATCAATAATAGACAATTCTAAACGTATTCTATTTGTTGGAAATAGTTATACATATTATAATGCAATGCCATTTATGTTGCAAGATATCGCTGCTTCTATGGGTGATGAGTTAGTAGTGCAAAGCAATACTATAGGAGGAACAAGTCTTGAGTCACACTACGAAAATTCTGGAACTACAGATAGAATCGAAGAAGGTAATTGGGATTATGTGGTACTTCAGGATCAAAGCCAACGTCCTGCTCTTGAAGAAGAATATGTAGCAACACATACATTTGCATTTGCAACTCTGCTTGTAGATATGGTTCATGATTATAGCCCTTGTGCAGATTTGTTTTTCTATCAAACTTGGGGTCGAGAAAACGGTGATGCTCAAAATTGTCCAACCATACCAGAAGTATGTACTTACTTAGGCATGGATGAACGTTTACAGGAGCGTTATACCCAAATGGCAAATGATAATGATGCGATGCTTTCACCTGTAGGAAGAGTTAGACGTGAAATAAGAGAATTATATCCAGAAATTGATCTTTATGTAGATGATGAAAGTCATCCAACATTAGTAGGTTCATACGTATCTGCAGTAACTTTTAATACAGTTATTTTTCGTAATGACCCAACGTTGATTACATATAACAGTACATTGGATGAGACGGTTGCTGACCAAGTGAAAGCGGTTGTAAAATCAATTGTTTTTGATAATTTTCAAGATTGGAATGTAGGGGTTTATGACCCTCAGGCCATATTTAGCTATGAAACTACGGGAAATACGGTTTTATTCACAAATAATTCTGCAAACGGGATAAGCTATTTGTGGGACTTTGGTGACGGTACAACATCTACCGAGGAAAATCCACAGCATATTTATGATGGTTCAGGGCCTTATACTGTTACGCTCACCGTAACGAATTGTAGTCGTCAGAGTGCTGCTTCACAGACAGTGACAACTTTAAATACCTCTGGTTTTTTTGAGCAAAAATTTGTTGCTTATCCTAACCCAACAACAAAGACATGGCATATTAATACGTCAGGTATGGCTATCAGTACTATTACTATTACAGATATTATGGGGAAAGTGGTATTGAGATTAAGTCCTAAAAGTAATAATGTGAAAATTGATGCCGCAACGTTAAGTAAAGGTGTTTACTTTGCAAGAGTTAGTGATGGTAGGGCGACAGAAACCTTAAAACTTGTAAAGAATTAATCAAATAAAATTAGTTAGTCTATTGATCTAGTTTTTCGAAAACCGTTTCAAATTAACGTTTGACACGGTTTTTTTTGCGTCTTTATTTTTTACGATGTTTCTTTTGAGAAATATTCATTCAAACAAGGTTTGAAGAAGCCGCAAAAAGGAATAGAAAATAAAAAATTCTATTATTTAGATTGATTACCTGAGCCTCGCAGAAATTATCTCATTTAAATTCCTTGTCTTAAAGGTGACTTATCCAAAAAGAAGTTTATGGTGTTTTTTTTTTTTTTTTTTTTAAATATTGATAGTGAGGTGAATAAGTTTCGATAAGGCATCTCGTTAGAGCTAAAAAGCTAGTTGATTTGCTGGGTAATATTTTTGCTAACTTTTGCATCGGTATTTAGTCTTCTAAATTAAATTATCTATATTTATCAAATATAGATATTTTGTTATGAATATTAGTTTCACGAAAAAACAGGAAGAATATATCTCCAAGCAAGTTGCTTCAGGAGAATACCAAAATAATAGCGAGGTCATACGAGATGCATTAAGACTTCACGGAATCTATCGCGAAAAAGTTATCCAAGATTTACGAAAGGAAATTGAATTGGGCTGGGATGGCCCGGATAGTTCGATGACAATGGATCAAATTATTGAATCCAAGAAAAAATCTTGATGAATCATTATATCTTATCTAAAAAAACTCAGGAAGATATTGAAGCGATTTATGAGTTTGGAGTTTACAAGTTTGGACAAGATCAGGCTCTAAATTATTTAATAGAACTGCGTAATCACTTTGAGCTTCTTTTAAAAAATCCTGAGATAGGTAAACAACGTGATGAAATTAAAGATGGACTTTACAGTTTTCCATATGCTTCACATATCATCTTTTATCGCATTGTAAAAAAGCATTTAAGGATTGTTAGAGTATTACACGGAAGTAGAGATTTGAGGAAGTTCTTAAAATAAAATACAGATAGAAAATGGTACAATTTATGTTCTTCCAATTACAAGCCATAAACAAAGGAAAATTACATAGTATTTTATCAAAAAGTAATTAAAAGCACCAAATGATACCACCAATCTAACTACCCTAGCAAAACCTATTGTTGCTTAGTATCAAAGCATGCACCTCTTTTTTCTCTATTTTTAAAACTTTTAAAAAGTGATTCAATTCAACAATGCATACACTAGAAGTTCCCAATACAGATATTGAAAATTTTATTTACTGTCTAGAGGTCGTTCCCGATATTGATACTGCCGAAAGCACCGAAGTGGTTAAAATTCTGGAAGACATCGCCTTAAATCAAAACATTAGTAGTATTTACAAAGCATGCGACACCATTGAAGGTTTAGAGGAAAGTTTAAGCTATTTGCTTTATGACGACCATAACTTTGATGGCTACGAAATTATCTATCTGGTATTACCGGGAGAGGCAAACAATATTTTAATCAATGACTATTATTATAGCATAGAGGAGATTGCAGAACTCTTTGAAGGTAAAATGGGTGGTAAAATCATACACTTTGCCAATAAAAAGGTCCTAGATCTCACGGATGAGGAGTCTCAATATTTTCTCGATGTTACTGGTGCTCGAGCTATATCTGGCTACGGGTTTCCTTCTGAAAACATGTCCAGTGCCTTTACCATAGATCGGGTGTTTTTCAGTCAGTTTTATGAGAATGATGATTTAAGGGAAGTGGTGGAAACTATGTTTCGGAAGCATTACAATTTGTGTAAAATGCTCGATTTTAGATTGTATTATTGATCAAAGTGGTATTCGCCGCAACTATAAAATGATAGGCTTAGAATAGAAACCCCATAATTTAGGGACGCTAATTTCTCAGCGATTGGTATTGGTTTTTATTGTAAGCCTTGCAGGCGTAGGAGCATGGCCAATTGACCAATATGATAAGAATTGTGTTCTATCACTAACAGCAATTCCCGAATTAAAGTATGATTTTCACTATGCTTGACCGGTTTTAATAGGTCATTTTGTTCATCTCCAATAAAATCTGCTAGCTTTTTCCGCTCAGTAAAAAAAGAACTTTTGAGCGATTCCCAAGCTTCATTGTTTTCTGGTGATTGTTCTCTAGGCCAATAATCATCTGGCCAATCATGGCTCGTGTATGCGTCGGCAGCGCAATAATCCAAAATATCTTTCTGGGCAAATCTAATATGGTAAAAAAGCTCGTAAAACGAATAGGGTAAACCGTAAGATCGCTCACCTAATTTTTCAAAATCAATGGCTTCCAGAAATTTTGAGATATTTGAAAATGCCGCTCCACCCTCAAGATGTTTAATTACAATGTGGCGCAACGCCTGTTCATTAGTCATATGTTGTTCTCAAGTTAATTCTTAAAATAGTACCGCACCGTGTTTGTGATGCGTCTACAATTAATTATTTCGGAAATGTAATAAAAAAAACCTGCTCCGTAATGCGGGGCAGGTGAATTGGGGCGTAAAGGCAAATATAACCTCTCGCTAAAGACGGTCATAAGACGTCAATTTTCTTTATATCCTTCATCGCCTTGTGGAGGGTGATCGTAACCACCGTTGGAATCTTTGCGCTTGTGAGAATTTTTGTTCACGTCTATTTGGTTTGAATTCTCATCGGAATTCTTAGTCTGTTTGTTTTTTTCTTCACTCATGGTTTCAATGTTTTTGTTCAAAAAATAATTTAAAAACATTCTGGAAGATGGCTTAGGGCAATTGCATTTAAAATGGACTCAAAAGCTAAAGCATGAGTCTTGAGATGTGTTAACATGCCAGTTTTATAGTCGCCCAAATAATGAGATTATTTTAGTCAAGCGTCTACATAGATCTATAAAACATTAGAATCTTTTAAAGTTTTTAGATCATTAAAGTCAAGTTTTTCACGTTTTAAAGCAATACATCTTCAAGAAAATGGAGTACTTGTCAAGCCATATCTTAAGCTCAAGCCTAGTTGTTGATTTTTGAAAAAATTCACTTAAATTTATAAGTGTCAATTCATTAGAGCTTATCACGTGCTATAGGCTATTTTGCTTTTACCAACCCATTTATTTGCGCAACCCATGAAAAACAAACCCACCAAGAATCCATTTCTTTTAAATGAGATCAACGTCACGCTCAAAGTCAATAGTACCAAGCAATCCCTCACTTTAGATTCCAGAACCAGTTTGCTGGATGCCTTACGAGAGCATCTTGCGCTCACGGGCACTAAAAAAGGTTGTGATCATGGGCAATGTGGTGCCTGCACCGTCATCATGGATGGAAAGCGTCAGTTGTCTTGTTTAACCTTAGCGGCAACTTGCGACGGTGCCGAAGTGACTACTGTGGAAGGATTGGCTAAAAAGAATGAGCTGCATCCCTTGCAAGCGGCTTTTGTCAAACATGACGGATTTCAATGTGGCTATTGCACACCGGGCCAAATCTGTTCCTCTGTAGCGCTTTTGGAAGAGGCTAAAAATGGTGAGGCCAGTTATGTTACAGAAGATGTGAGAACCATCCAAAAAGATTTAAAGCTTTCCGAAGAAGACATTAGAGAACGACTTTCAGGAAATATCTGCCGTTGCGGTGCCTACAATAATATCGTTCAGGCATTTAAAGAAGTGCATTCTGGTGATGATGAAAAACCGACTTGGGAATTTGCTACCGAATCCCAAATGAAAAACGCCAAAAGCCACTAAACGTTTCCTATTTCAGCAGTAATCCTTACCAATTTTAAAGACGTAACCCATGAGACCATTTACATATACAGGCGCCAAAAGCAAAGACGAGGCACTACAGGCATTTCACAACAGCTCCCATTATTTAGCTGGCGGTACCAATTTAATTGATTTGATGAAAGAGCACGTGGCCCAACCAGAACAGTTAATTCAAGTGAAGAACCTTAAATTTAAAAACATTAGTGCCAATAAAAAGGGTGGCTATACTTTAGGCGCCATGCTAAGCAATGCAGACACGGCCAATCATAAAGACATTCGTAGCCACTATCCGCTCTTATCTATGGCAATGCTCTCTGCAGCAACGGCACAAATCCGTAATATGGCCACCAACGGCGGCAACTTGTTACAGCGTACCCGATGTCCCTATTTTTTTGAAACGTCCATGCCCTGCAACAAACGAGAACCAGGATCTGGTTGTGGTGCTTTAAAAGGAATGAATGCCCAACACGCTATTTTTGGGTATAGTGAGGCTTGTATTGCCACCCATCCGTCAGACATGTGCGTGGCGCTTGCAGCCATTGGAGCAACGGTTGAGGTGCAACAACGCGACGGGAATTCTAGGCACATTGACTTTTCAGAGTTTCATCGTCTGCCTGGAGACCAACCCGAAAAAGACACCAATTTAGAAACAGGGGAGTTAATCACTGCCATCCATCTTCCCAAACCTGTGTTGTCAAATCACTATGCCTATGTGAAAATACGAGAACGGTCTAGCTATGCCTTTGCGTTGATTTCGGTGGCGGCAGGGTTTCAAATAGAAAACGATAAAATTTCAGAGATTGGATTGGCCATGGGCGGTGTGGCGCACAAACCTTGGAAACTGACCAAAGCAGAAGATTTCCTATTAGGAAAACAACCAACCGAGGCCAATTTTAAAAAGGCCGCAGATCTCGCCATGGCAGATGCCAAGCCTTTTGAAGACAACGCCTACAAGGTACAAATGGGTAAAAATGCCATTGTTAGAGCGCTTAATGAAGCTAAGGAAAAAGCCGTTTAAAAAGCCATTGGCACAAATTAAACCAACATTATGAAAACAAAAAACGCATCCGGAGTAGGAAACGCCATCAATAGAGTAGAAGGTCAGCTTAAAGTAACAGGCCAGGCGACTTATGCTTCCGAATTTCAAATAGAAAACAAAGTTTACGGTCAAGGGATTAATAGCACGATTGCTAAGGGCGAAATCATTGCGATAGATACTTCCGAAGCAGAACAGTTGAAAGGTGTCCTCAAAATCATTACCTATAAAAATGCCGAGAAATTAAAAGGGTTTGATGAAGAACGGCCCGCATTGGCCACCGATAGTATTGCGCCAGTATTACAAAGCAACAAAGTGCATTACTATGGGGAATATGTTGGTTTTGTGGTTGCTGAAACCTTTGAACAAGCACAATATGCGGCCTCTTTGGTTAAATTTAAGTATAAGGAAGATCCTAAGGCGGTGATCAATTTTGAAACATCGAAATCCAAAGCCTATAAACCGGGCAAAGACTCTGATTATAAACGAGGCGATTTTAAAAAAGGCCTATCGCAAGCTGATACTGTGATAGAACACACCTATCATACGCCCATTGAACACCACCACCCGATGGAACTTCATGCTACCATCGCCAGTTGGAACAATGGCAAAGTACTGGCCTACGCGAGTCAGCAAATTGTGGAAGATGCCGCCATTGCCATTTCAGGAACTTTTTTGATCCCGAAAAAGGATGTACGTGTGGTGGCTCATTATGTGGGTGGCGGTTTTGGTTCTAAATTGAATTTAGAGCGTCACGTCATCATGGCGGTCATGGCCTCAAAAATGGTTGGCAGACCTGTACAAGCAACAGTCACGCGTACTCAAATGTTTACCAATACAGGTATGCGCCAAGCCAATAAGCAAACCGTACAACTGGGTGCTAAAACCAATGGAGAGCTCACCGCATTGTCTCATGATATTTTATCGCATACCTCCACCACGCAGGAGTTTCAAGAACCGTGTGGCTCTATGTCTAAAATGATGTATAAGGTTGCCAATGCCAAGATCTCAGAGCGCTTGATCCCTATGAATTTACAGCAACCCTTTTCTATGAGAGCCCCAGGGGAGGCGACAGGCAGTTTTGCTTTGGAATCTGCCATGGATGAATTGGCGTGGAAACTCGATATGGACCCCATTACCTTTCGGATCAAAAACGATACACAGGAGGATCTGAGCCAAGAAAAACCCTTCTCGTCACGATTGTTGGTAGAATGCCTGAACATTGGTGCTAAGAAATTTGGTTGGGACCAACGCAAAATGAAACCGAGAGCACGTAAAAAAGGCAACTGGCTTATTGGCTACGGGGTGAGTGCAGCTGCTAGAGCCGCTCCTTATAAAGAGACCCACGCCAAAGTGAAATTGCAATTAGAGAACAATACCGTAACGGCCACTTTACAGATGGATGCCACCGATATTGGGACGGGCAGCTATACCATATTAGCACAAACCGTATCAGAATATCTCAACATCCCAGTAGCGCAAGTGGTGGTAGAACTAGGAGATTCAGATTATCCTATCACGCCAGGCTCTGGAGGCTCTTGGGGTGCTGCGTCTTATTGCAATGGCGCACGGTCTGCCTGTGAAAATGCGGTAAAGACCCTCAAGAAAAATCGCAACATCGGCAAAGATGAAACTATTGAAATTTCAGAATTATTAAAGAAAAACCAGCTCACGGCTTTTGAAGCGGAAGGCTTGGCAAAACCCTCGTCCGAATTTGAGAAGCATTCCGTATTTTCATTTGGGGCCAATTTTACAGAGGTCTGGGTAGATCAAGATACTGGCATGTACAAAATTAAGCGCATGCTCAACGTGGGCGCAGCAGGTAAAATCTTAAACCCTAAAACGGCTTACGGACAAGTGATTGGAGGTCTCACCATGGGTGCCGGTATGGTCATTGCCGAACAAACCCGAGTAGAACCTAATTTCGGTAATTTTATTACCCGCTCTTTTGCCGATTACCACGTGCCCGTTAATTTGGATCTGGCCAATATTGATGTGGTCTTTTTACCAGAAGAAGATAAAATTGCCAATAAAATGGGGGTTAAGGGCATTGGCGAACTAGGCATTACCAGTGTAGCCGCATCTATTGCCAACGCTATTTTTAATGCCACAGGAAAACGCATGCGCGATTTACCGATTACCCCAGAAAAGTTATTGATGGCCGAGGTGGAAGATGGGGTTGAGGTTTAAGGATTGCTAACAGAAACCTTTTCGATTTTAGTCACTAAAATTAAAAGTGAATAAGATAAAAGCGAATAGGTTGTAATTGTATTGTAGATAAAATGTAAAGCATAACAATAAAAAGTCAGGGTATAGCCTGACTTTTTATTTGTTTTTGTAAGGCTATAGCCTTACATTTGTGGTTTATTAGTCAGGCTATAACCTTACATTATGAATCGAAAGAAATTACAACTAGAACAATTAAGCCGAAAACAGAACGGTTTTTCTGCTGCTGTAAACGTTGCGCTGCCACCTACTGGATGGCTTAAAGCCGTACGAACCTCTTTGGGAATGTCTTTACAGCAATTAGCGGATAAATTATCTATTACAAGACAAAGTGTTCAGGAAATAGAAAAAAGAGAAAAGGAAGGTCAAATTACCCTCAATAATCTTAAGGAAGCTGCTAATGCATTAGATATGCAATTGGTTTATGGTCTGGTTCCCAAAGATGGCACATTAGAAGATTTGATTGATCGTAAAGCCAAGGAGCTTGCTGTTCGTATCGTATCTAGAACATCAAATAATATGAAACTCGAAGATCAGGAAAACTCTAAGCAACGTATCAAAAAGGCTATTGAAGACCGCACAGCCATCATTAAAGATGAATTTCCAAAAATGCTATGGGATTAGAGGATTTGGACTATATTGAAGGGCAAACGCCCATTGATGAAGAAGAAAAAGAGGGCCTAAAAATAGAAACGATTTCTACCAAAGCTGAATTGGATGAGTTTGAGCAACTCAATATTGAAGATGCTTTGCAATGGATTTTCAGTAAAAAGTTTAAACCCAAACACATATTTTCAGAAAAATTTGTATGCGATTTGCATCAACGTATGTATGGCAATATTTGGGATTGGGCTGGACAATTTAGAAAGACCGATAAAAATATTGGTATTGATAAACATCAAATTTCTGTGCACCTTAAAGTGCTTTGTGACGACGCCCTATTTTGGGTAGAAAATAACACATATCCGCCCGATGAAATCGCCATCCGATTTAAACACCGTTTGGTAAGCATTCATTGTTTTGCAAATGGTAATGGCAGACATAGTAGAATAATGGCTGATATGATTATTGAAAAACTATTTGGTAAGAAGGCTTTTTCTTGGGGTATGAGTGATCTTTCAAATGCAGGTGATGCGCGATCTGCTTATCTTAACGCTGTAAAAAAAGCAGATTTAGAGGAATATCAAGCCTTATTAGATTTTGCAAGGTCTTAGATTCTAAATTGACTTACGGAGAAGTGATTGGAGGTCTCACCATGGGTGCCGGCATGGTCATTGCCGAACAAACCCGAGTAGAACCTAATTTTGGGAATTTTATTACCCGCTCGTTTGCCGATTACCACGTGCCCGTTAATTTGGATCTGGCCAATATTGATGTGGTCTTTTTGCCAGAAGAAGATAAAATTGCCAATAAAATGGGGATTAAGGGCATTGGCGAACTAGGCATTACCAGTGTAGCCGCATCTATTGCCAACGCTATTTTTAATGCCACAGGAAAACGCGTGCGCGATTTACCGATTACCCCAGAAAAATTATTGATGGCTGAGGTGGAAGATGGGGTTGAGGTTTAAACCGTTTTTTTATCAATACATTTTGAATAGCGCATCCAATAGTGATTAAAAATAGTCATCCGAGAGATTAATAAATGAATAGATTTCTGAAGTCCTATATGATATGAGAATTTTAATGTTTACTTTCATCTTAATGACCTCTTGTCTATCCAAGAGCGATAAAACGTTGAATACTTCTGAAACACATCTAAATAACGAACACAATACTATGAGCAAGACAACCATTTATAATTTTGTAGAACAAGGTAAGGGCAAATGGCGCGTTCAGGACGACGTCGTTATGGGAGGCCGTTCTGATAGTCAACTTAAAATGACGGAAGATAGCAGAGCACGATTTTCTGGTCGTATTTCACTTGAAAATGATGGCGGTTTTTGCTCCATTCATCAAACTACCGAAAAAGAGCCTTATGTGATTGCTGAACATTACTCAAACTTTGTACTCACTGTAAAAGGCGATGGAAAGGATTATAATTTTAGGGTAAGAACACCTAAAGGACGCCACTCCTATGCTTTTACGTTTTCTACGGAAGGCGGTTCCGATTGGGAAAAAATCAGCATTCCATTTCATTTGATGGAAGCTACCTTTCACGGTGAACCCGTAGACGTCCCTAATTATAAAGGGGAGAACGTCGTAGAAATGCAATTGTTAATTGGTAACGACAAAGAAGAAACCTTTGAAATTCTTATTGAATCTATAGAAGTCAACTAATTAAGGATTTTAGTCGTTGGTTTTGTTTCGCTGATTTCCAAAGTATTGTGTTGTGGTACTAATTTAGCAATTAAAAACCGAATATAAAATCAGCTCAAATTTTTATAATGAAGCGAGTACTAGCCACACATTTGAGACGGTATTGGCATAAATTATAATAAAATGCCAATGCCTAAATTTACTGTTGTCGGCTCTTTTTCATTCTTAAAGTCAATATACTGGCTGATATCGGCATTAGAGTCATTATTTTTTATGGCATTGAAATATTGGTTAACCCTAACTAATATAAATCCTTTTTTATCTGATGAAAAGGAGATGCTTTTCTTTAATTGAAGAAACGCCCCAAAGCTAACTGAATTGTAATTATCCTTAATATCATTGTCATAAATCACTGTGGCGCCATTTGAGAAATTTGGATCGTTTGGATCAATCAGGTCAATATTGCTTACATCGATTATGGTATCGCCTTTCTCTTTTGCAGAAACTAAAAAACTAGCAAATGCGCCAATACCGAGTTGATAAGATTTATCTTGACTAAAGTGAACGTTAAAGTTAATTGGTGTTTGAATTTGGCTAATGTTTCGATTGCCTTTATTTGTAACAGCTCCCATGGTATCTTCTATAGAAAACCTGTCTATAAAAAAACCAATTCCAAAGTCAAGAGATGAGCTTTCACTAAGCGAATAGTTGACACTTGGTAATATAAAAGCGCCCATATTTATTGAAGATTTAATTTCTGGACTTCCGTCAACATTTGTATTAGTCGATGCACTCGTTTTGGGTATTGACAATGTTGGACCGAGAGCGAATTGAAATTGAATTTTCTGGTCTTGTGAATACGCTGTGGTAAAATAACCAATTAGAAAAATGAGTAAAATGCTTTGTTTCATGGTTTGGTTTGGGGTTTTTGGTTAGTTAGTGCTGGCGGTCTTGTATATGAAACTAGTGCAGAAAACAGGAAGTTTCGTTTAGGCACAAGCCGAATTTCTGAATTTCACTTAATATCTTTCTTTTCAATAAGCTAAATTAAAAAATTTGCCGGTCTTCGTAAATATGCCTGACTATCGATTAAGCAAATATCTGTGTTTGAATTATATACGTTCGTTGCCCACAGTTTTATTCCAGTTGTAATTTCTTAAAGAAGATTTTATTCCGTAAAGTTGCGTCCTTTAATAATTTTCTAAAACTTATAATCTCAATATACATTTTAAAACCTCGATGGAAACCAAAATATCCTTCTTTGTCTGGACTTTCAGTCAATTGATTGTTTTGTGCAAACTCAATAATTTTTGGCGTAATATCCGCTATTACATATCCATAAATTGGCGTACAATCATTTACTTTTATAGGTTCTAAACCGTTGGGCATTTCATATTTGCCTAAACGTATTTTATTTAGATATTTTCCTATTTGTAAGATAGGATCATCTTTTTCTCTATAATTTTTTCTCTTTGGTCTTTTGAATTCAAAAATCGTTAAAGGATTACTGAATTCATTGTCGCCATTTCTAAAAGACTTCTTTTGGTCGAAGATTACCAAATCTGGTTCGTCAAGTGCATCATTTATTTTTTTAGATGATATTTTTTCGTCAGATGATATAAATTCCGAAAACACTAATCTTTCATCGAGCAACCATAGATTATGGTCTTCATATGTTGTGTTTTCAGAGTTTCTTCTCATTGGATAAATTATGTTATGTATTTCTTCTTCCAAAAAGCCATCGCCTTCTTCATTTCTCTTAAGCATTTCTCTAAATGCTTCTAAAATGCACTTACGGTTATAAACATAATGTGCCAAATCACTTTTCCCTATCTCGGAAATTTCGGAAATCATCTCGTTTAAACTACCGTTTTGTAAATTTTCTGGGTTTTCAAAAAAATCATTAAATCGACTTCTTGTATTTATTTCCTTATTGTGCTTTACTTTGTGAAGTGCCATCTCAATTTCATTGTCAGAAAGATTGTAGCCAATTTTTGAAAAGTCTAATTCATTCACATAAGATTTATGCCATGGTGCATTTTTATTTACATAATTCTTAATCTTGGAAATCTTTTTTTCAGACCTTGAAGAAACATCATTGTTGAAAATTTCCTTAGTTTTTTGTGCAGATTCTCGTTCTATATCTGCTTGTGAAAATGGATATAAGGAATCTCCTTTTTCCTTATCAAAATCAAAATTTTCTCGTTCTAATGAAACGTGTTCATCCAGATACTGACCAAGTATGTAAGTTTTAATAATGTAGTTTTTCTTGCTTTGATTCTTTGGATTCAAATCGAAGAAATCATCTTCAAATTCTGGAATATATTTATGAAGGTTGGTTTCAGTAACTTCTCTGTTGTGACCTGTAAGACTTATTTTGCTCTTTTGATTACCCGCAAAATAAATTTTGAAAACCTTACCTATAAACTTTTTTTTAATGTCTTTTTCTGAAGTCAGAGTGAAATTGAATTCATTAATTTGTTGAATTTCATTCTTTCCAGTTATATAATCGTTAAGTATTACTGAATGGCTATCATCAGATTCCCTTACAATAATTGTAGGACAATGAAATGAATCGTTTATGAAGTATACAAGAAGTTTTTCAAGTAATTTTCTTGATATGGTTTCGATGTTTTTATCAAATGAATGTGAGTCAATTAAATTATTCAAATTTAAAATTGAATAAGTATCTATAGCTTGAGTTTCTTGAATTTTTTCATCAACTATTATCTCAAATTGACGTCCAAACCTAAACTCTCTTGATTTCAAATTTCTATCTTCGCTTTCAAAAACACTTGAAACAGTTACTTCTCCAAAGTATTTTACGAACATGAATCTACCAAATCCTTTACCGCCAATATCTTTTTTTAGCTGACTGTAAAAAGTATCAAAGAAATCTCTGTTTTTTTGGTCAAATCCTATTCCATTATCACGAATTGAAATAGATTTTATATTAGGTATTTGATTTTCAAATTCGAGAATTTTTTCTCTGTGAAGAATGATTTCGATTTTACCATTCTGTTTTCCACTATCCGTTATTGATTGGATAGAATTAACTATGGATTCAATGACAGGCGTATACACATTTGATTTACTCTTGATGTTGTCAATTGTTCCTTGTATGTTAATTCTACTCATTTTTTTAAATTGTGGGTAACGTGATTGTATATGTTTTGTTGCGTGGTTTAGCACGTAATTTAATAAATAAAAACAGAATAGAAAATCCGCAAGGATTTTCGTAAGTAGGCTAGAATTAGCAATAAATTATATACGGTGTTAGCACCAGTAATTATCCGCTAAAATGGTAAATCGAGACCTCTATTGAAAATACTTTCATTCGTGTCAGCAAAAAAACTTGTTGTCGAATTAGTAGGCTTTCTTACTCTTTTAAATTTGTCAAATTCGATTCCAATTCTTTTATCTTCTTGTTCAAGAAAATAATCTTGATTAAATGAAAAAATATCTATTTTATCATCTTTAATAACGTGTAAATGATTTTCGTAATTTAAAGAACGTGGATAGACTCTCCATTTGGTTATTGGTCCAGGAATTGTCAAATATTTCCCATTACTTAATGTTACCACTAGAGCATTTTCACACTCAATAATATTTCCAAAATATGCTGAACCACCATTTATAATCTGACCTTTCCAAGCTTGAAGATTTAAAGATTCTAAACGTTTATATTTTTCTTCTCCTTCTTCTTCATTTGCGTAGTTATTGAATTTAATAATTTCAAACCCGTTAGGTGTAGCTCTATAAATTTTATCTTCAATTCCCCAACTAATGTTAAATCGGTTATTTATTTCTTCGTCTGTTTTGAACAGTTGGTTTGTACTTATATTTTGGTCGAAATTTCTATGCCATTTTTGATAATTTCTATTATCGTTTTTATTTTCATCCCATTTGAAAGTTGCAAGAAACGAATCTTCAATTAAAGATGTGTTGAAAATATTTATATATGAATAATTACAAAATGAAGAGTGATTATCACTTACTTGATAAATCGATTTTTGAGTCTCAATTAATTTTAAATTATTAGGACTGTTATTAGCCATATTTAATTCAAAAAGTCCTTCATCTCCGCCCGATAAAGCTAATTGAGGATATTTATTAGCCTTAATTGATAATAAATTGCAATCCCATAATTTTTTTGGTCTTGAACTTACTGCATATTTTTCAGATTTATTTCTATGTACTGAACCGCTAAAAAGACCTTCGTCAGTTATAAAATATAATTTATTACTATAGATTTCTGTATCAGTAGGGATTGTTCCTTTTGGTGTTGTTTGTTCCCCAATTAGGAATTTTCTAATTTTCTTCTCTGTGAGTTCAAACGTTTGTTTCTCTAAATTCTTGAATTTTTTTAAAAGCAAAGTTTTAAAATCTTTATCTTTAAAAAGTTCAATTAATGCAGATTTGTACAAATAGTTTCCATCAAGAAAACTGAACGTCAGAGCAATTTTGTCCGTGTCTTTTCTGATTAACGATTTAACTAAACTATTCCAGTCATAAACTTTTAAATCTCCATTAAAAGTCCATAGATAAAGTCTGCCTCTATAAATTTGGCAGTCAAAATAATCTCCTAATATTGATATTTTTAAAGGTTGCATCTTTGTCCTTGTAAAATTTTACTCATTTTCGCCTTGGTAATATAACCATTTTGTACCCAAGCATACAAAACATTAGTTGAAGGTATATCTTGTATTTTAGTCATATAATCAGCAGGATATCCGTGCCAAGTTTTATTTTGATTACCATCAATAAATTTGGCGAACTTTAATTCTTTAGTTTCATCTTTTATTGTGTTGTGGCCTAAAACTCCTAAACTATTATTAACAAGGTGAATTCCCCAACCATAATGATTTTTACACCATTTGTTTACTTTGGAAAAAACGAAACACTCAAATTCCTCTTTTTGAGAAATGCTCCAAATACTTTTTCTAGCGTTCCCTTTGCTCTTTCGATGTTGAGATGAAACAATATAACTACTGATGTCATCTTTATCATCAATCTTGACTTTTACCTCTAATTCTGTATCTTGTTTATATGACATTAGTTTTTTTTTAGTATTGGCTAACTCGGGATAAGCCCAAAAGCTCATTTATACAGCTTTTATATGAGTATACTGATCAATTTTTTTTATCTAAAATCTCAACGTATTTAAGCCAGAGCGCCCTCCTCTTGCAAGTAAACCAAAATCCCGCAAAAATCCTATACGTAGATCTACGTATATCTCAGTGGGTTATTGATCAAAGTTTTGATAAGCTTTTCAGTTAAGGTCTTGGTCAATATGCAAAGTCCTTTCTTTAGATCATAAACAATCCAATTGTACAATTCACTATTCTGTTATGTTAAATAGTCTTCTTAAGAAGGAGTGCTGTTTCTTAATTTTAGAGATGGCGTCTTTAGCACGTTCCCCGTTGGTATTCATATGTTTGCAAGTGATAGACAAAGCACCATATGGTACCTCTGGAAATCTTGGTTGTACGGCGCCAACTTCTGTGTTGGAAACAATCTTTTTCAAATAAGGAATCGCATCTTTTTTTCCAATTTCGCCTAAATAGAAGGCCGCTTCGCCAATGAAGTATTGGTCCTTTTGATTCAATAGCTTTATTAAAAATTCAAAGGCTAATGACGGATTGTCCTTTAGCAAATGGTCGATAAACCATTTTACAGGATACCAATGATATCCAGCATTTAATTGTTTTACATGGTCGAGGAAGACGGCATCGTTAAACTCAAACCGGTATTGGTTTGTTTTACTAATATATTCAAACCGGTTGCAAAGTAATTGGTCTGCTAAAATATAAGAAATCGTTCCATCTTCAATATGGTGCTCCCCTGGGGCGATTCTTTCAAAAAATAGGGAGCCATCGGGATAGAATTCTCTGTCCATATGTTCCTTAAGCGAATAATATTTCAGTAATGTGTTTTGAGAATCAAAAACGCGTTGCTTTTGCAATATGTTTTTCTGAAAATATTCTTCAACAGTGATCTGTTTATCGCTCAAAAACCGATCATGTTTGCCTTCTTTACGTCCGTTTACAAAAATGCCGTCTTCAATAATGGCGTTGGTCGATTCGTTGATGACATAACTTCTTCCGTTTGGTAAGCCTTTTTTATAAGTATATTCAGAATAGTTTCCGTCACGGCTTTCGAATATAATGCCTGTAAACTTTTCTCCGTTGTGGTATCCAGTTTGACTGGCTTCATCTTCAAAATGAAAATCTATAGCATCAAGTTCTATTTTTTGCATCGTGGTCATCTATCGCATCAATATTGGGTCGCTGTTATGTGAAGGCTTTAAGGCATTGCTCGCTTTTAACTGCGCATCTCATCATACAAGCGTTTGATTTCGTCTTTGCCATAGAGCCGCTCTAGTTTTCTTACCACAAAATGACCTTTGGCCATATCTTGAAAATGGTCAATAAAAATGGTGTTAATGATGGCGCCTCCTGCGGCGCCAATAGCGGGTACGGCTTGGGCCGCCATTTTCTCGGTAATTTGAATGCTAAACCGTTCGGCAATGTTGGCAATAAGTCGCGCTAAGATGGGTGCGCTCTCTTCTGCAATGGTTTTAGCAGTAATATATTCGGCAGCTTCACTAACCGATCTTGCTAATGCGGTTCTTACAACGTAGTATCCACTTTCGGTAGCATCGTCGGTTTTGCTTTCGCCTCCCAGTGCAAAGACTTCCAAACAGGCCAATTTGGTGTTGATGTCATTAATAGATTCGCCCTCGGCTCTTGCAATATCGGCTATAGAGCGCAGCATGATGGTGGTAGAAATCGGCAATTCTAAAGCCAACGCGGGCAATCCAAAAAAACCGCCCACGCCACCTGACACTGCAACGCCTATTTTATGCCACCAATTGGATGGGGCTTCTTCTGGTACATCTTTCATGGTATAGATGGCCGTATCGGTAGCTTTTAATAATGCCATTTGGGTGATATCTGTAATCTTACTTGTCCAGTCTGAAGGCAGCATCTCTAATCCGAACTCAAAGGGTTTTCCAATCAAATTGGTGATTTTAGCCGCAATACTCGGGTTTTCTAAAAGCTGTTGTGCATCGTATAATTCTTTTTGATGGGCTTCGGTGATGTTGATGGTGCTTATATAATTCATGTTGCTATGATTTTTAGTTATGGCTCATGTGCTGCTAGAGCCCTCTGCTACAAGTTAACTCACTGAGTTTTGGTTGAAGCGAGGTCACAGGGAAGAGCAGATTTACTGAACTAGCATCTGTGGTGATCGCTGTAATGGTTGGTGAGACCTGGTTTTTAGAAATTCATGGAGAGTCCAATGCCATTTCCGCTCGCTATGATTTTAAATTCAGGGCTAAATGCAGCAGTGGTATTCAACGAAGCGTTATATAGTTCAATGCCTTGTTTGGCGTCTTTTGAAGCTTTAGAAGCAATGGGAAATGACATGATAGCGATGCCGCCACCTACATAGGCTAAAGTCCAATTGGCATCGTCACCTGCAATGGATTGTCCGATTGGAATGCCTATTAAACCGCCACCAACAAATGCTAAAACTTTTGAAATGGTATTGTTGGTTCTGGCTTCTTTAAGAAATAGATTCGCCTCAACGTTTGACTCGGTTTTATTGATGAGTTCTTTCCAGGATAACTGTTCTCCGTTCTGCTCAAATTTGTAACCAAAGACATTTTTATCTAGTGTTATCTCTTGTGCAAATGAGACATTGATAAATAATAGGGCAATTAATATACTGTAGATGCTTTTCATAGTAGTGTTTTTTAGTAACGTACTGTTTTAGATAGATTTTGTCGGGTTAATGTTATAGTCTGCTATAAAAATAAGATATTTCTTTAAAACCGAGGTGCTCTAAGCTAGAAGCATTTGATTTATTTAGTAGACCAAAAGCTTTCCATAAGCAAGAATTCGATCTGCTCATCTATTTAAGGTTTTTAAGCTAGGGCTTTGTATTTTTGTAGAGATCGCTTTTTGATCTTTAAGAAACTCTTTACCAATGATGATATCTGTAGAAACCGCACTAGAGTGCATCCATAAACATGCAACGCGTTTGCAGGCCTCAGAGGTGATAGCAACCAATGACGCTTTGGGCAGAACCTTGTCTCAAGACATTATGGCGCCTTTATCATTGCCGCCCTTTAAGCAGTCCATTATGGATGGCTATGCGCTTTGTGTTGGGCAGTCCCAAACCTACAAGGTCATTGGCGAAATCAAAACTGGCGATACCGCAACTCAAGTCTTGCAGCCTGGGGAAGCCCTTAGAGTGTTTACTGGGGCACAACTTCCAGACACAGCCAATGCCGTCGTGATGCAAGAACATGTCACCGCAAATGGCAACACGATCGATCTTAAAGATTCACCAAAAGAAGGGCAGCACATTCGTAACATTGGCGAACAGATTGCAGAGGGTACCCGTTCTTTAACCAAAGGCGAAACGCTTAATCCTTCCGCAGTAGGCGTTCTTAAAAGTTTTGGTTTAAAAACCATAAGCGTTTACAAACAACCCAAGGTGTCGGTGATTGTTACGGGCAACGAATTGGTTTCGGTAGGCACGCCCTTGCAACCGGGGCAAATCTATGAGAGCAACAGCCAAGTAATGGTGTCTGCTTTACAACAAAAAGGCATTGCCACAGAAGCCGTGATCACCGTAAAAGACAATTTGAAAGATACTGAAGACGCTATTAAACAGGCCTTGGATACTTCAGACATTGTGTTGATTTCTGGCGGTATTTCGGTTGGGGATTATGATTTTGTGGGCACTGCGCTCCATAATCTTGGCGTTCATCAAGTGTTTCATAAAGTGCTCCAAAAACCCGGTAAACCCTTGTATTTTGGTACTACCGATTCTAAATACGTATTTGCCTTACCGGGCAACCCTGCCGCCACATTGACCTGTTTGTATGTGTATGTGTATGCACTCATCGATAGCATTACGGGCAATCAAACCGTGGGATTGACCCGTATTCAATTTCCTATTTCCGAAGATTTTGAAAACCCCTTTGGGAGGGCTTTGTTTTTAAAGGCCAAATTAAAAGGTGCCGAAGTCGAAATTTTAAACCAACAGAATTCTGCCATGTTATTGAGTTTTGCCCGTGCCGATGCTTTGGTGTATATCCCATCAGATTGTAAGAGCGTTAAAAAAGGCCATTTGGTCACCACCGTATTAATGCCTTCTGGCGTCTAATGTTATCACAAGCATGCTGATAGATACCAATGCGTTGATTCTGTTTTTAATGATTTTACCCGTCATTTCCTTTCTCTATGCGAGTGTGGGGCATGGCGGAGCGAGTGGTTATTTGGCATTGATGGCACTGTTTAGCTTTCCCAATGAGATTATGAAGCAAACGGCCTTGCTGCTCAATCTCTTTGTAGCGGGCATATCTTTTTACCACTATTACAGGGCAGGACATTTTAAAAAGAATCTGTTTATTCCCTTTGCTATTGGCTCGGTGCCTGCAGCTTTTTTAGGAGGCACGATGAGTCTAGAGCCCATGGTGTACAAAAAAATATTGGGCGTTTTATTGCTGTTTGCCATTGTAAGAATGCTATGGAAAGGCGCAACCGATGAGCGTAAAATTTCCGAAGTTAAAACCGTTCAGGCCTTATTATTTGGGCTGGCCGTCGGCTTTTTTTCAGGGCTTATTGGTATTGGTGGCGGCATCATCTTAACCCCGCTCATCTTACTGTTGCACTGGGGCAATATGAAAGAGGCGGCAGCCGTTTCGGCCTTATTTATCTGGGTCAATTCTGCGGCAGGGTTATTGGGGCAGTTTAGTAGTGGCGTGACGTTGGTACCACTGTCTGGGCTCATGGTGATTATTGCCGTTATTGGCGGTATGGGTGGCAGTTATCTGGGAAGCAGAAAGTGGAACAACACATTTTTAGAGTATTTTTCAGCCTTTGTATTGACCACAGCATCCCTTAAATTATTATTTTTTTAGAATGAAGATTACAGTAACTTATTTTGGTAAATTAACGGAGTTGACAGGAATGACTTCGGAAGAGCTTTCCATTGCAGAAGCGTCTGTAAAAGGCGTGAAATCCGCTTTAGAACAGCGCTACCCATCGTTGAAAAATAGCACCTATCAAATTGCCGAAAACAATAGCGTCTTGGCAAACGAGGCGCACATTCAAACACGAACACTGGATATTTTTCCTCCATTTTCAGGTGGCTAATGAACAAGCGTTATATAAGACAGATACAATTGGACGAAGTGGGCCTTTCTGGACAACAGAAATTGAGCAACGCTAAGGTATTGGTGGTTGGTGCTGGCGGTTTGGGATGCCCAATCTTACAATATTTGACCACTTGTGGTATCGGTACGCTTGGTATTGTAGATCATGATGTGGTATCTCTTTCTAATTTGCATCGGCAAATCCTCTATCAAAAAGCAGATGTTGGAATGCCTAAGGCGCTCTTGGCACAACAAAAACTCACCGCCTTAAATCCTGAGATAACGGTTAAGGCGCTTACCACAGCATTAACAGCAGATAATTGTTTGGAGTTGATTAAAGCCTATGATGTGGTTGTAGATGGTACCGATAATTTTGTAACCCGCTATTTGATCAATGATGCCTGTTTGATTTTGGGCAAGCCCATGGTGTTTGGCGCCCTGTATAAATTTGAAGGACAAGTGTCTGTATTCAATTATAAAGATGGACCCAGTTACCGCTGTCTTTATCCCAATCCTCCTGCTGCAGGTGAAGTCCCCAATTGTAATGATATTGGGGTGTTAGGGATTGTACCCGGTATCATTGGGATGCTGCAAGCCAATGAAGTGCTTAAGATGGTTTTGGGCATTGGGGAGGTCTTAAGCGGGACCGTTTTGTATATAAATACACTCAATTACCAACAACGGCTTTTCAGCTTTTCAAAGAATGAGGCGCTTACCAAAACCATAAAAAATAGCGCTAAACCCAAAGCGGTTGCAACAGACGATTGTATCTTTACAGCCAGTAGGTCATTAGAGGCTATTGAAGACGATCATAACGTACTTTGGATAGATGTTCGGGAACTTGAAGAGACGCCAGTAATTCATGCCGAGAACCTGTTAAACATCCCGTTGAGCAGAATTGAAAGCTCGCTTGAGATCCCTAATGACCACAGAGTAAAACTTTTTTTCTGTCAGTCGGGCATGCGAAGTCAAAAAGCGACGCAATTGGCGATAGAAAAAGGCATACAGAATTGTTTCAGTTTAAAGGAGGGCGCTCCCCAACTGCAACAGTGGTTAAATGAACACAGATGAAAAAAGACAACATAAAACATATTTTTGTAGAAGGTGCTATTTCGCCATCCAAAATTGCAGACTCCATTGCGGCACATCAATCTAAAACAGGAATTGGTGCCCATGATATTTTCTTGGGGCAAGTGCGAGCAGATGTTATTGATGGGCGCAAGGTTACGGCTATAGAGTTTACAGCCCAAGAAGAGATGGCAAATGCCGTTTGCAACGACATCCGTGAAGCCGTTTTTGAAAAATTTGAGTTAAGCTGCATGCACATTTACCACAGCATAGGCACGGTAAAAACGGGGGAGCTCTGCTTGTTTGTTTTCGTGTCTGGCGCACATCGCAAGTCGGTATTTGAGGCCCTTCCGTATTTGGTAGATGCCATTAAGGCGCAACTTCCCATCTTCGGAAAAGAGCTGTTTGAAGACGATACTCACCAATGGAAAGTCAATCAATAAATAAGCCATGGTAGATATCACACATAAAAGCAATACCCTTCGTGTCGCCACGGCTCAAGCCATAGTTCGCGTGAGCCACAACAACACGATAGCTGCAATAGAACAAGGACTCGTTCCAAAAGGAAATGTATTTGAAATGAGTCGTGCTGCGGGGTTGTTGGGTATTAAAAAAACACCAGAATTACTTCCAGACTGCCATCCGTTGCCCATAGAATATGCCAACATCGCTTATGAGATTAACGGTTTGGATATACGGGTAAACGTCACGGTAAAAACCATTTATAAAACGGGTGTTGAGGTAGAGGCCATGCACGGCGCCAGCATTGTGGCGTTGAATATGTATGATATGTTGAAACCCATTGACAAGGGCGTAGAAATTCACCACATTAAATTGCTGTCAAAAACAGGAGGGAAGTCGGATAAGAAAACGCCCGAAACCCCTATTCAAGCGGCCGTGGTGGTCTGTTCAGATTCCATTTCCGAAGGCAACAATACAGACCAATCAGGCAAAGCCATTATAGCACTTTTGGAAACCTATAAGGTGTCTATTTCTGATTACGACGTGATCCCAGATGACAAAGAAGGCATTCAAAACAAAACCAAAGCCTTGGTCAAAAACGGGATTCCCTTAATTATATTTACTGGCGGGACGGGGTTGTCTCCCCGAGATCATACGCCTGAAGCTATTGAACCGCTGTTGGATACCCGTATTCCTGGTATTGAAGAGGCGATTCGCAGTTACGGACAAAATAGAACCCAATTTGCGATGTTATCCCGAAGTGTGGCCGGGCTCATTGGCAACAGTTTGGTCATTGCCGTACCAGGTTCTACCAAAGGAGCTAAAGAATCGATTCAGGCTATTTTTCCAGCAGTATTGCACGTATTCGACATTATAAAAGGCGCAAAACATTAAATGAGTAGCAAACACGATATATTAACCGATAGTTTTGGCAGAAAGCATACCTATTTGCGCATCTCACTTACCGAACGCTGTAATTTGAGGTGTTCGTATTGCATGCCCCAAGAAGGTGTGCCTTTATTGCCCAAAGACCATTTGATGAATGCTAAGGAGATTTTTGAAATCTCAAAATTGTTTGTAGAAGCAGGGGTCAACAAAATCCGGTTTACAGGCGGAGAACCTTTACTTCGGAAGGATTTTCCGCAGATTTTAGAACAGTTAGGGACGCTACCAGTAAGCATGTCCATTACCACCAACGGTATTACGATTGATCGCTATATTGATTTGCTTAAAAAACACCAGGTGAAGACCATCAACTTGAGCTTGGATACGTTGGATGCTGAGAAATTTAAAAAGGTCACTTTCCGTGACTATTTTCAGCGGGTGTATGACAATATCTTTAGGTTGATAGCCGAAGGATTTCATGTAAAGATCAACGTAGTATTGATGAAAGGGGTGAATGATGATGAAATTGTAGAGTTTATCAACTTTACCAAGACGCATCCGGTCACCGTGAGATTTATAGAATTCATGCCTTTTGATGGGAACCAATGGAATCGAGAGAAAACCGTTTCCTATAACGACGTGTTGGCGAAGGTGCATCAGCATTTTGATGACGATGCCATCATACGTTTACAAGATGCGCCACATGACACCACTAAAAATTTCAAAATCGTGGGACATTTGGGAACTTTCGGCATTATCGGCACCGTTACCAACCCCTTTTGCGATACTTGCAACAGAATTCGGTTAACCGCCAATGGCCAATTGAAAAACTGTTTGTTTTCGGCCACCGAAAGCGATTTGCTTACACCATTGAGAGCGGGTAAAGATATCACACCCATCATTCAAAAAGCGGTCTTCGGAAAGTTTGCGATGCGTGGTGGACTATCAACTCCAGAGCAATTTGAAGACCCTAAAGAACACACCGAAAATAGAAGTATGATCAGGATTGGAGGTTAGCACGCTTCAACATACGTTGGTAGGCTTCTGGAGTGTCCATGTCTTCCAAAGGACTTTCAGCAGGTATAAAAACCACATGTGCGCTATGCTTTTTGATGATGGGCTTGGCGCCTTCATCACCCTGTAACGTTTTCAGTTCCTCAAGATATTCAGAATCAAATAAAACCGGTGGTCCCGTTATGCCTGCATGAGATTTTGACACGATGATGTGTTGCTTTCCAGTTTCAAAATGTGTGATGATGCTTCGGAAATGTGCTACTGAAATCAAAGGTTGGTCTACCAAGGCAACAAGAATGCCATTTATTAGCGTGTTACTTAAATGAATCGCCTTTACGCCGCAGGCGATTGATGTGCCCATGCCCTGTTCCCAATCCTCATTAAAAATGAGCTGCACATTCAAATGGGCTATGGCATTTTTAATGTTTTCAGCATGGGCACCTAACACTACAGAAACCGATAATTGGGCCTGTTGAAGGATGTCGATTTGATGTGCAATCAAGGTTGTGGTTCCCCAAGGCAATACCTGTTTGGGGGCGCCCATTCTTTCGGATTTTCCAGCAGCAATTAAGAGCGCATGAATGTTAGTCATGAATCTTTCCTGATTTTTCTCGTAAAGGCATCAATTCTGCATCTCTAATCACGCTTAATATTTCAGCAACAATTGAGAGTGCGATTTCCGAAGCGCTTTCGGCACCAATGTTCAAACCAGTAGGGCCGTGCATACGTTCGAAAAACTCGTAAGGCGTATGAGGAGCAAAATTGAGAAGTTCCGAAAACAAGCGTTCCCTGCGTTTACTGGGGCCTAGAAGTCCTAAATAAGCGGGCTTGGTATCTTTAAGCGCCAAGAGGTATTGTACATCTTTATTGAAACTGTGTGACATTAATACCACTGCGGAATGTTTCCCAATATTGGAGACGTCTATAGCCTCCATGATAGGCGTGGATAGGCTGGTAGCACCCTTAAAATAGGCTATGGTTTTTTGCTCATCAGGAGCTGCGATGATATGTACCTCCCAACCAATATGGGATGCCAATTGGCAAAGCTGTACGGCATCGTGTTCAGCTCCAAAAATATAGAGTTGAAAAATGGGTTGAAAGTCCTGATGAAAGGTTTGAAGCCCTGATTGTTCTTCAGGAACAGTCATTGAAGGATGCAGCGTAAATACCTTACCATCAATGTTGATCAATGTACCGAAGGCGTTATTTTCTATAAATTCAGACTCAAAATAAGAAGTTGCCGTAAAGCGTTGTCGCTTTTGAAAACAATCTTGAAGGCTCTGAAATAAGGTTTCAGAAATTTGAATAGGTTCGAGCAAAATGTATAAAATCCCTTCGCAACCCAAACGAAATCGGCCGTCATACGTCATAACTTTGGAGTGGCCAGTTTTAAAAACAGACTCCGATTGCCGGAGCACTTCCTTTTCTACACAGCCGCCACTTACAGCACCTTCCATAGCGCCCGATGCACTAATGAGCATTCGCACGCCTGGTCTTCGGTACGAAGAACCTTCTAAAGCCACCACAGTTGCCAACACCGATGGGATTTCTGTGTTTTGCCAGGCATAGGCAACTTCTAGAAGCTGTTTAAATTCGTGAGTCATGTAAAGGGTAACATTTTAAAGATGTAATCTCAAGTTTCAAGTCTTAAGCCTAAAAGCCAAGCGTTCTCATATCAAATTTGAACACTTTCTTTTTCTTGAAGATACATACTTTCAATATCCACCATATAAGGCTGGTGGTAATAGCGTTTGCCCGTTTCTTTGTAAAGGGCATTGGTCAAAGCTCCAATCGCCGGAGCAAATGGCGGTTCTCCCAATCCGGTTGGGTGCACGTCACTTTCCACAAAGTGAACTTCAACATCACGAGGCGCATCATTATGGCGAATTAAATGATAATCATTAAAATTATTCTGTTCAGGTACGCCATCCTTCAGCGTTAAGATGCTGTAAAGGGCATGACCGATCCCGTCAACACTACCACCTTCAATCATATTGGCAGCGCCTATAGGGTTGACCACGATCCCACAATCTACCCCACAATATACTTTTTCAATAATAGGTTTACCGTCTACCATTTTAAGATCTACCACATTGGCAACATAACTATTGTGGCAATAATAGGCAGCGACACCACGGCTTAAGCCAGAGGTGGAATTACCCCAGTTAGACTTTTCTCTAACCAACTCTAACACGCCAGCATAGCGTTTTGCATCGTAGTCGTTATTTTTACCAACAGGCTTTTTGATGGCTCTGTCAAATAACTCCAGTCTAAAATCAATAGGATCTTTGCCGGCCAGTTCTGCAACTTCATCTAAAAAAGCTTGTTCAACGGCACCCATAAAGTTTGATCTCGGTGCCCGGAAAGCTGCTGTGGTCACGTTGCTTTCAATAGACCAAGATTCCGCTAAATAGTGGTCTACAGTACCTGCAGGAAAACGATTGGCGAACAACGGACTTTCTGGAATACCACCTGTTTTTACATGAAAGGCAATGAGGTTGTTGTTGTCATCTAATGCAGCACGATAGGTCGCATGATACGTAGGGCGATATGCTCCAAAAGTCATATCATCTTCACGCGTGTACATCAATTTTACCGGTCTGTTTATTTTTTGAGAGATAATGGCTGCTTCTACCAGATAGTGGCCGTATAATTTTCGTCCAAATCCGCCACCAATGCGCGTCATCTGGATGTCAATTTTGTCTAAAGGCAAGCCTAATCGCTGAGACACTGATTTCTCCATGAACTCGGGCGTTTGAATTGGGCCAATAAGTTCTGCTTTGTCTGCCGTAACATTGGCATAAAAGTTTAAAGGCTCTAACGGACTATGCGCTAAATAGGGCGCCGTGTAAGTACGTTCAATCGTTTTTGCTGCGTTGGCAAATGCTTTTTCTGGATTACCGTCTTTGCGTTCAACTTTAGCAGTTTCCTTACTTTTTTGGATCATCTGCGCATAATGGTCCGCTGTATTTTCTTTACCCGCAGGTACTTTTTCTTTACTGTTATTGCCATCCCAACCTTTGACGTCAAAAGAGTAGCTATCAAAAGGAACCCAATTTGCTTTGATGGTTTTTTTTGCTTTTAAAATTCTCCAAGTGGAATCGCCAGTAATGACGATCAGTTCTGGAAATGCACTCACATCAAACGAATTTCGTTCAAAATCATCTGGGTAGACCTTAATGGTAAACACATCATCAATTCCGGGCATAGAAAGCGCTTCGGAAGCATCAAAAGAATCCAGTTTCAGTCCGAAAGCAGGCGGTTGCACTATGGTGGCGAAGGCCATATTTTCGCCGTAAACATCCAATCCAAAAACGGCTTTACCAGTAACTATTGCTGGGCCATCTACATTTTTGGTAGCATGCCTAATGATTTTGAAATCTTTAATATTTTTGACCTCTACTTCTTTTGGCACCTTTACCTTGGAAGCCGCAGAAGCCATCTCTCCAAATCCTGCAGTTTTACCTGAGATTTTATGGGAAATAACGCCAGAATTAACACTTATTTCAGATGCGGGAACGCCCCAAGCATCGGCTGCAGCCTTCACTAACATGTGTCTTGCAGTGGCACCTGCCATGCGCAGTGGCTCCCAACTTTGTCTTATAGATTGGCTCCCGCCTGCCAATTGGCGTGTAAAAATATCGGTATTTAAGGGTGCTTGAACAACTACAACATTTTCCCAATTGACATCTAGCTCTTCAGCCACAATCATGGGCATGGAGGTCTTTACGTTTTGACCAATTTCTGGGTTAGGTGAGGCTATGGTCACCGTGCCATCTGTGGCAATTTTTATATAGCCATTGAGATCATAGGCGCCTTCCAGTTTTGGATGTTCCATGGCAAGGCTAGAAAACCAGCTAAATTGTAGCATCAATCCTGCACCTCCAGCGGCACCAATTTTTAGAAATGAGCGTCTATTTAAATGTGTTTTTACTTTTGTCATGGTTACATGTCTTTTGCTGCGGTTTTAATCGCACGGTTAATTCTGGTATAGGTGGCACATCTGCACAAGTTGCCGTTCATGGCACGTCTAATCTCATCATCTGACGGATTTGAATTTTGCGCCAATAGCGATGCAGCTGTCATGATTTGACCTGCTTGGCAATAGCCACACTGAGGCACATCGTGCGCTATCCAAGCTTTTTGTACGGGATGGTCACCAGCTTCAGAAAGTCCTTCAATGGTGACTATTTTTTTGTTATCAATTGCACTAATAGGATAAGCACAAGAGCGAATGGCATCGCCATCTAAGTGCACAGTGCAAACGCCACAGTGGGCAATACCACATCCATATTTGGTGCCCAATAACCTTAAATTATCTCTTAAAACCCATAAAATAGGCGTGTCTGGATCTACATCTACTTGGTGTGATTCTCCGTTTACATTGATATTATATAGTGCCATACTAGTCGTTTTTTTATTAATTACGTGTTTCCCTATTTATTCGGATGGAGCATATGCTCCATTATCAATCCAAGCGTACCAAACTTCTTTAAATTCCTCATAAGATATTGGTGGTGGTTGACGGTTGCCGCCCATATTCCAGCCACTTTTCACTAAGGTGTCTTCGGCGTGTTCTCTAAGTGCTTTCATGTCTTTGTGACCATTTGTTTCTGGATTGACCAATTGCAAAGCGAGCTCACGCGTTGATTTGCCTTGAAATACCATTTTCATATCGGCAGGAGGTAAATGCCAACTAGGGTTTCCAGGAGGCGTGTGTGCTCCGGGAACACCTTGACTGGCGTGGCAGGTAGCACATTTCATTGTGGCCACACCTTTTCCATCAGGTCCGCGTTGCGGTAGCATGGTGTGAATGCGACTCTCATCGCCCTGTAACGGAATATCGCCTGAAGGATGGCAGTTCATACACCTTGGATGCATCAATACAGCATATACTTTTTTGAAAGCGGTGATTGATGCGAGACTATCTTTTCTTTGAGATTCTTTTAGTGGTACATACTCCCCTGAAGAATCTTTTGCCTTGCAAGCTATAGCGACCATAAGGACTATGGCTAGGGCTACTGTATATTGGCCAATGCGCCTATATTTAGTAAAATGTGTATGTTCTTTGGTCATTAGTTGTAGTTTTATGTTACAATATAAGCGATTTTTTTGTGAGATTTAAATACGAAACCGCTCAGACATCATGTTTTTATTAAAATTTAATATGTTGCGCTATTTTGAGGTTATGTTGAACCCATATCAATCATAAAACAATCATTTTTTCGATTTTTCGCACATTAAGAAGCCCTAGTTGATGTCATCAATTTCTACCAATTGAGCATCTGTAGGGCTTTTTTTTTGAAGAGCATTTCATGTAACAATAGATTACAAGCGTGGTAATTGCCTTAGTACTCTAATTGTGCCTTGTGTTTTTTAATAAAGTCTACCCATGTTGTGGGTTGTTTTCCCGTAATATCATAAAAGTTATCAAATGTCTCACTAGCCCGAGGAATAGTTCCGTTGGCGTGCATTTTCCAATGTTCATAGACACAATGCATGTAAGCCATTTCGGCTCCTGCATCTTTCATTTTTTGAAGAAATATTTCAGGAGAAAGGGGTTCATATTTGAAAGGCTTTCCAACAATATCGGTCATGAGTTGGGCAATTTCGTCAAAAGTTTTAGCATCATAACTCAGACGATAGGTTTTGCCTGCATGTAATTCGGGATGGATTAAAGCCAATGCGGCCACTTGTGCCACATCATCAACATCTACCCAACTTAGACGAGCGTTAGCCACATAGGCATTCAGCACGCCTTGATTGGTGCCTTTTTCGCTGCCATAACTTAAGAGGTTTTGCATGAAGTCCTGAGGACGTAAATGTGTGAAAGAAAAGCCATGCCACTCCACATATCGTTCCACTAATTGATGCCATACCCAATGACCAACTGTGGCATCATCGGGTCCACAAGCCCCTAAATGCACAATATGATGGACTCCTGCCTTTTTAGCATTGTCTAACATCACTTTGCTTTGTTGTAACATGTCAACCGTGTATCCTGTTACCATGAAGATACGATCAATTCCTTCGAAAGCGGGGAGATGTGTGCTGGCATCATCAAAATCAAGTAGCACTGTTTTAATACCTCTGTCGCTAAAGGGTTTTGCTTTTTCCTGAGTACGGACGGCAGCTATTATTTCTATGGATGTATTGGAAATTAGATTTTCTATAGTTTTTCCTCCAACTTGACCAGTGGCTCCAGTTATAAGTATTTGAGGGCGTTTTTTATTTGACATATGTTTCAAGTAGTTTTATTTAAAGGCAAAGTTAACACTCAAGAATTTAGTAACATTCAAAAGACTTTGTCAAAAGATATAAATGCACTTGAATAGGGACATATACGTGCTATAAGAAAATGAGAGGAGCAGTTTGGTTAGTTCTTCAATTATAAAAAACCCGAAATTCAAAGATTTTTTGTAGAGAAGTCACTAAAAAAACTGATTGATAAGGCAATACTGAACCAATTCTTGCGTAGAATCCATATCTAATTTTTTTAATATTTTTCTGCGATGAACGTCCACCGTGCGCGGACTGATAAACAATTTTTCTCCTATTTGTTTGCTCGTATTGTTAAGCGCTATGAGTCTGGTGACGTCCTGTTCTCTGTTGGTCAAACTATCGGAAAGTAGTTTTTGGGAGTAGTTTTTGTGATATAAGGTCTCGTATTCGTTTTGACTATTTAATTTTTTAATGGTTCCAATAATGGGCCGTTGCTCTGAGCCTCCAACAACGTTAATGTGTGCGATACCAATAATAGGTTTGCCTGATTCATCAAAATAAGTAGGGTTTAAGTGCTCAATGAGGTTGAGGTACATGCCGTCTGACTTACGCACCCTGAAGTTCCAAGTATAGCTCAAGCGATCCCGTTCTTCAAATGGAACTTCAAGCATGGTGAATTTCATAAAATCTTCTAAAACTTGCATCCAAATTGGCAGATCATCAGGATGGAAATTTTGAAACCAATACGTTACTCCTTCATTAAGCATGCGTTCTGCACTTAAACCTAAGGTGTATTCAAAGTTTTTACTTACAAACTCGTAGGTCTGTTTACTGGTATTGGTAACGATAAAGAAAGATTGCATTGGAGGTAAAAATCTATCTAGCTCCCTTAGTTTTTGGATATGTGTCTCTACAACAGTCCCTGAGTATTCTTTGTAAGTTTCAAAAACTTCCTTGAATAAATCAACATTTTCATTATGCATTCTTAAGATTTTATCCTCATCAAAGGTCTCATTTCAGATGAAATTATAGTGCTAATGTCTTAGGGTTCTGTTTAGCGATTTTAAGACCTTGATGAAGCTAAAAATAAACTTTTATCTCATTTTATTGAACTTTCTTTTTAAAAATAGACTTCTCTTAAAACCATAGTATTGATCATTAGGAGGTAAAATATTTAAAGTAACAGGGGGTGAATGCTGTTTTTTTTAAGATTAACTTAATAATCGTGTTAAAGCAGCGCTATCGGTTTGTTGGGTTGATTATGAAAAACACATGAGTTCAGAAATCAGAGATATCCATCAAAGCGACCTAAAACCTTTAAATATTTAGTCCAATTGCACTTCAATATGGAGACATGATCTCAAGGAAATTGTTGTTTATGATTTGCTTTTTGGAAAGGCCCGCTCATATTGTTTAGGAAAGTTGCTTTCGGCCCGTAACTCTTGTGCTGCCTGGATTGGAAGGTAGGGGTTTCTTAACAGTTCTCGACCTATGTAGATAAAATCGGCATCGTCATTGACTAAAATGGTTTCGGCTTGTGCTGCATTGGTAATCATGCCAACGGTTCCCACCTTCATCTGTTGTACGACTGCTTTTATATCTTTTGCTAATGGTAGTTGATAGGCTGGCCCCACAGGGATGTCTGCATTCGGCAAGCTGCCTCCGCTAGACACGTCAATAATATCTACACCTGCTTTTTCGAGTTGTTGTGCCAACCATTGTGAGGATTTTGAAGTCCATCCATGGGCATCCCAATCGGTTGCTGAAATTCTAACGGCCAATGGTAAATTTGAAGGCCATATCTCTTGTACCGTCTCAATGACCTCAAATAATAAACGCGATCTGTTTTCGATGGAACCACCGTAATCATCTGTTCTTTTGTTAGAAATTGGTGAGAGAAATGAATGAAATAAATAGCCGTGGGCACTATGAAGCTCTAACAATTGAAAGCCAGCTTCTACAGTTCTTTTCGTGGCAGAAGCAAACTGCTCTTTAACCATTTTGATATCTTCTAGGGTCATGGCTTTGGGTACCAAAGCATCTTCGGAAAAAGGAATTGCCGACGGTGCTATAACCTCCCAGCCGCCTTCAGCTTTGGTGGGTAATAAGGTGCTATCTGCGCCATGTACTTCGTAACTTCCTTTACGTCCCGAATGTGCTAATTGAATGCCTGCAACACAGTCATTATCTTTTAAGAACTTTGTGATACGCGTTAAGCCAGCAATGTGCTTATTATCCCAAATGCCCAAATCACCCAAACTAATTCTGCCTTCTGGACTCACGGCTGCGGCTTCAGTCATAATGGTGCCTGCGCCACCAACGGCACGGGTGCCATAATGTACAAAATGCCAGTCTGAGGCAACACCATCTTCTGCAGAATACATACACATGGGGGATTGTACAATTCTATTTTTAAAAGTGATCTCTTTTATGGTGATGGGCGTGAATAATTTTGACATGGATTGCTGTTTAATACTTCATTTTTAAATGAAGCAGGTATTGTTTTTATAAAGGCAAGGGATAAAAGTTCTTTTAATTTCAATTAAAAAGTAACATTGTAAACCTGCTGTAAATTTATTGATTTTATTGTCAAATAAGGCTATTCGAGAGGTGTGATCTATTCGTTTGAAATTCTGACATTTAAACAATTTAAGTTCAAAGTAATTAAATAACTGCAGATGATTCTTCGGTATAAAAGCGCATATGAAGTTGGATCCAATAATTTAAACGAAGTTGGGCATAGAAAAGAGTAAGGATGTACTAATTTTGCAAAATTGACATGTTGCGGTTGGTCAAAGGCCTTAAATAAACTTTGGCTAATAATACGCGAAGAGACATAGTTAACCCATACCTATTACAATTGAAACAACAATTATCAAACTCGGTCTTGTACCTGATGAGTATTTCTGCAGGCTTGGTGGTCGCCAACCTTTACTATAATCAGCCCTTATTGCATCTCATTTCAGAAACATTTGATGTTACAGAGGCTGCAGTAAGTAATGTGGCCCTATCTACGCAATTGGGCTATGCTTTTGGTCTGTTGTTCATTATTCCGCTAGGAGATAAGATTTCTAACCATAAGATTTTAAAATATGATTTTGTAGTGATGATCATGGCGTTACTCGCAACAGCGTTTTCCAGTTCATTGTTGCTTATGATTATTAGTAGTTTCTTTATTGGTTTTACCTCTGCTATTCCTCAACTATTTGTTCCTATGGCTGCCCAATTGAGCACCGATAAAGGAAGAGGTCGGGCAATAGGTATTGTTATGAGCGGTTTGCTTATAGGTATTCTTGGTAGTAGGATTATAAGCGGATTTGTTGGCGATTATTTTGGATGGCGCATCATGTATCAAGGCGCAGCGTTGATGATGCTTGTCTTATATGTTTTTTTGCATCTGAAATTGCCAAGATTGGTACCCGATTATAAGGATAGTTATGGGAAGTTGATGACGTCCATTTGGTATTATTTTAAAGCCGATGCATCACTAAGATTGGCGGCCTTACGAGGGGCTTTGGCCTTTGCCGGTTTGAGTGCCTTTTGGACGACTTTGGTGTTTTTGATGGAAGATAATTTTGGGTACGGCAGTAGTGTCTCTGGAGCTTTTGGTTTATTTGGAATCTTTGGAGCTATTGGAGCAACTGTTGTGGGTAAATTGAACAATCGTTTTGATAAGAACAAGATTATCATCGTTTCAGTCATGATATTGATTGTGTCTTGGTTAATTTTCCTTTTTTCCGGACATTCCATAATAGGGCTAGCCATAGGCGTGATTTTGGTAGATTTGGGTCTGCAAGCATTGCACATCACAAATCAAAATATGATCTTTTCTAAGAATCCTGAGGCCAGAAACCGTGTGAATACGATTTACATGGTATCCTTTTTTATAGGAGGCGCTATTGGTACAACCCTTGGAGCATATGCTTGGGAACGGTTTGATTGGACTGGAGTATCAGCCCTTGGACTTTTACTTTCAATTGTCATTATGCTAGTGCATCTTGTGTTTCGCAAAAAGCAATAGTCTTTAGAGCATGTCATGCCTTCACGGGTATTGCCAAACGTATTTAAGATGTAGGTCATGGCGCTGATCTAACAAATTGTTTACAGTTAAGGTATAGAGTTCTATGGTGATGACGGGAGAAAAACGAACGAACTTTAAATTTAAGACACATGAGCAGAGGATTTGTAAAAGAAGATGATCAAGAGGAAATTCCATTGGTGCCACCAAGAGCAGATTTACCTGAAGGCGTGATCAATTATGTAACAGCAAAAGGTAAAGAAGCACTCCTTTTAGAAAGGGAAGAGTTGATGGCCGAGCGTGAACACATTGCTCAAGATGGTGATAAGGATAAACGCATTAGCTTTAATTTTATTACTGCTAAATTACAGCTCCTCAACAATAGAATAGCTACAGCTCAGATTATTGAGCTAAGCCATCAGCCCAAAGATGAGGTTAGATTTGGCGCAACGGTGGCACTAAAAATAGGCAAAAGTTCAGCTGTGCAGCATTATCAAATTGTAGGAGTAGATGAAGCGGATATTGCTAAGCAAAAACTCTCCTTTATTTCGCCAATAGCAAAGTTGCTTATAGGAAAAAGAGTAGGGGATAAACCTGTGCTTAAACTCGCCAAAGAGGACAGGGTTTTTGAGATCATTTCAATTTCTTATTAGAGACCTGCGACATGTATTTCGGTTGATTTTCCGACTTGAAACATGAGTCGCTTCATTTTTAAAATGAGAAGTTATTTTGTTGGGAATCACTTCTTGATGAAGAGGTTTCAGTGGATTCGTGATGACCGATCTGTCCTAAAAATGCATTTCAACATTAATTTCTAGCAGAACACCTAAAATTTTTCGTTTAGTAAGTTTTAGTTAGCAATATTGTGCTCCCTCCCATTGAAACTAGCGCAAATTCTTGTATTAAACTAGATATTCTGAGAAATTAATTGAACAAATTTTATGATTATGAATGCAAAAACTACTTATCAAAAGTTATTAATGCTTAAAAGGTTGTCTGCGGTAATGCTGTTGCTATCCACAACGAGCTTAATGGCACAAACAGTCTCTAACGTTTTTCCAACTAGGGTCACTACAAAGTCAACTGTAACGGTTACAGGGTCTGGCTTTACGCCTTCGACCTCAGTGAGTATTAGTGGTATTTCTACGAACAACTTTACGTTTGTAAGTGCAAATGAAATGTCATTTGATATTAGCACTACGGGTAATGATGATATTACTGCAAATCTTTTAGTATCGGGCGTAGATACAGATATTGATATCGAGTATATCGCTCCAACCGCAAAGATTTTAAAGAATGGTGAGACAAGTAACGTTACTAAAATTACCGAAATATTTACAACCTATAATGGTTTTTGGAGATCGTCACAATGGAAGGCAGATCCTACTAATCAAAGTTTAAAGCCAAACACAAGACATGATTTGTTGGCCTTTACTTATAACGGGGTTACGTATTCTACTGGAGTTGATGATGCTTTATTGACTTCTAATGAAGTTGAGTTTAGTACGCAGTTGTTTTATGCTTATACAACCAATGGTGTTGATGGTATTACACAAGGCGCAAATTATATCGCTATGGCCGATTTAATTGATGGAGAAGTAGGCGAAGGTACTGCAGTAACATCTCCAGAAATAGCAGGTGCTACAATATATGATGTATTAATTGATGGTGTTAACGGTTTAGACTTAGGAACAGGTGTCACCAACTTTAACCAAACTTCAGATGTTCAGTTCTACAGTAGTGGTGGACAATTAGGAGCTATTGATGATGATATTCCAGATTTTTTGATATCACAAATAGCAAATGCAGGAAGTACAGATATTTACTATTATGCAGATTCTGAAGAAAACGTTGTTGGAAGACCTTTAAAACTAACTATTTTACAAGAAGGCGCTAGCGATGGCGATGCTTTGTTAGCAGAATGGAGATTGGATTTATATAACTTGTCATCAGGTGCTAGTTATGGTGTTGCTACACCTCAGAGTTTAGCGTTTTCAAATAGTGAAGAACGTCCATTACGTATGGCAGCTTTCAAGTTTGAAGATTTTGAAATTAGCCCAGATAATATAGATGCTATCAATAACATAAATATGGTAGCTGGTGGAACGGCAGATTTGGCCTTCTTAGCTTACAATAGAGGTTCTTTTGATATTAAAACACCAGTAGTTACTCAATTTCCAGTATCTAGAAATGTATGTCAAGTACCAAGCTCAAATGATATTACCTTGGTAGCTACGGCAGATGTTTCTGGAGGACCAACAGATGATCCTGATGAAGAATTAGAGTATCAATGGTACAAATATAATACGCTCATTCCAGGTGCAACTTCTAACAGCTATACGCTTACAGGTGGTATTACTCAAGAAGATTTAGCGCTTTACAGATTAAAAGTGACCAATGAGTTTGGAGCTGTTATAGTTCCTGCAACAGTAACTCAAGGCGGAACTCCTGTATTTTGGAATGGAACCGAATGGGAGTTACCACCAGTATATACCGAAGCTGGTATTTTATCTGTACCTGATGAAGAAAGAGGTTTGGTGTTCTCATCAAATTACAACCAATCTGGTGATTTAGAAGGATGTGATTGTACTATTCCTGCAGGGAATCAAGTGACCATACCTTCAGGATCTACTTTAAAATTATACAACTCAGTTACAGTGGAGTCTGGTGGTACGTTAACCATTGCAGATAATGCGAACTTGATTCAAACAAAAGACGTTACTAGCAATAATAATAGTGGTAATGTTCGTGTGAAGCGCGATGCTTCAGATTTGCATGAAGATGATTTTATATTCTGGTCCTCTCCAGTAAATGGATTTAACGTAAATGGTATCACTAATCCGTATACCACAGACACCTTTCAATGGGATGTTAACGCTGCTAATGACGAAGGCGTTGCTGGCGATTGGATTGCTGCTTCTGGAACTATGACAGCTGGAGAAGGCTATGTTGTACAAGTGCCTACTGAATTTGTAGCTCCTGGATTTACAGCTACTTTTATAGGTGTGCCAAGAAACGGAACTATAGGTGTCGATGTGTTCAAGTCTGTAGGTGACAACCAACCGGCTGTTGAAAATAGTCACTGGAACTTATTGGGTAACCCTTATCCATCTGCAATTAGTGCCGATGAGTTGTTTGCTGAAAACACACAAATAGAAGGTCACGTAAGAGTATGGGCACATGATACAGATATTTCAAATGCTGATAACCCATTCTACACAGGAGTCGTTCATAATTACAGTAATGATTTTGTGACATATAATGGTACAGGTGCAACACCTCCAAATACATTTGAAGGTAACATTGCTTCTGGTCAAGGATTTTATGTGCAAGTTTTAGATACTGCTCCAGAAACATCAGCGGTAACATTTTCTAATAGCTTACGTTATGATGACGAAGAAGAAGCTTATGACAACTCTAGTTTCTACAGAAACGCAGACGTTGCCAATACTTTGGATGAAGAAGATAAAGAATTGGTGTGGTTAAGTTTAGTTGATGCAAACAATGTGTCTTCTAGTGCATTGGTGGGTTATGTTCCTAATGCTACTGATGACAAAGACAGATTATATGATACGTATTCAGAAAATTCAGAATTTAGTTTGTTTTCTTTAATAGGAACTTCTAAGATGAATATCCAAGGGCGTTCATTACCATTTTCAAACGAAGATACTGTGCCATTAGGTTTCAATATTCCTGAAGACGGTATCTATACTATTGGTATTGATATGTTACAAGGCGATATATTTGTAGGTCAAAATCAAGGTATTTATCTTGAAGATACATTATTAGGTCTTGATTACGATTTAAGAAATGCACCGTATTCTTTTACTGCGGAAGAAGGGACTACTGCAGATCGTTTTATTCTGTTCTACGTAGATCCAGATCTTTCTGTAAATGATAATACCGCAGCAGATACTTTTGCGTTCCTCAATAAAGACGAACTTCATGTAAGATCGAATGTGAGTATTAAGGATATTCAGGTTTATGATATTTCAGGTAAAAATGTAACAAGCTACACTCCTGATACGAATACAACCGATTTTAAAGCTGGATTCCAGTTTTCTAAAGGTGTTTATCTTACAGTAATTACTTTAGATAATGATGTAAAAGTCACTAAAAAGCTCATCAATTAGTGAGATAATAAACATTTTGAATTTATAATTAAAGCCTCTTCAGTTATTGAAGAGGCTTTTTGTTTGGTGCAAATTTAGTAGGCTACATGCAGTTATTTGTACGGTTTTATTGGATTGCGAGTTGATTACTCAATACCAATCTCAACATTGTATATTGCGATTATTCATTTTTTTAGGGTGAGCGGTCAAAAAAATCGACAAAACGCTTGTTTTTTTCGTTTAATTACATAAATTTGCCTTATTGAACCCTAAATCCCTTAACGATGAAAACTAAAATTATAATCTTCATTGCCGCTTTAACACTCTCATCTAGTAGCATCTTTGCTCAAAAAGACCCTCAAGACATCATCAGTGGAAAAGTGTCCATATCAAAATATCATGACCGCGATGAGCTTAATCAATTACAAAAAGGAAGACTCTTAGAGTTGTATGTTGAACGTATCGAAGTGATTGTAAAAATTTTGCCAAACATTGCTTTTGCAACTAAGCCAGGGGTGACGATGACGTCATTGGGAATTCCAGACACTAAGGATCACAGGAAAGCTTTAGAAGACAATATTGAAGCTTCTAATGACTATTTTGATAGTACTATAGAATTTCAAAAGAAAATTTTACCATACTCAGATAAAACGAACTTGATCTCGGCAATTTTGTTTTACGAAGAAACACTCAAATCATTGCACACCTATAACGAGTATAACAAGTTCTAAACTAAAGAAACCAACCAATCTTTTTTTCATATTTTCAATGTTTTTTTTAAACCCAATATTTAAGTATTGGGTTTTTTTATGCTCTGTGATTTCTTGAAAAACTGATGATGAAAGAAGGCTAAAGTTCTGGGATGAGGTCCTATCATTTGGGTGGGTGTTGTAAATTATTACTTTTTAAGCCGATAAAAATGTTAAATATGTAGTATTAAAACTACAATTAGTGTTAAAGTGAGTATTTTATCGATATTATTTGTATTTCATGGAATTTGTTAGTATGTTTGATCTATCATTTAAAAGTCAAATTTTAATCTTAATTAATCTACTATGAAAAATTTTACTCAAATCATATGTTTATTTCTTTTAATATATGGTCATGTAGATGCCCAGCAAGAAAAAGGAATCATAGGTACCAACAACTGGTTGAATGCTTGGACAGAGTTTAAGCCGAACACCAAAGACTATGGAGAGCCTACCCAAATCCTTACGGGTAATATTTCTAAAGACACCAAGTTGAGCAAAAGAGATACTTACCTTTTGCTAGGTAGTGTATTTGTAACAGATAGTACAACCTTAACCATAGAACCAGGCACTGTAATCATTGGTGATTTTAAAACCAATGGTTCTTTAACTATTTCTAAAGGTTGTAAGATCATTGCCAACGGAACAGAAACAGATCCCATTGTCTTTACCTCAAATAGAGGTGTTAAGAAAGAAGGAGATTGGGGTGGCTTGTTTATATTGGGGGATGCACCCATTAATAAATATGGTAATGCCTCCTCGGTAGATTATGGCTTAAAACCATCGGCTTACGAGAATATTAGCTACGGCGGAAATGATACGGCCAGTAATTCTGGTATTTTACGTTATGTTAGGATAGAATATGCCGGTAAAAGAACTCGCCAACATGGTTACTTTAACGCACTTACTTTAGCAGGGGTGGGAAGTAAAACAGTGATTGAAAATGTAATGGTAAGTTTTAGTCAAGGAAATTCTTTTACCATTCTTGGTGGCATTGTCAATATGAGCAAAATGGTTTCTTACAGATCTAGTAGTAATGACTATAAGTTCAACTACGGCACACAGTGTAACATTTCAAATTCTCTAGCTATTCGTTCTCCTTATGTCTCAGGTGCTGATGGATCAAAATGCATGTATGTGTCCTCTTACAACCAGAAAGAAGAGGTAGACTTCACTAAAAAAGGGACTAGTGTTACCGCTGAAAATCTCACGTTGGTAAATGTGAGTGAGGATCTTGATGCAGATATAAGTGTAGGTTTGGTAAAAGAAGGCATTTTTGTAGATCAAGATGCTGCGATAGATATCAGTAAAAGCGTAATTTCTGGATTTAAGCCGGCAGTTGTCTTTGATAGTGCTACTAAAATCAACAATGAAAACCTAGAGAAGCTAAAATTTAGTGAAATGTATTTCAACAACTGTGACGGTAATCTTTTTACAGAAAACTCTAGTAATAATGAAGATCTAGAAAACTGGTATGGGAACAGAGCTTTCTATAATGTGTACTCGAAAGGGTCTGATTCTGAAACGTTTATAGATCTTAAAAATCCCAAAAAACCCGATTTCAGATTAAGGATTAATAAGATCTTGGCTTCTAACGACGTAGAAGTGGAAGATTAAAAAGAAATCGCCTTTCAATTCAATTTACAGTGACAATGTGGTCCTTTTAAATAAGGTCAAGGTATTTTCATGTTTTCAATCAAATCATTAAAAAGTAATAGACCAAGTCAATAATAGCAAAATGGGTAACACTATTATCATTAGAAATTGTTGTTTTATTTGGTGCTTGCTACTTTTCTCCTTCGGTAAAGTTGCATGTGCTCAAATTGTGATAGGCTCTCCAAGTTTAGGATTTAGTCAAGCATGTGCAAGCTCAACTTTTAATTCTTATAACGTTACTTTTATATTTTCCCCAGAATCGGCATTAGCCAGTTCTAATCAATTTATTCTAGAAATGTCTGATGCCAGTGGAGACTTTTCTAGTGCCACTGTTGTTTTTACATCTCAGGTTGGTGAGTTCACAACATCACCTGCAACTTTAAATTTTTCATTGCCCAATACAACTTCTGGAGAGGGCTATAGAGTTCGTGTAAAGAGTACGGCTCCAGCAGCTACAAGCTCTGGTTCTGCAACGTTTGCTGCATATTATAAATTACAGGACAGTCCGTTTACCATAAACAACTTAGTGCCAACTGGCGCTTTTTGCCAAGGCGGGAGTTATTTGTTGACCATTGATAACCCAGGTACGGGTGATAATGATTCTCCTTTAAATTATCCGTCACTTACCTTTAATTGGTTCAGAGAAACCGGTCCAACGACCTCGGTCTTTATATCTCAAGGAAACACTTTAGAAGTTACAGAAGAAGGTACGTATTTTGTTAAAACCAATTATGGAACCTGTACTTCCAACTCATTTTCAAACCGAGTCACGATTTCAGAAGCTATCTCTGGAGAAGCTAATGCAACCATCAGCTCTAGCCTTGGGAGTCCATTTTGTCCAGATGAGGGCATGACCACACTAAGCACTATTGCAGGTAATGGTTACCAATGGTTTCAGGATGGTGTATTGATACCAGAAGCTACAGAGCAAATGTATCAAACAGATGAGTCTGGCACATTTTCGGTTCAAATTGATCTTGGAAATTGCCAAGCGTTAGGGTCGATTGATTTAGTGAGCGAGAATTTCATCACAACACTTAACGTTCCTGATACCAATGAGATTGAGGCAGGAGAAAGTATAGAAATCATTGCCAGTACCACGGCAGTAGATCCGATTTTTGAATGGTATTTTAACGATGTACTTATTTCTGGAGAACAAACAGAATCCTACATCGCAACTGAGTTTGGTACCTATACATTGGTAATTACACAGACAAATGGATGTGTGGTTTCAAATGAATTTATAGTTGAAATCAACGAAGCATTGGATCTGTTTCCAGATGTGGAAAACATTCCAAATATTATCAGTCCTAATGGAGATGGTATTAATGATACTTGGATCATCCCAACACCATATGTGAGTGGGACCAATACTGAGGTGACGATTTTCTCTAGACAAGGAGAAATGATATTTAACACAACAGACTATCAAAACAACTGGCCAATTGACCAATTAGACCTAACGAGTATCAATAAGGTATTCTATTACATCATCAAGACCTCAGACAGTGACATCAAAAAGGGGTCAATAACGGTTATTAAATAATATGAAAATTTATTTACTTACCATAGCACTAATTTTCTGTTCTATACAGATGTTCTCCCAAGAAGATGATGGGGTAGTTTCCCTTGACCTACCGGTAAGAAATTCCTTGACATTTAATCGCTATTTAATCAACCCGACATTTAGCTTTGTTAGAGAACAAAACAGATATATCAGTATCACCAATAAAAGGGAGTACACCCAATTTGAAGACGCTCCAACGACCTACATGGGCAGTTACTCTGGGCGTTTAAAAGAAAATATAGGTGTAGGTCTTGGACTCTTTCAAGAAAACTATGGCGTACTTACGACGTTTGGTGGTATCTTAAATTTTGCCTATAACGCAAGAATTCAGAGAGATAACAATTTAACCTTCGGGTTAAATTTAGGGGTTTACAATAGCGGCGTTAATACTGGTCGTGTCGTTACTAATTTTCAGGATCCTTCTCTAGAAAATGTGCCTTCTAATTTAGTATTAACGGTAAATCCTGGGATCAATTATGGATTATCTTTTTTAGATTTTGGAGTATCTATCAATAATCTTGTATTGTATAATGTCAATACTTCTGAACTTATTCAAGATGATCCACAACAAAGCATTCAAGCTCATGTCATGCATACAGGATTGATCAATGCAAGTGGTTTTTTTGACGAAAGTAAATTTTCAGCATTAGCAAAAACAGAATTCGGTAAAGATCAAACCATAATTTCAGGTTTGGCAATGTTAACTGTACCAAAAGGTATTTGGGCACAAGTGGGTTACAATACGTTATATGGTGCTTCGGCAGGAGTTGGTCTTAATATCACTCAGAGCATTGCTGTAGAGTATAATTATGAGCAAGCTATTGGAGATTTGATGGATTTTGGTTCTTCTCACGAGATCTCTTTGGCCTTTAGATTTCAATCTAAAGAACGCTATCGCTATAATGGCGATGAAGAAGTTGCAGGACTACTTTCTTCAAATAAAAAGAAAGTGAAGAGACCTACATCCAAAATAGACAAAGCGCAGGCAGAAGCTAATCGCCAGGCAGCGCAAGAACGTCGAGCTGAAGCTAAAAAAGATGCAGAAGCAAAAGCTATAACAAATGCCGAGGCGGAGGCACAAGCAGAAAATACAGCGCAATTAGAAGCAGAAGAAGCACAGGCAAAATTAGAAGCTCAAAAACAGGCGGAAATCGAAATTCAAAACGAAATAGATAAAGCGCTTAAAGCAGAAGAAGCATTAAGAGCGGAAGCAGAAAAAGCTAAAGCCAAGGCAGCAGCTGAAGAACAAGCAAAATTAGAAGCTCAAAGACAGGCGGAAATCGAAATTCAGAACGAAATTGATAAAGCGCTTAAAGCAGAAGAAGCATTAAGAGCGGAAGCAGAAAAAGCTAAAGCCAAAGCAGCGGCTGAAGAACAAGCGAAACTAGAAGCTCAAAGACAGGCGGAAATCGAAATTCAGAACGAAATAGATAAAGCCCTTAAAGCAGAGGAAGCATTAAGAGCGGAAGCAGAAAAAGCCAAAGCGATTGCAGCTGCCGAAGAACAGGCAAAATTAGAAGCTCAAAGACAGGCTGAAATCGAAATTCAAAATGAAATCGATAGAGCGCTTAAAGCAGAAGAAGCATTAAGAGCGGAAGCAGAGAAAGCTCAAGCTATTGCAGAGGCTGAAGAACAGGCAAAATTAGAAGCTCAAAGACAGGCGGAAATCGAGATTCAGAACGAAATTGATAGAGCGTTGAGAGAAGAAGCTGAGGCTATTGCAGCAGCACAAAAACAAACTGATCAAAACCCGAACCCATCAGATGCTTTAGGTCAATCTATGGTAGAATTGGTGGAGCAAACGGATAATGCAAAAGCAGAGCAACAAGATCTATTAAAACGATTAAGTGATGCTGTGGCTGTTAAAGATCAAGATCTTAAGGATCTTAAGAAAGAAAATGATTTGAGCGAGCAGGGAGTGGTTACGCCACCTAAAGAATTTAAGAGCGTTACGGCTGAAAATAATGCTATTGAAGCCTTAAAGTCTGAGCTTGATCAAACCATAGCTGAGCGCAGTAAAACCATAGAAGAATTAGAAGAAATCTATAATGAGCGTATTAAGATTAAAAGTTTGAAAAATGATGAAGTGAGCTTGTTTTATAAAAATAAAATAGAAAGACTCAAAGCAGAGCAGGCTAAGGCTATTGAAGCACAAACTAACTTAACGACATCTTTGGCTGATATTAAAATAGCTACCGAGATAGAGCGTAAAAGAAGAATTAAGCGCGCAGTGTATGACAGTGATGCCGATAGATATGCCCAAGATAGAACGAAGTTGAAGGTTATTAAGCAAACTACTGCTTTGAGTAATGAGCCGCTTACATCTGAAGATTTTGACTTTGGTGAAGAACAAAGTGGAAATATTCAAATCTTGAAGAATGTACAAAATGTAGAAGCTGGTTACTATGTGACCGTTGCCGTGCACAATGATGTGAACAAGAGAGATGAATTTATTAAAAACATGGTAGCTTCAGGAGAATCAGATGTTGATTTCTTCTACGATGTCAACACCAGTAAATATTACATTTATTATCAAAAATTCAATTCGGTAGATCAGGCCAATAAAGCTTTAGAAGCAAAAGGTAGTCTGCCATACAACGAAAAAATGTCAATTGTTAAAATAGAAAATTAAAAACAAAGCAGATTATATAGAACATTTTTAAAGTACCAATTCATTAGTTAACAAAGCCCATTGCTGATTAATGAATACCCAAATCGCAACAACATGAAAACACCTACTAACCCTAAGTCAATTGGCTCAATTGTAAGCGCATTGACATATTATTCCGAGAACCTCGTTATTGGTAAAGGAAATACCATAAAAAAATTGGTAGTCCTATTTACCATTTTTTTAAGCACGAGCGCTTTCGCCCAACTGGCTGTGCCATTTACGCCTAGACTGGATGGCGGGAGCATAAAGGTTAAAGGTGATGTTGTGTTTATTGGTAACAATATTGTAACCGCAGCAGGATTAGGTTTGCCCTATAATGGAAATCAGCAAAATAACTCCAATGAGGGTATTTACGTTAACGTAGAAAGTGGTGGCGATCCTGATATCTTTAGTTCTAGTAGTGCCGATCTAACAATTGATACGGATTGTAAAAAGATTCTTTACGCCGGTCTCTATTGGGCATCTGTCTATCCTGTAGAAGTTGCGAATAATCAAAGTGCCAATTTCCAAGGAACACCAAGATTTGAAGATTGGAACCAGATCAAGTTTAAGCTGCCAACAGGTGATTTCATTGATTTGGTGGCAGATAATGATTCTGATCCAATAGGGGAGGAAGATGATATTATTTTTGATGGGTATGAATATTACGGCGCAGGTGTGCAAAACTCCTTTAAAGATTCTCCAATTATTTGTTATAAAAATGTCACTAATCTTGTTCAGAATCTGACTGAATCTGACGGGAAATATACAGTAGCAAACCTGCGAGCTACCAGAGGTAGAAGAAATGGAGGTTGTTCAGCAGGTTGGACGATGGTCGTTATTTATGAGAGCCCAATTTTACCTAGCAAATACATTGCCGTTTTTGATGGTTACGCTGGCGTTCAAGGTAATACAGATTTAGATATTCCTGTTTCAGGATTTCAAACATTACCCGCACCATACCCTGTAAATGCGAATATTGGCGTAGGCGCTTTAGAAGGGGATTTTGGTATTTATGGAGATTCTTTCCGGTTCAAGGCAAGTGGTTCCACCAATTTTACAACCTTAAGTGATGCTATAAATCAACCCAATAACTTTTTCAATTCAACCATTACCATGAACGGGGTTCACAACCTCAATCGAAATCCAGCAAGTACAAATACGCTAGGTTTAGATATCAATAATTTAAAAATCCCTAATCCATCCAATTTGGTGATCCCAAATGATGAAACTGCGGGAGATTTAAAATTAACCACAAGCGGTGATGGTTTTGGAGCATTCGTGACGTCATTTTCTGTAGAAATCATTGAGCCAGATATTGTCTTGACTAAAATTGTTGAAGATGAATTTGGAAACAATATTGGTGGTCAAGTGGTTGATCTTGGTGATGAGCTCAATTATGTGATTGGCTTTCAGAATTTAGGAAATGATGATGCCACAGATTTTATAATTCGTGATATCCTTCCAATCAATATCGTTTTTGATTACCCAAACGATGTGATCTCTCTGCCTCCAGGAGTTAGTGTAGAAAGTTATGATGCGGCTACCAGAGAAATTATCTTCAGAATAGAAGATTATGTTGTAGAAGAGAATGATCCAGTTTCAGAAATTCGATTCAAGGTAACCGTAGTGGAGTCTTGTAGTCTTTTGGTAGATGTGTGTTCAGATTTAATCAACAATCAGGCTTATGCCACTTATAGAAGTGTATTAAATCCAGATTTTTTAATTACAGATGATCCAAGTTATAGCGCAAATACAGGTTGTTTATTATCACCGCAAGCCACTAACTTTTTAGCAGATCTTAATGATTGTATTTTTACTCAAAACGAAACACTTTGTGGCTCTACTTTAGACATCACTGCAGCCAATGGCTATGATTCTTATTCTTGGTCAACTAGCCCTTCTGGGACACCTGTTATCGGTACTACCCAAACCATTACCGTAAACGATCCTGGTGTATACTACGTGAGAAATACTGCTGTTGCGCCATGTCAATCTATTGATCAGATATTTAATGTAGAACTTTTCGGCGGAAATATTCAAAACCCAGTAATTCCTTATGCAGATGAGGTAATTATCTGTCCTAATGATGGTAAGCCATTACCGAATATCTATTTATGTGGTGCCAATGATTTTAGGGATATTGAAACCAATATCGCTAGTGCCGCTTCAATTATATGGGATAAGTTGGATGAGTCTAGTTGCACCTCCGTATCTAATCCGGATTGTGCCAATGAAAATGATAGCTGTGTTTGGAATTCAGTAGAGACAGGATCCGATTTTACTGCAGAAGAAGCAGGACAATACCGATTGACCGTTAATTTTGAAGGAGGTTGCTTTGTTCAGTTTTACTTCAATGTATATCAAAACTTACTAGATCCTTCAGTAACAACTACAGATATTGTTTGTGATACGCCAGGATCAATAACTGTTGGTGGTGTGCCAAGTGGCTATGAATATAGTTTGGATGGCACAAATTTTCAATCCAACAGTACATTCTCTATTACTTCTGCAGGTATTTATACCGTATATATTAGACAAGTAGGTATTGAAACCAACCCTTGTATTTTTACTGTTGAAGATGTTCAGGTAAGAGACCGAAATTTTACCGGTTCTACTTTGGTGATTCAGCCATTTTGTAATGGGGATAAGGGTAGCATCCAAATTGCAGCAAATGACGCCATTCCGCAATATTTCTTTGAACTTTACAATGGTGCTACGTTAGTGAATAGTGTTGGACCAATTGTAGATAACAATTATACATTCGAAAATTTAAATCCAGGAACTTATACAGCGACTTTAGAAACCGAAGATGGCTGTACTTATTCAGAAGAGATTACGATTATTGAGCCGCCACTTTTAACAGTTACTGCTGCTTTAACAGCGCCTTTGGCTTGTGAGGATGGTGAGATCACTATTTATCCTCAAGGAGGAACACCACCTTATTTTTATTTTGTAAACAGTACTACGGATTTCCAGACCGATCCCATTGTGATCGTGACCGATCCTAGTACTTATGAAATTATGGTTGTTGATGCCAACAACTGTACGGCAAGCACCACGATTTTAGTAGATCGAATTTTAGCTCCAGAATTTACGGTAAGCACATCAGATATTACGTGTGCAAACGCTGGCAATGGTGGTACAATTACTATTAATGTTACCAATGCCAATGGCAGTAGCTTACAATATAGTGTAGACGGTGGCGCAACGTTCATCAACTCCCCAGTATTTACGGGTCTTGGTGAAGGTGATCATGACGTTGTAGTGCAATATAGCATAGGAGGTTCGGTATGTTTAACAGATGCCCAAACCGTTACAATTACGTCAACAACAGCTATTGGAGGGACTGCAGAATTAACTCAAGCCTTTACCTGTGCCACAGAGGCTACCATCACGGTGAGCACAGTGACTGGGGGTGATGCACCTTATACGTATAGCATTGATGGTATTAACTTTCAGAATAGTCCAGATTTTACTGGATTAACTTCAGGAACATACACCATCACTATAAAAGATGCTAATGACTGTACCTCGTTAAGCAATCAAGTGGTCATTGATCCTTTAAATCCAATCACAGATATGGATTTTGATGCCACTGCTTTATCGTGTCCTGAGCTTACTTCAGATGTTTCAATCATTAATGTTGTTGGTGGATCAGGCACTTTTGACTATCAAATTACTGCACCTGCGTCTGCTCAAACGGCTTATCAAAGCTCTAATGTGTTTGCAGGATTAGCTCCAAACACATACACGTTCAGAATTCAAGATGAAAACGGATGTACTTACAGTAAAACACTTACCATAGCACCTTTGCCAGTATTGACTGTGAGTACCGTATTGACTAAAGATTTAGACTGTACGTCATCTCCAGATGCTACAATTAACGGAACCATTTCTGGTGGTACAGCACCATTTACCTATGCTGTGTCTGTAGATGGTGGAACATATACTTCTGTTGGATCAACAGGTACAACATTTAGCTATTCTACGCCAAATGAAGGCACCTATCAATTTGAAATTACAGACAGTAATGGATGTACCGTGACTTCTGGAGTTCAAACAGTTCAAGAAATATCATTACCAGACTTAAGTGTTGTAACACAAACACAACCGATCTTATGTAATGGAGATAGTAATGGGTCTATATCAGTGACTATTGATAACACAGTAGGAACTGCACCATTTACAATCAATGTTACCAATGATACTACAGGCGTAGATTATGGAACTCAGACTTCTGGTTTAGCTGCGGGTAATTATACGGTTACGGTTACCGATGCTAAATCATGTAGCGCAACGGAGAACATAATAATCGATCAGCCAGAGCCAATCATGGTCAACTATTCTACCGTGGATATTTCATGTGCTTCTGGAGGGATTTCTCAAGGCTCCATTATTATTGATGGGGTTACAGGGGGAACATCGCCTTATAACTATTTTGTGACAGGGACTAATGGATATGAAAATTCAGAACTTAATACCACGGGTTCAACATCTGTGAGTTTTGATGTTGTTGATTTCGGACTTTATCAAATAAATGTCGTAGATGCCAATGGTTGTTCTGTATTATTTCAGGATGTATTGGTGGCATCACCTCCAACAGATTTAGATATTAATATAGATACTACTGTAGACTGTCTTACTGGAGGGGAAGCAGTAGTTAGCGTAGGCTCATCTTTAGCGAGTGCTGGACCATTCTTTTTCAGTATCTATCAAGGACCAGTTTCTGTGTATCCAAATCCTGCAGGGTCATGGATTGCAGAAGATGCACCAGGGAGTCAATCGGCTACCTTTACAGGTTTAACGCCTGGGGTTCAATATACCTTCATCGTTTATGATGCAGCTACAGATTGTAGTTATTATGAGCCTTCAACAGCACCAATACCAACCAATTCTACCTTAACGGCTACTGCTGTTAGCGCAAATAATATTACATGTAATGGTAGTGATGACGGTAATGTATCGTTCACGGTTAATAGTGTTTATGCTGCACCTGCTACGGTATCTTATGAGATATTTGAATCGCTTTCTTTAGAAACAACAGGAATTAGCGGTACAGGCGTGGTACCTTCAAACGGTGCTTTAAATGTTACCAATTTAGGAGCATTACCTTTTGGAAACTACTATGTACTCATCACTGAAACCGTAGGCCCAAATACGGGCTGTAGTGTGGTAAGTGTTCCTTTTAACATTACCGAATCTGCACTTCCTTTAGAGCTTACAGCTTCTGTGGATAACAATGCAAATTGTGTTGACAATTCAGGACTTATTAGTGCTGTTGCACAGTTTGGTACAGCCCCTTATCAATATCAAGTGACTACAAGTGCAACGGCGCCTTTGGCTTCAGATACGAACTGGGCCAACGCAAGTACATTTAACTTAAACGCAGGTAATTATTACGTTCACGTGATCGATGCTTATGGTTGTATCGTAACGAGTCCTGTTCAAGTATTGCCTATGGATCCTGCACCTAGTATTTCCGCAGTTACTAATAACCAATGTACGGTAGAAGATGGTGCATATGCTATTGATGTTACTTTAGATGTTGCTGGGATTGCCCCATACAGTTATAGTATAGACGGTGGTGCATTTCAAACGCAAACCGCGCCATTCACAATTTCAAATCTCGTTTCTGGTACGCATACGGTCGAAGTTCAAGATGCCAACGGTTGTGGTAATTTGGTTTCTATAGATGTTGTCGCACCATTAGATATGGTTCCTGCAGTAACTGCTTTTCCTTCATGTAACGATAATGATGGTGAAATCACACTAATAGGATCAGGCGGGTCAGGATCATATACGTATAGTATTAATCCTAGTGCCACATCAATTTCGTTTTCTGGAAGCTCATTTACAGGAGTTCCTTCTGGAGATTATGTGGTGACAATGACAGATGATCTTACGGCTTGTACTGAAGATGTGAGCATAACAATACCAAGTGCCAATCCATTAACATTTACGCTTACGCCGACTACGGTGATTTGTTTTGGTGAAGATGCACCTTTTGAAATCAATGTTAGTGGGTATACAGGCGCTTATACTTATGAAGTATTCAATACTGCCGGTACATCTGTAACAGGAAGCGTTATTGCGAATACAACTACCAATCCGTTAACCGTTTCAGGAGTACCAGCAGGAACGTATACAGTAGAATTAACTGAGACCGATGCCCCATTTTGCTCGGCGACTGCAAGTTTGATCATCAATTCCCCTTCGGAAACATTAGCTCTAGACTTGACGGAGAGCTCCAATGTGACCTGTTCGGATGACCAGGGTACGATCACCGCGGTTGCCACAGGTGGCTGGGGTGATGTTGAGTACGAGCTTACCGGTGCAAGTACTGTCGGCTATTCTTCCAACGGGACCTTCACGGGCCTTTCCGCGGGGACCTATACGGTCAACGCGATGGACTCGGGTGGCTGTATCGCCTCCGGGACGATCACCCTAGAGGTGCCGTTGCCCATTGACGCGACCTTCACGGCGAGCACGGGTACGCTCCTTTGCTTTGGCGACCAGGATGCGAGCATCACGGTGAGCAACGTTAGTGGCGGACAGGGCAGCAACTACACCTATACATTGAACACGGTGCTGCCAACGGCGAGCACCTCCGGTCCACAGACCCTTAATGTGTTCACGGACCTAGCTGCGGGGACCTATAGCGTTGTGATCAACGATGGCTACGGCTGTAGCAGGACCTCTGCGGATATCGTCATCGGTGCGCCGACGCCGATCACCGCGAGCCTTGTTACGGCAACGGCCCAGACCTGTCTGATCGATGCCGAGCTTACGCTTAGCGCTAGCGGGGGTACGGGTGCCTACCAATACAGCGATGACAGCGGTTTTGCCACGGTACTAGGGACCTTCACGGCCTCTGCGACGTTCGACGTTGCACCGGGGACCTATTCCTATTACGTAAGGGATGCCAACGGCTGTGTGGCCACGGTCTCCAATGAGATCACGATAGAGCAGATCCCTGCACTGGAGCTCGAGCTTGAACTGGTCAACGCGACGATCAACTGCGCCGGCGACAATACCGGAGCGATCATCGCCACGGCCACTGGAGGACTTGGGGACTATGTCTACATCCTCCAGGACGGTTCCGGTGTTGAGATCACCGATGCAGTTCAAAATAGCCCAGGGGTGTTTACCGGGCTTGTTGCCGGTGACTACATCGTATTGGTGGAGAGCGGTGACTGTAGCGATGGGTCCCTACCGGTGAGCATCACGGAGCCCGATGCGCCTCTGGAGGTGAGCTTCGAGGTGTCGAACATCTCCTGTCCCGGTACCAACAACGGTGCTGTGGAGATCACGGCCACCGGTGGCACGGGCACGGTCCAATATGCGATCTCGCCCCAGCTCAACCAGTTCTTCTCGACCAACACGTTCGTGGACCTTTCACCGGGCACCTACGATGTGATCGTTCAGGACCAACTGGGCTGCTACGTGACCTTCGATTTCACGGTTACCGAGCCAGCACCGGTGATCCTTGGGATCGTTGCGGACTCTTTCTTCCCGGAGATCTGCTTCGGCGAGGCCAACGGGGAGTTCAGCGTGGAGATCTCGGGCGGTGTGAAGCCCTACAGCGTGAGCCTTGACGATTACAACGGTGTGTACACCCAGGGGAGTGCCACGCAGGCACAGTTTGACTTTACCGATCTGGTGGGCGGTGACCATGTGGTCTTTGTACGTGACAGTAACGGCTGCGAGTCTGAGTGGAACATCAGCTTCCCCGGGTCGGTGCGCATCGAGGCGGAGGTAGAGGTGTCCTTCAGCTGCGACAACAACAATGCGGTCAACGCGGTGACGGTAATGGTGGACGGTACGCTCACCGATACGGCGGAGCTGGACTATTCATTGGACGGCGGTCCCTACCAGATGAGCAACGTCTTCACGGACGTTCCAACGGGAGGGGACCACTATGTTGACGTAAGGCACACCAACGGATGTATCGTGACGACGAAGTTCTTCGAGATCCCGGAGTTCGAGCCATTGGCGCTCGTGCTGGAGGAAGGGGAGCTCAACGAGATCGTTGCGGTTGCCACAGGCGGCACCGGCGATTACGAGTTCTGGCTCAACGGCGAGTCCCAGGGCGATAACAACGTGTTCACGATCTACGAGACGGGCACCTACAACATCACGGTTACCGATGGCTCGGGCTGTGATAGGAGCGAGTCGATGGAGTATGAGTTCGTTGACATCTGTATCCCGAACTATTTCACGCCCAACGGCGATGGTATCCAGGATGGCTGGGCACCGGGCTGCTCGAACGGCTACCCGAACCTTGAGTTCGACATCTTTGACAGGTACGGTCGCAAGGTGGCCTCGCTGAGACAGGGAGAGCTCTGGGACGGCAGGTACAACGGCAATGAACTGCCCACGGGCGACTATTGGTACGTGGTGAGCCCCAACAGCACCACATCGGACAGGGAGTTCGTGGGGAACTTTACATTATACAGGTAATTGACAAAAGTTGTTAAATAAAAAATGAATCAAATGAAAAAATTAATAGTATATATCTGTTTTTTGCTTGTAGCAAGCGGGTACGGTCAAGAGTTGAATTTACCTGTATTTACACAGTATTTAGCCGATAACGACTTTGTGGTTTCTCCAACTTATGCTGGTATTGGTGATAATTTCCGAATTAGAGCCAACGGTTTGACCCAATGGGTTGGAATTAAAAATGCTCCTGATAATCAATCGTTGTACGCAGATTTCAGAATATCAAACAGATCTGGAGTTGGGTTATCACTTTACAATGATAAAAATGGTAACACACGTCAAAAGGGTATTAAATTTTCATTTGCACATCACTTGATTCTAGATTACAAGTCAAAACAATATTTGAGTTTTGGGGTGTCTTATAATATCAACAACTTTAAAATAGATATCGAAAATTTTGATACCACTTTTGAAACTCCTGTTTTGGATCCTTCGGTGACTGATGATAGAGGTCGCTCTAATAATAACTTTGATTTTGGTGTACTTTATAGAAATAAAGGCTACTTTTTAAGTTTGAATGCCAATAACCTCTTACCAAAGGATATTGATAATTTCACCGGAATAGAACCTAACTTACTTTTAAATCTTCAGGCCTATACAGGTATTAGATTTAAAGCTAGAGAGAACAATAAAGTGGAATTTGAACCATCAATCTTCTATCAGTTATTTGCAAGTGATGGTCGATCTACAACAGATTTAAACTTTAAATTCCGTCAGTATAATAGAGATGGCGATTATTATTGGGCAGGTATTTCCTACCGTTTCTTAAATGATCAATTGCTACAACCTTTAAACATTGGACCAATGGCAGGTTTTATGAAATCGAAATTTTATTTCGCCTATTCTTATCAACTTACTACTAATGATTTAATGAGTTTTAACTCGGGAACGCACATGATCACTATTGGTCTTGATTTTCTGCAAGGTATTAGCGATTGTCCTTGCACAACCAGTCTAGGACATTAAATAAATGAAGAAATAATGCCTTTATTAAAAGAGAATAGCTAAATTAGAACATTAAAACATCACATAATTCTTTTTTTCTGCCAGCCCCAATGTAGAAAAATTGAAATGAGATTAAATAGATATTTATGGAAAAACCTACTTTTTCTAGAATAGCCATCATTGGTTCATTTCTACTATTTGCACTACAATCAATCGCTCAAAATCACGTCCCATTTACCCCCCGATTTAATCAAGACTTAAAAGGTGACATTGTATTGATTGGTAATAATATTTTAGGACCAAGCAACGACGCGTTTAATAACAATACCTCTTATAACCATACGGTTGATATGAGGTATATTGATATTGACGGAGATGCCTCTACCTTTAGTTCATCAAGCGCCGATTTAAATATCCCAAATCCTAATTGTTATCAGATCAAATATGCTGGTCTTTACTGGGGAGCTGTTACAAAAGGAGAGCAGCCCATTACAGATATTAAGTTCAAAGGCCCCACAGGGGGTTACAATGACATCGTAGGAACTATTGTTTACAATGCTGATGGGACACCTACAGGAGACAGTTTTCCTTATTCTTGTTATGCTGATGTTACAGATATCGTCACAGGCCTCTCCAATGATTTGGGAACCTACACTGTAGGGAACATATCAAGTGCTGAGGGTGCAACAGCTTTTATGACTCCATATAACGGTACAGGTTATTCTGCGGGATGGTCTCTATTTGTTGTATACGAAGATCCTACATTACCAGGAAAATCAATTACGAGTTTTGATGGTTTTAGTGCTATAAGCAGCTCAGTAAATGTTGATGTTCCTATTTCAGGGTTTAGAACGGTGCCAGCTCCAGCTCCAGTAAGAGCTAATTTTGCATTTGCCGCTTTAGAGGGAGATAAGCCTATTGAAAATGACCGCTTGGTTCTTAATGGTGTGCCTCTTTCTGCTGCAGATAGACCGGCAAATAACTTCTTTAATAGTTCTGTTACTCAGCTTAGTGCTCTGCCTGTAGATAACCGTAATCCAAACAGTACAAATACTTTAGGATTTGATACTGGAGTTATGGTGGTTCCAAACCCTAGTAACAATGTTATTGCGAATGATGCTACCTCGGCTACCGTAAGGTTAGAAAGTAATCAAGACGTCTATTTTCAATATTTCTTCGCTTTTGCTGTAGAAATTATAGAACCCAATATTGTACTTACAAAGATTGTAGAAGATGATCTAGGAAACAATATTGGTGGTCAGACCATCGGTCTAGCGCAATCACTAAATTATGTCATTGGTTTTCAAAATACGGGTAATGATAATGCCACAAATTTTCAGATAAGGGATATACTTCCAATTAACATTGTGTTTGATTATCCCAGCGATTTGATACTGCCGGCTGGTGTTACTGTTTCTAGTTATAATCCTGCTACACGAGAACTTATTTTTGATATTGAGGATTATTTAGTTGAAGAAAATGATCCTGCCTATGAAATTCGTATTGAGGTCATGACCGTAGAAACCTGTAGCCAGTTGGCAGATGCCTGTTCCAATATTATAAATAATCAGGCCTATGCGAGATACAATGGGTCATTAAATCCAAATTTTGAAATTACTGATGACCCTAGTTTTAGTAGCAATACAGGGTGTTTGATTTCGCCTCAAGCAACAAATTTTTTGGCTGATTTAGATGACTGTACATTTGAAGAAACCATAACCTTATGTGGAGATACTGTTGAACTTACAGCTGCCAATGGTTACGATTCTTATTCTTGGTCTACGAGTATTACTGGAACTCCTGTTATAGGCACTGGCCAATCTATAACAGTAACCGAAACAGGTAATTATTACGTTTATAATACCGCTATTGCACCCTGTCAATCTATAGTACAAAGTTACGATGTAACCTTGTTTGGCTCAAATACATCAAATCCTGTAATTCCTTATGCTGATGAAGTTGTGATTTGTCCCAATGACGGTAAGGAGCTACCTCTATTGTTTTTGTGTGGTGCAAATGATTCAGTCAATATTGAAACAAATATTTCAAGTGCTTCTTCAATTATATGGGAAGTTCTTGATGAGTCAAGCTGTTCTGCGGTCCCAAATCAAGATTGTGCAAATGAAGATACTGGATGTACATGGAATGAGGTTGGCACAGGACCAAATTATCTGGCTAATACTGCTGGTCAATATCGACTTACAATAAATTATTCAGGAGGTTGTTTCTTACAATTTTATTTTAATGTGTATCAAAATCTGTTAAGTCCTACAGTGTCTGCATCAGATATTATATGTACAACACCAGGAAACATTACCGTTGGTGGCGTACCATCAGGTTATCAATATAGTATAGATGGCGTAAATTATCAATCAAGCAATTCATTCACAGTTGATACTCCAGGAAACTATACGGTTTATATACAACAGGAAGGTGTTGAGACGAATCCATGTGTTTTTACTGTTCCTGATGTACAAGTTCGTTCAAGGGATTTTACAGTATCTGCAATTATCAATCAGCCACTTTGCCATGGAGATAAAGGAAGTGTTCATTTGGCTGCAAATGATGCAGATCCCCAATATTTCTTTGAGCTTTATAATGGCGGCACTTTAGTAAATAGTGTTGGTCCAAACACTCAAAATAGTTATACATTTGAAAACTTAAACCCTGGCACTTATACCGCCACGGTGGAAACAGAAGATGGGTGTACACATACTGAAGACTTTACGATTGTTGATCCCCCGCTGCTACTGGCAACAGCAGCTTTAACAGTTCCTTTGAGCTGTAATGATGGTGAAATTACAGTGTATCCAACAGGAGGGACGCCACCTTACTTTTATTTTGTAAACAGTGGGACTGATTTTCAAACGGTTCCGGAAATTGTGATTACAGAGTCTGGAGTTTATAACATCACGGTTGTTGATTCTAATAACTGTACGGCTACAGCTGCGGTAACTGTAATTGATGTTCCTGCACCTAACTATAATATCATTTCAACAAATATAGAATGTAATGGAAATCTTAATTCTGGAGCTATCATAGTCGATATTCCCGATGCCAGTGGAACAACGTTACTTTATAGTATAGATGGTGGTGTCACATTTACTAATTCACCAGTATTCACAGGGCTCTCTGCCGGAGACTACTCTATCGTAGTTCAATATTCAGTTGGAGGTGTGGTATGTTTAACTGAACCCCAAACAGTGACCATTTCTGCGGCTGTCGCTATTGAAGGCACGGTATCACTTACGGCACCATATACTTGTAGTGCTAATGGTGAAATAACCGTTACAGATGTTTCTGGAGGAACTGAACCTTATACTTATAGTATTGATGGTACTACCTTTCAGTCAGGTAACAATTTTACCGACTTAACAAATGGAACCTATTCTGTAATAGTACAGGACTCTAATGGATGTACTTCGATGGTAGATGAAATTACCATACTACCATTAGATCCCCCAACCGACTTAACATTTAGTAGCTCTGCGCTAACATGTCCAACTAATGTATCAACAATTACAATTACTGGGACTATTGGGGGTACTGATCCATTAGAATATCAAATCATAGCACCTAGTTCAGTATCTACTGGCTACCAAGCTTCACCTGAGTTTTCAGGATTGGAATCAGGAACCTATACGTTTCAGGTAAAAGATGCTAACAATTGTACATATAGTGAATCTTATACAATTTCACCTTTAGCACCAATAACGGTAGTGGGTCAAAATATCAATGATGTCACCTGTTTTGGAGCTGGAGATGGATCGGTCCAATTTACGGTTTCTGGTACTACTGATTTTAATTATACAATCAATGGTGGGGCTTCAACTTCAGGATCATCTCCAATAGTGTTGACAGGATTATCTGAAGTAACTTACACCATCACCGTTACAGATGCGAATACCAACTGTGAAGCTACGGCATCATTAACGGTTAATGGACCAGCATCGGTATTGGCTATGACTGTTGATGTCACTCAAATTACCTGTGAGCAAAACGGAAGTGTTATTGTCAATGCCACTGGGGGTTGGGGAGGAAATACATATAGCTTGACTTTACCTGATGGATCTGTACTCCCTGCTCAATCTTCAAATACTTTTGTGAATTTGACTCAGGAAGGAACATATACGGTAACGGCTGTTGATGCCAATAACTGTACGGTAACAGAGACATTTATATTAAACACATCAGATTTACCAGTTGCTGTAGTTGATACTACCTCAGATTTATGTTATGATGGGATAAATGGCGCAACAATTGAGGTTACGGTTACTTCTGGTCAAGCCCCATTTGAATATAGTGTTAATGGTGGCGCATATCAGTCTAATAGTACTTTTTCAAATTTAGTACCGGCAACTTACACGGTTACGGTTAGAGATGCCAATGGATGTACCGTTACCTTATCTGCACAGACTATCTCTGAACAAATAACACTAAACACCGTATTGACCAAAGATTTAGACTGTTCTGTTGCTCCAGATGCCATCATCACAGGAACCGTAACAGGAGGAACTGCTCCTTTTACATATGAAGTTTCTATTAATGGAGGCGCTTATTCGGCTTTAGGAGCAACGGGTTCTCCGTTTACTTATACCACAGCAACTCCAGGAACCTACCAGTTACAGATCTCTGGAGCGCAAGGTTGTACTGCGGAATCAGGAATTATCACCATCAACCCAATTTCGCCGCCAGCATTAAGTTTGGTCGCTCAAACACAGCCCATCTTATGTAATGGGGATACTAATGGTGCTATTGAGATCACTATTGATAATACAGTTGGTACAGCGCCATTTGTGATCAATGTGAATAACGATACAACGGGTACAGATTTTGGAACGCAAACCTCAGGACTACCAGCGGGAACGTACACGGTAACTTTAACAGACGCCAACCTTTGTACAGCAACTGATACGGTAACAATAGATCAGCCAGATCCCATAATTGTGGATTTTCACACTGTTGATATTAGTTGTACCAGCAGCGGTATTTCACAGGGCTCTATCATTATTGATGGTGTTACTGGCGGAACGGCTCCCTATAATTATTTTGTAACAGGAACTAACGGCTATTCTAATTCTGAATTGAACTCTTCAGGTTCAACATCTGTAACTTTTGATGTTGTTGATTTTGGACTCTATCAAATTAACGTGGTAGATGCCAGCGGCTGCTCGGTATTATTTCAGGATGTATTGGTGGCATCACCTCCAACAGATTTAGATATTAATATAGCAACAACGGTAGACTGTCTTTCAGGAGGGGAAGCTGTGGTGAGCATTGGATCTACACTAACGAGTGCTGGACCATTCTTTTTCAGTATTTATCAAGGACCAATCTCTGTGTATCCAAATCCAGCCGGATCTTGGATTCCAGAAGACGCAGCGGGAAGTCAATCGGCTACATTTACAGGTTTAACACCTGGTGTACTTTATACCTTTATTGTTTATGATGCCTCAACTAATTGTAGTTATTATGAGCCTGCAACGGCTCCAGTTCCAACAAATTCATCATTGACGGCAACTGCAGTTTCTGCAAATAATATTACTTGTACAGGAAATGCAGATGGTACGGTATCTTTTACTGTAAACAGTGTTTACGGGACAGCGACGACGATTAGTTATGAAGTTTTTGATTCGTTATCAATGATGAGTTCAGGAGTGAGTGGTACGGGAGTTGTGCCCGCTAATGGATCATTAACCGTTAGTGATTTAGGAGCGTTACCATATGGTAATTATTATGTGCTTATAAGCGAGACCTCTGGATCTAATTCGGGCTGTAGTGTGGTAACAGTACCGTTCAATATTACAGAATCTGCTATTCCATTAAGCTTAACGGTTTCAGTTGATCAAAATGCCAACTGTAATTCTAATTCAGGCGTTATTAGTGCAATTGGTCATGATGGCACATCGCCATATCAATATCAAATAACAACCACTGCAACAGCACCTTCTGCAAACGATGCGCAATGGGCTTCTGCTAGTACATTTAATTTGGATGCAGGGAATTATTATGTGCATGTTGTAGATGCTTACGGCTGTGTTGTCTCATCTCCAGTAGTACTATTGCCAATGGATGCGATTCCAGTAGTAGCTGCAGATGTAGATAATCAATGTGATACTGTTGAAGGTAATTTTGAAATCTACGTCACGTTAACCACAACGGGAATCTCACCTCATAGTTATAGTATCGACGGTGGGGCATTTCAAATGCAAACAGCGCCATTTACAATATCAAATGTATCGTCAGGAAGTCATACAGTTGAAGTACAAGATGCCAATGGTTGCGGTAATTTAGTGACTGTTATTATTGAGACACCAATAGGATTAACTCCGTCAATAACGGCCTTGCCATCGTGCTCTGATGACGATGGTACTATTACGGTAACTGGTGTAGGTGGTTCTGGCACGTATGCCTATAGCATAAGTCCAAATCCAGCTTCAGTATCAGTTTCTGGCAATGTGTTTTCTGGGGTACCTTCGGGAGTTTATACCGTGACAATGACAGATACCGTGACCTCATGTGCCGAAACAGTTTCAGTAACATTAGATGCTGCAACTCCAGTAGATTTTACAGCTGCAAGCACTGACGTTACATGTAATGGTGGAAATAACGGTACAATCACAGTAGATTTACCTTCAAGCAATGATAATCCGGTGTATACTTATGAGATTATTGCTCCAATAGTTTTACCTGCTCAAAATTCTAATGTATTTACAGGCTTGTCTGCAGAAACATATACGGTTCGGGTAACTTCAGGAAGAGGATGTGTCGCTACGGAAGCTGTTGTTATTGGAGAGCCACAAGTATTGGAAGTATCGGGAACAGCAACAGATTTTGCATGTGCTTTAGATAATTCAGTAAATACTTCAACAATTACAATTACAGAAATAGGAGGTATTGCACCATATACTTATAGTATTGACGGAACCAATTATTTTACTACAAATACGTTTGATGTCATTGATGATGGATCCATTCAGAGTATCACGATTTATGTTAAGGATGCCAACGGATGTCTAGATTCAGATACCCTTATAATTAATCCATTGCCATCTTTATCATTAGCGACTGCAACTATTGCGACTCCTATTGACTGTAATGATACTGGTTCAGTATCTATATCTGTAACGGGTGGATCGGGTAATTTTACCTATCAGATGCTGCCAAGTGGAGCACCTCAGTCTTCTAATGTATTTAATATTACAGGCCCAGGAGATTATTATTTCCAAGTTAATGATACAGATACGGGTTGTAACATTTCAACAGCTGCTATTACAATCGCTCCATATAATACCATTGAGGCTGTTTTGATTGCCACAGCATCAGTCACCTGTTTTGGTGAAAGTAATGGAGAATTAGAATGGACTGTGAGTGAATTTACAGGAAATTATAACTATGAAGTATTCAATACTGCCGGTACGTCTGTAACAGGAAGTGTTGCAGCTAATACAGCTACTAATCCACAGATTATTGCAGGGTTGTCTGCCGGTAATTATACAATTGTACTTACCGAGACGGATACACCATTTTGTTCCACGACCACTAATGTGGTTACAGTGGGTTCCCCTTCGGAAACCTTAGCTCTAGACTTGACGGAGAGTTCAAACGTGACCTGTTCGGATGACCAGGGCACGATCACCGCGGTTGCCACAGGTGGCTGGGGGGGCGTTGAGTACGAGCTTACCGGTGCAAGTACTGTCGGCTATTCTTCCAACGGGACCTTCACGGGCCTTTCCGCGGGGACCTATACGGTCAACGCGATGGACTCGGGTGGCTGTATCGCCTCCGGGACGATCACCCTAGAGGTGCCGTTGCCCATTGACGCGACCTTCACGGCGAGCACGGGTACGCTCCTTTGCTTTGGCGACCAGGATGCGAGCATCACGGTGAGCAACGTTAGTGGCGGACAGGGCAGCAACTACACCTATACATTGAACACGGTGCTGCCAACGGCGAGCACCTCCGGTCCACAGACCCTTAATGTGTTCACGGACCTAGCTGCGGGGACCTATAGCGTTGTGATCAACGATGGCTACGGCTGTAGCAGGACCTCTGCGGATATCGTCATCGGTGCGCCGACGCCGATCACCGCGAGCCTTGTTACGGCAACGGCCCAGACCTGTCTGATCGATGCCGAGCTTACGCTTAGCGCTAGCGGGGGTACGGGTGCCTACCAATACAGCGATGACAGCGGTTTTGCCACGGTACTAGGGACCTTCACGGCCTCTGCGACGTTCGACGTTGCACCGGGGACCTATTCCTATTACGTAAGGGATGCCAACGGCTGTGTGGCCACGGTCTCCAATGAGATCACGATAGAGCAGATCCCTGCACTGGAGCTCGAGCTTGAACTGGTCAACGCGACGATCAACTGCGCCGGCGACAATACCGGAGCGATCATCGCCACGGCCACTGGAGGACTTGGGGACTATGTCTACATCCTCCAGGACGGTTCCGGTGTTGAGATCACCGATGCAGTTCAAAATAGCCCAGGGGTGTTTACCGGGCTTGTTGCCGGTGACTACATCGTATTGGTGGAGAGCGGTGACTGTAGCGATGGGTCCCTACCGGTGAGCATCACGGAGCCCGATGCGCCTCTGGAGGTGAGCTTCGAGGTGTCGAACATCTCCTGTCCCGGTACCAACAACGGTGCTGTGGAGATCACGGCCACCGGTGGCACGGGCACGGTCCAATATGCGATCTCGCCCCAGCTCAACCAGTTCTTCTCGACCAACACGTTCGTGGACCTTTCACCGGGCACCTACGATGTGATCGTGCAGGACCAACTGGGCTGCTATGTGACCTTCGATTTCACGGTTACCGAGCCGGCACCGGTGATCCTTGGGATCGTTGCGGACTCTTTCTTCCCAGAGGTCTGCTTCGGCGAGGCCAACGGGGAGTTCAGCGTGGAGATCTCGGGCGGTGTGAAGCCCTACAGCGTGAGCCTTGACGATTACAACGGTGTGTACACCCAGGGGAGTGCCACACAGGCACAGTTTGACTTTACCGATCTGGTGGGCGGTGACCATGTGGTCTTTGTACGTGACAGTAACGGCTGCGAGTCTGAGTGGAACATCAGCTTCCCCGAGTCGGTACGCATCGAGGCGGAGGTAGAGGTGTCCTTCAGCTGCGACAACAACAATGCGGTCAACGCGGTGACGGTAATGGTGGACGGTACGCTCACCGATACGGCGGAGCTGGACTATTCATTGGACGGCGGTCCCTACCAGATGAGCAACGTCTTCACGGACGTTCCAACGGGAACGGACCACTATGTTGACGTAAGGCACACCAACGGATGTATCGTGACGACGAAGTTCTTCGAGATCCCGGAGTTCGAGCCATTGGCGCTCGTGCTAGAGGAAGGGGAGCTCAACGAGATCGTGGCGGTTGCCACAGGTGGCACCGGCGATTATGAGTTCTGGCTCAACGGCGAGTCCCAGGGCGATAACAACGTGTTCACGATCTACGAGACGGGCACCTATAACATCACGGTTACCGATGGCTCGAGCTGTGAGCGTAGCGCTGCGATGGAGTATGAGTTCGTTGACATCTGTATCCCGAACTATTTCACGCCCAACGGCGACGGTATCCAGGATGGCTGGGCACCGGGCTGCTCGAACGGTTACCCGAACCTTGAGTTCGACATCTTTGACAGGTACGGTCGCAAGGTGGCCTCGCTGAGACAGGGAGAGCTCTGGGACGGCAGGTACAACGGCAATGAACTGCCCACGGGCGACTATTGGTACGTGGTGAGCCCCAACAGCACCACATCGGACAGGGAGTTCGTGGGGAACTTTACATTATACAGGTAATAACTGTTAATTGAAATAGCGCTAAAACACTTTAGATACATACATAATTTTATATAATGAAGTTTATAAGGTATTCGCCAAGCATGGTTTTCGCAAGGATCTCATGCTTGGCGAAACTTATTTACACTATTTTATATCATAAATAAGACTTGTATCTAAGCCTTTTTGGATTAACTTTCATATCACTATAAGTGTTAAAAACAGAAAGATCTTGAATAAAAAATAGAAGATTGAGTTCTTAAATTTTCTTAAACTTTTTAAATACATCCTAAAAAAAACAGCTATACAACTTTTTAAATTACCTATACATTACCCATACAGACACAACTAAAAGGCTTACTATAACGTTGTAGATGTGAAATTGTAATATTAGCAATCTCGCACTATAATTAGGTAAATTTACTAATATCGCAAATATTGGCAGCTTATTTTGTGATGTATGTTTTTTGTTGTGGTCTATTTTATCATTGTGTTAAGATTATGTTATAGTTTTGAAACATAATATGAAGCACATGGGAAAAAAACTCTTTTTTATTTTATTCATTTTCACTTCTACTTTAGTATTCTCACAAGAAGTTGCTATTACAGGAGTGGTTACAGATGAAGCGACCGGACAACCGATTCCCGGCGTAAATGTATTAGTAAAAAATACTACAATTGGTGCATCTACAAATTTTGATGGCATCTATACGTTGTCTAAAGTGCCCGTAGGTTCTACTTTGGTATTTAGTTATATTGGATATCAAAATTTTGAAGCCTATGTCTCTGATGAGTCAGCCATCAACGTATCCATGAAAGAAGATGCTGAGGCTCTTGATGAGGTTGTGGTAATTGGATATGGAACTCAAAAGAAACGAGACATTACAGGTTCTGTCTCTATAGTGAGCTCTGAAACTTTAGAAGAGTTTAAGCCCGTTAAAGTGGAGCAAGCGCTTCAAGGAACTGTATCTGGTGTAAATGTTACTAGTCAATCAGGATCTCCAGGAGCTGGTTTGGATATTAGAATTCGTGGTATTGGAGGCAATGGGGTAAATGGACCTACCGTCATTATTGACGGTTACGTTGGTGATTTGAGTGTATTGAATCCAAATGATATAGAAACCATTACTGTATTAAAAGATGCTCAAGCGGCAATTTATGGAACTATTGGAGCTAATGGAGTGGTTTTAATTACGACTAAAAGTGGTAGAAAAAATCAAAAAACTAAAATTTCTTATAATACGTATACCGGATTTCAAGAGTCTTCGAGAAAATTACCTTTACTAAATGCTACGGAATATGCGCTGCTCTTGAATGAAAGTTACGCTGCAGGTGGTCAACAAATTCCATATAATAATGTGACTCAGTTAGGAGAAGGAACAGATTGGCAGGATGAGGTACTAAATGAAAATGTGCCAATTATTAGTCATGATTTTAGCGTCACAGGAGGTTCAGAAAAAATTACTTACGCCATCAGTGGTTCACATTTGTATCAGCAGGGAATCATTGCGCCTAAAAAAACAGATTTTAGAAGAAATACGGCAAGACTTGGCCTTACAGCTGAGTTATCAGATAAAATGAAAGTAAATGCCAATATCATTTACACCTACATAGATCGAGATGCTGTTAATGATTTTGGATTAGGATCGGTTTTATTTAATGCTTTAAATGCACCTTCTACAATCTCCCCTAGAAACAATGACGGTAGCTATTCTTTAATTCCAAGCACACCTGGTCTAGGTATTGAAATTATCAATCCATTGGCTCAGATTGAAAACACTTATAACGATTATGATTTAAGAAAATTAAATGGTACCGTGGGGTTAGAATACGATGTTGTAAAGAATATATCATTAACGGCACGTTTGGGTTTTAACACGGGTAATAGTGAAGGGAAGACGTTTTTAAAGGAAATTGATTATGGTGGAAAAGTATTTGATATACAAAGAAGTAGAGTAGATCAAAATGCTATAAATGATAACAATTACTCTTTAGATATCTTCGGAAACTATGAAAACACATTTTTAGATGCGCACAAAGTTACCTTTACTTTAGGAACTACCGTTTATCAAGAATTTGGTAATGGATTATTTGCTACTGGTTACGATGTACCTAATAACTCATGGCAATTTGCCGACATTTCATTAACAACAGGAACTAGTGAAGCACCAGATGTTAGTTCTTATGCTTATGATGAAAGACGTTTGTCGTTTTTTGCTAGAGCTCAATATGATTTTAATGGGAAGTATTTATTTTCTGCAATGCTCAGGAGAGACTCTTCAACACGTTTTGGTCCAGACAAAAGAAACGGGTTATTTCCATCGTTTACTACTGGTTGGGTTGTTTCCGATGAGGGCTTTTTTGAAGACGTGGATATTATTGATTTTTTTAAACTTAGAGGAAGTTATGGGGTTTTAGGGAATGATCAAATTCCTAATAATGCTTATGTGAGTCTTTTAGGAGGTGAGGCTACTTATGTTCTCAACAATACTTTGGTTAACGGTCAGGCAACAGGTATTATTCCCAATTCAGAATTGCAGTGGGAAGAGTCTAAAAAGTTTGATGTTGGTATAGATTTGAGATTGTTAAGAAATAAGGTTGATATCACAGCAGATTATTTTATAAACACTAGAGATAAACTCTTAATTGCAAATATTCCTGTTTCAGGCATAACAGGTTTCGCAGCGCCAGGAGGTTCCTCTCCAACGGTTAATGCTGGGAAAGTAGAAAACAAAGGTTTTGAATTTGCAATTAATTATAAAGAAAATTTTTCTGAGAACTTGAGTTTTTCTCTTGGCTATAACATTACTGGCCTTAAAAATGAAGTGCTTGAGGTAAATAATAGCACTGGTTTTATAGAAGGAGGTTCGTTTGGAGTAGGACAATTGGCACCATCTAGAATGGAAGTAGGACAACCTATTGGTTATTTCTACGGATATCAAACAAACGGTATTTTCCAAACTCAAGCAGAAGTTGAAGCACATCCAAGTCAAGTAGATTTAGGCGCTAATGCAGCTCCTGGAGATATAAGATATGTTGACGTCAATGGTGATGGTAATATAGATGCAAATGATAGAACAAATATTGGTGATCCAATCCCAGATTTTACTATGGGGCTAAATTTCAAATTCGATTATAAAGGATTTGACTTCAGTGCTTATACTTTTGCTTCAATTGGTAATGATATGGTTCGTAATTACGAAAGAACGCTTACTGATGTTAATAGATTAAATTATCGATTGGATAGATGGACAGGTCCAGGAACTAGTAATTCTGTGCCAAGAGTAACCACTGCAGCAACTTCAAATAATGTGTTTTCAGACTTTTTTGTAGAAGATGCCTCTTATATAAGAATTCAGAATGTTCAATTAGGTTATACGCTTCCTGTAAAATTCACTGAAAAATTGGGAATTTCTAAATTCAGATTATACGGTCAGGTAAACAATCTTTATACGTTCACAGAATATAAAGGTTACGATCCGGGAGCTTCTAGTGGTGCTCCTATTGGGGGAGGCATTGATTTTGGATTTTATCCAATACCAAGAACATATCTTTTTGGTTTGAATTTAAATTTTTAATAACTATTGAATATGAAAAGAATACTTAATAAAATATTGGTCATAGGTTCTCTTGCATTCGTAGTCTACGCTTGTACGGACGATTTTGTTGATCGTGATCCAGTTTATTCTATAGACTCAGAAAATTTCTTCAACTCTGAAGATGATTATTATAATGCTCTAATTGGGTCATATGACTTGCTCCAATCCACTTATTTAAATGTTATTTTGGGTGAAATCGCGTCAAACAATACCGTTTGCGGGGGCGAGAGCGCAACAGATGTTATCGGTTGGCAGCAAGTGGATGACATGATTCATACTCCAGTAAACGCAGATTTGAGAAATGTATGGAATTGGATGTATGCCGGCGTCAATCGCTCTAATTATATTTTAGAATTTCAAGATAAAACAGATTTTGAGGGCAAGGAAATTATCATTGCTGAAGCACGATTTTTAAGAGCCTATTATTATTTTGAATTGGTAAAATGGTTTGGACCTGTCCCCTTAAAAGAAACGAGATTTCAATTAGGAGATGAAACATCTATCCCCAGAAGTCCTGTAGAGGATGTTTATGCGCTCATTGAAGAAGATCTTCTCTTTGCTTCAAATACCTTGTCTTATACAGCGCCACAAACGGGCCGAGCTACAAAGGGTTCTGCTCAAGCACTGCTGGGCAAGGCGTACTTGTATCAAGAAAAGTTTACAGAAGCTGCAAATATTCTTAATAATTTAATTTCAAACGGTCCTTACGATCTTGTAGAGGATTATGACAGCATTTTTGAGAATTCTGGAGAAAATAATATAGAATCTGTTTTTGAGGTACAATATACAGATGTAGAGGGCGCTGGTTTTGGTTGTCTTCAATGTAGCGAGGGTAATGTAGCTGTTGGTTTTAGTGGTGTGCGTAATTATTCGGGACCATTATTTTCACCGGGATTTAGTTTTAATTTACCCGTTCAAGATGTTGTAGACGAGTTTGAGGATGGAGATGATAGATTAGAAGTGGCTATCCTAGATATCGATGCTTGGGCAGAGCAAACAGAAGCTTCTTTTGGGGTAGGATATGAGCATACTGGTTATTTCAATAGAAAATATCTTCCAAGAAAGAGAAGTGAAAATGCACAAGGGGATTTAAACTTAACCAACCCTAATAATTATCGAGCAATCCGTTTTGCCGATGTGCTATTGATGGCTGCGGAGGCTTATAGTCGTGGAAATTTAAGTGACGATACTGCAAAACTATTTCTGAATAGAGTTAGAACGAGAGCAGGTTTGCCAGATGTTACTACATCAGGAAATGAACTTATTGATGCCGTATATCATGAAAGACGCGTTGAATTGGTAGGAGAGGGACATCACTTTTTTGATCTTGTAAGGACTGGCCGAGGAACTGAGATCGATGGTTTTACACCAAATAAAAATGAATTATTTCCAATTCCTTTTGAAGAGATCCAGTTTTCAAATGGTAACTGGACACAAAATGATGGATATTAAAAAAATATGAACGCTATGAAAATTTTAAAATTTATACTCTGTGTTTTTCTGCTAGTGTTTTCTGTAGTCAGCTGCGAAAAAGACGACGATAATACCGATTTTGTTGATGCTATCGAGGCACCAACTAATGTGTCTGCTTTAGTTACCGTGACTCAAGATAATACGGGATTAGTAACCATTACGCCATTAGCTGAAGGGGCAACCTCTTTCAATATTGATTTTGGAGACGGTACAACCGTTGCAACAGCTGTGAACCAAGGTGGTTCAGCAGAACATGTTTATGAAGAGGGTACGTATCAAGCCACGATTGAAGCTTTTGGTTTAAATAGCCAATCTACAAGTATTACAAAAGAAGTTATAGTATCATTCCAAGCTCCTGAAAACTTGGTTGTGACTATCGAAAATGATGCTGCGGTTTCTAGAAAAGTAAATGTGACAGCAGAAGCGGATTTTGCTTTAAGTTACGAAGTTGATTTTGGTCAAGCAGGAAGTGAACCCGTTGAAGGTAATGGCGATGAGCCCATAAGCTTTATTTATGATACAGCAGGAACTTATACCATTACAGTTACCGCTTTTAGTGCGGCAATTGAAACGGCAACTTATAGTGAAGACTTTTTAGTAACAGAGATTCTTCAGCCTTTGGCTGCAGCACCAACACCTCCTTTTAGAGAAGGTTCTGATGTGATCTCTATGTTCAGTAACACCTATGAGCTTGATGTAAATGTGAGTTCTTGGCGTTCAGATTGGAGCACAAGTACATTGACAGATCTTCAAATTGCAGGGAATGACACGAAATTTTACGCAGATGCAGATTTCGTTGGCGTTGAGTTTTATGGCGAAGATGCCGTAGACGCCTCTCAAATGGAAATATTTCATTTAGATTTTTGGTCTGTCAATGCAACGACTTTTAGAGTGAAACTTGTAGACTTAGGAGGAGAAGAAGCTACCGAGGCTGAGATTGTATTTGAAGATTTACCCCAAAATGAATGGGTTTCTCTCGAGATACCAATGTCAGATTTTATAGATAGTGGAATGACTTCTACAAACTCGATCCAACAGCTTATATTTTCAGGTTTGCCAACAGGGACTTTTGATTTTTTCATTGATAATGTTTATTTCTATCGTGCGCCTTCTACAGCGCCTAGTATAGCGGGAACCTGGAGAATGGCTCCAGAGGCTGGTGCACTCGGTGTTGGCCCTGCGGTTGGAGATATCAGCTATTTCTCTTGTGATGCCGATTGTGTGGCATTAAGAGCTTGTTATTACGACGATCTTTATGTGTTTGGTGCAGACGGCAGTTTTACCAATGATTTAGGAGCAGAGAGTTGGATTGAAGGATGGCAAGGTGGTGGAGATGCCTGTGGTACTCCAGTGGCACCTCATGATGGTTCAAATCCTGCTACTTATACGTTTGATGAAGGTGCAGGAACTGTTACTTTAAACGGAATAGGCGCCTATATAGGTTTAGCGAAAGCTAATAATCAGGGAGAACTTCCTAATGTTGACGTCCCTAGTTCAATTACTTATAACGTGAGTTTTGTAGATGCTAATACTATTAATGTCAATGTTGATGTGGGTGGCGGTGTTTTTTGGCAGTATAAATTGATAAGAGAAGCTGCACCAACAAACCCACTTACAGGGACTTGGCAAATGGCTCCAGAAGCTGGAGCTTTAGGTGTTGGTCCAGCAATTGGTGATGTTAGTTATTTTTCGTGCGATGCAGATTGCGTTGTTCTAAGAGATTGTTACTACGATGATCAGTATATTTTTGGAGCAGATGGTAGTTTCACCAATAATTTAGGGGCAGAGAGCTGGATTGAAGGATGGCAAGGTGGCGGTGATGCCTGTGGAACACCAGTTGCACCTCACGATGGCTCAAACCCTGCAACTTATACTTATGACGAGACAGCTGGAACAGTGACCTTAAATGGAACGGGAGCATATATTGGTTTAGCAAAAGCAAATAACCAAGGCGAGTTGCCAAATGTTGAAGTACCAAGTTCAATTATCTATAATATCTCATTTGTAAATGAAAATACGATCAACGTTAATGTAGATGTTGGTGGAGGTGTGTTTTGGCAGTATAAATTGATAAGAATTTAAAATAAAGCGAGATGAAAAAGTATATTAAAATTTATAGTCTATTGATAATGCTTGGCTTTATAGCGAGTTGTCAAGACGATGAAGCAGAATTTGGAGCCATACAAGCGCCAACAAATGTCATGATAACAGCTGAGATAGTTGGTGCTGATGCCAATAATCCAAATGGAGATGGAAGCGGTTTTGTTGTATTCAAAGCTTCAGCAGATAATGCAACGGGCTATACCTTTAGCTATGGCGATGGAACAGATGGTGTGGTGCCTTCAGGAGAAGTCACGCATCGGTATAGTGTTGTTGGAGTAAACACCTATACCATAGTAGTGAATGCTTTAGGTACAGGCGGTTTATCTACTACAATATCTACTGAGGTTGAAGTATTTAGTTCTTTTGATGATTTAGAAGCTAAACAGTTATTGAGTGGAGGTATTGGAAATTCTAAGACTTGGTATCTCGATGCCTCTGAGCCAGCACATTTAGGTGTTGGTGGAACTCCTGCAAGCGCTGCAGATGGTTTTTGGTTTCCTGGATTTTATGCAGCAGCACCATTTGAGAAATGCGGAGATCCAATCTCAAGTTGTCTTTGTAATGACGAGCTAATATTTTCATTAGCTGCAAATGAGCAACTAACTTATACGTTAGATAATCAAGGTCAGACATTTTTTAATGGCGCACATTCTGCAGTAGGCGGTGGCCCAGGATCTGGGGATGATGTTTGTCTTGATTTTGATACTGCTGGTACAAGCATCGTGTCTTTATCACCAACAACCTTTGATTGGTCTACAGTACCTGATCCCGATTTTGAGGCTAGAGGTACCACCATGAGTTTTTCCGGAGATAATTTTATGGGATACTATGTGGGGTCTTCCACTTATGAAATTATTAGCCTTACCAATAGTTCGCTTTATGTAAGAACGATTGATGCATTAAATCCTGCCTTATACTGGTATCATAAATTTACGACAACTCCTGCAGATAATGAGTTCAACTCAACCTATGAAGATTTAGTGTGGAGTGACGAGTTTGATGTTGATGGCGCACCAGATGCTACAAAATGGACTTATGATCTTGGCGCAGGTGGCTGGGGCAATCAGGAGTTGCAGACCTACACGAACAATGCTGAAAACGTTATTGTTGAAAATGGATTACTAAAAATTATGGCTAAGGCAGATGGGAGCTCATATACCTCAGCACGTTTGAAGTCTGAAAATCTTTATGAATTCACCTATGGCAGAGTGGAGATAAGAGCAAAATTACCGGCTGCTACAGGGACTTGGCCTGCATTATGGATGCTTGGTGCAGACTACGAAACCAATACTTGGCCAGGATGTGGTGAAATAGACATCATGGAGCAAACAGGGCAAGATAAAAATGAGGTCTTGGCAACCGTACATCATCCAGCAGTTTCTCCTGGTTCTGGAGATACTGGATCAATGGCTTTACCTACATCAACAACCGAGTTTCATAATTATTCGGTAGACTGGACGCCAGAGCAAATTACATTTTTAATAGATGGTGAGTTATTTAGATCGGTACCCAATTCTCCAGATCTTCCTTTTGATAGTGATTTCTTTATGATCATGAATGTTGCTATGGGAGGCACATTGGGTGGCGTTGTAGATCCAGGATTTACAGAAGATGTGATGGAAGTTGATTATGTCAGAGTCTATCAATAACTAATAGTTGAGATTGTAATTTTAGAAAATTTCCTAATTTTTCACAATCCAAATTCAAAAGAGGCCATTGTTAATATACAATGGCCTCTTTTTTGTAAGCGGATATCACGTTTTAATTTGGAAAGGAATTGGTTATATTGCTTGCATGTTAGGTTTAGAAAACAAGACGTTTAGAAAAATGCAGATATCATTAAAAAGCTGGACGCTGTTCCTATGTATCTTCGTTGTAGGATCCACTTGGTGTTGGGCGCAATACACGCCCTACTTTCAAAATTATGATTTATCCCAGTATAATGCAGGTAATCAAAATTGGGATATTTCTAAAGCTAAGGACGGCCGACTTTACGTTGCCAATAATAACGGACTTTTAGAATATGATGGCTTAAATTGGGAACTCTATACCATCCCGAATAAAACCACGCTAAGATCGGTACTAGCTCATGACCAAAAGATTTTTATTGGGTCTTATGAGGAGTTCGGTTTTTTTGAAAAAAACAAAACGGGTAAATTGTTATACAATTCGCTCACGAAAGGGTTGCATACCGATGACTTTTTGAATCAAGAATTTTGGCAAATTTTACCTTTAAAAGAGGCTATTGTCTTTCGTTCATTTTTGAATATTTATATCTACGAGAAAGGAACCATTAAAAAAATAACACCAAACTCTACAGTAATGTCTTGCACTGTTATTGACGATGAGCTCTATGTGTCTACATTAAATGAGGGGATATTTAAGTTAGTTAATGGTCAACTACAAGCTTATCTTTTTGATGAAAAATTGGTAGGCTCTAAGGTGGTCTCCTTATCAAAAAATGGTCAAAATCTTTTAATTACGACAGCTTTACAAGGTGCTTTTCTATTCGACGGAAAACGTCTTGATTCTTGGAATGAAGAGATCGCCACAGAGCTCAAAAAGTATCAAGCCAATTCTTTTTCTACACTGCCCTCTGGAGATATGATTTTCGGGACGATTCAAAATGGATTATATGTAACCAATAGTACGGGTGATGTGAAATATCATATCAATAGAGCAAACGGATTGATAAACAATACCATTTTGTCTCAATATTTAAGCGATGACGGGCAACTTTGGGTAGGATTGGATAATGGGATATCCTCTATAGATTTAAAGAGCGCATCAACATTCTACAATGACGTATCAGGTAAGCTGGGAGCGGTTTACGATGTGGTCAATTATAAAGGGAGGATTTATATTGGCAGCAATACGGGACTTTATTTTTTAGATAACAATAATGATCTTCAATTTATTCCAGGTTCTCAGGGTCAAGTTTGGGATTTGAAAATTATCGAGGGAGATTTGGTTTGTGGACATAACAACGGAACGTTTTTAGTCAAGGAAGCAGGTTTGGAGTTGATTTCGGCTCAAACAGGTGGCTGGGTTATTGCACGTGCTCCAGGGAAAGAAAGCACCTACATTCAGGGTACTTATGCTGGTTTAGTAAGCTTGAAAAAAATTAATGGAAACTGGGAATCCAAACATTTAGGAAAGACCACCATACCGATACGCTTTTTGGTTTTTGATGACGAACATACAGCTTGGGCTGCTCACGCCTATAAAGGGCTCTACAGAATACGTTTTAATGAAAATTTAAATACTATAATTAGTGTTCAAAATTATGAACATAAAGGCTTATCTTCTGTATACAATGTCAGGGTTCATAAGGTTAAGAATGACATCTGTATCAAAACAAATGATGGATGGCAAAAGTATGAGGCCATCTTAGATAGTATTGTACCCCATAAGGTTTTAAATGACACATTTGGGGAGGACTCGTATATCATATCAGATGATGATACTGATGCCTTAGTCTTAAAAAGGCAAGATGTTATCAGTATCAAGTCTTTAGATGGAAACAGTAGTGATGTTTCATTAGAGAGCAAACACATCAAAGACCGTATTATATTAGGTTATGAAAATGTATCTGGTATTGGCAGTAATCAGTTGGCATTGAATCTAAATGATGGTTTTATGATCATTGACAAAAATGGTCCCCAATCAGAATATAAAATATTTGAACCCAAATTAGATGAGATAAAGATTGATGGCCACTCTGTAGAATTGGCAGAAGGTAATGACCTTGAAGTTCCCAATCGATACAAAAGTCTCACTTTAGAGCTGTCCTCCCCAAAATCTACAAATTACCATTTTGAGTATGCCATTGTTAACATTGACTCCACACATTGGTACAAGGTAGAGGATGGAGAAATACAATTGTCCAACCTCGGTTATGGAGAATATTACCTAAACATTAGAACCAAGAAAGGTGCCAATGATGTTTCAAAAAGTATAGCATTAAACTTAAACGTTCTACCGCCATGGTATAAATCTAAAATTGGATTTTTGGTTTACTTTATATTAAGTGCGTTCATTATTGTTTTATTTTATTATTTGCACAAAAGGAAGATCAATAAAGAACAAGCGTTGATCACGCGCAAGTATGAGGACGAACAAAAGAAGATGCTGAAAGAAAAAACTATTGAAAACGAAAAAAGAATTGTTGAGTTAAAGAATGAGTCTTTAGAAAGCGAAGTGGAATTAAAAAGTAAGCAATTGGCAAATACAGCAATGGCACTTGTGAAGAAGAACGAGACCTTACTAGAATTAAAAAATGAGCTTGTGGTTCATAAAAGTGCTTTTGAAAATTACTATGCCTATAAAAAATTGATAAAGAAAATTGATGGGTCGATAGGGCATGATGATGAGTGGTCCATTTTTGAATATAACTTCAATCAGGTTCACCAAGAATTCTTCAATCAGATTCAAGATAAACATCCCAACTTAACACCTAAAGATCTTAAGATATGTGCTTATATTAAGATGGATTTAAGCACTAAGGAAATTGCTCCACTTATGAACATCTCGGTAAGAGGTGTAGAAACCCAACGATATCGCTTAAAACAGAAGTTAGATTTAGAATCTGATAAATCAGTGGTGGATTATGTGCGAAATTTCAAATAACACATACGGGAAATTCAATATTTAACATTCTTTATTACGTCAAAACTACGTCAATCACTCTTTGCGCTATCGTTTTCGTTACTTTTTTGGTATCTTCAAGCTACGTCATTACTGAAATTTTAAGGTTTTTATAACGTTGACGTATTTTTTATGTGAACGTACTGTTAATAGGATGTCATATTCCTTTTATCTTGCTAGGAACTAATCATGGTAAAAACAAATTTTTTATGAAAACAAAAATTCTTTTATTATTACTTCTATTATCGGTAGTTTCTTTTGTTTCGGCACAGGAAATGACGGTAACAGGAACCGTGACTTCAGCACAGGACGATTTACCATTGCCGGGTGTTAATGTTATTGTGAAAGGAACCTCTCGAGGAGCCAGTACAGATTTTGATGGAAAATATAGTATAGTGGTTAATACTGGAGAAGTCTTGGAGTTTAGTTCCATAGGCCTGAAGACTCAGACCATTACCATTGGCGATCAAACATCTGTAAACGTAGCTATGCAAGAAGATACCGAATCTCTTGATGAGGTTGTCGTTATTGGTTATGGTACTCAAAAACGATCAGATGTTACTGGAGCTGTTACAAGTGTACAGTCAGAGGAAATCTTAAGACAACCTGCTATTAACGCGACTCAATCCATACAAGGTAAGCTTCCTGGTGTTAATATTATTAATAGTGATGCTCCTGGAGCAACGCCTAAGGTAATCATTAGGGGTATCGGTACTGCTGCTGCAGGTGAAGATGTGCTTTATATAGTAGATGGGATACAAGTTACAGGTATTAATAACATTAATCCAGCAGATATTGAGTCTATAGACGTACTAAAAGATGCGGCATCATCTGCTATTTATGGTATGGATGCAGCTAATGGTGTTGTCATTATAACAACTAAAAAAGGCAAACAAGGGCAGGCAAAAGTGTCTATAAGTTCTCAATATGGGTTTCAGTCGATACTGAATCAAGTAGAAATGGCCAATGCGCAGCAGTTTGTTACTTATTTTAATGAGAATCAGGCATTTTTGCCAGAAGATACGTCTTATACCTTATCTCAAAACCAACCTTATGACACCGATTGGTATGATGCGTTGACTGATATTGGTTTTATGAGTGTTAATAATGTAGCATTATCTGGAGGAAGTGAAAATGTCAATTATTTTTTCAGTTATAATAATTTTCAAGAAGATGGTATTCTCCAAGATCAAGATTTAGCCAGAAATACGCTTCGTTCTAACAATACGTTTAAGTTTTTTGATAACAAATTAAGGGTGACATCATCGTTAAGTGCGGCCTTTACAAAATCCACTCCAAAACCTTCAGGTGCATTTAACCGTGCCTATCGTCAAGCTCCTATTGTGCCAACGTTTTACCCAGACGGTCACTTTGGTACAGCTGATGTTAATCAAACTACAGGTGTTCAGGGTTTTATGGCTGGCCCTGGAGAGACCATTGGTAATTTGAATACAGCGGGAAATGCATTGGCCGACGTGTTTTATACTAATCAAGTCAATAGATCAACGGATCTGCAAGGTGTTATTGAGGCCGAATTACAAGTTACTAATTTTCTAAAGGTGACTAGTAGAGTTGGTCTAACCAAAAGCTATTTTAGAGGACGTGGTTTTAATGCCATTAAAGACAGGTTTTTAAATGCAGGTGACCCTACACGAGTAGAGCAAGACTTTTTGGATTTAAAATTACAAAATCCAGAAAATGAGCAATATGCAAATAATAGTTTGAATTTTACTCAAAATGAAAACTTTAGATATAACTGGGATACCTTTTTAACTTTTGATAAGGTTTGGAATGAAAAGCACAACTTTAGTGCCGTTGCAGGTATTACCAAAGGAAAAAGAGGTGATTTTTTCGAAAGCAGTATAACTGGATATGAGGTACCAGAACTGGAACAATATTGGAGCATTGAATTTGCAGAAAGCGGAACTTATGAAAATGTATCAAATCAGTTTTATAGTACCCCAACAACTCAATTATCTTATTTTGGTCGTATTCAGTATAATTACGATAGCAAATATTTTATTCAGGCGAATTTTAGAAGAGATGGTGTGAGTACATTTAGAAATAGTGAAGAAGAAGGAGTGTTTACTGATCAAAAATATTTCGGGAATTTTCCATCGGTGAGTTTAGGATGGACCTTGACAGAAGAAGATTTTTTATCAAATGTCAATTTCTTAAACTTTCTTAAATTAAGAGGTGGTTATGGAGAAGTAGGGAATTCTCAAGTGCCGTTTAATGTGTTTCAATTTAACACAAGCGGAGGCAGCTCTGATGTAAATTATGTTTTTGGTCCCAATCAAGACTTGATTTTAGGAGCTGGCCTTGGTGCTCCTGTAAGACCGATCTCTTGGGAGGTTACTAAAGAAATCAATTTTGGTTTAGATTTTAGAATGTTTAACTCTAAACTTTCTGGTGCAATTGATGTATATGATCGTTCAACAGATGATGCGATTTTAAATATTCAACCCTTGCTTAACTCTCCAAACGATCAAAATTTCTTTGATACCGGCGCAGATGTTACCAATAAAGGGGTTGAGGTAGAATTGACTTGGAGAGATAATATTACTTCAGACTTATCTTATAACATAGGGGTTGTATATTCTTACAATAAAAATAATGTTGAAAATGTTAAGCCTGCTTATGATGGCCAAACAGGAGGTAGCTTAAATAACGGAGAAATCACCAAAAGATTACAAGAAGGTCAGCCACTATACGCATGGTGGATGTTTGAAGCAGATGGTGTATGGCAAACCCAAGAAGAAATTGATAACAATCCGGCGTTCGGTAGTCCAAATCCTGGTCATTTGAGATATAAAGATCAAAATGGAGATGGAATAATCGATGATCGCGATAAGAAATTTTTTGGTTCTTATTTACCAACCTATAACTTGGGTCTCAACCTAGGTTTGAACTATAAAGCGTTTGATTTTGTTGTAGAAGCATTTGGTGCTGGAGGCAATAAAGTATATAATGCTTTGAAGGGAGTAAGAGTTGATGCTGGAGAGAACATTACCGCAGATGTGTTTAATGAGCGTTGGACGGGGCCAGGCTCTACAAATGTAAATCCTGGTGCCAATAGAGATTCTAGAGCATCTAGTTACTATTTAGAAGATGGTGATTATTTGAGAATCAATAATATTACGCTTGGTTATACCCTAAAAAATGTGGTGGATGAAATTTCTTCAATTAGAATATACGCTACAGCTCAAAATCCGTTTTTATTTACGGATTATACAGGATTTACTCCAGAATTATTAGGGAATGGTAATCCAAACCAAACGTCTGGTATAGAGCTGTCAGCATATCCAAACACAAAAACCTTTTTATTCGGTATTAACATTGAACTATAATTTTAAAAAAAATAATTATGAAAATTAATATAAAACAAATAAGTGTGCTTTGTTGTACAATGCTACTTTTTGCGGCTTGTGACGAAGAGTTTTTAGATGTAGATGCTAGAGCCGATATTGAGTTCTCAGATTCTGGTGTAGAGGTCACTCCCGAGGATATGGTAACAGGTATTTATGGTAAATTCACTAGTTTTTCTTATGCCTTCTCCTATCTAGGTATTACAGAAATTATTTCAGATAATGCAGATAAAGGAAGTTCTCCTGGCGATACGGGTTCTGATAAAAACCTGTTAGATGAATTGACACACACGCCATCTTCAGGTTCGTCTAGAGCCATGTGGACCCATTGGTACAAATCTATAGGTAGAGCTTCAATTGCAATAGAGTTTACTAATAACTACGAACTTGAGTATAGTGAAAGTTTAAAGGCACGACTTATTGGAGAAGCTAAATATTTAAGAGCATTAAATTATTTCTGGTTGGTAAGGTCTTTTGGAGATGTTCCTATACAAGAAATTGATTTGGTAAATAGAGCTCCTAAAAGTGAAGTGTATGCCTATATGATAAATGACTTGCAAGATGCTATTGAAGCTTTGCCTTTAAAGAGTGAATATGCAGCAAACGATTTAGGCCGTGCGACCAGAGGTGCCGCTCAAGCGCTATTAGCTAAAGTGTATTTATATCAAGAAGACTATCAAAATGCTTATGATATGGCAAATGAGGTGATTGCTTCTGGTGAATACGGATTACATCCTAACTACGAAGAATTATGGAGAGCCTCAACAGAAAATGGAATTGAATCTATTTTTGAAATGCAAGGAAGAGGAGAAACCATTAATCACGGGATACAACAATATTCATCTACTCAAGGTGCTAGAGGGACTAGTGGCTGGGGCTGGGGCTTTAATACGCCTAGTCAAAACTTAGTAGATGCTTTTGATCAAGCTGGAGATGAGGTTCGTAAAAATGCAACCATCATCTTTGCAGGAGAAACGTTATGGGACGGCCGAGTGGTTAGTCCGGCGACTGAAAACCCAAGATATAATGAGAAAGCCTATTCAAGCCAGAATGCTGGAGCGGCTGATGGTGACAAAAATGTACGTGTATTTCGTTACGCAGAAGTTCTATTGATTAAGGCAGAAGCGGCAACTTATATAGGTCAGGATGCTGCTGGTCCTTTAAACTTGGTAAGAGCAAGAGTAGGATTGGCTCCTATTGCAAACCCTACAGTGCAACAGATTTGGAACGAACGCCGTTTGGAACTTGCCATGGAGCACGATCGTTGGTTTGATCTTCTAAGAACAGGTCAAGCTGCTTCCGCACTAGCTGCAGACGGTAAGACTTTTGAAACAGGAAAGCATGAATTGTTTCCGATACCAAATGATCAATTGATTGATACACCAGAAATGGAACAAAATCCGGGATGGTAATAATTTTGAGTTAGTCCTTTTATATTAATAGCTGCATTGCACCTTTGCAGTGCAGCTATTTTTTTACTCTAAACAATTATTGATAGAGGTCCTTACAATTAATTTTGAGAGGTAGATGCTTATTTTCATCGCCAACATCAAAAAACATTCAAATGATTATGAACACAATAAGCAACATCATTAAACTAATGGTGATAACATTGTTATGCTGCAATCTCAGCTGTAAAGATTCTAAGTCTGATTTAAAAAATACAGACGAGCATATAGCATTAAAAACTGCGGCATTTGAGTCTTCCAGTGAAGATGAGCATCTTTTGGATCGTGTTCAAAAAGAAACGTTTAATTATTTCTGGGATGGTGCAGAACCTAATAGTGGTTTAGCAAGAGAGCGACTTCATATGGACGATAATTATCCTACTACTCCTAAAAACACAGTAACAATTGGTGGCTCGGGATTCGGTTTCATGGCGTTATTGGTTGGCATCGAAAGAGGTTTTATAACAAGACAAGAAGCAGTGGAACACTATCTTAAAATGGTTGATTTTTTAGAAAAAGCAGATCGTTTTCATGGCGCTTGGCCTCATTGGCTCAATGGCGAAACCGGTAAAATTGTACCATTTAGTAAAAAAGATACTGGCGGAGATTTGGTGGAAACCGCTTTCTTGGTAGAAGGAATGCTCACCGTTGCTGAATATTTTAAAGATGGTAATGAGACAGAGAAAAATCTTTCTAATAAAATAAATAAGCTTTGGCAAGAGGTAGAGTGGGATTGGTATACTAAAGGCGAAAATGTATTATACTGGCATTGGTCACCTACCGATAATTGGGAGATGAATTTTCCTGTAGGGGGTTATAATGAGTGTTTAATCATGTATGTTTTGGCCGCGTCCTCGCCTACATATCCAATTGATAAGGCTGTTTATACTGAAGGCTGGGCACGTAACGACAGTATTAAGTCATCTGAAAAAATGTATGGTCATGATTTGGTGCTTAATTATTTTGAACATGATGAGGCAGCAATTGGACCTTTGTTTTGGGCACATTACTCTTATCTAGGTTTAAACCCAAAAGGATTAAAAGACCAGTATGCAGATTATTGGAAGTTGGTGCAGAATCATGCTAAAATACATTATGATTACGCTGTTGATAATCCAAAAAACTTTAAGGGGTATGGAGATAGCATATGGGGTATGACCTCAAGTTATTCCATAAAAGGTTATGCTGGCCACAGGCCGGGAAGGGATCTCGGTGTGATTTCTCCAACTGCAGCGTTGAGCTCATTTCCATATACGCCCAAAGAAAGTATGCAAATGCTAAAGTATTTGTATAAAGATCATGATTCGTTAATTGGTAAATATGGTCCCTATGATGCATTTAGTTTTGAATATGATTGGTATACCCCACGTTACTTGGCCATAGATCAAGGACCTATTCCTGTAATGATTGAAAATTATCGTACTGGATTGCTTTGGAATCTTTTTATGAAAAATACCGATGTTAGAAATGGGTTAGATAAACTAGGCTTTGAAAATTATAAAGAATAAAAATATTGAAATATGAAAAAGTTAATGATGTTTTGTCTCGTTGTATCCATGTTTTCTGCATGTTCTTCGTCAGATAATAATGAAGATCCTGTGGTTGTAGATGATACTGTGGATGATGCCGTAGATGATACTGTAGATGATGGACCTTCGGGAGTAATACCTCTTACCGATATTGAAATGATGGACCTCGTTCAAGAAGAAACTTTTAAATATTTTTGGGATTTTGCACAATCCGAATCTGGAGCAGCAAAAGAACGGTATATTCCCAGTAATCCTACTCAAGACCAAAATGTGGTGACCACAGGAGGTTCTGGTTTTGGACTTATGGCTATTCTCGTTGGTATAGAGCGTGGTTATGTAAGTAGATCTGAAGCCGTAGCACGTTTAAATACGATTCTAACGTTTTTTGAAACTGCAGATCGTTTTCATGGCGCTTGGCCACATTGGATCAATGGCACTAACGGAAATGTGATTCCTTTTTCTGATCTTGATGATGGAGGTGATTTAGTTGAAACCGCATTTTTAGTCCAAGGATTAATTTGTGTTAAAGAATATTTTAAAGAAGGTTCTTTAGAGGAAATAGCATTGGCTGATAAAGCAGATGTACTTTGGAAAGGGGTAGAATGGGATTGGTATACAAAAGGGGAGAATGCCTTGTACTGGCATTGGAGCCCCAATAACGATTTTGCAATCAACCTTAAATTAACGGGTTATAATGAAACCATGATCTCTTATGTATTGGCAGCTGCTTCTCCAGAATATCCAATTGATCAGGTAGCATATACTGCAGGTTGGGCTAGTAATGGCGCTATTGTGTCTTCTAATTCGCAATATGGTTTTCCGCTTATCTTAAATCATTCAGGTGCACAGCAATCAGGTGGTCCGCTATTTTTTAGCCATTATTCCTTCTTAGGGTTGAACCCAACGTCACTATCAGATCAATATGGCAATTACTGGGATGTTGCCGTAAATCATACTAAGATCAATAGACAATATTGCATCGCCAATCCTTTAAATTTTGAAGATTATGGCCCAGATTGTTGGGGATTAACGGCAAGTTATTCGAGAGATCCTGAGGATGGATCTTTAACGTATTCAGCACACGCTCCCAATAATGATAAAGGGGTGATTTCTCCAACTGCAGCCATAAGTTCTATACCTTATACGCCAATGGAATCTTTAGATGCTATGCATTATTTTTATCAAAACAACGAAGAACTATTGGGTCCAGCAGGATTTTATGACGCTTTTAGTCCAGAGTTTGGGTATTGGGTTGCAGAGGCCTATTTAGCTATCGATCAAGGGCCACAAATTATTATGATAGAAAATTATAGATCAGGGCTGCTTTGGGATTTATTCATGCAAAATACTGATGTGCAAAACGGCTTAACTTCATTAGGATTCTCATACTAAATGGAAAAGAGCGGTAATAACATACATGCTTTATATTTACTACTTTTTTTAAGTAGCATTTTTTCATGGAATGGCATCGCGCAAGACAGCTTCGAGTTTGTAGTGCTTCCAGATACTCAAACTTATATGGAGGAATTTCCTGAAGTCTATATGAGTCAAATGAAATGGTTAGCCGAAAACAATGAAAGATTTTCTTTTGTGCTTCACGTTGGAGATGTCACTCAGAACAATTCTGAAGCTGAATGGCAAATTGCTAAAAATGGATTTTCATTATTAAATGGAAAACTACCATATAACATTGCCTTGGGAAATCATGATATGGGAAGTGCACCGGGGAAATTCGCCGATATTAGGAATACAAGTTTAGCAAATATGTATTTCCCATCTGAGAGTTATAAAAAAAATTCAAATACAATAGCTGTATTTCCTGAAAACAGCATTGACAATTCTTGTGCCGAGTATCATCTAATCGGTCAAAAATGGTTAGTCTTTTCATTAGAGTTTGGTCCTCAGAATAAAACGATTGAATGGGTAAATGAAATTATTAGGCAACATCCAAACCATAAAATCATTCTTAATACACACGCTTATCTCTACACTGACAACACATTACATGATGGAGACGATTGGTATTTGCCTCAAAAATATGGAATAGGAAAAGATACTGATGATGGTAAAGTTAACGATGGTGGGCTGCTATGGGAAAAGCTTATAAAAATTCATAAGAACACTATGTTCGTTTTCTCAGGGCATATCTTGGGTTCGGGTGTAGGTACTTTAGTTTCTAAAAACGATTTTGGAAATAAAGTATATCAAATGCTAGCAAATTTTCAAAAGAACGTCAAAGGTGTTGAGCAAGGTAATTCAGGCTACTTGCGTATTATAGAAGTCAACAAAGCGACAAATACTATTGCGGTAAAAACATATTCACCATGGTTGCACCAATTTCAAAATGCACCTGAGCATCATTTTACTTTTCAAAATATTGATTTTTAACTTTTCTATTATGAAGACTATTTTTAATCCTCAATTACTGCTGACCTGTTTCTTAACTTTAGTAACAGCGTATGCTTCATTAGGCCAAAACGAAGTATTTGCTAAAGAGCAGTTTATAACCAATTCAGATACGCTCAACTATCGCATCATGCTCCCTAAAGATTTTGATGCCTCTAAAGTCTATCCGTTGGTACTTTTTCTTCATGGCGCAGGAGAGCGAGGTAGCGATAATCAAAGTCAATTGACCCATGGTAGTGCTCTTTTTGCTTCCGAAGACAATAGGGAAGCATTTCCGGCAATCGTTATATTTCCGCAGTGCCCTAAAGAAGATTATTGGTCTAGCGCAACGGTTGATAGAAGCACAAAACCTATAAGTTTAAATTTTCCACTAAATATAGAACCTACCAAATCCTTGAGTTTGGTGATGGAGCTTCTAGAGGAAGTATCAGATAAGGCTTATGTAGATACAACTAGAATTTATGTAGGAGGACTCTCTATGGGCGGTATGGGAACGTTTGAAATTTTATATCGTAGACCAAATACATTTGCTGCAGCGATTACCATTTGTGGTGCAGGAAATCCAGAAGCAACCGCATCATACGCAAAAACAACTCCGCTTTGGGTTTTTCATGGCGCTAATGATGATGTGGTAAATCCGCTCGGTTCGGTAGATATGGTTAGCGGTATTTTAAAGAACGGAGGGAAACCTAATTTTACACTGTTTGCTAAAGACAATCATAACAGCTGGGACTCTGCATTTGCTGAACCAGGATTATTAACTTGGTTGTTTTCAAACACAAAAAACTCAAAACAATAAAACATGACGAGACCAATCACATTTCTTTTAATTTTTATCAGTTTAAGCTTAGTCGCTTGTGATTCTAAAGAAAAGCGCACTGCGTCAAGCAACGATAATCCTTTTCAATATCAAGTCGACTCCATTTTGGGGTTAATGACTTTAGACGAAAAGTTAGGACAACTCAATTTGCCATCTTCGGGGGATATCACAACAGGAGCATCGCAAAGTTCTGATATCGCTAAAAAGATTGAAGAGGGCAAAGTTGGAGGCCTGTTTAATATTAAAACGGTTGAAAAAATTCGTGAAGTTCAGAAAATTGCGATGGAAAAGAGCCGAATGAAAATTCCACTGATCTTTGGTATGGACGTGATTCATGGTTACGAAACTACATTTCCTATTCCTCTGGGATTATCCTGTACCTGGAATATGGATATGATTGAAAAAACAGCACGTATGGCCGCACAAGAAGCTACTGCAGATGGGATAAACTGGACCTTCTCGCCTATGGTTGATATTTCAAGAGACCCACGTTGGGGACGTGTTTCAGAAGGTTCTGGAGAGGATGTGTTTTTGGGTAGCCAAATTGCAAAGGCCATGGTCAACGGGTATCAAGGGGATGACCTTACAAAAAATAATACCATGCTGGCCTGCGTCAAACATTTCGCCCTATACGGCGCACCAGAGGCCGGAAGAGATTATAATACGGTAGATATGAGCCGCATTAGGATGTATAACGAGTATCTACCACCTTACCAAGCGGCTATAGATGCAGGTGTTGGGTCAGTAATGGCATCTTTTAATGAAATTGATGGCGTTCCTGCTACAGGAAACAAGTGGTTATTAACCGACTTACTTCGTGAGGATTGGGGCTTTAATGGTTTTGTAGTTACAGATTACACAGGTATTGAAGAAATGATGTATCATGGCGTCGGTAATTTACAACAGGTTTCTGCTCAGGCCTTAAAAGCGGGTTCAGATATGGACATGGTTGCCGAAGGGTTTCTAGGGACTTTAAAACAGTCTGTTGAGGACGGTTTAGTATCCATAGAAGATATTGATAAAGCCGTATCAAGAATTCTGACCGCAAAATATCAAATAGGGCTCTTTGATGATCCTTACAAGTACTGTGATCTTGAGCGCCCAAAAAATGAAGTATTTACAGAAGAGAACCGCGCATTTGCAAGACAAGTGAGTGCAGAGTCCTTGGTCTTACTTAAAAATGCAGATAGTTTACTACCATTAAAGAAATCGGGAACCATTGCTTTGGTGGGACCTATGGCAAACACAGCAGTGAACATGGCTGGTACTTGGAGTGTAGCGACCAAACAGGAAAAATCCATTCCATTATTAGAGGGGTTAAAAACAGTAGCAGGAGACCAAGTGAACGTATTGTATGCTAAGGGCAGCAACGTGGATTACGATCTAGAATACGAGAATCGAGTGACCATGTTTGGTAAAAGTATTCCTCGAGATGATAGAAGTGATCAACAATTGCTTGATGAAGCTTTATCAATTGCAGCAAAATCAGATGTGATTATTGCTGCTATTGGTGAAACTGCGGAAATGAGCGGTGAAAGTAGTAGTGTGACCAATCTTCAAATCCCAAAATTACAACAAGAGTTATTGAATGCTTTACTGAAAACAGGAAAGCCTGTTGTGTTAGTACTTTTTACAGGACGACCGTTAGCTATTACTGCTGAAAACGAAAATGTACAGGCCATTCTTAACGTCTGGTTTCCTGGAAGCGAGGCAGGCCTTGCCATTTCAGATGTGCTTTTTGGAGACGTTAACCCCTCAGGGAAATTGACAGCTACTTTTCCAAGAAATGTAGGTCAAGTTCCAATATTTTACAATCATAAAAATACGGGGCGACCTCTAGGTAACAAAGAAGGAAAGTTTCAAAAATTTAAATCTAATTATTTAGATGTTCGCAACGAGCCATTGTATCCATTTGGCTATGGCTTAAGCTATACTAAATTTGATTACAAGAACCTTACCGTCAGTACAGATACCATAAGTATGGATAGCGCTTTTAAAGTTTCGGTAGAAGTATCTAATACTGGAGATTATGATGGTAAAGAAGTGGTGCAACTTTATGTTAGAGATGTCGTGGGGTCTGTGACGCGACCTGTTAGAGAACTAAAAGGATTTCAAAAAATAGAAATAAAAAAAGGAGAAACAAAAACAGTCAACTTTGACATGACGGTTAACGACCTTAAATTTTATAATAGTGATTTGGATTTTGTAGCAGAACCTGGCGAATTTCAAGTGTTTGTTGGTACCGATGCTGATGCTGAGTTAATGACTTCCTTTCAACTAAAAAAATAGATCTAAAAATGACGTTTAAAATTCCCTCTTTATGTGCAGCCCTAATCATGGTCATTACTCATGTTCATGGTCAAAATTACGAAGCACAAGTTGATGCGCTCATGCAGCGCATGACTTTAGAGGAGCGTATTGGTCAAACCGTGATGTATGGCGGTGGCTGGGATAAAACGGGGCCAACCATCAATACTGAATTTGAGAAGCATATTGCCGATGGAAATACTGGGGCAATGCTTAACGTCTATACTGCAAAAGGCACTAGAGCCTTACAAAAGATAGCGGTTGAACAAACGCGATTGGGCATTCCATTATTATTTGGTTATGATGTTATTCACGGGCATCGTACCATTTTTCCTATCAATCTGGCGCTGTCCTGCAGTTGGGACTTAGGCATGGTTGAGCAAAGCTCGAGAATTGCTGCAGAAGAAGCGAGTGCCGAAGGACTTCATTGGACCTTTGCCCCAATGGTCGACGTGGCAAGAGACCCGAGATGGGGACGAATTTCTGAAGGTGCGGGAGAAGATGTTTTTTTGGGGAGTGCAATTGCTAAAGCTTATGTAAAAGGATTTCAAGGTAACGATTTGTCTGCCAATAATACAATTTTAGCCTGCGCGAAGCATTATGTTGCTTATGGCGCTGCGCAAGCTGGGCGCGATTATCACACGGTGAACATGAGTGAGAACGAATTGCGTAATGTCTATTTGCCGCCATTTAAAGCAACTATAGACGCTAATGTACAAACGTTTATGTCTGCTTTTAATGAACTTAATGGTGTGCCAACCTCGGGGAATAAATTTACCCTTCGTGATATTCTTAAAGACGAGTGGAAATTTAAGGGCTTTGTCGTATCTGATTATACATCCATCAATGAAATGATCATGCACGGTTTCGCCAAAGATTCGTTAGAATCTGCAAAAATTGGGATGAATGCTGGAGTAGATATGGATATGATGGGTGAGGTTTACCGAAAGTATCTCAAGCAACTCATTACTGAAGGTAAGGTAGATGAAGCAGCGGTTAACGATGCTTGCCGCCGCATTCTTTTAACTAAATTTAAACTCGGACTTTTTGATGATCCTTACCGTTATTCTGATGAGACACGCCAAAAAGAGACCATTTACAAACCTGAATTTTTAGAAACGGCAAGACATATTGCCGCAGCATCTTCAGTATTACTTAAAAATGATAATGAGGCCTTGCCCTTATCTAAGGATCAAACATTTGCTTTGATTGGACCATTAGCAAAAGATGAATATCACATTAATGGAAATTGGGGCGGAGCCGGAGATAGAGATGGCAAGTCAGTGAGTATTTATGAGGGACTTTTAGAGTACGTAAGTGATAAGGCTATTTTTTACTCTAAAGGCTGTGACATTGAATCTGAGGACCAAAGCGGTTTTAAGGCTGCTATAGAAACGGCAAAGAAGGCAGATGTTGTCCTGCTAGTAATGGGCGAAAGTTACCATATGAGTGGAGAAGCTGCATCTAGAACCAATTTGAAAATTCCTGGTGTTCAGCCAGAATTAATTCAGGCTATTAGAGAAGCGATCCCAAACAAAAAAATCATTTTGGTATTGATGAATGGCCGTCCGCTTAACATTTCCGAAGAAAAAGAGGAAGTTAATGCCATTTTAGAAGCTTGGTATCCTGGGACAATGGGCGGTTTGGCAGTGGCAGATTTACTGTTTGGGAAAGAAAACCCGTCCGCAAAGCTTACTGCGACCTTTCCTAGAAATGTGGGGCAAGTTCCTATCTATTACAACATGAAAAACACAGGACGCCCCATTCCAAAAAACAACCCTAAAGAAGACTATAAATCCAATTATATAGATAGCCCTAATACGCCATTGTATCCCTTTGGTTTTGGGTTGAGTTACACCACGTTTACCTATTCAGATTTTAAAATTTCTGCAAAAACAATTGGTTTTAATGAAACACTCAAAGTGTCTGCAACAATTTCTAATACTGGAAATTATGATGGTCAAGAAATCGTGCAGCTTTACCTTCATGATAAAGTAGGAAGTGTCACAAGACCTGTAAAAGAACTCAAAGGTTTTGAAAAGATCTTTCTAAAAAAAGGAGAGCGTAAAGTCGTGACATTCGAGATTTCTACGGAAGACTTAAAATTTTATAATGCTGAAATGCTCTACGGTGTTGAACCTGGAGAATTTGAAATAGCTATAGCACCAAGTTCAGATTTTGAGTTTGAACATATGTTTGAATTGAAAAAATAAATAGTAATCACTAAATCAGATAGACTTATGAAAAAAACTTTACTTGCATTCGCAATATTGATAACCTCCATCGGTTATGCTCAACAAAACGTTTTTATTGATTTTGGAGGCTCAGGTAATGCTTCAGAAGGCAATTGGAACAATGTGATCCCATCTGTTCAAAATGAAACAGGTCTTGCCACAAATCTTGTCAATTTTGAAGGCAATGATACAGGAGTTGTGCTCACAATTACTGATTCTTTTGATTTTGTTAACTCCAATGGAACTTCAAGTCCAAATCCGGCCTTACCTTTTGTTGCCTCTGCAACACAAGATAGTTTCTTTGGAGCTACAGATGATGGTTTTAATGGCAATATCAATGCTACAGGAGGTTTTACACTTACAGGTTTAGATGTAACAAAGTATTATTCTTTTTCTGTATTTAGCTCTAGAAGCGGCGTAAATGATAATAGAGAAACATTGTTTACAGTGACAGGGTCAACAACTGATTCGGAGGCTTTGGCGGTATCAAACAATACCTCAAATACAGCGGATTTGTTAAACATCCAGCCTAATGGTAGTGGTAGCATTTCGTTTCAAGCAGAACCTGGACCAAACAATAATAATGGATTTGGATTTTACTATTTAGGTGCTGTTCAATTGATCATAAGTGATGATCCAATTTCTACAACAGCACCAGATCCAGAATTGACCCTAAATTATCCAAATGGAGGACATATTTGGGAAGTTAATAAAACGGTGCGTGTGAAGTGGCAGAGCATCGCTATTGACGATATGTTGATAGAATTTTCTTCAAACAACGGATCAACTTGGTCAACTATTGCAACCGCACCAGCATCGGTTCAATATTATGATATGACGGTTCCTGATGTAGTCTCTACCAATTGTTTGGTAAGAATATCTGGAGAAGGTCTAAGTGACACGAGTGAGGCTACTTTTGAGACCATCCTAAATGAGGGCGTTGTTTACCGAATTGTGGTCTTAGGATCATCTACAGCTGCTGGTACTGGGCCTTCAGATCAGAATGATGCTTGGGTACCTAAGTACAATAAGTATCTCACCGAAATGGATACACGTTACGAATTGATCAATTTAGCCTTAGGTGGCTTTGCTACTTATAATATTTTACCAACTGGTACTACAATTCCTGCTGGTGTCAATAGAACCATTGATACACAGCGAAATATTACAAAGGCCTTAGAATTAGATCCCACAGGTATCATTATTAACATGCCTTCAAATGATGCTAATAGTGGTTATCCCGTTGTAGACCAATTGAATAATTACAGTTTGATAAGTGCAGCTGCAGCTGCCGATGATGTATTACTATGGGTAACAACACCACAGCCTAGGGATTTTGGTTCAAACACGACCAAAGTCAATATTCAGTTGGATATGATTACAGAGACCTATAATGTGTTCGGAGAGAAAGCGATAGATTTCTGGACAGGTTTTCCGGTAGCAGACAATAATGACATTTTACCACAATATGATTCTGGAGATGGTATTCACATGAATGCCGCAGCTCATCAAATTCTTTATGAACGTGTTATAGGAGAAGCTATAGAAACCAGTGTTAAAGATGCTGTAGATGCTTTAAGCGTTGGTGATTATGCGTATCAAGATATTTCTCTATATCCTAATCCAGTAAAAACGGTTTTGACTATTAAATTCATCCAAAATGTTTCGCAATCGGTTAGTATCAATGTAACAGACATGATGGGTAAGGTGGTCTCTAAGGGGACTTACCAAATTCAAAATAATGAAATTATATGGTCAAGGGATACTTTAGAAACAGGTGTCTATTTAATGACAGTAACCAACCAGAACCAATCAAGTACACATAGAATATTAATCCATTAAACTTTATAATCATGAAAAAAATTACACAACTATTATTTTTAACTGCTATTGCATTTAGCGGATTTTCACAGGAGACTACTTACATAGATTTCGGTGTAAATGATCAAGAAACAGCAGGGAACTGGAATAATGTTTCAATTGAAAACGCGGCTAGTACGGCTGGATTAACTACAGTTCTCATTAATTCTGAAGGAACTAGCACAGGAGTAACTTTTACAATCAATGATCAATTTAATACAGTTAATACTGCCGGCACGCAAACTCCAGACGCTGCTTTACCTTTTCCTGACACTTCAACAAGAGATAGCTTTTTTGGGTCAACTACATTATTTCAGGGTTTGACAGAACCATCAGGAGGTTTTATTTTGACAGATTTAGATCCAACAAAATTTTACTCTTTTATTGTTTTTGCATCTAGAAATAATGTATCTGATAATCGTGAGACACTTTACACAGTGACTGGATCTACGACATCAGCCCAAGCTCTAAATACCTCAAATAATGTCGCAGATACAGCTGATATTCTTAATATTCAACCAAATGCATCGGGAGAAATTACTTTTGTGGCAGAGCCTGGACCAAATAATGACAACGGCTCTGGTTTTTACTATTTGGGGGCAATAGAGATGATTACTTCAGATACCGCTTTGTCTATAAATAATTTCAATTTTAATTTTAATAACAGTCTTAGTGTATCTCCAAATCCAGTTAAAGATGTCTGTAATATTAAATTCAATCTGCAAAAGAAAGCCTCATTGAATGTTAGTGTTTATGATATTAATGGTCGTTTGGTTTCTACTTTAATGAATGAAGAAGCTTCAGCTGGCGATGTTAACCTATCGTGGGACATATCAGCCGAAAATGATTTGGCAGCAGGACTGTACATTTTGAAAATTAAGGCTAATGACCAAGTATCTACATCAAAATTATTAGTTAAGTAAACCATAGATTACAATTACAATGGCACAGATAGCACATCTTCAAAGGCTTTGGTTTTTATGGGTGTTGTCTGTGCTTTTTATTATACCTGTTTTTGGACAAAACATAGATTTAAACACTGGCTGGCAATTTAGGCTAGATAAAAACACAGATTGGGACACTGTAAATATCCCACATACTTGGAATGCAGAAGATGCTTTTGATGACGAGAAAGGATATTTCCGGGGCAAAGGCACTTATAAGAAACAGATCTTTATTTCGACAGAGCAACAAGATCAAATACATTACCTCCATTTCAATGGTGTAAATCAAGAAACCGACGTTTTTGTGAATGGTAAAAAGGTAGGGAGCCACCGCGGTGGTTATACGGCCTTTAATTTTAATATCACATCATTTTTAAAGTATGATGACTATAATCTTATAGAGGTTATGGTAGATAACTCCCATAACGAGGATATTCCACCCTTGGATGCCGATTTCACATTTTGGGGCGGTATTTATCGAGACGTTCAACTCATTTCAAAAGCGCAGCAACACTTTTCACTTTCCGATGTTGCTTCGGAAGGATTCTACATCAACTATCCGCAGGTTTCCGAAAAAAAAGCGAGTTTAGACATCAAAATCTTAGTGGATAATTTTTCTGAAAACGAAATTAAAAACAACTTGGTTTTAACCTTGACCGATGCAGAAGGTCAGTTGATTGCAACTAAAAATAAAACGCTAAAATTTGACAATCTGCGGCCTAAGGAAATCAGTATTCAATTTTCAGACCTAAAAAACCCCAAACTTTGGTCTCCAGAGCGGCCATATTTATATCATTTAGAACTGAAGCTTTTGGATAATGAAGGGCGTCTTCTAGACAAAAAACACCACTCAGTTGGTTTTAGGTGGGTGAGCGTTAATGCTGATCACGGACTTCTCCTTAACGGAAAACCTTACAAAATGATTGGTGTTAATAGACATCAAGATTTTGAGGGATACGGCAATGCCGTGCCGATGGCTTTACAAGAAAAAGACATTTACTTAATCAAGGAAATGGGCGCTAACGTCATTCGTTTTGCGCACTATCCCCATTCTAGAGAACTTTACAAACTCTGCGATGAGCTTGGTATTTTGGTGTGGACCGAAATTCCCATTGTTAATAAAGTGACCAATACGATAGCATTTTTTGAAACGGCTTTAAAAATGCAGGAAGAGCACATCAAACAATACTATAATCATCCGTCGGTAATAATGTTCGGCTACATGAATGAGATCTTTTTACGTTTAGCATTTGATAAAAAAGAAACAGAACAAGAGCGTGAGCTGCGAAAAACCTTCACCTACGATTTAGCCAAGCAATTGGAGGACTTAACTAGACAAGAGGCTCCTAATCGGGTTACTGTAATGGCTTTGCATTTCAATGAACTTTATAACGAAACCGAAATCGCCGATCTAGCGATGCTCGTAGGGTGGAATTTATATTTCGGTTGGTATAATGGAGAAATTGACGACTTAGGTAAGTTTTTAGACGAGCAGCATCAGCGTTACCCAAATAGGCCCATCATGATTTCAGAATATGGTCCTGGCGCAGATGTTCGCATTTCGGCAGATCCGCCGATAAAGTATGATTATTCGCAAGCGTATCAATTAAAGCTTCATAAACGCTATTATGAGCAAGTGATGGAACGCGATTTTGTTGCAGGTATGACGGCTTGGAATTTTGCCGATTTTGGCTCTGAGTTTCGTGGAGAGGCCATTCCTCATGTAAACCAAAAAGGATTGGTGCTATATAATCGTGAGCCAAAGGATATTTACTATTGGTACCAGGTCATGTTAAATCAAAAGGAAGCTTTAGCGCATATTGCATTAACGTATCAAGACCAATTAACCTTAATAGACATCAACACCTACAAGGTCAATTTCTTTTCAAATCAAAAAACAGGCACTGCTTATTTAAACGGGAAAAAGTTAAAAGACTTAGAGTTCAACACGGGAGTTGCCGCTTTGGATGTTCCTTTTGTGGACGGAAACAATACACTTGAGCTTAAAACTAATGGGGCCTCAGTAGAAAAGCGACTTAGTGTCATAAAGATTAACAATTTAACAGATCGTGAGATTTCAAAACTGGCAATCAATATTGGAGCAACAATTCATTTTCAAGACACAAAAACCAATACCCAGTTTCTTAGAGATCGAGCATATTCCAAAGGCCTCTATGGTTATGTTGGTAACCTTGGGACTGATGAGGGGGATATTGAGAAGAAGTGGATTCCAAATAATATAAAAAACAGTGACTTAGAGCCAGTTTATCAAAACATGCTCATCGGCTGTGAGCGTTACAAGGTGGATTTGCCTAACGGAAATTATAAAGTCACGCTTTATTTCGTAGAGCCGAAATTGAAAAGTGATGTTGATCTGATTTATAATTTAAAATCAACAAGCGCTACACTTGAAGATTCAGTTCAAAAGCGTGTTTTTGATATATTAGTGAATGGCAATCTTATACGATCACATGTCAATCTTGCAAAAGAATATCCAGACAAGTACGGTGTCACCCAAACAACCGAAGTGGAAATAAACAACAACGAAGGCCTTACCATTTCTCTCAATCCCATTGAAGGGAAACCCGTAATAAGTGGCATTCTCATAGAAAATAGAAACCAATGACATTAAAAATAATTATTGCTCTGAGTCTCATGTCTTCAATCTTGTATGCTCAAGATATGAAAACATACACCTACGCCATCAAAGGATTAGACACCTTAAAGATGGATGTGTATACTCCAAAAAAAATAAAAAAGAACGACAGTTTACCTGTAATTTTATGGATGCATGGCGGTGGTTTTGCTGGAGGAAGTAGAGCCAATGGAGACGAGGTGAAACTAATGAAGTACGCATCAGAAAAAGGCTATATAGGCATTTCCATATCTTACCGATTATTAAGGAAAGGCACAGCAACTGGTTTTGGCTGTGACTGTCCTAAAAAAGACAAGTTGTACACCTTTGCAAACGCAGCCATTGATTATTTAGATGCTGCCAAATTTGTGTTTGAAAACAGTAATTTAATTCAGGCAGATACTACAAAAATTATTGCAGGCGGGAGCAGTGCGGGAGCAGAGGGCATGCTAAATGCAGTTTATATGAAAGAATACTTTATAGAAGATGTTAGTCGTTATAAAAATGTCAAATTTGCAGGTACAGTCGCTCTCGCTGGCGCTGTAGTGGATGCCAATTATATCAATAATTTAAACGCTATCCCTACCGTGTTATTCCATGGTACTGATGATAATCTCGTACCTTTTAGTGTGTCTCCGCATCATTTGTGTAGTCCCGAAAAACCCGGATACCTTATACTGCATGGCTCAGAGGCCATAGCCAATCAATTAAGTAAGCTGGAGACTGCTTTTTATTTTCACAAAGTGGTTGGTGGACGCCATGAGTTATCGTCCATTCCCTTCGATCAGTTGGAGGTGATCTTCACATTTATAGATAAAACGATGCTGAACTCCGAAATCATTCAAACTAAGAAAACGGTTTTTAAGACCAAACCATAGTCCCGTTATCATGAAAAAACACATCATTATACTTTATATTTTAATCGCTTTTTTTTCCTGTAAAGACGAAAAGAAAGTGGCTATGGTTGAAGCTCCTGTAAAACGCCCGAACATTATCTTTATAATGGCAGATGATCACGCGACACAGGCCATTAGCGCTTATGGTCATCCCATAAGCAAGTTGGCGCCAACGCCTAATATTGATCGTATTGCAGACGAAGGTGCCATTTTCAAAAACAACTTTTGTACCAACTCTATTTGTGGTCCCAGTCGTGCGGTAATCTTAACAGGTAAGCACAGCCATGTCAATGGTTTTAGAATGAATGGCAATCGTTTTGACGGGAGCCAACAAACCTTTCCTAAGTTGTTACAAGAAGCAGGTTACAGTACTGCTGTTTTAGGAAAATGGCATTTAGATGGTCTGCCTCAAGGCTTTGATTATTGGAACATTTTAACAGATCAAGGCAATTACTATAATCCAGACTTTATAAGCATTAAAGAAGGGAATACGGTTGCAGATACTACAAGAGTTGAGGGGTATGCTACCGACATCATTACCAAAGACGCATTAAGCTACCTGAATTCCGTAAAAGATAGTGAGCAACCTTTTATGTTGATGGTGCAGCAAAAAGCACCTCATCGCAACTGGATGCCGGCTTTACGGCATTTAAACAAGTATGATTCGGTTCAATTTCCCGTACCAGATACTTATTTTACGGACCATGAAGGCTCAACCGCATCTAAAGAGCAGTCCCAAACCATTTATGTGGATATGTATGAGGGACATGACCTAAAAATGACAACATCTAAAGGAAGTTCAGAATTAGCGCATAATCCATGGAAAACAGACTTTGAGCGTATGACACCTCAGCAAAGAGCCGCGTGGGATCAAGCCTATCAACCCAAAAATGATGCTTTTCACGAGATGAATTTAAAAGGGGAGGCCTTGGCCTTATGGAAATTGCAACGCTATTTGCAAGATTATATGGCCACTATCGCTGCTGTTGATGAGGGTGTAGGAGCCATATTAGATTATCTTGAGCAACACAACTTGGTTGATAATACTATTGTGATTTACACCACAGATCAAGGTTTTTATTTAGGTGAAAAGGGATGGTTTGACAAACGTTTTATGTACGAGCAATCTTTGGCGATGCCCATGCTTATGAAGTACCCCAAGGTTATAGAGCCAGGTACCGAAATTAACGCCTTGACCCAAAACTTGGATTTTGCAGAGACCTTTTTAGATTTTGCAGGTGTGGAGATTCCGAAAGATATGCAGGGAAAGTCTTTAAAACCCTTAGTCACTGATGAGGTAGATAGTGAAGACTTTAGAGATGCCATTTATTATCACTATTATGATTTTCCAGCTTTTCATATGGTCAAAAAGATGTATGGCGTTCGCACCGATCGTTATAAGCTGGTTCATGTTTATGATGATATTGACGAATGGGAACTTTACGATTTAAAAGAAGATCCCAAAGAGATTTACAATCTTATAGATAATGAAAGTTATGATAATATTGAAGCAGGTTTGAGATCGCGTTTGGCGGAACTACAAGGTACATACAATGTCACAGAACAGGAGTTTCAGCAAGCCAATCCAGAATCTATAAAAAGAGCATATAAAACCTTTAGCAAATTAAGGGGAAAACCCATTAAATCTTACGAACACTAAACTTAAGAATATATATGACGTCCAAAATCAAACGATCCATTATTGCACTGGCAGCTTTAGCACTGCTACAGTCTTGTAAGGACCAAGAAACCAAAGTAATGGAGGATACTTCAGAAGTTTCAGAAAAAAAGGACAATTCCGAAGTCAAAAAAAGAGACTATCAAACCTATTGTAACCCCATTGATATCGATTATTCTTATATGTCCCACTACAGGGCTAAGAACAAGGTGTCTTATCGTTCTGGGGCAGATCCTGCCGTCATTAATTTTAAGGGTAAGTACTTCATGTTTGTCACCCGTTCCCACGGGTATTGGATGAGTGATGATATGAGCAATTGGACCTTTATAAGGCCGCAAAGTTGGTACTTTACAGGGAGTAATGCTCCCGCAGCGGCAGTAAGAGATGGCAAGGTGATTGTGTATGGCGATCCTTCTGGGAGCGGACCAATTATTGAAACAGATAATCCCGAGTTAGGGGATTGGACCACGAATTTCGCCGTGTTAAATATGCCAAATGGTATTCAAGATCCTGACCTTTTTGTAGATGACGACGGAAAAGTTTACCTCTATGAAGAATCGTCCAATAAATGGCCAATTCGGGTTGTAGAGTTAGATCCAGAAAACTATTATGTGCCGCTTGGTGAAGAAAAAGACCTATTCAATTTAGAGCCTGAAAAGCATGGTTGGGAACGTTTTGGTCAAGATCATAATTCAGATATCGATCCTTACATCGAGGGACCTTGGATGGTAAAACATGGTGATACCTATTACTTAGAATATGGTGCTCCAGGAACCCAGTGGAATGTCTACGCAGACGGCGTTTACACGAGTAAAAGTCCGTTAGGGCCATTTGAGTATGCACCGTACAATCCAATTTCATATAAACCTGGCGGATTCCTCAAAGGGTCTGGTCACGGCAGTACAGTTAAAGATAATAATGGCAACTATTGGCATTTTTCTACCATGGCCATTTCTGTAAATTATAAGTTTGAAAGACGCTTGGGCATGTACCCTGCAGGATTTGAAGATAATGGACAAATGTACGTGAATACGGCCTATGGTGATTATCCGCATTATCTGCCAGATACAGAGGTAGACGCGCATAAAAAACGCTTTACAGGGTGGATGTTACTATCTTATAATAAACCTGTAACCACCAATTCGCCGTTAGTCACTAAAGAAATCAATGTTGTTGATGAAAGCAATAGCGGGTATATGTTAGGGCAAATTAGGGAGTTTGACATTGCGAAAATTAATGATGAGGAAATCCGTTCGTATTGGGTTTCTGAAGCTAATAATGATAGTATTTACGTGCAGATGGATTTGGAAAAACCAATGAACCTTAATGCGATTCAAATTAATTTTCAGGATTTTAATAGCGATATCTACGGAAGACCAGATGATTTAAGACAGCAATTTGTAATAGAGAGCTCTATGGATGGAACATCATGGGACGTGATTGCCGACTATTCAGAAAATAAAAGAGACATGCCTCACGGCTATATAGAATTTAAAAAACCCATTGAGGCGAGATATGTGAGGTATAATCACGTGTATTGTACAAATAACTATCTATCCATTTCTGAGTTTAGAGTGTTTGGTAAAGGGCAAGAGGCCAAACCAAAAACACCAGCTAATTTTAAGGTGGCGAGATATGCAGATAGAAGAAATACCGATTTAACTTGGGATAAAGTAGAAGGCGCTACAGGTTATGTGATTTATTGGGGGATTTCTAAAGATAAGCTCAACTTATCAGCCCTTATGTACGATAAGCCTAACTATGCATTAAGAGCTTTAAATACAGATCAAGGCTATTATTATCAAGTTGAAGCGTTTAACGAAAATGGAATTTCAGAAAAGAGCGAGATTCTATTTACAGAATAAATTAATTACTATGAATAAATTAGCAATAGTTGCCTTAATGTTTGTGTCTTTGGTATCCGGTCAAAACATTTCTGTGATGACTTACAACATTAAATTAGATTATCCTAAGGAGGGTAAAAACAGCTGGAATAACCGTCAGGATTTTATGATGAACCAGATCAAATTTCATGCTCCTGATATCATGGGCGTGCAAGAAGCCCTGCCAAATCAAATGAAAGACATAGATCGTTTGCTTCCAAAATACAGTTTTATTGGTGTTGGTCGAGATGATGGTGATGATGAAGGCGAATATTCCGCGATTTTTTATAATACGGAAACCTCTGAAGTTCTTGAAAATGGTACTTTTTGGTTGTCTGAAACACCAAGTACGGTTGGAATGGGTTGGGATGCCGTTTGCAATAGAGTATGTACTTACGGTCTTTTTAAAAACAATGTGACCAATCAGAAATTTTGGGTATTCAATACGCATTTTGATCATGTTGGAGAAGTTGCTAGAATGGAGAGCGTTCATTTGATACTTCGGAAAATTAAAGAGTTGAATGTCGAGAACCTTCCGGTAGTGCTAACAGGAGATTTCAATCTCGAGCCAAATACCAAAAATATTGCCCTTATAACAGAAGAACTGGACGACTCCAAAGCGGTTTCTGATTTAAGTTTTGGACCAGAAGGCACTTGGAATGGCTTCAATTTTGATCAGTCCGTTACCAGACGGATTGATTATGTCTTTGTGTCAAAGTCGAAAATTTCCGTAGAAAAATATGCGGTTTTAAGTGACTCTTGGGATTTAAAATATCCTTCAGACCACTTGCCAGTATATGTTGAGTTTAAAATAAACAATTAAAAGATAGGAGTTTATTCCCAACACATTTATTAACTAGAAAAAAACGCTAAAATTCTTATTGATTTACTTTATTTTAGGCGTAGATTTTAAAAATCTCATAAATTATGATAGGTATTATTTCCTTTGTAGGCTTTACACTTCTAGTAGCAATCATATCTTATTTTGCTACACGAACCACCGATGAAACGTCCTCAGACGGCTATTTTTTGGGCGGAAGAAGCCTAACGGCAGGAGTAATTGCCGGTTCGCTCTTGCTTACCAATTTGTCTACAGAACAAATTGTTGGTCTTAACGGAAGTGCTTACAGGGACGGATTATCAGTTATGGCATGGGAAACATTGGCCGCAATTGCCATTGTGGTTACCGCCGTATTTCTGTTGCCGAGATATCTAAAGGGAGGATTAACAACAGTGCCGCAATTCTTGGCAAAACGATTTGATACCACTACAAAAACCATAACCTCAGGTTTGTTCTTAACGGGCTACGTGGTGGTTTTGCTTCCTGTTATTCTGTACTCAGGATCTGTTGCCATAAGCGGAATGTTTGATGTGCCTACTCTATTAGGGGTCTCTAATACCACAGCCTTGGTGATTTGTATTTGGGGAATTGGTATTATTGGATCTATCTATGCCGTTTTTGGCGGATTAAAAGCAGTTGCAGTATCAGATTCTATAAATGCTATAGGATTATTAATTGGAGGGGTATTGATCCCAGTATTTGGTTTAATGGCTATTGGTGATGGTAATGCGCTTGACGGACTAAGTATCTTGTATGAGGCCAATCCAGAACGCTTTGATTCTACAGGAGAAAGCTGGCAAGAAGTGCCTTTCGCGACTATTTTTACGGGTATGATGTTGGTGCAGTTATTTTATTGGGGAACCAACCAACAGATCATACAGCGCGCTTTGGGTGCTAAAAGTTTGGCCGAAGGACAAAAAGGATTGTTGTTGGCGTCATTTTTAAAAATATTAGGACCGGTAATTTTAGTTTTGCCAGGTATAATTGCTTACCATTATTTTAATAATGAATTGGTTTCTAGTGATTTGGCTTATCCTGAGTTGGTGCGTGCCGTTTTGCCTAAGCCGCTCGTTGGTTTCTTTGCAGCCGTGCTATTCGGGGCGATTCTTAGTTCATTCAATAGTGTTTTGAACAGTTCCGTGACCTTATTTGGGATTGACATCTACAAACAACACATCAATAAAGAAGCACCAGAAAAGGTCATCGTTAAGTATGGTAAAATATTTGGAGTTTGTTTGGCCATTGCAGCCATGTTTATTGCGCCACTGATAGCAAATGCGGGAAGTTTATTTAACTATTTACAGCAGATCAATGGTATTTACAGTATTCCTATTTTCACCATTATTGTTGTGGGCTATACCACTAAGAGAGTCCCTGCTATTGCTGCAAAAATAGGGATTATCTCAGGTTCTATCTTATACATTATAAGTCAATTTTGGATTGGTCCAAGTCGAGTTGCAGCAGCACTTGAAGAAGCTAAGGCAGCAGGGATCACAGACCCGCAGGCCTTAAGAATTATTGAGGCAGATGCTTATCCGCACTTTTTACATATCATGGCCATACTATTTGTGGCAAATATTATTATCATGTTGATTATTGGTAAGTTTTATCCTAGAAAAGAACCTTTTGTACTCGAGTTTACAAAGCAAGTGGATATTACACCATGGAAACACACCAAGGTTGTTGGATTGATTATTTGTATTATTGTAATAGCAATTTATATTTATTTCGCTAATTGAAATTAAAACTTAGGATTTTATCCAGCATATGTTTACTTATTTCCTGTCTCATCTGGGCACAGGAGCTCCCTCCTATTGCTTCATATTCTACTGAGGATTATAGAGGAGAAAATCAAAATTGGGCGATTTCACAAGCGCCCAATAAATTTATTTATGTTGCTAATAATAAAGGCCTACTTGAATTTAATGGCGCTAATTGGCAATTGTACCCCTCTCCAAACGAAACCATTCTTAGATCGGTTCACGTGGTGGGTGATAAGATTTACACAGGGTGTTACATGGAGTTTGGTTACTGGCAACATGATAACTACAACAAACTACATTACACTTCCTTATCTAAGGATATTACAGAAAGCTTGATTACCGATGAGCAGTTTTGGAATATCATATCCTTTAATGAGTGGGTGTTATTTCAGTCTTTCAATAGAATTTACATCTACAATTCAAGAGATCAACAGTTCTCAACAATTGATTCTAAAACAATGTTGACCAAAATGATAGAGGTGGATGGCGTTGTTTATTTTCAGAAGCTAAATGATGGGATCTATCAAATTGTCAATGGTAAAGAACGATTGTTAACCGATGATCCTGTTTTAAGCCGTAATACACTAGTTAATATTTTTAAGAAGGATCAAGGCCTTTTGATTGAAACTCAAGATCAAGGGTTCTTCACATATGTAGAAGGTGAAACTTCAAAATGGGATATTCCCGCTAATAAAAAATTAAATACGGTAAGTGTATATAATAGTATAAAACTGCAAGATCAACGCTTAGCACTTGGTACCATATCTAATGGCGTGATTGTTTTAACTGAAACAGGCAGCATAGATTATACCATAAACCAATCTACTGGATTGAGTAATAATACTGTGTTGTCCCTTTTTGAAGACGTTGAACAGAATATTTGGTTGGGATTAGACAATGGTATTAATTGTTTAAATACAAACTCGCCATTTAGAATTTTTCAAGATGATAACGGATCCCTCGGTACGGTTTACGCTGCCATTGTTCATGACGGGCTGTTATATCTTGGTACCAATCAAGGGTTGTTCTATAGAACTTTTGAATCAAATGATGACTTTGCTTTGGTAGACGGAACCCGAGGTCAGGTTTGGACTTTGAAAACTTATGATAATCAATTATTTATAGGTCACAATCTTGGGACTTTTGTACTGAAGAATAAGGAACTAGAGCAAATCAGTTTTGATCAAGGTACTTGGGACATTCAAGAAATTGAAGGTCAGCCAAATCTTTTGTTGCAAGGGAACTACTATGGTTTAAGTGTTTTGGAAAGAAATAATAATAAATGGACTTTACGTAACAAGGTAGACGGTTTTAATATTTCATCTAAGTATTTTGGCATTTCAAAAGAAGCCCGTGTTTTTGTAAATCATGAATATAAGGGGGTTTATAAACTGCAATTAAATCAGGCGCTTACAAAGGTATTGGAAGTTGAAAGGGATACCTCACTAGGTAAGGGCTTGAACTCATCGCTTTTAAAATATGGAGCAGATATCATTTATGCCTATAAACAAGGTGTTTTTAAGTATGATGTTTCCGAAGATCGATTTAAGAAAGATTCCATTCTGAGTCAATTTTATGATAGTAAGAGCTATCTGTCAGGGAAATTAATTAAAGATTCATTAAAGCATTGGCTCTGGGGATTTACCGAGAATGATGTGTCTTATGTGTCACAAGGTCAAATGACCATTACGCCAAAAGTGACTCATATTCCGTTTCCCAATTCAGTAAGAAAGATGATGATCGGTTATGAAAACATCTTGAACCTTGGAGGGGAGCGCTATTTGCTAGGAACCTCTACCGGGTATATTATCATGGACCTTAATAAGGTACAGACTAATGATTATGAAGTTTCCATAAATACCATAGAAAATTATTCGCTTCATTCTAATCGGCGAACTATCAGTAAGAATGAATCTGTTGAATTAGAGAACGGCTATAATAATATAAAGTTTTCATACAGTGTGCCTGAGTATAAAAAGTTTGTTCAAACAAAGTATAAATATAAACTTGATGGTATCTACAATGAATGGAGCAATTGGTCAACACAGTCCAATACTTTATTTGAAAATTTACCTTCTGGTGCGTACGATTTTCAAGTACGTTCTAAAGTTGGAAATACAGAGTCCAAGAACATCGCATCCTTTACATTTAATATCCAGAAACCTTGGTATGCCACCAATCTTGCCATAGCAATGTACTTGCTTATTGTGGTGTTGTTTTCAGTTTTTATGCATAATGTCTATAAAAGCTATTATAAAAAACAGAAAGAAAAATTAATTTTAGCGAATAAACGAGACCTAGAGTTAAAGGAACTTGAGACAGAGCAACAATTGATGCAGTTAAAAAATGAGAGTCTGCAACAAGATATCGAGAATAAAAATAGGGAATTAGCGATCTCTACAATGAGCTTAATTAAGAAAAACGAATTTTTGAATAGTATCAAAGATGAGCTGAAATCTTCGGAAACAGAAAAAGGCTTAAAGTCTGTTGTCAAAATTATTGATAAGAATATCAACAATACCGATGATTGGAAATTCTTTCAAGAGGCCTTCAATAACGCCGATAAGGACTTTCTGAAAAAGGTGAAATCTATACATCCTAAATTGACGCCTAACGATCTGAAGTTATGTGCCTATTTACGCTTAAACCTTACTTCAAAAGAAATTGCCCCACTTCTCAATATCTCTCCTAGAAGTGTAGAGGTGAAACGGTATCGATTGCGTAAAAAAATGAATTTACCGCATGAAGCGAGTCTTACCAACTATATTTTAGAGATGTAAATACCATACAATTCCTTTTTAGTCCTATACATTACCCATACAAAATAGCTTAAATCCTCTATTACAACGTTTTCGTTCAATAATTTTTAATTGCTAACAGCGCCGTAAAACCTGATAATAATTATCGATTTCCTAATTTTTAAACGGTTTTATTGAGATGTATGCTATTTGTTGGGGTGAAATTTATTATATTGAAATAGATTTCGCCTAGATTTATCATTCCCAAATTATACCTACAAGTTACAGCTTGATCCTTTTAATCAGATTCACCATAGATTTTGATAAAGAGAAGCATATCAATCGAGTTAGCAATCAGTTTTCAATTAATGTTAAATTTTTATTTGAATGAATAGAATAATAAAAAAGCAAGGCTTCCTTTTCATGTTCTTGTTGTTTTCTGCAATGTCTTTTTCCCAAAACGAAAAGGTTTATGTGAGAAATGACCAAGATGGAATGACTTTAATGGTCAATGGAGAAGCGTTTATGGTCAATGGTATGAACTGGGATTATATTCCAATTGGTACCAATACAGTGGACGCCAATTTTTGGAAAAAATCTGATGATATTATTAAGGCGGGCCTAGATTCTGAAATGTCTTTGCTTAAGAATATGGGGGTTAATGTCATTAGACAGTACACGGGTGTGCCTGCAAGATGGATTGAGTACATCTACAAAAATTATGGCATCTACACCATGTTAAATCATCCGTTTGGAAGATACGGACTTACTCTAGACGGTGTTTGGACGCCTGTTACCATTTATGATGATGCCGCAACCCAAGAACATTTAATGGATGAAGTCAACAATTTGGTTAATGAATATAAAGATACGCCAGGATTGTTGTTGTATTTATTGGGAAATGAAAATAACTACGGACTTTTTTGGCAAGGGGCAGAAACCGAAGATTTCCCAGATGATGAGGAAGAAAAGAAATTTATTGGTGAAAAGCGCGGGCGTCCCATGTATCGTTTAATGAATGATGCAGCAAAAGCAATGAAAGCTATAGACGGTTCGCATCCTGTAGCCATTTGTAACGGCGATGTTCTTTTTATAGATATTGTAGCAGAAGAGTGTAAAGACGTAGATATCTACGGAACCAATACGTATCGAGGTGTCTCATTTACAGACATGTTTGATGTGGTAAAAGAAAAATTAGATATGCCGGTCTTGTTTACAGAGTTTGGTGCAGATGCTTTTAATGCTAAGGAAAATAGAGAAGATCAGAAAGCACAAGCGTATTACATGGTAGAAAACTGGAAAGAAATTTACCAAAATGCTTCAGGATTAGGAAAAACAGGAGTATCCATCGGTGGCTTTACATTTCAATTTAGCGATGGCTGGTGGAAATATGGTTTTGACGACAGGGAAAATGCAGATATTCATGATAATAATGCATCCTGGGCAAACGGAGGTTATCTTAAAGACTATGTCCCAGGACGTAACAACATGAATGAGGAGTGGTTTGGGATTTGTGCCAAAGGCCCAACGAACGAGCGTGGTCTTTATGAGCTCTATCCACGTGCTGCTTATTATGCTTTAAAAGAAGCCCATCAGCTTAATCCTTACGATACGGATATGACAGGGGATTTTGTTACTAATTATTTCAATAATATTCAATTGGTCGATGCGGTTTTGAGAGCTAGAGGAGATAAAGCGGCCTTAGGCGGTAATGACCAAAAAATAAGATTAAGTCAATTGACAGCAAAATTCACAACGTTCAATACGGGAGGAAGCCTCATTACAACCCCAGAAACTCCAGAACCCGATGGTAATGTATTTCCTAACCAGTTGGGTTTTGATCATATGCAATCTTACTTTATTGGTGTAGAAGGAAACCCCGCTCCCAATGTAAGGGCAGAAGTTAATTTTAACGTAGTTGGAAATGTAGCTCAAAACCCAATAGATGAAATTTTCTACGAAAATAGATCAAGACCATTAACTGTTAATTCAGATGACGGTGACGTTGTTTTGGGAGATGTCAATAAGGTAAACCTCTATCAAGCGGAATTTGAATGGAATGCAAAGGATTTTGACCTTCGTGGATTTTATAGAACAAGTCATTACCATTGGCAATATGAAGGGGATTTTTTCGGTCTTTATCCAGAGGCTAATTATGGTCCTAATCTAGACATATACGGAGGAGAAATTCTAGGTATAGAGATGGATGGGAAAGGTGCTTTTGATGGTTTAAAGGCGGCCTTTGGTCCGCAATTATGGTGGGGTGCAAATCCAACCATGTTATTTAAATATCAAAAAAGTCTTGGTAATTATGATATTACAGGGATTTATCATAGGGACGTTGAGACGGAGCTGCGATTTGACGAAAGTGGTCGTCGTGTTCTAGATCAAAACCAGCTGCGAAGTGGTATCATTCCAGCGTATCCAACAGAGAGAGCAACCATTGCTGTAGAGCGTGAACTTGGTGATTTTGGAATAACTCTTGGCGGTATTTGGAGTGGAAGCCCATTAAACGGAAGTTCTTTTCAAGATGTTAAAGATGGGGTCGTTTATGTAGATAAAGTAGAAAGTAATGATAACTGGGGAGCAAAAGCTAAAGTTACCTATGAAGGTGGTCGATTTAATGCCTATGCCCAAGGTGCTGTTATGGGTTTAGTGGCAAATGGAGGAGCAGATGCCACCCAAACTTTCACCGGTTGGAAGTTAAAGGACTCTGGAAGTGGAAACCTCAATAATGTCTTAGCAGGATTTACGTATTCGTTTTCAAACTTTCAAATTGCTCCAAACTTTATGTGGCAAAAACCATTGGTTGATCCAATGCCAAATGGGGTCAATGCTCCGGGCAGATTGAGAAATGTTATTGATGATCCATTCGCCGTTAGAGGTGGTAATAGAGAAACCACTGCAGGAGAGATTCTTTTTACATATGATCCTACTCCTGGGACATGGATGTATCAATGGGATAATGACCGATCAGAAGATGCAGAGTTCGCCATGAATTTAGGTTTTGTTTTCCGTCATCTGCCAACCACGCAAGATGGTGCTATCGGTTTTCAGGCAGATCGTACGTTTTTTGCTTTTCCTAATTCTGCACCGGCAGAAGACCTTTGGGAAATTCATTCTAGAATGGTCTCTAAGCTCACTCCAGATTTAGGATTAATAGGTAATTTCTACTACGGAAATGGTCAGGCTAATGGAGATAGTCAACGATTAATAAAACGCTTTGGAGGAAACGTTAGAGCGATCTATAAGAAAATGAAAGTAGAAACTCATGTGAAAGTAAACGATTGGGGACCTTTTGATTACCATCGTGATTTCAACTTAACGTTTCCGCTTCAGCTCATGTTAGATTTTTCAACATCTTTAGGAAAGCCAGATTGGTTCGTTTTACCGAGTACCACGATTGGTATTAGAGGAACTTGGCGTTCATTAAATCAATTTTCTCCACGATACGCACCAAATGCTTTAGACCCCAACGGGTTTGATAATGTACCAATTGTTAGTCCTGTTGGTTTTCCTAACGGAGATGAGTGGGAAATAAGAACGTACGTGCATATCAATATTGGCAAATAATAAAAATATCATGAATAAAATAAAAAATATATTCTCAAAAAATAACTGGTCAATCTTATTTCTGTTTTTGATCATTACTGGCTGCGAAAGAGACTTAACCGATGAAGCCGTCTTTGCTGAATTTCCAAATAATGGAGATGTGTTTACAGATTCATTTTCAGCAGGATTAGATTATTTCCCATTTGTTGGGGAAGGTGCCGATCCAGAGGCTTTTACTGTTGTTACCGATGAGGTTTACGAAGGTGATGCCGCAATGCGTTTTGATGTGCCTTCGTTTGGTAACGGATTTGTTGGTGCAACTTTCAATACAACCGTCAAAAGAAACCTTTCGGGCTTTGATGCACTTACTTTTTATGCAAAAGCATCACAGGCTGCAACCATAAACGAGATAGGATTTGGTATTGATGGTGAGAATAGTGATAGATATCAAACTACTTTAAATAATGTGGCAATAAGTACAAGTTGGAAAAAATATATTATACCAATACCTGATCCCTCTAAGCTTATTAATGTCTCTGGCTTACTTTGGATTGCAGAGGGAGCAACAAACGCGGATGATGAGGGCGGATATGTATTTTGGCTAGATGAAGTAAAGTTTGAGAGATTAGGGACTTTAGCTCAGCCACAACCGAGAATATTTGGCGGTATTGATTTAGAGCAGCCAGGATTTTTGGGTATTTCTACTTCAGTTACTGGGCTCAGCCAAACTTATAATTCAGCTAGTGGAGAAAATATCACTGTGAGCACTCAACCCGTTTTTTTTAATTTTCAGTCTTCAAATACTGATGTTGCAATAGTTGATGAATCTGGTGTAATATCAATTATTGGTATAGGTTCAGCAACAATAACGGCAATGATTAATGGAGTGGAAGCTGAAGGTTCGATTCAGCTAAATGTGGAAGGCGGTTTTGATTTCGCTCCTATTCCTCCAAGTAGAAATCCAGAAGATGTTGTATCCGTCTTTAGCGACGCCTATAATAACGTGCCTGTGGATTATTATAATGGGTTTTTTAATGGAGACGGTCAAACTACAGAAGGAGGAGAACCGCCTTTAGATATTTCGGAAGATAATATCATCAATTATACATCTTTGAACTTTGTTGGTATAGGCACTTTTCTCAACGTGTCTCCAATTGATATTTCTGAAATGACACATTTGCATATAGATATTAAACCAAACGAAGCAGTACAAGGTGGAGACTTCATTTTGATAAGATTATTGAATGGCGTTCAAACTAATAATGAAACTTCAGGCTTCGTTCAATTTAACTCAGGTAATTTTGAACAAGATGTATGGCAAAGTTTTGATATTCCAATCGAAGATTTCAATCTTTCTGATACTTCTCAAATAGGACTTCTCTTTTTTGAATCGGGTGGAACATTACAAAATATTTTCGTTGATAATATTTATTATTACAGGGAATAATAACTGATTTTAAGCTATAAAAATTGATAATTTATGAAAGTTAGATATAACGATAAAATTAATCCTTTTGTTCTTTTTTGGATGTTTTCAATGTCCTTAATTATCGTGAGTTGCAATACAGATGACACACAGACGGTGACCACTTTTGATAATCTGGTCCTTGAGGATAATTTTGATATTGATGGCGCTCCAGATTCTAATCTATGGGCCTTTGATATTGGAACAGGAGAAGATCAAGGTTTGGACAGATGGGGCAATAATGAACTGCAATACTACACCGACAGAACTGAAAATGTAAAAGTTGAAAACGGATTTTTATTAATTACAGCTAGACAAGAAGCTTTTGAGAATTCATCTTACACATCAGCACGTTTGAAGACTAAGGGTAAATTTCAGCAAAAATATGGGCGTTTTGAAGCACGAATTCGATTGCCTTATGGGCAAGGCATGTGGCCAGCGTTTTGGATGTTGGGTGATGATAGCGATGGTGCAGAATGGCCGCAAATTGGAGAAATCGATATCATGGAAAATCGTGGGCAAGAACCAACCTTGATCACGGGAAGTGTTCATGGTCCAGGCTACTCGGCAGGTAATGCAGAATCAAAATCATACACGCTTAATGGCGACAGGTTTGATACGGGCTTTCATGTTTTTGGTATAGAGTGGGGACCAGATTACATCAACTACTATGTTGATGATGTGCTTTACAATCAAATTACTCCAGAAGATGTTTCTGGAGAATGGGTCTTTAACGATCGCCCTTTCTATATGCTCCTCAATTTGGCTATAGGCGGTGATTTTGTTGGAAACCCAACCGATGATACAGAGTTTCCACAAACCATGCTCATTGATTATGTGCGTGTTTATCAAAAATAGCAAGATCAAAAAAACACCCCTTAAAAGGGAATCCTTAGATATTTGAACATTAGAGAGGATGGAATTAATAAGTTATAAATTAAAATATAAAAAAATGATTAAAGGAATTAGAATAATAGGTTTGCTAATCTTTGCATTGGCTTTTTGTGGGTGTGAGGATGATGACGCCTTGCTTCCTCAAATAGAAGCGGTATTTACGCACACTATAGATCAAGAGAGTGGTGTGGTAACATTTATCAATGCATCCAGTAATGCCGATACGTATTCTTGGGATTTTGGAGATGGTACAACGTCTTCTCAAATCAATCCCGTCAAAATGTATTCAACAGGGACTTATACCATAGTATTGACAGCAGAAAATGCTGCAGGAGCTTCAGATAGTTATGAAGATACGATCTCCATTCAAATTCCTGAGCCAATAACGTTGCCTATCACTTTTGATAATCCGCAGGTATCTTACAATGCCACGACTTTTGGAGGTGTTTCATTTAGTGTAGTTGAAAATCCAGATCTTTCTGGAGTTAATGATGTGGCATCAAACGTAGGTGAGATTGTTAACAGTGGCGCAGCCTTTGAAGGATTGTTTTTTGATTTAGATACCTCACTTAATTTGAGTGATGATAACTCAGTAAAAATGAAATTTTGGTCTCAGTCGCCAATAGATGTGCTTTTAAAACTTGAAGAAGGAACGGGTTCCGACGCAGAAACGACAGCCAGTCATGGTGGTACAGGTTGGGAAGAATTAATTTTTACCTATACTTCTTCATCTAGTTATTCAAGATTAACATTGTTTGTTGACGGTCCGGGAGCCACAGCAGGAACATTTTACTTAGATGATATTGAACAAGCTTTTGTTGTAGTTGGCCCTAATTGTGTGCCAGAAACCACACAATCACTTAACGCAGCAGATTTTAACCTTACGTTCCAGAATGATCCAACCGCAAGCATCGAATCTGATGGTGCAGGATTTGCCTGGATCGATAATCCCGATGTGGACAACTCAGTAAACAGCTCTTGTAAAGTAGGACAGATCGATAGAACTAGCGCCGCGATGTTTGCAAATAATCAAATTACACTAGATGCTAAATTGGATTTTAATGCAAATTCTGGCTTTAAAATGAAGGTTTGGGCTCCTCAAGGAGAAACAGAAGTTTTACTAAAATTAGAAGATCAAAATGCAGCAGGAACGTTTAAGGAAGTATTTGCTACAACATCGGCAGGAAGTGGAATGCAGTGGGAAGAATTAACCTTTAATTTTGTTCCAGAAGATTCTAATAAATATGACAAGATTGTATTGTTCTTTGAATTAGGCACTAGTACTCAAGAAACCTACTACATCGATGACCTCGCATTGTTTGGTGACGGCGGAGGTGGTGGCACTGGTGGAGGTGGCGGCGGATGTGACGGTGATGCCGTTGCTGCAACATCACTTCCAGTTACTTTTGAAGGCTGCGAGTCGTTTATAAGTACGTTTTCTAGTAGTGATGCAACACCGGTGACTACGAGCTTAGTAGATAACCCTTCACAATCGGGTATCAATACTTCAGATTACGTAATGCAAATTATCAAGCCTAGCGGTATCAATCGTTGGGGAGGTATCCAAAACTCTTTTCCAGCAGGTACAATAGATTTTACAACGCAAACCTTTAAGGTTAAGGTGTATTCTAGCATTCCAGATGTGACTTACAGGTTTGAAATAGCATTAGATCCACAGACTACTCCTGTAACAGGAAATCCAGCACCACAGTTTCGTCAAGTAACTGGAGGCGCTAATGAGTGGGTTGAACTAGAGTTTACTTTTATAAACCTGCCGCCATCTGGATCTCCTACGGTGTATAACCAACTTGTTATTAAGCCAGATAATCCAGATGGTACCGATGGCGATGTTACAACCGAGGAGCGCGTGTATTATATAGATGATTTAAGATTAGACTAACATATTACAAGTTCATTTATTCAAAAGGTCGAGATAGCTCGGCCTTTTTTCAAAATTTTTTTTTGTAAAAAGACACAAGAAAGGTCAATTAATACAACAATTTAGACAATGCAAAGTGAGAAGTCAATAGATTTAAAAAGCGTTACCATTGATAACGAATCCTTTTTCAAGATTACTAATAGCGATCAATTACGACCATTTTTTATGAGCATTGTGAGTGATGCCAATCATTGGTTATTTGTTGCAAGTAATGGCGGTATCTCTGCCGGTCGAAAAAATAGCGAGTATGCCTTTTTTCCATATTATACAGATGATAAGATCACAGAATCTGTTGAAGTTACGGGTAGTAAATCTGTATTCATCGTAGACACTGAAGACGGTAAGAAAACCTGGGAACCTTTTTCCATTCGCAATGCCGGCATTTTTAAGAAAACGCGAAATCTCTATAAAAATAACTTCGGAAATAAGGTCATTTTCGAGGAAGAAAATCATGATCTCAACCTCACCTTCAGATACCAATGGAGTTCAAGCAATACTTACGGTTTTGTAAAAACGGCCACATTGATCAATACCTCAAGCTCAGCGCAGCAGGTTTCTGTACTAGATGGCTTACAGAATATTTTGCCGTTTGGTGTTCCTTCAGAAACACAAATGCGGGTTAGTAATCTTGTAGATGCCTATAAACGTAGCGAACTAGTTAAAGACGCAGGTCTCGGCATTTTTGCATTGAGCGCCATTATAGTTGATAAGGCAGAGCCTAGTGAGGCGCTTAAAGCCAATATCGCATGGTCTTTAGGCTTAGAGAACGCTAAATATTTGGTCTCCTCAAAACAAATTTCCGAGTTTAGAAAAGGGCTTCCTATCACTCAAGAGCTGGATGTTAAAGCAGAAAAAGGTGCTTATTTTATTAATGCGGAAATGAGCTTACCAGCAAACTCTGAAAAGAAATGGATGATTATTGGTAATGTTAATCAAAATCATTCTGCAATCGTAGCGCTCGTAGACGAGATAAAAAACGATAAGCACCTCGGTTCGAAGGTTAAGGCGGATATTGAAAAAGGTACAGAAACCTTGATTAAATTAAATGCCGGTGCAGATGCAATGCAGCTTACGGCAGACCATCTTAGAGATACCAGACACTTCTCGAACACTTTGTTCAATATCATGCGAGGTGGCATTTTTGATCATAATTATCAAATTGAAAGACAAGACTTCAGTACATACATCTCTAAAGCAAATACGAAGGTCTATACTGAAGTAAAAGACATTTTAAATGCACTCCCAGAAACTTTTGACTTATCAAAGCTAAAAGACACAGCAGGCTCAAGTGAGGATTTAGATTTTAAACGACTTTGTTTAGAATATATGCCATTAAAGTTTAGTCGTAGACATGGGGATCCTAGTAGACCTTGGAATAAGTTTTCTATAAACACTACAAATGAAGAGGATGGTTCAAAAATTCTAGATTACGAAGGGAATTGGAGGGACATTTTTCAAAACTGGGAGGCTCTAGCACATGCTTACCCAGAGTTTATTGAAAGTATGATCCATAAATTTTTAAACGCGAGTACCTTTGATGGGTATAACCCTTATCGCGTCACAAAAGATGGTTTTGATTGGGAAACGATCGAGCCAGATGATCCTTGGTCTTACATAGGATATTGGGGTGATCATCAAATTATTTATTTGCTCAAATTTCTTGAGTTTATAGAACACCATAAGCCAGGTAAATTGAAGTCTTATTTTGATGCTTCTATCTTTGTCTATGCCAATGTGCCTTATAGAATTAAGGCTTATGATACTATCTTGAGCAATCCAAAAGACACGATTGATTTTGATATAGATATTCAAAAACAAATAGAGGCAGAGCGTCTTCAGCTTGGTGCAGATGGTACGCTTCTAAAAGCTCGTGATCATTCCATCTATAAAGTCAATTTTATTGAGAAGTTATTAGCCACAGTATTGGCAAAGCTATCCAATTTTATTCCAGAAGGAGGGATTTGGTTAAATACCCAAAGGCCAGAATGGAACGACGCCAATAACGCATTGGTTGGTAATGGTGTATCCATGGTGACCTTGTATTATTTAAGGCGCTTTCTCCATTATTTTCAAAGTATTTTGTCTAATGCCGATGTGCAAAATGTTCATATTTCCGAAGAATTATTGGAGTTTTTCAACGGGGTACATGATGCATTTAAGGAGCATGAGTCGTTATTAAGCGGTGCCTTCAATGACAAGCAGCGTAAAGCAGTTTTAGATCAATTGGGAACTAGTGCCAGTCACTACCGATTGGCGATTTATAAAAATGGGTTTTCCGGTAAAAAGCAAGCCCTAAAATTAGATGATCTTCAAGCTTTAATTACAATAAGCTTAAACTATTTGGACCATTCAATTGAAGCCAATCAAAGAAAAGATAAGTTATATCACGCTTACAATTTGATGACTGTAGCATCAGACAACAGCGTTTCTATATCTTATTTAGAGGAAATGTTAGAGGGTCAGGTAGCGGTGTTGAGTTCCGGTTATTTAGATTCTAAAACAGCCTTAGAGGTGTTGAATGCCATGAAAAACTCTAGATTATTTCGTCCAGATCAATACAGTTATTTACTCTATCCAAATAAGGAACTCCCCGGGTTTATGGTAAAAAACACCATTCCTAAAGAAGCGGTTTCCAAATCACAATTGATAAAACAACTTACAGATCATGGCAACACATCCATTGTAGAAAAGGATGTGCACGGTGATTATCATTTCAATGGAAATTTCAACAACGCCGAGAGTCTGAAACAGGCATTAGCCAAATTGAAAACCTCTCAATTTTCCGATTTAGTTGAACAGGAAACCCCGCTGCTTCTTAGCACTTTTGAAAAGGTGTTTAATCACAAAGCGTTTACAGGCAGATCGGGCACATTTTATGGCTACGAAGGTCTGGGGTCTATTTACTGGCACATGGTATCTAAGTTGCAATATGCAGTGCAAGAAGTGTGCTTAGGTGCTATTAAAGACAAAGAAAGTGATGAGGTAATTGGTAAATTGTTAGAGCATTATTACGAAATAAATGAAGGGATTGGGGTACATAAGTCGCCAGAACTTTACGGGGCTTTCCCAACCGATCCTTATTCTCATACTCCCGCAGGAAAAGGTGCACAACAACCTGGGATGACGGGGCAGGTTAAGGAAGACATCTTATCTCGAATTGGAGAGCTTGGCGTATTTGTTCAAAATGGTCAGATACGCTTCAATCCGTGTCTGTTGAGAACCGATGAATTTTTAAAAACACCTAAAGTATATCACTATACAGATGTTGTTCAAAGCGCTCGCCATATAGAGTTGGAAGCAAATATGTTGGCCTTTACCTATTGCCAAGTACCAGTTATATATGAATTGGGCAATACAACAGGAGTTGAGGTTACGTTTTCAAATTCAGAAACAACAGCCTTTGACACCCTAACCTTAGACGAGGCCATAAGCGCTCATATTTTTAAAAGAAACAATAAAATTAAACAGGTCAAAGTATACGTAACGAAGCAGATTTGTAATTAAAATCAAATTGAGTCTTTTACGCCGTACTCTATTTCAGTCCATAAACCAATCAAAAATGAAGTATTTAAAATCATCACTTATTGTGCTTTTGGCGATGCTCTTTTGTGCGGCATGTAAAGAAGAAGCCAAGGACAAAAACCAGCCAGAAATCGTGAAAAAACCATCAACTATAACCGCAAAGGATATCTTGGGTAATCCAAACTATCATGCCATTTCATTTGGCGCTTACAGAGAGAAAACCTTAGATGTTGAGCCTACATTAGAAGAACTCAAAGACGATATGAAATTACTATCTGCTATGGGGATTAAGGTCATACGTAATTATAAAGTGCATTTACCAGAGGCTACAAACATCTTAAAAGCGATAACCGCATTAAAAAAGGAAGATCCTTCTTTTGAAATGTATGTGATGTTGGGAGCATGGATCGATTGTAAAAATGCGTGGACAGACAAAGCTCCAGATCATAATGTAGAGAGTGAGGCCAATAAGCCTCAAATAGAAAAGGCCGTAGCACTAGCCAACCAATATCCAGATATTGTTAAGGTTATAGCCGTAGGTAATGAGGCTATGGTGAAATGGGCAGAAACCTATTATGTGCAACCAAGTGTTATTTTAAAATGGGTCAACCATCTGCAGGCTCTCAAAAAGGACGATAAACTTCCCAGGGATTTATGGATTACAAGTTCAGATAACTTTGCCTCATGGGGTGGCGGAGATCCCTTGTATCATACTGAAGATTTAACAAAGCTCATTCATGCGGTCGATTTCATTTCGATGCACACCTATCCTATGCATGATACGCACTATAATCCTGCATTTTGGGGTGTTCCTAAATATGAAAAAAACCTATCAGATAAGCAGAAGGTAAAAGCGGCGATGCTGCGCGCTAAAAATTACGCCATCTCACAATATAATGGGGTTAAGAACTACATGGAAAGTCTTGGGGTGAATAAACCAATTCATATAGGAGAAACGGGTTGGGCTTCACATTCTAACGGATTTTATGGTCCTAATGGTTCTAAGGCCTGTGACGAATATAAAGAGGCCTTGTACTATCAACATATGCGAGAATGGACCGATAGCGCAGGTATCTCTTGTTTTTATTTTGAAGCCTTTAATGAGCAATGGAAAGATGCGGCAAACCCTGGAGGCTCAGAAAATCATTTTGGACTCTTTAAAATCAACGGCGAAGCAAAATATGTGCTTTGGGATTTGGTAGATAAAGGCAGATTTGAGGGGTTAACCAGAAATGGAAACCCGATAGTCAAGTCATACAACGGTAATGAAGAACAGCTCATGCAGGATGTTTTGGTTCCGCCTACAGTTCAAGAAATAGCATCGCGATCACATTAGATATAGACGACCAATTCATAAAAAAGGAAAGAGATATGAGACTTACAAAACCGCTTATTGCCATTCTTGTCTTCATGGTTGTCACAAATTGTAAGGAGAACTCAAAAATAGGATCAACTCAAATGAAATTTGAAGTATTTGAAACTTCTGAACGTGGAAATAAACTCGAGAAAGTAACACAGTTTTCTTCGGAAGGAGACTCCGTTTCCATTAAACTAAATCCAGATCAAAAATTCCAGACCATCACGGGGTTTGGCGGTTCATTTACGGAAGCCTCGGCCTCTTTGATCAATCAACTTTCAGAAGCGAAACGCAATGAGGTTTTAGAAGCCTATTTTGGCAAAGACGGTGCGCGATATTCTTTGACAAGAACCCATATGAATTCTTGTGATTTTTCGCTTTCTAATTACTCTTATGCTCCGGTAGAAGGCGATGTCAATCTCGAGCATTTTTCCATAGAGGAAGACCGAGATGATCTTATTCCGATGATTAAGGATGCCATGACCATTTCCGAAGATGGATTTAAGATCATAACCTCACCATGGACGGCTCCACCGTGGATGAAAGATAACAACAGCTATGTTGGCGGAAAACTATTGCCTAAATATTATGACACTTGGGCGCTTTTCTTTTCAAAATATCTGGAAGCTTATAAAGCTGAAGGTATTGAAATCTGGGGATTTACAGTTGAAAATGAGCCTTTAGGCAATTCCAATAATTGGGAAAGTATGCATTTTACGGCAGAAGAGATGACCAATTTTGTGCAGCACCATTTAGGCCCCAAATTAGAAGAAAAAGGCCATGACGCCAAGATTCTAGGCTATGACCAAAATAGGGGAGATGAACTCAAGCACTGGATTGATGTGATGTATGCCGATAAAGCATCTTCAAAATATTACGATGGTACGGCCGTGCACTGGTACGCGAGTACTTATGATTATTTTCCAGAATCTTTAAATTATGCTCATAACGCAGCGCCTGATAAATACCTTATTCAAACCGAAGCCTGCGTAGATTCTGAAATTCCAAAATGGAAAGATGATCAATGGTATTGGTCAAAAGAAGCCACAGATTGGGGATGGGACTGGGCTAGTGAGCAAGAAAAATATCTACATCCAAAATATGCACCGGTAAACCGATATGCAAGAGATATCATTGGCTGCCTTAACAATTGGGTTGATGGTTGGGTAGATTGGAACATGGTGCTCAATAAGCAGGGTGGTCCCAATTGGTTTAAAAACTGGTGTGTAGCTCCGGTAATTGTAGATCCTGAAACCGATGAGGTGTATTATACGCCTATTTTTTACACCATGTCACATTTCAGTAGGTATATAAGACCAGGAGCAGTGAGAATAGGATTAGAAAGCTCTGACGATCAACTCATGGCTACAGCAGCGAAAAATACAGATGGCTCTTATGTGGTTGTGGTATTCAATGAAACTGAAGCTCCCAAACAACTCACAATATCATTAGAGGGACAGTCTGTACAATTACAAATAAGTCAAAAGGCAATTCAAACCATAGTCATTCCTAATAATTAGAGGACAGTAGTCTTCCTTGCTAAATACATTAAAATGAAAAAAGAAGTCACACCGCTAGAAGATAGAGTGCCCTTAGGCCAGAAACTTTCATTTGGTGCCGGGCATTTGGTACTCAATTTACTGCCAGGATCCTTGGGCATATTTATGTTCTTTTTGCTAACTGCTTTTGGTATGGACCCCTTTTTGGCGGGGCTACTTGGCGGACTTCCAAGAATTTTTGATGCGATTACAGATCCAATTATGGGTTTTATATCAGACAATACGAAGTCGCGTTTTGGTAGAAGACGACCCTATATTTTTGTGGGTGCTATTTTAAGTGGTGTTTTATTTGCAGTATTATGGCAGTTAGATCCTGATAACTCTCAGCACTACAATTTTTGGTACTTTTTAATACTATCAATGGTGTTTTTAATAGGAAATACCATGTTCGCGACGCCACTCATTGGATTAGGGTACGAAATGACCTCAGATTATAATGAGCGTACACGGCTAATGGCATTTTCTCAAGTGTTAGGACAAGTAGCCTGGATGATTGTCCCTTGGTTTTGGGTCATCATAGCATCACCTGATATTTTACCAATTTCTGCGGAAGAGACTGCAAGAATTGCTCAGTTAGGCCTTGGAGACGAAGAAACCGCAAAAATGACATTGCAGTCACTTCAAGCTAATGGTGTTCGAAAACTTTCGGTAATTGTTGGTGTGATCTGTATTGTGCTTGGTCTTTTGCCAGCGATTTTCTGTAGAGGTATAGATTCTGCTCGTATGGAAAACCGAAAGAAAATCACTTTTAAAACGCTTTGGTCAAATATCAAGGATTTGGGCGAAGGGATTAAACAGGTTTCTAAAAGCAAACCATTTATGAAATTGTGTGGCGCTACATTTTTAGTATTTAATGGATTTCAACTTGTAGCCTCATTTAGCTTCTTTATAATCGTCTTTTATATGTTTGATGGAGATTATGGAGCCGCTGGTAATTGGCCAGCTTGGTTCTCAACAGTAACAGCCTTGGTGACCGCTTTTTTAGTGATCCCTATAATTTCTTGGATGTCTGATCTTTGGGGCAAAAGAACTGCTTTTATTGTGTCTACCTTTATTTCTATAATTGGTTACGTGCTAAAATGGTGGGGCTTTGATCCTGATAATCCTTGGTTAATCTTTATGCCAATCCCGTTTATGGCATTTGGTCTAGGAGGTCTGTTTACCTTAATGATGAGTATGACGGCAGATGTATGTGATTTGGATGAATTAGAAAATGGGATGCCTCGAAAAGAGGGCACCTTTGGTGCGATCTACTGGTGGATGGTCAAATTGGGACAGGCGCTCGCATTGGTTTTAGGAGGTTTGGTACTTAAATTGGTTGGTTTTAATCAAGACGCTGTCACACAAACAGCGGAAACAATGACTAATCTTAGAATCGCAGATATTATTATTCCAGCAGCTACAGCAGGTGTTGCTATTATAGTGATGTGGAGATATAGTCTAAATGAAGATCGCGCAAGAGAGATCAAGACCGAATTGGTAAAAAGACGCGGAAGACTATAATATTCAAATTTAAACCCATACAACAATGTCATTTAGAAGAGCTAACGATTATGTTTTAGAGCATGTAGATTATTCAGAACATGCAGGAATAGATACTAGTAATTATTCAGAAACTGAGCTTAAAGATCTTTGGCGGGCCACATTAAAAAACGGGATGCATGGTCTTTGCTTTAGTATGTATGAAGATGGCCAAACACCAGGAGATACTATTACAGAAGCTCAAGTAGAACGGCGCATTAAAATTATTAAGCCTTACACCAAATGGGTGAGATCTTTTTCGTGTATAGAGGGTAATGAACACATTCCTAGAATTGCAAAACAACAAGGATTGAAGACTTTGGTTGGAGCTTGGCTTAGCGGTGATAAGGACGATAATGAAAAAGAGATTGCGGGTTTAATAGAATTAGGTAAAGCCGGTGTCGTCGATATTGCAGCTGTAGGTAACGAAGTGCTTTATAGAAATGATTTAACGCTTGAAGAATTATTAGAATACATCAAACGCGTAAAAGAAGCCCTTCCAAACGTGACCGTTGGGTATGTAGATGCGTATTATGAATTTACAGTGCATCCAGAGTTGGTAGATGCGAGTGATGTGGTTTTAGCCAACTGCTACCCCTACTGGGAAAGTTGCCATATCGATCATGCCCTTACTCATATGCAACACATGTATGCGCAAGCCATAGATGCAGCCAAAGGAAAAAAGGTGATCATTACAGAAACAGGCTGGCCTAGTGAAGGCGGGAGTTTGGGTGGTGCAATGTCTTCTGGGGAAAATGCAATGCGTTATTTTATAAACACACAAAAGTGGTCCTCAAATGATCAGATCGATGTGTTCTATTTTTCATCTTTTGATGAATCTTGGAAAACCGGAGACGAAGGCGACGTCGGCGCATTTTGGGGACTTTGGGATAAACATGAAAAATTGAAGTTTTAAACTCATTTTAACTTAGAAAACTCATGATTTTATGAATCAAAAAAGAAATACTAAGATCATCACAAAATCTAAGATTTGCAGTTTTAAGTCTAAATCAAACGAAATTTTCAACTAAAACGTTTTCGTTTTACTATACAAACTACTAATTGACTACAACATTACCCATACAATATTGTATTAAACTGATGATGAGACTCTAATGGAAAAGCGTCTCGTGACCTTAAAAATAAGGGTCTGATCGTTATAAATTGATGATATCATCATTATTTGTGAGAATGTATGTATTTTGTAGCGGTATATTTTGCGTATTTATCAAAAAATGAGTATTATATTTGTGAATATCGAAAAATTAAATATTTCAGATTCAATTATTAATAATTAAACTTTAACAAACATGAAAAAAATTACATTACTCACTTTTTTACTGGTTACTACTTTTACATTTAGCCAATCCTTTCCGCTTGATTTTGAAGACGTCGAAGATGACGCCTGGACAGGATTTGATATAACTTCCGTAGCTGTAGTAACAGATCCTACTGATTCTGGTAATATGGTATTGGAATTAGTTGGTTCTGGTATTTTTTACGATGGGGCCATAATGGAACTTGACACTTATATCGATTTATCCGATGATGCTAACAACACTATTACGTTTGAATTTTGGTCTGCAAGTGATGAGGAGAGAACACATTTATTAAAATTTGAAGGAGGACCGGCTGGTGCACAGGTAGAGTTAGAGTTCAATAGCAATGTGACCGGCTGGCAAACTATAAATGTTGATTTTGGACCAGGGTTAAGTGCAGAGTACACTAAAATAGTTTTCTTTCCAGATTTTGCGAGTGAACAAACTGGCACTTATTATGTAGATGATGTTGATGGACCCAATGGCGAAGTTATACCTGGAGAGGAATTTCCTAGCGTAGCGGCTCCGGTGCCACCTGCGAGAGATCCGGCAGAAGTAGTGTCTATATTTAGTGGTGCTTACGAGAACATTTCAGTCAATACATTTGATACAGATTGGTGTCCGGCATCTACTACAGAGATTGAGATTGATGGTAACGCAACAAAGCAAGTTGTTAATCTTGGTTGTGAGGGTGTTGATTTTCAATCAGGACGTTTTGATGCCACAGGGTTTTCAACGTTTCATATAGACTTTTTTACGTTTTCAGACACTGAAGATCAAAGTTTTAATGTAAAATTCTCCAACTGGAATGGAGGAAATGGGGAAGCTAATGCTATTGAATACTCAATAACAAACGCTAATTTCTTAACAGCACCAAACCCTGGGACTTGGTATTCTGTTGATATTCCGCTTGATGATTTTACTGCAATTACTAATGCAGACAGAAATGATCTAGTACAATTTGTTATTACCTCTAGTTTAGGAACTGTCTTTTATGACAATCTTTATATGCATAATAACACAACGCTTAATAATACTCAATTTACAGCAGTTGATTTCAAAGTTTTTCCAAACCCAACAACTAATGTATGGACTCTTAATTCTTCAAAGGAGGTTGCTCAAGTACAAGTGTTTGATGTTCTTGGAAAAAGCGTGATGACCTTAAGCCCTAATGCTAAAAATGTAGAGCTTGATGCGTCAACTCTAAATAAAGGAATCTATTTTGCAACTATTCAAACCAGCAATGGTTCAGAAAGTGTGAAATTGATTAAAAACTAAATTAATCGTTTTTATAAAACTAAAAGAGTGTATTTTTATCCAATACACTCTTTTTTTATTTTTGGGATATGGTCACATTAAAACATTTAGCAGAACAATTGAACGTTTCGGTATCTACAGTGTCAAAGGCGCTGCACAATAGTGAGGAAATAAGTCCAGATACTATAGAGCGTGTTAAAGCACTTGCAAAACATCTTAATTATAAACCCAACAAGCTCGCCGTAAGTCTTAAAAATAGTAAGAGTTATACTATTGGTGTTATTATTCCAAATATCCTTAATCACTTTTTCGCGAAGGCTTTATACGCAATCGAGATGGAGGCCACCAAGCAGGGTTACAATATTATTACCTGCGTGTCTAATGAGTTAAAATCTAAAGAGGAAAATAGTCTACAATTGTTATCTAACGGCAGTGTGGATGGATTCATCATGTCTCTCGCCGAGGAAACTCAAATTGTAGATAAAATAGAGCATATTAGTGATATCCTAAAACAGGATATTCCTGTGGTGCTTTTTGATCGGGTTTCTGATCAGCTCAATTGTGATAAAGTCATCATTGACGATTTTGGTGCTGCTTACGAGGCAACTAACCATCTCATTTCCGAAGGACGCAAACACATTGCTTTAATTGGTAATATAGAAGATTTAAGTGTTGGTAAACTAAGAACCAATGGTTATTTAAAAGCCATCGAAGCAGCCTCTGATTATAGTAATGAACCTACCGTTTTAAGTATTAAAAAAAATGAATCTATAGAAACTCAAATTGAGAACCTGCTCATACACACTCCAGATATAGATGGTATTATTGCTATAGATAATGTCTCTGGTGTCATCATGTTGCAAAAAGCGCTTAAACTAAATCGCGCTGTACCTAAAAATTTATCGATCATTGGGTTTTCAGATGAGAACGTGCTTCAGTTTACAGATCCTAAACTGTCCAGTGTCTCACAGCATACTTTGGATATTGGTAAAACAGCAGTTGGTTTATTATTGAACAGAATCAACAATAAAGATTATAGAGAAACCACCACAAAGACCATTAAGACCCAATTGATATTAAGGGAAACAACTTTGTAATTTTGTTTGTACGTTATCCATTAAAATAAGATTCCTATTCCAATTTCCATTTCAGCAGCTTTTAAAATAGCCTTATCTTAGTAAGAAAGTTTTAAGCTCTTGAAATTAATTAAATTCACAAAAAAAGGAATTTACTGCATTCCTGGTAAATTCTATCTAGATCCATGGTTTCCTGTTGATTTGGCCATCATTTCGCATGGTCATGCAGATCATGCCAAATGGGGTATGAAACACTACTTGTGCCAAGACGATTCTAAAGCGATCCTCAAGCATCGCATAGGTCCAGAAATATCCATAGAAAGCTTACCCTACAATGTTGAAAAAAGTATCAACGGTGTGAAGGTTAGTTTTTTTCCTGCTGGGCATATCATTGGCTCCGCTCAAATCAAACTAGAGTACAAAGGGTATGTCGTGGTTTTCTCTGGAGATTACAAAGTGAAAAATGATGATCTTACCACCGCTTTTGAGCCTGTAAAATGTCATGAGTTTATTACAGAAAGTACTTTTGGGCTGCCTATTTACAATTGGCAAAAAGAAGAAGACATCCAACAGCAAATGCGAAGTTGGGTGCTTAATAACCAATCCAAAAACAGAACAAGCGTCTTTATTGGGTATTCTTTGGGTAAGGCCCAACGCATTATGAAATTAATGGATGGGCTTGATGAGATATACGTGCACAGCGCCATTTATAATATCAACGAAGCCATACAGTCCTCAGGTATAGAATTACCTAAAACGAAACGATGGACGGTAGATCTAGACAAGAAAGCGATTCAAAATAAAATTATCATTGTTCCTCCTGCCTTGTTGGGCTCTAATATGATTAAGAAAATCCCTAATGCTGCAACCGCCATCTGTTCTGGATGGATGCAAATACGGGGCAATAAACGATGGCAATCTGTAGATGCGGGTTTTCCAGTGAGTGACCATGCCGATTGGAATGGATTGCTTTCCGCAGTAAAAGCTACCGAAGCAGAGAAAGTATATGTAACGCATGGATCTCAAGCGATTTTTTCAAAATATTTAAATGAAATCGGTATTTATTCCGAAGAAGTTAAAACCGAATATGGCTCAAATGAAGAAGATACTGTTGATGATGCCAATACCAAAAAAGACTCATGAAACATTTTTCTAAATTGATTAGTGCGGTTGAGATTACCAACAAAACCAATGATAAGATTGCTGCTTTTGTAGAGTATTTTAAAACCGCACCAGATAAGGATAAACTTTGGCTCATCGCTATTTTTACAGGGAAACGTCCCAAGCGCCCGGTTAAAACTACTTTGATGAAACAATGGTGCATGGAGATTACCAATATCCCAGAATGGCTGTTTTTAGAAAGTTATAGTACCGTTGGGGACTTAGGCGAAACCATGTCCCTGCTATTGCCAGAACCATCCCATACCATTGATAAATCCTTTAGTGAGTGGATGCAGGATATCGTAGCACTAAAATCTCAATCAGATGCCCAAAAAGAAGCGTTTATCCGTAACGCTTGGTCTGGTCTAGATGTTCAAGAGCGGCTCATCTTTAATAAACTCATAGGAGGAAGCTTTAGAGTGGGCGTCTCTAAAAAAACATTGGTCAATGCCTTAGCCAAATTTTCGGGAATTGAGGCCAACCAGCTCATGCACAGTATTATTGGTAATTGGCAAATTAGTGACATCACGTTTGATGAACTCCTAAGAGGGGAACATATTAATTATGACAACTCAAAACCTTATCCTTTTTGCTTAGCATATGCTCTAGAAAAGGAGTTGGAAGAACTTGGCGCTGTTCAAGACTGGCAAGTAGAGTATAAATGGGACGGTATTAGGGGGCAAATTGTGAAACGAAACAACGAGATATTTATATGGTCTAGAGGAGAGGAATTGGTGACAGAGCAATTTCCAGAATTGGTAGAGGCCATCGCAAAGTTGCCTGGTGATTTTGTAATTGATGGCGAAATTTTAGCGTTGAAGGACAATGCCATCCTATTATTTAACGATTTACAAAAACGCTTAAACCGAAAAAACGTCACTAAAAACTTGTTGCAAGACGTGCCCATTGGCTTTTACGTTTATGATATGATGGAGTGGCAAAACACCGATATTCGTGAGAAACCTTTGTCCTACCGAAGATCTCTTTTAGAAGAGCTATTTGATAAGTCGGCAACAAACAATAAAACATTATTTTTATCTGAAATTTTAACGGTAGATCACTGGCAAGATCTTATTCCTATTCGTGCCGAAGCCAGATCTAAAGACAGCGAAGGTTTGATGTTAAAACGGAAGCAGTCTCCTTATCACACTGGAAGGAAAAAAGGCGACTGGTGGAAATGGAAAGTAGATCCGTTGACCATTGATGCTGTAATGATCTATGCCCAAAAGGGAAGTGGCCGAAGGAGTTCGCATTATACCGATTATACTTTTGCCGTAAAAAAAGACGATGGTTTGGTTACGGTCGCAAAAGCGTATTCTGGTTTAACTAATGAGGAAATAAAAGAGGTGAGCAGATTTGTAAAGCAAAATTCTATTGAGAAATTTGGACCGGTGAGAACGGTAAAGCCAGAGTTGGTGTTCGAGATTGCTTTTGAGGGCATAGCTTTGAGCAATAGACATAAATCTGGCGTCGCGCTTCGTTTTCCAAGAATCTCCAGATGGCGAAAAGATAAACCCGTAGATGAAATTGATACCATAGAGAGCGTTAAACAATTGATCCATTCTCCAAATTGAGCAAGGCATTTCAAAATTCTGAAGGGCATCGCATCATTTTAGATTGGATGGACTCAAAAGGAAACAAACCCTTTAAATTTCAAGAGCAAACTTGGGCAAAATACCATAGCGGACATAGCGGGATGGTTATTGCACCAACAGGTTTTGGCAAGACATTTTCGGTGTTTTTGGCCGTAGTGATTGATTATCTCAATAAACCAGAGCATTATAAAAAAGGGATTAAGCTGTTGTGGGTAAGTCCGTTGCGGTCCTTAGCCAAGGATTTGGCAAAAGCCATGTCTGTTGCGGTAGCCGAAATTGGCCTCGACTGGGAAGTTGCCGTTAGAAATGGAGATACACCAACAAAGATACGGCGGCAACAAGAGCGCTTAATGCCAGATGTGCTTATTGTAACTCCAGAAACCCTACACTTGCTATTCTCACAAAAGAACAATTCCAGATGGTTTAAATCGATTAGATGTGTTGCCGTAGATGAATGGCACGAACTTATAGGAAATAAACGAGGGATTTTAGTAGAGCTGGCACTAGCTAGATTGCTTCACATTTCCGAAGCATTACGCATTTGGGGTATTACGGCTACCATTGGTAACCTTGAAGAAGCAGCCAAGGTATTGATGCCCTATCCCAATTTAAAGACCGTTATGATTACGGCAAAGGAGAATAAAAAAATCAAGGTCATCCCTGTGCTACCAGATGAGGTAGAGGTATTGCCGTGGGCAGGACATTTGGGCAGGAGTATGGCCGATAAGATTATTCCCATCATCCATCAAAATAACACGACCCTTATTTTTACAAATACCAGAGGACAATCAGAATTGTGGTATCAGATTATTTTAGAGGCAGATCCAGATTTAGCCGGTTTACTGGCCATCCACCATGGTTCTATTGATAAAAAACTGAGAAATTGGATAGAAAATAGCATTTCCGAAGGCATTTTAAAAGCAGTGGTTTGTACATCATCTTTAGATTTAGGTGTAGATTTTAAACCTGTAGACTGCGTCATTCAAATTGGGTCGGCAAAAGGGGTAGCGCGGTTTATGCAACGTGCTGGACGTAGCGGACATTCGCCTTACGAACTGTCTAAAATTTACATCATTCCAACCCATTCCTTAGAAATTGTTGAGGCCGCTGCTTTAAAGGAGGCTGTGCAATTGAGACGCGTAGAGGCGAGACAACCCATGGTACTAACCTTTGATGTCATGGTGCAGTTTATGGTCACCTTGGCCGTGGGAGAGGGATTTAAAGCCGATGAGGTTTTACATCTCTTAAGAAGTACTCATGCTTTTGGGATGATGACCGATGATGAATTTGCTTGGGCCATCCAGTTCATCACTCAAGGCGGAAACACCTTAAAGTCTTACGAAGAATTCCATAAAGTGTTTAAGGATGATGACGGATTTTACAAGGTGAAATCAAGACGTATTGCCATGCTGCACCGCATGAATATTGGTGCCATTGTAAGCGAGGCTATGCTGAGAGTAAAGTTTCTGTCTGGTGGTTATGTGGGGATGATTGAAGAATATTTTATCACCAAATTAAAACCAAACGATAGCTTTGTACTTGCTGGGCGTATGTTGGAGTTGGTGCACATCAAGGATATGACCGCCTATGTTAAAATCAGTAAGGCAAAAAAAGCCATTACGCCAAGTTGGTTGGGAGGTAGGCTGCCTTTGACTTCCTACATGAGTCATTTACTTCGTAAAAAATTATCAGATGCCATGAATCCAGGGACTCGTGAAAAAGAGCTCAAATTTTTACATCCCTTAATTGCGAGACAAAGTCAATATTCCCACATTCCGAGAGAAGATGAGTTTCTTGTGGAGATCATTACAACAAAAGAAGGATTTCATATGTTTATGTATCCCTTTGAGGGGCGATTGGTGCATGAGGTAATTTCTGCATTGATGGCATATCGCATAAGTAAAATTAAGCCCTTGACCTTTACAATAGCCATGAACGATTACGGATTTGAGTTATTGAGCGATCAGGAGTTTCCGTCAGATGATCAAACTATTGAAAGCTTATTGAGTAAGGAACATTTAATGGACGATGTTATTGCAAGTATTAATGCTGCGGAAATGGCCTCACGGAAATTTCGGGATATTGCAGTTATTTCTGGATTGGTGGTACAAACCATGCCGGGCGCTAATCGAAATAATAAAAGTCTGCAATCGTCTTCAGGATTGATTTTTAGAGTGCTTGAAGATAATGAACCCAATAATTTACTGTTACGTCAAGCCTATGCTGAGGTGTTTGATCAGCAGTTGGAAGAAGTAAGACTCAAGGAGGCTTTTGAAAGAATTAATAATGGAAAGCTGGTGATTAAGAGATCGGATGCTTTTACGCCCTTGAGTTTCCCAATAAAAGTAGATAGTTTGAGACAGAGTTTGAGCAGTGAGAAATTAGATAAACGTATCGCGCGTATACAGAATGACGTCTATAGAAAACACAAGAAATGACCTTTACCGAGAAACCTATTGAACTCAAAAATGAGACGTTGATCTTAAATAATCTTCGGGCCATGTTTTGGCCTAAACAGAATGCTTTAATCGTTTCTGACCTTCATATTGGTAAATCGGCGCATTTTAGGCGTCACGGCATTCCTGTTTCTGTAGATGTACAGCGTAAGGATTTGGATCGATTGTCTTTTTTGGTATCGCACTACCAAGCCAAGCAATTAATAGTGGTTGGAGATCTGTTTCATGCAGAAGTCAACACCGATATGGATTTATTTAAGCGCTGGCGTGATAAGGAAACTGATCTAGAAATTTTGCTCATTAAAGGCAATCATGACAGGTTGAAAGCTGAGGTTTATGAGGGGTTTAAAATTAATTGCTGCCAAGATCAATGGGATATGGCGCCATTTCGGTTTGTTCATGAGCCAAAATTGTTATCAGATCGGTTTGTGATCTCTGGCCATATTCATCCAGGAGTCGAAATAAAGTCTAGAGGTAGACCAAGATTACGGTTGCCCTGCTTTCAAGTGTCTGCTTCGCAACTCATTTTGCCGGCCTTTAGTGAATTTACAGGTTTGGCAACCTCAAAAGTTAAAAAGAACCAGATATTTCATGCGTTTACAGAAACGGCCTTCTTTGAGTTTTGACAGCAATTAATTATACGTTTTAATGGTATTATGGAAGAGTTATCAGCACATTATTGGGAGCAAAGGTATCAATCTGGGGATATTGGTTGGGATTTAGGAACCATCTCAACACCCTTAAAAACGTACATTGACCAATTGAAAGATCCCTCATTGTCTATACTAATCCCTGGTGGCGGAAACGCTTATGAAGCGGAGTATCTTCATCGGCAAGGTTTTAAAAATGTGCATGTGGTTGATGTTTCTAAGACTGCTTTAGACAATGTCTCAAAACGATTTACAGAGTTTCCAAAAGACCAATTATGGCATGCTAATTTTTTTGATTTAAGTCTAGAGCTAAAGTTTGACTTAGTTTTAGAACAGACCTTTTTTTGTGCTTTAGACCCCAAATTAAGATTAGACTATGTGTCTCAAATGCATCAACTCTTAAAGCCTAAAGGTAAAATTGTTGGCGTACTTTTTAATTTGCCTTTACACAAGGATCGGCCCCCTTTTGGTGGAAATGAGGAGGAATATAAAAGATTATTCGAAAATAAATTTGAGATCGATGTGATGAGTCCTTGCTACAATTCAGAAGAGGGGCGAAAGGGTAAGGAGCTATTTATCAAATTGCTAAAGCGTTAAATTGCATGGATTTTTAGAAAAAGTTTGTAACAAAACTTAAAAATTTGCGTCCTATAGATGTTAATCAAAAAAATCAAAACTCATGCGACAAGATAACCAACTCATAGTATTAACCCATCTCAGCCAACTACTTACCTTTTTAACTGGCTTTGGAGGGCTTATAGTGCCCTTGATCATTTGGGCAAGTCAAAAAGATAATGTGTATCAAATGGATGAACAAGGCAAACGCATCCTTAATTTTCAGATCAGTTTAGTGTTGTGGGCCATCATTTGTGTTCCCTTGATATTAGCTTTAGGACTGGGTATTGTAGGATTGATCATTCTAGGTCTTGTATCGTTTATCTATCCTATCATTAATGCCATAAAGGCCAGCCACGGCGAAACTCCAACATATCCTTTATCTCTTAATTTTATTAGTTAGTTATTTTATAAAGAGATAGGAAAAACGCTCACCTAAAAAGGTGGGCGTTTTGTGTATTATAGAATTCGATTATAAAATGTGTCTTTTTGCCTGAACGTCAAATACAAGAAGAACTTCAGATTGAAGCAATTGAATAGCTTCAAAAGTTTCATTTTTATTGAAAGCATGTTATCAAGTTATTCTTCTGTCAATTTGTAAATTTTAATACTAATCTTTTGGTTTTAATTGGGTTGTGTTTTATTTTTATGTAAAAAATTGACTATGATTGCGAGAACTAACATTGAAGAAAAGTTGCGTGAGCGGCGTTCCCGGCAGCTAGAACGGGATAGTGTAGAAGAGATGCTGGCTAAATTAATTGCAGATGCTAAAGAGGAGCATCGTATTGAAAATGTGTTACAATCGGGAGGCACTGAGGTTAATAATCCCTTTGATATCGATTTGTTAGAGTCAGATAAAGTGTATCATATTGATAGCATTAAAACCATCTGTATCGATTATAGATTGCGTTTTTTAGATTCTAAATATTTCAAAAATGAATTTCCTGAAGAAGCCATTTCAAAAATAAAAGCACTTGAGGAAGCTCACAATATTAAATTGGCGGGATTTAAGGTGATGGCACCTTCTAAGTTATTTAGATTAGAAAATCCTGACGACCCCTTATTATTTGCACCAATAGGAAATGGATATTACTACTTGATCCATAAGTGGGGAAGAGATCTTAGTCCACTTAGAAAGCTATCGGTACTTCCATTCAAAAACTTAGACAACTTAATGTTCTCAACCTTTATGGTGAGTCTTTTAATCACTTATCTGTACAGTTTTACTTTAGCCGATAATGACCAATTTATGAGTCACGTGTTATTATTGTTCTTATTCTTATTTAAATCTGTAATTGCAGTGGTTATTTTTTATGCCATTCCAAGAGGGAAAAATGTGAATGAAGCGATTTGGGACAGTAAATACAACAAATAAGACAAACTATTGTAACTAAAAAAAAAAGCAACTCGTTAGAGTTGCTTTTTTTTATGAGTTATGACCAATATGATCTATTTCAGATGTTTGTTTCTTTGAGGTCCATTTGAGTCCATATTTAAAAAGTACAAAAGCAAAAGTTCCAGCCATAAGAACTGCGGATATGATCTCATAGGTTGGCTCTTTTCGTCCAATAATAAGACTTATGACGTTGCCAATTATACTAAGGATACACAAGATGCCCAATAAAAAGAAGACATATGCTAAAATCTTTTTTCCCATTGCGACGCATTCACGACTAGTTTCTTTGAAAAATAGCGTTGCATTTAGCTATTTAACATCACAGGCATCACCAACATGGTAACTTGCTCACCTTCATCAAGGCCATCAACCGGCGTTAGAATACCAGCTCTATTTGGTAAGCTCATTTCCAATTGTACGTTATCAGCGTTGAGGTTATTAAGCATTTCCGTTAAAAAGCGGGAGTTAAAACCAATCTGCATATCATCACCTTGATAATCACAGGTTAAACGCTCTTCGGCTTTATTACTGTAATCAATATCTTCTGCGGAAATGTTAAGTTCTGCACCAGCGATTTTTAAACGGATTTGATGCGTCGTTTTATTAGAGAATATACTAACACGTCTTACAGAGTTTAAAAACTGCGTACGATCAATGGTGAGCTTATTTGGGTTCTCCTTAGGAATTACAGCTTCGTAATTAGGATACTTTCCGTCGATCAAACGACAAACTAAGATTGAATTTTCAAAAGTGAATTTAGCGTTAGAGTCATTGTATTCAATCACTACATTTTCATCACTTGCCGCTAAAATCCCTTTTAAAAGATTTAGTGGTTTTTTAGGCATGATGAATTCTGCAACTTGGTCTGCAGTTACATCTTCTCGTGTGTACTTCACCAACTTGTGAGCATCGGTAGCCACAAAGGTCAAACCTTCCGTAGAAAATTGAAAGAACACACCACTCATCACTGGGCGTAAATCATCATTACCAGCGGCAAAGATGGTTTTTGATATCGCAGTTGCTAAAATCTCGCCAGAAATTGTGGTTTTGCTAGGATCATCTAATTCAACAGATTTAGGAAACTCTTGTCCGTCAGCATAAGCCAAAGCATATTTACCATGATTAGAGCTAATCTCAACCGTGTTATTGTCTTCAACAACAAATGTTAAGGGCTGCTCAGGAAAGGTCTTTAGTGTGTCTAAAAGTAATCTTGCAGGTAAGGCAATGCTGCCATCTTCATCACTTTCTACCTCAAGGGTTGCAGACATTGTGGTTTCCAAATCGCTTGCCGAAACAGTCAAGTTAGATCCGCTAAGTTCAAAAAGAAAATTATCTAAAATTGGGAGCGTGTTAGAGTTGTTGATAACGCCTCCCAAGACTTGTAACTGTTTAAGTAAATACGTGCTGGAAACTATAAATTTCATTTGTTTTTTATTTCTAATTGAGACTGACTTTCAAGAAAATTGGTCCTACAAATATATCCCAAACACGTTGGTTTCTAAAACAAACTTATTAACAAACAAGCCTCTAAAACAAGAGAGTGTTTGACGGGTTTATCTGTTGGTTTTACCGTAGCGTTTTCTACGAATAAAATTGAAGATGAGTCCGAAACCAGCCAATAAAATAAGGGGTAGCGCAATATTTAAGAATTGCCACTCACTTTTTTCGTCTTCTACTTTGTTACTGTCTAAAAACGCCAATTTCACTTCCTTGGTTCTAATGTTTATAAGTCCGTCATCATTGAGAAGATAATTTACGGCATTAAGTAGAAACTCCTTGTTACCAAATTTACGTTTGGTCAAAAACTCAAAGCCCAATTCTTGCGGTTGGTTGTGTACCACATCATTTTTAATAACATCACCATCTGCAATGACAATCATTTTTGTAGGGACGCTTTCGGTCTTGTCTGCTGTTTTTGCTGTTTTCGAGTCCAAAACCTCGAAAGGTTTCACCCTGTTTTTGTAAACAGAAGTAAAAGAGCCTTCCAGTAATACGGCTAAGGTTTGAAATGGCTTATTGTAGGAGGCAGGATCTGGTTCTTGGGTAACTACATCTAAATTAATATCTTTAGGAACACCTTCTAATTTTGAGAGTTGCGAACTGCGCAGTAAAATGGTTTTATCAACCTCGTTTTTTAAGGTATCTATTTGGCTGGTAAAATCAAATTTTACGGGATCAAGGTTTGCTGTAATTGGGTGGTTGGGATTACTTGCGGCCAAAGGCGAATAGGGCCATTGTACTGGTTGAAATTGCGCATTATTTCCTTCTCCAAAAGCTAAGGTTATCGGTGCTGAATATAAATCATTAACGATTACAGGATTGACCCTTACACCGTATTTAAAGAAGAAATCATTAAGGTTGAGGTCTTTCATAATGGCAACGGCGCGTCCGTTATTGTTGAGCAAACTGTCCCGATCCATAATAATGCTCTCGGTAAGCCAGAGACTTTTGCCGCCACTCATGGTGTATTGGTCTAATGCGTATTTTTCCTCTTCGGAAAAGGCGATGGTTGGTTTTGCTGAAATGATCAGATCATAATTTTCTAAATCCTTCAACGTTTTTTGCGGATTGCTCGCAATGCTATCTAAAGTAAATGGGGCTAGAAAATAATGTTCTCCCAGCGTTTTAAGAAAATCGGCAACATAAACATCTTTTAATTGTCCGTTACCACGAAGAATGGCTATTTTTTTCTCTTTTGGAGTCACCAATTTTTTAAAGGCATCGGCAAAGGCATATTCTAAATTTTGAATCGAGGAGTTGACCAATTCCTGATCTGTAGCGCCAATTTTGTTTTTGATGAGCGGTACAATAACGGTTTGCTCGTTATAACTTGCCAAGGCCCATGGAATAATAAGCTCTTGAGAGGTTTTACCACTTTCTTTAATGTTGATTTGAAACGGTTGCAATCCACGTTGGGACAATTGCTGTACATTTCGATCACGGTTGGCTTCATTTTCTAGCGGATTGATAAAGTTGAAGGAAACGTTGCTATTGTATAGTGAGAATTCTTCGAGCAGCTGTTGGGTTTCATTACGAAGTCTTCTAAACTCTGAAGGAAAATCGCCTTCTAAAAACACATCAATGATCAAGGGTGAATTGACTTCATCTACCGTGTTTAGTGCCGAGCTAGAAAGCGTATAGCGTTGGTCTTCCGTAAGGTCAAAACGCTTGTAAAGCTGAGACGATATCAGGTTGACCACAATGAGAATGACCAATGTGAGGAGAATGATAAGTAAAGGTTTGTTTTTAGTCATTCTTAGCAAATTCTAGTTCTTCTTGATATTGGATGGCTTCTTCAAGCGTATCGTTTTTAAATACCAATACCATGCATTCTTTTTGATCATTAAAGGCGCCAGGCTCAATACCCAAACCATAATTCCATCGATTGTTGTCTGGTTGTTTTTGGATGCTGTCCCAGCCAAGCCATTCTGGTGCTCCTAAAAGTGCTTTGATATCTTGCTTAGACTTGCCATCTAAAATTTCCGAAGATAGCATGTGATCTGTGAGTTCATACCGTAGGGCAGGAGATTCTTGCCAAGCTAATTCAGTAAAATATTTTTTGTGATGGTAATCGACAAAAATATTGATCATAGGATATAGCATGTAAAAATAGACGATTGGTGTCAATGCTAAACTTACTAGTATTGTGAGCCATTTTCGATGATCTATAGTGTTTACAAATAAAAACACCAGTACAAAAACCAAGCACATTAAGATGACTAAAGGCGCTGTAATAATCATTGGTTGCTTCGTTTAAGGTTGAATTTAGTAAGTACAATAAAAAACGCTGTAATACTTAAAAAATAAATCATATCCCGAGTATCTAAGACACCGCGACTCATGCTGTTAAAATGAGTTTCCATACCAAGTTTCTCTATATAAAAAAGATCACCAAAGAGCTTGTAATTGGATAAGCCCTCAAAACCAAAGTAGAAAAAGAAACAAATAAAGACGGCGATAATGAACGCTACAATTTGATTATCTGTGGTGCTTGATGCAAAAACTCCAATGGCCGTATAAGCTGCCACTAAAAATAATAGACCAAAGTAAGAACCTAAAGTACTACCGATATCAAGATTGCCCTCAGGATTCCCTAATTTTGAAATGGTGAAAACGTATAGTAGTGTAGGGATAATAGCAATAACAATAAGCAATACTGCACCCAAATATTTGCCAAAAACAATTTGTAGATGGCTAATGGGTTTGGTGAGGAGCAGTTCTAAAGTGCCTTGTTTTTTCTCATCAGCAAAGCTACGCATGGTCACTGCTGGCACAAGAAAAATTAAAATCCATGGCGCTAGCAAAAAGAAGCTGGAAAGGTCGGCAAAACCATTGTCCAAAATATTGAAATCTCCTTTAAAGAGCCAGAGAAAAAGTCCGTTCAATACCAAAAACACAGCAATGACCAAATAGCCGATGGGTGATGCAAAAAAAGTATTGATTTCTTTTTTTAAGATAGCGAACATGCAGCGAAATTTAGATCTTCAAGGTTATAGGTTCTATATGAGAACCTAGACATTACGTGATATGCTTTAAAAGTAAATTCAAAGTTAAAATTAAAAAGGTTTCTGCCACGGAATACTCCATTTTTTTGTCTGGAAATGAAGTGTAATTTGTGTTTAATCTAGCATTTCTAATCGGTCTACGCTCCAAGCTTCGGGTCTAGCGTTAAATAGAGGTTTGGTTCTTGCCCATACGCCCTTGAAGAGTTCAGAATGCCGGTAGCGTTCTAGATCGGCCTCCTCTTCCCAATAACTATAGGTAAAAAAGACGTTGGTATCGTGTTTGTCTCTGTATAACTCGAGATGTTTACAACCTTCAAAATGGCGAATGGCTTCTTTTTTAGTTTCAAAATTTGCAAGAAATTCCTGAATTTTTGAAGGGTCAAAGCTCATTTTAACGATTCTGATTAGCATGTTGTGTTGTTTTAAGGTGATGTTGAAGTAAAGCGCGGCTAATATTCTAAGCCAATTTGTGTTCTTACCGTATCTAACAATTGCATCAAATTTTTGCTAAAATCGAACGTCATGATCGGGCTTTCCGTTTTACCGTTTCTTATCAATTCATTAAAATGAATAATTTCGTAATTATAGCCTATGGTAGTATAATTAAAATCTAAAATTTTCTCTTTGCCTTCAGCTATTATGGTCACGGTTGAAGGTTCATGAAACTTTGTATTGATTTTGATGGTGCCTTTTTCGCAATGAAAGATGGCCTCGGTTTTTGTTTCTTCTAAAAACGTACTTTTAAGTTGGGCTTCAACGTTATCATCATAACCAAAAATCATGAGCGTAGACGAATCTGCTCCATTTTCAAAAAAGGTGGCCTTGGCTTCAATTGTTTTTGGTTTTCCTAGAGCAGACAGTGCCGCAAATATGGGGTAAATCCCAATATCTAATAAACTACCTCCACCAAGAGATTTTTTAAGTACTCTAGAACTCAGGTCTAATTTTGGTTTGAAACCGAAATCAGCTTCCAGTTTTAGAACATTTCCGTACGTCTTATGCTCCAATTCCTTGAGAACGTATTGGTAGTGAGGTAGAAAATAGGTCCACAAGGCTTCCATTAAAAGCGTGTCGTTTTCTTTAGCAACGCTTATCATGTGCTCGACCTCGTTGCGGTTCATGGCAAATGGTTTTTCGCATAATACTGCCTTTTTATTTTGAAGACACAACACGCTGTGTTCGTTGTGAAAACTATGCGGTGTTGCAATGTATACAGCATCAACATTTTGGTCTTTCGCTAGGGCCTCATAAGAATTATAAGCTTTGCTCGCTCCAAATTGGGAAGCAAAGTTATCTGCATTTTCTTGAGTTCTTGAGGCTACGGCATAGAGTTTGGCATCAGATACTTTTGCTAAATCTGCGGCAAATTTATGAGCTATTTTTCCAAGACCAATAATTCCCCAATTGATGGTTTTAGGCAAGTTTGTTTCCATGATTTTTAGGCTTTAAAGTTTGTATTAAAAAGGCGATGGTCATCACAATGACGCAGCCCACAAAATTCAACCAAAGAAATGGTAGGTTGATAAAGTCATACTCATTGAGAATAAATAATGCTATTATTAGCACTTGCGTGATCAGGGCGGCAGTAAATACCGCGTTACCCTTAACGAATTTCACAAAAAAGGCAAGCAGGAAAATACCCAGCACATTTCCGTAGAAAATAGAACCGATGATATTTACCAATTGTATTAAATTTTCAGCAAGGTTGGCCACACAAGCAACACTAATGGCCAAAATACCCCAAAGCAATGTAAACCATTTAGAGCTGTTGACCATTTGGCTTTCAGACTTCTCTTTGACGTTACGCTTATAAAGGTCCATGGCGGTTGTACTGGCCAAAGCATTCAACTCACTGGCAGTACTACTCATTGCAGCACTTAAAATAACAGCCAATAAAAGACCAATGAGCCCGCGTGGGAGGTTATTTAAAATAAAATGAATAAAGACATAGTCTTTATCATTACTCTCCACCTTGATATTTCTGGATTCGCCAGCCTTGTCGATTAAGTTTCGGGCTTGTGCTCTTAATTCATCTTGTTGCGTATTGGCCTCTGCAATGGTTTGAAATGTAGCGGCGTTATTATGATCAACAAAGTTGGTTAAAAGTGCTTGTTTCTCATTAAAAATGTCTTGTTGTTTTTGCTGAAGGACCTCGTATTCTTTGGCGTATTCTGAATTTAAAACCACCTCAGTGGCCGTAGGATTGAAATTTACAGGAGCCGCATTAAATTGATAGAATACAAACACCATGACACCAATGAGCAGAATAAAAAACTGCATCGGTACTTTTAGAATGCCATTAAAAATAAGGCCTAGTTGCATTTCTCTTACCGATTTTCCTGATAAATAACGTTGCACTTGACTTTGATCTGTACCAAAATAAGAGAGCATTAAAAATGTACCACCAATAAGACCGGTCCAAACTGTGTAGCGATTGTCTAAATCGAATGAAAAATCGAGCACATCCATCTTGCCACTTGCGCCAGCAATATCTAGCGCATTTGAGAAGTTGATATTTTCGGGAAGCTGATTTAAAATGATGATAAATGCCACGATCATTCCTGAGAAAATAACAATCATCTGGTGTTTTTGGGTCACGTTTACGGCTTTTGTGCCTCCTGAAACAGTATAAATAATAACCAATACACCAATAAGTACGTTGAGCAATAGGAGATTCCATCCTAAAACGGCAGATAAAATAATGGCAGGTGCAAAAATGGTAATCCCTGCAGAGAGCCCACGTTGTATTAAGAACAAAATGGCAGTTAGGGTTCTGGTCTTTAGATCAAAACGATTTTCTAGAAATTCGTAGGCCGTGTAAACCTTAAGTCTGTGATACAATGGGATAAATACCATGCAAATCACGATCATGGCAATAGGCAACCCGAAATAGAACTGCACAAAACCCATCCCGTCATTAAAGGCTTGTCCTGGTGTAGATAAAAAGGTGATGGCACTGGCTTGGGTTGCCATAACCGACAAACCTATGGTCCACCAGGGGGATGTATTACCACCTTTTAAGTAATCCTGTACGTTTTTACTGCCACGGGTTTGGTAAGTGCCGTAAGCTACAATGAGTACAAGTGTTCCTATTAAAATAGTCCAGTCTAGAGTTTGCATTTAAAAATGGTTTGTGATGAGGTAAAATGCAAGAATATACAGTGCGTTAGCCACAAGAACAATGGTGTACCAACGGCTCCATGTATATTTTTCTAAACCTGATTTCGACATAGATGATCTTTTTAAAAATTGGTGGTATTCATAAATACGCTAGTTCTTGATTTGAGTTTTTGGTAGGTTATCTTTCCCTAAAGATAAGATATTGGCGAATAAGCGATAAGCGCCAGAAACACCTGCGGGAAATTCCCTGAAAAAGCTTAAACCCGTATATACGTAGTAACCTTCGCCGTATTGAGCGACTAATAAACTTCCTGTCTTTGCGGTTTCACCACTATCATTCATAGATAATATGGGCGTGAATTCAGAAGACCATTCATCGGGGAAATAAAGTCCGCGCTCTTGCGTCCACCCCTCAAAATCCTTTAAAGTGATTTTGTTTGGTGCGTTTAAGACATCATGATTTGGAGCAATAAGCTCAACTTTTGCGTTTTCATCGGTCACCCGATCTCTAGATAGTTTTAAATCGTATGGCGCCAGAGTATTAATTTTCAGACCTCTACTCGTGTTGTATTGTACAACCATGGTGCCTCCTTGAGCCACATAATCAAACAATAGTTCTTGTTTGTATTTTAAATCTTCGACGGTATTGTAAGCTCTAATTCCAACCACGATAGCATCAAAACGTTTTAAGTTTTCTGCGGAAATATCCTCGGGTTTTAAAACAGCAACGTTGTAGCCAATTTGTCTTAAACTTTCTGGAACCACATCTCCGGCACCTTCAATATAGCCGACATTTTGACCACGCTTTTGAATATCCAATCTTACGATTTTACTTTCACTGGGCATCAATACCGTTTGATAGGGAATGTGATCGTAATCTATTTCAACAAGTTCTTTGCTGTAAACAGCATCTCCAATATGAACCATTGGGGACAATGTGCCTTCACTTTGCTCTTTTGGAGGAATTAGTGTAAAAACCAATGTTTGGGTTTCTCCTTTATGAGCAATGGTGATTTTTTGTTTTTCGGGATAGACTTGCCAATCTTTAGGGTGAGCAAGTTCCACATAACCCTCTAGGTTTTCTCTGCTGGAGTTTACAATAACCTCAATATCGCGTTGTTGGTCACTATCTACAATAATAACTTTTTCTTGAATTTTAGCTGAGGCTTCAGGTACAATTTCAAAAGGCTTATACACTTCACCTTTTACAAGGTCATTTGTTTTATAGACCAAAGCCTTTTCGAAAGGAATTGCTATAGTTTCGATACTCAGATTAAAAGTGATTTTTAGATCTCTAGGGGTTTCAGGTTTTCCGATAAGAGATGTATCGTCTACGCGATACATGCCTAAACTTCCGGTTTGTGTTAACCAATACGGTGTTGTGAAGTTTTGGTTAGAATTGATTTTTAAAGACTCTTTAAACTCGTAATCTGTATTATTATCTAAGTTGATGTTTTTCTCAATTTTAACGCCGTTAGGATTAACGATGTTTGAGAGCTTAATGTTGGCGTCACTTCTATTGATCACTTCAACGCTCATATCAACTGTTTCTCCTGGAGTTGCCAAATTAGTATTGGTCACAGCTTCTAGGTACAGGCCAGCACAAGCGGCAATGATCTGTTTGATCTCTTGAGTTTTGTAAGTGCGCCAGTGGTCATTTTCAAGATTTTGAATGAGTGTATAGGCACGCATGAGTTCTTTTAAGGATGCCGCAGGATTTTTAAAATTATAATTGCTTTGAACTTGATTTAGAATATCTCCAATAGCTTTTCCTCCTTTAACTCGATTCCATGTGGTGTCTATGCCATCAAATAGGTTGGATTTATCTTTTGGTAAGTCACCGTTAATGAGTTCAATGTATTCTAATTGCTTACCGCGGCTTCCAGTACTTCCAAAGCCTTGTGATTTATGTTGGCTTCTACTTAAGGCGGCAATTTCGGGATTGCTCATTCCGCTTGATGGGAAATAGACGCCAGTATCAATTTGTAGTAAATTGGACTTATCAGCATTGTCAAAGGCCTCTTGACTTCCGTAGAACCACCATGACGTGTTAAAAAATTGTCGTTTGGGTTGCCAAGGATTTACATATTTTAGTTGCTCGGGAAAGGCAGATTTTGAATTTGCCAAATCAAAGGCTTCAACGCTTAGCATGGCAGAACTTGTATGGTGACCATGGGTGCTTCCAGGACTGCGATGATCAAAACGGTTGATGATAATGTCTGGTTGAAATCGTCTTATTGCTAAGACCACATCACTTAGTACATCGTCTTTATTCCAAATTTCTAATGTTTCATCAGGATGTTTAGAATAACCAAAGTCGTTTGCTCTTGTAAATAGTTGTTCTCCACCATCGGTACGTCTTGCGGCGAGAAGCTCTTGAGTTCTAATAACACCCAATAACTCTCTTATTTCTGGGCCAATAAGGTTTTGACCGCCATCACCTCTAGTTAGCGAGAGATAGGCAGTTCTTGCCTTAACCTCGTTAGATAAGTATGATATGAGCCTAGTATTCTCGTCATCTGGATGCGCTGCGAGATATAATACTGATCCTAAAAAATTGAGTTTTTTTATGGATTCAAATATTTCAGAAGAGGTGGGTTTTTTAGGTTGTTGTGCGTTAACTAATGTTGTGGTCAATAAAAATAGGACCAATAAGCGTAATGTGTTTTGCATGGTGGTTTGATAACTTAGCTTGGTCTCAAATATAACGAAGTGGGTTAGGGTAGTGGTGGCTTTTAGAGTTTCTTTAACGTTGCTAAACGTGAGAAATTGAGATGCTTTCCATAGGTAAAGCATTAATCACATCTCGAAGCATATTCATCAATGAGATTATAATATAAAGATAAAAAATACGCCACATCTAAATCGTCTTCTGCGTTTCGACGTTCGCGCCCAGCTTTGTACGCTTTCAACTTTTCTTTTTTCTCTTTTCTAAATTGTTTGTAGGCTTCCCTTCCTTTTTGACGTGTATCCTTATCTATTATTTCATTTTTAGCAGCATCCAGATAGGCTAGAAATTCTGGACAATCACTGCCCGCTTCGGCAAATGATTTAAATAATTTATCAGTTAAACTGCCTGTATTAAAGAGGTTAATTCTATTAACATCAATGGGGATGTAGGCATAATCTTGATTTGGATTTTTGATATAGGCAATCACATACATCATTTCACAATTACTGCCATTTGAACAGTTATAGGCTTTCAAACCATAAAGATCAAGTGCTCCAGCTTTAATTAAGGGTACGATCACCTCTCGTTCTAAATCTACAACCTCATTATTTGAATTGATAGTTTTAAGCTTTATTTTTTCATAAATAACAGCCTCTTCTCTTAACAACGTGATGCTCTTAATATCCTTAAGTTCCATTTTTTGTACTTCGCCATCTGTTGTGCTTTTGAATTTTATATTGGGATTATCCATCCTCAATTTAGATTCAATGGATTTGAACTCAAACCCAACCCCGCGAAACTCAACCGTTTTGGGTAGTATAAAATCAGTTATAAAACCGCTCAGTGTGTTTCCGTTTTCGAGAACGAGAGCCGCGGGAATGTATTCTTTTTTAGAAAAATCGAATAGTACCGACTGGCTATAGCTTTGAAATGCTATAAGAATGATAAAGATGTTTATGACTTTTTTCATACGTTATTATTGAATTAAACCGCCCTGCTATCGTCTTCCATATAATCTTCAATAGCATCTTTTTCAACTAGCGTTACGGCTTTTTGAAGCATCAAATTATTAGGGTAGGTTACAAGGTCTCCATTATCTTGTCTCAGGTGCAATTGAAAGGCTCTAATATCTTCTATGATGGCTTCAATTGGAAAGTCCTTATCGTGAATCATAATTTTATCTCCTACTTTATAAGGAAATGAAAAGAACATGATGATCCCTGAAGTTATATTACTTAAAATAGACCAAATGGCAAATAATCCAATCCCTATGACTGCAAATATAGATGAAAAGATAAGTGCCATTTCTTTGAATTCTGCACCAAATACAAATGCTTCTGCAAGGATTGCAATAAGAAATAACGTGACCGAAACATAGCGGCAAATCAAATTGATTCGGGCATCGTTAAGATTACTTTTTCTTCCTATTTTACGAATGAGCGCATTGATCATTAATCTTACTAATAAGAGAAAGAGTAGAATAAAACCAGAGATGATGAGTTGGTTTTGATAAGTCTCAAAAAACATATAAAAATCGATTTAATACTATTGCTCACAAAGATACGTTTCTATTATTTTGAAACGATAAGCTAAATTTAATTAAGCTGAAGTGTTTCTCTCAGTCCCGCATCTGAATTGTTATTTTTATTCCAATACGCAGACTTAATGGTATTTAGTTTTGTGGCTGTAGTGGTTAAGGTTTCCGCACGGTCTCCAAATCCGCTGTTAAATGTTTCTTCCCAAGATGTAATATCATATGGAAACTGTGGATTAAAATTTATGGATATTTTACGCTCCAATTCGGGGTAAGTAATACTGTAATTACCTTCGTTTAAGACAGCCTTTGCGTCATAGGCTTTTAATGTCACGTGTTTTAGACTTATAAATTCAAAAGCGGGAATCATTTTGATCTCTCCAACCGGTAAAGATGACGGTTCAAGGCGTAATTGCGTCCAAATCTCATTTTCTAAAAGGGCTTTACTAAGTTTAAAATTTTCGTCAGCTTCGTTTTCAAAATAGCTGTGAGACGTGACTTCAAACTGATCGCGATTGTTTAATTGAGAGTAAACATGACCGCACCATTCCTGGATGGAGCAACTTACCTTCAGGGCGTGCTGGGTATTTGCTACAGGATAAAACGTAGATTGCATAATCGCATACGGGTAGATTCCCGTAGTAAAGGTTTTGGTCGCATTTAGTTTTAAGACGGGAATATTGTCCGCGTTAGCATTATCTGCTTTTACTTGTTTTTCTTTTAAAAAGGGCTCAGTGACAAAGACCAAAACAGCTTGTCCCTCTCTAAGTTCTCCATAGCGTGCTTGTTTTAATGTGTAGGATGAGATTTCAGCCTCGCCAGCATACCAATAGTCTTTGAATGCTGAGGTTTGCTCAAATTCACTTTTCTTCGGAAGCCTCTCTGATGTGGCTGCAGCATTAGAGGTTGAAAATGAGGCTTGATCTTTTTCTGAAGCATTGTCTTTACATGAGCTTAGTGTTCCGCAGAACATCAAAGCCAATATTAAAGGGCGAGGGGCTGAAAAGTTAATGGTCATGGTTTTTATTATAAAGATAAGATCTGTCATTTATAACGCCATAGCGTTTAACGTTTTATAGAGTAGATGGGTTGGTAAACCAACAACGTTAGCGTATGAGCCTTCGATGGCAGTAATCCCTATTTGTCCAATCCATTCTTGGATACCGTAAGCACCAGCCTTGTCAAAGGGTTTATAGGTATTGATGTAGTATTGAATTTCTTGGTCTGTCAAGCTTTTAAAGGTCACTTTAGTGCTTGAGTGTACCGTTTTTTGAGATGCTTTCGTGGTAAAACATATGGAGCTAATCACCTCGTGAGTGGTGTTGCTCATAGACTTGAGCATTTCAAAAGCCTCTTGCGCATCTTTGGGTTTGCCCAAAGCTTTTTGCTGGTGCCAGACGATGGTGTCACTGGTAACAAGAATGTCTTTTTCCTTGAGTTCATCTTTAAAAGCTAAGGCTTTGAGTTGCGCTAAATAATCGCTTATTTCAAAATGAACCAATCGTTGCGGGTAGTTTTCAATAACGGGCTTTAATCTAATTTCAAAATCAAGGCCTAATTCTTTAAAAAATTGATGGCGTCTCGGAGATCCAGAAGCTAAAATAAGATGATAGTCTGTTAGTTTTTCAGCGAGCATATTGAATGTTTCTAAAGTTAAGTTTTATACTTTTAAAAAGACCTTTGGCACTAAAGCTTTAGAAATTGGTCTTTTTATTTAAGTATAAAAGGATATAGTAAAAGTGAGAGCATGCCCAAAAGCATGATCACCTTATAGATACCGCTTATTTTTTTATAATGGCTTTTATGTTCTGCACCAAAAATCTTGATGGTGGCATAAATTAATGGAGCAATGATCAAGATCAAAAAATAGGCAATGGCCAATTGCTGCTTGTATAAATAGGTGGCCAAATAGTAAATGACCATTGCAATAGGGATCATGCTTACAGCAAATACAATTTTTTTGGCGCGTTCTCGGCCAATGGCGATAGGGATGGTGTTCATTCCAGACTTGTAATCCCCGTCAATATCTTCAATATCTTTAATTAATTCTCTTACCAAATTGATCATAAAAGCAAAAACGGCGTAATCAAAAATAATATTAAGAAATATCATTTGCGTGGCTTTGTTTTGGGAAAACGTAGCAGGAATCACATCAAAGATCCCAATGATGAGTACGCTAAGGCCCACTAAGATAGAAATAGCAAGGTTGCCGATAAAGATGGTACGCTTTAAAAACGATGCATACAGATAAAGCGCTAATGAGGTAATTACAAAAATGCCAAAGAATGCGGGTTTGCCAATATGATTAGACAAATAAAAGCCTAAAAGAATCCCCGTAATGTTAAAACCAAAAAACAGATTGTAGGCTACTGACTCTGTGATGTGCTTTCCAACGATTTGCTTATCAGATCTATTGATGGCATCGGTATCTACATCATAAATATCATTGATGATATTTCCAGCGGCTGCCAGACATATGGTTGCAAGGCTAAGTACTGCAAAATGAAGGTTGTCAAGAACCGTTAAAATATTAAAGGCTTCTAAAAGTGCGTATTTTATTAAAAGGTGCACTAAGAGAATTAATGCTAAATTTTTCCAACGAATGAGATTTAAAATATACAAGGAGTCACTTTTAGGATTGAAGTTAGTAAAGACTACAAAGGTTTAAAATTTCGGCTAAAGTTCGCAAAGGTTTTTAAATAAAAACAGAAGTTTTTAACTTTCAAAAAAACCGGTGCTTCCTCCAACCCAGGTTTTATCTTTATTGTATTTAACGCCAACCATTTCGCCTTTGCTCAAACGCATCAAATTACTCACAATTTGAGTTTTGTTGGTTTTAGAGTTGTGCAAAAGCATCATCCTTATTTCACATTTAGCAGGAACGTCCATAGTTTCAATCACTGGGGCGTAAGCTACTCTTTCTTGTAAAAGGTAGGTGGATTTGTCTTCAATGGCATCAATCATAGCTCGTGTGACATGTATTTTAACACCAGCGCCAGCAAATGAATATAAAGGCTTTAAGACGAAATTTTCTAAATCGGTAGGAATTGTTTCTAGTTTATCGAGATAGTAAGATTTTGGTACATAATCGCCGTGCAACAATGGCATGGTGAATTTACTGATTCTAAAAAACCAATTGGGATGACCAATCCATTCTACATCCACATCATCGGAAAAGTGAAATGCTGTTTCTAAGTCTTTTCGTTGATCTAGCTCGTCAAAGATGATGCGATTATAGATTTTTAAAACGACAATTTTATCTCCTTTGTCATCAAGATAGTACAATTGCTTTCCGTCTTTTTTTAAATCGGTAATACAAAGTACCTTAATGCCTAGTGCCGCTTCCGTAGCATAAAAATCAATCGCTGTGGCCTGTTTTTCTGGCTCAATTTCCAATAAAATCACCTGTTTGGGGTCTGTATCACCAACAATTTCGTCTCTTAAAAGATCCACATACTGCTCTGGGGTCATGCCGTCAATATGTTGAGAATAGTCTGCAGGTATGGCATCTCCAAAGTGTTTTCGGTACATGCGACCTAACAGTTCTTGAAAGAAATAAAGCGACGGAAATCCTTGTAATTCAATAAGTTTAGGCACGAGTTCTCCTTGGTCATTTTTACATACTCCAAAATCTAATTGAATAAATTTAGCCTGATCATCTTCGTTGGGTACGATGTTGGTCTTGTCAAAAAAAGCAGCATCTGTAAGCGCTTTAAAATTGGGCTTATTGATCACCGTCATGATATCATGACACGCATCCACTAATTTTGTTTTTAGAGCTTTGGGAATGAATGCTGGAGTCTCAGCAATTTTAAATTGAGGCTTGTAATCGTAGGATCTTGTGATATCTTCCAAAAAAGAGTTGTATTTAGCCTCGGTAAATTGATTGTTATAGCGTTTACGGTGTTTTGGAATCATGTGAACTTATGATATTAAAGATTGACCAACGTGATTTATGGCGTTGGAAATAAATTTAGGAAGAATCGCATTATAGGTCATGGTAATTTTATCTGGATCGTCCATTTTATCCATCATGTCATTGTACTTTTCTTCCCCAAAATTGTTGATGACCTTCATCTTGTTCTCTTCAGCCAAAAAATAGGCTTTCATGCCAATAGGATCGGCTTCTGGGTGAAATTGAGTGCCTACAAATTCTTCGGAAAATCGAACCGCCATAATAGCGCGTTCATATTCAACATGAGTTCTTATTTTTTCTAGACTGAGAATGGTGGCACCTTGCTCTTTAAAGACTTTTAATCTGGGTTGAACCAATTGCCAATCTCTGGAGTCTACAGCATAAAACGGATCATTCAATCCCTCCAACAAGGGATCCTTAATGCCTTTTTTTGTTTTATGAACAGGAAGAATACCAAAGGAAGTGCTCTTTCTGGGTTTGATAGTGCCCAGTTTAAAGTAATTACAAACAACTTGGAACGAATAGCATATAAAGAAAACATGTTTCTTTTGAAACGCTGATGTTTCGTTGAAATCCCATAGTTGCTGGATCAAGTTGAGGTATGGTGCTCTCCACTCGCCATCTTCTAATGGGATACCAGGGCCGCCACTTGAAATATACACATCATAAGAGGTGTCTGGTAATTCGTTTTTTGCACGCACGTTAAAAACAGTGGTATCGGCATCTTCAGTAAAAAAAGCAGCAATCTCCTTGATGCAACGTAAACCTTGGTTTGGCGCATCGTTGTTCATGTCTAAAATTGCAATTTTAGCTTTTTCTTTCGTCATATTCATGTGCTCTATCATTCTAATTATGTTCCTAGTATAGTTTGGTCTGTAATGTAGTCGACCACTTTTTTAAGATCTTTGGTTTCTTCAAAAATGGCCAATTGGCGATCTGCGCCTGTACCGTTTTTGAGCATTTGCTCAATAAACTCAATCTCTTTTCTTGAGCCTAAATCATCTACAACATCATCTACAAAATCAAGTAGCTCTCCCATGAGTAACCTGGTCTCAACTTCGCATTCTTTTCCGAAATCAATCATTTTGCCGTCAATACCATAACGACTGGCCCGCCATTTGTTTTCATTAATTAAAGCTCTATGGTACCAATTGAAATTAAGATTTTGATTTCTTAGTTTGTACAATTTAGCAACCAAAGCCTGTACTAGTGCTGCAATGCTCAATGTTTCTTCTATGGTTAAAGGAACATCGCATATGCGTACTTCTAGTGTTGGAAAAAATGGGTGGATGCGAATATCCCACCAAATTTTCTTCGGATTGTCAATACACTTTGTTTTAACTAAAAGATTAACATAATGCTCATATTCTGCCACACTGTGAAAAATACCAGGGATCCCGGTTCTAGGGAATTTGTCAAAAACCTTTGATCTAAACGATTTAAATCCCGTATTTCTGCCTTCCCAAAAAGGAGAGTTTGTTGAAAGCGCATACAAGTGAGGTAAAAAATAGCGCATGGAGTTGACCAAGTGTAAGGCCAGCTGCTTATCTTCAATACCCACATGAACGTGAAGGCCAAAAATTAAGTTAGACCTAGCTGTGTCTTGCAGCTCGTTAACAATTTCATCATAACGAGGGTTGGGTGTAATGAGCTGAGTTTCCCATTTGGTAAAAGGGTGGGTTCCAGCAGCACCAATTTTAAATCCTAAATCATGAGCTATAGAACCAATAGATTTTCGTAAATGCGTGATCTCGGTACGTGCTTCAGAAATATCATTGCAAATATTTGTACCAACCTCAACAACCGCTTGGTGCATCTCTGCTTTAACTTGTTCATCGAGCAATTTTGCAGCATTGGTGACAATCTGCTGATCGTGCGAAATTAATTCGCGCGTGCTGGGATCAATAACTTGATATTCTTCTTCTATGCCTAATGTAAACTTCATATTAAATTACTCTAAATTAAAACATTAACTCGATTATGTTGAAACTAAAAAGAAGATTACTTCTTGGTAGTTTTTGTGGCTGCTTTTTTGATAGCAGTCTTTGGAGTTGCTGTCTTTTTTGTTGCAGGTTTAGGAGTAGCTGTCTTTGATTCTGCTTTTTTTACGGCTGGTTTAGGCGTTGCTGTTTTTTTAGCTGGCGCTTTTTTAATTGCGGTTTTAGCGGGTGCCATTTGATCTTTTACAAAGGTTCCCCATGTCAAATTCATTTGTCCCTTCTTGTAAGCTTTAGCCTTTTTGATGGCCATATTTGCAGCGTTTTCGACAATCCAGTCAAAATTGTCTTGACCAACAGAGTGTATGTCTGCATCAGGAGCAGGGTTACAGAAATCAATGGCATACGGGATGCCATCTCGCACTGCAAATTCTACTGTGTTAAAGTCATAGCCTAAGGCTTTGTTAAGTGTGATGCAATATTTTTTGACAAGTGCCAGTAATTTTTTATCCACTTGAGGTCCGTCGATCACGTAACGTAAATGAAAAGGATTTCTAGGTTCGTATTGCATGATGTGCACATTGTCTGTGTCCAGAACGTAGCATCTAAAATATTCAGTAAACTGAATTTCCTCTTGAAGCATCATTACCAAATGTTCTGTTTCCCCATGTTTTCTCCAGAGATCATCTGGATTATCTACACGGTACACACTTTTCCATCCACCTCCATCGTGAGGTTTCATGTAGGCAGGAAAGCCAATGGTCTCGAACATTTTCTCCCAATTGAAAGGAAATTTCATGTTTCTAAACGAATTTTGATCGGTATCTGGCGGACGATGTGATGTTGGTAGAATAAAGGTCTTAGGGACAGGGACGCCTACTTTTTCTGCTAAAGCATTATTGAAAAACTTTTCGTCGGCACTCCACCAAAACGGATTGTTGATAACGGCAGTACCGGTAATGGCCGCATTTTTTAAATACGCTCTGTAAAAAGGGACGTCTTGTGAAATGCGATCAATAATTACAGCATATTCGTCAGATTTTGCCTGCTCAACCGTGTCAATTAGCACTGCTTCAGCAACCATATCCTTAATGCCTTGTTCTTTTATTTTTTGATTGGTACGGTCTATAAATGCTTGTGGAAAGGTGTTTTCCTGACCGAATAAAATTCCTATTTTCTTCATGTTATATGGTTATTTAGTGATTAAATTGTAGATAAATAATGTGGAAACATTTCCAGCCAAATGGGCCAATCATGTTCTGCCCATCGGCGCTCATCAAACCAAAAGGGGATGTTTTTGTCGTTGAGTATTTTTGCAAGTCGTTGATTGGCCTCTAAGCAAATGTCATATTCACCAACACCTAGAATGATTTTCATTTTCCAAAGCTCAGGATTATTGCTACCTGGTAAAAAATCCACGGGATTATTAAAAAAGACATTGTCATCATAATAGCCTCCCAAAAACGACTTGATGTCAAAAGAACCACTCAAGCTAAACATGTGGCTTACCTTTTCAGGATGTTTGAATGCAAAATTAGCGGCATGATAGCCGCCAAAGCTAACACCAGCCATGGCTACTTTCGAAATTCCCTTTTCATGACAAATAGCATTCACGACTTCATCCATGATAAACTTATCATACCACATATGGTTTTTAACCTTTTCAGCCGGATGAATGCCTTTATTGTACCAACTCATATCGTTAATACTATCTGGACAGTAAATTTGGATGAGTCCTTGTTCTAAGAACCATCGTGCAGATTCTATAAGCTTAAAATCCTTACACTCGTAAAATCGTCCCATGGTTGTAGGAAATAATACTACAGGATAGCCAGCGTGGCCAAAAGTGAGCATTTCAATATCCTTGCTCAGAGTAGGTGAATACCATTTGTGATAATCTTCTTTCAATCGTTTCGTTTTAAATTATTTACAGATATTAAGATGCGCAAAAATATTGGATTGGTACCAACTGTGGTTAAGAAATTTTGATTTGGGAGACTGTATTTTTTCATTTAGAATCAATACTGTTAACAATATCGTTTTTTTTCAATAAAATAGAGCATTGCAGGGCATTAAATATTTTATTTTATGAAAAAAAATGCATTTAAGTATGAGGTATGCGTGGATATTTGAGTTTCAAGATAGGTGTAATTGAAGATTTGACTCCTCCTCGAATAGCGGTTGACGGTTCATCATTAAAAACATACAATTGGGTAGATTGATTTTTAAGATCTGATAGCTTCGGTAGATATTTGTGGAACAATCCATCCATATTTAAAATCAGAACCTATGAAACATTTAATTTACATTTTAATCACTTTTATTTCGACGGTAACAATGGCACAGGGCAATTTCGAAAAAGGAATGGTAAAAGCCTTCGACCTTTGGAAAGCAGGAAACACAGAAGACGCTCAACATATGTTTGAACGTATTGCCGCTGCAGAACAAGACCAATGGTTGCCGCATTATTACATTGCCCAGATCAACAGTCTTAAAAGCTGGAATGAAACCGATGCACAAGTCTTAAAGCGCCAGTTAGAAAAAGCACAAGACCATTTAAATATAGCTATGGCCATAAGTAAAGATAATCCTGAACTACTAGTGCTACAGGCTCATGTTTGGACCAATTGGGTCGCATTTGACGGGATGACTTATGGCATGAAATATAGCGGTAAGATTACTGCCTTATACCATAAGATCATCAAGATGGCGCCAGATAATCCTAGAGTAGTGTTTAGCAAAGCTGAGTGGGACATGGGAAGCGCCAAGTATTTTGGGCATGACACAGCGCCCTTTTGTGCAGACATAGAAAAGTCTACCAAACTTTTTGCTACATTTAAACCAGAAACAGAGTTGCATCCCAATTGGGGTAAGGAACGCGCCGAAGAAGCTTTGGAATCTTGTAAAGGCTAAACCATAAATTATGAAACTAAAAGAATTGCCAAAACGCATATGGATTACCTTCATCATTGGCTCTATTGTATATGTTATAGGAACATTTTTATCTGATGGGTTTCAATATGATAGCATTAATGAATTTCTTTTAGATTTTACAATCTGGCAGCTTTATGCTTTTGTGTTAGGATTTTCCAACACCTACTTCTTTAATTATATGGAGCGTAGAAATTGGAAAAAATACGATACGCTAAAACGTATTTTCTTCGGAATATTGGGCTCTACCATAATCACCTTGATCGATTTGTTTTTATTGAGAGTTGCTGTGGAAGTACTTTATTTCGGAGCACCGTTCAACACCTTTATAGAAAACGAGTCATGGCAAGGTTATGCCTTTGGATTTTGGGTAACGCTTATTATCGTTTCGGTTTTTCATGTCATTTACTTTTACAATCAGTATCAGAAAAATAGAATTAAAGAACAGAAGGTTATTGCTGGAGCTGCAAGTGCAAAGTTTGATGCGCTTAAAAATCAATTAGATCCTCATTTTTTATTCAATAGTCTGAATGTCTTAACCAGTCTTATTGAAGAAAATCCAAAAAATGCGCAAAAGTTCACGACCTCTTTGTCAAAAGTGTACCGTTACGTACTTGAGCAAAAAAACAAGGAATTAATTCCTGTAGATGAGGAGCTCGCATTTGCCAAGACCTATATGTCTTTATTAAAAATGCGTTTTGAGGATAGCATTATTTTTGAAATTCCAGATCAGGCCTCAGATCCAGAAATGAAAGTGGTGCCGCTGTCATTACAATTGCTTTTGGAAAATGCGGTAAAACATAATATGGTTACCCCAAGCAAACCGCTACATATTAAGATTTATGAAGATAGCAACCACTTAGTGGTTATGAATAATTTACAACTCAAGCAAATCGTGAAGAAGAGTAGTGGGGTTGGTCTTGAAAATATCAAGCAGCGCTATAGGCTACTTTCAAATAGAAAAATAATTATAAAACAACGTGAGCAGGATTTTGTTGTCGCAATACCTATGCTCACCAAACAAGTATCAGTTATGAGAAGATTAGAACCCGCAAGGTCAGGTGTTAGTGACCAGTATGTAAAGGCGCGCAAACGCGTAGAAGAGCTTAAGGCATTTTACTATAGCCTCATTTCTTACTGCCTCGTCATTCCTTTTTTAATATTTATATATTTTAAATATTCAAGTCATACCATTCAATGGTTTTGGTTCCCTTTATTAGGGTGGGGACTTAGCCTTGTATTTCAGGCTTATCGTGTATTTGTGGATGATGGAGCTTTTGGAGCTAAATGGGAGCAGCGTAAAATAGAAGAATTTATGCAAAAGGAAGATAGAAACCGATGGAGTTAAAATCAATTGACATGAACAAAATAGATTCAGAATTAAAGTATAACAGAGCTAAAAATAGAGTTAAGAAATTAAGAGGGTTTTACAATCATGTTGCCATATATTTTATAATAAACTTTATTATCACAGGATTTAAAACTTATAACTATTTGGATAACTGGGAGATGTTTTTTGGTAGAGTAGTTAGTATTGATGTGTTGAGTTCATGGGTGGTTTGGGGAATGATGTTACTGCTGCATTTTCTAATGGTTACTTACGGATTGGGTTGGGAAGAGCGCAAAATTGAACAATACATGAACGAAGAATTGAATAACGACTCAAAACTTTAAAATGATGGAAAAATATAAATTAGAACTTTACGATAACGAAGAAGAGACCTATTCTTATAAACGCGAAGAAGCTTATATAAGAGCGAAAAAGCGGGTAGATAGTTTAATCGGATTTTACTGGCACCTCGCCTCTTATGTTATTGTCAATCTCTTCTTGATTGTTGTAATAGGGATGTATTCCAATCAGGGATTTACTAGTTTTGGGACTTATGCCACAGCTTTTTTCTGGGGTATTGGATTATTGTTTCATTTCTTAGGAGTTTTTGGACCAAACTTCATGTTCGGAAAAAATTGGGAAAAGCGAAAAATTCGGGAGTTTATGAATAAGGAAAATGAGAACTGGGATTAGAATTTTAAGAATTGAAACTTATGGACACTAAAGAGAAAGACGCTCAAAACTTAATTCAGGCAAAGCAAAAATTACGAAAACTTAAGATCTTCTACATTCATTTGGCTGGGTATTTTGTATTAACGGCATTACTACTTTATAACTTATATATTATTGAAGACAACGGTTACAAGCAGACCATTACTATTCTAAACATGACAACTATAGTAGTGTGGGGTGTTTTTCTTTTTGTACATGGGTGTTTTGTTTTTAAAGGAAGATTTTTATTTAAGAGAAGCTGGGAAGAAAAGAAGATCAACGATTATTTAAATAAGGAAGAAGGCCAGAATTCTGGTTTTTGGGAATAATTTATTCTGAATACGAGTTTTGAGAATATTTAAAAAATGTAATTTAAACTATGAATGTTATTATAATTGAAGACGAAAAACCGTCTGCAAGGCGCTTACAGCGTATGCTTAAAGAATTGAATGTTGACGCAGAAACCATGTTGCACTCTGTAGAAGAAGCTATTGATTGGTTTCAAAAGAATGCCCATCCTGATTTGATTTTTTTAGACATTCAATTGAGTGATGGTCTCTCATTTGAGATTTTTGAAGCGGTAGATATTAAATCTGCAGTTATTTTTACAACGGCTTACGATGAGTATGCGCTTCAGGCCTTCAAACTAAATAGTATCGATTATTTATTGAAACCTATTGATGAAGAAGATCTAGCAACGGCTGTAGAAAAATACAATAGTAGAACTGCAAATAGAGAAACTCAAGCCGTAAAATTAGACTTTGACGATATTAAAAAACTTTTGGTCAACCCTATTGAAAGAGAGTATAAGAAACGATTTTCAGTAAAAGTTGGTCAGCACCTCAAGTTGATCAATATCGATGACATTGAATGTTTTTACAGCGAAAATAAAGGCACTTATGCCTATACAAATGAAGGTAGAAATTATCTTTTAGACCTAACTTTAGAGCAATTGGAAGAGGAGCTAGAGCCGCATAAGTTTTTTAGAGTGAGCCGAAAATTTATTGTCAACGTTAATGCCATTGATGATATGATTAGCTATACAAACTCAAGATTAAAAATTAAATTAAAGACGTTTAAAGATGGTGAAATTATTGTGGCTAGAGAGCGCGTCAAAGAATTTAAGGATTGGCTGGCATAATTTAAGTGAAGGCTATTTTATTTACTGATCCTGTTGTCATCAAATGCTGAAGGCAATAGATTGGGAATCAATTTCGCAAAAATAGGCAATAGAATAGCGCCACCAGGTAACATGAAGATTGCCAAGCTTGGAATAGTCTTAAGGATATCTACAATTTGAGCATACATCAACTTTTGTTCTTCCTTGGTCAGCTCAGTGTGGGTAGACTTGCTTATTAAGAATAGTAAATCCTTGCTTTGTCGTAACTCTTTAACCAAACGCTTGCTATTTCTTCTAATTAGCTTATTGACCAATTGAGAAGAATTTTCAAAGAAATTATGAATAGGATTGGTTTGCTGAAAAAGTAAGATCGTCTTTCTATTGGTTTGATGAAACTTAGAGACTTCTACAATTGATTTTTGAATTACAGTAATAGGGATCTCTAAACGTTTCGCTAAACTTTTTAAAAACTGATATTCCGTTTTTTCTAAAACTTCATCGTCCCATACCGAAAGACATACAAGATCTATTAAATATAATTTTTCATGAGGTTTGATATTATACTCAATATCATAAATGAGATCTTGAACCTCTAATTCGTCATCGACAAGTGCGGTTGAGAACTCAATAATTTCTATAACATCCTTATCCTCTTCGGTTATTTTGCTCTTTGAATTAAGGGATTGATAAAGTGTTCCAATAATCATCTGCTCTAGATTAGCGGCAGTTGATTTGACGTCAATCTTCTCTCTGATGTAATTGTCAAAGACAAGTACATCTACAAATAATAAAGAGTTTGTTATAGACTTGTTGAAATTTTTGGTAAGCAAGTCGTCGTCTATGTTAACACGATCATTGATTAAGCGTTCCAATTTTGTACTGGCACTTTTTCCTATGAGCAATCGATCCCATAAAGAAAAGTCAGACACTTCCAGTTCTTCATAAAACGTAAGTAATGTTTTAGAAAACTCTTTAAAATCAAAATTCTCGTGCTTAAATGAGTAGCTGTGATATAAGGCGGTAATCAAATTTATTTTTGCCAGCTCATCTTCCGAATAGCGATGAATCTTCTTAAACCCATCGGTGGCACTAATGTTTACGCCATAAATAAAGCCATACTGTTTGAGTGCAGCATAAAGTTGTGCGTAATCTTCAAAAGGTAATTGACGCTTTGAGAGTTGAGAACATAAATTCTCAACCCAGCCATTGGTTGATGGATTCATTTTAGAATAAACTAATAAAAGACAAAGGTAATTGATTGCCGCAAATCTCTAGAAATATTTTAGTTAACAAAGTTTTAACAAAACCGCATCTGTAGTTTTTGCGTAAACATAGCAGAGACAATTATTAATTAACAAAAATCTCATGTTATTATGAAAAAATCAAAACTTTTAATTGGAGCTGTCGTCATTGCGATGGGAAGCTTGGTCGCTATCGCGGCAGATCACATTGATGCACCTGCTGTTGCAGGAACATCAAGTGACATTACAGATTATTATGCCTTTCAAGGTCAAGATGAAAGCACCATTGCTTTTGTGGCAAACACGCAAGGTTTTATTTCACCTGCAGATACTGGAGCTGCTCAGTTTGATGAAGATGTGATCATTGAGTTCAATATTGATACCGATGGTGATGCTACTGAGGATTTAGTGATTCAGGCCGTTGCAAGAGACGGTAAAATGTATGTTTTTGGACCAGCAGCTCCATCATCAACTGGCTTAAACAGTACGATTTTAACAACCACACCTATGGTTGTAGATATTACTGCTTATGGCACCGCAAATCCGGTAATCGCGAGTTCTAATGGTATGCGCATTTTTGCAGGACCAAGAGACGATCCGTTCTTTTTTGACTTTACAAGATATAATGAAGTCTTAGAAGGAGCTCCAGGATTCAGCGATCCTGGAACAGATACTTTTGCAGCTTCCAACGTCATGTCTATAGTGGTTGAAGTACCAAAAGACCAAATTGGAGGAACCGGTACGATCAACACTTGGGTTGAGTCTAAAAGAAAACAATAATTATTAAAATTTAGAAATTATGAAAATCAATAATATAAAATTAATGGCAATTGCTGTTCTCGTTGCTTTTTCTGCAATCAACTGTAGCGATGACGATGATAATACACCCATGGGAGAAGTGCTTCCGAACTTTACAGGAACTTACACACAGGAAGATCAAATGGGTCGCCCTGCAATTAACACCGTTTTTGTAAATATGGCAGATAAAAATGCATTCAATAGAACCATTCCTAGTAATCAAGATGCCGCATTTCAAACCAAATTTCAGAACAAACTTTTGGCTTTGAATCCTAACTACACAACCAATGCTCTTGGGTTTACGGCAGAAGCTTTTACAACTGCTTTAGCTACAGATGTACTGACTGTTAGTTTAGATGGTACCACCACGTTTTTTGATGGTACTAACGTATTAACTGGTCGTGCATTAGGTGATGATGTCATAGATACTGAGTTACTCTTAATCTTCGGTGGACCAGACGGTACTGCAAACCCTGGTTTAACTAGTGATAATGTAGATTCAAATGACAAAGCATTTAGTGACTCCTTTCCTTACCTAGCTTCGCCTTGGTAAAATAATGTCCAATCTTGAAGTTGGAGCTAACAATCCAACTTCAAGATTTTTATTACAACTCTAAAAATAAATAACATTAAACTTTCTTATATGAACTCAAGAATTTTAACGATTGCTGTTGCAACGTTACTGATTTTCAGTTGCTCAAATTCTTCAACATCGAAAGTCACAGACAAAAAAGATTACAATAATTACTTGGCCTTAGCTGAAAATAGCACTTACGAGACCGCTAAAAAATCTAACGAATTTTGGTCTAACAAATTAGATGCTACTCCAGAGCAATACCCGTACTTGGCAAAAAAGGCGTCCACTTATAATCGCATGTTTTCCGCTTCGGGAGAGATCGAATATTTGAAATTGGCCGAAGAAAACTTGGTTCTTCTCAACGAAAAAACAAAATTTAAAACTCCAGGCTATTTAAGGAGCTTGGCCCATAATTATATATCGCAACACCGTTTTAAAGAATCTTTAGAACTGTTGGAAAAAGCGGAAGCACTTAAAGAAAATCTCCCAGCAACAAGAAAAATGCTGTTTGATGTGCACTTAGAATTGGGTAATTACAGTAAGGCAAAAGCCTATTTAGATCAAATTGAAAACTTTAGTGACTTTGATTATCTCATCCGTTTGGCAAAATGGAATGATCACAAAGGAAACCTAGATGCTGCAATCAAATACATGGAAAAAGCTATGGAAAAAGCCGAGTCGGGTAACCTTAAAGGTTTAAAGCAATGGTCTTATACTAACATTGCAGACTTTTATGGTCATGCAGGAGAAATAGAAAAATCTTATGCCTATTACTTAAAAGCGTTGGAATTAGATCCTAACGATGCTTACTCAAAAAAGGGAATCGCATGGATACTCTATTCTTACGAGAAAAATCCAGATGAGGCTCTCCGTATTTTAAATTCTGTTTCAGAATATTACAAAGCACCAGATTATTTCTTGCTCAAGGCTGAAATTGCCGATTATAAAGGAGATGCTAAGCTCAAATCAGAACAGCTTATTCTTTATCGAGAAGCTTTAGAAAATAAAGCTTACGGTGATATGTACAATTCGTACAACGTGATGCTCTATACAGATCAGTCGTCTGGAAGCAAAGAGGCTATTAAAATAGCTAAAGAAGAAGTGCAAAATAGGCCAACTCCACAATCTTACGATCTTTTGGCCTGGTCTTATTTCAAGGACGGTAGTATCGATGCGGCACTACAAGTTATAGATGAACATGTCATCAACAAAACATTTGAGCCTGTAGCTCTATATCATAGTGCTGAAATTTATAAAGCCGCCGGAATGCAGGAAAAGGTGAAGCCATTAAAAAAGGAATTATTAGCCAGCGTCTATGAATTGGGACCTATGATGGAAGATAAAATTAATAAATTGCAGCCCTAAACACGCCAACCAACTATGAAACCGTATAAATACTTTATAATTATTACGTTAGCTTTTGCCTCGGTAAATACTTTTGGGCAACAGCTCAAGGGGAAAGTGGTAAACCATATCAATCAACCCTTAGAAGCAGCATATATCTATAACATTACCACTAAAAGTCATTCACACTCTTTAGAAAATGGAACCTTTATTCTAGAAAATTCTAAAATTGGAGATTCAATTAGAGTAGGGTTATTGGGTTATGAAAATGAGAACAAAATGCTTACGGCATCAGATTTTGATATGGAAGTAACGATTACCTTGAAAGAGAAAACCTTTCAGTTAGAAGAAATGACAATTACAGAAGAGCTTAATGCGCTAAGTACCATTTCAAGATTGGATATTCAAACCAACCCGGTCAATTCATCTCAAGATATTTTGAGAAAAGTGCCTGGGTTAATTACAGGTCAGCATGCTGGTGGTGGTAAGGCAGAGCAGTTGTTTTTAAGAGGTTTTGATATAGATCACGGTACAGACATTTCCATTTCAGTAGATGGTATGCCAGTTAATATGGTGTCTCATGCGCATGGTCAAGGTTATAGCGACCTGCATTTTGTAATTCCAGAAACAGTTGATAAAATTGACTTCGGAAAAGGGCCTTATTATGCCAAAGAAGGCGATTTTAATACTGCTGGTTACGTTAATTTTGCTACCCGAGATTATCTCAAAGAAAGCATGATTTCCTTATCAGCTGGGCAGTTCAATTCTGTAAGAACCTTAGGGATGTTCAATCTCTTGGAAAAAACTCAAAATCAAAATGCCTATATGGCGGTAGAGTATTTAGCAACGGACGGTCCTTTTAAGTCCCCTCAAAATTTCAACCGCTTAAACCTCTTCGGAAAATACGTGATGTACTCTCCAGAGAATGATAAACTCACATTGTCAGCTTCGCATTTTACCAGTAGATGGGATGCTTCAGGACAAATTCCGCAGCGAGCCGTTGATGCGGGTTTAATTACAAGATTTGGTGCTATTGATGATACTGAAGGTGGCCAAACAAGTAGAACAAATCTTAACGCAGAATATAGTAAGCACATTTCAGATCAAACACGCTTGAAGGCTAATGCTTTTTACTCACAATATGATTTTGAACTGTATTCTAATTTTACGTTTTTCTTAGAAGATCCTATTAATGGCGATCAAATTAAACAAAAAGAAAATCGCAGTATTTTTGGATTAAATACAAGCATAATACATGAGACTTTTTTAGGAGCTGCGCCTATAACGGTGACCTCTGGACTTGGTTTTAGACATGACGTTATTGATGATGTGGAGCTGTCGAGAACTCTTAATAGAAGCACTACATTAGAGCAAATTCAGTTGGGAGATATCAATCAGACTAATATTGACGGATTTGTCAACGCTGAGTTTGAGTTCGGAAAATTTAGGATGGCACCAGGTCTAAGATTGGATTATTTCAATTTTATATATAATGATAAGCTTCAAGATGTCTATACCTTACTTTCTGAAACAAAAACAAGAGTGAGTCCTAAATTGAATTTTTTCTACGACGCCAAAGAAAATTTACAATTTTTTGTAAAATCGGGAATAGGTTTTCATTCTAACGATACCCGTGTTGTAGTGAGTAATTTAGGTAAGGATATTCTGCCAAAAGCCTATGGTTTGGATGTGGGAGATATTTGGAAACCCACTTCAAGATTAGTTGTGAACACGGCCTTATGGTATTTGTTTTTAGAACAAGAGTTCGTGTATGTTGGAGATGCCGGTATTGTTGAGCCTAGCGGAAAGACAGAACGCTTTGGTATAGATCTTGGGCTGCGCTACCAATTTAATGATTGGTTGTATTTTGATACTGATGCTACCTATACAAAAGCTAGAAGTTTAGAGGTTGTTGATGGAGAAGATTTTATTCCATTAGCACCAGATTTCACGATGGCAGGCGGACTTTCGGTTAATGATCTCGATGGGTTTTCAGGAGGATTACGCTACAGATATATTGACGATAGACCAGCGAATGAGGATAATAGTATTGTGGCAGAAGGTTATTTTGTCACAGATTTTAATGTCAATTATAGTTTTAATAAAATAACTTTGGGACTAATCGTTGAAAACCTATTTGATGTAGACTGGAATGAAACCCAATTTGCTACAGAATCCCGACTTCAAAATGAGGCAATGCCTGTTGAGGAAATTCATTTTACACCGGGAACACCATTTTTTGTAAGAGGCAGTATTGCCTATAAATTTTAAAAAATTAGAGAATTTGCTAATGATTTGAGGGAGTTATTAGTAAATGCTAACATAAAGAAATAGTAGATTCTACAACGACATACCATGTAGAGATATGTGGTATTTTTAGAGTTTTTTTGTTAGTTGAAAGCACCTGTTCTGAGTCTGTGAACAGGTGTTTTCTTTTTTAATAGATTTAAGTTTGTGATTTTGACGAAAAATAGTGCGCGCTATCCTTTCATAAACAGCCAAATCAAATTCTTTTTTATCTTTATCGGAAATGTGACATCTATGAATAGACCTCTACTCCCTCTCATTTTTTTATTCGTAACATTTTTGATTCATGCTCAACCAGATACTGAGGTGTTTTTGTTTGACTTTGAATTTAGTAAAGACAGTCTTAGACTTTTCAATCTTAAAAATATTTCTGATAGTCCAGGATATGATAACCAACCTTCATTCTATAATGATACATTGGTATTGTTCGCCTCTACACGTAATGATCAAACCGATATAAGATCTTACAATTTGAATAATGCGGAAACAACTTGGCTCACAGATACCGAATTTAATGAATACTCACCATTAAAAATTCCATTTCAAAATGCATTTTCTGCAGTTACATTAGAGAAAGATGAAAATCAACGCCTGTTGCAATATGATATTTTAGTAAAACTAGAACCTCTTATGCTTATTGATGATATCCTTATCGGCTATCATTTATGGCTTAACCGAAACATTGTGATCTCCTCGATTTTAAAAGATGAGAATCTAACGCTTACGGTTTCAGATTTTCGTTTTAAAAAGCATAAAGATTTAGTGGATCACGTGGGTAGATCTTTGTTTAAAATACCTAGTGAACGTAAAGATCCTTTGTTCAGTTTTGTAGATAAAAACAGTAATCCTTGGCAGCTCATGAGTTTTGATTTAGACGAACTTGAGGCCGAGGCTCTTTTTGAAATGATGCCAAACGTGGAAGACATGGTCTGGCTTAATGAGAAAATTGCGTTTTCTGGTAAAGGCCATAAGATTTACGCCCATAATCTGAAAAAACGCGGTGATTGGGAACTTGTTGCCACTCTTGATAATTTTGGCATAACAAATGTCACAAGATTGGCGATAAGTCCTAACGGAAAGAAAATAGCCATTGTTGGGGAGTATGTTCTTGATTATGATCCTGAAACGCCTGATGCTATTGTACAGCAGCAGTTAGATGCCTATAATTATCAAGACATTGATATGTTCTTAGAAACATATACAGAGGATGTTAAACTGTATAATTATCCAAATGAATTGATTTCAGAAGGAAAGGTGCAACTTCGTGAGCGTTACGCTGATTTTTTTGAAAATACGCCAGATTTGTATGCTGCGCTAGAAAACCGTACCGTCATAGGAAATAAGGTGATTGACAAGGAAAAGTTAACCGCTAATGGCAATACTTTTTTCGCCGTAGCCATTTATGAAGTGGAAAACGGATTGATTAAAAGTGTAACTTTTGTAAAATAAATATTAAAATCATGAAGCAGCTTTTTCTATTGATGTTATTCTTGGGGTCTTCTATTCCATCTCAGGCTCAAGAAAAACCATCCCAGTTAGAACCCAAGTTGGAAAATATAGCATGGATTGCAGGTACCTGGCGAGGCGAGGCTTTTGGCGGTATTACTGAAGAAATATGGAGCCAACCCTCAGGTGGCTCAATGATGGCGAGTTTTAAATTGATTAACGAAGGGGAAGTGACTTTTTATGAAATTGAAATCATTAAAGAAGTTGACAATTCCTTGCTGTTGCAGCTCAAACATTTTGATAAGAATCTAAAAGGCTGGGAAACTAAAAATGAAACCATTGATTTTCCTTTAAAAGAGATTACTGCTCATAAGGTTGTCTTTGAGGGAATGACCTTTGAGAAAGTCAGTGATACCAAAATGACTGTTTTTGTAGATATCAAAAACGAAGAAGGAGATGTTGAAATTGTAGCGTTTGATTATACCCGAGAATGAAATATTACAATATCTAAAGCACATTTTCAAAAGATATAGACCTATTTAATTATCGTTTTTAATAAAGGATTCTAGTGGAATTTACCATTAAATATAAGGTTTAGTATCAGTAATTGCCTTCACTTTAATCATCTAAAATACATTCTAAAAAATTGATATTGAAAAAGCCACAAATACCCGATTTTAAGCATCGTATAAATGTGGCTTGATGGTTTCTAAATTTTGCTATAATTTAGCTGTTAATAGATTCCATTACCGATTCTTCCTGAGTAATGGTCGAAAGATTGATAGCAGTTTCTATAAGTGCTAAATGCGAATACGCTTGAGGGAAATTACCCAACAGACGCTTTGTTTTAAAGTCAATATCTTCACTAAATAATCCTAAATGATTGCTATAGCTCAATAATTGATCAAAGAGTTTTTTGGCTTTTTGTTCTTCACCAATTTTGAACAAGCTATTGATAAACCAAAAGGTACAAATGGTAAAGGAGGAGGAAGGTAAACCAAAATCATCCTGATTTTTATAGCGGTAGAGCAGGCCGTCATTACTTAATTCCTTTTCTATAGCTTTAACAGTGCTCACATATTTTGGATCTTTAGCATCTATAAACTCATAAGGCTCCATGAGTAATACAGCGGCGTCCAAATCTGTGCTACCATAACTTTGAGTAAATGCTTGTACGTCTTCATTCCAAGCATTATCCATAATATCCTTACGTATTTCGGCCTCTAACGGAAGCCATTTTTCAAGCTTATGAGTTTTTCCTAAAATTTTAGACACTTTAATCGCCTTATCTATGGCAACCCAACATAACACTTTAGAAAAGGTGAAGTGTCGGTCTTCCGTTCTAAATTCCCATATGCCTTTATCAGCCTCTTTCCAGTGCTTGCTTACTACCCAAACAATACCCTTAGTAATAGCCCAAAGTTCTTCGCCATTTTCAATATCGGTTTTAAACTTCACCAACTGCTGATGAATGACATCCATCAAAATCCCGTAAATATCATTTTGACGTTGTGAATATGCTGCATTACCAATGCGTACAGGTTTAGAACCCATATAACCGCTGAGGTGGTCTAGCTTTAATTCGGTCAATATTTTTTCACCATTAATGCCATACATGATTTGGAGTTTTTCATCCTTTTCAGGGATCAAGTGGGTGATGAACTCTAAGTAGCGTTTCGCCATGCGTTTGTGGCCCAATTGCGACACAACCTTGATAACCATAGAGGCATCACGAATCCAGCAGAAACGGTAATCCCAATTTCTAACCTCTCCAATGGTTTCAGGAAGTGACGTTGTTGCAGCAGCTAAAACAGCTCCTGTTTTTTCATAACTTAAAAGCTTGAGGGTCATTGCGCTTCTTGAAATCTGTTCATTATAAAGCGCATAGCTAGGTGTTCTAGTCATCCAGTTGAGCCAATACACTTTAGTGCGTTCCCGCTCTAAATCAATTTTATTGATGGTAGGAACAAATAGTTTTTCGTTATAACCAAATTGAAAAAAGCCGTCTGTTTTTAATTGAATGGGATGCCCTTCAACAACAGCTTTCTTGTCAAAACTGGTATAAAGAAATAAAGTATCATAACGTTCTTTATCGGTAAGGCTTACTATGAAATCTTCTTTCACGTAAGTGTTGGTGTTGCCTAGCGCATACTCTAATTTCGGGTTGTAATTGACCTTAAATTCCGGCGTTCCTTTTAAAAGTTTGATATATCGTACGACTTCCGGTGGCGCGTAATAATCATTGGTGTCTTTTTTGTAACGGGGCATGAAATCGTGGATTTCAAAACTATCCTTTTCCGTAGAAAAACGGGTTACTAAAATACAGGTGTTTTCTATGTAAGCTTGAGTGATCTCATAATCTTCTGAAACCGAAAAGCTAAAGCTCCCACCGATCTCATCGTCTAGGAGTTTTGCGAACACCGAAGAGGAGTCAAACTCTGGTAAGCAACACCAATCTAAAGAGCCTGTTTTTGAGATGAGTGCAGCGCTTCTGCAATTTCCTATAATGCCGTAGTCTAAATTCTTAATCAAATTTTAATGTTTATGGATTGTACGTTGACCGATTTAAACTTAATTTTAACACAATTCGAAGATTGTTTTCTGTTCAAACCAATTTTTCTTAAATTAACGAAAATCCTTCAAAAAATCAAAGCTTCAAAGATGAATAAAACGATAATTATTTCTAACAGACTCCCTTTACAGATCAAATTAGACCATGATAAACTCCAAGTTGAACCAAGTGTTGGAGGTCTTGCCACAGGACTTAAATCGGTACACAACGATGGTAATAGTCTTTGGATTGGTTGGTCTGGGCTCACTGAAGAAGAACTGAATGAGGAGCAAAGCAAAGAAGTGAAAAAAATGGTCAAGGAAGCCAAATGTGATGCGGTATCATTGACACAAAATGATCTCGAGAATTTTTATTACGGATTTAGTAATAGAACGTTATGGCCGCTGTTTCATTATTTTATGGAGTTTACCGAATTTGAAAATGATTATTGGGAATCTTATAAAGAAGTGAATCAGAAATTTGCAGATAAGGTTTTGGAGCATGTTGAAGATGGAGATACTGTTTGGGTTCATGATTACCAATTATTGCTCTTACCAAAACTTATTAAAGACAAGAAACCGAATACAACTATTGGGTTCTTTTTACATATTCCATATCCGTCTTATGAGATTTTCAGGACTTTTCCATGGCGTGAAGAATTATTGCACGGTATGTTGGGAGCAGATTTGATTGGATTTCACACCTATGATTACGAGCGACATTTTTTAAGTTCGGTAAAAAGGATCTTAAGACTTGATGTTAATTTTAATGAAATCACCTATCATGATCGCATTGTAAAGGTCGATTCATTTCCTATGGGCATTGATTATGACAAATTTCATGATTCTGCTATCAAACAAAAAGCTGAAGAAAAAAGCGAACTTCAAAAGCGATTGGATGATCACATCAACTCAAGTCCTGATGCCAGAATGATTTTGTCCATAGACCGTATGGATTATACTAAGGGTATTCCTAATAGGATTCGAGCTTTTGAATATTTTTTAAAAAAATACCCACAATATAAAGAAAAGGTACGTTTGATCATGTTGGCTGTGCCATCACGTTCTAATGTACCTCAATATCAAAAGCTGAAACGTGATACCGATGAACTTGTAGGGCGTGTAAATGGCGAGTTTTCAACTGTAAGCTGGACGCCAATCTGGTACTTTTATAGGTCTATGCCTTTTGAAAATCTGATTGATTTATATACCTCTTCGCATGTTGCCATGATTACACCCGTACGTGATGGGATGAATTTGGTAGCTAAAGAATATGTCGCCACAAGAACGGAACAAGACGGTGTACTCATCTTAAGTGAAATGGCAGGAGCTTCAAAAGAAATGAATGAATCCATGCTGATCAATCCTAACAATTTCGAACAGATTGCCGATACTTTAAAGTATGCATTGGAAATGCCAATAGAGGAACAACAATCTCGTATGAAAATATTACAGAAGCGATTAAAACGTTATACCGTAGAAAAATGGGCCGAAGAATTTATGAAATCGCTTCATGCTACAAAACATTTAGGTGCAGTGATTGCAGCAGAACGATTGGATGAAAAGGTACAGGAGCGCATGTACGCTGGTTTCAAACAATCAGAAAACCGATTGTTTCTGCTGGATTATGATGGAACCTTGGCAGGATTTAAGGATAATCCCAAGGAAGCAAGTCCAGATCAACAATTGTATAAGCTTTTGGATCAACTGCAATCGAATCCAAAAAATGACGTGGTCATTATTAGTGGACGTGATAGAGAAACCTTTACTGAGTGGTTTGGAGATGAAGATTACAAATTGATTACCGATCACGGCGTTTGGCTTAAAACGAAGGATCATCAGTGGGAAGCCTTAGAACGACTTAAAAATGACTGGATGGAGAACATCAAACCCATCTTAGAGACGTTTGTAGACAGAACTCCAGGGACCTTTATAGAGGAGAAAAAATACTCATTGGCTTGGCATTATAGAAAAGCCGATCCCGAGCTCGCTCAAATTCGAACCATTGAGATCGATACGGTGTTGACCAGTTTAACTTCTAATAATGACTTGTCTGTTTTAAAAGGAAACAAGGTCATCGAAATAAAAAGTAGTAGCGTTAATAAAGGAAGAGCTTCATCTCGATTGTTAACCGCTAATAATTACGACTTCATGTTCTGTATTGGTGACGATTGGACCGATGAATATATGTTTGAAGAACTTCCGGAAACAGCTTATACGGTTAAGGTAGGCTTTAAGAAAACTGCGGCGAAGTACTATGTTAAAAACACCGACGAAGTGAGAACGGTTTTGAAAAAGTTTGTAGAATAATTTTTTAGTCAAATTTTTATCTTTGGAATTAAAGAGTAAAACGTCCCTTGCTTTAATAGTCATAGAAATGACGGAAGTTTACAGTAATAATAGCTACTAATTGGCAATAATTCATACTTATTTAATAGTTCAATATAAAATCAATGCAGAATACCATTTTAAGATCATTCGTTTTTTTAATGCTGTCGACACTTTGTCTTTCGGCTCAAACCAACCAAAAAATATACGATGTTATCGATGCCGTTTCCGAAGAACGTTTAGAAAGCGATGTCAAGACTTTAGTGGAGTTTGGTACGCGTCATACGCTAAGTGATACGGTTTCTGAAACTAGAGGTATTGGGGCAGCAAGGCGATGGGTAAAAAAAGAGTTTGAGTCCATTTCTAGTGATTGTAATAATTGCCTGAATGTGTTTTATCAAAAAAACAAGGTGGAGAAAGATGATAATAGTCGCATTACTAGAGATGTCATGGTCGTTAATGTTGTGGCTGTTCAGAAGGGCACCAAATACCCTAACCGTTATATTATAATGAGTGGCGATATTGACTCTCGTGTTTCAGACCCAAATGATTTTACGTCAGATGCTCCCGGGGCAAATGATAACGCTACTGGAATGGCCGGTACAATGGAAGCTGCTCGAGTGCTATCTCAATATCAATTTGAAAATAGCATTGTATATATAGGGCTTTCAGGAGAAGAACAAGGGTTATATGGCGGAAAAGGTCTTGCTGAGTATGCTAAAGAAAGTAATTGGGAAATTATTGGTGTGCTTAATAATGACATGATTGGAAATATTAAAGGCGTTGATGGCGTAATTGATAATAGAACATTTAGGATTTTCTCAGAGCCTGTGCCTCCAACCGAAACCGAACAACAGCGAAATGCGAGACGTTTTTACGGTGGCGAAGTCGATGGGATATCGAGACAATTAGCACGTTACGTTCATAAAACTACAGAAACGTACATGCCAGAAATGAACCCTATGATGGTGTACAGATTAGATCGATTTGGACGTGGTGGGCACCATAGACCTTTTAACGATGCTGGTTTCTCCGGCATCCGAATTATGGAAGCTCACGAGAACTATACACAACAACATCAAGATATTCGCACTGAAAATGGTATTGATTATGGAGATACGTTTGAACACGTCAATTTTTCATATGTAAAAAAATTGACTGCGGTTAATGCCATTGCAATGGCGAGTATAGCATCTGCACCTCCAGCGCCATCAGAAGTGGCTATCGGCGGGATTGTTGAGCCCTCGGCTAAATTAAAATGGACTCCCGTAGAGGGAGCAAAAGGGTATAAAATTTATTGGCGAGATACTACGTCTCCAACTTGGGATTATAGTAGATATGTAGAAGATGTAAATGAATTTACTTTAGAAGGCATTGTTATCGATAATTTCTTTTTTGGAGTGGCTTCTGTTGGTGAGGACGGCTTTGAAAGTGTAGTTGTGTTTCCAAATGCTATTTTGAAGTAGAATTATGCGCTACTTAATATTTATTATAGTCTTGGGCTTCGTTTTCTCATGTTCTGATAAACTTAAAACACCAAACTACATAATTTTTAATCAAATTGATGATTCTATTAATATTTCAGCAATAAATGAGCTGCACGCACCTTATCAAATAGCTGTAGAAAATGAAAATGGTGATTTGGGTAAGACCTTTGTTCTTAATCCAAACGATACTGTATTGCTATCAAAAATTAATTCAAAAGTAATGGATACACTCCAAATTTTGAAAACGTTTAAATTTAAAACAGCGTATGGCAATCCAGAATTAATAGCTTACGACTCACTCTATAGTTATCAACCCCCTTTTTCTCGTGGTAAATCGTATAAAATTTTACAAGGTAACAGCACCAATTTCACTCATAACACTGATTTTTCTAAATACGCATTAGATTTCAAAATTCCAATTGGTGATACCATCTGTGCGGCAAGAGAAGGATTTGTTGTAGGAGTTGTATCACACAATTACAAACAAGGCACCAATGCATCTTACCGAGATTTTGCCAATTACATTACTATGTATCACAACGATGGCACTTTTAGCCAATATGTACATTTAGATACTAATGGAGCACTCATTGAAGTTAACGATTTTGTTGAGGTGGGTGAACCTATAGCAATTTCGGGTCATACGGGTTGGTCAACTGAGCCTCATTTACATTTTGCAGTATTTAAAAGTGAACCTTTTAAATTTGTTTCGATACCCTTTGTTTTAGATTCTAAAAAAAGCACCGATTTTATAAAATGGGAAATTGTTAAAAATGATTGAGGAGTTATATTTTAAAACGGATGAACATTGGCGCGATTGGCTCCATCAAAATCATAAGTTATACAAGGGTGTCTATTTGATTTTCTATAAGGTTGATCATGATAAAGATTCCATGCGCTGGGAGGAGGCTGTAAAAGTAGCCTTATGCTATGGTTGGATCGATTCTACTGTAAAAGGTTTGGGTAATGGTAAACGTCGACAATATTTCTGTCCCAGAAAACCCAAAAGTGCGTGGAGCGCTTTAAACAAAAGTTACATTGATGAACTGACGGATAAGGGTTTAATTCAAGAAAGTGGATCGAGAGCAATTCAAGTAGCTAAAGAAAACGGGAGTTGGAAAGCTCTTGATGATGTTGAAAATGGGATTATTCCAAAGGATCTACAATTGGCCTTTAATAAGAATCTGATCGCGTTTGAAAATTATACCAATTTTTCAACCTCTTATCGAAAGAGCTATTTGTATTGGTTAAATCAAGCAAAAAGAGAAACGACTCGACAATCACGCATTGTAGAAATAATACGCCTTTGTGAACAAAATAAAAAGACACGATAAGTATTTGAAATGATGAAGAGTGACCGTTTTAGTGTAGGATTATTAGACCAACATCATCTTTATGTGCCATCAGAGATTGTTGAGGTTTTTCCGAAGGAAAAGAGAAATCGCTTTAAGGTTAAATTTCAGCACCAAGATAAGTCTCTAGAAGTCTATGCGGCTTTACGCAAGGATAAAAATACTGGTGATTATAGGATGATGTTCAGTAAGGGCAATCAAGCAAAATTAGGCTTATTTCAAAATGATTATTTTGAAATGCAATTAATTGAAGATACCTCGAAATACGGCGTGGAAATGCCAGAAGAATTAGATGAGGTGTTTAAGACAGACGTAGAGGCTTTCAGGATTTTTGAATCGTTCACTGCAGGAAAAAAGCGCAGTATTATCTATACGATTATTAGAATCAAGAATTCTCAAAAGCGAATTGATAAGGCACTACTGCTCTGTGAGAATCTTAAAAAAGGAATCACCGATCAACGTACATTGTTTAAGCCACAATAATTGCAGAATTTATAACATAAAAAAAAGGGAGGCCGCATGGCTTCCCTTTTTTAGTTATTTAGATGCCACTTATGTAGCTGCCATAAGGGTCTTTAAACTGAATGCCTTCTGTAAATCTGTATTTGCTCAGTTGTTTGAATTCCACTAGGGCCCATAACACAAACTCTTTTACAAAATAGCTGTCTTCTCTTTTAAGATTTGGCTGATGTGCTGCCAATAAATCGTTTAATGGAGATACAGCATCCAATAAAGCCTTATACTCTTTATCTCTTAGATCATCTAAAATTTCGAAACCGTCTTGTTGGTTAAAAAACCACGAGATGATATCGTCGTAAGGCGTTTCATCGGTATCCTTTTTGAGTTTTTCAATCTTCGGAAAAAATTCTGGGAAAAGGCTCTTCACAGCTTCGCCGATAAGATTGTAAGCCACCATAGCAGCACCCTCTTGTTCACCTTCATACACCAATTCTACTTTACCTGTGATGGATGGAATGATCCCAACAAAATCGCTTAAGCGTAATGTTGTGGTGTCATCTCCAGCTCTTAAAGCTCTCCGCTCTGCAGTACTCAATAAATTCTCTAATGCGGTAATGCTTAGTCGCGCACTAACCCCACTTTTGGCATCAATAAATTCACTGTCCCTAGCCTCAAAAACAATTTGCTCTAATAAGTCTCTTGCTAAATCTGGAACCAATATCGCACTTTTTTGAGCTTCAACGGTTTTTGCCTCTTGCTCAGTGATGAGTCGAGCTGTTTCAATGTCTGTAGGATAATGAGTTAAAATCTGACTCCCAATTCTATCTTTTAAAGGGGTAACAATGCTACCTCTATTGGTGTAATCTTCTGGATTGGCTGTAAATATAAATTGAACATCTAGAGGTAATCTTAGTTTAAAGCCTCTAATTTGAATATCGCCTTCTTGTAAAATGTTGAACAGTGCCACTTGAATTCTTGCCTGTAAATCAGGAAGTTCATTAATTACAAATATACATCGATTGGCCCTTGGGATCATCCCGTAATGAATTACCCGATCGTCGGCATAACTCAATTTAAGATTAGCAGCTTTTATAGGGTCTACGTCGCCAATAAGGTCGGCAACAGTAACATCTGGAGTTGCTAATTTTTCAGCAAAACGTTCGCTTCTATGCAGCCAAGCAATAGGCGTTTTATCTCCCTCTTCTGCAATGCGTTCTTTGGCAAATCTTGAGATGGGCTGTAAGGGGTCATCGTTAATTTCTGAACCATCAACATAGGGAATATACTCATCTAAAAGGTTGAGCATCAAACGTGCTAAACGTGTTTTTGCTTGACCACGAAGACCTAATAAATTAATGTTATGTCTTGATAAGATGGCGCGCTCCAGTTCAGGGATTACGGTATTTTCATAGCCATGTACCCCTTCAAAGGTTGCTTCTTTATTTTTTATTTTCTGAATCAAGTTATCTCGCAATTCATCCTTAATAGATTTTGATTGATATCCTGATGCTTTTAATTCAGCTAATGTATTTATATGATCTATTTTCATTTTCTAATTTTTCTTTTGTAGTGATTCTTTTATACTGAATCTATTTTTATCCTTTAATCCTCTTTTTTCTATTGGTCTCATAATCTTCAAATATCATTTCACCCAAACCTTTAAGACCAGTATAGAAGGCTTTACCTTGGTTTGCCCGAGTGAATTCCTGTACAAATTGCATCAAATATCGATCTTGGGCAATCATAAAGGTGGTTATGGGAATATGCAATTTTCTGGCTTGGCCTGCCATTGCATAACATTTATTGGTGATGTATGGATTTAGGCCATTGCTATCTTTGTAATATTGCCCGTCTGGCATTCGCAAACAGCTAGGTTTACCATCCGTAATCATAAAAATCTGCTTGTTTGTATTTCGCTTTCTTCTCAATAAATCCATTGCCAATTGCAATCCAGCAACCGTATTGGTGTGGTATGGGCCAACTTTGAGATAAGGTAAATCCTTGATTTCAATCTGCCACGAGTCGTTTCCGAAGACAATAATATCCAAAGTGTCTTTAGGATAGCGTGTTGTGATCAACTCGGCGAGCGCCATCGCTACTTTTTTAGCAGGCGTGATACGATCTTCACCATAGAGAATCATACTATGGCTAATGTCAATCATCAGCACCGTACTCATTTGAGACTTGTGTAAGGTGTCTTCTACAACGAGGTCATCTTCAGTAAGATTGAAATCGCCAATGCCATGATTAATTTGAGCATTTCTCAAACTTTCGGTCATGGACACTTTATCTAGGGCATCACCAAATTGATAGTTTTTAAAATCACCGGTATGCTCATCGCCAATACCTGTGCTTTTACTTTTATGGTTGCCTTGACCACTGCGTTTGATTTTTCCGAAGATATGCTCTAGCGCTTGTTGCCGTATCGCTCTTTCGGTTTTGGCTGTAATGGCCATGCCGTTTCCATTACCATCAGGATCAATTTCTTCTTTGATGTATCCTTTTTGCTTAAGGTCTTCAATAAAATCGTCTATGGTATATTCTGCTGTTGTGAGCTCATATTCCTTATCTAATTGACGGAGCCAATCAATAGCTTCATCAAAATCGCCAGAAGTATGGGTAATCAGTTCCTTGAAAATTTCAAATAATTTATCAAAAGGAGACAGATTAGGCGCTTCGTAAGGTTTAAATACAAAGCCCTTTTTTTGTGGGTTTTCTTTTTTCATTGCCTTATAAAATTACGACTAATTTCCTTCGGAATAAAAGGCATTAACATCAAATTTAAGAATCCAGTTATAAGTTTTGTTTATCTTTAGATCAAATAAACTCATCAAGAATGAAAAACCAACTATTAGCAATGCTTCTTCTGGCATCTTTTTCGCTTTTTGCACAAGACATTTCATTAGATCTTTTAAAAAACAAAACACCTCGTAATATTGGCCCTGGTGGCATGTCTGGCCGTGTTACTTCTATAGATGTTGTACACTCTAATCCTGACATCATGTATGCGGGTACGGCATCTGGCGGACTATGGAAAAGTGAATCTGGCGGCATTACTTGGAAACCTATTTTTGAAGAACAGGTAACCGCCTCTATTGGTGCGGTGGCCATTCAGCAATCTAATCCAAGTGTGATCTGGGTAGGGACGGGAGAAGGCAACCCAAGAAACTCTTTAAATGGCGGTTTTGGCATTTACAAATCCCTAGATGGTGGCAAAAGCTGGAACTCTATGGGATTACAAAATACCAGACACATCCATCGCGTAGTGATAGACCCTACCAATCCAGATGTTGTTTATGCTGCAGCAATTGGCTCCCCTTGGGGAGAACATCCTGAAAGAGGTGTTTTTAAGACTGTTGATGGGGGGAAGACTTGGGAGAAAATACTGTTTGCTAATAACAAAACCGGAGCAGCAGATTTGGTTATGGACCCGAGCAATCCAAATAAACTTATTGCGGCGCTTTGGGAACATCAACGAGAACCATGGTTTTTTAAATCTGGTGGAGAAGGTTCAGGACTGCATATGACCCACGATGGCGGTAAAACTTGGAAAAAAATTAAGGAAACAGATGGTTTTCCTAAAGGAGAGCTCGGTCGTATTGGTGTGGCCATAGCGCCGAGTGACCCTAAAATAGTCTATGCACTCGTAGAAGCTAAGAAAAATGCACTTTACAAAAGTGAGGATGGTGGTTTTAATTGGAAAAAAATTAACGATAAGGAGGATATTGGCAATCGGCCTTTTTATTATTCTGAAATTTATGTAGATCCGCAAAATGAAAATCGCGTGTATTCTGTGTTCACTTATATCAACGTGTCTGAAGATGGCGGAAAAAACTTTACCCAGTTGATGCCGGCCTATGGTGTAAGTAATGGAGTGCACCCCGATCATCATGCGTGGTGGATACACCCCACCGATGGTACCTTTATGATTGATGGCAATGATGGCGGCCTAAACATCACTCATGATCGAGGGAAGACATGGCGATTTATAGGCAATCTACCCGTAGCACAGTTTTATCACATCAATGTTGATAATGAGATTCCATACAATGTTTATGGCGGCATGCAGGACAATGGGTCTTGGCGCGGCCCTGCATACATTTGGCGTTCTCAGGGCATTAGAAATAGCTATTGGCAAGAAATTAGTTTTGGTGACGGATTTGACGTCGTGCCAGATAAGGATGATTCGAGATACGGCTGGTCCATGAGTCAGCAAGGCTACGTAAGCAGGTACGATTGGCAAACCGGTAATAATTATGGGGTAAAACCAACCCATCCCGACCCTAATGTAGCCTTGCGTTTTAATTGGAACTCAGCCATTAATAGCGACCCGTTTGATACGAGTACCATTTACTTCGGAAGTCAGTTTGTTCATAAATCTACAGATAAAGGCGAAACCTGGGACATTATTTCTCCAGACCTCACAACCAACGACCCTGAAAAACAAAAGCAATCTGAAAGCGGCGGACTCACCATGGATGCCACGGGAGCAGAAAATTATACCACCATTTTAGTAATTGAGCCTTCACCAGTAGAGAAGGACATGCTTTGGGTAGGCACCGATGACGGTAAAATTCATTACACCACCAATGGCGGAAACAGTTGGAATGATGTTTCTAAAAACATCAAAGACTTGTCTGAAGGTAGCTGGATTGTTCAAATAAAAGCGTCTCATACAAACAAGGGAGAGGCCTTGCTCATTGCCAATGATTATAGAAAGTTTAATTATACACCATACGCTTATCGAACCAAAAATTACGGAAAGACTTGGGATCGTATTGTAGATGCTGAAGATGTTGAGAGCTACGCGCTTTGTATTATTGAAGATCCTATGGAGCCCAATTTGATGTTTTTAGGCACTGATGATGGGCTTTATGTATCCTTCAACGCAGGACAAAAATGGACGAAATGGACCAATGGGTTCCCAACAGTATCGGTTAAGGATTTGGTGATTCATCCAAGAGAACATGATTTGGTTATTGGTACCTTCGGAAGAGCTGCTTGGGTTTTAGATGATATTAGACCATTAAGAGCATTTGCAAAAGATCATAACCTCATAACCTCTAAATTAAAGTTATTTGAGCCGCCAACGGCGTATCAAGCCGCTTATCAAGAACCTACAGGCAGTCGTTTTGGAGCTGATGCTATGTATCATGGTGAGAACAGAGGTTACGGTGCCCAATTCTCCTATTATGTAAAAATTGATGAATCAAATCCAATTTCCGAAGAGAACGATGATAACGATTCTGAATCTGAAGAGGATCTAGAAGCGGATGAAGATAAAGAAGCAGTTATAGATGAGATCAGTGAGAATGTGGTGAAATGGGATTCGCTGTATTTAAAAATTTATGATCAAGACCGTCTTATAAGGACTTTGAAGACTAAGGCTCCAGACTCTACCGGTCTTTTTAAATGGACCTGGTACATGGATGAGACTGGTGTAGATCGGCCTTCAAGACGAATAAGAAAAAGAACCACTGAGCCTGGTGGCGTCTCTGTGTTGCCTGGGACTTACAAAGCTGTTTTAAGCTTTGGAGATCAAACTTCCGAAGAATTTATAGAGGTCAAGTCCGATCCTAGATTAGAGGTTTCTACCGAAAATTTAAAGGCTGTATATACCGCAATGAAGCAACTTGAGGAGATGCAGGAAACTGCAGCGCAGGCAGTAGAACAGTTAGTGGAGAATAAAACGATAGCGGTAGATTATCAAAAGCGATTAAAAGACTTAGATAAAACTGTTTATAAAGATGAGATTAAAGCATCTTCGGAAATTGTAAAACAACTGGACAGTCTTATCGATACCTTTTTAGGTAAGGAAGACAAGCGTCAAGGTATTACTAGAAATCCAGAAGTAACGCCCATGGAGTTACTTGGGCAGGCTAGGGGATATGTGAGTTCAAGGCAAAACGGAATGACAGAAACAGAAACAACTTTGATAAAAAATGCAAAAGTCTCACTTGAAGAAGCGCTAAAAGCTACAAATGATTTTTTTAAAACCGAATGGCAAGCATATCGTAATGATATGAGTGCGTTACAGCTGAGTGCGTTTAAGGAAATTAAAATGTTTGAAATCGATTAGTCAAACGTAAGATCTGGTCTTAAATAAAAAAGCTCGTGATTTCGTCACGAGCTTTTTTTATATTTAAAATTCTAGATTATTTATCAATCTTGAATGTCAAAACAGGTATGTTGGAGTGGTTTGCGACATCTTCGGAAATACTTCCGCTAAAGAAATGAGCCAAACCTTTACGCCCGTGAGTAGGTACTGCAATAAGATCTGCGCCAACTAGGTTAGAGAAATTCAGAATTCCTTTTTCTACGGAATAATCTGAAACATAATTAATATCATTTATGCGATCAAGATTGCCGTCTGCTTTTTCAAGAAACTGCGCAACACGCTGCTCTAATTCTGTAGAACTTTTAAACCCTTGCCCTGGGATATTGACGTTAAGTAAGTGAATTTTTGAGCCGAAAATATTGAATAAATTTTGAGCCGCTTTGTAAGCGCTAATACTTTCATCTTTAAAGTCTGAGGCAAAAACAGCGCTCTTAAAATCCATATGAGCTGGTTTTTGTTTAATTACCAAAACAGGAATTTTAGAGTGTCTCACCACTTTTTCGGTATTAGAGCCAACAAAAACTTCTGAAAGTCCGCTTGCACCATGAGATCCCATTACAATAAGATCTGCACTGTGATTTTCAGCCACGTCACTCACTTCGCTAAACACTCTAAAATGCTTCACTATAGGGGTTACGTTAACATCTTTTAAAAAATCTTTTTCTAGAAAAGCATGAAATTTCTGCTCTGCCAATTTCATAAAAAATACGACTTGCTCATTCTGTTGATCTTCTGAGTTGGTCAAACTGTCTTTGTCTATATTGAGCATGTGAAGCGCCAATATTTCAGCATTATGTCGTTTTGCTAGAAGTGCAGCACTCTCTAAAGCATATTCAGAATATTTAGAAAAATCAATAGGTACAATTATTTTCTTCATGGTTGTTATAAGGTTGAGTTTTTGATAAGTTCTTAAGTAAGTCTATTCCTTAGAAACTTCAAAGCATTTAATGAATATTTAACGTAAAGCTGATGTTTAAAATTCTTTGTGTCTATTTTAGAATATGCGTTAACTTTTTTTTTAATAGTGATAGAGAATGAATTAGAATTCTAATAATTTCGGTTCAACTTATTAAATGAGTATATTTCAACTTTAATTAACCACAAAAATCAAAAATTATGAAAAATTATATGTTAGGCGCTGCTTTAGTTGTATTCAGCATGTGTATGAGCTGCAAAAGTGAAAAGAAAGAGAATGCAGATGATATGGATGACATGGAGATGACTGATGAAAAGGACATGGACATGGAAGAAATGGAAGAAGCGAAAACTGTGACTTTTGCTTTAGAATCAAAAAGTGGCAGTAATGTGACTGGTAGCGTAACATTTACAGAAGAAAATGGAGAAGTTATGATGAAGGCAAATCTTACTGGCTTAAGCGAGGGAGAACATGCCATTCATATTCATGAAAAAGCAGATTGTTCTTCAGATGACGGTAAGTCAGCTGGTGGTCATTGGAACCCAACAGGAGCGCCACATGGCAAATGGGGAGATGAAGCAGGATATCATAAAGGTGATATAGGAAATTTCACAGCAAATGCGGAAGGTGTTGCCGAGGTAACTACAACTACAAACGAGTGGTGTCTTGGTTGTGAAGATGATACTAAAAATGTAATGGGTAAAGCCATTATTGTACATGAAGGCGTAGACGATTATACCTCTCAACCTTCTGGTGATGCAGGAAGCCGCGTAAGTTGTGGTGGGATCATTGAATAATTAAAATAAAACACATTAAATGTTGTATAGATGACCTAAGTTCTTAACGGAGTTTAGGTCATTTATAAATTTTACCAAGATTCTATATGCAACTAGAAATTTTAGTTTCAAATTTTCAAAAAAAGGATGAGTCCGCTTTTGAAGTATTATATAACATGTATAGCGATAGTATGCATGGCGTTATCTATAATATTGTAAGAAGTCAAGATATTGCAGAAGAAGTCATGCAAGATGTCTTTATTAAGGCTTGGAATAATTCAAGCAGTTACGATGCATCAAAAGGCCGTTTTTTCACTTGGATTTTGAACATAGCGCGTAATGCGGCTATAGATAAGACTCGTTCTAAGGCCTTTAAGAACTCAGGAAAAAACCTTAACTCAGATTTTTTCGTAGATATTCTTGAAACTAGCGATAGTCTCGACAGCCAAACAGACGCTATAGGAATTAAGAAGTATGTTAAAGCCCTAGGAGAAAAGTGCAAGAGTATTATTGATTATTTATACTTTAAAGGATTTACTCAAAAGGAAACTTCAGAAGAACTCAACATACCTATCGGAACTATAAAAACCAGAAATCGAAATTGCATCAAGCAGTTAAGAACCATGTTAGTGGAATAGAGAAATAATGGATATAAACGCATACATAGAATCGGGAATTTTGGAGCTTTACGTCGCAGGACAACTCAGCGAAAAAGAAAACAAAGAGGTTTACGACCTCATGTTGAAACATCCAGAAATTCTTCAAGAGGTGTTAGAGATTGAAGCTGCTATTGTAAAATTAACAGCGGCGATTTCACCTAGAGCTAATGGTCACATTTTCGGACTTATTAAAAACAAGTTGAAACTTGGCGATAAAGAGGTGAAAGTAGTATCTATAGAGAAATCGAGATACGATTGGGTGACCTATTTGGGCTGGGCTGCGGCTATTATTATTGGAGCTGGCTTGCTATGGAACCTTAATCAAAATCAACAGCTGGAAACTAAAATATCGAATATAAATATTGAAAGGAATTATTTAGAAACCCAACTAGAGGATACCAAGAGTGATCTTGTATCTTCAAAAGAATTACTAAATGCCCTTAGAGATAAAGATATCATTGCCGTTCCTTTAGGAGGTCAAGGTCAATTTGAGAATACCTATGCTAAGGTGTATTGGAATAAAAAAGACAATACCATTTACCTAGATGCACAAGGTCTACCAGATGCTCCTGCCGGTAAAGTTTATCAGTTATGGTCGCTTAAATTAGATCCATTAACCCCTACAAGTTTGGGAACTATCGATACGTTTAACGAAGATGAGAATAAGATCTTCAGTATTGAAAACGCTAACGAGAGTCAGGCCTTTGGTATTACCTTAGAGCCAGAAGGAGGAAGTGATACGCCAACAATGGAGCAGTTATATACGCTTGGTGTGGTTTCACAACCTTAAGTAGACATCTATAATTCTATTATAAAACGTCCAAAGCTAATTCATTGCTTTGGACGTTTTTATTTAAATGGAAATAAAAAAGCCAATTCAAAAATTGAATTGGCTTTCATTGTTTAAAAAAATTGAGTTAGTCTAAAATTTAAAAACAATATTTTTCTTCTTCCTTAACTTTTTCTGCAATCTCTTTACGTAAATCTACAATATCTGGATAGTTTTGATATTTGGTAAAGCGTTTTAACCCCATGAGCATCATACGTTGTTCATCGCCTTCAGCAAAAGAAATAATGCTTTCTTTTCCTTTCTTTTCAACGATGTCAATAGCGTGGTATAGGTAGAGCTTAGACATTGCTATTTGAACAGACTGCGCTTCTTCCCCAAAACGTTTTGCATTTTTTTCAGTTCTCAAAACAGCAGACTCCGCCATATAGATTTCAATCAGAATATCTGCAGCAGCCAAAAGTAATTGTTGGTGTTGCTCTAGATCTGGACCGTATTTTTGCACAGCTCCTCCAGCAACCATTAAAAAAGTCTTCTTGAGTTTCTTGATCATCTCTTTTTCTTCTGAAAATAATTCAGAATAATCAGGAGTGTCAAAAGAAGGTATACCCATCAATTCTTCTTGAACCGCTTGAGCAGGACCCATAAGATCGACATGACCTTTCATCGCTTTTTTAACTAACATCCCTACAGATATCATTCTGTTGATCTCATTAGTGCCTTCGTAAATACGGGCAATACGAGCATCTCTCCAGGCGGCTTCCATAGGTGTGTCTTCAGAAAAGCCCATTCCACCGAAAATCTGGATGCCTTCATCAGCACAATTTTGTACATCTTCAGATACCGCCACTTTTAGTATTGAACACTCAATGGCATATTCTTCTACACCTTTCAACTCAGCCTCTTGATGAGAGTTTCCAGCTTCTTCGCGTAATGTAATACGATCTTCAATATTTTTTGAGGCTCTGTACGTCGCAGATTCTCCTGCATACGCACTAGCAGCCATTTCAGCTAATTTTACTTTTATAGCGCCAAAATCTGAAATTCTAGTTTGAAACTGCTTACGCTCATTAGCATATTTAACAGCTGTAGTTAAGATACGACGTTGTGAATCTAAACAAGCGGCCGCCAATTTAATACGACCGATGTTAAGCGCATTCATTGCAATTTTAAAACCTTCACCGCGCCCTGCTAACATGTTTTCTACAGGTACAACCGTATCATTAAAAAACACTTGACGGGTAGAGGAGGCGCGAATACCCAATTTGTGCTCTTCTTCACCCATGGTGATCCCATTAGAAGGGTCGTTTTCTACAATAAAACCCGTAATATTTTTGTCTTTTTCTAACCGTGCAAATACAATAAACAATTTACAGAAGCCAGCGTTCGAAATCCACATTTTCTGTCCGTTTAAGGTATAGGTTTTACCATCTTCAGAAAGTGCTGCAACCGTTTTTCCTGAGTTGGCATCACTACCAGCACCAGGTTCAGTAAGGCAATAGGCTCCAAACCATTCGCCCGTAGCTAATTTAGGGACGTATTTTTTCTTTTGTTCTTCAGTACCATATAGTGTTATTGGCATTGTACCAATACCCGTATGAGCGCCAAAAGCAGTACTAAAAGATCCAGTACCTGATGAAATGTAATCACAAGTTAATACGGTAGAGACAAAGCCCATTCCAAGACCATCATATTCTTCGGGTACGGCTACACCTAAAAAACCAAGTTCACCAGCTTTACGCATACATTCTTCGGTATACGCGTAGTCTTTTTTCTCAAAGCGCTCACGGTGAGCAATGATTTCTCTTTCATTAAATTCCATGACCGCTTCTTTCATCATGGTTTGTTCTTCTGTGAAATCTTCTGGAGTGAAGACGTCCTGACAGTCTGTTTCTTTCACTAGAAATTGTCCGCCTCGTAATAATTGTTTTTCTGTTGTTGCCATAAGATTTGATAAATTTTTGACAGATAGATTAATGAGTCTAAACTGTAGATTTGTTCTGGTTTCTGATTATATCATGTTTTTGATGGATTCCTTTGATGGATGCTTTAGCTTAGAAACTCAAACACACCACAAGCACCTTGACCCGTACCCACACACATGGTTACTGCGCCATACCTGCCGCTCATATTGCGTTTACGCATTTCATCAAAGAGTTGCACCGAAAGTTTTGCACCAGTACATCCCAATGGGTGACCTAATGCAATGGCTCCTCCATTCACATTAACAATATCCTTGTTTAAGCCAAGTTCTCTAATTACAGCAAGAGATTGTGAAGCAAATGCCTCATTCAACTCGATAAGCTCTAAGTCTGATTGTTTTAATCCAGCTTGCTTAAGTGCTTTAGGAATTGCTTTTACTGGACCAATCCCCATAATTCTTGGTTCTACACCTGCTGCGGCATAATTGACCAATCGCGCTACGGGCTCAAGATTAAGTTCTTTGACCATAGCTTCGCTCATGATCATTACGAATGCCGCACCATCACTCATTTGGGATGAATTTCCTGCGGTAACACTTCCTCCTTGCGCAAATACAGGACGAAGTTTTGCAAGTGCCTCAAGACTTGTCCCTTTACGAGGGCCTTCATCTTTATTGACTGTATAATTTTTAGTTGCTTTCTTTCCATTGGTATCAATAAATGTTTCCTCAACTTCAATAGGAACAATTTGATCTTGAAAACGATTTTCAGATTGCGCTTTTAGGGCCTTCATGTGCGATTGGTATGCAAATTCATCCTGATCTTCGCGAGACACTTTAAATTGTTTTGCAACGGCTTCTGCAGTATTTCCCATACCCCAATAATAATCTTCATGACCAGATTTTACAGTATTGTAATTTAACTCTGGCTTAAAGCCCGTCATGGGTACCGAACTCATGCTTTCTGATCCACCTGCAATAATACAGTCTGCCATTCCTGCTTGAATTTTAGCAGTGGCAATACCTATGGTTTCGATCCCTGAAGAACAAAACCTATTAACGGTTACGCCAGGAACATCTACACTGTTTAGTCCTATTAAAGAAATAAAACGAGCCATATTTAATCCTTGTGCTCCTTCTGGCATGGCATTACCAACAATCACATCGTCAACACGTTTAACGTCTAGATTAGGCAATTCCTTCATCATGTATTGGATGGTTTCAGCACCCAACTCATCTGCTCTTTTAAATCGGAACACGCCTTTTGGTGCTTTACCTACGGCCGTTCTGTATGCTTTAACTATGTAAGCTTGTTTGCTCATAATGGTATTAAGATTTTAGTATCAAGTATTAAGACTTATTTAGTGATTTTTGAAGTGAATAATTCATTTTAGCGACCTCAATCACTTCTTGTACAATAGGTCTCACTTTTTCTTCATTTATTAAATTTAATCGTTTTGACAAGTATAATTGTGTTAGTAATTCAAATGAGGATCCGTTGGCTATGCCTAAAAATTGCCTGAATTCACCATTTGTATTTCTACCGGCACCTTCAGCTATGTTTGAAGGAATGGAAACTGCACATCTCCTTATTTGGGAAGTTAGTCCGTAGGTCTCTTTCTTAGGAAAATTTTCCGTAACTCGATAACAGTCTTCTGTGATATCCATGGCTTTTTGCCATATTTTCAAATCTTCAAACCTGTGCATTATTTATATAAGTATTAAAATTTCACTTGTTTTACAGCATGTACTCGTTTTTACTTGTGTGCTAACTATGTACTTCATACTTAGTACATAATTCTATTTAGTTTCTTAATGGCTTACCTGTTTTTAACATATGTTGAATGCGCTCTAAAGTTTTACGCTCTGTACACAGACTTAAAAATGCTTCGCGTTCTAAATCCAACAGATATTGCTCACTGACTAGGGCTGGTTCAGACAAGTCTCCACCTGCCATAACATAGGCCAATTTGTTTGCTATTTTCTTATCGTGTTCGCTAATGTAATTGCTGTCTTCCATAGAGTCTGTCCCAACCATGAACATCCCTAAGGCTTGTTTGCCTAAGACTTTAATATCAGTACGTTTAACAGGCTGGGTATATCCGGCATCTGCCATTAGTTTGGCATAAGATTTTGCAACAGCTATTTGTCTATCTTTATTAACAACAATGACGTCTTTTCCTTTTTGTAAAATACCCAAATCAAAAGCTTCATAAGCTGAGGTAGATACCTTAGCCATAGCAATAGTTAAAAAGTACTCTTGTAAAATATTGAGTTGAACATCGCCTTTTTCAAACTTATCTTGAGCTCTTAGCGCCATTTCTTTAGAACCGCCGCCTCCAGGGATTACGCCAACACCAAACTCCACTAAACCAATATAGGTTTCTGCGGCCGCAACCACTTTGTCAGCATGCATTGACAATTCACAACCACCGCCTAATGACATGCCATGTGGTGCAGCTACGGTAGGGATTGAAGAGTAACGCATGCGCATCATGGTATCTTGAAAATACTTAATCGCAGCATTTAACTCATCGTATTCTTGCTCTGCAGCCATCATAAAGATCATCCCAATATTGGCTCCTACTGAAAAGTTAGCGGCTTGATTACCTACAACCAATCCAGCAAAATCTTTTTCGGCTAGTTCAATACCTTTATTAATACCTGAAAGAACGTCTCCGCCAATGGTATTCATTTTTGACTGAAATTCTACGTTTAGAATCCCATCACCAATGTCTTCTATGACCACTCCTGAATTTTTGAAAACCTCTTTCGTTTTTCGAATGTTATCCAAAATTATAAAGGCATCTTGACCAGGAATCTTTTCTTTTGATTTTTTAGGAATATCATAAAAATAGGTGTTCCCGTTTTTAACAGAATAAAAGCTATTTTCTCCACTGTCAACCATCTCGTTTACCCATGACGCTGCTTCGTAGCCTTCGTCTTTAATCATTTGTAAACCTTTCTCAACGCCAATGGTATCCCAGATTTGAAACGGACCGTGTTGCCAGCCGAAACCAGCTTTCATGGCATCGTCAATTTTATAAAGTTCGTCTGAGATTTCAGGAATTCTATGGGTAACGTAAGCAAATAGAGCGGCAAAGGTCTTTCTATAAAACTCACCGGCCTTATCTTTACCATTAACTAAAACTTTAAAGCGATCTTCTACTTTATCAATGGTTTTAGTCAGTTCTAAAGTAGCAAAATTCGCTTTTTTAGAAGATCTGTATTCTAGGGAATTTAAGTCTAGGGTTAAAATTTCCGAAGTACCGTCATCCTTTCTTATTTTTTTATAAAAACCTTGTCCAGTTTTACTGCCCAACCATTTATTCTCCATCATGGTATTGATAAAGTCTGGAAGCTTAAACAGCTCTAAACGCTCATCTGTTTTGCAGTTATCATGAATACCATTGGCAACATGCACCAACGTATCTAAGCCAACCACATCAACGGTTCTAAACGTTGCAGATTTTGGTCTTCCTATCACAGGACCTGTAAGTTTATCCACTTCCTCAACCGTCATGTCCATATCCTTAACAGCATGAAATAAGCTCATGATGCTAAAAATACCAATACGATTGCCTATAAATGCTGGAGTATCTTTAGCAACGACAGATGTTTTGCCTAAAAACTTTTCGCCATAATCGTTTAAAAAATCAAGTACTGCTTGATCTGTATTAGGACCAGGGATAATTTCAAACAATTTCAGGTATCGTGCGGGATTAAAAAAGTGTGTCCCGCAGAAATGCTTCTGAAAGTCTTCACTGCGCCCTTCACTCATAAATTTTATAGGAATACCAGAGGTGTTAGAGGTAATCAATGTACCTGGTGTGCGGTATTTCTCTAGTTTTTCAAATACTTGTTTTTTAATGTCTAAACGCTCAACCACAACTTCCATGATCCAATCAACATCCTTAACCTTAGAAATATCATCTTCAAGATTTCCTGTTGTGATTCTACTGGCAAATGATTGGTGATAAATAGGGGAGGGTTTTGATTTCAAGGAAGCCGTTAATGAATCATTAACGATCCTATTTCTAACCGCTTTATCTTCTAGGGTTAGACCCTTAGCTTTTTCTTGGTCGTTGAGTTCTCTAGGTACTATGTCCAATAAAAGGACATCTACACCAATGCTTGCGAAATGACAGGCAATACCGCTTCCCATAATTCCGGAACCAATAATGGCTATCTTTTTTATTCTTCGTTTACTCATCTTATTTTAAAGTATGTTCTTGTGATTTATAAATTTGTTTGTTGGAGATCATGTTATTGATGACTTCGGAAACTTTATAGAAATTTTTAAGTTCTTCTTCGGAAACATTAGCTTTAATCACCTCGTTAAACGTCAAAACTTTCTCTTTGGAATACTCACGTTTCTCTCTACCAAAATCGGTCAAATAGATCAATACCCCACGTCCGTCTTCAGGGTTTGGTTTGCGCTCAATGAGGCCTTTTGCTTCCATGGACTTTAAGGTTCTTGAAAGGCTTGTAGCCTCCATTCCCATTTTAGGGCCCAAAGACGTTGAAGGTGTTCCTTCTTCCGGATCAATGCTCAAAAGTGCAAAACCAGTAGCCATGGTTGTTTCAAACTGAGCAGCCTCTTCATTATACATTTTGTTAACTGCTAACCATGTGGTACGCAATATGTAATCAATGGTTTTATCTTTCATATGAAGTCTCGCTCGTGAAAATGAACGGGTATTCTATTAGTATTTAATAACTCAAATATAAGAAAATTTATTATGCATGCATAATAAATAAAAGAAATTTTAAGGTCCCTTTTAGTGATCTTTAATACCTAGAACAAAAAAAAGACCTTTCATTTATAAGAAATGAAAGGTCTTCAGTAATGTGTTAGAGCTGTAATTTATCGATAAATATTATCGTATAGGTCCTGATAGATTCCTTTAATAATGTCTCGTTTCATTTTCATGGTAGGGGAAAGGTGTCCTCCTTCAATAGACCAAGCGTCTTTGGTAAGTTCAAAACGTTTGATTTGTTCCCATTTTCCGAAGTGGGTATTGCAACGGTCTATTTCTTTCTGAATGCGATCAATGACTTCTTGAGACATAGCAATCTCCTCTGGAGAAGTCCCTATGTTTTTGTGTTTCTTCTTGATCCAGTCCTGGATGAATTCAAAATTAGGTTGAATGATAGCAGCCGGCATTTTTTCACCTTCGCCAATAACCATAATTTGTTCTATAAAGCGGGATTGTTTGAGCTCATTTTCTAAAAGTGTTGGGATCACGTATTTTCCACCAGAGGTCTTGAACATTTCCTTTTTTCGTCCGGTAATTTTAAGAAATCCATCTGCATCTATCTCACCTTTATCTCCCGAATGGAAGAAATCACCAGACATTACCTCGGCAGTTTTTATAGGATCTTTATAGTAGCCCAACATCACGTTAGGGCCCTTAATTAAAATTTCACCATCATCGGCTATTTTTACTTGAACATTTCTTATCGGTTTGCCAACTGTGCCAACTCTAAAATGAGCATCGCTATACATACCAACAGCAACAACGGGAGACGTTTCGGTAAGTCCGTAGCCTTCCATGACTTGCATGCCTGCCGCGCAAAACAATCTCGTTAATCTGGGTTGCAAGGGTGCACTACCAGAAACCATTGTGTGAAGTTCACCTCCTAAGGCTTCTTGCCATTTACTGAAAATAAGTTTTCTGGCAATTTTTAATTTGAACTCATACCAAGCACCATTTTCCTTATAAGGTTTCCATTGTTCTCCAAGTGCTATGGCCCAATGAAACAGTTTGTATTTGATTCCTGAAAGTTCAGAGCCCTTCGCATAGATTTTATCGTATACCTTTTCAAGCAGACGCGGTACTACGCTCATAAGATTGGGGTGAATCTCTTTGGCATTATCTCCTATTTTATCAATGGCTTCAGCGTAATAAATACTGGTGCCTGCATGCTGATAAATATAAATGAGTACGCGCTCAAAAATATGGCAGATCGGTAAAAAACTAAGAATTCGGGTTTCGCCTTCAATAAGCGGTAATCTCGGGATACTATCTAAAGCATTACTGGTAATGTTCCAGTGCGATAGCATGACGCCCTTAGGTTTACCTGTAGTACCAGAGGTGTAGATAATAGTAGCTAAATCATTTGAATCTACGACGTCTTTACAAGCTTCAACTTCTGGCTGATTGCTCTCATCTTTTCCTAGTTCAAACAATTCAGAATAATGCTTGCAACCGTCAATGTGGTCAAAAGAATATACTTCTTTGACTTTAGTTCTAGATTGTACTTTTCGTACTTTTTTTAAAACCTCTTCATCAGAAACAAAGCAATAAATAGATTCACTATGATTCAAAACATACTCATAATCTTCAGCAGAGATCGTTGGATAAATAGGAATGTTTTGAGCGCCTAATTGAAGCACACCAATATCCATGATGTTCCACTCTGTTCTATTTGAGGTGGAAATTACTGCAATCTTATCGTCTTTTTTAACACCGAGTCTAAGAAGAGCTCGACTTATGGCGTTAGACTTATCTACATATTCTTGTGTAGACATTGGCGTCCATTTGCCATTATATTTAGTAACTAATGCTGAGTCTGAAGGTTTATGCTCTAGTTGATAATACGGAAAGTCGAAAAGCCGTTTTATTTCTGTCATGTGTTATTTGGAAAGTTAGAAGTATTGCAAAGTATGAAATTAAATGGGATTTTCAAATATGCGCATAAAAAAGGGGCATCTTAAGAAAATACCCCTTGTCTTTTTATAATTATGATAATTTTAGTGACTCTCGACCCATAACTTCGCATTCACAAAAGCCTCTAACCATGGCGAAACTTCATCCTCTTTTCGGTCATTAGGATAGTGTGCCCAATTCCAAGGAAAAGTAGAGCGCTCAATATGTGGCATGGTTACTAAATGACGTCCAGTTTTATCACATAACATGGCTGTGTTATAATCAGAACCATTTGGATTAGCTGGATAATCGGCATATCCATATTTAGCGACAATGTCATAATCTGTCTCTTCCTTCGGAAGTTGAAACTTACCTTCACCGTGCGAAATCCAAACACCTAATTTAGTTCCTGCCAGGGTAGATAGCATTACAGAATTATTTTCTTTTATTTCTACGGAAGTAAACCCACTTTCATGTTTATGTGAATCATTATAGGTCATTTTACCGTGCTCATCGTGGTCAGGATTTATCAAATCTAACTCCATAAATAGCTGGCAACCATTACAAATCCCAATAGATAAGGTATCTTCACGATCAAAAAAGTCTTTAATAACTTTATTTGCTTTTGCGTTGTATTTAATAGCTCCCGCCCAACCTTTAGCGGAGCCTAAAACATCAGAATTAGAAAAACCGCCCACAGCGCCCAAAAACTGAATGTCTTTTAAATCTTCACGGCCCGAAATTAAATCGGTCATGTGTACATCTTTAACATCAAAACCGGCTAAATACATTGCATTAGCCATTTCGCGCTCAGAGTTAGATCCTTTTTCTCTTAAGATGGCTGCCTTAGGTCTTTTAGACCTATGGTCTAGCGCCGCTAAAGTGCCATTAAAGTGCTTCGGAAATTTATAAACCAATGGCTGATTTTTATAATGATTATAGCGATCTTGAGCCAAACCATTTGCCGTTTGCTTTTGGTCAAATAGGTAAGACGTTTTAAACCACGTATCTCTTAACTCTGAAACAGTCATCGAGAGGCTTTCCTCTCCATTGATAATACTCATCACGTCATTCTCCATGACGTTCCCTATATTGAAAAACGTAATACCAGCTTCAGATAGCGTCTGCTCTATAGAATCATCTAAGGCTTGAAATACAATACCTGCATTTTCGGCAAAGAGAACTTTAAAAGCATCTTTTTCTCCTAAAGCTGAAATATTAAGAGTGGCACCTAATTTCGTATCAGCAAAGCACATTTCAAGTAAGGTGGTTATGAGTCCGCCAGAAGCAACATCATGACCTGCCACAATTTGATTGTCTTTAATTAAGTTTTGAACGGTATTAAAAACGGTGCTCACATAAGCTGCACTTTTGACATTAGGAGCTTCATTACCAATTTTATTTAAAATTTGTGCAAAGCTACTTCCGCCTAATTTAAAGTCGTCTTGAGAGAGATTGATATAATAAATCGATCCGGCATTTTTCTTAAATACAGGCTCTACTACTTTGGTAATATCATTACAGTGTCCTGCTGCAGAAATGATGACTGTGCCTGGAGAAATAACATCACCATCGGGATATTTTTGCTTCATAGATAAAGAATCTTTACCTGTAGGCACATTGATGCCCAAATCAATGGCGAACTCAGAGATGGCTTTTACGGCTTCATATAAACGAGCGTCTTCACCCTCATTTTTACAAGGCCACATCCAATTTGCCGAAAGGGATACACTTTTTAGACCTTCTTCTAATGGTGCCCACATAATGTTGGTAAGCGCTTCTGCAATAGCATTCCGACTACCTGCCGCAGGATCAATTAACCCGGCGATAGGAGCGTGGCCAATAGACGTGGCAATGCCTTCTTTTCCTTTAAAATCGAGAGCCATAACGCCTACATTATTTAAAGGCAATTGCAATGGGCCAGCGCACTGTTGTTTTGCAACCCGGCCACCAACACAACGGTCTACCTTATTGGTGAGCCAGTCTTTACAGGCTACGGCTTCCATTTGTAGTAGTTGGTCTAAATAATTATAAAATTGGCTGCTATTGTAATTGACGTCACTATAAGATCTTTTAACCGTTTGATCGTTCATCACAGTTTTTGGAGAACTTCCAAACATATCCTCTAAATCTAAATCCATAGGTTTAACCCCTTTGGTCTCAGACTCAAAACAGAAGTGCTTGTCATTGGTTACATTTCCGACGGTGTATAGAGGAGAACGTTCGCGCTCTGCAATATCGCTAATGTGTTTTAAATGTTTTTCGGCAATGAGAAGTCCCATACGTTCTTGGGATTCATTACCAATAATTTCTTTATCTGAAAGGGTGGGGTCTCCTACCGGTAATTTGTCTAAATCAATATGGCCACCAGTATCTTCTATAAGTTCTGACAGACAGTTTAAATGTCCGCCAGCACCATGATCATGAATAGATATAATCTGGTTCTCCTTACTTTCTACCATCCCTCTAATGACGTTTGCTGCACGCTTTTGCATTTCAGGATTAGAGCGTTGCACGGCATTAAGCTCAATACCAGAAGCAAAAGCTCCTGTATCTGCTGATGACACTGCAGCACCACCCATACCAATTCTGTAGTTGTCACCACCAAGAACTACAATTTTGTCACCTTCTTCGGGAACCGCTTTTATGGCTTGATCTAATTTACCATAGCCAATACCGCCAGCTTGCATAATGACCTTGTCATAGCCCAATTTTCTAGGCGAAGCGTTGCTTTCAGTTGAAGCATCATCCTGCTCATTGTGTTCAAATGTGAGCACAGAACCACAAATAAGCGGTTGGCCAAATTTGTTTCCAAAATCTGAAGCACCATTACTCGCTTTTATCAGAATGTCTAATGGCGTTTGGTAAAGCCATTCACGTGCTTCAAAAGCATTTTCCCAAGGTTTATTTTTCTCTAGTCTAGAGTAGGAGGTCATGTAAACCGCAGTTCCGGCTAAAGGTAAAGATCCTTTTCCTCCCGCAAGACGATCCCTAATTTCGCCACCAGATCCCGTAGCAGCACCATTAAAAGGCTCTACAGTGGTTGGGAAATTATGGGTTTCGGCTTTAAGAGAAATGACCGACTCAAAATCTTCTGTTTGATAAAAATCAGGAACGTCTGCTCGTTGTGGTGCAAACTGCTGGGCTCTTGGGCCTTTAATGAAAGCCACATTATCTTTATAAGCAGAAACAATAGTATTTGGGTTTTGCTTAGAAGTTTCTTTAATAAGTTTGAAAAGAGAATTTGGTTTTTCTTCTCCATCGATTACAAAAGTGCCGTTAAAAATCTTATGTCGGCAATGCTCCGAATTGACTTGTGAAAAGCCAAACACCTCAGAGTCTGTCAATGGTCTGCCAATTCTTTTTGAAACACTCTCTAAATAGTCAACTTCCTCATCGCTTAATGAGAGTCCTTCCTGGTTGTTGTATGCGGAAATATCCTCTATTTGAAGAATGGGTTCTGGTTGAACGCTAATGGTAAACGTATCTTGGGTTAAAACGCTGAATTTTTCTGAAATCATCGGATCAAAATCGGTGAAATCGGCTTTTACAGATTGAAATTCCTCTATTCTTATGATCCCGTCAATACCCATATTTTGAGTAATCTCGACGGCATTTGTACTCCATGGAGTGATCATAGCTGCACGCGGACCAATAAAAAAATCCGCCACGGCGGACTGTTCTAGCTTAGGTTGGTTTCCAAAGAGCCATTCCAATTTTGAAATGGTCTCGGTTGTAAATTCTTTTGTGGCTTGAACAGCAAAAATTTTACTGTTTTGGTTTCCGAAGAAGTGAATCATTATAAGTGTAGTTATATAAAATGAGCGAAGCACAAATTTACTTTTTTTAGATGAAAATTGCGCTTTTTAAACATCGGTTTCTTAACAGTTATCCTTAACTTTTGAACATAAAAAAAATCCCGAACAAGTCGGGATTTGAAATTTTCAGTTTTGAAAAACTTATTGTCTAATCAATTTTTTAGTGATAGCGCCTTTTTTAGAGCTCAACCTTACAATATAAACTCCAGCATTTAAAGTGGAGATGTCTAGTTTTTTCTGATTAGTAGTCATTGTTTTTGAAAGTACTTTTTTGCCTAATACATCAAAAACCGCTACTGTAATGCTGTCTTTAGATAATATAGTTACGGTATTTCCTTTTGCAGGATTAGGAAACATGCTAATATTGTTCTCTTCTTGACTGTTTACAGACAATGTTTCCCATCTGTTTTCAGCATCAGCACCACCCCAAAAAACAGTTGCTAAATATGGGTTGTCAATAAATGGATTTCTGTTTCCTTGTGCATCTGCAATAACTTCGTTTCTATTGATTTCAAAATCTGAAACGGGATCTTCAATATTCCATTCTATAAATAAATCAAGTGTTCCAACATCTGTAAAAGGCTCGTTATACTTAAGATTAATGTACATCACCATTCTGGCGACATCACCTTTCCAATCATCTCCAGGAAACCAAGTGCTCCCTAAATTCTCATAAGTTCCTCCTGAAGTATTGTTTGCAAAAGGTTTGTTGCCACGATTGCTGTTCACTTGAACATCACAACTTCTTAAATGGTGAAGGTCTGCTCTTGCAACATCATAAATACCGTCAGCTAGCATCGACTGTGGGAATACGTGTTCAGTATTAAAAGTTTGTGTTGGGTAAGTATTGTTACCAGATAAATATTCCTGCTCGTTGCGAATTTCACCTGAGTACATCAACACCACTTCTGAGGCATCGTCTAAGTTGGCATCAGCAGTATAAAGATACTGATGACGTTGGCCATAACTTAATATGTTAGTATGCTGATTGTTTGTAGTTGTTGCTACAAAGTCTTTTAGTTGTTCTCCGTCTGAAATACTAAATGACGTTGCGTCATAATAATCTTGCAGCTCTACAGGTACCTGCAGTTGAGCAAAAGCACTGATGCTAATGAAGGTTAATAAAGCAATAAAGTAAAAGTGTTTCATGATATATTAATTGTTAATTCTTCTTTTCTAATAATGCCATATAAAATCCGTCAAAACCAGATTTATGAGCATAGACGATATTTTCTCGCGCAAAGGTAAACTCTTTTCCCATCTCTGATGTTAAGAAAATGTCAACTTGTTCTCTGTTTTCAGAAGGGAGAATTGAGCAGGTGGCATACACCATTTTTCCTCCTGGTTTTACCATTCTAGAGTATTGTTGCAAAATTTCTTGCTGCGTCTTTTTAATTTTTTCTAAAAATTCTGGCTCCAACTTCCATTTCGCATCAGGATTTCGTCTTAAAACTCCCAATCCAGAGCATGGTGCATCTATTAAAACGCGATCTGCCTTATCATATAATTTTTTAATGACTTTGGTAGATTCAATTGTTCTGGTTTCAATATTGAAGGCTCCGTTTCTTTTGGCTCTTCGCTTTAGCTCATTAAGCTTATTGCCATAAATGTCTAAAGCTAAAACTTGACCTTTATTTTCCATCAATGTAGCAAGGTGAAGTGCTTTTCCTCCAGCACCTGCACAAGCGTCTACAACGCGCATTCCTGGTTCAACCTGCAAAAACTCTGCCACGAGTTGTGACGACGCATCTTGTACTTCAAAATGGCCGTTTTTAAATTCTTCAGTTTGAAAAACATTGGCGCGTTCTTTTAACTTAAGTGCACTTGGGTAACCTTTAATAGGCTCAGTATCTAGATTTTGATCAAACAGGGTAGCGTATAGTTTTTCCTTAGTTGTTTGTAAGGTATTTACACGCAATATAACATCAGCTTGCTCATTAAGCGCTGCTAATTCTTTGGTCCATAATTCTTCCCCAAGTTCTTTTTCTCCAAGTTCGTCCATCCAATCTGGAACAGCTTCTCGGTATTTTCTTATTTGAGAAAGTTCATCAAAACGACCTTTAATTCTTCGGGTTGGTGTATGCTCAAAGTATTTCCAGTCTGGAAGTTTAATCCCTTTTAGTGTTGCCCAAACCGCAAAGATGCGCCAAAGATTATCTCTATCAAAAGGCTCTTTAACTTCGGCTATTTCAGCATAAAGACGCTTCCAACGTACAATTTCATAAGTCGTTTCGGCAACAAAGCCACGGTCGCGACTCCCCCAGCGTTTATCTCTCTTAAGTAGTTGCTGTATCACTTTGTCAGCATAGTTACCCTCATTAAAAATTAAGGTTAAACCATCAATCACTGCAAAGCATAAATTTCTATGTAATCTCATCTTCTAAAATTAAGCTTAAATCTTTGAGATTTAAGCCTGCAAAGGTACATTAAAATTGTTTTCTCCTTTTATAGCGCGTATGAAACTTTCACTGTCTTTGGATAATAGGCTGGTTTAAATGCGATGCTGAAGCATTACTAACAGAAGTTTTCTATTTTTACTGAAACAAGACTTACATGAAACAGCTCTTACTAGTATCTATAATGACTTCTTTTTTGTTTTCCTGCGGAAAAAAGACACCATCAGTTCGTTCTAAAAGTGCATCACAAATGGAAATTGAAATCGTGGATTTATTACGAGACTCTACTTTGAATGTTAGGGCTTTGGAGTTAGATCCATCTGGTGGAGCATCTTTTGCCCTATCAAACGGGAAAATTGGGACTATTTCAGGGAACCCAAATGAAGAAGCGAGCCTGACTTTTCAACTAAAACAAGACAGTGTTATCCCAAATTTTCGCTCGTTAGCCGTTACCGATAGCGCTGCATTTGTATTAAGTATTGCATCGCCAGCGCTCTTATATAAAGTAGATAAAGATTCATTACAACTGGTCTATAAGGAAACTCACAAAAACGTCTTTTATGATGCTATGGAATTTTGGAACAACCAAGAAGGGATTGCCATTGGCGATCCTACCGAAGACTGCATGAGCATCATTATTACCAGAGATGGTGGCAATACGTGGACGAAATTATCTTGTGAAGAGTTGCCGAAAGCTAAAGAAGGCGAGGCGGCCTTTGCTGCGAGTGATACCAATATCGCCATCGTTGGAGGCCATACTTGGATTGCTACGGGAGGGGTGGTAAGTAGAATCTTGTATTCCGCAGATAAAGGCAAAACTTGGCGTACTTATGAGACACCAATAATTCAAGGCGAATCTACAACCGGTATCTATAGTCTAGATTTTTATGATGAAAAGCATGGATTCGCAATTGGTGGCGATTATATGAAACCAGCCGATAGTAGTGCAAATAAAATAAGAACAAAAGATGGAGGTAAGACTTGGGAGTTGGTTGCCAAAAACCAATCACCCGGCTACCGAAGTTGTGTGCAATATGTCCCCAATAGTAATGCTCAAGAATTAGTTGCCACTGGTTTTAAAGGAATTGATTATTCCAAAGATTCTGGAGAAACTTGGTCTCATCTTAGTGACGAAGGATTTTACACTTTAAGGTTTTTAAATGATAGTGTTGCCTATGCTGGAGGAGCAGGGAAAATTTCAAAAATCATTTTACGTAAAAAAAGGAATTCCAAAAACTAAATTTCTTTGATGATCTGTTTGGTTTCGGGAATTGTGAAAAGATGCTTTTATAATGATGTGATCTAAGAGAAACAAATTATGCATAGGCCTATCTGCCTCGTCTTTTTTTGAACTCCTCAAGCATGCGCTCGTTAAATTCATCTTCGGAAACTTTAAGTAGAATTATTTTTTTAGCCGGTATGGCCGTTAGCAAACTTTCGATATAATCAATTTTTGATTGACTTCGCTCTTCTTCAAAGGCCATCATGTCGGTAAGCACGCTTTTAGCTTCAGTTTCACTTAAGGTGTCTACGTTTAAGTTAGATCTTTTCTCTCTCAGGGTCATTCTCATCATATCTCTTTCAAGCTCATGAGCGTTGTAGATTGGCCAAAATTTTTGGGCTTCGGTTGTGGTAAGGTCTAGCTTTTCGGTAATAAAGGCGATTTTAAGGGCTTTTATGCGCTCACGTTTGCCTTTATCTTGGGCAAAGCTCGTAAGCACTAGCAATAGCAATGCTAAAGTGATCAGTGATTTTTTCATAGTATTAGTTTGTGATAAGATCTTCTAGATTGTTAGTGTCTAATAGGTAGGCTTCTAATTGATCTTCATCAATGTTATTGTCAATAAAGTGATCTGTGATAAGGTTATTCTCAGAAAGTAAAGTAGCTAGTTCGTAGCTGGTATAGTCTGACTCCTCAAGATAATTTTCTATAGCTGCTGTTTCTAAAGAATCAAAACTTAAGGGTTGTGGTGTACTCATAAACAGATTAAAAGCTAAAATAAAGCTAGCGGCAACTGCTATTGCGGCAATTGCAGTTTTCCAGTGCCCTATAGAAATGACTTTTACTTCTTTCTCTTGTTCTAATTTTGAAAGAAGACGGGCATCAAAGTTTTCGAAATAGTCACTAGGAACTTCAAATCCAGAATCACTAGCGCTTTCTTTGAGATGGGATACGTTTAAAATGTGTTCATCACTATGAGCGAAGTAATCCTTAGGGACCTTAAAGCCGGAAGTCTTTGGAATATGTGAATTATTTGTGGTCATCTGTGTCTTTGACTATGTAATTTTTAATTGGTTTAATCTTTGGTGAGGTAGGCCTCAATTTTTTTTACAGCAATATGATAGCTCGCTTTTAAAGCACCTTCGGAAGTTTCTAAAATATCTGACATCTCCTTATATGTGATTTCCTGAAAGTATTTCATGTTAAAAACCAGCTGTTGTTTTTCGGGTAATGTTGCAATCGCCTTTTGCAGTTGCAGCTGGATCTCATCGCCTTCAAAATAAACGTCGGCTTGTAAATTATTGATGGTGTAGGATTGTAATTCTTCCGAAGAAAAACTTAAGCGCTTGGCGTTTTTGTTGAGATGGGTAATGCTTTCATTGGTTGCTATGCGGTACATCCAAGAATATAATTTGCTGTCGCCCTTAAACTTATCAATATTTTTATAAATTTTTATAAAGGTGTTTTGCAATACATCATCAGCATCGGCATGTGATTTAACGATATGCCGAATATGCCAATACAAACGCTCTTTATAAAGTTTGAGCAGCTCCTTAAAGGCCGTATCCTTATCAAGATGATTTTGTAATTGAGCGACTAAAGCTTCTTCTTCCTTCAAGAATTGAATTTTGGTTTAGACTAAGGGATGTTATAAAGGTTTAAAACACCCCATTAGTTTTATCCCAGATCTCGAAGTTGTTTCAGAAATCTCTAATAATCACTTTAAAATTTAGAAGCGTTTAATTTTCTGTCTTTCCAGCGTTCAAAATTTGCTGTTGTACCGAAGGTTTTTTAAGAATGTTAGGGAATAGTTCCTCTAAAATATATTGATAGTCTGTATTGAGCAATAAGGCATTCTTTAAATGATAATGTCCTTTACTGCTTTCATGAAGCGTAAAATGCAAGCCCGCCAAACGAAATTCAATTTCGGCCGTTTCTGGATAAAACTCGGCGGTTTGAATTAAGTTAAGAATAGAGGCTTCATATTCTCCTAAAGCGATTAAAATATCGGCTCTAGCCAACCACGTTGATAATTCATAATTCCCTAGGTCTAATGCTTTTTTGTAACCACGCTCAGCTTCTTCAATAAAATTTAAGCGGTGGTTGATCTGTGCATAAAGTTTCCAATACACAACATTGTCTCCATCAATATTAATAGCCTTATTAATGTAGAACAATGCTTTTTGGAAATTTTTCTTCTTGTTGTAAAACTTGGTAATTGCAATCCAACCTTTATCCAACAACGGGTCTTCATGTACCGTTTTATAATAATTTTGTACCGCTAAATCATCATTGCCTAATTTTTCGTGACACTTACCGATTCGCAGTAAAGCAAAAGAGGTTGGATCATCTAAAGCCAAGGTGATTTTGTAATTGTCTATAGCTTCATTGTAGCGTTTTTTCTTTTCCAGCACTTTACCTTTTTCGAGGTAAGCGCCAACAAAAGTATCATCAGAAATAATGGCAAAATCAAAAGCTACTAAGGCTTTGTCGAAATCTTCTACAATAACATATTGACAACCTAATTGGTGCCAAGCGACTTCACAATACGGGTTACCATTGAGGTAATCGTTTAAGAAAACAATGGCTTCTTGATTGTCATTTAAAAAATCGTAGCAATAGATCACATTGTACAGGGCAGAATAATCTTCATTGTCAATCTCTAGACATTTTTTGAAATAATGCTGGGCATTTTCAAATTGATCTAAAAAGAGGTATTCCATCCCGATCAATGCGTAAAGATCTGCAATGCCTTCATCAACCTCGGCTAAATCTAAAGCTATGAGAAGTGTTTGCACTGCGCTCTCGTGATCGTCACGCTTAGAAAGCACATTGGCTTTTTGAATGTAGATTTCTTCATTCATTGGCTCTAGATCATGCAGGTTTTCTAGCAACTTGTCTGCATCTTCTAATTTGTTTTCAATAATTAAAATTTCCGTCTTAAATAAGCGCAGATTGGTTGAGGTTGGGTGTTGCTCCAAACCTAACTTTATTGCTTTTTTTGCAAGGGATATTTTACCATTCTCGAGATAGTGATAAATTATGTTTTCAAATTCGTTGGAATCAAAAAACAACACATTATTCGTCTTGAGCATCGATTCAAAACGAGTGAGCGAGAGGTTGTTATTATCGTCAGGTAGACTGAACTCCATAAGCAATTAGCATTATTGGTTTTCTAAATGTAATGTTAACATCTAAGTTTCCTCATTTTTGGGCTTCAATGTTTTCAACAAAGTAGTTAACAGCTACTGTTTTTTGTTACATCTTATAACGATTAAATGACGTTTAAATGTATAACAATAAATGATTTATAGAATATATCATGCCGAAAGATCGTCTAAAATAGAGCGTATGATTTTACAGCCTTTAATGAGTTCTTCTTCGGAAATGGTAAGTGGTGGTGTAATGCGTATGGCTTTTGGCTCAAATAACAGCCAAAACAAAACCAATCCGCTGTCTTGCGCTTTAAGGATGACTTCATTAGTGACTTCTGCAGAAACAGTCATGGCTGCCAGCATGAGACCTCTACCACGTATGTCTGTTATTAACGGGTGCTGAAGGTGTTTTCTAACTAATTGTTCTTTTTCTAAGGTTTGTGACATTAAGTCACTTTCGGTAATTTCTTTGACCGTGGCTAATGCTGCCGCAGCGATTACAGGGTGGCCTCCAAACGTAGTGATATGGCCTAATTCTGGATGATCTTGAAGTAAATCCATGTGTTCGGAAGACGCCGTAAAAGCACCAATTGGCATACCGCCGCCTAAACCTTTGCCTGTTACCAAAATATCGGGAATACAATTAAAATGTTCAAAACCAAAAAGTTTACCTGTACGGCCAAATCCTGGTTGAATTTCGTCTAAAATGAGCATCGCACCAACTTCTGTACAACGCGCTCTTACCTTTTCAAGATACCCCTGCTGTGGCTCTATAAAGCCAGCACCCCCTTGTATGGTCTCTAAAATGACACCTGCAGTTTTAGTGGTGATTTGTGCAAGATCTTCTTGGTTATTAAATCTTATAAATTTTACATCGGGAATTAAGGGTCTAAACGCGGCCTTTCGTTCTTCAAATCCCATAACGCTCATGGCTCCCATAGTGTTGCCGTGATAGGCGTGTTGGGCACCAATAAGTTCACTGCGCCCAGTGATGCGTCGTGCTAATTTTATAGCGCCTTCAATAGCTTCTGTACCTGAATTGGTGAGATACGTTTTATCTAAAGGCTCTGGTAGAAGTCTTGCTAACAATTTTGTTAATTCAACCGCTGGTTGTTGTGCATATTCCCCATAGACCATGACATGGAGATACTTGTCCAATTGAGTTTTGATGGCCTCTATGACCTTTGGGTGCTTGTGCCCTAAGCTACAGGCAGAAACGCCTGCTACAAAATCTAAGTAGGCTTTATTGTTAGTGTCATAAATGTAAGAGCCTTCAGCATGAGAGATTTCCATAGCCAGAGGGTGAGGAGTAGTTTGGGCTTGGTATTTAAGGAAATCCTGCTTCATTGTCTTTTGTCCTTGGTATTAATAAGAGGTTTCTTTGTTGTTTTTGACTTTTTAGACGAGATGGTATCTTTTTTAAGTAATGTTTTAGACTTTGGAATGTTTCTGCCAGCCTTATTGATTTCGTCTTTATCTTTTTCCTTAGCGGTATCGACGCGTTCCATCATGGCTTCATCAAAAAAGGCTTCTTCGGGAACATAGGGTTCCAAACCTTTAATAGTAGGTAACTGCAATGGTGGGTCTTCACTAAACAAATCCTCTACACTCTCGGGACGTTCATCTCCTCGCCAATCAAAACCTCTAAATTTTCTGGCATTCTCTGGAAATAAGCTTTCCGGATTAATATTGCCATCCACTTGATTGATTAAAGTGATGATTTTGTATGGTCCATCAAACTTGAGGTTAATGCTTCCTGATTTCGATTTATTGATACCTACTAAAGAATCTTTATCATCTCTAGTGTAGAAAATCACCTCTGCGTTTTTAATAATGTCAACATTATAAAGTTCATTGTCATTGAATAAACCAATAAGTTTTTGTCCCTTAATTTGATTGAAACCATCACCAAGGGTGTCTTTACTAATAAGAAAGGCATCATCAAACACTTTTAAAGAATCCAGTTGCTCTTTTTCTACATTTGAAATCAAATGAATGGAATCCCCAGACATTTGGTTGCCTTGATTCCATATCAATGGTTTTCGTTTTACAGCGAAAGCATCACCTGAGTTATAGCGCTTCAAATTTATAAGTTGCGTTAAGCCAGACTTGTGATCGGCATGAATGCTGTCTGCCTTGCCGCTCATGTCGCTTTTGTACATTTTGGCATGGTAATAGGCTCTGGTGATGCGGTGTTCTGGCTTGCCTGTCACCATTAATGTATCGGCATGAATGTAAAGGGAATCTTTTTCTTGAACAGAAATGGCTAAGGCCCGTTTAGTAATAAATACAGAATCTTTTTCTCGGAAGACCTCTGCATAATGACCTTTAATAACCGAGTTGTTTATCGTATCTGTTACCTTGATGTTGTTGGTGGCAGAAGCGAAACTGTTTTTTCTATTAAAATAGAGGCTATCACCTTCTACAACACGATTGTTATAATTGATTTTTGAATTTTTTATAAAATAACCCGTATCGTCGTTGGTGTTGTAAAAACCACGCTCGCAATAAATGGTACTGGCTTCTCCAACAATCGTTGAGGGGCCAAACATATAGGCATAACCAGATTCTGAATAAAAATCGAGTTGTTCGGTGTTGAGTGTATAATCAGGATTGACCAATACCACATCCTTGATGAAACGGTATTTCGAATCGTTCATGTAATACCTGCCAATTTGGCTCGTGATGGTGCCCGAAGAATCTCTTACAACTTTACCCTTTGTATTATAAAAAGCCTCTTGTTTGGTTCTGTCAAAATATAGGGTATCCGTGGTCAATACAGATTGTGGTTCGGTTAAAACAACATCTCCTGCAGCAAATGCTAATTGCGTAATACCGCTATATTCAACGTATTTTGAGTTCATGGTGATGGTATCGCCTTGTACCATACTCACATTGCTAAAGGCTTCAATAAAGTCTTCGTCTTGGTAGTAAATGGCCTTATCGCAAAACATATCGATCCCTTCATGAATCACGTGAATTTGTGATTGATCGCTACGTACAAATGTGGTTATATTATCCCCAAGTAGGCTATCTCTTGTGGCAAAACCAAAATACTCAATCTTGATTTTTTTTGGTTGCTGCGCATGTAAATTTACAACTGAAAACCAGCAGGATAGAATTAAAAGACTTCGAAAAAATAAATTCAACGGGTTAAGATTTTGTGCCAAAAGTACTATTTATCTCTGTGCGATTTGAGCTGTTAACAGATATTTAATATCAAGAGGTTGTGAGTCTGCTTGTTAAGCCATCAATTATTTGTGTAAGAAATTAGTTAGATTTTAATTCTCCATTCAAGTGCATTAAAAATTAATGAGATAAATGATGCATTAGCAGAAGAAGAAATAGTCTAAGGCAGCCGTCATGCCCAAATCCTGACAATATGTAGTAATATGCTGTTGGTCTTCAGGATTGGCCACGGCGACTATCGTTTGTGCTTGTTTCATTTGGTGTAGCGTGTGGTAGTGGACTAAAAGCACATCATAGATATGCTTTCCAATTTTTTTAGGATTGTCACAAAGCCACGTAAACGGTATATTCTTAGATTTCAGAAGTTTTGCGATAGTCTTGCCTTTATGACCTGCTCCCCAAAGGGTCAAAGGTCTGTTTGCATCATGATCAAGTTCAAGAAAATAATTGATTTTTAAGTCTATAAAATTATTTTCAGCATAATGCTCATGAGTTCGTGAGGCGCGATTTGTGTGATCTCGCCAATAGTGCAAGACATTTTCAGAAGGAATACATTTTAAGCCATACTTGTAAAACCTAAAAGCGAGATCGTAATCTTCAGGATAGGTATTGGGTTGAAAGGCTCTACAGATTTCGAAATCATCGCGATGTACCATCCAACAAGGGGAGGGGATAACACATTCTTTGTAAATTTGGCTATAGTTATTTCCTCCTATACTCAATTGGTTGAGCCAATCTTCGTAGGCTTTGTAACCATTACCCAAACGGGTTTCGCTAAAATAGGACACTAATCCTAGGGCAATATGTTGTCTACCGTAGTTTTGTAAATCCTTCAGCATGAGTTTTAGTTTTTCAGGATGCATATAATCGTCACTATCCATTCTGGTTATAAATTGGCCATGACTATTTTGATAGGCTGTTCGCAATGCAGCAATAATCCCAGAGTTCTCATTTTTGAAAAGCTTGATCCGTTTATCCTTTTCCGCGTAATTGGCTACGATGTTGTAGCTCATGTCGGTAGAATGGTCATCAACAATAAGCAACTCCCAATTGGCATAGCTTTGCGCGAGAATTGAATCTAGACATTGTGCCAAGAAACGCTCGGTGTTTTTAAAGGGTACAAGAATGCTAATAAGTGGGTCATCCATGACGCGAAGTTACCATTTTAACAAAACCTTTGCTAAAATAAGCTTGTGTGATGGTACTTTTGTAGTCCTAAAAATTTAAACTTATTATAATGATAAAACGTTTTAGTTACATTCTTAGTTTGAGCGTCTTGCTAATAGCTTGTGGGCCAAAATCTAATATTAACGATTTGGCAACTGCCAATCCAATTTCAACTTCTATAAATTTATCTGAAGTTTCCAACGATAAGGCACCTGTGGTGATTAACCCAGGGCGTTTAACTGAAGAAACAGTAACTTATAGATTACCGCGTGTGGTTCAAGGAACCTACTCTGTGAGTGATTTTGGAAAATACATTGACGACTTTAAAGCCTTGGATTATGATGGTAACGAGTTAGCAACTTCAAAGGTTGATGACAATACTTGGACCATTACTAATGCAACAAAACTTGATAAGATTACTTATAACGTTAATGATACATTTGATCAAGAAGTAGCTGGTGGTATTGGTGGCGAGCAGCCTTTCTCTCCTTCTGGAACAAACATTGAACCAGATAATTATGTACTGAATTTGCATGGTTTTATTGGTTATTTTGATAATTTGAAAAACGCACAGTATACTTTAGATGTTACTGCGCCTGCAACCTTTGAAAGAACATCGGCGTTACAGACAACCAACACTAAATCTAGTGAAGACGGTACTCAAATGACGACAAGTTATTTTGCACCACGTTATTTTGATATTACCGATAACCCAATGATGTATGGTGATTTAGACGTTGAAGAATTTATGGTTGGCGATATTAAAATTGTGTTGAGCGTCTATTCTCCAAACAATGTGCATACCGCAGCAAGCATGAAAGAGACCGTTTATAAAATGATGGAAGCTCAGAAATCTTATTTGGGCGATGTCAACACTACACCTAGATATGATATTTATTTATACTTATCAGACGGCAGTGAAGGCTCTCCAAAAGGACTTGGAGCTTTAGAGCATCATACCTCTACTGTAGTGGTACTGCAAGAGCAATCTACTAAAGAGCAATTGGCTGCATCTATGGTAGATGTTGTTGCTCACGAGTTTTTTCATATCGTGACGCCATTGTCTGTCCACTCTGAAGATGTGCACTATTTTGATTACAACGCGCCTACATTTTCAAAACACTTATGGATGTATGAAGGGGTGACTGAATATTTTGCTCAACATTTTCAAGTGTACGAAGGATTGATTGAGGCTCCTGAGTTTTATGCAACCATGTCTCAAAAGATCACAACATCTAAACGTATGGATGACGCCATGAGTTTTACCACCATGAGCGAGAATGTTTTGGAAGAGCCTTATGCATCTAATTACTATAACGTGTACCAAAAAGGCGCACTTATAGGGATGTGTATCGATATTATGATGAGAGAAGAAAGCAATGGCAATAGAAGTATGTTGAGTTTAATGAAAGAGCTATCTGCCAAATACGGAAAAGAAAAGCCTTTTGAAGATGATAATCTTATTGAAGAAATCACTAGTATGACTTATCCATCTGTCGGCGATTTCTTAACCAAGCACGTTGCTGGAGATACGCCAATTGATTATAATGTATACTTTGAAAAAGTAGGGTTGACGTTTAAGGAAACTCAAGTGCCTACCAACTACATCCAAAGTGGCGATGGGTTTATTTTTGATGGTGACCGTGAAAAAGGAGTGATTTTCTTTTCTGAAGGTGTAAAAAACAATAGTTTTTGGACAGAACAAGGTGTTGTACCTGGAGATATCATCAAAACTATAAATGGAGATGCGCTTACTTTACAAAATGCTCAGGCGATGATCGGAGGAATGTTTCAATGGCAAGAAGGGCAAGACATTGATGTAAAATTGGAGCGTGATGGAAAAGAGGTCATTGTTAAGACCAAACTAACGCCATCTTTTACAACTTCAAAAGTTTTAGCTGAAGACGAGAATGCTACTGAAAAACAGATTGAAACCCGTAAAGCTTGGTTAAAGGGATAACTGAACGGAAACGTTTATAACGTAAAATTTTAAAGACCTTTCAGCTGAGATCATCTTCGCTGAAAGGTTTTTTTATGCGTTGTTGGTAATTAGTTTCTTTAAAATCACAATCTGACCTAAATGATAATGACAGTGTTCAATAATACCATGGAGATTTCTAAAGTAGTTCCCGTATTTGTTATCAGTAAAATCCTCTTGTAGTATTGTCTTTGGCAGTTTTTGAATGAGCTCTGTAAAGGCATGAGCATCATTTAAGGATTTTTCAATGAGTTTACGCCAATCTTCTTCGGAAGTTATCGGTGGTGTTTCAAAACTAAATTCATCCTTTGCGTTTAAGGGATTGCCCTTTAAGACTTTGGTCACGGCTTCGATGTAATAGTTGGTGTGGTAAACCAGTGTGGCTATGGTATTGCAGCCTTCAATTTTTGTTGTGGCTTCTTTCCAATCAATTTCAGACAGTGTATTTTTATAATTTACACTGGTCCAGTTGCCACCAAAATAGACGTCCTTTAAATGCTTTGCGGTCTGCGATGTAAACGTCATGATGTTTCTGAACATTTTTGGGTGTAGAACTCAAAACTTTCCTTGATCATGTTGTTATCGACTAAGCAATTGACCTTTGGGTTACCAATATCTTCCAGCAGAACGAAATTGATGTTGCCGTGCTCATTTTTCTTGTCGTATTTTAATAGTTCTATAATAGCATCGTAATCAACAGGCATAATCTCTACGGGATTATAAATATCTAACAGTGCCTGTGTGATGTAGTCAAGATCTTCGGAAGGAAAGTCTAATAATTCACGAGATATATAAGATTCCAATATCATGCCGATGGCGATGGCTTCGCCATGTAATAGTTCTTCTTTTTCTGGATGACTCAAAAAATAAGATTCTATCGCGTGCCCTAACGTATGGCCAAAATTGAGATGTTTTCTAATGCCTTGCTCTAGTGGATCAAGCGTTACAATATCTTTTTTAATGATTACAGAATCGTAAATCAATTGATCAAGATCATTGAGCGTTAACTTTTTTAAGTCGGTGAGTTTGTCAAAATACGCTTTGTCTTTAATAAGGCCGTGTTTTAACATTTCGGCTAAACCAGATTTAAGCTGATTTTGAGGAAGGGTATCTAAAAAAGAGGTGTCAATCAATACCATATCACCAGAGCTAATAACGCCAACTTGATTTTTTAAAGGACCAAGGTCTACGCCTGTTTTACCGCCAACAGATGCATCTACCATGGCCAATAGTGAGGTAGGAACATTAATGTAGCTAATTCCTCTTTTAAATGTAGATGCTACAAAGCCACCCAAATCAGTCACAACGCCACCACCAAGATTGACGAGCAAGCTTTTGCGATCTGCACCCAACTCGGCTAGAGCATTCCAAACACCAACACAATTATCTATGGTTTTATGAGATTCTCCTGCTTCAATTTCTATCACCTCTATGTCAATTTCAGAATGAACCTCAGAGAGAAATTTACTAAGGCAATGTTGGTGTGTGTTGCTATCTACTAAAATAAAAAGCTTTGAAAATGACGCATCATTTAGATGCGCATTAAGTGAGGTGTAAGCGTTGGAATTGAAATGAACGCTGTAATTTTTTAATGGTATGGAATTCATTGAGCAAGTTTCTGTAGTAATACCGTCGAAAATTAGCAGTTTTTTAGCAATAATATCGAACCTGAATAATTATTTTTGCTAAATGGTAGATATTGCATTGAAAAATCAACTTTTTGATAACACTAAAGTCGCTTTCAGTCTGAAATCTGATTCAGAACTAGAACGTGCCTATTTCCTTTTTAAAATGATTTCCCACGAGCCGTTGGTAAGAATTGGGACAGCAGCCACTAATTTTGCCTTGAAGGCGCATTTGCCTGTCGAGGGTCTCATTAGGGCCACTGTTTTTGATCATTTTTGCGGAGGTGTGAGTGAAGATGATTGTATGAAGGTGGTGGATAATATGTTTGAAAAAGGGGTGAGCTCTGTTTTAGATTATTCTGTAGAAGGCAAAAAGAATGAGGCCAATTTTGATGCTGCCGCGGAAAAAATCATAAAGATCATTAAGTTCGCAGATGAAAAAGAAGCCATGCCTATTGTAGTATTTAAACCCACAGGGTTTGGTCGTTTCTTTTTATATCAAAAAAAGGGAGAGGGTAAAGCCTTTACTTCAGAAGAACAAGCGGAGTGGGATCGCATTGTAGCCCGTTATGACAGCGTTTGTGCTTTGGCAAAAGAACGTGATGTTGAGGTGCTTATCGATGGTGAAGAAAGTTGGATGCAAGACGCTGCAGATGATCTTTGTGAAGACATGATGCGCAAATACAACATAGAAAAGCCAATAGTCTATAATACGTTACAAACGTACCGTTGGGATCGATTTGATTATCTCAAAGATCTACATAAAAGGGCTCAAGAGAATGGTCATAAAGTAGGATTCAAGATCGTGAGAGGTGCCTATATGGAGAAAGAACGTGAAAGAGCTGAGGATAAGGGATACGATTCTCCAATTTGTGAAAATAAAAAAGCGACAGACGATAACTTTAATGATTGTTTACGCTATTGCCTTAAAAATTTAAATGGTATCTCTGTGTTTATTGGCACTCACAATGAATATAGCTGTTATTTAGCGATGGATATGATGAAAGATCTCAACGTCGATAAAAAAGATAATAATGTCTGGTTTGGTCAGTTATACGGAATGAGCGATCACATCAGCTTTAATTTAGCGGAAGAAGGTTACAACGTAGCTAAATACGTACCTTTTGGACCAGTAAAAGATGTGATGCCCTACTTGATTAGACGCGCAGAAGAGAATACTTCTGTAGCAGGACAAACTAGTAGAGAGTTGAATTTACTAAAGAAAGAAAAGCAACGCCGAAAAGGTTAATTTATTTTAAGTTTAGAGATTCTATGGTTACCAGAGAATCACAATTTGTAAGCCAAAGCTCAATGTCGGAGTCTTTCAACTCATTTTCAATGAGGTAACGTTTGCACGAATCTTTTTCAGTTTCACTTTCAGAAAAATTAACGTCACCAGTTCTAATTAAGCGTTCTACTTCTAAGCTATCAATACCATAGGTATTCATATTGGCGAGTGATGTTTCAGAAAAAAAGTGCTTTTTAATATTAATATTTTTGATGGTTCTCGCGTTTGGACCATAATCACAAGATGTTTTTTTTCCGCTTAAAAAAAAAGCTAAAAGGATAAGACCTAGGGAAAAGCCTCCTAAATAATAGCCGAGGCGGTGAATAAATTTCATATAATTTTTTCTTTAATATATTACGGAAACTGAGAGACACGAACGTCCTTTATGGTATTGAGATGGTGAGCTGAAGACAGTTAATTTGAAGTATATTGAAATTTTAGAAGATCAATAAATTCACATCGCTACAATCCAGATCAAACCAATCTGCAACCGATTTGTTGGTTAAAATGCCGTGGTAAAAATACAACCCATTTTTTAAACCGCGGTCATATCTTATGGCATCTTCAATACCACCATCTTCTGCAATTTTTAGAAGGTACGGTGTAAAAATATTACTTATTGATACTGAGGCAGATCTAGAGTATCGTGCTGGTATGTTTGGCACACAGTAATGTGTGACGTTGTTGTATTCAAATGTGGGTTGGTCGTGATTGGTGACTTCGCTTGTTTCAAAGCATCCGCCCATATCAATACTCACGTCTATAATTACTGCACCAGCTTTCATCGTGCTCACCATAGCTTCGGTAACTATAATTGGCGCTCTATTTTTTCCTTTTACTGCTCCTATAGCAACATCACAGCGTTTTAATGCTTTAATGAGATTTTTTGGTTGAAGGGTTGAGGTGTAAAATGTACGGCCCAAATTGGCTTGAATGCAGCGCAACCTTGTGATGCTATTATCAAAAACCTTAATATTAGCTCCAAGGCCCATAGCAGAGCGAGCGGCAAATTCGCCAACGGTTCCAGCGCCAATGATAACCACTTCAACAGGTGGAACGCCAGATATGTTACCGAACATAAGTCCGTTACCGCCATTTACATTTGAGAGTAATTCTGAAGCAATTAATACAGAGGCTGTTCCTGCAATTTCGCTTAAGGCTCTTACTGCAGGGTATGCGCCGTCCTCATCTTTTATAAATTCGAAGGCTAAGGCGGTGACTCTTTTAGAAGCTAAAGCTTCAAAATAGGATTTTGATTGTGTTTTTAACTGTAGAGCAGAAATGAGCAGCGTCTGAGGATTAATCATTTGAATTTCATCCTTTGACGGTGGCTCTACTTTGAGCAGAATAGGGCATGAGAACACTTTAGAGGTGTCTCTAGTAACCTCGGCACCAGCATCGCTGTAGGCCTTATCTTTAAAATTGGCACCTTCTCCGGCGCCAGACTCTATCATTACACGATGACCATTAGATACCAAAGCAGAAACTGCATCTGGCGTAAGACAGACTCGCTTTTCTTGAAAATGGGTTTCTTTAGGAATGCCAATAAAAAGCTCGCTTTTTTTCCTGTAGACTTCGAGCATTTCTTCTTGAGGCATCAATTGTGCCTTGGTAAAGGGAGAAAGGGATTTGTTCATTTGATTTGTTAATTCAAAAATGAATTTACAAATAATTTATGATTTAAAGGAATTCATTTGAGAATTGGCTGAAAATGAAACTCAACTCAAAACGTATGAGTTGTGGCTTAGGAGAATACATCTTAAAACATTGATATTTAGTCTAAAAATATTGTTTTAATGTGCCCATAAGTCCTTTGGGTTTGATCATAAACTCTTCTTCGAGTTCTTTCATGCTTTTGCCAGCATTGTTGATTTTATTAAATATTTGAGCACGTATGAGATATATGGATGGAATAATAACTGCCATTACGGGAAGAATGTAAATTAGTTGGAATTCATCTATATACTTATTGTCGTCGTTGAAGAGAACGACAATTTGATAAGTATACATTGTAATTGGCACCAAAAGGGCATGATACCACCAATGGCGATTGGTGAAAAACCAAATTACTAAAAATATTAATGGAATAATCTTACCTGTCAAAATCCACATTGATAGATTGGCACTACCCCAACCTTTGCTATTATAAGTAAACAAAAAAGTGTTCCAGACCTGCTGATCTGGGACACTTTCATATAAATAAAATAGATATGGACTGGCAGCAATAAATATTCCTATTATGCCTCCAATTACAAAGTCTTTTTTAGAAACAGTTCTATCCTGCTGACGGTATTTTGAAATTTTTCTTTTCAATTTGGGTAGTAGTTTGTCCATTTAGGTCAATTAAATCTGTAGCTTGAGCAGTAAATAACATTCCACCGAAAATCGCAATTGCGATAACATACTTTTTAGTTTTCATAATTTTAAGGGATTAGATTAATTATTGATTCAAATATAGGAGTTGAATTAAATTTAATCTGTTAAAATAACTGTTAAAATCAGCCTTAAAATGATGATTTTGTTACGGTTTTTCCGTAGTCTTTAAGTATGATGGGGTGTTTGGCGGGAAATTATTTTGCGATTTTACTGCTGTTTCATAGCTTCATTTGTTTTTTTATTGGTGTTTGAACTCAAAATTATTGCTCTAGAGGTCTTTTTTGTCGTCTTTATAGTAATTAATTGAGAATCAATTGGGATAAAGTCTTTGGCTTTTTCGGGCCATTCAATAAATACCCAATGCTTAGAATGGATATAATCTTCAAAACCAATATCAAGCAATTCATTCTCATCTTTTATACGATATAAATCGAAGTGATAGATCTTATCATCAGTAATCTCATATTCGTTAACTAAAGAAAAGGTAGGACTACTTACCACATCATCACTTCCAAGTGATTGAACCAATGCTTTTATAAGCGTTGTTTTTCCAGCTCCCATGTCTCCATGAAAAAGAATGATTTTAGAAGAAAACTGATCTAAAAGACTAGTTGCCAATTTATTGATGTCTTTTATGTCGTAATCGAATTCCAAAGTGCTTCTAATATTGGGTTGTGAATTTATGCTTTATTAACTGAATTTTACACAATGATATAAATTAAAATTGAGAAAAGCTAGAAATTTTGGTTATACATCGGATTTATGTGCGTTTTGAGGAGTATTTGATGTTTTTTATTTTGGATAGAGTCCAATCTCCTCACATGGCCATTCGTTTATTATAATGAAATTCTAAAGCACCTGATGGACACTTTTTGATTTGATTTATAATCTCGTCTGTTGAAGCGGCATCGAGATCAATCCATGGAATGACTGAATGTCTAAACACATTAGAGAGCTCTTTTGCACAACGCTCAGCGTTTATGCATTGGCACGGACTGTAGGTGACAGTAATTTCAGAATTACTGAAAACATTAGGTTTTGTTTTCATAAGTAGATTTTTTTGGGGTTAATCTAATCTTAATTAGGGCAAACGAATCTTTCCGCAACTTGGAAAGGTCCGATTAAAAGTATAAAATCATCGGTAAATAACCAAATTTATTTTATCTTAAACTTCTTTTTAGCAGTTTCAGTCAAATTCTGAAGTGAGGTGAAATTTGATATTCGGATATTTTTGCTGGGTCATTTGCAGCGAAAAAGGTGAATCTGCCAAAAACACAATTTGATTGCGTTTGTCTTTAGCTAGAAAACGCTGTTTGACTTGAAGGAAATCTTTAAATTCTTGGCTTTTTGCGTCTTTTGGTTCAACCCAACACGCTTTATGAACATTTAGATTCTCGTAAGTACACTTCGCGCCATATTCATGTTCTAATCTGTATTGAATAACCTCATATTGCAGGGCTCCTACAGTGCCAATTACTTTTCGTCCGTTAAGTTCTAAAGTAAATAGCTGGGCAACACCTTCATCCATTAATTGATCTATTCCTTTATTGAGTTGTTTTGATTTTAAAGGATCGGCATTATTGATATATCTAAAATGCTCGGGAGAGAAACTTGGGACTCCTTTGTAATGAATGGTTTCTCCCTCGGTTAGCGTATCACCAATTTTAAAATTTCCAGTATCATGAAGTCCTACAATATCACCAGGATAAGATATATCGACAATTTCTTTTTTCTCGGCGAAAAAGGCATTCGGACTTGAAAATTTAAGTTTTTTATCATTTCTAACATGAAGGTAAGGCGTGTTCCGCTTAAATTCACCAGAAACTATTTTAATAAAAGCTAAACGATCTCGGTGGTTGGGATCCATGTTAGCATGTATTTTAAAAACAAAACCGGTAAATTCCTTTTCTTCAGGTTTTACTAAGCGCTCTTCACTTTGCTTTGGTCTTGGTTTAGGTGCAATGTCTACAAAGCAATCCAATAATTCACGTACTCCAAAATTGTTTAACGCAGATCCAAAAAAGACGGGTTGCTGTTGGCCGCTTAGATAAGCTTCTTTATCAAATTTTGGATAGATGCCTTCTACAAGTTCTATTTCTTCGCGTAATGTGTCTGCAGCTTTTTCTCCTACAAGTTGATCTAATTCTTCAGATTTTAAATCTGAAATCTCGATAGTTTCCTCAATGTTTTTTCTACTACTTCCGCTAAAGAGATTAATGTTTTGTTCCCAAAGGTTATAGATACCTTTAAAATCATAGCCCATCCCTATGGGAAAACTCAATGGAACAACCTTTAAACCTAATTTCTGCTCAATTTCATCTAGTAAATCAAAAGCATCCTTACCTTCTCGGTCCATCTTATTAATAAACACAATCATTGGGATGTTACGCATACGGCACACTTCAACTAGTTTTTCGGTTTGCTCCTCAACACCTTTAGCAACATCAATAACCACGATAACGCTATCAACAGCAGTTAACGTTCTAAATGTATCTTCAGCAAAGTCTTTGTGACCTGGAGTATCCAGAATGTTTATTTTGGTTCCGTCATACTCAAAAGCCAAGACAGAGGTTGCCACACTAATTCCACGCTGACGCTCAATCTCCATAAAATCACTCGTAGCACCTTTCTTGATCTTATTGCTTTTAACAGCTCCGGCTTCCTGAATGGCACCTCCAAAAAGTAGTAACTTTTCAGTAAGTGTGGTCTTGCCGGCATCTGGATGCGAAATAATTCCGAAAGTACGTCGTCTGTTGATTTCCTTAATAAAACTCATAATCCTTGAAATTGAGTGCAAAAGTAGTTATTTCTTTGAGATTCTAAGATTTTAGATCCTGTTTTACTTTGCTAAGAGAACGTTAAATTCCAACTATTTTGAAGTACCATTTCTATTAACCTTCAAATTGTTAATATTAGTTGTTATTTTTGTTTGCTATGACAGAAGAACGTGTAATTCTAGTAAATGAAAAAGATGAGCAAATTGGTACCATGCCAAAGATGGAAGCTCATGAAAAAGCGCTCCTACACCGAGCCTTTTCCGTATTTGTATTTAATAAAGATAAACAGTTGATGGTGCAGCAACGCGCTAAGCATAAGTACCATTCACCTTTGCTTTGGACCAATACATGTTGCAGTCACCAAAGAGAGGGCGAATCTAATTTAGATGCTGGTAAGCGACGCCTTATGGAAGAGATGGGCTTTGTAACAGGCTTGGAAGAGTCTATATCTTTTATATATAAAGCTCCATTTGACAATGGCCTCACAGAGCATGAATTTGATCATATCTTAATTGGTACCTATAACGAGGAACCTAAAATTAATCCTGACGAAGTTGAGGCTTGGAAATGGATGGATTTAGAGAGTATTAAACAAGATATGATTGATCAACCAGAACTCTATACTGCCTGGTTTAAAATTATCTTTGAGAAATTTTATGAACATATCAACATCACAAAATCATGAGAGTTACCGTAAGTAGAAAAGCGCATTTTAATGCGGCTCACCGTTTATACCGAAAGGATTGGAGTTTTGAGAAAAATGACGAGATTTTTGGGAAATGCAATAACCCTAACTTTCATGGACACAATTATGATTTAATTGTTCATGTAACTGGTGATATCGATAAGGAGACAGGATATGTTATGGATATGAAGGTCTTAAAGGATATTATAAAATTGGAAGTGGAAGATGCCTTTGATCATAAAAATTTAAACTTGGAAGTACCCGAGTTTAAGGATTTAAATCCTACAGCGGAAAATATTGTGGTTGTGATCTATCAAAAAATCAAACCAAAATTAGACCCTTCCTTTGATTTAGAAATCACTTTATATGAAACACCACGCAACTTCGTAAGTTATTCAGGTAAATGAGAGCAGCACTGTATCCTTTGAAATTTCACCCCATCTTAAAACAAAAAATTTGGGGAGGAGAAAAATTACATCATTACTTAAACAAACAAAGCACGCTCAAAGATATTGGTGAAAGCTGGGAGCTGAGTGATGTTGAGGGAGATGTCTCCATAGTTTCTAATGGCGCCTTAAAAGGAAAGTCTTTAACAGACGTTTTAACTGATTATGGCGCTGATTTGTTAGGAACTAAAAACTACGAACGTTTTGGCAATAAATTCCCACTATTGATCAAATTTATAGATGCAAAAAGTGATCTCTCCGTGCAGCTTCACCCAAATGATACTTTGGCAAAATCACGCCATAATTCCTTCGGAAAAACAGAGATGTGGTATGTCATGCAAGCTGATGAAGATGCCAATTTAATTGTTGGTTTCAACCAAGAGATGAATGCAGAGACTTATCTAAGTCACCTAAACAATAAAACATTAACAGATATCCTCAATTTTGATAAGGTTAAAGCTGGGGATACGTATTTTATTGCTGCTGGTAGAATACATGCCATAGGGGCAGGCGTTTTATTGGCCGAAATTCAACAAACCAGTGATATTACCTATCGTGTGTATGATTGGGATAGAACCGATGACGAGGGTAATGAAAGAGAGCTGCATAATGATATTGCCATTGAGGCCTTTGATTTTGAGATGCCAAATGATTTTAGGGTGAGTTACGAGACCACTGCAAACCAATCTAATTCAATGGTAAACTGTGCTTATTTTAATACGAATGTTATAGAGCTTAAAGGCAATCTTCCGAAGAAAAATACTAAAGACGCTTTCGTGATATATATGTGCGTTGAAGGAGAAGCGGTGATTTCTAATTCAAATTATAAGGAAACTATTAAGGTAGGGGAGACCTTGCTTTTACCTGCCACTATTTTAGATTATCAGCTATCGGCTAAACAGGCAAAATTATTAGAAGTGTCTATTGATTGATTTTTTTTGTTCTTGATCACCTTTTTGATGGCGGTTATCTCTTGATATTGCCTATTTTTGCAAAACTATTAAACCTAATACCAATATAATTATGGCAAATGTTAGAGACCTAAAAAAAGACATCAATTTTGTCTTGGGTGATATTATAGAAGCAGTTTACGTTTGGGAACACAACAATCCTAAAAAAGATAATAAGCAGAGTGAAGCTATTATCGACGAATCTATTGAAACTTTTGATGAGCTTATCGCAAAAGTGAACGATAAATCTGTAGAAAACAAAAAGGCGCACTTTAAGTCAATTCACAATGACCTAGAAACTAAAGGCAGAGTTTTAGTAGAAAAGGTGAATCAATTAGGGTAATCTTAATCTTTAATTCTAGTTTTCTTCGGAAAGCATTAATTAAAAGGGACTGATTTTGAATCTTCAAAATCAGTCCCTTTTTTTATTGGTTCTTAGCTTCTGCTTTTCGTAAAGCAATCAGTTCTTCCAGTTCAATGCCGTATTTCGATGTTTTGATCTCTGCATCAAGTGCATTGTAAATTTCTTCTAAATATTTAACACTGGTGTTTGAAATTTCGCTTATCGCTAAATAAGGCGCCACTTCGCTATCCTTATGATTTACCGCAAAATTGATGGTGTAGAGATACTTTCGTTTTAAAAGGTTGTCAAAATTAGCTTGGATGTTATTGTACTTAGTGGAATCTTGTGCTATTTGAGATTCAAAACTTTCTTTGATCATGTCTAAATTTTTATCATTGAATTTTGACATCATTAATAAATATTCTTCTAAAACATCTTGTTGTTTAGAACCTTTGATCTTTGCATCGTAATTAAAAGTCTTTAAAGTAGAATTAACTTCTGTAATGCCTTTGTCAGCAAAAAACACGACTGTGCCTTCATCGTCATCATTTTTGTCTAATTTAAGAAACAATAGCTCAGGCTCTTCCAATGCTGCATGAAGTTCAAACATAGAATTACCATTAATCTCTAGGGAATCTAAGGTCACCATCACCGAGTCGGTTTGTTTTTGAAGATAAACCGTTCCTTTTTTAAGTCCTTCAATATGACCTTTTAATGTAAAATCGTGCTGCTCTTCTGAGGCACAATTATAGAGTAGGATAGTGATTAGGATTGCAGCAAATTGTTTCATTCTTTTTCGTGATTTTAGAGGCGCAAATATGCTATAAATAAATTGAAATTCTAACTAACGGCAGCCAATTCCATTAAAATAGTACAACCAATAGCAGCGACCGTTCCTATGGCATATCCAAAAACAGCCAATAGTACCCCAACAGTGGCTAGTGATGGATGAAATGCTGAGGCCACGATTGGTGCAGAAGCTGCTCCACCAACATTAGCTTGACTGCCCACAGCAAGAAAGAAATAGGGTGCTCTAATAAGTTTTGCAACGCCAATAAGTAATAAGGCGTGAATAGTCATCCAGACCACACCAATAAAAATGAGACCCTTATTGTCAAAGATGAGTGTAAGATCCATTTTCATTCCTATGGTAGCCACCAAAATGTATATAAAAACACTACCAAACTTACTGGCTCCAGCGCCTTCAAAAGACTTCGCCTTTGTAAATGATAACAGTACGGCCACCAATGTAGAGATACTGATCATCCAAAAGAATTTAGAATCTAAAAACGTAAAAACATTACGGGTGGTTTGGTCTTCTATACCTTTAACAATACCATTAAAATAAGGCGCTAAACCGTTAGAGGCCCAATGCGCAAGGCTTACTGTACCAAAAGCAATAGCACCAATGATCATGATGTCTGCTAAAGAAGGATTTCTTTTTGCTTTTTCTGAAAAGGCAGATACTTTTTCCTTTAACTGCTCAATGGATGTTGTATCTGCTTTTAGCCACTTATTGATTCGGTCACGTTTGCCTATACCAATAAGAATAATGGCCATCCAAATATTAGCGACCACAATATCTACAAAAACCATACCGCCATATTTTGCAGGATTGTATTCATAAATCTCTAACATGGCTGTTTGATTAGCGCCACCACCAATCCAACTCCCTGCCAAAGTAGATAGTCCTCTCCAAACAGCATCTGGACCAATACCGCCAACAGTAGATGGTGAAAAGAAAGAAATGAGCAATATGGCAATTGGTCCTCCAATTACTATCCCAATAGTTCCAGTAAAAAACATGATTAAGGCCTTCCACCCTAAATTAAAAACCGCTTTAAGATCAATACTCAGTGTCATGAGCACGAGGGCGGCGGGTAGGAGATAGCGGCTTGCCATATAATAGAGGCTAGTGCTGTTTTCAACTGAGGAGCCATCTTCGGTAACTGTAATCCATTCTGGAGCAATAAGACCGGTAGTTGTTAAAACGGCAGGAATCATATAGGCCATGAAGAGTCCTGGAACAATCTTATAAAATTTAGGCCAAAATCCAGTCTTTATGGACTCTGTTAAAAAAACAAATCCTAACGAGAGCATTAGGAGTCCAAAAACAATGGTGTCATCTGTAAAAAAAGGAGTAGTGTCCATGGTAAAACTTTAGATGTGCAAAATACCAAATTTAAGTGCATAAAAAAAGCGACTCGTTAAGAGTCGCTTTTATCGGAAGCTTTAGATTTAGGCTCACGTTTTTGTTCTTTAAGAGACTGCATGAGCATCCATTCGATTTGACCGTTGGTGCTCCGGAATTCATCGGCTGCCCATTTTTCAATCGCTTTTAGCATGTCTTCATTAACACGCAATGCAAATGCTTTCTTTTTTGCCATGTTGTTTTATTAGTGACTTAATGTACCTGTGTTTAAAACGGGCGAGGCGTCTTTATCTCCACAAAGAATGACCATAAGGTTGCTTACCATAGCTGCCTTGCGCTCGTCGTCTAACTCAACAATGTGTCTTTTTCCGAGTTCTTCTAATGCCATTTCAACCATGCTTACGGCGCCTTCCACAATTTTATGTCGGGCAGCAACTATTGCAGTAGCTTGTTGTCTTTTAAGCATGGCATTAGCGATTTCATTAGCATATGCAAGATAACCAATTCTGGCTTCAAGAACTTCAATACCTGCCGTGGTTAGACGTTCATCAATTTCTTTTTCTAGAGCTTCGCTTACTTCGTTGACACTAGATCGAAGGGTAATGTCTTCATCGACGCCCTCATCGGCAAAATTATCATAAGGATACATGCTTGCTAACTTTCTAACTGCAGCATCGGTTTGAACCCTTACAAAGTTTTCATAATTATCGACATCAAAAGCAGCTTTATATGTGTTCTTGACCCGCCAAACCAAGATGGTGCTAATCATTATAGGGTTTCCTAACTTATCGTTTACTTTAAGACGCTCACTGTCAAAATTACTTGCTCTAAGCGAAATTTTCTTTTTAGTAAAAAAGGGATTAACCCAGTAGAACCCGTTTTCTTTGATGGTTCCAATGTATTTGCCAAAGAGCAGTAATACTCTCGATCCATTGGGTTGTACCATTACAAAACCAGGTGCAATAAATAAAGAAAAGACGGTTGCTAGACCGTAAATGGCATGTTTAAATGTAATGATAGCTATAATGCTACCAAAAAATAGCAAAATAAACAAGAGGAGCATTAAGTAGCCGTTGGTTGGGGTAATGATTTTTTCTGATTTCATTGGTTTGGTGTGTTAAGTTTTCAATATGATATTAATTTCATATCATAAAGATATATAAAAAATTTTTATCATCAAAATCAATTTTGGCATGGCCTTTGCTTAATGTGTATTGTAAATGTTTACGATGATGTTAGCAGAGGAGTGATTACCTCGTATAACGGAGTAGCATTTCACATTTGGTTGGTTAGTTAGTAAAAAAGCGCCTCATATTTGAGGCGCTTTTTTGATTTTATAAACGATAGAAATGAATTTTACTTGAGGTTGAAGTTCTCAAGCTGAAATAGCTCCTGTTGTTTTAATGTTTCAGAATAAAATTAGAGACAATCATTATAAGTTCTTCAGAAACAGGTCTAGAAGATTCATTATAAGACTTTGAATTTTCTAAAGTGTCGCCTTCAATGGTAAACAGCACGTGATTCATGTCTTTGATGATTTCAAGTTCTGCCGTTTCTGAAGCATCTTTAAGTAACTGTGCTTCGGCTTGAGAGACTTGAAGATCTTTGGTGCCGTTGACTATAAGTTGAGGCATTTCTAATGTGGGTAAAATTTCAGCAGGGTTATACTTCATCCAATTGATCATAAAAGGTTGCACATCGGCTCTAAAGATAGATCCCAAGGCCACGGGATAGTCACTAGTGGTTTTGCCGGCCTTTAAACTCTCAAAAGCCTTTTTTGTGCCTTCTATAAGAGATGGATCCATCGCGCCTATTTGATTAACAACAATCTCATCAATGGTTCGTCCTGCACCTGCTAACGAAATAAAACCGTCGGCTTTATCTTTAGCGGCTAGCATACCTACCAAGCTTCCTTGGCTATGTCCAACAACATATATTTTTGAGTACGTTCCTTCCGCAATAAAATAGTCTAGGACTGCTTTTGCATCAATTACGAAATCATCAAAGGTTGTATTGGGATCAATCTTTTTCATTTTGATTTGCTTCACAACACGTTTATCATATCTAAAAGTGGCAATGTCATTTTTTGCCAATCCTGTCGCTAACTTTTTTAAAGAATTATTTTGAAGCAGATTTTGATTGCCGTTACGGTCTGTGGGGCCAGAACCTGCAATGATGATGGCCAAAGGCCGCTTTTTAGTCTCTTTAGGTTGAAGTAGCGTACCATCTATCATTTTATTAATGGCAATATCTTCGGAAACGAGCGTGCTATCTTGACTGTAAAGGGAAAGACTAATTAGACTAAAAAAACTAATGCTAATGAATTGGAATATATATTTCATGTGATATGGTTTATTAAAGTTAAGCAATATATGGTTATTAATGAACTGAATTTAGGCGCGATTAGGTCTCTTGTTTCAATGCATTATATCGGTAAAATACAATATTTGGTCTTAAAATGTTAAAATAATACGTATTTCATCGATTAATAATGTATTTTAACTTGTATATTCAAAAACACTACTATCTTTGAAGTGTACTAGAAATGTAGTTTTTAGTTCAATGGATTAATTAATTAATATTTGCAACTGTGAAGACTTAGAGACCCTAAATCTACCAGAAAAATTAAAGCAAATGACGAAAGCCGAGGTTGAGGGACCTTGGCTTTCTGTTTTGTATAAACTATTGAATTTAAGATTTATCGTGTTGCAAAGTAAATGCCAGAGGCTATTACCCCTACAATTAACAATACGACCATCACGATTACAAAAACAGAGGTCTTCTTAGTTGTTTCATCTTTTTGTAGAATATAATCGTTTCGATTTTCATCTTCATCTTTTACAAATTTCATTTTCTTATTTTTTAATTGGTTATTTAATAAAAACAGTTTTTTTGTTGACAAATTCCATGATGCCTTCTTTTGAAAGTTCTCTTCCGTAGCCAGAAGCTCTAGTGCCACCAAACGGTAATCGCGGATCTGATTTTACCATTTCGTTTATAAAAAAAGCACCATCTCCCACATGGGCAATATGTTTTTTAGCATCTTCGGTATCTTCTGAAAAAAGCATGGTTCCTAATCCAAATCTTGTATTTGAAAGCATTTGATACGCTTCTTTCTTGTTTTTCACTTTTATTATGGCCGCAACTGGTCCAAAAGTTTCCTCATCAAAAATGGGCATGCCAGGAGTAACGTCTGTAATAATTGTTGGCTCGTAATACGCCTTGTCTTGTTTATTGCCATAATGTACCTTAGCACCTTGCTTAAGACTAGCTTCAACTTGTTCTTTTAATGTTTCGGCTAAATCTGGACGCGCTAAAACTGCCATTTTTGTACTATCTTTTGAAGGATCTCCTTCTTTCAAATCTTTTACCATTTTGGTAAAGCGCTTAAGAAATTTGTCATATATTTTTTCTTCAACAATAAATCGTTTTGCGGCTATACAACTTTGCCCAGTGTTTTGCATCCTAGCATTAACCATAACTTCTAAATAGGTGTCAAGATCAGCATCTGCTAAAACAACACAGGCATTGTTTCCCCCAAGTTCAAGCACTGCTTTCTTTAAATGTTTACCAGCCACTTCGGCAATTTTTCTCCCTGCTTTCTCGCTACCGGTTAAAGAGACCGCTTTAATTCGATCATCACCAATCATTGCTTCGATCTTGTTATGATCTGTAAGTAGGGTTTGAAAAGCGCCTTTAGGATATCCTGCCTTTTCGAAGATATCCTCAATTATCAATGCGCAACCTGTAACATTAGAAGCATGTTTGAGTAAAGCGGTGTTACCCGCAGTTAATGTTGGTAAAGCAAACCTCATAACCTGCCAGAACGGATAGTTCCATGGCATAATTGCTAAAATCGTACCTAAAGGGTCATAACTTATAAAGCTTTCCTTAGCTTCAGTTTCAATAAGATCGTCTGAAAGAAAGCGATCTCCGTTTTTACGGTAAAAATCACAAAGCCATATACATTTCTCTATTTCTGATCTGCTTTGACTTATAGGTTTTCCCATCTCTGATGTCATTAATTGACTATATTCCTCAAGGTTATCATTTAAAATTTGAGCGACGTTATCTAATAATTTCACTCTACTTTTCACTGATTTTAATTGCCATTCTTGAAAAACGGTATCAGATAATTTTAAAATTTCTTCTAATTGATTATCATTATATAAGGTATATTCTTTGAGTTTTTGGTTATTAAAAGGATTAACAGTTTGTATTGTATTTGACATGATCTTTAATTTTTAATAAAAATAAAATTAGTGGCTAAAAGATATTGACGCAATACCAACAATATTTAACGTTCTAGTAATCTTGTATAAGTCAAGAATTGAATTTAATGAGTCAAATGGATTTGCTTAATTTTTTGTACTTTGTAATTATTAATTTAAACCAAAAAAAACAAACATATCATGGGAAAAGAAAGTAGTGCATTACTAGGAATATTAGCTGGAACAGCAATTGGAGCCACATTAGGAATTTTATTTGCTCCAGATAAAGGAACAACTACAAGACAAAGAATTGCTGATGAAGCTGCTCATACTAAAGATATGCTTTCTGAAAAGGCGACTCATTTAAGAGATAACGTTGTAACTACAATGTCTTCTAAGAAGCATACACTTGACGAAAAAGTTGAAAATATCGTATCTGATGCAAGTCATAAAGCAGAAGATGTTATTACAACTTTAGAGCGCAAATTGTCTGAATTAAAAGCTAAAAATAAAAATTTGCAGAAAGATTCAAATCTTTCAAACGCTGCTAAAATAAACGTATGAGCATATTCGAATCGATAAACGATACAACGGATAAGGCAGCAAATATTGGCGAGAAGTATTTTGATACTTCTCGCGAATATTTTAAACTTAAGATATTTAAGCAAATGGCAGTTGGGCTCAGTTATATGAGCAAACTTGTAATATTTGGAGTTTTATTTATGTTGGCAATTATATTCTTGGCTGTATCAGCAGCTTTGGCAATTGGTAACGCTTTAGAGTCTGAAACTTTAGGTTTTCTAATTGTTGGTGCGATATTATTAGTTTTAGCCATTATAGCTTGCTTCTTAGCGCGTCAAATAGATAATGCCGTGATTAAATCTCTTTCAAAAAAATTCTTCAAATCATAATTATGTACTCAAATTTTAAAGAAATAGAATATAATTTAGAACGACTCGATTTAGAACGTAAGATTGCTTACGAAGAGCTAAAAGTTGTTAAAGATGAGTATGTAGGATATTTTAAACCAATAAGTTGGTTACAAAGCGGATTTAAATTTGCCGGCAAATATGGCTTATTTGTTCTATTGAAAAAGTTAGTGAAATAAGAAATTATTTCACTTTTTTTTTGCCGTCTATTTTAAGCTACCATATTAACAGATTCCATATTTCTCATGACGTTTTTACGATATTCGTTAGGTGATATGTCATATTTCTCTTTAAAGATTTTGGAGAAATAGCTTCTGCTTGTAAACCCGATAGAATATACTACTTGTGATATGTTAAGATCAGCTTTATTTAAAAGTTCTCGAGCCTTCTCTAATCTAATATGTCTCACATATTCGGTAACCGTTCTAGTATATAAGAACTTAAACCCTTCTTGTAATTTGGCTTGGGATAGTGCAGATTTTAAAGACAGTTCATCTAGATTATAATGAAAAGAAGGATTTTTTATAATCTCATTACCCAATTTTCGTATCAATTTTAGTTCTGTGCTGGATAAAGAAGTAGGTAATGGTACCCCTTTTTGAAATTTGTTATGTTGTTGTATATGAAAAGACAAAATTTCATAAACCAGAGCCTCTATTTTTAGAGCTCTAACCATTCCTTTGCCTTTTAGTTTGTCAATCTTTTTAATGTAATCGCTTATTTTTAGATTTAAGCTACCATAATGTGCAAAACGGTGTTCTTCGTCTGTATCTACAAAAACATCATGAAGTCTTTGATTTAAAGAAGACACATTTGTATTTCGTTTTTTAAGAAATGAACGTCTTTCAATTTGTATAAGACTAACGTGCAAAGCTTCGTTTGAAGGAAAGTGTATGAAATTCTCACCTCCAGATTTATTGGTAAAAATTAAGGAATGAAATTGATCAATATCGCGTTCCTCTTTATTTACGCCGAAACGATGCTTAAAACTACCGTGCATGGCGTACATGAATCTTAGTGGATTAAAATCATTAGATTCTGTTCTTACAGTAACTTCTTTAAAAAATTTTATTTTCAAGACCATAAAATGAACACCCCAGTCAAAAGAAATATGGGCTATCGTTCCTTTGGCGATATCATTATCAACAACTAATACGTCGCGACCAGATTCTCTCTTGATATCACCTCCAAGAGCCTTCTTTAATTGCTCTAAACTATATTTTGCGGCTTGAGGTCGCATTTCTATTTCTACCATATTTTTTTTCAGCAAATTTAACTATAAATCAATATACATTAATATATATAGTAAATGCGTTAAAGTAATGTTATTGCCTTAACATTTGGATGAAGACTTTAAATTGAAAATTAATACGTTAGAATAAGTTCAAAAAAACACGTATTTAAAATATGGACACCTTAAATATGCAGTTGTAGACGCTCAATTTTTCTGGACGACCTTATACTATTTGTGGAATTTTCGAACTTATTTAATTGAAATGCCATTGAGTTAAGGACAAAATTTATAAAGCACCATTGCTGGTGATAATCCCATTAAATTTACATAATTACTAAGTATTGGTAATTACTTCTTATCTTAAGAAGATTGGTTGGTTAGACCTCAGTAATTTAAAAATTGCTGAGGTTTTTTTAATTTAGTATTATATAAAAATAAATTTTTAATTATGACAATTTTTGAAGCTATTAGAAAAGATCACGACATTCAAAGAGAACTACTGGATATTTTAGTAACAACGTCTGGAGACTCAAAAGGAAGAGACGAGTTATTTAAAAAGGTGAAAAAAGAACTTCAGGTTCATGCCGATGCAGAAGAACGTCATTATTATAAACCATTAATAAGTTCTGACATGATGCAAGAAAAGGCACGTCACGGTATTGCCGAGCATCATGAAATCGATGAGTTAATAGAGAAGCTTGAATCAACAGATTATAGTTCTTCTGCTTGGTTAAAAATTGCTAAAGATCTTAAGCATAAAGTTGAGCACCATCTTGACGATGAAGAGCATGAATTTTTTCAGCTCTCAGGAAAAGTACTTACAGAAAAGCAAAAGACAGAATTGTCTAAAAGTTATAATGACTACATGAAAGAGAACCGATAATAAAAGAATAGGTTCTATTATTCTACTAAAACCTTCCACTGCGTTTGAGACGATATCAACTGCAGTGGAAGGTTTTTCTATTTTAGAACATTGTATGCATCTTCTCTAAATGGATGAATTGCTGTTCTCTTCGGAAGGTTCTAAATCTTAAGAACACGATAAGGCAATACAGAAAAATTATATTAAGACATAAATGATGTTAGCAACTGTTAAAACTCACTTAAAATGGCTTCTGCGTTAATCCTGATGGTATTAGGATTAACGACTCCTCGAGCGATACATTAATTTTAGTGTAATGAAATTGATGTCTCCAATGCACATCTATAAATAAGCCATTGCTTTATAAATTTAAACACAAGAACTATGAGTACTTACACAGAAGAAGTCGGAAAAAAACTAAATGAGTTATTAGAAAGAACCTATGATGCAGAAAAAGGTTTTAAAAATGCAGCTGAGAATGTAGATCACGCGGCATTAAAATCATATTTTAGTCAAAAGGCACAAGAGCGTTATAACTTTGGGCATGAGTTAAAGTCTGAAATCAAATCCTTTGGTCAAAATATTGATAAAGGCGGAAGCGTATCTGGGACACTCCATCGCACATGGATGGACGTGAAAGCTTTGTTTAGTGGCGATAATGAAGAGTCTATGTTAGAGGAGGCTATTAGAGGGGAAAAAGCTGCTGTTGATGAATATCAAGAAGTGCTAGGTGAATCTAGTTTGCCATCCAGCACTAAAAGTTTGTTAACTTCTCAAAAGAATACCATCGAGTCTGGATTAGCAAATATCAAGTCTTTAGAAGATTTGAGATAATACGCAATCATTAGAAGAAAAAGAAGGGATGCATTTTTTGCATCCCTTTTCTTTTGTTGTAAAATAGTATTTAAAGAAAATTATAAGTGTTCGTGTTAATGTTAAAGTTTAATGAGCTAATCTATTACTTATTTCCGAAGTATATTGCAGTACTTGATTGAAAATCAATCCAGTATTAATTAAAAATCAATTATTATGTTACGTTGGACAATCACATTTGTTGTTATAGCCATTATTGCTGCCATTTTAGGATTTGGTGGAATTGCTGGTGCAGCCGCCGGAATAGCTAAAGTTATTTTCTTTATATTTATTGTATTATTTATCTTGTCTTTATTAAAAGGCGCATTTAAATAAAAATCACTAATCAATTTTAAACTATCAATTATGAAAAAATTAGCAAGAGTATTTTTAGTAGTTTTTGCAATGTCAACAGTTGTAACAAGCTGCAGAGAAACAAAAGAGAATGATGATGTTGAAGACGCTGTAGAAGATGTAGCTGATGATGTTGAAGACGCTGTAGACTAGTCTTTTATAATATATAAATAATAAGCCATTGCAATTTGTAATGGCTTTTTTTATTAAACAGATGTCGTGCATAAAAATCAAATGATATCTTAAAACAATAGATAGGATTGAAATAGGATTATGAATTTTATAAATTCATGATGAAATTTGGTTTGAGTTATGATTAAACTAATTAACGACAAGGTTTTTTGGGTATAATACCCATATTTACAAAAAAACCCCGGCTATGTATTATAAACTCTCAAATAACTTTACGGTTAAAGATCTAAAAGAGGCACATGGCTTAAATTTCAAATTTCCAGATATTTTTGAACGACGATCAATTATAGATGGTCTAGATGAAGAAATTTTACCTATAGTTCTAGATAAGGCCCCAAAAACTGTTGACCTTGGAATTTGGGGGATACTTCCTCAAGATTTTAATGATGATTGGCAAGTCTATCAAAAGGTGAGCAATACTTTAAATTTAGAAATAGCATCTATAATCTCAACTGATCATTATGGAAAGGTATTGCGACAACGCCGTTGTTGTATTCTCGTCTCTGGATTTTTTGGTTCGTATTATCAAAATGGAGAAATTTATCCCATTTATGTTTATTCTGGTACCTCAAAAGTAATGGCTCTGGCTGGTATTTACAATATTACGAATGATGGTTTTGTTACATGTAGTTTGGTTTTGAAAAAGGCAAATTCATTTATAAAAAACATTCATAATATAAGTGATAGTATGCCCATGGTTATGAATGTCGATCATATATCAGACTGGTTAGGACCTAATTTTACGCCCTTGAGTTGTAATGGTCAAGATGATTTTGATACTTTAGATATGAAATCTCATACCATTGCTAAAGAATTTTACAAAAACAATATCATCTACGATAACATCCTAGATCCTGTTACCTATACTTCGTTAATTACAGACTCTTAAAACCAACCGTTTTAGCTGTTCTTTATATGCCATTGTCATTCTTTATAATTTAATTTTGAATATCGTAGCTTAAATCTTAATTGTAATTTAGGAGGACTTCAACCAGATACTATGCCCAAGTTTTTGATGGTGACGTGTTTCGCTAAATGATGTTCGATATATTCAGCATCACTATATATTTTTAAATTATTACAGAACGTTCGTCAGAAAAATTATTTTCTTACCAGAAGTTTTTACATTCTTTTATTTGCATGGCCAAGATGACATGAGGCAATCCTCTAAATGAGTTTTAAATAAATTGATTTGGACTGGGTGCAAGATCCGAAGATTAGCTTCACATTCATTTCAAAGATGGCGTCAATATCTAACAGCGACATCCCTCTGTTTAAAATTATGAACCGCATTCCACCGATTCCGAGTTTCAATATGAAGTGTAAGAGTTCTTCCCCGTTAGAAATTTAAATTTCACATTTATTTGAGATTGCAAATGCTTAAAAATAGATTGCTCTTTGCTATCATCAATTTTTATAAGTTATACTCAAAACGCCTTCCTTAAATTTTTGCAGAATATCAAACTGGAAAAAGAGATGGGTTACAAAAAAATAAAATGATAACCATTCATCATCAGTGTAGCGTAAACATGTAGCAAAATAGGCTATAAATTATAATCCTCAATATTGCAAATATCTATATTGGGTTAAAAATGCGTCTTGCATAACACTTCTAACAGGCTTATCTATCCGGTTTTAGAATTTGCAGCTCTATATTGCGTCATATAGGCGCTAGGTGCTATTCCAAATTTGTCTTTAAATAATTTTGAAAAATAACTTCTACTATTGATACCTATTTTATAAGTGATTTCGGTAATATTTAAATCAGAAGTTTCCATCAATATTTTTGCTCTGTCCAGTCTTTTGTTTTTGATATAATCATTCACGGAAGTTTGAAACAGATTTTTAAATCCGTTTTGTAAAGTGGTCTGGTTGAGACCTACACGTTTAGCGAGAGCGTGAACATTGATGGTAACATCAAGTTCGCTATCAATAACATCTACTGCTGCTTCAATTTTATCTATAGTTGATCTCCTAAGTAATTTTTTTGGAGAATCATCATCATCCTTATTATTAAAATGCTGAAGCTGAAATGTCAATATTTCATAGGCTTTACCTTCTAAAAACATCGGTTTCATAAAACTATCTAGCGCACAATGTCTAAATTCTTCAATAAACTGAGCGATTTCTAAAGAAAAATAACTGGAGTGCTCAAAACTGTTCACTCCATTTACGTCTTTAAACACTTTCCTAAAAATGTCAGGAAGTTCATTCGAGATGATATCCATCTTAGTTTCAAATGATTTTCTGTCTATAATAAGCGCAAAAAAATTGTTCATTTGGTTTTTAGAGAATCCTAAAGTATGATGGTTTAGGGTTCCTGTTGAAAAGATCGTACAATGAAGTTTCGCGATTTTGTTTTTTTTATTGTATTTAGTACTGTCGATCGTGATTTGATCGGCCATATTGAATAAAATCACCAATGGGTTGGTGTCAATTTCTTCAAAGCTCAATTCGAAATCAGTCTTCATACTCACATTGGCTTCTAGAACAGAAAGACCGTGAGAAAATTTCACAGCTCTAAAATAACCATGACCTAGCTTTTGTGGTAGCTCTAAACAAAAGTCAAGACCAACAATATCGGGTGTGATTTTGAGATCATCAGCAATGGATGTAATAATATTGGTAGCCTCATTATCTCTTAGGCTAAAAGATTTTACCATGGGTTGGTTATTAAAAATAACTTATCGAATCGAAAAGGATGCTTTGGTTTAAATGTTAAAAAGCATCTGTTCAAATTCCAACTAAAAAATAATTAAATATGTTTTTTTTCGTCAATACCTTCACTATTCGGGTCGAGGTGTTTTTCTATATCAGAAGGATTTTTAATATGAAAATAATCATCTCCAATAATTACAATAGGATAATTGAGCACTTCTGGATTTGCATCTAAAACCTTGATCCATCCATCTTCATCTAAATCGGCTGTATTATCATATTTTTCGGTAAAAATAGGATGCTCTTTATCCACCAAATCAGATATAGAAATGTTTAAATGCTCTGCTAGATCTTTCCATTGTGTTCCAGTCACATTGCTTTTGGTGACATCAATAGCTAAAAGATCTTTGAAAGAAGCGTTAACGTATCCATAGGTTTGTTTTCCAATTGAGGACTCCGAACTATAATATATTTTAATCATGTTTTTGTGGGTTGAAATGATTGACATGGCTTGTTTTTATCTAAAGGTATAAAAGTATATTTAAATGCTGAAAATACTTGTCTCAAAAAGCAGAAAGTTTATCTGCTTTGAAAACGCTTTGGATTTGAAATTTTGAGGATGGTTTTAATGCTGTTGATAAGTCTACTGTGAGTTTTGCCTCAAAATGCTTACTTTTGCATTCTAAAATTACAGTAATTATGTCTGATAATATCGAGCACGTTAAGTGTCTAATTATAGGTTCTGGCCCTGCTGGTTATACTGCTGCAATATATGCTGCTAGAGCAAACATGAAACCCGTATTATATCAAGGTTCTCAGCCAGGTGGTCAACTTACCACAACCAACGAAGTTGAAAATTTTCCTGGATATCCAAACGGAATCACGGGACCAGAAATGATGATCGAACTTCAAAAACAAGCCGAACGCTTTGAAACAGATGTGCGAGATGGTTGGGTCACTAAGGTAGATTTTTCTGGAGATGTGCATAAGGTTTGGGTGAACGAAACCAAAGAAATTCATTGTGATACCATCATTATCTCAACAGGGGCGTCTGCAAAATATTTAGGTCTTGAATCTGAACAAAAATATCTCAAATTGGGTGGCGGTGTTTCGGCATGTGCTGTTTGTGACGGATTTTTCTACAGAAACCAAGAAGTGGTTATTGTTGGAGCAGGAGATAGCGCCTGTGAAGAAGCACATTACCTTTCTAAGCTTTGTAAAAAAGTAACTATGTTGGTGCGCCGTGACGAGTTTAGAGCATCAAAAATTATGGTGAACAGAGTCAAGAAAACTGAAAATATCGAAATTTTGTTCAACACCGAAACTGATGAAGTGGTTGGTGATGGTCAAGTAGTAACCGGTGTGAAGGTGTTTAACAATCAAACCGACGAGAAATGGGAAATTCCAGCTACAGGATTTTTTGTGGCGATAGGTCATAAGCCAAATACAGACATCTTTAAGGAATATCTTAAAATGGATGAGACGGGTTATATCATTAACAAACCAGGTACTGCCAAAACCGATATTGAAGGGGTATTTGTATGTGGAGATGCCGCAGACCACGTATATCGTCAAGCAGTTACTGCTGCAGGTACAGGTTGTATGGCTGCTTTAGATGCTGAACGCTACTTGGCGGCGAAGGATGCGGACTTTGAGTTCGTTACGCCGCAGTATTAATATAACATTGTATAAAATCAGTATATAAAAAATCCGAAGTTATTAAGCTTCGGATTTTTTGTTTCTACATTTAAAAGGGATCATCAGAATACGTATTTTCTGAGACGAACCAACTGGAGCCGCTGTCACGGGCTCAACTTATTTTTCTTTTTTTTCTAACTTAACGGTATCTGTAAAACGATTGATCAAGATTTTAGCATTTCCGTAGAGGTAAATTTCGCTACTCCCAGAGGTTTCAATGGTAATTTGATCTGTCACTTCTACATAAACATCGCTTGCTATTTCGGCAATAACCGTACATGTTTTTGCGGTTAAATTTCTACCGTTGAATTGCGCATTATTATCGGCCCTTACAGCAAGGTTTACGGCGGTGCCTTCAAAATCTGCATTGGCACGTTGGTAGAGATCAGCCTTGATTTCTGTAGCATTGATCAACGCGTCTGCTTTAGCATTATCGCTCATTTCTATTATTGCAGACGTGGCGGTCACGTTTAAACGTGCTTTCACTTTTTCAAGACCTACAAATTTAAATGTATCTGATTTGATATTAAGATACGCTCGGGATGAACCTGTGGCTTTAATATTAGCGTTTTTTAGCTCTAGAGACGTCAAGGAGCGTATTTCTGCATCACCAAAAACTTCAATATCACTAAAGGTGTCCCCATAGTTGATCTTCACCTTCATGTCCTTTGCTCTTAGCTCTCGAGTGGTCTTTAATGTCAAGATGCCATTAATAACTTCTATCGCAATATATTCATGTAAATTATCGTCGGTTTCTATTTCTACGGAAGGTGTTTTGCTGTAAAAGAGTTCCATTTCAAATTCTTCTCCAACGACAAGCTTAGAAAATTCATCCACAGGAGTTTGCCTGATGGTAAGGTTACGGTCACCCTTTACTTTCTCTAATTCTTGGGCTATAGAATTATAAGAAGACAGTAGAACGATGATAAGGAAAACATAGGTTTTTCTCATAATGTTGGGTTAAGTTATTAAAACAAATATAATACAAAAACCATCCCAAAAGCGTTTTGCAATTGAAATGGCCTTAAATCTATAGGTTTTACGGCAGCTAAAGTACGGCTTATTCTCTACGAACCGTGCCTGAGGTAACGCCGTTTTTTTCTAACAATTCTGGATTGCCATGGTAGGTAATATCGCCACCACTATTTGCAGTTACAGTTAATTTTTTGATTGTATTGACTGTGACGTCTGCACCGCTAGAAGCACTGGCATTACAGGTATTGCTCAATAGATCACCAGCAATGATGTCACTTCCGCTTGCTGCTTTTGCTATAAACTCGTTGGCTTTTCCAGAAACCTTTAAATCACTCCCACTAGAGGCATAGCAAGATAAATGTGTGACATCTAGCTCCAATTCAATATCTGCGCCGCTGGCTGAATTTAACTTTAGGCTTTTTGAAGTAATTGTATTGTTTCCGTAAATATAACTTCCGCTGCTAGCAGAAATTTCTTCAAGCTCTTTAACGTTTACAAATACTTTTTTAGATGTTGCAGAACCAATATTTTCTTTGGTAGTTATAATTAAAACACCGTTTTCAATAGTTGTAGTTATGAGATCTTGAAGATTTTGATCTGCCTCAACCCTAATAGAGGCGACATCATTTTGGGTGATGTAAACATCTAGACCTCGGCTAGCTTCTATTTTATTGAAAATTTGCGTTGAGGGTCTTTCAACGGAGGTCACCTCTCCATTGCCTTTGGTGCCTGTGTTCCAATTAGCATCGAAATTACAAGAGACCAATAGAAGGCTTAAAATTAAAGTGATGGTGAATTTAGCAATAGTAGTCATGATTGTTCGTTTTTTGATTGATGATGTGATTAGTGATATAATAACGGCTCAAATATTCTGTAATTTTTAGAGATTATCAATTTAGAAGAGCTGAGCCGTCATTTTATATTGATGAATTGTTAGTCATCGTCGGTAGTAATTTCTATGCCGTTACTATCGATATTTACTCTAACCGATTCTGACTTTGCCTTTACCCCTTGGCTATCTACTTTAACAGAGCTGTCCTTAGCTCGAGCTTCTATACCAGTGCTGTCTATTTTAATGCTACCATCTTCATCCTCTATATCAACGTTGATTTTGAAATCATCTTCCAGATCGCAATCGAAGCATTCAATATCATCTTCAAGAACTTTTAGTAAGTTGCCAACTTTTCCGAAGTTAATGATACTGCCGTTAGAATTGTGGTGACTTAGATAAGAGCGCGTGTTGTCATTCATTTTAAACACCTTGCCTTCTGGTAAATACACAATCACATTTACATATTGATCTAAGTATTTGTTGTCATAATCAGTAAGCCAAAAGTTGTCTAATAGCAACTGATTATTTTTTAACTCATACTTATATTGAATAAGTTCTGCAGACTGTCTGGCCTCAATAAAGTCTCTTCCTTTAGCTTCTTTGATTACTTTAATGGTTGCTGTTGAATCTTTTGTAGATTTTATAGTAATATGTACGTTTCTAGAGTAAATCACCTTATCGTCGTTTTGATCGTAAGTAATTTCAAACGCACGATTGCGATAATCTGAGCTGCTCATTCGGTTCATTTCAAAACTGGACATCTTAATAGATAAGGTATCTTTTGTGGTAATATCCAAACGTTCATCTATAGCAACAGAATTTTCTAGGGCAAAAAATGAGGCTTGCTTAGCACCAATAAAAATGATAGCGAACAATGCAAAAAGCCATAATCCTAAGAGCGTGAATTTTGCAACTTTGCCTATGGATTTTAAGTTGGTGATTAAAATCTTAAGTCCGAGATACGCAATAAAGAAAATAGGAATTCCGAAAAAGGTAAATAGAATGAGCCCACCTAACCAAATTGGCATTCCTGTGGTGTTAAGCGCATCAGGGTAGTCCATCCACCAAGGGTGGAAATACGAGGAGCTCCCTAATGAAAATAAACTAATGATCAAACCTAATAGCAGTACGGCACCAAAAATGATGAGCGCAATACCAAAAAACTTAGCAAAAATCTTAAAGAAAAATAAGATGATGTTCCCCAGAGTTTCAAAAAAGTTAGTTGACGTAGACTTGATGCGTTGCCCTTGTTTATTAAAATCGGCACGTTTTACACCTTCGGAAATGCTATCGCTAACATGCTCAAACCCTTCTTTGATTTTGTCACCATGCTTTTTTAAATCAACGTTTTTTTTTACATGATCGGAAACACTACCAAAGCCATCCTTGATTTTCTTTTCAATGTTACTGATATTAATAGGCTCACCTTTCATCATTAATATTTCAGACGTGGTTTTAGCCTCTGGGACAAGAATCCAAAGTAATATATAAAGCAATACTCCAGTACCTGCACCAAAAATGAGTAAAATCCATATCAAACGGATCCAAACCGGTTCAATTCCAAAGTAATGACCTAGACCAGAAGACACGCCACCTACATAGGAGTTTTCTGTATCTCTAAAGAGACGTTTGGATGAGGTCGATGTGCTCTTGGAAGACGATGACTTGTGATGTGCATAAGTTGGTTCATCTTCAAATATATCATCATCAACCAAATAGTCCTCTGGTTGTCCCATGATGGTAATAATGGCATCTACTTCCTTAACACCAATTACTTGTCTTTCGTTTTGCACGCGCTCATTAAAGAGCTCGGCGATACGAGCCTCAATATCTGCTATGATTTCAGAACGTCCTTGAGAATCTGTAAATGAACGTCTTATAGCTTCAAGATAGCGCTGTAATTTGAGGTATGCGTCTTCATCTATATGGAAGAACATTCCTGCTAAATTTATGTTGACTGTCTTATTCATTGGTTTGGATTTATTGTTTTTTAGGTCTGGTGACGAGATTGACTGCGTTTTGTAGTTCGGTCCAGGTAGTATTCAATTCTTTTAGAAATAATTGCCCTGTTTCTGTAAGGCCATAATATTTTCGTGGTGGACCAGATGTGGATTCTTCCCAACGGTAGTTGAGTAAACCTGCGTTTTTTAGTCGTGTTAATAGCGGATAAATGGTACCCTCTACTACGAGCATCTTGGCATCTTTAAGCGTTTCAAGGATTTCTGCAACATAGGCATCTTCATCTCTAAGCACGGAGAGGATGCAATATTCCAAAACGCCCTTACGCATCTGCGCTTTTGTGTTTTCTATTTTCATGTGTTCATTTTGATTTTTTAAATCGAGTATAATCAATCGACGGCTTTGTTTATAACAGACTGATGAGATACTGTTAAAATTTTGTGCTAATAAATTAAGCATTTAGCCGCGGATGATTTTTTTACGATTTATGATTCTATTCGCTTTTTGATTGATGATATTATTTAAAAGTTATGACGAATTATTTATTTGAAAATAAGTTGATTAGTATATACCAAAAGGCTAATGCCCAAACTGATTATAAAAAAAGTGGCTGTGTTAAATTTCCAAGATATATTATAGATTAGCGTGACTTTAATTACAAGAAAAATTAAAAAGACACTTACAAGTATTGGGAGCGTCATTTTTCCAATATTTAACCATTGGCTAACTCTTGCTTCATCGTTGGCTAATGTTAAATAGCTTATTACGCTGGCCATAGTTCTCATTAGAGCGGCTGTAAAAATATAGGGGTACCAAGTTTTTAAGTTTTTTATCGTCAAAATACTGAACAACACAATCGCTTGAATAATTGTAAATATTGGGCCAGCAATACTTACGGTTTGCTGATGCCATTCTTGTTGATAAACTTGACCATCTAATAAACCAGCAGAATTTAGGGTCATCGACATACTGTAGCCTAGACTATTTCCCGTAATAAAATGTGCAGCCTCATGTAGGAAAAAAGTAATAAATACAGCAAGCAAACAGTAGGCAACATATTTTACTGAAATTGACATGGTTGTTTGATTCATGAGCTTTATTTTAAAAAATTGATGGTCAAAGGGTATTGATACAATTCACCATCTCTAGCTTTTAAGCTCGCAATGACTATAAATATGAGTTCAAGAATAAAGCCTACTACAGCTAAAAACCCTAGTCCTCCTGTGATATAAAGTAGGGGGGAAGGCTTTCCAATATTTAAATGAAAATCATGAAACCCGTTCCAATCTATAAAATCGAGACCACTTGCTAATTTGAAAATAAAAAATGGAATGGTCAGCATGCCAATAATGAGCGTGTAGAGCAAAATACTAATTTGAAAATTAATGGCTTGCTTTCCATGTTGGTCTATAAATTCAGATTTCTCCTTATTTGTGGTCCATAAAATAATAGGCCCAATAAAATTTCCTAAAGGTACTAGAAACCTTGAAAAGGTAGACAGGTGAATAAAAGTGGCAATATTTTTTTGATGGTTGGTTATCATGATTAAAAAGGATATAGTATTTTCTTATACAAATATATGTCTAAAAAAAGGTATTATGTTACACATAGTACTAAAAATTAACAATTTGTTAACAAATTGAGGATCCAATAATTTTCGATATTTTAGCTGAAACAACTTTGAAAATGACTGTCACTGCTAGAAAATTAAATGCTTTTTTATTGGTAAAATTACCTGCGGCTTACTTCTGTGGTGTTCGAGCAAAGTTTATAGATGATACCACATGTTTAGTTTCCGTAAAGTTTAGATGGATTAATCAAAATCCGTTTAAATCTATGTTTTGGGCAGTTCAAGGAATGGCTGCAGAGCTTACCACGGGTGCTTTAGTTATGAAAAAAATAAAAGAAAGCGGTAAAAATATATCGATGTTGGTTGCCAATAACAATGCGTCATTTACTAAAAAAGCAATTGGGAGAATTTCGTTTACCTGCAATCAAGGTCATGCTATTGATGAGGTGATAGCCAAAGCAATTGCCACTAAAGAAGGACAAACCGTTTGGCTTTCTAGCATTGGTATTAATGAAGAAGGTATTAAAGTTTCGGAGTTTAATTTTGAATGGACCCTAAAATTGAAAGCTTAATGGTGTTTATTGTAAAGCGCTCAAAATAAAATTTCTTAGTCTTTATGACCTGTTTTTTGTAACAAAATCTAACATAGGGCAACCAATATATCGAACAATCAAAACTCAAAATCATTATGACATCACACGAAATTGACTATAGAATTTACGGAGAAGAAATGCAATACGTCGAAATAGAATTGGACCCACAAGAAGGCGTTATTGCTGAAGCGGGTAGTTTTATGATGATGGACGACGGCATTAAAATGGAAACCATTTTTGGTGATGGATCCCAAAGTGATTCTGGCTTCTTCGGAAAAATACTTGGGGCAGGAAAACGAATATTAACTGGAGAAAGTTTGTTTATGACTGTTTTTTACAACACGCTCACTGGAAAACGAAACGTGTCTTTTGCTTCTCCGTATCCTGGAAAGATCATTCCCGTAGATTTAACAGAATTTCGAGGGAAGTTCATTTGCCAGAAAGATGCATTTCTATGCGCTGCTAAAGGTGTTAGTGTTGGTATTGAATTTTCAAAAAAATTAGGGCGTGGTCTTTTTGGAGGAGAGGGGTTTATCATGCAAAAACTAGAAGGTGATGGGGTGGCCTTTGTACATGCCGGTGGCACCATGGCGAAAAAGGTGTTGCAACCTGGTGAAACTTTAAAAGTAGATACAGGTTGTATTATAGGCTTTACACAAGACATCGATTATGATATTGAATTTGTAGGCGGTATTAAAAACACCATTTTTGGAGGTGAAGGCTTGTTCTTTGCAAAACTACAAGGACCTGGTACGGTCTATATCCAATCCTTGCCTTTCAGTCGATTAGCCGGTAGAATCTTGGCATCTATACCAAAAGGAGGTAAAAGCAGGGGAGAAGGTAGTGTGCTCGGTGGTTTAGGAGATTTATTGGACGGCGACAATCGATTTTAAGAATTTATTGGCTGTTAAAGTTTAGACCTGTTTAACATTTTATCAGATTTTTTAGTACATTTAACGAGAATAATAACCGTTTGCCTATCGTTGAATTTTACTTTTATTTAACCAAAACTAAAAAAAATGGCAAGAGCAATGTTCGAGTATACCAAGACTGTACTTAATAAAGTCAGTTTTGATTCTACATTGTTCTGTAGAGAATTACAAAAAGCACTTCAACGCTTACTACCTTATGAAATTGAAGAGCTTAAGATTTATATCAAGTCTTTAATACTACAGAACCCTGAATTGGATCAATGTTTAATATTATTAAAACCATAAAAAAGAAGCGACCTTCGGGTCGCTTTTTTTATACTTGCTATTTTGGTAAAGGACTTACGATCTCTACATTTTGAAACGCAATAGCACCTCTAATAATACCAGAGATCACGTTATGAAGTGCATCTATGATTTGCATTTTAAGCTCATTTTTGTGATAAATAATACTCACTTCACGCGCTGGGGAGGGTTCATTAAAATGTCTTAATTGCGACTTCATCTTATCATTAAGATCCATAGTATGAAGATAGGGCAAAAGCGTCATGCCTAAACCTTCGTCTGAAAGCTTGATTAGGGTTTCAATACTCCCGCTCTCTAATTGAAAGTTGTCATTATGTGAGTCATTGAGTGCCTTGCATAAATTGATGACACCGTCTCTAAAGCAATGGCCATCCTCTAATAATAAAATATCGTTGAGATCGAGATCACTTACATCTAATTTAGTTAATTGTGATAACGGGTGATCGTTTGGTACATATCCTACAAAAGGTTCGTAGTACAGCACGCGCTCTTTAATAATATCATGTTGTAGCGGAGTTGCGGCAATGGCGGCGTCTAAATGTCCGTCGTTAATTCTAGTGATGATTTCTTCGGTGGTGAGCTCCTCAATTTTGAGTTTTACCTTCGGAAATTTTTTAATAAAGGTCTTGAGAAACATCGGCAATAACGTTGGCATAACGGTTGGGATAATGCCCAGCTTAAATTCTCCACCAATAAATCCTTTTTGCTGGTCTACAATATCTTGAATACGATCAGACTCATCTACAATATTTTTGGCCTGATGTACAATCTTACGACCAACATCGGTTAGTTCAATGGGTTTTTTACTTCTGTCGAAAATAAGAATGTCGAGCTCATCTTCTAATTTTTGAATTTGTGTACTCAAGGTTGGCTGTGTCACGAAACATTTTTCGGCAGCTTTGGTGAAATTTTTATGTTCAGCAATAGCTAAAACATAATGAAGTTGTGTTATGGTCATAGATTAAAATATACCTGCAAAATTATCAATACTATTTATAAAAACTATAGTGTTTTGTGTTAATAATAGTTTAAATGCATGTAAATGAAAAAATCCAGAATTCAAAAATTCTGGATTTTGTAAAGTGGTCATTGAAATTGTATTTATTTAGAATCTTAAGGCTAAACTTAAATCTTCATCAGAGACATCAAATTTAGCATCCTCGTATCGTGGTGGGCCAAAACTTCTGGGATTATTGGATAGCCCGTAAGATTCTTTAGGCATGCCGTTAGACTCAAAATCCATACGTTTGTTATCGTTTTCGTCATGAAGTACCATGACGGCATATTCGCCAGGTTTAACGTTTTCAAAAGTGATGGTTGCCTTGCCGTTAGTGATTTTGCTGGTTTTGCTATCAACTCCACCTGTTTTCATAAAGGTGTCTTTTGAGTGAAGTACAAATAAAAGGGAGCCATTATCATTTTTGGCATTTTCTAAGGTAACGGTTAAGGTTTGTCCGGTTTCATCTTGAGAGAATCCTAATAGAGAGATACAGGCGAAGGCTAAAGATAGAAGTAACGTTTTCATGAGATTTTGATTTAATGGTTATTGTCTTTCGATGAATCAAATATCCTCTGAAAGTAAAACTTTACCTAAACGAAACTACTGAACTGTGATTTTTTTAGGTTGGACTGTCAATTTTTGAGGTGTTAAATCAATCCTCTTGCTTTAATCTCTAAATATTTATTAATGGTATCTAGGGTAAGATCTTGTGGTGTGGTCAAGATGGACTGGATCCCGTATTTTTGAAGCTCACTAACAATCAATCGTTTTTCATATGCAAATTTCTCGGCAATCACTTTATCGTAAGCTTGTTGCACAGTTTCTGCCTTTCCTGAAATTAAAGTGTTGAGTTCTGTATTCTTGAAGAAGATTACCACTAGCAAATGATTTTTAGCAATACCTTTTAGGTACGGAATCTGCCTGTGCAGCCCGTCAAGCGTTTCAAAATTGGTGTAGAGTAACATCAGGCTTCTCTGTTTGATATGACGTTTAACGTCGGCATAGAGCCTACTGAAGTCTGTTTCGTAGAAATCTGTTTTCACATTATAAAGCGTTTCTAAAATCAGATTCATTTGCGAGGTACGGCGTTCGGCTACAACAATATTTTCTACCTTTTTAGAGAATCCTAAAATACCGGCTTTATCTTGTTTTTTTAAGGCTACGTTTGAGATGACCAAAGCTGCATTGATGGCATAATCTACTAGTGTAAGTCCATCAAATGGCATTTTCATGGCACGGCCTTTATCTATAACTGAATAAATGGGCTGTGATTTTTCATCTTGAAATTGGTTTACCATCAATTGATTGCGCTTTGCAGTGGCTTTCCAATTGATCGTTCTTAAATCATCACCTAGAACGTATTCCTTAATTTGCTCAAACTCCATGGTATGGCCAATCTTTCTGATTTTTTTGATGCCATATTGATGTAAATTATTGCTAATGGCCATCAAGCCATATTTACGCAATTGCATGAAACTGGGATAGGTGGGGATCATGGCATTCTGATCTGTAGTGAAGCGTCTCGCCACAAAACCAAAAACAGAGGTCACGTAAATGTTTAATTTTCCGAAGTGATATTCACCCCGTTCTACAGGACGTAACTCGTATGCCATTTGGGAGGTACTCGAGGCATCCAATTTCCGAAGAATGCTAAAATCACGAACTTGAAATTGTTCAGGGATTTCGTCAATAATAGTCACATTGACGTTAAAGGTATAATAATTTGAAATTTCTAAGTGTATCGGGTTTTGATCACCGTTAGAGAATTTCTCTGGTAATAGGCGTTTGCCCACCACACCGCGTTTGGCAGCGAACAAGATGATCGTGTCCAAAATGGTGAGCGTGGCTAGTAAAAGGAGCAATAGTTTAACAATATTGAATAATCTTGGAAACACAAAACTGAGCACAAAAAGTATCATTAGCCCAATGCAGGCGTAGAAAAATCGATTTTGTATGTAGAAAGGTTTAATACGTTTCACTAGAGTTTTCAATATAAAAATGCAACACTATGATGTTGTTGACGTTTCTTTTCAGTTGATTTTCGGGATGTCACTAACCTCTTATCTTGGTATTTCTACCGCTTCAATAATCTGTTTGATAATTTGTTTTGTGGTAACGCCTTCCATTTCACGTTCTGGAGTTACAATGACGCGGTGTTGCAATACTGGCACGGCAGATCTTTTGATGTCTTCTGGAGTTACAAAGTCACGGCCGTCCATTGCCGCAAAGGCCTTACTGGCTTTTAAAATGGCAATAGAGGCTCTTGGCGATGCACCTAGATATAGAAAAGGATTGTTTCTCGTGTTTACAATCATATCTGCAATGTACCTCATCAAGTGTGTTTCTATTTTGATCTGCGTCACCAAGGCCTGAAAATCGTTGATCTGTGCTTTGCTTAGGTGTGCAGTAACTTGATCGGTTTTAGAAATTCCTTTTAAATTTTGCTCTCTGTTTAAGATTTCTACTTCTTCTTCTACGTTAGGATAATCAATATCAATTTTGAATAAAAAACGGTCTAATTGGGCCTCTGGTAGTCGGTAAGTGCCCTCTTGCTCCACTGGGTTTTGTGTGGCCAAAACGATAAACGGCAATTCCATTTTAAACTTGTTACCATCTATGGTAATCTGACGTTCTTCCATGACCTCAAATAATGCTGCTTGTGTTTTTGCAGGCGCTCTGTTGATTTCGTCAATAAGAATCATATTAGAAAATATAGGGCCTTCTTTAAACTCAAATTCGGTAGTTTTCATATTAAATACAGAAGTTCCCAGAATATCACTCGGCATTAAATCTGGTGTAAATTGAATTCTACTAAAGCCAATATCCAAAGATTTGGCCAACAGTTTTGCAGAAACGGTTTTAGCGACACCAGGTACGCCTTCTATCAAGGAATGTCCGTTTGCCAAGATAGAGGCAATAAGCATGTCTATCATTCCTTTTTGACCAACAATGACTTTGCTAATTTCGTTTTTGATAAGTGCAATCCCTTTTTGCAATTCGCTAAGGTCAATGCGATTTTCAAAACTTAGGTCAGCGTTTTCAGTTTGAGACTGTTCTTGAGATTCTGACGTTTCAGAATGTAATTTTTCCAAATGATCTTCTGTATGCTTAGGGGTTAAGTCCTCATTTTGGTTGTTATCTAAATGTTCCATATCTATTGGGTGTAAAAATCTTCAATTGCTGTATTTAATCTTAACAAGTCGGCTTCGTTACAGTCGGCCTTGCTTCTTAAATATACAATTTGATTAATGAGTTTTTTAATATCGGTTTGTTCTTTATTCGCTTTTTGAGCTAAGTTTTTAATAAACTTTTCATCTAAAGTTTGCGTGTCTAGATAGTAAACACGTCTAATATACTCTAAAAAATATTTTATTTTTTTCTCAATGAGATTGTTGTGATCTTTTGTTTCGTAATAAAGATTACCAATGGTTTTTGTGAAATCAACCGTTGTATTTTTTAAGGGTTCTATCACCTTAACCACACGTTGGCGCCTTTTGGCATTAAAAATCATAAATAATACAATGGTAATTAAAGCCAGATACCAAGCATAGCGCAGTGCAGGTTGACTTAGCACAAAGCGCATTGGTGAATCACCGAGATCTTTTGTGGTTTTATTTCTAGAGTCAAAATAAATGGTATCGTCATTAAGATAAGACATTACTCCAGCTGCATATTTTGCATTTGATTTTTTAAGAAGGTGGTAATTGGTAAATACAATGGGTTGCAAATGTAAGAACACACGACCAGAGCCCCAGTTGACCTTGATGAAATTGACGTGGGTAGAGTCTGCAAACTTTTGCTGTCCTAAAACCGTGGTGTATAGCGTATCTACCGAAGAGAAATAAATATTACTTAATCCCTTTTCTATGGATATAGAATCATTTTTTAAACTAGGATTTGAAAAATAGAGCTCAGCCTTACCTTTAAAATCAAAAGCATTTTCGGTTTCAAATTTGAGGGAGTCCTGTAACCGAATGGGGAAGTAATTCGCAGAAATAAAAATGTCATTGCCGTGGGAGGCAAAATCTAAGAGTTCTTGAGCAGAGCTATTGTCTAAGTTAGGATATTCATCTATTAAAATATAATTACCGGTTGTAAGATATGAGCTGTCTTCCCAACTGTAATAGTCATCAAAGTATTCGTAAGGGGTGACCTTTATGTCCTGTGTCTTACTGTCTGGGAATAACGTATGAAGTTCATTGTAAAACACAAAAGTGCCATAAGGGATCTTATGGGTTTCTTTAAAGGTTTTCTGCCAGTTAATTGGTGGTGGTGTTGAGAACTCCACAGCAATGATGCCTAAAAAAAGTAGAATTAGTAACCCAACGTATATTTTTAGGGTCCTGCTCATACTTTTATGGTATTTAAGAATCTGGTAAATGCTTTTTTGGCCCTTTGAAACTGCAGATCATCTATATCGAACTCACCGTACCAAATGTAGTTATAGAGGTATGAGGTATATGAAAATTCTTTTTTAGTGGCTTCGGAAGTAATTTCGTAATAGTAGTCGCTATTGGTTTTTTCAACATCGTAATCGATGAGTTCTGCTTCGGAAAGTGCCTTTAATAACCATAAATAATAAAACCGAATTGCTAAACGGTAGTTGCCGCTGCCTTCTGCCTCTTCAACTAGAGTACTGAAATCGGTGACATGGATATTATTTTCTAGATCTGTAACGGGAATAATACTTTTATCTGATGATTTCCCAAAGACCCATTTCCCTTCTTTATTGATGATGGCCTTTACAATAAAGAAGACAACTAGAAGAAAAATAACAACGTAAAAAATCGTTAAGGCTAGATCGGTGAAATCAGAGGCTTTCGCATCGGAGTTTAAATCAAAAAGATCTTTAAAAATATCGCTAAGCCATTGCTTAAACCGCGTCCACCAACCAGATTGATCGACACTGCGCTCATAGATGAAATCATCATCACTGTATTTCGCTTTTAAATCGTCATAGCTTCGCTTATCTATGGGCTCGTTATCAAAGTATAAGGAGTCTTGAAGCCTTGGTGCTCTAACGCTTTCGGTTAAACTAGACGCATTTAACAGTGCTGACGTTCCGAAGAGTAAAATTGCGATATATCGTTTAAGGAAATTACTCACCCGTACCTATTTGGTCGATGACACTTTTGGTATTGATGTTTTCGTTGTCTTCCTTAAGACTATAAAATACCATACCTTGATTGAGTTGAGTGATAACGTTAAGCACCGAGCTTACTAAAAACGTCAAGAAAAAAACGGCCAACATTATGACCGTCATGGTTGCCCCAATATCTTGAGAATCGGGCGCGGTACCATCTTCAATGGTTGTAAAAAGGCTCACCATCCCGAAGATATAAGGAATGATGGCTATAATATTTTGTACAATATAGCTCATGACATAAAAAATGCCCACAGATCCAACAGCAACCCAAAATTTAGTTCCCAAGAGTGTCCAAGAATATCCAAAACAATCCCAAATGCCTCGTTTACCCCTAATGTATTCCATCAAAGACATTTGATAAAATAGACTTATAGCACCAATAAGGAGAGGTAAAGCCAATATTCCAATTATGGTTATGGTAAGTACAAATCCTACAATCCCTGCTATAATTATTATAGGAATGATTAAAATAATCCCACAGATTAAAAAGATAAATAGCTTACCGATGTTTGATTTATAAGCTGAAATGAGCTCATTGACACCAAAATGGTTACCCTCACGTTCTTCATATAATTTCAAATAAATAGGGAGATACGCATAAGAAATTATACCAGCAATGAGCGCTACAATTATAAAAATAAGCACGAGTATAATGAAGAGTCCCGCATTCTCATTCATATAATCATCAATAGCAGATGCGTTTCCATTTATTAAACCTCCAAAAACAACATCTGAATAGAATTTTGTAAAGAAGTAGCCTAAGACCATTAAAATTAACAAGAAGATGCCATTAACTGCAAAGAAGTTCTTGAACAGATGTCCTCCATTGGCTTTTACAAAAGCGAATGTATCTTGAAAAAGAGCACCAAAGTCTCTGGACTTATAAAGTTGCTGCATGGTTGTTTTTAAGTTTAGCGTTTAAGATAAAAGGATAAACAAGATAGTAAAATGAGATCATGCTAAGCGTCACTAAGATAATACCTACCGATAGCCAGTTGGGCATAACGTTGGAGTAGCGTGTTACATAACCTTCTAGAAAACCAGCCGCGATGGTAAACGGGAAGGTGCTTATTAAAATTTTGACGCCGTTTTTAACGCCCATTTTAAAAGAGGTGAGTCTAGAAAATGTCTTTGGAAACAGAATGCTGGCACCAAGTATAAGTCCTGCAGCGCCTTCAATAACAATAGCAAAGATTTCCATAGAGCCATGGATCCAAATCCCTCGAACGCTCTCCCAAAGAACGCCCTCTTGATAAAAGAAATATTGAAAGGCTCCTACCATAATGCCATTGTACATCATGACCAGGCCTGTTCCCAAACCTCCAAAAACCCCGAATATAAAAGATTTAATTCCAACATATAGATTATTAAGTGTAATGCCTATAAAACTACCCCAATTGCTACCACTTTTATAAACCGCAACGGGGTCTCCAGCCTCAATGTTTTCTAAAGTTTCATTCACATAGCCATCACTTAAAATCAATCTCACAAAAGAATCGTCATAAGCTGCAGAAACAGCACCTATGGCCATAAAACTTAAAAAAATAATGAAGGCGTACAATACATATCTTCGGTATTCATAAACAATCATGGGGACTTCTATCTTCCAGAAATGCAGGAATCTATTGGTGTCCTCGCGTTTGGTCTTGTAAATTTTTTGAAAAGCCTTTGCGGCTAAGTTGTTTAAATAAAGAATTGTTTTACTTTTGGGATAGTAAGTTTGAGCGTAGGATAGGTCGTTGACCAATTGAATGTAAAGCGAAGCAAGTTCGTCTGGATTTTTAAGCGTTTTGCCAAAAATGGCCTTTTCAAAACTGAGCCATTTTTCTTTGTTTTGCTTAATAAACGCAACTTCTCTCATAGCTTCCAAATTAAAGCAATAAATGGTAGAGTTACAAATAAACACCACTCAAAATGTGAATATAAATTTCATCGCTGCTAGCGTTGGAGAGCGCATTTTGGCCTTTGTAATAGACATTATTATTAAGATTGCTTATGTGGTGGTAACGTATCAATTGGTCTTCAATTTATTTCATATCGACGATATGGTGAGCGATATGGACCAGTGGTCTCAGATTGCTATTTACGTAAGTTTTTATTTGCCTGTGGTCTTTTATTCGTTGCTATTTGAAACGTTTTTGGATGGGCAAACCCCTGGTAAGCGCATTATAAAAATAAAGGTGGTTAAGATTGATGGTTATCAAGCCTCTTTGGCAGATTATATGATTCGTTGGTTTTTCAGAATTATTGACTTAAATCTATTAGGTCCGCTGTTTGGCCCTGTTGTGGCTTTAATTACCATTGTATCTAGTGACAAGAATCAGCGATTGGGTGATATGACGGCAGGGACCTCGGTGATAACCCTTAAGAATAAGGTAACCATTAGCCATACTATTTTGGAGGAGTTGGGTGAAGATTATATACCCACTTATCCTAATGTGATAAAGCTTTCAGATAATGATGCCCGAATTATTAAAGAAACGTTTGTGCGGGCTAGGGCTTCTAAAGATTATGCGACGTTGATTAAACTTCGGAAGAAAATTGTAGAGGTGGTCGGTATCAAAGACTACAATGAAGAAGACATCCAGTTTATTGATGTTATTTTAAAAGACTACAACTACTACACCCAAAACATGTAAGGTTTTCTTTTTAGGTTTAACTTCTACATTTTCAGAATTACTATTTATTTCAAGCATAGGTTGCTATTTCACAACATATCAGATTCAATTTTAAGCTGTTTTCTTGTTTTAAAATGTTAAGAAAATCTGAGCTAAGCTTTTAGGCTTTCTGTAGTTTTGTAACCTAGATTTTAGTGCGAACTAAATTTAAATTTTTAGGATCAAATGTTTATACAAATTATAGATATTTTAGGAACGGTAGCCTTTGCGATTTCAGGCGTTTTGGTAGCGTTAGATAAAAGAATGGATGCCTTTGGTGTGCTCATTATCGCCTTTGTTACCGCTGTTGGTGGTGGTTCTTTACGGGACGTTATGGTTGGTATAGAGCCTGTGTCATGGATGACCAATATGACCTATGTTTACGTCATTATCGGATCTGCTGCTTTTGCTGTTTTGCTTCGGAATAAAATAGCGTATTTGAGAACCTCTTTGTTTTTATTTGACACTATTGGGATTGGTCTTTATACTGTGGTTGGTATTGAAACTGCTTTGATTGCTGGTTTGCACCCTATCATTTGCATTGCACTTGGTACGATGACCGCTTGTTTTGGTGGTGTAATTCGTGATATCCTTTGTAATGAGATTCCTGTAATTTTCAGAAAGGAGATCTATGCCACGGCTTGCATATTAGGAGGCATGACCTATTTTTTACTTCGGAAATTTGTAGCAGACAACAACTTCATCTTTGTAGTTGCAGGAGCAGTAGTCATCGCTACCAGACTTTTGGCGGTTAAATTTAAGATTAGCCTGCCAAGTTTGTACAAGACTGGTGATGACCTTGCAGCTTAGTTATAGTCTGTAGGCATCCAGCAATCTTGATGTTTTAAATTATAATTAAAATAGGGTATAGCCAACTATGATTGAAGTTCCAACGTAATTTGATCTCCAACCTGCATAATTCAAAAGATCTCTACTGGTTTGATGCCTTAATTCAACACTGTATTTATTGTTGTATTTATAACCTATGCCAAAAGCAAAATTGCCAGAAGATTTGATTTCTATATCAGAGCTCTTTTCGTAATTAATTAAAGATTTTTTTCTAAAATCAACAACAAACGCAGCATTCAAGAAAATTTTTGAGTTATTGTTTAAAAACCGGTAGAAGGCGAGCGATTGACCTTTTTGGCTATGAAAAACTTGGACTTATTTTTTCAAAAGCGTCTGGATAATGAGATGTTCTTTAAGTGATAATCGTGTATTTTTTTTGTGTTCATACAACGTGTTTATTTAGTTTGTAATGAATAACTATGAATAGAAAAAGAAAACAAACCAAAGGTTTATCTATATCATTTTGCAAATAATCTAATGACTATCAATTAAATGTATGTAGTGTTGGCTATTCGTTGTTAATTTCTGCAGGAACACTCATGGTATTCATTGAGATATGCGATTGTTTCCATGCTTAGTTTTTCCACAATTGGAATATTTATGTCATCTAGTTTCTTGAAATAAATACAGGCTTTCCCCATTTTGAATTTTCCTAAATCTTTCAAAAGAGTATCGCTTTTTTCTGTTTTAGAATAGACATAAAGTGAAAACTGTGCTTTTCGTGGTGAGAAACCTAACAAAGGAGCATCGCCTTCATGACCACTAGCATATTTATAGTGATAGCTTCCAAAACCTATAATTGTTGGTCCCCACATTTTTGGTTCAAAACCTGACCATTCACGCATTAATTCTATTAATTTAAAACTATCAGATTTCTTCTGTTCATTTTCAACGTATGATTCTATAAAATCAAGAACATCTACTTCCGTTTCAGATGTCTTATTTTTTGTCATTTCTCTTATAGTTTTTATATATGTGATATGGCTGTTTCACAATGCCTACTAACGGTCTCGACTACGAGTAGTTGCGTGGTTTAGCGGTTAACTATTCAAGTACATACAAACTAAAAATCCATGAGGATTTTCAGAAATAGGCGAGATCAAGCAATTACTTATAGCAATTGTTGTGTACCGTTTTTTATTTCAGTCGTTTTTTGATATCCATTCTCTGATGTGAAATTCTAACGATTTCGACAATTTCATTTTCGACTTTCCTGTAATAAATCAGATGAGATTTGATTTTAGTTACTCGATAGTTTTTTCGAGTTTGTTCTGCGGATTTTCCAATCAGATAGTTGTCCGCAATAAATTCAATCTCTCCGATTATTAAGTCGTAATATCTATCAGCTTGTTCTTTAGACCATTTGTGAAAAGTATAAATCCAAATATCATTTAAATCATCAATAGCTTGTTTGCTTATTCGATATTTGTTTTTACTCATAAGTGTTGACGATGTAATTCAGACAGGTTTTGTTTCGGGTCAAAATTTTCAACAAATTCGCTATTTTCTCCAACTTCGAGAGCTTTAATCAGTTCTCTTTCCTTTTTTTCTTCACGTTCTAACAAACGTAGTGCTGAACGAATTACTTCGCTAACCGAACCATATCTACCAGAATTTACTTCTTCTCTGATAAAATCCTCAAAATGATTTCCGAGTGATATTGAAGTGTTTTTTCCCATTTTAGCTATAAATTTACTCAAATATACCAAATCTTGGTAACGTAGCCAAATTGCACACAACGTGTTTGTGTATGATTAGTGGCGTGTTTTAAACACTAAAGTTAGCAAATAAATCACAGATAGAAAGTCCGCGAGGACTTTCGTAAATAGGCTAGAACTAGCAATTAATTTTATACGGCTTAAGTTAGCATTTTATTAAATTAGGTTATAAATCAGAAAGAACAAAAGAGAGGATCAAGGTTATTTTATACGCAGAAGCTTAAGACTTCGTCAACATTGGAAACCCCCTCTCTTTTCTACACAGATTCCGTACAGTTCTATGAGGCTTTTAGACCTCGATTTCAAGTCGTTGGAACTCGCGTAGATTGTCCTTTCCACAATCATTTTCTTATGAATAAAGATATTGAATATTTTGGTATTGGCATCAGCCACCTGGTTTTTGACGTTACGGATTCCGATGGCAATCATCATCAGTTTAAGAACAACACTTCCGGCTTTAAGAAGTTTGTAAAGCTCTTGGGCCAACAGAGCCATTGCGTTATGGAGGCTACGGGTTATTACCATTATCAGTTGGCTTATTTTTTACTTGAATCCGGTATAAGGTTATCGGTAGAGAACCCATTGTCGGTAAAGCGTTTTATTCAGATGAAGCTGTCAAAGGTCAAGACCGACAAGAGTGATTCCAGGCTCATATGTGAGTATGCAAAACAGGTGGAGCTGAGAATCTGGAAAGGCAATTCAGGTCACCAGAGAGAATGCCTGCAAATGACCAGGCTGCTTTCCGTATATATAAAACAGAGCACCATGCTAAAAAACAAATTACATGGAGAAGCTGTTTTGGGCAACCCAAGTAAGGCAGTTGCAGGTTCCTTGAAGCGGAGTTTGAAGCAGGTCCAAAAGGAGATAGGAACCTTGGAGGAGAAACTGTTGGCCTTGGTCAAACAAGAGCACCAAGACGTTCTGACACGCTTGAAAACGATACCTGGGATCGGGAACAAAACAGCTGTTATGCTGGTTGTCCTTACAGATGGCTTTGAGCGTTTTACAAGTGGAGGTGAGCTGTGCAGTTACGCAGGTCTGACACCGGTGATCAGAAAAAGTGGAAGCAGTGTAAATGGACGTAGCCGAATCAGTAAAATGGCAAATCAGAAACTACGTAATCTATTGTTCATGTGCAGTTTTAATGCCTGTAAATACAACAGGGCCTGTAGGGAAATATATGAACGGATCGTCGCTAAGGGAAAGAGTAAAAAACTTGCGCTAATAGCGGTCTGCAATAAGCTGTTGAAACAAGCATTTGCTATAGCTAAATCAGGTCTGGTATTTGATCAGGAATATAAGAGTACGCTAGTGAGAAATTAATGGAATTTTACTTGTTTTTTACCACAGTACTTTGTTGCTATAGTTATTTATTCGCTTTTTTTGTCAATAAGGACTTCATACTTTCAGTGAATCCTTTAGCAGACTCTTTACTTTGTATAATCTGATTTATTAAAAATATCAAAATACTCTTTATGTGATTTGCATTTTCCAAACAGGCTTCATCGGATTCTGCGTGAAGTCCTTCGCTCAATTGACTGTGTAAAACTCCTAAAGGATTCATTCCATTTGGTCTTAAAATAGAAGGTAATAAGTCTTTGACTAAATCTATTTTTTCTTGTGTAACTCTTGTTTGTTTGGTTTTTTCGAGAGCTTCTTTATATTCAGTTTGGTTATCTACATCTATAAGGTCTGTAATCGATTCTAATAGCTCATCAATTATGTCTTCTGTAATTCTACGATAATAAGCAAATGCACCAATTCCATATCCTTGGGATTCACATACAAGCCCTTTTCTAAAAGTTTTAGAATGTTTGTGAAGTGTTTTCTCAAGATTTTTGTCCATTTTAATTTCCCATTCAGGATATTGTCCAACTTTATAAATAGTGTTCAAATCCTCACTTACGTAGACAAAAAATCTTCGTTCAAAATCTTTACAAGATTGACATAAATATCTAATGTCAAATACTCTGTTTTGGGCAAGAGCATTGTTGTCGTTTGGATAGTCACTAAAAAAATCACTAGTCATATTAAAAGTCTGTTTAGAATTGCAGACTTTGCATTCCATATTAATAGAAACGTACTTCCAAGATCTTACTTCTGGCTGGAAATCAGATGGTTCAAATTTTCTAAATAAGGAATAATCTTCGAATAGTTCTTTTGTTAGCATATTTAGGTTTTAATTATAGACAACGGTCTCGTATAACCGTCAGTTACGGGTTAATATCCGTTAATTTTCGGTTTAGCACTGACCTTTGCAATTCTGAGTGGATTCGGACGTAGTCAAATCCGCCGTAATTGCGGTTATACATTGTTGTACAACGTTTTTTATCTATCCCAACCATCGATTACATAATTTTTTTCAGTCAGTTTTTTTTCAATTCCGGAACTTTCGGATTTAAACCATAATTCAAATCGAGTAGGATAAAAATTTGAAAAGGTTCCTTCGTAAATAACTGAACTTCCTTTGTACAAATTGAATTTATTATTTAAATCAGTTATTTTATTTTGAGTGCGTTCTGTTAATTTTTCTTGTGATAACCGAATATTTTGAGTCAATTCGAACGCTTTAATATAAATTTCTCCTTTTTCGGTAGGTTTATGCCACATATAAAAATCATAACCACTATAACCGTCTCCAATTATGATAATTTTTTCGTTGTTAACTTTTATTTTTTCAAGAGAATCTATTTGTTGATTTGTCAGAAATTCAACAGGTTTTTCAAAGTTTAATTTATCAGGAATTTCAATGTTATAAAATTCTGCTTCTTCATAATCCTCTGCAAATAATCCAAAAATAATCCAGCCTATGAATAGTACGATTAAGATTAAAATTCCGAATATTATTTTTTTTGCGATGGTCATTTAAATGTTGTACAACTCGTTATATCTCAAATATAACCGTTAAAACATTATAATTGAGGGATAAACCAATATTTAAGGGCTTTTTACGAATCGTTAAGGTCTTTCAAGACCTCTCCATAATCATATTGCAAATCTTCGTGAAGTTTTAAGATTTTTTTTGTTACAGCCTCTACATTGCGGCCGTAGAGATTGGTTAAGGTTGTATTTTTAGAGATGGACGGACGCATCATTTTTAAACGTTTACAAAAGTAGAGTAGCAGTGCCACCTCGGTTTCTTTATTCAAGGAGTAACGAATGTACTTTTTTACATTTCTAAGAATTTTACGCACACTCTTCTTGATGTAATAGAAATTGTTGGTGTTGATTTCCTCAAACTGTTCATCTATTTCGGCTTTTACCGTTTCTATATAACCTTCCTCATCGTGTGCTTCAAATAAAAGATAGGTGAGCAACTCCTTATTTTCCTTTTTAAAACGTGAGAGTCTCAGGCAGAGCGTTTCTAATTCGTCTTTGGTTTTAAATTTTAATTCTTTTCTTATAGTAACTACAGAAACGGCTTTCATGGGCAAACAGTCTATTATGATTTGAACCAAAACTTAATCTAAAAGCGTTAAGGCTTGGGCTTGTTTAAGGGTATCTTGATAATGAATTTAAAAATAAACTATTATGCCATTTATAACAAACAAAAGCAAAAGCAAACCAGTAGATATCTTTTATGAAGACTACGGAAAAGGGCAACCTGTCATTTTAATCCACGGATGGCCTTTGAGTAGAAAATCATGGGAGCAGCAAGTTTGGAAAATCGTAGAAGCGGGTTACCGTTGTATTTCTTATGACCGTCGTGGTTTTGGGATTTCTTCTGCACCTTGGGATGGTTACGATTATTCTTCTTTAACTACAGATTTAAATGCACTTATTGAAGAGCTAGATTTAAAAGATGTGGTGCTTGTAGGATTCTCTATGGGAGGTGGCGAAGTGGTACGCTACTTTACAGACTATGGAAGCGATAAAATTGCAAAAGCAGCATTAATCAGTAGTATCATTCCGTTGGTGAAACAAAAGAGTGATAACCCAGATGGTGTTCCAGAGAAAGATTTGGAAGGTATTAAGGACGCGTTAGAATCAGATCGACTAGGATTTTTAAAAGAATTTAGTAAAGGATTCTATAATTATGATGATAATAAAGACCGCGTAAGTCAGGCGATTTTAGATTATGATTTCATCATTGCTTCTCATGCTTCACCCAGAGCAACTATAGAAACGGCTAAGGCTTGGATGGATACTGATTTTAGACCAGAGTTAAAAAATGTAGATAAACCTACACTTATTGTACACGGTGATGCTGATGCAACTGTACCAATCGAAACTTCGGCAAAACAAGCTGCAGCGCATATTGCCGATAATCAATTTGAAATTATCAAAGGAGCGCCTCACGGGTTGAATATTACCCATAGTGAAGAACTCAATACACTTCTAATTGATTTCTTGAAGAAGTGATCTTCTTTAAATCATGTCACAAAAAAATCCAGTTCTTGTTACAAGAACTGGATTTTTTTGTGCTTTCTTTTATAACTGTTATTTCCGATCTATAGAAAAACGTCCTGGTCCTGCCAAGAAGATCACAATAAAGGCAAAGAAATAGAGAAGCGCCAGCTCTTTCTTGCCTAACGGATCTGCACCATGCACCACAAATGCGGCTACACCCATGGTAATGAACGCGGGAATAGCGGCGATTTTAGTCTTAAACCCAATGATGATAAAAATTGGAGCGACCACCTCACCTATAAGGGTTAAAATTAAAGAGACCGTAGCACCAACCCCTAGCGGATCTGCAAAATCAGAAGGATTGGAGAGCATGCTTAATTTAGGGATGCCATGCGTAAGCATCATACCGGCAAAGCCCAAACGTAATAGTAAAAGTGCAAGGTCATTAAAGTTCTTTTTCATCGTTGTAAAAGATTAATTGGTTAAGGTTTTTAGCAAGATGTCTTGGCTTTTCACAAAATAAAAAGTCATCAAATTGCGGAGTTCATGGGATAAATATAAATATAATATGTGTTGCTGTGGTCATAAAAAAAAGATCCAAAGTTGTCTTTGGATCTTTTTAAATAGATGCTATTTTATTTTTTGTAATGCTTTCCCATGCTGTTCATCTTCGGAAACCATCGTATCCAATAGATTATGTCAATTTTGGAAAATCTTCAGGACTTACTTCGTGCATGATCTCATATACTTTTTCAAAAATATCTTCATTTGAAGGTTTTGAAAAATAATCACCATCGGTACCATAGGCAGGGCGATGTGGTTTAGCCGTCATGGTTTGTGGCTTACTGTCTAAGAAACGGTAACCGTTTTGTGTGTTTAAAATTTCATTTAAAATATAAGCGGAAGCACCTCCAGGCACATCTTCATCAATAATCAATAAACGATTGGTCTTTTCGAGACTTTTCACGATGTCATGATTAAGATCAAAAGGCAATAAGGATTGTACATCAATAACCTCGGCATTAATACCAACTTCCATAAGATCTTTAGCGGTTTTAGCAACCATATTTAGGGTTGATCCATAAGAGACTAAAGTAATGTCATTTCCTTCTTTAACCGTTTCAACAACCCCAATAGGTGTTTTAAATCGGCCAATATTATTGGGCATTTTTTCTTTGAGTCTATAGCCGTTAAGGCATTCAATAATGAGGGCAGGCTCATCACTTTCTAAAAGCGTATTGTAAAAACCAGCGGCCTTAGTCATATTTCTTGGTACCAAGACGTGGATGCCACGAACCAAATTGATAATCCCTCCTAATTGGGATCCAGAATGCCAAATTCCCTCAAGGCGATGTCCTCGAGTTCTTATAATCAATGGTGCTTTTTGTCTGCCCTTTGTACGGTATTGAAGCGTAGCCAAATCATCGCTAATAATTTGAAGGGCATACATTAAGTAATCTAAATATTGAATCTCGGCAATTGGTCTCAAGCCACGCATTGCTAAACCAATCCCTTGACCCAGAATAGTAGCTTCACGAATACCGGCATCAGCAACTCGCAACTCTCCGTATTTTTCTTGAAGACCTTCTAAGCCTTGGTTGACATCTCCAATATTTCCTGAATCTTCACCAAACACCAAGGCATTTGGGTAGGTGTTAAAGATGGCATCAAAATTATCTCTTATAATGATTCTCCCATCTACTTCCTCTGCTTTATCAGAATATGTTGGCGGTACGTTAACAATGTTTCCAACAGCTTTATCAGACGAACTATGTAAATGAGAACTATATTTTGGTTGGATACGTGCCATAAAAGCGGTAATCCATTGTTGCAATTTTAACTTTTCTTCAGAACCTTCACCAACCACATAACGTAATACTTGTCTGGCACTGGAAAGAATATCTTTTCTAATAGGCTCTTTAATATCTTCTAAATCATTGATGATTTTGGTGATAAATGCCTTGTTTGTACTTTTCTCTGCAAGTGGCTTTAATAATTTGATAGCTTCAGAGCGGTCTGCTAGAATAGGTTCTAAATAAGCATTCCAAGCGGCTTTTTTGCCTTCTCTTACGCTCTTTTTTAAATTTTTGTCAATGGTATCGAGTTCTTCTTCCGTAGCAATATTGTTGGCAATCATCCATTGTCTCATTTTCGAGATACAATCGTGTTCTGTTTCCCAATCTAATCGCTCTTTACTTTTATAACGCTCATGAGACCCAGAAGTGGAGTGGCCTTGAGGTTGCGTGAGTTCTTGAACATGAATTAATACCGGTACATGTTCTTCACGTGCTATTTTTTCGGCCGTTTCGTAAGTGTTTACCAAAGCGTTATAATCCCAGCCTTTAACCCTTAAAATCTCATAACCATTGCCATGCTCATCACGTTGAAATCCTTTTAAGATTTCAGAAATGTTTTCTTTTGTAGTTTGGTGTCTGGCATGCACCGAGATGCCATAATCGTCATCCCAAACACTAATGACCATGGGGACTTGTAAAACCCCAGCGGCGTTAATGGTCTCAAAAAACAGACCTTCGCTTGTGCTAGCATTACCAATAGTTCCCCAGGCAATTTCATTACCATCCTTAGAGAATTTTGAAGTATCAATGCCTTTGACGTTTCTATAAATTTTAGAGGCTTGTGCCAAACCAAGTAATCTTGGCATTTGACCCGCTGTAGGAGAAATATCAGCACTAGAATTGTACTGCTCCATAAGGTTTTTCCAATTGCCATGATCGTCAAGACTGTGCGTGCCAAAATGGCCACCCATTTGTCGTCCTGCACTCATAGGATCTGCTTCTAAAGAGGTATGTGCGTATAATCCGGCAAAAAATTGCTCAATATTTAATTGATCAATCGCCATCATAAAGGTTTGATCGCGGTAATATCCTGAACGAAAATCGCCTTTTTTAAAGACCTTAGACCAGGCCAGCTGTGGCAGCTCTTTACCATCACCAAAGATTCCAAACTTTGCTTTACCCGTCAAAACTTCACGACGACCTAAAAGACTGCATTCCCTGCTGGTGATAGCGATTCGGTAATCATTCAATATTTCACTTTTAAAATCTTCAAAAGTGATGTCTTCGGTAGTTTTAGGTTCTGTCTGCATAGTGTGGAAATGGTGTTTCGCAAATTTAACGAAAGTTCGGAAATATTACAACCTTGTAGTTTGTTATAATTTTGAGAATATAGCAAAAAAAATCTTCATTTCTGATATATTAATCAAAATCAGGGATTAAATTGAATTTCTGTTAAGAATTCATTAATACCACTTTCGTCTAAATAGGCCTAATAATGCACCCGGATCAAGGGTGAATTTAATTCTGATTTTCTGGTCATAGTTGGGCTGGGCTATTTCCCAACCAAGATTGGAATACACGGGGAAGTACAATTCAAAATAATCGGTAACCAAGTCTACTTTAATTCCAGAATCATAAACAAAGGCAGGATTACGGCTCTTATTTTTAAGCAGTCCAATATCGCCATAGCCTTCTATGTATTTCCAAATGGTAGTACTTACATTACTGGTCACCATCCATTGGTTGGCAAACGCCGTATCTAGTTTTGATTTAAAACCACCTTCTGCAATGATAATCTGTTGGCTATAAATCCCAGTGTCTTCAGAGCGCCCCAAGTAATTATAGTCAAACAGGTAATCTGTAGGGCGATCTAGAGCAAAGCTGAAATAGTTAGAGTTGGCATCGGTTTTATTAAATAAGAAGGATCCTGCAAATACTCTAAAATTAAATTGGCGGTTGGTCTCAGAGAGTTTTCTATATTCATAGTTTAAAGAGATTTTCCCGAATTTTTGGGCAAACTGCAGATCGTAAAACCATTTTGAGAAATTCACCAATCCTGGGTTTGATTTCACATACCTTACGTTAAGTACGCTATAGTCTGGCTCGTCAAAATCATCTAAAACAATAGTATCGCTAAAGTCTCTCGAAATGCTTAAATATCTAAAATTCAAGAGTCGACTTTCATTTGATCTAAAATCGTCATCGTTTCTAAAAACAAAAGAAAGACTTGGTGTTAAGACTGTTACAAAGGAGTCTTCGGCAAAGGCGTTGTACTTCGCTCCAAAGCCGTAACTAATATTGTATAAATTTTGATTTTCGATATTGTGGGTATAGCCAACCGATCCACCACCAGTAAAAGATTTTGATTTGGTGGCATATTGGGGCGAAAATTTATAGTTTAAACGTTTCCTAAGTAAGGTTTTGTTATAAAATTTGGCACCTAAGGTAAGTCCGTCGTAAATGTTATTGAACTCTACTAAGGGCATTAAGAAAATTTGGTTGTAATAAGGGTCTTCAACGTCCTTAAAAACCCGAAATTGAAAAGGCTTGTTGTTAAATAAAAAGCCCTTTAATGATCTGTAATTATCTCTTAGATTAAATTCTGGGATGGTATTATCATAATTGAGCGCTAATTTTTCAATGCTATCTCTGGCAATAGTTACTGTTTTAAGATGACTAATATTCTCTACCCAAGATTTGGAAAGGATAGAGTCATTTCCCAATGTAAAGAGCGATACAGGCATCTGGTTGTCGCGCTTGTTTTTAATGGTGAGCTTAATGGAATCTTTGGTTTTGACAACCTTATCAATTTTAAAATCGATTTTTGCGCGGGTATTGATATAATCCGTAAAAAACCAATCGATATTTTTTGGGGTGTTCTTTTTTAATTCATTTTCAAAGGTTTGGGAGTTGGTCACCTTTAATTTATGATTTCTCAAATACTCCGAGAGTTGTGTTTCTACAACACCAGAATTAACAAAATCATCCAAATAGCGTAAGCCGATACCTGCTTTATATTTTCCGGCGATATTCGCATTAAATTTTAATAAAGAATCTTTTGATGTGGTTAGGGCTTGGTCTCTATTGGTACGCGCCATTTGCATGTAAAATAGGTTGAACTGATCGTTGTATTTTAAATCTGCAGCATGAAAAGATCGCACTCCCCAAATGTCGGCCAGGGTCCCTATGAGTTTTGTATCTGGATAATTATCTTCCACATACTTCATTAAATAATAGATTTGGATACCATCACGCAGCCAATAATCTTTTCTTGGGTTGATGATTAAGGTGTTCTCGAGATAATTATTGAGAGCAGTTTTGAGCAATTTCAACTCATATTGAAAATTATCGGGAAAAGGTCTGATGAAATCGGGTAACTGATTAAGACCGTACAAGGGGTCTTTTTTATAGTCATTATTGGTAATCAATAAGCGTTCGTGCGGGTAAGCTCCTAATTGTTCTGTAATAAATCTGGTGATCTTATCTGTAATCAATGCTTTCTCTTCTGGAGAAATCCCTTTGGCATCTACATTAGACATGATGGTAAAATCATCGGTCTGTACAAATTTATAATCAGATCGTTTGTTGAGAATTAGGATGGTATTGACCCGTTGTTTTCCTTCTAGAGAATAGGTTTGTCCACTGGTGGTCTGTTTAATATTGGTTGTATTTAATTCTGATACCAATTGATAGCCTAGGGGAAATGTGATTTCCATAGTCATATCAGATGGTGGCACATAGAGATCATCTAAGTTTTTATTGCTGTAAATTTCCCACTTACCGTCATACACTGCTGGGGTGAGGTACCAATATTTTAGGTGAAAATTTAAATCTTCGCTTATACCATAACCCGTGAAGGTGTCATCTGGGACCACGATGTTGTAGGTAATGGAAAGGTCGTAATAGCTATTGGGTAATAACGGCTGTTTGAGACTGACTTCAACCACATCTGGAAAGGCTTTAGTAGTATTGTAATTTAAAGAATTACCCAAGTCGTCTTTTAAATCGGTAATAGTGGTGTAGCCCCGTTGCTCACTTTTTGCGAAATGGAACTTGTCATTAAATTCTTCGGTAAAGCGTTTGGCAAGTGGTGTTTTTTTAGTGGAATAAGCATTGTTCCAATCGTTGAGGTAGATGGTATTTAAAGTATCTTGAGATGTATTTTGATACCGTATGTTTTGTGAAACGGCTATGGTTTTTTGCTGAACGTCTAAACTGGCCTTAATGTCAATGCTGTTTTGACAAAATGAAAGGCTCGTAAAGACCAATAAACATATTAAAATACCATCGTTTAGTTTCAATGCGCGACTATGAATTTTAAGGGTTGTTGGTTCGTATAAGGTAAAACACAATAGTACAACCCGTTTGCCAATTGTGATGTATCCATGTTGGTATATAACGTATTATTAATCATTATGGTTTTTACTTGTTGGCCTAAACTATTGTAAACCGTTGTAGGTTGGCCTACAATTTCCATATTTGTATTACGAAATTGTAATTGACCATCAACGACATTTGATCCTTTTATAGCCAAAGATGTAGTACTGGTAAATGAACCGGTACTTAATGATTGATTGGTGTGTAGTTCTATGGTAACGGGCAAATGGTCACTAAAATTGTATAGTGCATTTCTTATATCAAAAGAATAATCAGATCCAGAACAGTTTGAGGAATTTATAGAACTATTATAACATTGGATATTACCATTGTTGCCATACACTTGATAGCTATCTTCCACAAACGAAAGTTGAGGATTAGTCAACATGTTTTGTGATGTTAAAATAAAATCGAAGCGATCATCAAACCCTCCGCTAGATCCTCCAAGATTACCTTGAGTACGGGTAGATTGCGTCATTACATCAATGTAGTTCGTATTGTTATGCCAGTATCCTATGCTATTTGCGGGATCTACAAACGTAATGTTATTGCTTGTTGAAATTAATTCTTGAAACGATGGCTCATTACCATTATACATATTAAAATCTCCTGAGAGTACAACATTGCTATCTGAGGGAAAAGTGTCTAAATAGGTTTCTAAGTCCTCAATCATATCTAACCGGTACTGCTCATTGGTGTCACCACTTGAGGCTTTAAGATGACAAACAATCACATCTAAAATCACCGGGTTACTATTTTGGGTTGTGCTGTTTAAGAGTAACTGATAATGATTAAAGTCCCTATAAATGCTGGAAACAATGTCTTGACTTTCTAAACTAAATTTGCTGCTATCAAAATAGAGCAATTGTTGCAAGTCGTTATAGTCTCCAATAGCATCATCTGAAGAATTGGTTTGAAACACAGCGCGCTCGTAATTTGAGTTGATCAATTGAAGGGAATTCAATATGGTATTGGCACCATCTTCGGTATTGAGTTCACACACCATAAATAAATCTGGTCTATAATCATCCATGATTACTTCTAAATACTGAAGTCGATTAGGAACGGCGTTTTCCGAAGGAAAATTGAGCAAATTGTAAAACATCAATTTGAAATTCTCTTGGGAATGGCTTAGTTGAAGACCGAGCAATAAAGCAAAGGTCAAGAACATCGATTTTTTAAGCATCGTAATAAATTAGGGAAGACAAATATTAAAAGTTTGGACTTAAACCGTACTCTTTATAAAATTGGTCGAGGATATCAATAACTTCATCGGCACTGTCTACAACGTGGATCAAATCTAGATCTTTAGCGCTCACGTTATTGTTGGCCTCTAGGAGCGTTGTTTTAATCCATTCCATAAGACCGCCCCAAAAGTCTGTACCGACTAAGATGATTGGAAATTTTTCGATTTTATTGGTTTGAATCAGTGTGATGGCCTCAAAGAGCTCATCTAATGTGCCAAAACCTCCAGGCATGACTACAAAACCTTGAGAGTACTTTACAAACATCACCTTTCTTACAAAAAAGTAATCAAAATCCAAACTCTTATCATTATCTATGTAAGGATTATCGTGCTGTTCAAAAGGTAGATCTATATTAAGTCCAACCGAAGTACCTCCTGCAATGTGTGCTCCTTTGTTACCGGCTTCCATGATACCTGGACCTCCACCAGTAATAACACCATAGCCATGGGCAACAATTTTGGTAGCCACTTCTTCTGCTAATTTATAATACTTATGATCAGGTTTTGTTCTTGCTGAACCAAAAATAGAAACACATGGTCCTATTTTGCTTAATTTTTCATAGCCATTAACAAATTCTCCCATAATCTTGAATATGGCCCAACTGTCATTGGTTTTGATCTCATTCCATCCTTTGTGGTTCTGTTCTTTTCTCATATATATTCTAAGTCTATTATGTTCGCAAAATCACAAAAATAAGGCAATTGACAAGAAGAAATGTTAAAAAATAGCTATTAAAATGTGTAGATTCTCAATAAAAAAAGGCAGACCATTTGGCCTACCTTTAGTATCGTTTAAAAATTGACGTTTCTTATAATGGTCGTCGTCCAGAAATGATATTATATAAAATAACGATCACCGCGATGACCAATAAAATGTGGATTAAACTGCTAGTTCCAAGTCCTGGAACAACGCCTAAAAATCCTAGTAGCCATACTATAATACAGATGACTGCTACAAGCCAAAGAATACCCTTCATAATTGATTGTTTTAAGGTTAGAGAATAAATTTACAACATTTACTTGATGAATCTCTAGTTTAAATGCTTTTGAACACACAATTATTTGAAAAAAGGACGCATTGGTGTCAAATCTCCAATTTCACCTTATTTGAGCTCCTTTTTTAAGAATTTTGCCGTGTAGCTTTTTTTGTCTTTAATAATCTCTTCAGGAGTTCCTTTGGCTACTACTTTTCCGCCGCCTTGACCACCTTCATATCCTATATCAATAATATAGTCACACATTTTAATAACATCAAGATTGTGCTCTATAATTAAAACGGTATTGCCTTTATCAACCAATTTGTTAAGCACTAACATTAGGACTCTAATATCTTCAAAGTGGAGCCCCGTTGTAGGTTCATCTAAAATGTAAAAGGTGTTTCCCGTATCGCGTTTGCTTAATTCTGTTGCCAGTTTAATACGTTGCGCCTCACCACCAGAAAGGGTGGTGCTTTGTTGACCGAGCGTGATGTAGCCTAAGCCAACATCTTTAATGGTTTTAAGTTTTTTATGGATTTTTGGGATATGCTCAAAAAACTCGACACCTTCGGAAATGGTCATATCTAGCACATCACTAATGGATTTTCCTTTGTATCTAATTTCTAGGGTCTCTCTATTAAAGCGTTTGCCTTGGCAGGTTTCACATTCCACGTAAACATCTGGGAGAAAATTCATCTCAATAACGCGTAGTCCACCACCTTGGCAGGTCTCACAACGTCCGCCTTTTACGTTAAAACTAAAACGACCGGGCTTATAGCCACGAATCATGGCCTCTGGGATTTTAGCAAACAGACTTCGTATTTCGCTAAAGGTTCCCGTATAAGTTGCCGGGTTACTTCTGGGTGTGCGCCCTATTGGACTTTGATTGATATCAATAACCTTATCGGCATGCTCTAGCCCTTTTATGCTTTTATAGGGCATTGGGATTTTAACCCCATTAAAATAATAGGCGTTCATTATAGGATAGAGCGTCTCGTTAATTAGGGTCGATTTTCCACTTCCTGAGACCCCTGTAATACCTATCATTTTGCCTAAAGGTAGATCTATGGATACGTTTTTAAGATTGTTACCGGTGCATCCTTTAAGTGTTATTTTTTTTCCATTTCCTTTTCGTCGTTCTTTAGGCACTGGGATTTCTTTCTTTCCATTAAGATAATCTGCAGTTAGGGTGTCATGGGTCAATAACTCCTTTGGTGTCCCTATGCTGATGATTTCTCCACCATACTTACCTGCTTTGGGCCCAATATCAATAACATAATCGGCACGTTCAATCATGTCCTTATCATGCTCAACAACAATTACCGAGTTGCCAATATCACGCAGTGCAACTAAAGAATTGATAAGCTTTTCATTATCTCTTTGGTGTAAACCAATGCTTGGCTCATCTAAAATATAGAGTACTCCAACCAATTGAGATCCAATTTGGGTTGCCAAACGAATACGCTGCGCCTCACCACCAGAAAGTGATTTAGAACCGCGGTTGAGCGAGAGGTAATCCAATCCGACATCAAGTAAAAACTGTAAGCGGTTTTTGATTTCCTTAATGATTTCTTCGGCAATTTGAAGTTGGGTCTTGCTTAAGTGTTGGCTTAAGTTTTGAAACCAGTCTGCTAAATCGACGATGTCTTTTTGAGCTAATTCGGCAATATTAAGTCCATTTACTTTAAAGTAAAGGGATTCTTTTCTTAGCCTTGAGCCTTCACAATCTGGACATTCTACCTTGTCCATATATTCTTTTGCCCATCTTTTCAACGAGGTCGTGTCTGCATTTTCATATTGGCTTTCTATAAAATTGGCAACGCCTTCAAAATCTATTTTATACTCTCGGGTTACCCCAAGTGTTTTGCTTTCTACAGTAAATTTATCATTGCCACCATACATGATCATTTGTTTCGCTTCCTTCGGAAGGTCTTTATAGGGGTCACTCAGTTTAAAATCAAACCGTTGGGCAATGGTTTCAAATTGTTTAAAGATCCAACTGTTTTTTTGTGGACCATGAGGTGCCAAAGCACCTGCTTTAATAGAAAGACTGTCATCTGGAACAATCTTAGTCTCGTTCACTTTATATAAGGTGCCAATACCATTACAGGTAGGGCAAGCGCCCTTTGGCGAGTTGAACGAAAAGTTATTTGGCTCAGGATTGGGGTAGGAGATGCCAGAACTTGGGCACATCAAATTTCGACTAAAATAACGTGCTTCATTACTGTCTTGATCCAGCACCATAAGCACATCATCACCATGATACATGGCGGTGTTAATGGTTTCAGAGAGTCGCTTATCGTTATCAGCAGTGTCATCAATTTTGAGTCGGTCAATGACAATCTCAATATCGTGAGTTTTATAACGGTCTAACTTCATGCCCTTGACAATGTCTTTAACTTCGCCGTCGGTTCTTACTTTTACAAAGCCTTGTTTTGCAATTTGTTCAAAAAGTTCACGATAATGTCCCTTTCTAGAGCGAATTACCGGAGACAAGATGTTAATGCGTTTGCCTTGATAACTTTCTTTAATCAACTCTTTGATTTGCTCATCGCTATAGCTTACCATTTTTTCGCCAGTATTATAGCTGTATGCATCACTGGCACGCGCATAAAGCAGACGTAAAAAATCATAAATCTCAGTGATGGTGCCCACTGTGGAGCGCGGTGATTTACTCGTTGTTTTTTGCTCAATGGCAATTACAGGAGAAAGGCCGTCAATCTTGTCAACGTCTGGACGCTCTAGACCACCTAAAAACTGACGTGCATAGGCCGAGAAGGTTTCTATATAACGCCGCTGGCCTTCTGCATAAATGGTGTCAAAAGCCAAAGAAGATTTCCCACTACCAGAAAGTCCTGTAATGACCACCAATTGCTCTCTGGGTATGGTAACATCAATGTTTTTTAAGTTATGAACTCTCGCTCCTTTTACCTCAATGGCATCCTCAAATTTGCTCATAAATACTGCTGAAATTATCTTTTGAATAACAAAGTTGCAAAGGTAAGGATTTCTGTTGTTAATTGATAGTTAAGAGGATTGCTCAAAAGAAGAGGATTAGGGCTTTATTAGGACTTGGTTTTGCTGCCAATAGTAAGCAGTTCATTCCATTGTGTGGTGTATCTTGGGCTGCGATGCTCTTTAATGAGCGCCCATTCTTTCTCGCGATTACCAACTGTGGCCAATTTAATTTTGTTTTTACCGAATTTACCGTTCATCTCATCCATGAGTTGGGTTAAGATGTCATCTGCAACATCTGAGCTGTCTTGAAACAAGCTGGTTTGGATATGATGCTCTGGCACCAATCCCATTAAATTCACGCCTACTTTTTTGTAGCGATAGCCCGTTTTGAAAATAGCTTTCAGGCCTTTAAGCGCCGTCTTTGTTAAGAGGATGGTGCTATTGGTTGGCTGATCTAACGTCAATACAATGGTGTTTTTATACTGCTTATCAGAGTCACTGTGGTAGTTTGTGGTTAAATAAATTTCAATTTTGGTAGCAGCACTTTTTTGTTGCCGTAAGAGGTCTGCAACTTCGGAAACGTAATAACTACATGCTTCTTGAATAAGAGAATAATCGGTAAGCTTATAACCAAAGGATTTTGCCGTGCCGATGCCTTTTTTAGGATCTGGAGCGGTGGTCAATTGAAGGCAAATATCGTTATTGAGTTCGCGCCATAAACGTTCGCCAATAACAGTCATTTGCTTGCGTACCCACGCAACTGGCATTTCAGCAAAATCATAAGCCGTATGTTTTCCTGCATTTTGTAAGCGCTTGGCATGTTGCTTGCCAATGCCCCATGTATCTTTTATGGCAATGTATTTAAGGAGTTCGATGCGTTTTTCTTCCGAAGTAACCACGTAAGTCCCCTTGTTTGCGACGCTTTTTTTAGCATATCTATTGGCTAATTTTGAGAGCGATTTTGTTTTGGCAATACCAACGCCTACAGGGATTCCTGTATGTTGATAGACGGTGTTCTTGATGTCTTTTGCAATTTGTTCTAAGTCTTCATCAGCATAATGCGATAAGTCTACAAAACTTTCGTCAATGCTATATTCTTCAACCTTGGGTGAAAATAATTTAAGCGTGTCCATCACCCGACGAGACATGTCACTATACAGTGTGTAGTTAGACGAAACACACACCACATTATTGGCCTCAAGAATCTGTTTAATTTTAAATACGGGCTGAAACATGGGAATGTGTGCCAATGCTTTGGCCTCTGCATTGGCGGCAATGATGCATCCATCATTATTGCTCAGTACCACAACAGGTTTGTTTTTTAGATCGGGACGAAACACTTGTTCGCAAGAGGCATAAAAACTGTTGCAATCTACCAGCGCTATCATGACAATACTGATTTTATAATGTGGGTAATAATGCCCCAAACTTCGTATGTGGTTTGTGCTTTAAGTCGTTCTACCTTAAACTCACCGTCGGTAATAATCAAGGCCAAGTAGTGTTTAGATGCGGGAATGGATTTATCAACGATGAGCACATCATTTCTACAAATGCCAAAGTCCATAAAGCTATCGTCGGCCAGTCTTACATAAAACGTAGCATTTTTGTTTTTTATCAAAACCTCGTTTAAATCGATGGCGGGTTCAGAATAATGTGTGGCAGGACTGGAGAATCCTGTTTGAGTAGGTCGCTGTACGCGATAATTTCTAGAAGAACGCTCAACGGGGCTTACGGTGTATTTATTCATAGGACATTAAAATTTAGAGCTATTAACGAGCCGAATTTAACCTAAAATAACCAATGCTACAATTAATAGTTTTAAATACTACAAATTGTAGTTATTTAAAAAATGTTAATTCTAGGCTTACAGTTCATTTTCCATTTGTGGTTTTCAAATCAATTACTATACTTGTAGGACTTAAAATTTGAAATCATGCAATTACTAGGAATAGGTTCAAGAATACACCATAGCGAATTTGGAAAAGGCGTCGTAACCAATGTCACTTCAAAACATTATTGGGTCACGTTTATAGAGGCCGGACTAGAAACCATTGAGATTGACAGCGATTTTGAGGTGATTGAGGCTTGCGAAGATGAGGTAGACAGTGTGAGCTTTGCGGAGGTTGAAAGTAGTTTGGTACATATTTTAAAACGATGGAGCGATGTCAGCGAGGTGGTACCAATTACCGATAAATGGAAAGGCGGGAAATTGATTTTAGAACCGGGAGATACCACGCTTCAAGGCAAAGAGTTGCCTATAGACAGTTTCTTCCATAAAATTACCATGGTGCGCGATCGATTGCGTGTTATGGAGCAGAAAATCAATGCCAGTAAAAACTTAGATGAACAGGAGAAGATTGATCTTCAACAATACCTTACTAGAAGTTATGGAAGTTTAACGTCTTTTAATGTGTTGTTTAAACTGAAAACCCAACAGTTTGTGGGACAGAAATCTAGTTAGTTCTGTTGCTGAAATATGCTTTTTTTATTAGGATTATATAGAAAATTAAAGGTATAAATAAGCATATAACTACAGATGACACGGTGTAATTAGCCCCAACCACATGCAAACTTCTTAACATATCAGCAGACTTATTAAATAACGTTTTTGACAAATTAGAAAAATCGGAGATGAGTAATACGGTCATTATGATAATGGCATAAAAACAACTAAAACAGTAAATGTTCTTACCTTTTATTTTATCGATCATTAGGGTCCAAGATAAAGGCAAGATTATAAACCAAATTATAATATTGATTTCCTTGTACGTGAAACCTGAAATTTTGGAGAGATACAGGAGACACTCGTAGGTAAAATTAAAAATGTCCTTCATCTGTTGTCGTTTTTTTAGAGTATCAGACACAATCCATAGTTTCATTCTATCTCTTGCAAATGTCCAAATTATGCAGTTATAGCTTTAATTGAACCTACGTTTATGGTCTTCATTTTCAGAAGAATCAGTTTTTAGATCTCCAATCTCCAGACCTAAAAACAAGAACTTATGAAAGGTGGGTAATTTGGCACCGGTCTCGGTTATGGTCCAATCATTCCAAGAGGCTTCAAGACCATCAATGGGCAGAATATCGACCCACATTTGAAAACTCTGGGGCATTCCTTTTTCATTTAAATGCCATAAGTAGGAGTCTCCAGGGGTGGAGCCGCCAGAGGTGTAAGTCACTAAAAGGGCATCTTTATGGTCTTCGGTATTTACCAAGCGACGCTCTACCCCGTCATCAAAAACCTTGTAAGGCGCTACCAGCCAAAACGTATCGTTATTAAAGTAATCGGTCGCTTTTTTTATATAGTCTTGCTTTTCTTTTCCATCGTACTTTTGGTCGGCTACAAATACTTGAGAGTTGTTTGTATGTGCTAAATCAAGTTCGACTCTAAAAGATTTCCAAAACACAGCACAGGTGTTGTTGGCTTTATCCCATTCGTAATGATGGCGATTTTTAAATGTAAATTCGATATAGTTAGTGGCTTGATAGGCCTCATCATCCAAAGCATCAAGCATTTTTGTGGCCAGAGCATCTGCTTGAGCACCTTCTGTACCTTGAGGTAACGCTTCATTATATTTGAGGTACATGAATAGAAAAAGAAGGAGGGTGGGCAACGTAAAGAAAACGATGATCCCACCAATGATTTTCAGAATTTTTGTTGGCTTTGCCATGGTTGGTTTTTTATGATTTAAGTATCAACTAATGTAGTTCCAAATGTTCTTGTACTTTCCTAAAGCACGATAGGTTTGTAAAACGACCTTATGGTCAGGATGAACCAAAGTAGGATCTGCGCTAAGAATACGTTTGGCGTAAAACCGAGAGCTTTGCAAAATATCCTTGTCCTTGATAACGTCAGCAATTTTTAGATGAAGCACTCCGCTCTGTTGCGTCCCCATAATATCCCCAGGACCACGTAGCTTTAAATCGACTTCGGCAATTTCAAAACCATCGCTTGTTCTGGTCATGGTTTCTAAACGCACTTTACTATCCTGACTCAGTTTATGTCCCGTCATTAAGATACAATAACTCTGCTCGGCACCTCTACCCACACGGCCACGCAATTGGTGCAATTGCGATAAACCAAACCGCTCTGCACTTTCAATGATCATTACCGAGGCATTTGGAACATTTACCCCAACTTCAATGACCGTAGTGGCCACCATAATTTGTGTTTGTGCGTTAACAAAACGCTGCATTTCATAGTCTTTGTCTGCCGGTTTCATTTGTCCGTGCACAATTGAGATTTGATATTTTGGCTGCGGAAATTCTCTTACAATACTTTCATAGCCATCCATTAAATCTTTGTAATCCATTTTTTCGCTTTCCTGAATTAAAGGATAAACGATGTAGATCTGACGTCCTTTTTCGATTTCATCGCGCATAAATCGCATCACTTTCAAGCGATTTTTATCAAACCGATGTACTGTTTTGATTTTTTGTCTCCCTGGAGGTAACTCGTCAATAACCGAAATATCCAGATCGCCGTAAACAGACATGGCTAAAGTGCGGGGTATGGGCGTTGCAGTCATCACGAGAACGTGTGGCGGAATGGTGTTTTTAGCCCAAAGTTTAGAACGTTGTGCCACCCCAAACCGATGTTGCTCGTCAATAATGGCAAGTCCCAGATTTTGAAATTTCACTTTGTCTTCCAAAAGGGCATGTGTACCTATCAAAATATGGAGGGCACCACTTTCCAAATCGGCATGAATGATCTTGCGTTGCGACCTGTTGCTAGAACCTGTAAGTAGCGCGATAGAGATGTCCATTTTCTCAGCCAGTTCGCTTAAACCTTGATAATGTTGTATGGCTAAAATTTCCGTAGGAGCCATTAAACAGGCTTGAAAATTATTGTCTAAAGCCATGAGCATGCTCATAAAAGCCACAATGGTTTTGCCCGAGCCAACGTCTCCTTGTAGCAAGCGGTTCATTTGCGCATTGCTTCCCAAATCTTGTCTAATTTCCTTTAAAACACGCTTTTGGGCATTGGTCAAATCAAACGGTAAATGGTGTTTGTAAAAGGTGTTGAAATAGGTCCCGACCGAATCAAAATTAAACCCTTTGATTTTCGATTTATGAATAAGGTTCTTTAAAATAAGCTGAATTTGGATGTAAAATAGTTCCTCAAACTTTAATCGAAATTCGGCTCTCGCCAAAAGATCTTGTTGCTTGGGGAAATGAATATTGAGAAGGGCTTCGCTTTTAGAGAGCAATTTCAACTCAGAAAGAATACCCGAAGGCAGTGTTTCAACAAAACGCCCGTTGGTTTCTAAAAAGAGATTTTGCATGATCGTATTGAGCACTTTATTGGTCACGCCTTTGTTAGAGAGTTTTTCGGTAGAAGGATACACCGGCTGCATGGCCGACCTCAGGTTTTGTTCGTGACTGCTCAGTAACTCCATCTCGGGATGAGGCAGGCTAAAAAGACCATTGAACCAATTAACCTTTCCAAAGATGACGTAAGGCACATTCAATTTCACGTTTTCCTTAATCCACTTTTGACCACGAAACCAAACCAACTCCATACTGCTGGTATCATCTTGAAATCTTGCCACCAAGCGTTTGCCTCTGTTTTGAGCAATCTCTTTAAACCCTGTGATTTTGCCAATAATTTGAACCTCGGCACTATTACGTTCTAATTGGTTGATTTTATAGTATTGCGTGCGGTCTAAATACCGATTGGGAAAGAGGTTGATTAAGTCTTGATAGGTATGTATCCCCAATTCACTGCGTAGCAAATCGGCCCGATTTGGGCCAACTCCCTTAAGGTAATCGATAGGTGTTTGGAGGTTGGTACTCATATTTGCGAATTTACTGAATTCCTACGAAGACAGGAATTCAAAAAACAGTCTTATCCTAAGGTTATCTTTTGAGAGTGACATTCGTGTACATTTCAAAAGTAATCCCTTGAACCTGCTTCCTCAATAAATCGTTTTATTGTATTTTGGTGACATTCTTGCAATACCCAAATAATGAAACTAGTCTTTTACCTTTTATGTTTACTTTTTTTCTTCGGAAATGTGAGCGCTCAACAAACCGAACGTGTTGATTTTAAAAGCATCAAGGCATATCTGTCTTTTGCAAATCAAGACCAACAGGTTTATGGAGCACTTAAGTTGACCTTTGAGATTTTAGAATCGACCGATTCAATTTATCTAGATGCCAAAAACTTTAAGTTGACTACGCCTGTAAATTATATAAAAGATGATCAAAGTTTGACAATGTTGTCAAAAGTCGACGATCAAAAACTATGGCTGATGCATCCATTCAAAGCGAAGCAAACATACGTTGTGACGTTTGATTACAGTGCCAGCCCATCAAAAGCACTCTACTTTATTGAAGATCAGATCTGGACGCAGGGCCAAGGAAAATACACCAGCAACTGGCTGCCAAGTATTGATGATGTAAACGATAAGATTGAGTTTGATTTAAAAATCACTTACACCAGCGGTTTTGAGGTTATCGCTAATGGAAAGTTGATGGATAAAATAGAAGATGGGCAAAATACCATATGGTCTTATGATATGCAAAAGCCTATGCCAAGTTATTTGGTGGCTCTCGCTATAGGCAAGTATCATAAACAAACAGAGACTTCAAAAAGCGGGATCCCTTTATCTTACTATTTTTATCCTGAAGATTCCTTAAAAGCAGAGCCAACCTATCGGTATTCTAAACAAATGTTTGATGTTTTGGAAGAAGAGATTGGTGTACCTTTTCCTTGGCAAAATTATAAGCAAGTTCCTGTAAAAGATTTTCTGTATTCAGGAATGGAAAACAGCACGCTCACCATTTTTTCAGATAGTTTTGTGGTAGATTCCATTGGATTTAACGATAAAAATTACATTACGGTAAATGCCCATGAGCTCGCTCATCAATGGTTTGGTGATGATGTAACCGCAAGCTCTGGAGAACACCATTGGTTGCAAGAGGGCTTTGCAACGTATTATGCACTTTTAGCTGAGCGTTCTGTTTTTGGAGAAGACCATTATTATTGGCAATTGTTTGAGTATGCACAAGAGTTGATTGCTCAAGAAGAAGCTGGCGAAAGCACTGCCTTGCTCAATCCAAAATCAAGTAGCACCACCTTTTATAAAAAAGGCGCTTGGGCACTTCATATATTGCGGGAGCAGGTAGGCGATTCTGCATTTCAATTGGCAGTAAAACAGTATTTAGAGAAGAACGCTTATGCTAATGTAGAGACTCAAGATTTTATTTCGGAAGTGGAGCAGGCCAGTGGTTTTGATCTCTCACAATTTGAAGCCGATTGGCTTACGGGGATCACACTTCCCGAAGATGCTATGGTTAAAAGTTTAAAAGTTTCCGAATTTATGAGCACCTATTTTGGTGTTAATTGCGAAGTATTTTCTCAAAAATGTAAGGATTATCTTGTGTCTAATATTTCCGATAAGGCAAAAATCAAGGTCATTGCTCAAATGCCAAATCATGTTGAAGCTGAGGTCTTTGCTACTAGTCTGGAAGTGAGACAGGCCATCTCCAGATATGTGCAAACCATCTCTCCAGATCTTAAATCAAAATACGAGACCTTGCTGAATGATAAGTCGTATCTCACCATTGAAAATGCACTTTATAATTTATGGGCCAGCTTCCCAGAAGAGCGTGTAAAGTACTTAGAGAAGACCAAAACCGTCATGGGATTCAACGATAAGAACGTGCGTTTGCTTTGGCTCGCGCTCCACCTAAATACTTTAGAATATCAAACAGATCAAAAACAAGCGGTGTTAGAAGAACTTATTGGGTATTCATTGCCAGATCAACATTTTGAAGCGCGCATGAATGCCTTTAACTATTTGAAATTGTTAGGAGCATGGGATAAACCATCCCTATCAAGTTTAATTGAGGCAAGCCATCACCATGTTTGGCAATTTTCGAAATTTGCTAAAAATCTGATCGCCGAACTTGAAGCGGACCCAAATTTAAAAATGCTTATTTCCGAAGCAAAACTTAAAATCAAATCATAAGATGAGAGCATTAGTGATATCTGGAGGAGGAAGTAAAGGCGCTTTTGCAGGAGGCGTCGCCCAATATTTAGTGGAGAACAAACAAAACCACTACGATATTTTTATAGGCACCTCTACGGGCAGTTTGTTGGTGTCTCACTTGGCCTTAAAAAAAGTCCAGAAAATTAAAGAGGTCTATACCAATGTCGATCAAAACTCCATTTTTAGCGTTTGCCCTTTTATTATTAAAAAGAAAAAAGGCGTCGAGACGATTGGGATCAATCATTTTAATGTGCTTCGGAATATTTTAAAAGGCAGTAAGACCTTTGGAGAAAGTTATAATTTAAAATCGCTAATTAAGGAAACGCTATTACGTGATGAATTTGAAACTTTAAAAGAAAGCGCATTGGATGTTGTGGTAACAGTTTCAAACTTATCTATTAATGAAGTAGAGTATAAGTCTATAAAAGAACTGGATTATGAAGAGTTTTGTGAGTGGGTTTGGATTTCCTGTAATTACACACCATTTATGTCTTTAGTGAAAAAAAATGGTTGCGAGTATGCTGATGGTGGGCTTGGCTCTATGGTTCCCATTGAAGAAGCCATTAAACGTGGTGCCACGGTTGTAGATGCCATTGTTTTGCAAACTGAGGTGACGGTATTTAACCGAATGCCCTCTATAAATGCCTTCTCATTGCTCACCAATATGTTTGCCTTTATGTTGGATAGAATTGAAAACAGCAACATTAGGATTGGGAAATTTGTAGCCACCAATCAAAATGCGATTATTAATTTTTACTACACTCCAACGGTGCTAACCACCAATTCGCTTATTTTCAAAAAAGATAAAATGACACAATGGTGGGAGCGCGGTCTTACTCATGCCAAGCTCAAAAATGAAGAGCATAGCCAGTTGAATGCCGGTACAGAATAATTTTTTGAAATACCCAGAAGTAGCTAAACAGAAACTTGCTCAGCAAACAAAACGTTTCTGTTTTGATAAAATAAACTTAACTCCAAATACTAGAAACTTCGTCTTTTATAAAAGCCAATCCAGCATCTCCTGGAGCACGTTTGTCCATCATATCGGTTAAGATGACTTCACGTAATTTGTCTGCAGACGTTACTTTTTCTGAAATCGTCGATTTCCGAATCATTTGAATGGTTGCATTTTTGGCAGTGACTATAATGCTCCAACAATCATCACTAATATAAATTTGTTGTGCAAGGTTATGCTCAAACTCTTGTTCAATACTCGCAATAAGGAGGCTTTCGTAATCTTCTTTATTGGTTGAGGTTGGAGCTACTCTTACCACTAATTTTGTAGGTTTTGTACGCTCTAAAAATAATGAGAAGCGTTCATAAGCTTGCAACCGCGACGGAAGCGCCTGCTGATGGAGCTCTTTTTTTATTTGAAAATTTCGTCTCTGATTCTCATTATCAGAATATTGCTTAAAGAAGTAGTATGCTACTGCTCCAGTAATTGCTGCTGGGATACAGTAAAATAAGAGGGATAAAATATCGTCTTCCATGACCTGTTATGCTTTTGGGCTGTAAACTTAAATAATTTTCTAGCGAATAGTTAAGAAATTTAGACTTTGTGTCCGCCTAAATGCATGCAATCCTTAAGGTCTTGCATTGATGTAAACGGAACTGGAACTTTATGATAGTGATAGGTATTGCTCAATTCCTTGGATAAATTATGATCATCCACATTTACTTCAATATCATCCATAGTAAATTGGCAAGGATGCTCATAGCCCGCCGCGTGGGTGATTTCGATCAATTCTTTTCTAAAGGTTTTAAAATACTGTGCCAAACGTTCTGATTTTAAGGGTACATCAATACCGTGTTGTAACCATTTGTTTTGAGTAGCAACACCACTTGGGCAACGGTTGGTGTGGCACACTTGCGCCTGGATGCAGCCAATGCTCATCATGGCCTCACGGGCAACATTAATACAATCGGCTCCCATAGCAAAGGCCATAGCAGCTTTGGCAGGAAAGCCAAGTTTCCCGCTGCCAATAAAAACGATATGTTGGGCAAGGCCTTTCTTTTTAAATAATTTGTAGAGGTCTCCAAACCCATAAACCCAAGGTAAAGAAACGTGGTCTGCAAAACTCGGAGGAGCTGCACCGGTACCGCCTTCGCCACCATCTACTGTTATAAAATCTGGTCCTTGGCCCGTTTTGAGCATGTAGTCGGCTAGCTCTTCCCATTGTCCTAGTTTACCAATGGCAGCTTTTACGCCCACTGGTAATCCGGTTTCTCTGGCGATGTCTTCGATGAGCTGTACCATCTCGGGAATTGTTGAAAAAGCCTTATGGTTTGGAGGAGATAATACGGTTTTACCGACTTCAACACCTCTAATTTCAGCAATTTCCTTACTGATTTTCGAACCTGGAAGCACCCCACCTTTCCCTGGCTTTGCACCTTGGGATAACTTCACTTCAATGGCTCTTATAAAAGGATTGTCTTTAACAAGTTGCTTCATTTTTTCCATAGAAAAATTGCCGTCTTCGGTTCTTACTCCAAAATATCCAGTGCCAAAATGAAAAACCACATCACCGCCATTTTTATGATAGGGAGACAATCCACCCTCGCCGGTATTGTGGTAAGCTCCTGCAATTTTAACACCCTTGTTCAAAGATTCAATAGCCTTGGCCGATAAAGAACCGTAACTCATGGCGGAGACGTTGATAACAGATTTTGGACGAAAGGGTTTTTCGCGTTTATGATAAGCGCCAATCACTTTAGCGCAAGGTAAAAATGAGTTGTCTGTTTCGTTTGGGTGGCCTTGCTTCATTTTAAAAGGAAACATGGCATTGTTTACAAATAAATGTTGATGGGCGTAAATATCGCGATCGGTACCAAAACCCTCGTAATTATTTTCGTTTTTTGAAGAGGCATATACCCAACCACGTTCGATACGATTAAAAGGCAACTCTTCTCTATTATTGGCTACAAGATATTGACGCAACTCTGGGCCAATACTCTCCAGGGCATATCGCAAATGTCCCACAATAGGAAAGTTGTGACTAATGGTGTGGGGGCGTTGTAAAACATCCCGTATTGCCACGATTAGCAACACTATGAGAATCCACATCCACCATGATATGTTTGATAAAAAGTCTAAAACCGTATCCATAATTTTTTCTTTGAGCGTAAAGATATTTAAAATAAATTGTTGTCATTAGCCCGAAAGATTATCTTTATAACATGAACAGTAGAACTAAGAAAATAGCACTGATACTGGGAGGTATTGTAGTGCTCATTATAGCGGTTTTTTTTATTGCAGATGATGTTGCGAATCGCAAATTTGAAGCAATGGTTGAAAAATTACCGTCTCATATCAAGTTGCAATACGATGATTTTGACCTCAATATTTTAGGCGGAAATTTGACGCTCGTTAACCCCGTCTTAACCATTAAAGGTGAGACTACGGGAGAAGTCAATGCAAGGGTTGAACTGAAAACTGTTGCAGTAGAAGATTTGAGTTATTGGACGTATTTGGTTCATGATACAATCGCTATTGAAAGTATCCGATTTGTATCGCCAAAAATGACCTACTATCACAATGATCAAATAAGCGAAAGTTCGTATAATACTTCTGCTCAAAAACAGTTCAAAAAAGCAATTCAAGTTCAGAATTTTGAAATTTCCGAGGCAGATATAGAGGTATTTCAATATGGAACAGATTCCTTGATTTTTAAGACAGAAGCCTTGAATCTTAGCTTAGATCAGCTTAAGGTCAATTCAAAGACGATGGCCTCTAAAGTACCAATGGACTTTAAAGCACTATCAATACAAACCAAAAACCTTAAATATCGAGTGAATCCTTACGATGATTTGAGTGTTGGTGCGATTGCTATTACCAAGGAGCATTCTACATTCTCTAACTTGAAATTACAGACAACATATTCTAAAGAAAAGCTATCGACCTTGATTGATAAAGAGCGTGATCATTTTGATTTGGTGATGCCTTCCATAGAATTCCAAGGACAGGATGTTGGGTTTCATCAAGACTCAGTGTTTGATTTCCGAAGTAAAAAAATCATTTTAGACCAACCTAAGTTAGAGGTTTATCGGGATAAATTATTGGCAGATGAGATGTCACAGAAAGCGTTGTACAGTAAAATGTTGCGTAATCTCAAGTTTAACTTAGATATTCAAGAAATCTCAATTAATAAGGGCACTATTGTTTATGAAGAAAAAGTGAAACCAGGCAACTCTGCAGGGCAATTGGATTTTAAGCAATTGGACGCTACTATTACAAACCTAGGAAATACTTATGGTGAAGGGGAGCTTACTAAAATTGATATCAATACCACCTTTATGAAAAGCACACCGCTTGAAATTGATTGGAATTTTGATGTCAACGATGTCAATGACCGCTTTACATTTAAAGCGCGATTAGGCATGCTCCATGCCGAAGACCTTAATGCGTTTATGAAACCTAATCTAAATATCAAATTAGAGGGCGAGTTGATCAAGACCTATTTTACCATTGACGGAAATAATAATAAATCGCACGTAGATTTGAAAACAGATTATGACGAATTTGATATCGTCATTCTTCAAAAGGATGGTAGGGAAAAGAACAAGTTACTTTCTGGCCTCGTTAACTTATTGGTGGCCAAATCTAGTGATCAAAAAGACAGCGATTATCGATATGGTAGTTCTAGCGACATTGAGCGCAATAAAACAAAGTCGATATTTAACTACGTTTGGATCAATGCAAAAAGTGGTCTGCAATCTGCAATGACGGGCTCTGGTAAAAAGAAAGATTAACTACTGTTTAAAACCGTTTATAACTTTAAGCGAATGCTTTTGCATTAAGCTGGGGAGTATTATATTTTTGAAAAGTCTATGGAAAAATACTTAAGTCAGTTAAATGACGCCCAATTGGAACCCACTTTGCAAAAAGATGGTCCCATGATTGTAATTGCAGGAGCAGGTTCTGGTAAAACGAGAGTTTTAACCTTTCGTATTGCTTATTTAATGAGTCAAGGTGTTGATCCCTTCAACATTCTTTCTTTAACCTTTACCAATAAGGCCGCACGAGAGATGAAAGGTAGGATTGCCGAGATTGTTGGAGCCAGTGAGGCAAAAAATTTATGGATGGGCACTTTTCACTCGGTGTTTGCTAAAATCCTTCGTATTGAAGCCGATAAATTGGGCTTTCCAAGCAATTTCACAATTTATGATACGCAAGACTCCGATAAATTGATTGCTGCTATCATAAAGGAAATGGGACTTGAAAAAGAGGTATACAAGACCAAACAAGTACGCTCTAGAATTTCCTCTTATAAAAACAGTTTGATTACTGTTAAAGCGTATTTTCAAAATCCCGAATTGATTGAGGCCGATACCATGGCCAAACGTCCCAAGCTTGGTGAGATATACAAAAATTACGTGGACCGCTGTTTTAAGGCTGGAGCAATGGATTTTGATGATTTACTTTTAAGAACCAATGAGCTTTTGACGCGTTATCCAGATGTGCTCGCCAAGTATCAAGACCGATTTAGATATATTTTGGTAGATGAGTACCAAGATACCAACCATTCTCAGTACTTGATTGTAAGAGCACTGTCAGACCGTTTTCAAAATATATGCGTTGTTGGTGACGATGCGCAAAGTATTTATGCGTTTAGGGGTGCGAATATCAACAATATTTTAAATTTCCAAAGAGATTATGACGACGTTAAGGTATTTCGACTGGAGCAAAATTACCGTTCCACCAAAAATATCGTCAATGCTGCGAACTCGATTATTGATAAGAACCAGACCAAGCTCGATAAAATAGTTTGGACGGCTAATGATGAAGGTCCAAAAATCATCGTCAATCGTTTGATGACCGATGGTGATGAAGGTCGTTTTGTGGCAAGTTCTATTTTTGAGAACAAAATGCAAGGCCAATTAAAAGATAATGATTTTGCGGTGTTGTATAGAACTAATGCACAATCTCGAGCTATTGAAGATGCGCTTCGGAAACGTAATATTCCGTATCGTATTTATGGCGGACTCTCATTTTACCAACGTAAAGAAATCAAGGATGTTCTGTCTTATTTGCGTCTCGTTATCAATCCTAGTGATGAGGAAGCCTTAAAGCGAGTCATCAATTTTCCAGGGAGAGGTATTGGTCAAACCACGATAGATAAATTAGTGGTAGCAGCTAATGGCTATAATCGCTCCATTTTTGAGGTGATGAAACACATTGACAAGACTGAAGTCAATGTGAACAGTGGTACACGTACCAAATTAAAGAATTTTGTGACCATGATTGAGCGCTTTCAAGTGACCAGTCAAAATTCTAATGCCTTTGAATTGGCAGAAGAAGTCACAAAAGTGACAGGTATTGTTAGGGAATATAATAAAGAATCAACACCAGAAGATATTCAACGTTTGGAAAACATTGAGGAGCTACTCAATGGTATGAAAGATTTTGTTGAAGGGCAAAGAGAATTAGCCGATGCAACAGGTTCTATTGCCGAATTTTTGGAAGATGTAGCCTTGGCAACAGATCTTGATAATGATAAAGGAGATGATGATCGTGTGGCTTTAATGACCATTCACTTGGCTAAAGGTCTTGAGTTTCCTCATGTGTATATTGTGGGTATGGAAGAAGATCTCTTCCCAAGTGCCATGAGTATGAATACCAGAAGTGAGTTGGAGGAGGAGCGCCGGTTGTTTTATGTGGCCTTGACCCGTGCCGAAGAACAAGCTTACCTTACCTATACCTTATCGAGATATCGCTGGGGTAAATTAATAGATGCAGAGCCAAGCCGCTTTATAGAAGAAATAGATGAGCAATATTTAGATGTGAAGACGCCTGTTAATGATCCGCGTCAAAACCCGATGTTGAGCGCAGATATTTTTGGAGATGTAGAACCAAACAGAATTCGGTTTAAAAAACCAATAAAACGCAAGTCTGAAGCTAAAGTTCCAAAATTTGTAGCGCCCAAAAATTTAAAGCCGGTTAAGAAAAGTGGAGCAGCCAATGAAAATAATTTTGACACCAATCTATTTGATGGCAATTTGGCTCAAGGTAATATTGTGGAGCATTCCCGTTTTGGAAAAGGAGAGGTTTTGAAAATTGAAGGTAAAGGTGCCGATGTTAAGGCCGAAATCAATTTTGAACATGGCGGTGTTAAAAAGCTGTTGTTGAGATTCGCTAAATTGAGTGTTTTAGGCTGAGGTCATATTTAAATTTCATCAATTTGTTCCCGTAATTTTTTTAAGGCACCATAAATACGCTTCTCAACAGCTTTAGTTGAGATGTCTAAAAGTTCTGCAATTTCTTTAAAACGTTTCCCTTCTACGCGATTCATTAAAAAGGCGACCCGTTGTGCTTCGGTGAGATTGGCAATGGCCAATTCTAGTTTCTTACGGTATTGTTTTTCTTCGAGGACGAATTCAGGAGTAATGTTTGTACTGTGATTTGGTTTTGTTTTTTGATGTTTGAGTACCACTTTTTGGTGAGCATAGGCGTTGAGCATCAAATTATTGGCGGTAGTAAATAAAAAACTTTTTGCCTTAGAAGGGGTCACCTTTGCACAATTCTCCCATAGTTTTACGAAAGCTTCCTGCATGCGATCTTCAGGATTGAGTTGCTGCCCAAACTTATAATATAGAAAATCATGCAGATCTTTTGCGTGTTTTTTAAAAATAGCGGCGAACAACTGTTCCTCGCATATATGGTCTTTGAGGGATTTTGACATGGATTTTAAATAGCAGGGCTAAGGTATAAATAACTTCGGAAACTTTAGGGGTAGGAGTTTTTAGAGTTTAGTTGTTATATAACAAAGTCAACATTCAGATGAGGGAAGGTAAATTCTGAATTGTTAGTTTTAGTTTTTAGTTAATTGTAAAAGGATTGCTTGGTAAGGCAATCCTTTTTTTTTGTAAAATTTTCGCTTTAAGTATTTTTAAAAAGTTTAAAGTGCATGAGTTGAGCTCATTTCTCTGTTTTTAGTGGGATCGTGATTCCCGAACTCTATTTTCTTTCAAAAATGTTGAAGACGGTTCATTTGAACGCTTTTTACAATTTAGTGAGCTTTTGATGTATCTGTCATTATTGTTAATCTTTACACATTACAGATCAAATCTTTTACCGCTATAGACAAATATCTTCTATGTCTGTCTAATAACCAATTATTTCTCAATCCTAATCTTTATAAATACGCTGCAAATCGTTAAATTTGCAGTTCTAAAATTTTTAAGAAGCATGTTCAATAATTTAAGTGAAAAGTTAGATAAAGCCTTACACGTTTTAAAAGGTCACGGTAGTATTTCGGAAGTTAACGTAGCCGAAACCCTTAAAGAAGTGAGACGTGCGCTTTTAGATGCCGATGTTAACTTTAAAATAGCGAAAGATTTTACCAATACGGTTAAGGAAAAAGCATTGGGTCAAGACGTTTTGACCAGTCTTCAGCCAGGACAGCTGATGGTAAAGCTGGTTAAGGATGAGCTTACCGAGTTGATGGGTGGTGATGCAGAGGGTATCAATCTATCAGGAAACCCAAGTGTGATTTTGATGTCTGGGCTTCAAGGTTCTGGTAAAACCACGTTCTCTGGTAAACTAGCAAACTACTTAAAAAATAAAAAAACAAAGCAACCTTTACTTGTGGCCTGTGACGTTTATCGTCCTGCGGCTATTGATCAATTACACGTTGTAGGAGATCAAATAGGAGTAGAGGTCTATAGTGATAAAGGAAATACTGATCCTGTAGCCATTGCGCAAGCCGGTATTGCTCACGCTAAGGCTAAAGGCTACAACGTCGTTATTATAGATACCGCCGGTCGTTTAGCGGTTGATGATGCGATGATGAAAGAAATTTCTAATATCCATAAAGCCATTGAGCCACAGGAAACGCTTTTTGTTGTAGATTCTATGACGGGTCAAGATGCTGTAAATACGGCGAAAGCCTTTAACGACATCCTTAACTTTGATGGTGTTATCTTAACAAAATTAGATGGTGATACGCGCGGTGGTGCAGCAATATCCATTAAATCTGTAGTCAATAAGCCAATTAAGTTTATTGGTACTGGTGAAAAGATGGAAGCGATAGACGTGTTCTATCCATCTCGTATGGCCGACAGAATTTTGGGGATGGGAGATGTCGTGTCTCTTGTAGAGCGTGCTCAAGAACAATATGATGAGGAAGAAGCAAGAAAAATTCAGAAGAAAATTGCCAAAAACAAATTTGGTTTTGATGATTTCTTAAAGCAGATTCAACAGATCAAGAAAATGGGGAACATGAAGGACCTTATTGGAATGATTCCTGGAGCAGGTAAGATGATGAAAGATGTGGATATTGATGATGATGCTTTTAAAGGAATTGAAGCTATCATTCATAGTATGACGCCAGAAGAACGCTCTAACCCATCCGTGATCAACTCTAGAAGAAAGCAAAGAATTGGTAAAGGTTCTGGTACTTCAGTGCAAGAAGTAAATCAACTTTTAAAGCAGTTTAACCAAATGAGCAAGATGATGAAGATGATGCAAGGTGGAAAAGGCAAAGCCATGATGCAAGCCATGAAAGGCGGAATGCGTTAACCATCGTGTTTTTTAAAACAGGTGTTCGTAGCAAGGATTTATGAAACGATTTCCTTAAATTTTTGCAACAGAACAGTATATACATACAGCCAACATAACATTCCATATTTAAGATTTCAACTGAAAACGATATAGACATGACCATACTAGACGGAAAAAAAGTAAGCAACGACATTAAAAACGAAATCAAGGACCAAGTCGATAAGATGAAGGAGAAAGGTGAAAAAGTGCCTCACTTAGCCGCGGTTATTGTTGGAAATGATGGTGCGAGTTTAACGTACGTTGGAAGTAAGGTTCGTGCATGCGAGCGTGTTGGATTTGAGTCTACTATGGTGCGTCTTTCTAATACCACCAGTGAAATTGAGCTTTTGGATAAAATTGAAGAACTCAACCAAGATGATAACATCGATGGGTTTATCATTCAATTGCCATTGCCTCCGCAGATCAACACCAGAAAAGTATTGATGGCCGTAGATCCTAGTAAGGATGTAGATGGATTTCACCCTGAGAACTTCGGAAAAATGGCTTTAGATATGACCACTTTTATACCGGCAACGCCATTTGGTATTTTGGAATTAATGGATCGTTATGGCGTAGAGACCAAAGGGAAACATACAGTCGTTATAGGAAGAAGTCACATTGTTGGAAGACCAATGAGTATTTTGATGGGACGTAAAGGGTTTCCTGGAAATTCTACCGTGACGTTAACCCACAGCCATACTAAAAACATCACCCAGATTACCTCTCAAGCAGATATTATTATTTCGGCACTGGGAGTACCTAATTTCTTGAAAGCAGAAATGGTAAAAGATGACGTGGTTATTATTGATGTGGGCATTACAAGAGTTCCAGACGATTCTACCACGAAGGGCTACAGAATTACAGGCGATGTTGATTTTGAAAATGTAAGTAAAAAGGCAAGTTACATAACGCCGGTTCCGGGTGGTGTGGGACCCATGACAATTGCCATGTTGCTAAAAAACACCTTACTCGCTAGAGAGCAGCGCATGGGTAAATAACACGTTTAAGTTAGAAGCAATACTCACTTAGCAAAGAGCTGATCGATGTCCTTAAACGCTTTAAACTCTAAAGCGTTTCCCGCAGGATCTAAAAAGAACATTGTGGCTTGCTCGCCAACCTCACCTTCAAAACGAATATAAGGCGCTATCACAAAGTTGACACCTTCTGCTTTGAGCTGATCCGCAAAATTTTGAAAATCATTCCAAGGTAAAACAACCCCATAATGAGGCACGGGTACCGATTTGCCATCTACAGTATTAGTGTGTAGTTGGTCTTCGGTTTTGGGTTTGTAATGTACGACCAATTGATGCCCAAATAGGTTGAAATCTACCCAATGCTCACTACTTCTGCCTTCTTCACACTTGAGAATATCACGATAAAATTTACGGCATTCTTCTAAATTATGAACAGGAATGGCAATATGGAATGGGGAAATTATTTGACTCATACTATTATTCTGCGGGTTTATCTTTACGGTATTTAAGCATAGACACACAAGAAAGGAAAAAAACCACTCCTAAGATTGTAAGTGCCCATGGGCTTAGTGAAACAACATTATTTCCAAAGATGCCTAGAACACCTAAGATTAACGCAATCATACCTCCAATGGTAAGCACTAATGATAATATCTTAATCATAATTATAAAGTTAGTTAGATAATTAATGAGCGATATTAAGACATTCAAAAATCAAAGATGTTCTTTTTTGATGCTTTTTTTAACAGAAAAAAATTACGTTCTCTTTTTCTTTCTAGCCTCAAATGTTTTTGTGGAGTCTTCTAGCAACTGCTCTAGTTCTGCAAACTCTGATTTGGTGAGCTCTCGATATTCACCAAGAGGCATGTCTAATGAGATGTTCATAATACGCACACGTTGCAGTGTTTGTACCTCATAATCTAGATACTCACACATGCGCCTAATCTGTCGATTTAAACCTTGGGTCAAAATAATACTAAAAGTATGCGAGTCTATTTTTTTAACCTCACAGGTCTTAGTGGTTTTATCTAGGTCCTCTAGATAAATCCCTCCAGCCATACGCTGTACAAAGGTTTGTGAAATGGTTTTATCTACCGTGACGATATATTCTTTCTCGTGGTTGTTGCTGGCCCTTAATATTTTGTTGACAATGTCTCCATCGTCTGTTAAAAGGATGAGTCCCTCACTTGGCTTATCTAATCGACCTATTGGAAAAATACGCTTTGGGTAATTGATATAATCAATGATGTTGTCTTTTTCAACCCTTGTATCTGTAGTGCAAACAATGCCCACAGGTTTGTTGAAGGCGAGATATACAAAATCTTCTTTAGTATTTACAATGGGTTTGCCGTCTACCTGCACTTGGTCAGACGCTGTTATTTTTGTTCCCATTTCTGGGACTACACCGTTAATGGTAACGCGTCCTGCAGTGATGAGTTTATCTGCTTCACGACGGGAGCAATAGCCCGCTTCACTTAGAAATTTATTGATTCTTTTCAGTTCTTCTGCCATAGCTCAAAATTACGAAACTATCCGTTAATAAAGTTGATGATATGCTCGTCTACTTCTACATTTTTTAAGCCATGTCCAAACCCTTCGGTAGTGATCAATTTAGATTTTTTATAAAAAGCCTTAAAATCCTCAGCATCGCTGTAAGGGATGATTCTATCTGTTTTATCATGAATGATTAAACCTTCCGCAGTGATAACTTCGGAAAATTTAGCGGCATTAAAATGTTCGGGTAGATAATTGAACTCTTTCAAAATTAATTGGTCCATTGCTTTGGCAACGCGCTTGCTATAGCCCATCATATCAACATACCTGTGGAATACTCCTGAGAAGTTTGAAGGTGCTCCCAAGAGAATGAGTTTTGTAACCGATTCCATCTGATATTTATGTTGAAAAAACGCCGTGGCCATACCACCAACCGAATGTCCGATCACGATATTAGCTCTAAATTTTTTAGCAATTACGTGGATACAATCGGCATAGAGAATGGCATTGAAACGTCTTCCACTGGAGTAGCCGTGGCCGGGAGCATCTAGTGCCACTATATTATAATCCAACTCATTGAGTTTAAGGATCAGGCTTTTCCATCTAAAGGAATTGCTTTCCCAACCATGGGCCAGCAATATGGTTTCTTTTTTACCCAACCAACGATAGGTTTTTAAGCTGTGTTTTCCAAAGTCAACGTCTTCAATAAAAGCAGTTTCTAGAAAATCTTTTTGCTTTTCTTTAATGGAGATCCGTCTTGGTGATGAGAACAGTTTTAAGGACATTTTAGCAGCACTTTTTGCCGAAATAAATGCCCAAACATTGATAAACCCCCCGAGAATTTTTGCAATAACCTGTTTCATTTAAGATTCCCTGTTTACCAATTCCATTGAAAATGCTGGTGTACATATAGAGATATACTCACAGACTTCGGTAAACGGATTTGAATATTGAACGCGTGTGTTTTTTTGGATTTTTATGGATTGTCCAGCTTCTAGAATAATTTCATCGTCACCAATAATGAACTGTTTTTTACCCTTAACTATAAATGTAAACTCATCAAATTCTGGTGTTTGAAAAGGTTCACTCCAACCAGCAGGTGCTTTCATTTGTGCAATACTTATGGCGCTATTGCCATCTGTAGCCAACCCAAAATGTTCATTGATAACTTTGCCGTCATCGGTTGGTACTACAAAGGGACTGTTCTGTATGATGTATGGTTTCATTTTTATTTTAAGGGTTTTCTTTTTATTCTTCCGCCTTTTAAATCTTTTACTACAGAAGTCATGACAAAGGCATTTTTATCAATCTTATCTAATTCGGTATAGAGCCTTGGCAACTCTAATCGGGTCATGACAATATAAATCAATGATCTGTCATAATGTGCTTTTTCATTTTTATAGCCTCCTTTTACCGGAGAAATTGTACAAGCGCGTCTCATTTTTTCGGTCAACATGAGTCTGACGTCCTCATGAAATTCTGAAATAATACTCACGCCAATATACTCTTCAACACCATCTACCACATAATCTACCGTTTTTGCAGCAGCCAAATAGGTAAGTATGGCGTAAAGTGCAGTTTCTATAGACAGGACGTAAGCGCCAAATGAAAAGATTACAATGTTAATGAGTAGTAAAACGTCACCTATGGTGATGCCCAGCTTTCGACTTAAAGAAATGGCGAGTACCTCGGTGCCATCAATAACGCTTCCGCCACGCATGGCCAAACCAATCCCCAAACCCAGAAAAAAGCCTCCAAAAATAGCGATTAATAATTTGTCTTCCGTAATTACAGGGTATTCTACAAAATGAACGACCACCGCTAAAAGGGAAATAGCTACAATGCTGCGCAATGCAAATTTCTTGCTAATGGTCTTTATGGCTAGTAAAATGAACGGAATATTCACCACCAATAACAGAAACCCCAAAGAGATGGACGTTAGGTTTTCAATAAGGAGCGAAATGCCCGTAGCGCCGCCATCTATAAAATCATTAGGAAGTAAAAACCCTTTTAGACCGAAACCTGCAGAAAATACACCAATCAAAATAAGGAAGTACTCTTTGATGGCATGCCTAATCTCGACCTCAAGACTATTGATCAAGGGCCTAATCTGGGTTTCAGATTTAACAGGTTGCTGTGTTGTTTTTTCAAAACGCTTCCTGGCAATATCGAAAAGTAATTTGGAAATAATGGGATTCATAGAAATTTCAATATTGCCCATATGTCATTCACACGCGCTTTAATTTTGGAAGTATTAAAAGATGATGGCTTATAATTACCAATGTAACATAAAATATTTGATTTTTGCGTTATCAGGAATTTGTACAGCTTCGATATTCATATCCATGTCAAATCTAAGATTAGCGGGCAATTCATTTTTATCAATTGTAAAGGAAGCATTGATCTCATCTACAGAGACTACGATAGTACGAATAAGATTATTGATTTTTGAAATCTTATAATTATCCTGAATCTCTTTAAAAGTACTGATGTTAGAAATATTCTTATCGGTCTTAAATTGCTTATCTAAAATCATCACACTCTGTATAACCGATGAGGAATCCCTTGCGGTCTTAGGGGTGAGCACTAATAACTTATGTCCTGTTTTGTCATAAACCTCAAAATCTCGGTTTTCTCCTGTAAAGCCATCTGTATTTGCTGATTTTACAACAGAGTCATTTGCAAACACCATATCCAAGTCCTTAACTTGGGTAGAATCTGTTAGGAGACCAATATGATGCTTGTTAATTTCATAGGGATCTTGCGATTTGTCTGAAGAGCAGCTTACAATAAAAAGGAATAGAGCTATAAAAAGAAAAGTGTTTTTAATCATGATTTAGTATTTAGGGATTTAAAAATTTAAGTTATGTATTATAGATTATTTAAAAGCATTAAGGGCCTTGTTTTTCGACAATTTGATACCGTTTTAATATCGAATAAAACAACGCTTCTTTACGGTGAATTTTATTTTAGCATTTTGGTCAAGATCCCCAGAACACTTCTTATTACGGTAGGGCTGGTGAGTACTTTGATGAGCGGATTTTGCCTATTACTGCTTCGTCTTGACGAAGTACTTTTTTTACTACGCTCTGCGTTTTCAAGAGCCTCCTTTTCTTGTCTCGCTTTTTCTTTTGCTTCTTCGGCTTCTGCTAACTCAATTTTTTTATTTAGCATTTCATAAGCGCTCTCCCGATCTATGGTTTCGTTATAATTTTTGGCGAGTTTAGATGTTGAAATGAGTGCAGATAATTCGTTAGAGGTCAACACATCCATCCGGCTCATTGGTGCACGCATCATGGTAGCAGCAAGCGGTGTCGGTTTTCCTTTTTCGTCTAGGGCAGATACCAAAGCTTCACCAATACCCAGAGAAGTTAAAATTTCCGTAGTATCGTAAAAGTCACTATCTGGATAATTTTGAGCAGTCAGTTTAATGGCTTTTCTATCTTTTGCAGTAAATGCTCTTAAGGCATGTTGCACTTTTAAGCCCAACTGACCCAGCACTGCTTCGGGGACATCAGTAGGGTTTTGCGTTACAAAATACAGCCCGACGCCTTTACTTCTTATCAGTTTGACGATGCTTTCAATTTGGCTCAGCAAGGCTTTTGAGGCCTCGTTAAATATCAAGTGCGCTTCATCAATAAATAAGATCAGCTCAGGTCTTCCGCTATCGCCCTGCTCTGGAAAGGTAGAGTAAATCTCAGCCAAAAGGCTAAGCATAAAAGTAGAAAATAGCTTTGGTCTGTCTTGAATATCGGTGAGTCTTATGATATTGATATAACCACGACCTTCATCATCTACTCTTAAAAGATCATCAACTTCAAAAGATGTTTCGCCAAAAAACAAGTCACCGCCCTGTTGTTCAATTTCAACTATTTTTCTAAGAATGGCTCCGGTTGAGGCCGTTGAGATTCTGCCGTAGGCATCGGTAAACTCATCTTTGCCCTCTTGGGTGGCGTATTGTAATATTTTCTTAAAATCTTTTAAGTCTAACAGCGGTAATTTATTGTCATCACAATATTTAAAAATGACGGCAATGATGCCTGCTTGTGTTTCGGTGACATCTAAAATTCGAGAGAGTAACACGGGGCCAAATTCGCTAACTGTAGCACGAAGCCTTACACCATTTTGCTCAGAAAGTGTTAAGACTTCAACAGGAAAGCCTTTTGCGGTAAATGGTAAACCTATGCTGTTATGACGCTCGTCAATCTTGGCATGACCTGTACTTGGTTGCGCCAAGCCACTAAGATCGCCTTTGATGTCCATAAGCAATACGGGAACTCCTTTTTCGCTTAGGTTTTCAGCAAGCACTTGCAAAGTTTTTGTTTTACCAGTACCCGTTGCGCCAGCAATAAGACCATGTCGGTTCATTGTTTTTAATGGCACGTTTACAAACGTATTGGTCAACGTTTCACCATCAAGCATGGCAGCCCCTAAAGTAATGAAGTCGCCTTTGCTCGTATTTCCTTCAGTAATCATCTTGACAAAATCGTCGCGTCTGCTCATAAGTTGAAAATTTGCATAAAAATAGGCAAATTTGTCAAGTATGAAATGCCTTTTATAAGCTCTGATTTTTCTTCGGAAATGAGCGTCTTTTTGTAAATGCGAGACCTATCTTGAGTTTTTGACTATTTATAAATCGTGTCCATTGGCTTAAGAATCTCATTTTAAAGAACCCCAATTTGTTTTTATCTACTTTAGAGAAACGTATTATTTTAGATGTCGGCGCCAGTAATTGTAAAAAAAGTCTGTGCAAGCCACCAAAATTTGGTTAAAATCTTCATTTCGGTTACAAGACAACTGAATCTAGTTACATTTTGTTTTTGATAAACGGAGTTCTTTGCACTGAACAAAAACGATTAAAAATGAACTACAAAGTTTTAGGAAATACAGGATTAAAAGTCTCAACACTATGTTTGGGAACCATGAATTATGGCGGAAAAGGATTTTTCAGCTATATGGGCGATTTAGGCCAAGCAGAAGTTGACGAACAAATAAAAACTGTAATGGATGCAGGCGTAAATTTTATCGATACTGCAAACATTTATTCTGAAGGACTTTCAGAACTAATGATTGGAAAAGCAATAAAAAACCTTTCGATAAAAAGAGATGATCTCATTTTGGCAACGAAGGTAAGAGGGAGCATGGGGAAAGGCGAAAACGACAGAGGTTTGTCCAGAAAACATATCATTCAGCAAGTAGATGAAAGTCTAAAAAGATTGAATACCGACTATATAGACCTTTACCAATTGCACACTTCCGACCCATTAACACCAATCGAAGAAACGTTAAGAGCTTTAGACGATTTAGTGCGTAGTGGAAAAGTTCGCTACATTGGTGCAAGTAATTTTATGGCTTGGCATCTTATGAAAGCATTGGGACATTCCACCTATAACAATTTAGAAAAATTTGCTTCCTTGCAAGCGAATTATTCGCTTGATAACAGAGATTTGGAACGAGAAATGGTACCTCTGTTGCAAGATCAAAAAGTAGGATTACTAGTTTGGAGCCCATTAAGTGGCGGACTTTTGACTGGAAAATACAAAAGAGACGGAAACAACGAAAAAGGACGTTTGAACGATTTCCCTTTTGAACCTTTCCATAAAGAAAGAGCATTTGATGTTTTAGATGTTCTTTTTCCAATGGCAGAGCAAAAAGGATGTTCAGTCGCTCAATTGGCTTTAGCTTGGTTATTGCACCAACCAGTTGTTTCGAGTATTATTATTGGCGCAACAAAAATGACACAGCTTCAAGACAACCTCAAAGCGGTTGCTATTGAATTTACCGAAGAAGAATTACAACTATTGGAAGCGGTAAGTGCATTATCCATTGAGTATCCAAAAAATGTTGTAGAAGTAATGACTGCGGACAGAAGTAGCGGACAAGATTTTTTATCGTAACTAATACATATGGAACATACTAACAGACCGAAAATCATAAACTCAATAACCGAATTGCATCGGATTTTAGGATTACCAAAACCGACACATCCTTTGATTACGTTGATTGACCATTCGCAAGAACGAGAACAAATAGATTTAGGGAAACAAAAAATGGTGCTTAACTTTTACAATGTTACGATCAAAAAAAGTTTTCAAGGTCAACTCAAATATGGTAAAAGTCATTACGATTTTGACGAAGGCACCATGTCTTTTCTTTCTCCAAACCAAGTGTTGACAATTGACGAAAAAGGCGAAAGAAATAAAGAGGGCTGGTCGTTAGTGTTCCATCCAGACTTGATTGCAAATTATGCATTATCAAAGGGCATTAAACACTATGGTTTCTTTTCTTATGGCGTAAACGAGGCTTTGCACCTCTCAGGCAAAGAAGAACAGACCATAGAAAATTTAGTCCAAAATATTCAAAACGAATACAATTCAACCATTGACTTGTATAGTCAAGATGTGATGGTTTCAAATCTTGAATTATTGCTCAATTACTGCAACCGGTTTTACAATAGGCAATTTATCACAAGAAAAATGGCGAGTACCGATTTGCTCGCCAATTTTGAAAGTAAGCTATCGAAATATTTCGATGAAAATAATGAATCCAAATTACCCACAGTTAAAAGCATTGCCGAGGAAATGAACGTTTCCGCAAATTATTTAAGTGATATGCTAAGAACAATTACAGGACAAAACACGCAACAGCATATTCATTCTAAACTCATTGAAAAGGCAAAAGAATATTTAACGACAACTTCAAAGTCGATTGGCGAAATTGCCTTTCAACTTGGTTTTGAACATCCGCAATCGTTCAATAGATTATTTAAGAGCAAGACGGATGTGTCGCCTTTAGAATACAGAAATTCATTTAATTGATCTTTATTTTGAAAATCATAACCGCTAAAAATTCATTATAAAAAAATGCTTTAGGTTAAATTTCAAACATAGGCCATCCATTTACTCCCAACTAATTAATACCTTTGCGGCCTATGACGAGAAGTGAACAACAGGAACAGATTGATAAGGGCTTATTACTGCCCTTAATGGAAGAATTCTATACCATTCAAGGCGAAGGATTCCACAAAGGAACAGCGGCTTATTTTATAAGAATTGGCGGTTGTGATGTGGGTTGCCATTGGTGTGACGTTAAAGAAAGTTGGTTGGCAGAATTACATCCTCCAACAGAAACTTCAAAAATTGTAGAAAATGCCGCTAAATATAGCGATACCATTGTAGTGACAGGAGGAGAGCCATTAACTTGGGACATGACTGAGTTGACCAAGCAATTAAAAGAGAAACATTTAAAAGTACATATAGAAACCTCTGGGGCTTATAAATTAACGGGTACTTGGGATTGGATTTGCCTATCTCCTAAAAAAATGAAACTGCCTACAGAAGAGGTGTATGCTAAAGCTCATGAGCTAAAGGTCATCATCTTTAATAATGACGATTTTAGATTTGCCGAAGAGCAAGCCGCAAAAGTAAATGGCGATTGTATTTTATATCTGCAACCAGAGTGGAGCAAACGCGATAAGGTTGTGCCTAAAATTGTGGACTATGTCATGGCGAATCCTAAATGGAAAGTCTCTCTACAAACACACAAGTATTTGAATATTCCTTAATAAGAATTACTCTCTAAAATCATACACGAGTCCCAGGCCATAACTTGGGCCTTGAAAAACATTTCTGCCAGCAAAAATGTGGGAGTAACTTATATAAGTGCCAAAATTACCAAAGATCTTTCGATACAGTGTTGCCCCAATTTTATGATAATCTACTCCTAATTCCCTAAAGTTTTGAGGTCTTGGGGTTCCTCTGTAATCGATGCCGCCAAAAGTGTATTGATGCTCATAGTACACATCATAATACCAACGGTTGGCTGCTTTTCCTATTTTTATGGCAACAGGAATGCTATTGGGAACTTCTTCTAACTTATAAGAAAATCCGGTTTGTGCAGTTACAAACCATTGTGTATGCCACTGATAATGCGCTAAAATTCTTGTGTCTAAAATGGTTGCGCGCTGTCCAATATCGAAAAGACCACCAACATCATAAGGACTTAGAGGAGTAGAAAAGCCTAATCCAAAGCTGAGTTGAAAATTACCTTTTGAGGTGCTTTTATTCAAAAACCGATATTTTGCAAAAAGCGACAGGTCTTGAAAGTTGCTAGAACGTTCATTGTCTATATAGGGTATAGATGTCTGTACATCAATATTATCTGAGATACCATATGATGCAAAAAGCGACAAATATCTCGTACTTCGGCTAAGATCAGAAGGTTCACGACCTATCAAATAATTCCTATTGTCTTCATAACCAAAACCTAAAACGGTGGTAAGATTTCCTTGACCACGGTAAAATCCATCAATTTTTCCTTGAGAAAATCCTTCCGAAGACAGTAAAAACAAAACAAATAGTGCGATATATCTTGATAACATTTCAATAAAGTTTTAAAGTAAATGATCTACTTGATATCTACGGAAATAGGACGACTTCAGTTTTTGTCTCCTTATTTTTAAAAACATTACAGATTGTTATCGGTGATGGTAAGGCTCATTCTTTAGAATGGTGAAACCACGGTACAATTGCTCGATGATAAATAAGCGAATCATTTGGTGTGAAAACGTCATTTTAGAAAGGGAGAGCTTTCCTTTTGCCTTTTGGTAGACGTCAGATGAAAAACCGTAAGGCCCTCCAATAACTAAAACCAACTGTTTGATTCCTGAGTTCATGTGCTTTTGAAGATAGTTTGAAAACATAACAGAATCAAACTGTTTTCCGTTTTCATCTAATAATACTAACACATCTGTAGGTTGCAATTTACTGAGAATGAGCTCACCCTCTTTTTGCTTTTGTTGATCTTCGCTAAGGTTTTTAACTTTTTTGAGATCTGGTATAATTTCAAAATCGAATTTCACATAAAATCCCAAACGTTTCTGGTAGTCGTTTATAAGAGACTGAAGGTCTTTATTATCGGTTTTACCAATGGCCAGAAGTTTAATTGTCATGCCTCAAAGTTATCCTTTTTTAGAATTTGTAAATAGGGATTTGATTTTTTTTATCATGCAATCCGTATTTTTACAAGAATAACAGACATTATGATTTCAGAAGAACAATTCCATAAAGAAATAGAACTTATAATCGCTAATGCCATTAGAGAAGATGTTGGTGATGGTGACCATAGCTCATTGGCGTGCATTCCTAAAGATGCCATGGGCAAAGCAAAATTGTTGGTAAAGGATCAAGGCGTTATCGCTGGTGTGGCATTTGCAAAGCAGGTTTTTAGCCATATCGACAAAGACATGAAGGTTGAAACACGCATAGAAGACGGGGCTCAAGTAAAATATGGCGACATTGTTTTTTATGTGGAAGGGGCATCACAGTCTATTTTAAAAGCAGAGCGTTTAGTGCTTAACGCCATGCAACGTATGAGTGCTATTGCCACTAAAACCAAAACATTTGTAGATCTATTGGAAGGGACAGGTACAAAAATACTTGATACCAGAAAGACCACTCCAGGAATTAGAGCTTTAGAAAAATGGGCAGTTAAGATAGGTGGCGGCGAGAATCACCGCTTTGCCTTGTATGACATGATCATGCTAAAGGACAATCATATTGACTTTGCAGGTGGCATCACTAAAGCCATCCATAAAACCAAAGACTATTTGAAAGCTACCGGACGCGATTTGAAAATTATTGTTGAGGCGAGAAGTCTTGATGAAATCAAGGAAATTTTACAAGCCGAAGGCGTTTACCGCATCTTGATTGATAATTTTAATTATGAGGATACAAGAACCGCTGTTAAGCTTATTGGCGATACCTGTTTAACTGAATCTTCGGGAGGCATCAATGAAAAGACGTTACGATTATATGCAGAATGTGGCGTAGATTATATTTCTTCTGGAGCATTGACACATTCAGTATATAATATGGATTTGAGCTTAAAAGCCGTAGAATAGTCGTTCTATAAGTTTACTTTTAGTCAAAGAGACCATGTCTTTCATTATTTACCCAAATTACTGAACAGAACATATTGAATTCAGAAGAAAACATAGAGGATATTGTTGAGCATAAACTAGAAAGAGCTCCTGTATTTAAACATATCATCAAGCTCTTTAAGTTTATAAAACTACCTGCTCTAGAGGGCTTGACGCTCTATGATTTTATGCGTATTTATATTAGAGGTGTCATTAAAGGGGCTTTAACAGCTAGAGCAAGTGCCATTGCATTTAGCTTTTTTACGGCTATTTTCCCTTTTCTGTTATTTGTTATTATTCTCATTCCTTATATCCCTGTGGAAGGGTTTGAGGCAGAATTCCGTTCCTTTCTCAATTCTATTTTACCGCCACAAACTTCAGACTTTTTTTTCGATAATATTTTTCAGAACATCTACAAAGATGGCACTGCAGGCTTAGTCTCTACAGTATTTGTCTTGTCTTTGCTTTTAATGGCAAATGGCGTGAACTCGCTTTTTTCAGGATTTGAAAGCTCATACCATCAACAGCTTACAAGAAATGTTTTAAAGCAATACCTCTACGCATTAGGAGTGGCGCTAATTTTGGTGGTATTATTAATAGTGACCATTGTGGTACTGGGATATTTTCAAATTTATGTGGTTAAAGAATTGCTTGAAGCTTTTGAAAGGCAGGGCTTTAATACGCAAGATGGATCTGTGATATGGTATGAGCTGGCCAAATATGCCTTTTTTATAACCATGCTCTATTTTGCAACGGCAACCATTTATTATTTTGGGACAAAGGAGGGAAGGCATTCCCGCTTTTTTTCGGCTGGAGCACTATTAACTACCATATTGATCATAGTATTTTCGTATCTTTTCGGGCTATATATTACATATTTCTCAACATATAATGAATTATATGGTTCCATTGGTGCCCTGCTGATCTTGCTGTTTTACCTCTGGTTGAATTCAAATTTACTGTTGCTAGGTTTTGAACTAAATGCGACAATAAGACGTTTAAAAAGAAAAAATGACAATGACTAAAATTGCAATCCTAATACTCGTACAGCTTCTAAGTTTTAATAGTTATGCCCAAGATATCGTTGGAAAATGGAAGACCATTGATGATAATTCTGGAATAGCTAAATCTATTGTTGAGGTTTATGAAAAGGACGGTGAAATTTTTGGTAAGGTGATCGAGATTTTTAATGAAGCCAAACAAGATGTGAGGTGCATTGATTGCGAAGGTGTAGATGAAGACAGGCTGGTGTTGGGCATGGATATCATCAAAAACATGGAATACGAAGATGAGGCTTATCGAAACGGCACCATCACCAATCCCGAAAACGGAAAAATTTACGACTGCCGTTTGAAATTAGAGGACGATAAATTACAAGTAAGAGGCTACGTTGCCTTTTTTTACAGAACACAATATTGGATTAGGGTAGAAGAGTAACATCCTTTAATTTTGCACTCTTAAAACCCCTTTGTCCTGAGTTACTTTATCAACGTCATACTGCCAATCCCTTTAGAAAAGAGTTTTACTTACGCTATAACCATGGCAGAGGCAGAATTTCTTAAGCCAGGGATGCGCGTGTCTGTTCCTTTTGGTAAAAGTAAGATTTACACAGGGCTTGTTGAGACCATTCACAACAACGCACCACAAGTGTACGAAGCCAAGCAAATTCATCAGATTTTAGATGAAGAGCCCTTAGTCACAAAAATTCAACTCAAACATTGGAACTGGATTGCAAACTATTACCTCTGTAGCACAGGTGAGGTTATGCGCGCTGCATTACCAAATGGTTTTATCTTAGAAAGTGAAACTGTAATTACAAAAAATACAGAGGCCCAGATCAACGATTTAGAGCTTGAAGATGATGAGTTCGTGGTTTTTGAGGCACTCCAACATCAATCATCTCTAAAGATTCAGGATTTGATGTCTATTTTGGATAAGAAAAACGTGCTTCCAATTATCAAGAGACTGTTGCAAAAAGAAGTCATCAACGTTCAAGAAGAGATTTACGAAAAATACAAGCCTAAATTAGTGCGCTACGTGAAGTTGTCACCTAGGTTTACTTCGGAAAAAGGATTACACGAGTTATTGGATGACTTAAGTAGAGCGCCAAAACAAAGGGATGTTGTAATGACTATGTTCTCGGTGTCTGCAAGAACAAAAAAACCGATTAAGGTGTCTGATCTGTCTTCAGAAAGTGACGCGTCCTCATCCATTATAAAAACCTTAATTGATAAAGGTGTTTTTGAAGAATACCATATACAAATCGATCGTGTACAATATGATGGCGATGAAAACGAAGCCTCAAAACACTTAAATGAACATCAAGAGAAAGCCCTAGCGGAAATTTCCGAATCTTTTAAAAACGAAAACATCACCTTACTTCATGGGGTCACCTCCTCTGGTAAGACCGAAATCTACGTTAAGCTCATCGAGGCGCAGTTAGCTCAAGGCAAACAAGTGCTTTATCTTTTGCCTGAAATTGCTCTAACAACACAATTAGTAGACCGCTTACAGACCTATTTTGGTCAAAAAGTGGCGGTGTTTCATAGTAAATATTCTTCCAACGAACGGGTTGAGGTTTGGAACAACGTATTGGCCAATGCCGAAAATGCTCAAATTGTTCTTGGCGCAAGATCCAGTGTGTTGTTGCCGTTTCAAAATCTAGGTTTAATCATTGTAGATGAAGAGCATGAGACTTCATATAAACAATTTGATCCAGCACCACGATATCATGCTAGAGATGCAGCTATTGTTCTAGCGGCTCTTTTTAAGGCCAAAACCCTTTTGGGTTCTGCCACACCAAGTTTAGAAAGCTACTTTAATGTACAGCAACAAAAGTACGGTTTGGTAGAATTGAACCATCGTTTCAATGAGGTGTTGATGCCCGACATAGAATTGATTGACATTAAGGATAAGCAAAAGCGCAAACAAATGAAAGGGCATTTTAGCGATAGGCTTATCACAGAAATTGAAGACACTTTGAAAGAGCAGCATCAAGTGATCCTCTTTCAAAATAGACGTGGATTTTCGCCTATTGTAGAATGTAATACCTGCGGGCACTCCCCGCAATGTCCAAACTGTGATGTCAGTTTAACGTTTCACCAGTATAAAAACCAATTGCGTTGTCACTACTGCGGTTATAATACCATCATGCACAAAAGCTGTGAAGCTTGTGGCAGTCCAGAGATTGATTCTAAGGGTTTTGGTACAGAGCAGATCGAGCAAGAGGCTAAGGTACTCTTTCCAGACCATAAGGTGGCCCGAATGGATCTAGATACCACACGAGGAAAATATGGTTATGAAAAAATAATAACCGCCTTAGAGCAGCAAGAAATAGATATTTTAGTAGGAACTCAGATGCTTACCAAGGGGCTAGATTTTAGAAACGTTAAGTTAGTGGGCATTATGAATGCGGATAATATGCTTAATTTTCCAGATTTTAGAGCACATGAGCGCAGTTATCATTTAATGGCCCAAGTTTCTGGTAGGGCAGGTCGTACTAAAGAACGAGGTAAAGTGCTGATTCAAACTTATAATCCATACCATCGTATTTTGCAACAGGTCTCTACCAACGATTTTAAGCAAATGTACGAGGAGCAGATGGAGGATAGGCGTATCTATAAATATCCACCAATATTCCGGATGATCAAAATTACCCTAAAACATAAAGACTATCAAAAGGTCAATGTGGGTGCAGATTGGTATGCAAGATCTTTAAGGACCGTTTTTGGAGAACATGTTTTAGGACCAGAGTTTCCGCCTGTAGCACGCATAAGAAATCAGTACCTCAAGCATATCTTGGTGAAGATCCCGCCAAAACAATCGTTGGGCAAAACTAAAGAGGCCATTTCAAAAATTAATATCAGTTTTCTAAGCGTCAAAGACTTTAGACCAATTCGTATCATCCTTAATGTTGATAATTATTAATGAGATAGAAATTTGGAACAAATTTCGTCATCAAATTAATCCCGCTTTTTTAGCGGGATCATGAATAGGAAATACCGTTTATAAATGTCCTGATTGAATGCTTCTGCAAGTTTTTGCGGAATCATGAATCACCAAGGTTTCCGAAAAATTTAATCAACTCGTTCATATCGTTTTTAGATTGAAAATGCATGGTTGCTGCCATTGTCTTTAGTTGGTGAATCTCGGTCGACTTATAATCTCCTAGCACAGTCTTTAAAAAAAATGACGTCTCCGCTAAGAGACCAATACTAAAAGCATTTACTTGAGGCGTATGCCTAAAAAAGAAAAACCCCGCTGGGGCGGCGGGATTTTTGTCTATATTATAGTAAAGATTTGGTTTGTGGCAGTATCTTAAATGTTATTTAGTGCATCAACCAATTGAGTCTTTTTGTTTCGGCTCAACGGAATTTCGTATGCGCCAACTTCAACATTTTTACTATTGAAGCGATCGACCTTATCTAGGTTGACAATATAGGATTTATGAATTCTTAAAAACTTGCCTTCTGGCAGTTCATGCTCAAACGCTTTCATTGTGGATAACACCACTAAGCTGTTTTCTTCAGTAACTAACTTCACGTAGTCACCAAGAGCCTCAATCCATTTAATGTCCTTAATATAAACTTTACGTTTCTTAAGGTTACTTTTTACAAAGATGTGTTCGCCATCTGTTTCATTGAAATCTAATTTCAATTTATGCTGCTCAACAGCCTTTTCTACAGATTGGTTAAAACGTTCTCTGGTGATGGGTTTGTGAAGGTAATCCGTTGCATCATAATTAAAAGCTTTAAATGCATACTCGGTTTTACCGGTAACAAAAATAATTTGGGGTTTGTTGTTTAGTACGTCTAGCAATTCAAAGCCATTAAGAACAGGCATTTCAATATCTAAGAAGATCAAATCAACTTTATGGGTGTTTAGCCCATTTTTGGTTTCTAACGCGCTACTGTATTCTGCAATGAGGTTAAGTGAGGAATGGTTCTCAATTAACTTTACAATGGACAAGCGCTGAATTGCAGAATCATCAACTACTACACAGTTTAAAGTCATAACATTATTAATTTTAGGTTAAGATATCGACAATGTTACAAAAATTTCGGACAAAAACCAAAAAACATCGGTAAAGTGTGTTTTTTAACATTTCTAATGGGTTAGATATAGCTCTTAAATTTAGCGTTGAAAAAGGTTGTCAAATATAGAATAATTAGTTATTTTTGCACGCATTTTTAATTGTAAAATAAGTTTATATGAATCATTATGAAACTGTTTTCATCTTAAATCCCGTTTTATCTGATGACCAGATAAAGGAAACAGTAAAGAAATATGAAGATTTTCTTGTTTCTAGAGGAGCTAAGATGGTAGCCAAAGAAGATTGGGGGCTGAAAAAATTGGCGTACCCAATCCAAAACAAAAAAAGTGGATTTTACCACTTATTTGAGTACACTGTAGATGGAGAAGCCATTGGCCCACTAGAGTTGGAATTTAGACGTGATGAGCGCTTTATGCGTTACTTAACGGTAAGTTTAGACAAGCACGCTATTGCTTGGGCTGAAAAAAGAAGAATCAGAGATAAACAAAAAGCGTAACTATGTCTTCAATTGAACAACAAGCAAAAGGAAAGAAAGACGGAGAGATCAGATATCTTACACCGTTAAATATAGACACGACCAAAGCTAAGAAATACTGTCGTTTTAAAAAATCTGGTATTAAGTACGTAGATTATAAAGACGCAGATTGGCTTATGGGCTTTGTTAATGAACAAGGTAAAATTTTACCAAGACGTTTAACAGGAACATCTTTGAAATTTCAAAGAAAAGTATCTGTTGCCGTTAAACGCGCTCGTCATTTGGCTTTAATGCCTTATGTTGGGGATTTATTAAAATAAAACACCAATAACTATGGAACTTATATTAAAACAAGACGTTGATAATTTAGGATTTAAAGACGATATTGTAACAGTAAAGAACGGTTATGGTAGAAATTTTTTAATTCCTCAAGGTCAAGCTGTAATGGCGACTTCTTCTGCTAAAAAAGTATTAGAAGAAACCTTAAGACAAAGAGCTTACAAAGAGAAAACAATTATCGCTGAGGCTGAAAAAACAGCAGAAGCGCTTAAGACTCTAGATATTAAATTAACTGCTAAGGCTGGTACAGGAGCAACTGCTGGTGATAAATTATTTGGTTCTATTACCAATATGGATTTAGCTAGCGCGCTTAAGAATGAAGGTCATGATATCGATAAGAAATTTATCGCTGTTACTGGTGGTAACATTAAGCGTCTAGGACAGTATGATGCTGTAATTAGATTGCACCGTTCTGTAACTGTTGATTTAACTTTTGAAGTTATCGCAGAAGCATAATTTATAAGCACAACATTTTAAAAGCCTCAATCCTTTAGGAATGGGGCTTTTTTCATAACCACAATGTTCACGAATCTTTATTCTGGTTCAAGCTAGAATGGATTCACGAGTACAACATACAAAATTATCCGCGTTCATGAAATATTCTAGACTCACCAAAGAGCAGTTTGAAGAGCTCAAACAAGAGTTCATAAATTTCTTAGCAACTCAATCCATTACAGCAGAAGAGTGGGAAGACATCAAAACCAATACACCTGAAACGGCAGAGCAGGAGCTAGACGTGTTTAGCGACTTGATTTGGGAGGGGGTCTTGTCTAAAGTAAAATATTTAGAGCACATTTCTCCACAGCAAATGCATTTGTTTCATTGCGCTAAAAAGGAAATGAGGTTGATTGCACTTAAAATTAAGAAAGAGGATATCGATATTACCACAACCGAAGGTTACGATTGGTTCAGGCAAAACCTATTGTCTGATGATGTCGAGTTTTTTACGGCTAAAAAAGAATATTCTGAAGATAAAGGAGTAGATAAGTTCAAACTCATTCAAGAGGGCGCTAACATTACAAAAGGAGAATTGTACAACTACTTTGAGAAATTAGTAAGCAAATAGTCTCTAATGCAATGGCAAAGCCTAGCGGTCTTTAATTACAAGGTCCAACTGCGCTAGGTCACGGGAATATATAAATCGACAATACATTTCTTCTCGGGATGTTCGTTGTAATTATTATGATACAGCTGAAAAACGGGCTGATCTGTCTTTTTATAACCATTGGCATTCATGTACATAAATAAAGACGTCCAAGACGCTTCAAATTGATCCATGCCAATTTCAAAATGTCCAATAATATAGTTGCTTTCTGGAAAGTGAACCATAGCTACCGTGTCGTCCATTTCTACAGGTTGCTCTACTAAAAGTCCTGCGCTCATCCTTACGTTTGCTTCACTGGTAATTTTTAGGCTATCGTAAAAAATACTTGCCATTTTAAAGTTGGGAGTTCTTAAAAGGCCACGGGACCCAGCCCAATTTAACAGTTTTTCAAAAGCTTGGTTTGAGTTGTGCTTGCCAATAATTGGAATGCCAACAAATGAGATAGGGTTTTTAGTTGCTACTGAAATGTGATCGGTCATTAAAATGTCTTTTTGCAGTGGATTAGTGGTGCAAACATAGGCATCAAATTTGGTGATCGCTTGTCCGTTCTTGCGATTCATTTGACTAATCTTGCTATAGGTTCCTTTGCTCTTTCTTCGGAAATCAGTCGGACTCAAACCATAAAAAGACTTGAAAGCTCTGGTAAATGAAGAATTGCTCGTGAAACTATATCGAAATGAAAGTTCGGAAATCGTGATGTCCTTTTTCCGAAGTAACACAGAAGCCGCTTTTTCAATACGCTTTCGTTTGACATAGCCATTAGGAGTTTCTCCTGTAACCATTTTAAAGATGCGATGAAAATGAAACGGACTGTAGTGAGTAAGTCCAGAAAGTGTCTCTAACGATAAATTGTCTTCTAGATGAGCCTCAATATAATCAAGTACTTGGTGTATTCTCTTTTGATGGGCTGTTGAGGATGCTGTCATTTGGCAGAGCGCTGTTAATCAGTAAATGGAATGCTGTTTAAAAAGGTTGCGCTTATTCATATCTTAAACTCTCTACAGGATCTAGTTTCGCCGCTTTAATGGCGGGCATTAATCCAGATAAAACGGCCACTATAAAAGTGATGATCACGGCGCTTATCATGGCCAACCAAGGTGTTGTGAAATCGAATCCTGCTGCTGCCGAAACGCCCCAACCTGCTAAAACCCCTAAGATGATACCAACGGCACCACCCAACTGCCCAATGATAATGGTTTCTATAAAAAATTGAAATGCAATGGTAGCGCGCTTGGCACCTAAGGCTTTTCGAACACCGATTTCTCGGGTACGCTCAGAGACAGATACCAGCATCATGTTGAGAAGCGCAATGGTAGAGCCAAAAATGGTGATAATACTTACAATCCAGGCCACAGTAGATAGAATCCCTGTAATGGCACCAATTCTATTGATAAGGTCGTCGCTGCGTTCTATCCCAAAGTTGTTGTCTTCAACCGGTCGTAAGCCTCTAATATTTCTAAAGAGTAAGATAGCCTCGTCTTGAGCACCTTCTAGCATGTCTTTTTTGTCTGTTTTAACGCTTAAACTGTAGTTGATGTTTGAGTTGGTAAAAATGGTTCTCGCTTTTTGTAATGGTAGCAAAACCCTAAGATCTTGATTGTTCCCAAACGTGGCGCCCTTTTCTTTGAGCACCCCAATGACCTTAAATTTAGCGCCTCTTATACTAATAGTTTTATTTAAGGGGTTGACATCTTTAAGTAATGCTTTTCTCAAATCACTGCCAATCACACATACCGAATTGCTATTCTCAACATCAAAATAGTTAAGATCTCTACCCAGCTTTACTTCTAGGCCAGAGTTGGTGATAAAATTTTCATTAACCCCGTAAACTTGAACTTCAGGATCGGTCTTTTCATTATCGTATTTAACTTCGGCCGTTGCTGTGCCCACAAACGAAATGGAGGTTTTGGTGAACGGAAATTGATAATCTTCTTTAAAGGTCTTAACGTCCCTGTAGCTGATGACAGGCTTGATTTTTTCATTATCGTTAGCGCGCTGATTGTTGAAATCGTAACGCTGAATGTTAAAGGTGTTGGCGCCCATTGAAGAGAAGTCGCTCGAAATGGTGTTCTCCAAAGCCGAAACGGCACTTAAAATCCCCACTAAGGCAGTGATGCCTATGGCAATAATCAAAATGGTAAGAATGGTGCGTAGCAGTTGACTTCTAATCGCGTCAAAGGCGATGTAAATATTTTCCTTTACTAATGAAAACATAAAATGATTTTAATGGCGCTTGTGTATCATAAGACTCAAAAGCCTCCATAAAGTTACCACAAATTTAAAATTAGATGGGTTTAGCTCTTTAAATTATAATATTTTTGTGCAAAAGAGATCAATATAGAGGCCATTCTATTTCTACGGAAATTTGAGATGGCAGCATAACATAATAATTTTCGTTTTTACGGAGAAAAGACATGGCACAAAAACCGAGCATACCAAAAGGAACAAGAGATTTCAACGCTTTTGAAGTTGCTAAAAGAACCTACATCATACAAACCATTAAAGAACGTTTTGAACGTTTTGGCTTTCAGCCGATAGAAACGCCCAGTTTTGAGAATTCTGAAACCTTAATGGGAAAATATGGTGACGAGGGTGATCGGTTGATATTTAAGATATTGAATAGTGGCGATTTTTTGAGTAAAGTTGCTGATACGGATTATCATGCAAAAGATTCAACTAAAATAACGTCGAGTATTTCAGAAAAAGCCCTTCGCTACGACCTCACTGTACCGTTTGCGCGTTATGTGGTACAACATCAAAATGAGATTGATTTTCCATTTAAACGCTACCAGATACAGCCGGTTTGGCGTGCCGATCGTCCGCAGAAAGGTCGTTTTAGAGAATTTTTTCAATGTGATGCCGATGTTGTTGGGAGTACCTCTTTATGGCAGGAAGTAGAGTTTATCCAACTTTATGATGCGGTGTTTTCGGCCTTAAAACTTGAAGGTGTCACTATTAAAATTAATAATAGAAAAATACTATCTGGTATTGCCGAAGTTATTGGCGCACAAGACAAGTTGATTGACTTTACCGTAGCGCTTGATAAATTGGATAAAATAGGAGAGGATAAGGTCAAGGCAGAAATGCTGGACAAAGGCATTTTGCCTTCGGGCATCGATAAATTGCAGCCCCTTTTTAGATTAAAAGGCGATTTTGGTTCTCAGATTGAAGAATTAAAGTCGATTCTAAATACTTCCGAAGAAGGAAAAAAGGGTATCGAAGAGTTAGAGTTTATCAACACTGCAATTTGTACTTTAGGGTTGCACACAGCAAGCTTACAATTGGATGTGACACTTGCGCGCGGACTCAACTATTATACGGGTGCCATTTTTGAAGTTTCTGCTCCAGAAGGCGTGGCTATGGGTTCTATTGGTGGCGGTGGTCGTTATGATGATCTTACTGGTATTTTTGGATTGAAGGATGTGAGCGGTGTAGGCATCAGTTTTGGTTTAGATCGTATTGCTTTGGTTTTAGAAGAGCTCAATCTGTTTCCTGAAACGGTAAGTCATGGGGTGAAGGTGTTGTTCATCAATTTTGGAGATCAAGAGGCCATGGCAAGTTTAAAAGCGATAAAGCAGCTTCGAGCGCATCACATTTCTGCGGAACTTTTTCCCGATAACAAAAAAACCATCAAGCAATTTAACTACGCTAATAAACGAGAGATTCCTTTTGTGGTTTTGTTGGGCGAGTCTGAAATGACCTCCAATACATTCACGCTTAAAAACATGAAAACGGGAGATCAAGAACAGGTTTCCTTAGAAACTTTGATAAGTAAACTGTCATAAAAAAAAGACCCTAACACAAGGTTAGGGTCCATTTTAGTTAAGATCCATGTAGATTTGGGTCTAGCTTAGCGTACTACTGCACAATAATTTTTTTAGAAACCGAACCGCTTACGGTTTCTAATTTAATAATGTACGTGCCAGTACTTAGGTTCTTAACTGGGTATTCAGAATAGTCCCGATCTGAAATGTTGTTAAACGTGATAATAGGTTGTCCCATCATATTGAAAAGCGCAAAGGTTTTTATGGATAGTAAGTTTTTATTGTAAAGTGCGATACTCTGAGACGTATTCGTGTAAAAGACCTCAACGGTATCAATTATATTATTTTGAGTATCAAGCGTCTCATCTTCATCGGCAAAGGTTAACTCAAATCGATCTAAATGTTCACCTGCACTTATAAAAAACTCAAAATTGGAGTCACGTAAATTTGTGTAAGTGTTGTTCTCAAGATCGTGAATGTAGATATTTATATCACTTGGAACATTTTCCAATTCGTCAATACCAATGGTATTTAATCCGTCTTCGTGAGATACTATTCCTAACGGGTATGTGACACCATCAGATACGGTATTACTTCCTTGAATATTGTATTTTTCAGAATCAATCATCCAGAACATGTCATCAATTTGCGTTTCGTTGTACTTTCCATCATAACCCCAATCTGCATTTACAGTGGCATTATCGTCTATGGTAAGTAGGAGTTGCCTGTGTAAATCTCCAACAGAATTAAAACTGATTCTAAACTTCATGCGTTCATCAAAATTAGTTGTCGTATCTGCTTGTGACGAAGGTTGAGAAGTCTCAGCATTTCTAAAGAATAATGAAGATCCAATTTCTTCTTTTTGAAAAGCACGCTGACCATTGTTAAAATTAATTACGCCATCATTTTCTGAAGTCACAAAGAATCCTTGACCTACGGCAATATATCTACCAGATATTTTTAGAGGGAATTCATCTAGGGATACATTCGGGATTGTGGTACCTATGTAAATTCCAGGTAAAAATCCAGATAAATTATAAGTAGCATAGCCGCCTAGGTAATCTGCTAAGGCATGAGAACCACCTCCCCAATGCTCATAGAAATAAACAGTTCCCGTCATTGTTGGCAATAAGCCATCTATGGTTGGCCCATTGTCTAAAATAAATTGAGCGGCATCTAATGCAGAAGGATAAGGATTACCCACTAAATATTCATTTCCAGCGTTTATGTTTAACGAAATATCACCATTATTTGGCTTTCCTGAAAACACATAGTTTTGAGGTTCAAAAACCCCACCAGTACCTGGTCCTTTCATCGTGAATCCTTCACCGGCAAGCATGTCTGTATTTGGGTCTATGGCTTGCCAAGCGGAGTAGTCGTTATTTGGTAAGTTGTTATATTTATAAAGCCAGCGGTCTGAAACTCCAACAGGTGTTGTTGACGTGCCATTATAAGATGTTACGAAATTGATATCTAATGGATTGTTTTGATCTGTGCCATCTTTAAGGGCGCCAGCTATGGTGTAATTACCGTTGTTGGAGGTGGAATTTTGTGCGCCAACTGGAGAAGACCAATAGTTATAGGTGTAGGTATCTGCTGTGCCCTGTTGGTCTCTCTCTATCTTGCCCGCACTTGAAGGGTCCAGATAGCTGTTGAGGCCCTGTACAAGTTGGGATTCCCCTTCCAGGTCAATGGTGCCGTCCAGTTTTAAGTACCAGCTCACGTTCAGTTCCGAGTCATCGGTCACGCTAAATTCTATGGGACTTCCTTCCTCATCCATTTCATCAATAAAAAGCGCAAGGTGTCTTTGACTGGCATTATAGGTCACACCAACGTGTTTTACCTTAATTATGGACCAGTCATAGTTAACGGCATCCATGCCGTTTATGCCCTCTGCTGTTGAGGAAATGGCCGTCTCTAGACTGCCACCCTGCCTTGTGACAAATGGCATTGGGGCAGATTGCAGCTCAAGAACCTTGATGTTGTGCAGGCGTGCGCCGCTGCCAACATCCACTGTTGCGGTGCTAAGGTCATCGACAATATCACCTCTGTAGGTATCAAACCTATAATAACGTTCCAATGTGGACCAGTCCAGTGTGCTTTCATTGGTGGGGTCTACAAAATCCGTGATGTCCTGTGGGACCTCAGTTCCCCTAACGGTACCACCGTTGTTCTCGATCTCCTGATAGACCAGTTTATGGATCTCGTCCTCAGAGAGCGCCTTGTTGAAGAGCCTTACCTCATCCAGGTTGCCATGAAAGTAATTGAGGTTGGTGTTGGCACGTTTGCCCATGGTGAAAGGGGTCGTGTCGTTATTGATGGCTCCGTTGACATCACGATCTGCCACCAGTTCCCCGTTGACATAAAGTTCCATGGTATTTTTGGTATTGCTATAGGCCATCGCAATATGGATCCATTGATTCTTTTGTACAACGGCACTCTGCAATGCATACCCGTTGACCCTGGCATAGATCCGATCGTTATTGTTGAACCTGAGGTTTATGCCATCCTGCCCGATAATATACTGATTGCCCGAAGCTCCGGGATCTACTTTGATCCAGCACATCATGGTGGCCTCGTTGGCGCCCCCGAAAATCGGGGTGTCCTCCACGTAGTCGTTTCTGCCATCAAAATAGAGCAACAGCTTTTTGTTTATCATTCGAGGAGAACCGAACAGAGTGTTATCGGTGTCAAAAAGGTCCACGATGCCATCACCATCGGTGTCGTTGGTATCATCTATCACGCCATCGTTATTGGCATCAAGCTCAGCGTAGAGTGTTTTTGAGATATCAAAGGTGCTTCCGTTTGATGTGGTATCCATATAGTCCGGGATGCCATCAGAATCGCTGTCCAGGACATAATTGACATTTCCGAGCCCTTGATTGTTGTTGCCGTAGGCACTGTTGAAACTATCACCGCTGAAAAAGTCAAAGACATCCAAGATACCGTCGGTAAAAAATTCTGAGACGCCATCGTAGTCAGAGTCGGTCTCTCTAATATTGTCGCTATCTGGTCCATCACCAACCCCATCACCATCGATGTCGCCATCGCCATTTTGAAACTGGGGGTCGGCACTGTTGCCCGCACCGGACTCATCCACATCAAAGATGCCGTCATTGTCACTATCCAGATCGATGTAGTTTGGGATGCCGTCATTATCGGTATCCAGTACCGTTAGGCCCTCCATGGCATCCTGCATGCCGTTGCCGTTGGTATCGGTAAAGTTTTGGATATAGCCCTTGCCGTTGGTGGTGGCTGCAAATCCTGCCTCTACCGCATCGGGGATGCCGTCATTATCGGAGTCGAGGTCAAAAATATTGGAGATGCCATCACCATCGGTATCGCACAGCGATTGTACAAATGAGATGTCGTCTATGGCCAGGTCATTTCCTGCGCCCCCGGTTTCATTGTTGATGAAAAAGACATTGAACTCAGATACGTTCAGGGTGAGCTGTGACGTATAGTTGTGCCAGCTTGCATCTGGATCTCCATTGATTGATCGTGGGATCTGACCCGTAGAGAAGGAGTGCAGGAGGTTGTTGTCGGAATCCCTGAACTCGACCAGGATATCCGGGGCTTTGTCATTTGTCGCTCCAGAGACAGGGATGAGGTTGAGTACCCAAAAACTGTAAGTGGTGGGTACGTTTGGTAGGGTGCCCGTAATATGTGCGGTATAGAACACGCCGGGATCATAAGAGGCATTAAAGATTGCCATCCTGCCATTGGTGTCATCGGGGGTATGATCGTTTCCGATGTACCAGTTGGTCTCTGCCCATGAGGCGAGGTCCTGGGAGGGCGTGTTGTTGATGCCGTCCCCGTTGCTGATCCTGTTGAAGACCGTGTACTCACCATCACCCAGATCAGAACCACTGATGTTTGCGGGGTCTGAGCCATCTTCATAGAAATAGGAGGTTGTGGCATTGTAGGTGGTGTTTATGGTCGTTCTTCCACCGGTACCAAAGGTCTCGTTAAGGATCTTGTAACTGCTCTTTATGGAGATGTTCGAGTTCTTGCAGTCAAGTTCCTCCATGGCGTCTGGGATACCATCATTGTCATCATCAATATCCACATTATCAAAAACGCCATCATTGTCACTGTCAAAGAACAGTTGCTTGGACTCACCCCTAACGGTAAAGGTATAGGAGCCTTCATCGGCATCATTGCTGAGGATGGTCACTGTGGATGAGGATATGCTGTTTCCCAGGTTATTGAACTGTACCGTAAAGGTGGTGCTGCCATTGGCCTGTACTGGAGAGGAGTAGAGCGGTGCCACGATCGAGAAGTCGGTCGTGTTCGATAAGCTGATCGATGAGATGTCGAGTGCGCCCTGGTCCAAGTTGTCAATGGCGAAACTGCGGGTCAGGGAATTACCTGCATCATGTGTCCCAAAATCGGTTCCATCTGCAGGTGTTGGCGTGGTGTCCCCATTTGAAATGGATAGGTTATTGCCCTTGACGTCTATTTCTGGTTCTGCTGGAGCAGCATTTATGAGCGCAATTTTATCGATAGCCATATCTGCGGCGTAAAAACCTCCGGTGATGCCTCGAAATCTCAATTTCAATGTTTGACCAGAATAAGAGGATAAATTAATATTAACTTCATTCCAAGAGTCCAAACTGGAGTTTTGTACTTGACCATTTTGAGACCATAGGGTCGTGTTAAAGTTAAGGCCGTCTGTGCTTGCTTCGAGATAAAGTGCGTCAATATCTGCGCCGTACATATGATAACTAAAAGAGAATTCAGGATTAGACATTCCGCTTAAATCAAAGCACGGACTTTCAAAAATTGCGGTTTTATTGTATGGGAAAGAACCTTCTATATACATGTAATAATTTCCATCTGCAGGTGCTGATGGGCCGGTATTTCCAGATGGCGTTCCCCCAGCTTCTCTTTCCCAATCTGCGTTATCATTGGTATTGTTTTGAGTCCATTGGCCAATACCGCTTTCAAAGCTTTCATTATAAGTAAATGAACTAACAATCTCACTACAGTTAGTAGCGCTTGAATTTGAAAAATCAATAATTTGTAATTCATGAGACATACTATTCCCGCTTCGATGTGCCCAATGAGCCGCTTGTGTTGTAGACTTTAAATAGTAGTTTCTCCAACCTCTACCATAGGCTGTGCCACTACCATTTGTAACCGATGTTCCAACAATCAAGGCCTGATCTATAGTTGTTAATCCGGCGCTTGTGATATTTAATGTGCTTTCATTTTCTGAATTGCTATAATTTTGAAACCTCGTCACGTTTAACTCGCTGTTGTTTAATACGTGAACAAAATGACGATTATTACCATTAGAGTCATGATCTGAATTAAATAGCCAATTAACCCTTTGATTGTTAGAGCCGGGATAAAATAGAGGCCAATGATCTGAAATGGCTTCGTCAGCGCCGTTTGCATTGGTATCTCCAATATGTTGATCAAATATAATAGCGTTGCTCCAATCAGAAACATTAGCCGTATTTCCGGTACCATTTGTACCATATGGGTTTGATCTTAATGTAATAGTGCCTGAATCTGAGCCCGTACTTCCTGAATTACCATGAAGTACATTCCAATTACTTCCAGTAAATTCTACAACCGTAATATAAACGGTTACGTTATTGCCGTTAGATCCTTTGAGCACTCTCAAAGCACCATTATTTTCCATATAAGCGATAGCTGTTCCGGAATCTGCCCCAGAATTTCCAGAACTATTTATAATGCCTGTAATAAAAGGAATGACATTATTACAATTGGAAATCCCCCCAACACTTTGTAAGACATTATTATTCGTACCATTTAAGGAGACGGTATACCGTCCACGAACTCTAAACTCATTAGGACCATTTACTGGTCCCGTATATTCAATAATAGAGCTACTAAATTTTGAGTTGGTATTAACAGAATTAGGTTCTCTATATAAACTCAAGGTAGATGTGTTTGTTAACCGCACAGCTCCTGCCATATCTCTGCCGCTTAAATTTGCATTGGAGCCAATAGCCCCAGCATGCGATTTTCGATTGTTGTTGTTTAGAACAAAAGCATTGTTAGTGGAGGACACTGGTGTAAAATTCGTGTAGGTTTTCCCGTTTCTGGGTACATCGTCTTGAATGTGTCTGATTGAGAAGTCCTGAGCGAAACTATGGAGTGAAAGTAAAAGGATACTTAAACAGGTTAAGTTTCTGAAATTGAAATTAAGATTGATTCGTAGCATTTTGGCATTGGTTTGGTTTTGAGGGAGTGGTTATAATGGCCAAATATATAAAAAAATCTATTAAGTGCAATAAAAATCCGATAAAGTGTAAAAAAATGACAAAAAAACCTGAATTATAGTTCTATTGGGGTTTATTTTCTATGTAAGTGCTTAAGGAGGAGTGATTTTGGATAAAATCACTTTTTTGTTTTGAAGTACCAATGATTTGGATACTTCTGCTTCTTTTCTGTATTCCAATTAAGGAAATTTCAACTAGTCTTATTGTTTCTTTGAAAGATGAGTTTCACTCAATTTGAAAAATAAGGTATTAGAGATGAAATATTAATCTGTTTTGAAGCGTTTTAAGATGTTTTTAAAGCGAGGGAAGTGTTTTATAGGGGCAATATAGATATAAAACCTATTAAGTGCAATAAAAATCCGATAAAATGCAATAAGATTTAAATAAATTGAGTTCTTAGAAATTTAATTTGAGAAAATTCTGATCAATAGCATGTCGATCTATCTCATTGACATCGAGTGTATTTATAAGATTTTCAGCAACATCTATATATTTAAAAAGAGAAGGTCGTACCGTCTTTACCATCATTTAATTGAATGCCTTTTTCAGCTAACTGATCTCTGATTTTATCAGAAAGTGCAAAATCCTTATTGGCACGTGCCTGTTGGCGTAAATCAATTAAAAGTTCAACCGCAGCAGCCAACTTATCGGTACCGGTGTTAGTAACAGCAGTGTTGACAAGGCCTAGAATATCAAAAGTAAAGCTATGCAAGGTGTTCTTAAAAAGATCTAAATCTTCCCGAGTGAGGCTTGATTTCCCTTCTTTCATTTGGTTGATCAACTTAACGGCCTCAAAAAGATGCGCAATAAGAACGGGAGAATTAAAATCATCATTCATGGCATCATAGCAATGTTGCTTCCATGCTGCTACATCCATTGAGGAAGCTGTTCCCGGTTGTAGTTCCTCCAAAATGTTAATAGCATCCATAAGACGGTGAAATCCTTTCTCACTAGCTAAGAGTCCGTCATTAGTGAGATCTAAAACACTGCGATAAGAAGATTGGGCATTAAAAAACCGAATAACGCTAGGCGAATAAGCCTTGCTAAAAAACTCATTTTTGCCAGAAAGCAACTCTGCCGGATTTACAATATTGCCGGTAGATTTTGACATACGCTGCCCGTTCAACTCTAGCATATTGGCATGCATCCAATAATTGACAGGAGATTGACCTTTAGCAGCTTCGTTTTGCGCAATTTCGCACTCGTGGTGTGGAAATTTTAAATCCATACCACCACCATGAATGTCAAACTGGTCTCCCAAATATTTTGTGCTCATAGCGGTACATTCTAAATGCCAACCAGGGAAACCATCGCTCCAAGGAGATGGCCAGCGCATAATGTGTTGTGGTTCTGCTTTTTTCCAAAGTGCAAAATCCTGCGGATTCCGCTTATCGGTTTGCCCGTCTAGTATGCGCGTATTATGAATTAAATCCTCAAGCTTTCTTTTGCTCAACTTTCCGTAGTCGTTGGTTTCGTTGAATTTGTGTACATCAAAATAGACAGATCCATTGGCAATGTAACCGTAACCATTTTCAATAATGGTCTTGACCAGTTCAATCTGTTCAATAATATGGCCTGTAGCTGTGGGTTCTATACTTGGTGGCAAAAAGTTGAAGGTATTGAGCGTGTTGTGAAAATCAACGGTGTAACGTTGCACAACCTCCATAGGTTCAATAGCTTCAAGACGTGCTTTTTTTGTTATTTTATCTTCACCAACATCCGCATCATTTTCCAAGTGTCCTGCATCTGTGATGTTTCTAACATAACGTACTTTGTAGCCCAAATGCTTCAAATAGCGAAACACCATATCAAAAGACATGAAGGTGCGCACGTTTCCTAAGTGAACATTGCTATAAACCGTTGGTCCGCAAACATACATGCCTACATGGCCTTTTTCAATAGGAGTAAAGGTTTCCTTTTGACCAGAAAGCGTATTATATATTTTTAGGGATTGTTCTTGATACAAAGACATGATGATGACGTTAAGACGTTCAAAACTACTATTTTTATTATTGCTTCGGAAAATTTAGCACTTAAAAAGCGGTGTCTAAATTTATATAGTCCAGAAACTCACGTTTGGTTTCCTTGTCTTTAAATTTTCCGCCAAATTCTGAGGTTACCGTGCTGCTTTCAACATCTCTTATTCCTCTAGAATTGACACACAGGTGCTTAGCATCGATCACGCAGGCAACATCTTCTGTTTTGAGAACCTTTTGAAGTTCTCTAACCACTTGAATAGTAAGACGTTCTTGAACTTGTGGGCGTTTTGCAAAATAATCAACAATGCGGTTCATTTTAGAAAGGCCCACGACGTGACCACTTGAGATATAGGCAATATGTGCCTTACCTACTATAGGTAATAAATGGTGCTCACAGGTAGAATATAACGTGATGTTTTTTTCTACAAGCATCTCTCCATATTTGTATTTATTTTCAAATGTAGAGGCACTTGGCTTTTTGTTGGGATGTAATCCGCCAAAAATTTCGTTTACAAACATTTTGGCAACGCGGTTAGGAGTCCCTTTTAAACTGTCATCAGTTAAATCAAGGCCAAGCGTTTCCATAATATGGTGAACGTCCTTTTTAATACGTTCTATTTTCTCAGCATCTGTAAGGTCAAAAGCATCTGTTCTTAATGGTGTATCACTCGATGTTCCAATGTGGTTGTCCCCAACAGCTTCAATATCTGTTATGTTATCTTCAATTTTCATATAGCTCAACATAAGAATGCGATTTGCAATTTTACAAAGGCGAGGCGCATTTCTAATTTTAATAAGGATGCAAAGGTACGCAAAAATCAAAATGAAATTTAAGGGTAGGAGTTTTTTGATGAGAACTGTTATATACCTGTAATCGGAATCCTCGCACCATTTATCCAATTTAACAACAGGATCAATAACATTTGTTAGGAAATGGTTAAATTCCGCAACCAAAACTTAATTAATCATTATGAACTTTACATTACGCCCATTTTTGACAGCGCTATTAATCTTCTTTGTCATCACCTGTTCTTTTTCACAAAGCCAAAGTCAACATCGCGAGTCGCAAATTGTTAATTATGCTGAAAATATTGCAGCACCTTTAAGTAGTTCTGAATTATCTAAAATTAAAGAGGTCTACGGCGATAAGGCTGAAAAATATGTTTTAAGCAAGCCTCAGCGTTTAAAGGATATCAAAAATATTCTTCGTAATAGGATTGAATTTATAACAGTTCAGAATCCTCAGGATCAAAAAGACTGTGAGTTACTTTCAGAAGTACCGCTCTTTAATTATTACGTCTCAGGATTAAAAAGAGATGATACGGTTTCAATAGAAACTTTTAATCCATTAAAATATTTATTTAACTATAATTCAATTGGTAATCATATCTATAGAATAGATAATACCAATCAATATATTTTAGTTAAATCTCAATTCAATAATTAATCCTATAATCTTTCCCTATGAAAAGAGTATTACCCTTTTTAATATTTTTGATTGCCTACAGTTCTTTTTCTCAAGAATTTTTCATGGAAAATGGAACAATAAATACCTGTTCAGGTACATTTTATGATTCAGGAGGGCCTGCAGGAACGTATTCTAACGATGAAGATCTTGTTTTTACTATTTGTCCTGAAAACCCAGGGCAATTAATTCAATTAGATTTTACTGTATTTAGCACGCAACTAGGTGCAGATACTATGACCATATATAATGGTGATAGTACAGCCAGTCCAGTATTTGGTACTTTTGATGGAGCCAATGTACCTCCTTATACAGTGGCAACTGCAAACAATGGTTCGGGATGTATAACCATTCAATTTGTATCAAATGATGCCGGGAGTACAACGGGATGGGCGGCTGATATTTCATGTTTTACGCCTTGTCAAACGATAACCTCTCAATTGGATTCATCAACTCCTGAGCCTAATAGTGAAGGTTATATAAGAGTGTGTCCTAATGAGGAAATTACTTTAATAGGAAGCGGTAATTTTGAATTTGATAATTCTGGTGCAACTTATGAGTGGGATTTAGGAGATGGAACGACTCAGACAGGTCAAACAGCAACTGTTTCTTATGATACTCCAGGAGTTTATATAGCAAACTTAAACGTAAGAGATTCAAATACAAGTACAGATCCTCTGGGTTGTTCGAATACAAATTTAATTAACCAAGTTATCCAAGTGGCTACTGAACCTGATTTCGAGGGAACAGCTGCAGTTGATGATACCTTATGTTTTGGCGAAACAACAACTATTGAAGGCGTGGTTAATGCTGTGCCTTTTGTTAATGACTGTACTCCTCCAGTAAGTGGTGTGACATTTTTGCCAGATGGTAATGGAGCTTTTTATCAAACGTGTATCACAGTTGACTGTTATGATTCTAATCAAACGTTGGATGATGTAAATCAATTGATACAGATTTGTCTTAATATGGAGCATTCCTTTTTAGGTGATTTAGAAATTGTTATAGTTAGTCCTAATGGACAATCGGCTACACTAAAAGATTATCCCGGTGGTGGTAGTACTTTTTTAGGTGCACCAATTGATAATGATGCTAATCCTAATCCTGGGGTTGGAGCCGATTATTGTTTTTCTTCGTCAGGCACCACAACTCTAGTAAATGGACCAACTACAAATTTGGGAACTGGAAATGCAATAACTCCTGGAACTTATTTACCACAAGAATCTTTCACCTCTCTCTTAGGAAGCCCCTTAAATGGAGATTGGTGTATTCAAATTACGGATAACTTATTTTCTGATAATGGTTTTATTTTTTCTTGGGGATTGAATTTTGACCCCAATATTCAACCTCCAGAACTGTCATTTACACCTGTGATTACTTCCGAGGCTTGGGATCCAGATCCAACCATAACAGATGTCACAGGAAATGTCATTACTGTTGCTCCAACTGCGGCTGGAGAATATTGTTATACTTACCGTGCATTTGATGATTTTGGTTGTGAATATACTGAGGAGGTATGTATCACGATGGAAGAAGAGATTACTGCAGATGCTGTTCCTTTAGATGATGAAATTTGCGAAGGTGAGAATGCTGTTTTTAATATTGTGGGAACACCAGATACCACAATTAGCTATTCACTGAATTCGGGTGCTACTGAAACACTTTTGTTAGACAGTTCTGGTGTTGGTATTATTACCATAACATCACCACCTCCGTCTAATCAGGTTCTTAATCTTATAGATGTATCTTCAGCAACATGTACTGTTGTCTTAAATGACATTGAAACTATTTTAGTAGGAGAGGCTTTTGATACAAGTTTTTCAGCAACTGCAACATGTGATGGCGCTACGGTGACTATTCTGGGAGATGTTGGTGGTGTATTTGGTTTTGTAGATCCTCAACCTACAGATGGCGCTACTATTGATGCTAATACTGGAATTGTTACCAATGGTGTTTCAAATACGACCTATACTATATTCTATGATTTTGCAACATCTTGTATTCCAGGCACAGAACAACAGTTTACGGTATTATTAGCAGATGATGCTACATTCACCCTGACTTCAACTTGTGATGGTGCGACAGCCTCAATAGAGGGTACAGCTGGAGGTAGCTTCAGTTTCAATCCAGAACCTGGCGATGGCGCCATTATTGATGCAAATACTGGTACCGTCACGGGCGGTAGCTTGGGAACAACTTATAATGTTGAATATACAACACCTGGAGTTTGTTCAGATTCCAGCATTGAAACCTTTAGCATTATCCCTGCGGATGATCCATCATTCAGTTTAGAACCAAATTGTACAGGAGCGACGGCTACTCTTATGGGAGATAGCGGAGGTACATTTGCCTTTGTTGCAGACCCTGCTGACGGTTCTGTAATTGATCCAGCAACAGGAACAATCACAAACGGGGTTCCCGACACTACGTATACTGTGGAGTACACAACCGCTGGTCCTTGTGTCCAAACCGCTCAAGAGACGGTTACCATTTTCTCTGCGGAAGATGCAAGTTTTACTTATACACCAGATTGTGACGGCGCTATAGCCTCCATACAGGGAGACACTGGCGGCACATTCTCCTTCAATACCGATCCCGGTTCTGAGCCGTTTGGTGAAGCACTCGTTGATCCTATAACTGGAGAGCTTTCCAATGTGATACCAGGAGCATCATATAATGTAGACTATACCACCGCGGGCAATTGTCCCGATACACAAACGGTGCTAGTGACCATTTTTGACCAGGACGATTCCAGCTTTAGCCTCTTCCCAACATGTGATGGAGCAACAGCCATTGTTACCGGTATGGACGGCGGGACCTTTGCGTTCGATTCCGCTCCCTTGGATGGGGCGACCATTGATACGGCCACGGGCACCATCACCAACGGTGATTATGAGTCCACCTATACCGTAAGTTATACGACCAACGGGGACTGCCCGACCACAACGGTGCAAACAGTTACCGTATTCGCACAACCAGAGCTGACTGTCCCTACCCCCTTGGAGGTCTGTGACGACGGCACCCCTGACGGTATCACTCTGATCGATCTATCACTTAAGAACACGGAGATCACGGGAGGTAACCCAGGTTATACGGTGAGCTACCATTTCACTGCCTCCGATGCGCAGAGCGGTGTGGACGCTTTGGATATCCCTTACGAGAACGAGTCCAACGGCCAGACGGTCTACGTTAGGGTTGAGGATTCCACTACGGGCTGTTTTGACACGACTGAGCTTGTGCTCACGGTTGAGCAGGCCCCTGTGGCCAATGCCCCATCACCACTTGAGTTCTGTGACCCGGACAGCGATGGCTTCGGGACCTTTGACCTTACGATGAGCGATGGCGAGATCACGGGCGGCGACGCCGGTCTTGAGGTGACCTACCACGAGACCTCTGTCGATGCGCAGAACGGTGTGAACGCGGTGACGAGCCCCTACAGCAACATCGTGATCAACACCCAGACCCTATATGTACGGGTTGAGAGCGGTACGATCGCCACGGACTGTGCGAGCTTTACGCAGCTGCAGTTGGTGGTGAGCCCAACGCCACAGCTCGGCGCCACGCCACCGACCCCACTGGGTGTCTGTGACGATGCCTCCGGTGACGGGATCGCGCAGTTCGACCTTACGGTGAAAGAGGAGGAGATCCTACAGAACCTTGACGACCAGACGCTCTACACGGTGAGCTATTATTTGAGCGCCACCGATGCGAACGTTCCCCAGAACGCCATACTGAACCCCTTTAACTATACCAATATAGAGCCCTTTTCCCAGACCTTGGTGGTCCGGGTAGAGGACAACGCCACGGGCTGTTACAAGCTCACGACCCTAGAGCTTGTGGTCAACGGCCTTCCCGAGCTTACCCAGCCCGCTCCGTTGGAGCTCTGCGACTACGTTTCTTCCGGGGACGAGGTCGAGGGCTTCACCCTTGAGGACGCGACGGACACGATACTTGGTGGCCAGACCGGGATCAGCCTTAGCTTCCATGCGACGCAGGCGGGCGCCGATACCGGCACCGATGTGATCACCAGTCCCTACCAGAACACAGAGAACCCCCAGACGGTCTATGTACTGGCAACGGACGATGTTACGGGCTGTACCAGCACGGTGACGCTCCTGCTCAGGGTGAACCCGATCCCATCGCCGGTAGCGCCGATGGACATCGAGGTGTGCGACGGGGACAACGACGGCTTTGCGAGCTTCGACCTTGAACAGCGCACGGACGCGATCATCGGCGGAGAGGCCGATGTGGAGGTGACCTACCACGAGACCCAGGGCGACGCCGATAGCGGCGAGAACCCACTGACCAGCCCCTACGAGAACATCGTGATGGACGAGCAGGTGGTCTACGTCAGGGCAGAGAACACGGTGACGGGCTGTTACAGCGCCTCACGTACGCTCACCCTTCGCGTGCTCGGCTCGCCCGAGGTACCGTTGGAGATAGAGGACTACGTGATCTGTGATACCGATGCCAATGGCTTTGCACAGTTCGACCTTACGACCAAGAACGCCGAGATCCTTGGCGGACAGTCCGCCGCGGACTATATACTGACCTACCACGTGAGCGCTGCGGCGGCCCAGACGGGCAGTGCCCCTATAGCGAACGTGCTGGCCTATACCAATACCTCGAACCCCCAGACGATCTACGTAAGGCTTGTTGGCAGTGCCAATGGCTGCGCCGATACGGGGCAGTTCGAGATCCGTGTGGAGCTCCCACCGGTCGCGGTACTGCCCGCACCGCTACAGCTCTGCGACGACGATATTGCCGATGAGATCACGGTGTTCGACCTTACGGTGCGCGACACGCAGATCACCGGCGGTGAGGGCAGCTGGAGCGTGTCCTACTATGAGACCCTTGCCCAGGCAAATGGCCAGACAGGTGCGATAGCGGACCCTACGGCCTATACGAACACGACCGTTGGCGGCGCCGCGGCCAATCCGCAGACGCTCTACGCAGTGGTTACGGACACCGATACGGGCTGTACGGACATTACCACGCTGACCATCCGCGTGCTGCCGAACCCGACGCCGACCACGGACCTTCCCGAGCTTGTGCTCTGTGACGATACCGCGCCCGGTGACCTCCAGGAACCGTTCGATTTGACGCTCAACGAGTCGCTGCTGATCAACGGTGAGGACAACGTGACGGCGAGCTACCACACCACGGCCTTTGATGCCGACCAGGGCACGAATGCCATAGTGGACCCGACGGCCTATGAGAACACGGCCACGCCACAGGTGATCTACGCCAGGGTGACCAATGACCTTACGGGCTGCTACACGGTAGTGGAGCAGACCATCTCTGTGGACCCGCTCCCGGCACTGCCAGCAGGCGGAGTTGATGACCTGATCGCCTGTGAGCTTGCGACGGACGGCTTTGCGCCGTTCTTCCTTAGCGATAGGGACCTTGACGTGCTCGACGGGCAGGACCCTGCGCTGTTCACGGTGAGCTACCATATTGACCAGGCGGACGCCGATAACCTTGAGGACGGCCTTGTGAGCCCCTATGTGAACGTGACCAACCCACAGCAGATCTTTGTTGCGGTGACCAATAACGATACGGGCTGCTCGATCAGCACGCTGAGCTTCAACATCGAGGTACAGGAGGGCGCCGCGGCGAACGCCGACATGGCGGATATCCTCTATGAGACCTGTGATGATGAAATGGAGTTTGACGGGGACCCAGGTAACGACAGCGCACAGTTCGACCTGACGCCGGTCACTGACGTGGCGGACCTTGTCCCGGGCAGTGTGCAGGCAGAGGTGCTCGACGGGCAGGACCCGGCGAGCTATACGGTGAGCTACTATGCGAGCGAGGCGGATGCCGCGCTCGGTCAGGATCCCCTGCCGTTCCTCTATGAGAACCTTGTGAACCCACAGGTGATCTGGGCACGTGTCGACAACGATACAGAGGCGGCCGATGGCACGGACAGCTCGATCTGTTATGCGGTCGCCCCGGTGACCCTGCAGGTGAACCCGATGCCATCGTTCGACCTGGAGGACAGCTATGTGCTCTGCGTGGGCACGGACGGCACGGAGGTGATCGGTGCGCCGGTACTGGATACCGGGCTTACGGCACCTGACTACGAATTTGAGTGGACCTTCAACGGCACGGTGATAGCCGGTGCCGATGGGGGCAGCTATATGCCTGGAGCGGAGGGCATCTATGGGGTGAGCGTCACGGACGTATCGACCTCATTGGTGACCAGCTGTGTGGGCTATGACCAGGCGGAGGTGATCGAGAGCGGTCCCCCGGCCGTGAGCGCCGAGGTGCTCACCGATGGCTTTGCAGATCTCCACGTTGTGGAGGTCACGGTGGCCGGTGACGGCAGCTACGAGTACAGCCTTGACGGCGGCCCATGGCAGGACAGTCCCGTGTTCAGTGACGTGTCCCTTGGGGACCACGAGCTGACGGCCAGGGACAGGAACGGCTGTGGCCTTGCCAGCACCACGGTGACGGTACTGGACTACCCGGCGTTCTTCACGCCCAACGGTGACGGTTACAACGACACGTGGAACATTGCGGGGATAAGTGCGCAGGGCAGCGCAAAAATCTTTATATTTGACCGCTTTGGGAAACTGCTCAAGCAGCTGGACCCTACAGGTGCAGGTTGGGACGGTAGCTACAACGGTAGCGCCATGCCAAACAGCGACTACTGGTTCGTTGTCGAGTATCAGGAACCGAACACTGGCACAAGCAAAGAGTTCAAGGCGCACTTTACACTGAAAAGGTAAAGATGCCGATATAGTATAAATAGAAAATAATTGATAAAGTGCCTTCTCATATTACAATGAGAAGGCACTTTTTTTTTATTCAGATAGAGAAGTCAATAGTTAGGTATACCATACTCATAGCTTTGTTCTTAAAACATTGCTTATTGATTATCTCAATAGGCTAGTGGAGGCATGGTTTTTTTAGGTTAGGTTGGTTTTATATCTATATTTATCTGTTAGTAGAAAACCATTTAAAGAAATTAGAAAGAGGCAATGCTAAGTGTTAGTAAGGCGATGGGGTCATTTGAAATGCTTCTACAGATTAGATTTGGAAACTTAGAAAGAATGGTAATAGTATGAAGCTCATTGTTTCATGACGTTTTACTACAATTTACAAGAAGATATTTCTCAATAAAAAAAAGTGCCTAGATCATCTCTAGGCACTTTTTTATTTTATCAGCATGAGTGATAAATTCAGATTATAAATCAAATCCTAAGGATAATGTAATGTTAGAGTTTGTATTATCTAAGGTTACAGGGCTAGTTAGTCCCCTAGAGAATAACTGGTTGTCAATCGTTCTTTCCGAACGGTCGTAAGTCAAGTCTAATCGCGTGCTACCGAAGCTATATCCAAGACCTAAAGAATACCCTGTGAGATCTCCATAAAACGTGTTGTCCACATAAGGACTTTCTTCAAAACGATAACCACCTCTAAAACTTATTTGCTTATAACGATATTCACCACCAACTCTATAGGTATTTGCAGCTTGGAGTATGTCATTCATCGTGCTGTTTTGAGTTGAGAAAAACAAATCTGAAGTAGGCTTGAATTTTGTGTTAGAATAGTCTTTTCTAGAATAGTCAAAACTTAAAAGGCCTTTAGTTCCAAAGACATAAGCTAAACTTCCGGTAATTTTGCCAGGCGTTTGTAATTTGTAATCAGGAAAAATATTGATGATGTTTGGATTTATCACAATGTTATCTGTACCCAGATCGTCACTTATTACTGTAGATAAATATTGTGTAGTTTCTTCAGCTATGGTGTACCATGTTGGAGATTGATATGTTAATCCAGCTCTTAAATCGTTAGTTAGCTTAATAATGGTTCCTAATTGAAAAGAAAAACCATTTCCTGTTGTAAACAATGAATTTTCAAAATCTACATTAGTGACTAAAGAATTTTCGTTAGAATTAGATTCGGTAAAATTTGAAAATCGCTCATAGCTTATAAAGTGTGCATTCAAGTTAAGACCAAAATAAAGATGTTCTCCATATTGAGTGGCTGCATTAAAGCTCATTTTTCCGTTATATCCAGTTTCAACTTTAGAATACCCTTGGTTAAATCTGTCACCACTAATATTTGAGGTGTAAGATGTATTGGCGTCTGTATCTTCATCAGGCTCTAAAATAAAAGATTCATAACCTAAAAATGCTTGTTGGTTTCCGTAGCCATAAAAAGATCCTATTTCAGAATAAGCTTGGCCTAATGTTTCATCTTCAAATGCCGAGATTTCATCTAATCTTAAATTTTCAGCATAAGACAAAAAATAATTATCAATAGAGCGCGTATTTGTTCCACGAACACTCCAGTTGTTATCAAAATTACCCGTTTTATCATAGGCAAAACTCAAGGTGAATTTTTTCCAAGGTGAGTTTTCATCAGTATTATTGAATACAAACGCGGCACCGACTTGATTGAGATCAAATTTAGACTCTGATGACGACCCTCTCCCTTCAAAAAAAGAGACATCATTATTGACTGTGAGATTCGATAGCGAAAATGAGGCATGACTTCTATTAAAAATAGCTGACCCTGCAGGATTCAAACTTACTGCAGACATTTCTCCTCCCAATGCTCCAAAGGCACCACCCATAGCTCTAAATCGAGCAGAGCCTTGAATTTCATCTTGAGAATATCTTACAGCATCAGAAATTTCCTGAGCGTAACTATGAGTCATAGCGCATATACCTATGAATAGTAAACTTAACTTTTTCATACTAATTTTTTAAATAAATACTCTTGTGCTGTTATTATCTGCCTCCACGTCTAGAAGAGCCACCACCTGAGGATCTAGAGCTTCCGCCAGATGATCGAGATGAACTACTTCTACTACTTCTTACTGAAGGCGAACTACTTCTAGATGAAGATCTAGAACTTCTCACAGAAGGAGAAGAACTTCTTCTAGGTGTAGATACTCGCGTTCGGTTGCTTCTACTTCTTACATTAGAAGAGCTTCTAGTAGAGGATGAACGTATTGAAGAGCGGCTTGATCTAGATCGTGTAACGTTAGAATCAAAACGTCTTCTTGTAGTGTTTGAGGTTGCATTTCTACGAGAATTAGTGGCAGACGATCTTCTTGAAACCGTATTACCTCTGTTCAATACAGAATTTGCGTTACCTCTTCTGCCTGTATTATAGGCGTATCCTCTTCGTGAGTTATTTCTGTAGTAGTTGTTATAACCATAATATCCAGGCGGACACCAAAATGAATTGTATCCATATCCCCAACCTACGTTGTAGCCCCAGTTATTCCATCCCCAACCGAAACCGTTATTCCATCCCCAAGGTCTATTCCATCCCCAGTTATTCCAACCATAACCGTAACCAAAACCTGCATTCCAGCCAAAATTATTCCATCCGTTGTCATAAACATTAACCGTAACGTTTTCATTAGCGGCTCCCCATCCAGCATAACCTACCTGTTCTTCATCTTCTAAGGTTTCGTCATAATCGCTAGAATAAGATTCTATATCTGTAAAAATCACGCTCTCGTCTTGAGGGATGTCTTCATACTGATTTGATTTCTCAGCAAAATAATTTTTGTAATATGAATTGTCGCCGACTTCTGTCGTGGCGGCTGGAGTTGCTTCTTCATAAACAACGACTTCATCCTCTTCGTAAATACCATCATTGGAGTAGCCAACGTATTGGTAAGAACCACAAGAGGCTAAAACAAATGTGAAGCCAAGTGCCATAAAAAATGTAAATTTCTTCTGTATGTAGTTTCTGATCTTCATGTCTCTCTCTTTTTTTATTGTTGAACATAACAAAAATAGTTAGTTTTGTCGAACTATTTTCCTATTTAACATAGTCACAAGATTTGTGCCAAAACCTTAACAATGAGCAAAAACCTTACAAGTAGAAGTGAAGATTATTCCAAATGGTACAATGAATTGGTTGTAAAGGCCGATCTCGCTGAAAATTCTGCAGTACGGGGTTGTATGGTTATCAAGCCATATGGTTATGCAATCTGGGAGAAAATGCAAGCGGAATTAGATAGAATGTTCAAAGAAACGGGGCATCAAAATGCCTATTTTCCATTATTTGTACCGAAAAGTCTTTTTGAAGCTGAAGAAAAAAATGCTGAGGGTTTTGCTAAGGAATGCGCTGTTGTAACCCATTATCGATTACAGAATGATCCTGATAACCCAGGAAAGCTAAGAGTTGATCCCGAAGCAAAGTTAGAGGAGGAGCTTGTGGTGCGACCAACGAGTGAAGCCATTATTTGGAACACTTATAGAGGGTGGATACAGAGTTATAGAGATTTGCCGCTGTTGATTAATCAATGGGCTAACGTGGTAAGATGGGAAATGCGTACCAGATTATTTTTAAGAACTGCGGAGTTTTTATGGCAAGAAGGGCATACGGCACATGCAACAAAACAGGAAGCTATTGCAGAGGCAGAACAAATGAATGGTATTTATGCCGAATTTGCCGAGCAGTTTATGGCTATTCCAGTGATAAAAGGTCTTAAATCTGAAAGTGAACGTTTTGCAGGTGCAGTAGAAACGTATTGTATTGAAGCGTTAATGCAGGACGGAAAGGCGCTACAAGCAGGAACATCACATTTTTTAGGTCAGAACTTCGCCAAGGCTTTTGATGTTAAGTTTGCGAACAATGAAGGCAAGCAAGAATATGTTTGGGCAACCTCTTGGGGGGTGTCTACACGTCTTATGGGCGCTTTAATCATGACGCATAGTGATGATAAGGGTCTGGTATTACCTCCAAATTTGGCGCCTTCTCAAGTGGTGATTGTACCTATATATAAAAATGACGAGCAATTGGCGACTATTACCGAAAAAGCCAATTCTATAATCAGCGCCCTTAAGGTTTTGGGGGTAAGCTGTAAGTTTGATGGTAGAACAACACACCGTCCCGGAGCTAAATTTGCACAGCACGAGCTTCAAGGAGTGCCTTTGCGAATAGCGATTGGACCAAAAGACCTTGAAAATAATACAGTGGAGCTAGCGAGGCGAGATACGCTTTCTAAGGAAATTGTTTCCTTTGAAGGGTTAGAGCAGAACGTGGAAGCCTTATTGAAGACCATTCAAGATGAACTTTTCTCAAAAGCCTTGTCCTTTAGAGATGAACATATCACTGAAGTGAATGATTTTGAGGAATTCAAAGCGGTTTTAAACACAAAAACAGGGTTTGTATCTGCGCATTGGGATGGTACTGTAGAGACTGAAAAAGAGATTAAGGAATTGACAAAAGCAACGATTAGATGCATCCCTATGGACAATAAAAAGGAAGATGGTATCTGTGTTTACAGTGGGAAGCCATCGACTCAGCGAGTGCTTTTTGCAAAAGCTTATTAAATTTTTTAAAAAAAAAATTAGCTAACTATTGCAACATTTAAAAATAGTTGTATTTTTGCATCCGCAATGAGGAATTGCTAGTTCATTTGAAATCTGAAAATAGAGTTATTTAAAACGAAACTTTCAGAATTATATTACTAACAAATGGCCCGTTCGTCTATCGGCTAGGACGCCAGGTTTTCATCCTGGTAAGAGGGGTTCGATTCCCCTACGGGCTACAATATTTAATTAGAAAAACAATAATGGCAAATCACAAGTCAGCATTAAAAAGAATTAGAAGCAACGAAGCTAAGCGCTTAACCAACAGATACCAGCACAAGACTACTCGTGGGGCTATCAAAAAGTTACGCGATATGGAATCTGCTAAAGAGGCAAATGAATTTTTACCTCAGGTAGTATCTATGATTGATAAGTTAGCTAAGAAAAATGTTATCCATGATAACAAGGCGTCCAACTTAAAGTCAAATTTGGCTAAGCACGTTGCGACCTTGAAATAAGGATATATCTTATTCTTTTATTAAAAATTAGAAAACCTCTCCATAACGGAGAGGTTTTTTTGCTTGCATCCTTAGCTGTTTAAAATCCGTTTCATAAGGTTTTAGTGTTTGTCTATATCAAGATGTGTTCAACTGTATCAAAGCGGCTTGTAGCTCTTTAAAAGACGGGAGGATTCATTGTTGCAAATCTCATCGGTTGTCCTTCTAAGATGTGGTTGGATCAAAAAAAAAGTCCTTGATATCAATATCAAGGACTTTCTTGTTTATAAAGCTTTGAGGCGCTTTTTATCCATTCATGGATATTAAGAACTCTTCGTTGTTTTTTGTTTGCTTAAAGCGATCATTAATGAATTCCATAGCTTCTACTGGATTCATGTCTGCTAAGTATTTACGCATCACCCACATTCTTTGAATGGTGGTCTCGTCAAGTAAAATATCATCTCTTCTTGTACTTGAAGAGGTCAAATCAATAGCAGGGAAAATTCTTCGGTTCGATATTTTACGATCCAATTGTAGTTCCATGTTTCCTGTACCTTTAAACTCTTCAAAGATCACTTCGTCCATTTTAGAACCAGTTTCTGTAAGTGCTGTTGCAATGATGGTTAAAGATCCACCGTTCTCAATGTTACGAGCGGCACCAAAAAATCGTTTTGGTTTGTGCAGTGCGTTGGCATCAACACCACCACTTAAAATTTTACCAGAAGCAGGTTGTACGGTGTTATAAGCTCGGGCCAAACGTGTGATAGAATCCAAAAGAATCACAACATCATGACCACATTCTACTAAACGTTTTGCTTTTTCCAATACGATATTAGCAATTTTAACATGCTCGTGTGCCTCTTTATCAAAGGTAGAGGCAATAACTTCACCTCTTACATTACGTTGCATATCTGTGACCTCTTCAGGGCGTTCATCTATCAATAAAATCATTTGATAGACTTCAGGATGATTTGCTGCAATAGCATTGGCCACATCTTTTAATAACATGGTCTTACCCGTTTTTGGTTGAGACACAATCATACCACGTTGTCCTTTTCCAATAGGAGAGAACAAATCCATGATACGTGTTGAAATGGTACTTTGCTTTTCAGCGATATTGAATTTTTCCTGTGGAAACAAAGGTGTCAAATGTTCAAAAGAAACACGATCCCTAACCACTTCAGGTTTTTGACCATTAATTTTACTCACACGAATTAACGGGAAATATTTTTCTCCTTCTTTTGGAGGACGCACATGACCTAAAACAGTGTCTCCGGTTTTTAAACCGAATAAACGTATTTGGGATTGTGATACATAAATATCATCAGGAGAGGATAGGTAATTGTAATCAGAAGATCTTAAAAAGCCATAACCATCTTGCATAATGTCTAAAACACCTTCGCTTTGGATGATGGCATCAAATTCAAAATCAGGTTCTCTATAACGGTTTCGGGTATCCTTATTGCCGTTATTTTTATGGTTATTGTTGTTATTATTGCTGCTGTTAGAGTTGGTATTGCCATCCTTTGAGCGAGAATTTCCTTTGTTATCGTTAGAATTCTTCGGGCGCGGATTTGGCTTAGACTTATTATCGTTTTGATTAGAAGTCCTTTTATCTTGATTGTTGGAGCTGTTCGAAGATTTTGGATGATTTGATCTGGTGTCCTTTTTCTCCTCTGGACTAGCTTTGCTTGGTCCGTTATTATTTCCATCTTTATCGGTTGGCTCCGTTTTTTGCTGAGAAGTCTTATCTTCTTTCTTGGGCTGAGTTCTTGGTTTCGCCTGTCTTGGTTTTTTCTGCGGAGCTGGTTTTTTGCTATCATCATTGCTTTTAGAAGCAGTGTCTGTAGACGCAGTTTCTTTGGGACTATCCGCTTCAATAACTTCACTTTTGACTTTATCAGGATTGGCCGCTTGGAGATCTAATATTTGATATACCAAGTCCAATTTTTTCATTGTGCGGTACTTAGGCACATTTAGTTTTTGAGCTATGCCTTGAAGTTCAGGAAGCTTTTTTGCTTTTAATTCGGAAATTTCGAACATGTATGTAATTACTAATTAAGTTTATTCTTTGAAATGGATTTGTTTCTTAACTTTTCTGGAACCTAAAATTTGTGGGAAAAATTTGAAATAAATCTGAAGATTAACAATCTGTTATGCTGTTGATAACAGTTCTGTTACTGCAATAATACGATTTTATTTTAATTTTTGAAGTCAATTTCAAAAAGAAACTATTAATTTTGTCCCTCCATTAAGGAGATTAGAATGATTCAACGCATACAAACGGTTTATTTATTATTGGCGGCAGTGGCATCTGCTGGCTTGATTTTCGTTTTCCATCTATGGACCAATAGTAAGGAGGTTGCCGTTTATGCTATGGATGACATGCTGTATTTAGGTTTATTTCTAGGTTCTGCATTGCTATCCATAATTTCAATTTTTAATTATAAAAAAAGGAAGTTTCAATTTGTATTGGGACGTCTTAATATCATATTAAACTTTATTTTGTTAGGCATATTTGTTTATCAACTGCTAATGCCACCTGGAGAGAGTGATATCTCGGAGAAAGGTGTTGGGATTTTTATTCCTATTTTATCTATCGTGTTGTTGGTTTTGGCCAACAAGGCCATAAAAAAGGATGAAGATCTTGTAAAATCTGTGGATCGATTACGATGAACCTATAATCTTAATTATTTTAGTGCGTGAACCCGGGGTGAAGATCCCGGGTTTTTTTTTGGGTTTTTTCTGAAATTTTAAAAGCGAAGCATATGTCCAACTATAGATGAAGTGCATCTTACTCTTGATATAGTTAAAATGAATACCAGATTGATGCTTTAAGAACAACTACTTCGGAAACTCTATAACTTCTAAATTCTCAATTTTTTTACCATCAATCGTAAACCTGATCATAGTTCTCACTTTATGAAAACCATGAGTTCCTATGGCTCCAGGATTCATGTGGATCAAGTTGTAGCGTTTATCTGGCATCACTTTCAAGATATGTGAATGGCCGCAAATAAATAGTCGCGGTGGATGTGCTTTAATGAGATCTCGCGTTCTCATATTGTATTTTGGTGGATAGCCTCCAATATGCGTTATAAACACCTCCACATCCTCGCATAGAAACCTGCTGTTCTCAGAAAATTCTGCTCTTGCCGTTGTGCCATCAATATTTCCGTATACCGCTCTTAGCGGTTTTAAAGCCTTAATGGCATCTGTTACCTTTAAATCTCCAATGTCTCCAGCATGCCATACTTCGTCGGCTTGCTTCACATATTTTAAAATGACTTCATCAATATAACTGTGCGTATCAGAAAGTAAGAGAATTTTTTTCAAGGTGTTGTTTTAGAAGTTAAATTGAAACGATTGGTTTTTAAAACTGCTGCGGTTTTAAAAGGGATTTCTAGTTATCTTTACAGCTTACAAAAGTAACGGATTACATTGAGATTTTTTATCGAATTATCCTATAACGGAAGTGCTTATCACGGTTGGCAAAGACAACCCAATGCAATCTCTGTACAACAGGTCTTAGAAGAAAGTTTATCGACTATTTTACAAGAAACGATAGTTGTTTTTGGAGCAGGTAGAACAGATGCCGGAGTTCACGCGTCGCAAATGTTTGCCCATTTTGATGTTGACCGTCAATTGCCAGAAGCACTGGTTTTTAAACTGAATTCATTATTGCCAGTGGATATTGCTGTTCACGATCTCTTTGAGGTAAAAGAAGATGCCCACGCGCGCTTCAATGCACAAAGCCGAAGTTATATCTATAAGATTTCGGTTCGTAAAAATGTGTTTAATACGCACTTTGCATTTTCATTTCATAAAGATTTGAATATAAATCGTATGAATGAAGCCTGTAAAATCCTATTTCAGTATAAGGATTTTCAATGTTTTTCAAAGTCAAATACAGATGTAAAAACGTATCATTGTAAAATTATGGAAGCACAGTGGTACGTGAAGGATCATGAGCTTCATTTTCAGATCACAGCCGATCGTTTTTTACGAAATATGGTTAGAGCAATTGTAGGAACGCTTATTGAAATAGGCGTCGGTAAATTAAATGTTGAGGATTTGCATAAAATTATTACGTCAAAAGATAGGAGCGAGGCAGGGTTTTCTGTACCAGCACACGGTCTGTACTTAACAGATATAAGATATCCCGATTCCATAAAACGAGATTAAATACACATGGAGAAACAAAAGAAAAAAGCGTTTGACCTAACCTTGTTTAAAAGGTTGCTACAATACATTCATCCTTACAAATCTATTTTTGTAGGATCTTTAATCTGTGTGATAGGTCTTGCTGCTTTTGGCGCATTACGGCCATTAGTATTGCAGAGGGCTATCGATCAACATGTGGCAATTAAAGCCTATGACGGCTTTATGCTTTTGATCATTGTCATGATAGCACTTCTTGTATTGGAAGTCGTGAGTCAGTTGCTGTTTATATACTTTGCTAGTGTGTTAGGGCAATCTGTAGTAAAGGATATTCGTGTTAAATTATATAACCATGTCTTGAGATTTCGAATGAAATATTATGACTCCTCTTCGGTAGGTGTGCTAATTACAAGAACAGTGACAGATATGGAACGTATTGCAGACATCTTTGGTCAAGGTTTGTTTATGATTTTTAGTGACGTTCTCAAAATGTTGGTTGTTGGTGGTGTGATGTTTTATATCAATTGGAAACTGAGTATGATTGCATTTGTGACCATGCCAATTGTGCTCTTTGCTACCAAGATTTTTCAGAAGTACATGAAACGTGCTTTTGAGGAAGTAAGAAATGAAGTGTCCAATCTCAATTCTTTTGTTCAAGAACGTATAACGGGAATGAAAATCTTGCAATTATTTACAAGAGAAGCTACCGAATTAAAGAAATTTAAGGCCATTAATGAGCGTCACAAGAAGGGCTGGTTAAAAACCGTTTGGTACAACTCTGTGTTTTTTCCAATTGCCGATTTGTTATCATCTATTACCTTAGGAACCATCATCTGGGTTGGTGGATTAATGGTGTTTGTAGGTAATACTGCAACAGAGGGAGACTTGTTTGCATTTATCATGTTTGTACCGATGTTGTTTAGGCCTTTAAATCAAATTGCCAATAAGTTCAATACCTTACAAATGGGTATGGTTGCAGCAGACCGTGTTTTTAAGGTTTTGGATACCACATCTCAAATTGATGATGTTGGGACTGTAGAGGCTTCAGAGTTTAAGGGAGATATTAAGTTTAATGATGTGTATTTTTCTTATGTGGACGATGAAGAAGTGCTGAAAGGGATTTCGTTAGAAGTAGAGGCCGGCCAAACCATTGCTATTGTTGGCTCTACTGGAGCAGGTAAATCGACCATTATCAATTTACTGAACCGGTTTTATGATATCCAAAAAGGGACCATATATATTGACGGGACCGATATTAAAAGTATGACCTTAAAATCTCTAAGAGCGCAAATCGCAGTAGTGTTGCAGGATGTGTTTTTATTTGCAGATACCATCTTAAATAATATCACGCTTAAAGATGAGCGCATTTCTGAAGCGGATGTCATGCAGGCTGCTAAAGACATTGGCATTCATGATTTTATTATGAGCTTGCCCAATGGATATCATTATAACGTCAAAGAGCGTGGGGTAATGTTGTCTTCTGGACAGCGTCAATTGATTTCCTTTTTAAGAGCTTACGTAACCAATCCTAGCATTTTAATTTTGGATGAGGCTACATCTTCTGTAGATTCCTATTCTGAACAGTTGATTCAAGATGCTACAGATAAGATTACCAAAGGCAGAACGTCTATCGTTATTGCGCATCGTTTGGCAACAGTACAGCAGGCCGATCAAATTCTAGTTATGGATGCTGGTCAAATTGTAGAGAGAGGATCTCATAAAGAGCTGCTTCAAGTAGAAAATGGGTATTATCGGAATCTTTACGAAGTTCAATTTTTGAGAGCAGAGGCGGTTTAGTTTTTCTTCGGAACAAAATCCTCTAAATTCAAAGTACCTGTGAGAAACAGCAGTATTGTGACAAGTATTGAAATACCGATGTAAAAGAAAAAGAACACTACTGAAAATAGTAAAATTTTTAGGATAAGCTGTTTTATGCTTAAATTGAATAAGCGCTTAAAGATATAACAGTGGTAAACAAAAATGAAAATGTACATCACAATAGCGAAAGACATATACTTATTTGGTAAGGTCAATAAAACAAGAAGGCCAAAAACCACTGAGAGTATAGAGTACACAGACATGCTATAGAGATACAGTATTACATGCTCGGTATAATTATATTTCTTATTGTAAAAAACGATCAAGCCAACTAATGCAGCAAGCGGTATAAGTAGCGAAAAAAAGAGAGAACCATATTCTAAAGAAAAATCTGATGTGATTGACATGATTTTTCTCGTAGCTTCATTTTCAGCAGAAGCGATATTTCCCATCATTTGAGATGCATCAAGATATTTTTTAAAGAATTTACTTATTATAAAAATGTTTAATCCGTTTATAGTTAAAATAATACCGAAGAAACTCACAGGATTGACATACCGTTTTCTCACACCTTGAACGTAAGTGTCAATTACAACTTCTGGCTTTTTGAACATGTCAATAAATGTGCGCAACAATTTATTATCGTAGTTGAAAAAGGTTTCGGTAAAATGTTCAAAAAGATTTTTAAAAGTTAGTCGGTTTCTTATCACTTTCCCACCACAAAGGTTGCAGTAGTCACTGTTAGAAGGTAGTTGGCTATGGCAGTTTTTACAATGCATCACCTATTAAGATAAGTCCTCGTCAAGTATTGAGGTTAATTCTTGAATGTCGTCAAACATAACAAATTCACCGCTTTTAAGATAAGAGATCTGTCCCGTTTCTTCGCTAACCACCAATGCCACAGCATCTGTTTTTTCAGTAATACCAATGGCAGCTCGGTGTCTTAGCCCAAAACGCTGTGGGATGTTACGCTCATTACTCACGGGTAAAATAACCCGTGTAGCCTTAACCACATTATTTTCTATGATGATGGCGCCATCGTGAAGCGGACTATTTTTAAAAAAGATACTTTCAATAATGGGTTGTGTTACCTTGATGTTCATCTCGTCTCCCGTATTGGTCAAAAAATCTAAACTGTTATTTCGTTCCAATACAATAAGCGCTCCTGTTCTACTTTCCGACATTTTATCGCAGGCCGAAATAATGGCAATGATATCATTCTCGCTTTTACTCTCTGTTTTTAGGAATCGAAGTTTACTAAAAATTTTACCGCGACCACTCAAATTTGTTGAGCCCAGCATGAGCAGAAATTTTCTTATTTCAGGTTGAAAAACAACAATTAGGGCAATAATTCCCACGTTGATGAATCCGTCAAAAACACGGTGAAGCATAAACATATTGAGAAAATCCGTAAGTCGCCACACGAGATAGACCACAATAATCCCAATAAAAATATTAATGGCAACAGTGCCTTTAACGAGTTTGTAAATATAGTAGAGTAGGATGGCGACTAAAAAAACATCAATAAAATCGATGATGCCGAAATCCCAAAATTTGAATTTATCCAAGATAATACTGTTTTCGTAAATTTAGCAAAATAAACAGCATTCTAAAATTAATTGAGGGCAGAGCTAAGATTAATACACTCCATGGCTTCTTTAACATCATGAACCCTTAAAATATGCGCTCCTTTATGTAGCGCCATCATATTAAGGGCGGTTGTTCCGTTAAGCGCTTTTTCCGAAGTGGTATTTAAGGTTTTATAAATCATCGATTTTCTAGAGAGCCCTATTAAAATAGGGAGTTCTGCCATATGTAAAAGCTCTAGTTTATGGAGGAGTTCAAAATTTTGTGGGATGGTTTTTGCAAATCCAAATCCCGGATCTATGATCAAATCAACCAAACCTAACTTACGGGCTTTTGCTATACGTTCAGAAAAATAGAAAAGGATGTCTTTTACCAAATCTTCGTAATCTGTAAGCTGTTGCATGGTTTGAGGTGTACCACGACTGTGCATCATGATATACGGCACATTTAATTGCGCAATGGTGTTGAGCATGGCTTTATCCAGATGACCTGCAGAAATATCATTGATCATGCACGCTCCTGCATTGATACAAGCTTTTGCAACTTGACTTCGGAAGGTATCAATAGAAATCAAAATCTCAGGAAAGCTCTCGAGCAACATGTGGAGAACCGGAAGTATTCTCTCTAATTCTTCTGTTTCTGAAACATGAGCAGCTCCCGGTCTTGAACTATAGGCACCCACATCTATAAAGGTAGCGCCATCGTGCAGCATTTTCTCTGTTTGCTGTAGGATTTCATCTTGATTGTTATAGCGGCCACCATCGTAAAACGAATCTGGCGTAAGATTTAAAATGCCCATCACCTTTGGTGCGCTCAAATTGATGAGTTGTCCTTTACAATTGATGGTCATTTTAACTTAATATTTCCGAAGTATGAATTTATAGATACTCGTCGCTGGCCTTAAGTTTCTCTGTGTTTTCGGCAAGCATCAGCTCGTTAAGGATTTTTTGGATATCTCCATTAACGATATTTTGCAAATCATATAAGGTTAGCCCAATTCTATGATCGGTCACTCGGCCTTGAGAATAGTTATAAGTTCTAATCTTGGCACTTCTATCTCCAGAAGATACCATACTACCACGTTTGGCTGCATCTTCTTCTTGTTTTTTGGCCAATTCTAGATCGTAAAGTCGAGAACGAAGTACTTTAAAAGCCTTTTCCTTGTTTTTATGTTGAGATTTTTGATCTTGACATTGCGCTACCAAACCTGTAGGCTCATGCGTTAATCGTACTGCAGAGTAGGTGGTGTTTACAGATTGCCCGCCTGGTCCAGAGGAGCAGAAATAATCTACACGAACATCTTTAGGATCTACTTCAATATCAAATTCTTCAGCCTCAGGAAACACCATACAGGTTGCTGCACTGGTATGCACACGGCCTTGGGTTTCGGTTTGTGGTACCCGTTGTACACGGTGTACACCGGCTTCAAACTTGAGGGTGCCATAGACGTCTTCTCCAGTAACTTCAAACTGAATCTCTTTAAAGCCACCGTTGGTGCCTTCGCTATAATCTACAGTATCCACTTTCCAGCCTCTACTTTCACAGTATTTGGTATACATTCTATACAAATCTCCGGCAAAAATACTGGCTTCATCGCCTCCTGTTCCTGCACGTAGCTCGACCACTGCATTTTTAGAATCTTCAGGATCTTTAGGAATCAACAAAAAGCGAATTGCATCTTCCAAGACAGGGATTCCTGCTTTAGCCTCGTCGTATTGCATTTTGGCCATTTCTACCATCTCAGGATCACCACCCTCAGAAATAATACTTTCAGCTTCCTTTAGGTTGTCTGTAAGTTCAATGTATTCCTCACGTTTGTCCATGAGTAATCTTAAGTCTTTATATTCCTTATTAAGGGATACATAGCGCTTTTGATCTGTAATAATATCGGGTTGTATGATGAGGTCACTGACTTCATCAAATCTTTGTTTCACTATTTGGAGTTTCTCTAACATCTATCTTCTAAAATATTGGATTCAAAAATACGATAATTTATGGATTTGCTTGGCATTGAAAATAGCACCATCCAACAAAAATAATTTGGCACTGTTGTACGTTATCTTTTTTATGCGAAGGCAAATAAGATCCATATTCAACTACTACAGACCTCTGGGCGTCTATTCTTTTATGATCACCTTGGTGATTATGGCCATTCGGCCAAATCTTGTTTGGGCCGTATCGATCAAACTGTTTTTGGTGTTCTTGTTGTGGTTGATGTTGAGTGATAGAAAAGTAAGGCAGCGTTTGGGCTTTTATAAAATTAGCGGCGTGTCTAACATTAAGTTTTTTATGACGCTTTTTATTTTCGACTCCCTATTAACGATCTCCTTTTTTATGGCGGTTAAGGGGTTTATCTAAAAATCAACAACCACACCAACTCCTAGAAGTTGTTTCCATTGCACTTTAGCACCTTTCTCAACAAGTTCGGTTTCTGTCTCATCGTTGCTTTCCTCTAAGATTTTAATGTCATTGTCATAACGAATATGAGAGCCTAGGGTGGCCTTTACATAATTGTTTACCTTAAAGTTAAAAACCAGTTCCCAGTCAATATCAATATTACCAAAATCTTTAAGGTAATCTGTGTAAAGGCTGAGGTTGTGTCTTATTGCAATGTTCTCAAAGACTTCTTTTTCGTAGAAGTTGGTTATGAGGATTCCCATTTCGGTCCTTACATTTTCGCCTTTTATGATAACATTTCCCTCTTCATCTAAAACTGCTGGCTCCACACCAAACGAACCGGCATTTGCTAAGGTTTCATCTAAAACAAAAGTGGCTTTAAAGGTTAAAGGAGACATATAAACTGAGAACTTCTCAAGATTTTTACCATATTCAGCACCACCTCCTAAAAACAAATAGCCTGGCGCCATTAATCTAGAAATGGGGACATCTCGGTTGGGATATTGAAAACCGTCTGTAAATTGCGTTTTAAAATTGAAACGACCAGAGTAGTACCAATTGGTTATGGTATCTTTTCTATAACCTATGGTAGAGATCAGTTCGAGCTCATCTTCAGTTTTCCTTAACTTTTGTTCTTCTTGCTTATTAATCCCATAGCGCATGCGGGCACTATTTTTCCACTTATAATAGCTGTCACTATAGTCAAGACTGGAAATCATGGTGAGCAACGCCGAAATTGAATTGCTACCACCGGCATTCCAATTTACAAAAGTCACTTCACTAATGTCTAGACCAGCTTTGTTGGTTTGGGTCCAATTGAATAGTTTTCTTTTGGTTGTTGTAGAGTCGGCTTGAGAATAAAAACATTGAAATGTCAGCATCATCGCGATGCATACAGCTAGTCTCATTGGTGTTTAAAGTTTAGGGAAAATCAATTGGCACTAGTATTCAAAAATGCCAAATTCACTTTTAATTGTTAATTTCTTTTCTTCGGAAGGAGCAACATGTCCAATAATCTTGGCGTCCACGTTAAAGGATTTTGAAATGCTAATAATGGCTTCTGCAACTTGAGGGTTAACATACAATTCCATACGATGGCCGCAATTAAAAACTTGGTACATTTCTTTCCAGTCCGTTTTAGATTGGTCTTGAATTAGTTTAAATAACGGCGGGATTTCGAACATATTATCTTTGACAATATGTAAACGGTCTATAAAGTGAAGAATTTTGGTCTGTGCACCGCCCGAGCAATGTACCATACCATGAATATCTTCTGAATTATATTCTGAAAGAATGGCCTTAATAATTGGCGCATAAGTTCGGGTAGGAGAGAGCACCAGTTTACCGGCATCAATGGGAGAACCGTCAACCGTGTCTTTTAATTTTGTTTGTCCAGAATAGACCAAATCTTCAGGAACGGCCGCATCAAAACTTTCAGGATATTTTTCGGCTAAATACTTATGAAACACATCATGTCTCGCAGAGGTGAGTCCGTTACTGCCCATGCCGCCATTATATTCGGTTTCGTAAGTGGCCTGCCCGAAGCTTGCTAAGCCTACAATAACATCTCCAGATGCAATATTGGCGTTATCAATAACGTCTTTTCTTTTTAATCGTGCGGTTACGGTAGAGTCTACAATAATGGTGCGCACCAAATCACCAACGTCAGCGGTTTCTCCTCCTGTGGAATGAATGGTCACGCCGTGGGATTTGAGATCGTTGATCAAGGTTTCTGTACCATTAATAATGGCAGAGATTACTTTTCCAGGAATCAGGTTTTTGTTTCTTCCAATGGTTGAGGATAATAGGATATGATCTGTGGCACCAACGCAAATGAGGTCGTCAATGTTCATGATCAATGCATCTTGGGCAATGCCTTTCCAAACCGATAAGTCTCCTGTTTCTTTCCAATACATGTAAGCAAGAGAGGATTTTGTACCTGCGCCGTCAGCGTGCATGATTAAACAATAATCATCATCATTAGTCAAATAATCAGGCACAATTTTGCAAAATCCCTTCGGGAAAAGTCCTTTGTCGATATTTTTAATGGCATTGTGCACATCTTCTTTAGAGGCCGAAACCCCTCTTTGGGCATATCTTTTGCTGATGTCTTTACTCATGATTGGAAATTAAGCCACAAAAATAACAATAGTATTGATATTTAAGTAGAACAGATGCTGCTCATTTCTCGATTTTGCGTTGCAGATTTGACAATCAGAACACCCAAAATTGATCACATTCTCACGCAAACGTTATTGTTGATAAAATTTCACTAAATTCATAACCAATATTTTGCCTAGTGACAGAAAGTAATAATTTTGTATACTTCACTTATATAAATTAAAGCACAACATGAGTAAATCTAAGTTAGAGTACATTTGGTTAGATGGCTATAAGCCAACCCAAAATATGCGTAGTAAAACCAAAATAGAAGAAGATTTTAGCGGAAAGCTAGAAGATTGTCCGGTATGGTCATTTGATGGTAGTTCAACAAAGCAAGCTGAGGGCGGATCTTCAGATTGTTTATTGAAGCCTGTTGCCATTTATCCAGATCCTGCAAGAGATGATGCCTATTTGGTAATGACAGAGGTTTTGAATTCTGATGGAACCCCACACGAGTCTAACGGACGTGCTACTATTGATGATGATGATAATGATTTCTGGTTCGGGTTTGAGCAAGAATATTTCATTATGGATAAGCACACCCAATTGCCTTTAGGTTTCCCTATTGGAGGATATCCTGGACCACAGGGTATGTATTATTGCTCTGTTGGTGGACGTCATACACACGGTAGAGGTTTTGTTGAAGAGCACGCCGATTTATGTCTTGCCGCAGGCTTAAACTTTGAGGGTATTAATCAAGAGGTGGCTTCTGGCCAGTGGGAATACCAATTGTTTGCTAAAGGTGCAAAAAAAGCAGGTGATGAGATTTGGATTTCGAGATACTTATTGGATCGATTAACAGAGCAGTACGGGTATTACATTGAATACCATCCAAAACCTGTTAAGGGAGATTGGAATGGTTCTGGGATGCACGCTAACTTTTCAAACTCTGTGTTAAGAACTTGTGGAGACAAAGAAACATATATGAAAATTTGTGAAGCGTTTAGACCTGTTGTAAAAGAGCATATTGCTGTTTATGGTGAGTTTAATGATGAGCGATTAACCGGTAAGCACGAAACAGCATCTATCCATGACTTTAGTTATGGGGTTTCAGATCGTGGTGCTTCTATTCGTATCCCAATCATTACGGTTGAGAAAGGATGGAAAGGATGGTTAGAAGATCGTCGTCCAGCTTCAAATGGCGATCCTTATAAAATTGCAGGACGTATCGTTAAGACGGTGAAATCCGCAAATATTAGCTAGATTATCGCTATTATCAAAGATAAAAATGCGTCCTTCATTATTGAGGGACGTTTTTTATGCCCTAACTTTTGTGGTCATCATAGTTCAGTTGATGCCTTAACATAGAAGAGAAGAACCGGTAGTGTTGATGCCTGAAGGATTTGAAGCGCTCCAATTTCCGAAGAAAAAACTATAGCGGGAGCTTATTTTACCTGCTAGAATTATACTTGGGACCTAAAGGCAAGAAAAAGAAAAACGCCGTAAGCTGCAACCAGAAAAAATCCTTTGAAACGACCAATGTCCAATTTCTTCGGAATAAGAATCAATGGTAACAAAACCACCGCAAAACCAAGCATCCACAAAATATCACTGTTTAAAATACTGGCATCTGTAACTTCTATAGTTTTAACCATAGAGGTAAGGCCTAAAACAGAGCCGATGTTAAATATATTAGAGCCGATCAAGTTACCCAGTGATAAGGCTTTTTCTTGTTTTACGGCTGCTATGACCGATGCGGCCAATTCTGGAACGCTAGTGCCAATTGCAATTACCGTAGCGGCAATAACAGCATCACTAACCCCAAGGGTAATGGCAAGGTCTTTAGCGCCATCTACCAACCATTCTGAGCCAAAATATAAAGCTGCAGCCCCTATAAGCAGCCAAATGGTCATTTTAAAATTAGAAACTACCGCTAAGCTTTCATCTACTTCTTCTAAGGCTACTTCTTTTTTTGCGGAACGAATCAAGATGATCAAAAAAGCAATCAAGCCCACAAAAAGAAAGATGCCCTCTAGCGCAGTGAGTTGGTTATCGTTATATAAAAAATAATAAAGTAAAATAGAAAACACGAGCATGGCCGGCCAATTGAGCTTGTAAAAAGACCGGTCTACAGAAATAGAACTCACGAGTGCTGTGATGCCCAATACCAAACCAATGTTGGCTATATTAGAGCCAATAACATTGTTTAAAGCAATTGCAGGAGATCCTGCAAGCGCCGCGTTTAAGCTCACTAATAATTCGGGGGCTGAAGTGGCAAAACTCACCACCGTCATCCCTATGACCATTTTTGAAATGTTAAGTTTGAAGGATAAAGCAACAGAGGCACGCACTAAAAACTCGCCACCAATGACTAATAGAATCAACCCTAAGATAATCCAAAATATACTCATGAAATACTCGTTTTAAAAACCGTGATAGATGGTTAATTTGACAATGCGAAGATAGTATAAATTGAAGTTTGGACATATCATTTAAGTTACTTCCATTTGAAGTGTCTTTTAATTTTTATCTAAAATGCGCTCAAGCAATATTTAAGATCTTAATTTTGTAATTGGTAGTTAAGACGATTTATATGAATGTAAATCTATTTTTGAAACACATTTTAAGCAGCATTGCGCTTTGGGCAATACTTTTATTGCCAAGTCAATTGTTGGCACAACAAGATAGCAAGTCTACACTTCATAATATTGAGGACGTGAATATTACCATTGATGCTGCAACCACTATGCTCAATCTTGAGGATATCAATTTGATGTTGGCAGATTACGGTATTGTTGCCAATTTTAAGGATATCAAAAGAAACGGTGAGCATCTAATTATTGGCTTGAACATTACATTGACAGATAAGAATGGCAAGACCGTGACTTCACAATTTTTAAGTAACATCCCTATTGATCATATCGCTTTTGGAAGACGTCATGCCAAGCTGTATGTTGATGACGACAATGATTTAACTAACAAATCTACTAGTGAAGATGCTTTAGTTGAAAAGGAAGGCGCTTTTTCTGAGTCTGAAGATTATGATGCTAATCGCTACTTTAATAATCCGCATTCTATGTTTCTCTTTGAAGGAGATTCCTTGACCATAGATCAAATCAAGGAACGCATGATGCAGAATTTTAGTTTTAAGAATGCAAGATCAGATCGATTTGCCTTTCTCTTTGATGAAACGCATAATAACAGACAGACGACCTGTAAATTTAGTGAAGACGTCACTAAGAAGAAGGTCATAGTGATCGACGGTAAAATTTCAGATTTTAAAACCTTAAATGCATTGGCTAAAAAAGATCTGTTGGATGCTGTAGATGTTTTAAAACCAAAAATAGCCATTAGCGTTTATGGTAACAAAGCAAGAGACGGCGCCATAATAGCGACAACTAAGCACTAAAAAAAACAATTTTTTCTTTCTAAAAGACACCTACAAGCGTGTCTTTTTTGATATTTAGTAATATCTCATATACCGGTCGCTTTTATTTGTAACGAAAGAAGTAGTTTATTAACTATTTAATTAGTTGTATAACTATAAAAATAGTTATACATTTGATTTAAAGTTTAAAACACTGATAATCATGCAGAAACTTACCAATAAAGAAGAAGAGATCATGCACATCATGTGGCGATTGGAGACCGCTTTTGTAAAAGATGTGTTAGCAGAAATGGATGATAAACCACATTACAACACGCTCTCGACCATCATTAGAAATCTAGAAGAGAAAAACTACGTAGGACATAAGGCCTATGGTAAAACCCACGAATATTACCCTATTGTTCCTAAAGAAGCCTATAAAAAACGCTTTATGAGCAATGCGATAGACAGTTATTTTAATAGCTCTTATAAAAGTGTGGTGTCCTTTTTTGCTAAGGAAGATAAAATAAGCGTTGATGAGCTTAAGGAGATTATAGCGTTAATAGAGAAAAACAAGTAATTATGGACTATCTATTAAAATCTTCGGCCCTATTAGCTATTTTCTATATCTGCTATTTTCTGTTTTTGCAGCGCGAGACCTTTTTTCAATCTAACCGTTGGTTTTTGATTACAGGTTTACTCACATCCATTGTTTTGCCTTTCATTTTTATTCCTATATACGTTGAGGTCAATTCTTTTGATCTGTCGTCTATCACGCCAAAAGCCATGTCATATGTGCTTTACAATAGTCCAATAGAAATCACGGAGGAGCCTTTTGACGTAATCCAAGCGTTTTCTTGGGTGTATGTCGCTGGTATGGTGTTTTTTTTATTACGATTGCTGCTGGCGCTCTTCTCTCTACGCAAGCTGTTTAAGGCGACCAAATTAATAACGGTTGGTCAATTTAGGGTTTACGAAACCGCTCTCAACGTAACGCCTTTTTCATTTTTTAATCGAATTGTCTATAATCCCAGTCAGTTCAACGCTGAAGATTTAGAGCATATTATCAATCATGAAAAGGTTCATGCACGTCAATGGCATTCCGCAGATATTGTATTAGTGCAATTGTGCTGTTTGTTGTTCTGGTTTAACCCCGTGATTTGGATGTATAGAAAAGAAATGCGCCAAAATTTAGAATTTATTGCAGATGCTGAGGCACAGAGCCTTTCATTTGAAAACGGAGACTACCAGAAGGTGTTGCTTAAAACCTCACTGTCAAATCAAGAGTTGTCTCTTACAAATACCTTTTATACCTCATTAATCAAAAAACGAATCGTCATGTTACACCAATCAAAATCAAAAGCGATACATAAGATGAAGTTGGTATTCGCCATTCCGTTTATCGTACTTTTTATGATGAGTTTTAATACAGAAACCATCTACGTCGAAACTAATTCAAATAACGTCCCGCATGATGCTCTGAACCTGTTTCAAGAAGACTCTGTAAAGGTCACATTTCACAAAGATTTGACAGATGCAGATTTACAACAAATACAGCAAGATCTGCAAGTCAATAACATTTCATTCACTTACAAACGACTTAAGCGTAATGCCCAAGGTGAAATCACTGCGATTAACACTGTATTTACATCTCAAGGCAATAGTGCTACATATAACCTTGATAGCTCAAATCCTATATCATCATTTTATTTTGAGCAATCTCAAGATGAGTTTGGGGTGGGTAATATTGAGAATTCAGAAATAGAAACCACTAAAAATTCAAAAGCAAATACTCCAAATAAAAACACAGAAGATAGCGATACCACTAAAGTAAGAAAGACATCAACCTCGGCTGGTACTGTCACTCCTAAAGCGATAAATTCTAAAATATCTGATTCTTTATTTACAAAAACACTTAAGAACCTTTCGGGAACTATTAGTAAGGACGGTACTTTTACGAACATAAATGCTTTAGAAAACGGACAGCAACAACCAAATAGATTACAAGTGCAGGATCCTCTAATAATTTTGGATGGTCAGGAATCGTCATTGAGTGTCATGCAGCTTTTTGCTCCTAGCCAGATCGAATCGATAACTGTATTGAGAGGACAGCAGGCCATAGATGCTTATGGAGAAAAAGCGAAGCACGGTGCACTAATTGTAACCACTAAAAACTTTCTATCTATAGCCAATGCAAAGGTTAAGGACAAAATCATAGTGCATAGAGATGCAGATGGTCAATTCAAGATTTCTGGAGAAAATATAGCTGAAGTTTTATTCATTTTAGATGGAAAAAAAGTGTCTTACAGTACGCTCGAAACTGTTGATAAAGATGATTTTATCTCTGTAGAAGTTTTAGATGGTGTTGAGGCCGTTCAAAGATTTGGAAGCAACGGGAGTAATGGTGCGGTAATTATTAGAACGAATCCCAAAGGGAATAGCGCTATTGATGATTAAATACCTTCGGAAATCATTACATCTAAAAACCCTTCAGTATTAATAATACTGAAGGGTTTTTGATTATAGTAAAAGTCACTGTTGTTAGTTGATGACAATCTTTTTTACGGTTTGTTTATTTTCCGAAGAAATATTTAAAAGATAAATTCCGCTCGGTAAGTTTAAATGGATTGTAGCTTCTTTGTTGTAAATGAAAGATTTTAAAAATTGGCCTTCTATTGAAAACACACTGATGTTTGCTTGGGCGTCAAGTCCGTTAATGGTAATGCTGTCTGTTGTAGGGTTTGGGTATAGACGAATTGCATTGGCATCAAACTTTGTAACATTCAATTCTTGATTCCAAATATCTCCAACGTTTGTTCCCCAAAGATATTCTACTAATTCAGGTTGATCAATAAATGGGTTTCTATTGAACTGCCAAGTATAAACCAGATTGTTTCGGTTCATTTCAAAGTCGTCGGGCGGGTCGTTTCTATGCCAATCCAATAAGGTTGCTAAATCTCCAAGTGCTCCTGTTGTGCCTTCAGGAAACCCGTTGACAACTTGAAGTCCGTTATATCTAATTTCCATATAGAGCACACTTCTAGCAACGTCGCCATAAAAACTGCCTTGAGTTGCTTCTGGACCAGTATATTGCCCATAATGCAGATTATTACGGGTGCTGTTTTCAATGGCATCTGCCGCGCGTAAGGCATGAGCATCAGAGTTGCCATGGCGTAAAGAATCGGCTTTGGTACTCCAAAATACATCGGGACCATCCGCAATGCCATCTTCCTCTATATCATAAAAGCCACCTCTAGATCTTGGGAAGGTATGTTCTCTGTTCCATTTGTTTTGGTTGTTGGAGCTTGTTTGAAAATCTAGTTTTGGTCGTCCTTCTTCAGAATACACCAACCACACTTGGTTGCTGTTTAAGGGGTTTTGATCGGCAGATTTTAAAATGTCAATGATATCGGCATAGGTTTGTGCTCTTACGATGTCAGGATTTGCAATAATGTTTTGCAACGCTTCCCGAAGGTCATCATCTGCCAATTGATCGAGCGTGTTATAATATCCAGAAGGTTGTGTGCTCGTTACATTTCCGAAGGTAGGATTTACGGGGGTGCCAAAATTTGCCATCGTAAAATCATTGTCTACAATTCTAATTTGGAGATTGTTATTTAAGGCCAAATATCCTGAAGGTAAGCTCTCGAACCGTAGTTCGGTCACTTCATCTCCTTCATCTTCACTATCATCAACAAGGGTAATGGTAGTTGATGCGTAGGTTTCATTTGTAGGGATGCTAATGGCGGTGTTCCCAATAAAATCGGTGGTATTGAAACCATTGTTGTCGAAAAGAATATTGAAATTTAAAGGTTCTGTAACAGGAATTTCAGAAGTAAAGCTAATCTCAAAGCTGTCGCCTTCTTCATACTGCTCTTGAGCAACTGAGATACTAATACCATTAAGTACAATGCCGCTACCATCGTTAAGCTGTCTAGGTGTTGGAGTGGTGGAGGTGTAGCTAACGTTACCGTCAAGATCAACAAAACGTTGTATGGAGTTTGTGTTATTGCCTGGTCCCTCATTGATTTGTGTTATGCTTGCAAATCTTGGATCTGCACTAAAAATAGCAATCATATCGTCGTCATCTGGGTCTGAGGTGTCGTAAAGCAGCACGTCTACAAGATTTTCAATAGTGGCCAGCGTTTGTTCAGGAAAATCAAGATCATCGGCTTGGTACAGTGCTACCGCATCTGGGCCGTTTTGAAATGTGTTTGGAGCAATCAAAAGCTGAGGTACAGGACTCACAGCATTGCTGCCAATGAGCAATAATCCATTAACATCGGTGACGTAGCCATCAAGGTCTAAGGCAAAATAACTAGAGTTCATCCCTGAAGAAGATCCGTTAAAAAACACGAGAATATAACCGTCAAGAGGGGTTTCTGGATTTTCGGAGAGGAGCTCAATAAATTCCATGTCATCAACACCAGGAGTATCACAGTCGAGTTCATTGATGACTACTTGAGAAAATAAGCTCGTTGTAAAACAGAAGAGGATAAACAGTTGTAAGGCTAATTTCATCTCAGATTTTTTTATAAAAGTAATATTCTCGGCCGTTATTTTAAGATTACGGAGTTATCAAAAGGTTATTTCTGGCGTGTTGTATTTCTCATTTTTAAAGATGACTTTGGGAGTAGCGCCATCTCTAAAAATTAAAATCTGAAAAGATAGAATAGCGTAAAAGCGACTATTTAAAGACAAATTGGCCCTTGGTTTAGAAAATACCCTTTAAAAACCCTCTATATTTATTTCAATATGAAACAATAAATATAAAATAATATTACAAATATTAACTTTTTTGAAGGATATGTATAAAATATTGAAATAGAGTATGTATTTTTAGTTATGATTTCGTATTCAAATTCATAGAATCTGATCTGATCTCTTGGAAACATAAGGTGTTGCTTTCTATATTGAAAACTCATTAATGAAAGACACCAAAATTTAATCAATAATTAACCTTTAAATCCAAAGACAATGATGACACTAGCAAAACTACTAATCGATATTCTGTTTATAATTAGCTAAACGAATGATCGTAAATCGAAGGAGGTTTAACCAACTCGATAACAATGTGGAATCCGCTTTATGTAAATAAGAAGGTTCTGCATTTGTCGTGCAGTAACAGTTGCAGAGAAGCTATAAAACCGTTACATTTATAAATCATGATGTGAATTTATAGTTATGAAAAAACGATTGTTCAGAGCACTTGCTAAACTCAATAAGGTCATACTGCCTAGTTATTCAAAGCAGCAATTAGATTTAAGTAAGGCGAGTCAACTGCAAATGGCAGTGATAGGATGGCGAGTTTATGTAACGAAAAGAGCCTTGTAGCTTGTTTTTTTATCAAAAGAAATACCTTCACTAATGTTTTGACTAATTTTGTTTTGTGATTGTTGGGAAAAGAAATATATTTGCACCCCGAAATAGCAGTCTTTTTTTGTTGTTTCGGAATTACATAAAGGCCTCGTGGCGCAACTGAATAGCGCACTTGATTACGGCTCAAGAGGTTACTGGTTTGAATCCAGTCGAGGTCACTAGCTTAAAAGCCCTGTTTACAGGGCTTTTTCTATTTATAGACTTTAGCTAGATTAGCGCGTTCGTTTGTTTTATACCGTATTTTGTGGTAAAAAAGCACGTAAGTTGACGGGATCCGAAGCAATCGAGTCGAGTTAAAAAAATCAAATCCATTCTCCACGGTAGATGGATTTTTTGTTTTAGTTAGCTTCATAATGTCTACGCTTATTCTATTTCCTATTTCTAAAACAATAACCTATCACTTATTTTTCAGTTTAAGAGTCGCTAAATTTTATTTGACGACATTCCTTTTTTATCTTCATGCACTTTTAATACTTAAAAATGATTGAAGACCTTAAGAAGAATTACGGATCTCTATTTGAGCCAGCGCTCATTGACGAAATCAATAAAGTAGGGCTGCTTTTAGAAGTACCCGAAGGTGAAGATTTGATAAGACCAGGGCAGTATATCAAATCGATGCCTTTATTGCTTTCGGGAAGTATAAAGATCATGCGTCCTGATTCTGAAGGAGACGAACTCCTATTGTATCATATTGAAAAGGGAGACACCTGTGCCATGACCATGACCTGCTGTCTTGGGCATACAAAAAGTGAAATTCACGCTGTTGCCGAAACATCGGCAAAACTCTTAATGATTCCCATTGCTAAAATGGAAGAATGGTCTAGCACGTATAAATCTTGGCGTAATTTTGTGTTCAATAGTTACCATGCCAGAATGATGGAAATGCTAGAAAGTATTGATAACATCGCATTCAATAATATGGATGAGCGTTTGGAAAATTATCTGGACCAGAAAATAAAAATCTTAAACAGTAAACACATTTATACCACTCATAAAGATATTGCGAGTGACCTTCATACAAGTCGAGTGGTTATCTCTAGACTTCTCAAAAAGATGGAAAAGGATCATAAAATAAAACTTCACCGCAGTTTTGTTGAAGTCTTGTAACATTGGTTACTTAGAGTTCTTTTTCGGTTCTATACATTTGTAGCATATTTAAACCATAATGAGTATCATAGAGATTTTAGGATATATAGGAGCGCTTCTAGTAGGGGTCGTGTTGGGGCTTATTGGAGGAGGAGGTTCCATATTGACGGTTCCTGTATTGGTGTATTTCTTTTACCTTAATCCTGTTACAGCTACAGCATATTCGCTTTTTGTAGTGGGAAGTTCTGCATTGGTAGGCGCTTTACGCAATATGCAAAAAAATCTGGTTGTTTTTAAAACCGCTTTTGTATTTGCGGGCCCTGCACTTGTCATGGTATTTGTCACTAGAAAATTTATAATACCGGCAATTCCTGAACAGCTGTTTTCAATTGGCGGTTTACTAATTACAAAGAGCTTGGCCATTATGGTGTTTTTTGCCATCATTATGCTTTTGGCATCTGTAACCATGATTCGAAACAGAAAGCCAGAGAAAGAACAGGTCGCTCTAAATCCGGCGAATCATGCCTTATTGGTTATTCAAGGTATCGTAATTGGTTTTATTACGGGTATGGTAGGTGCAGGTGGCGGCTTCTTAATTATTCCGGCTTTAGTCATCTTGGCAAAACTACCGATGAAAAAAGCAGTGGCAACATCACTTTTTATAATCGCAATCAATTCCTTAATTGGCTTTACAGGTGATATTTCAAACATAACAATAGATTGGTCATTCCTGTTTTTATTTACAGTGCTGTCTATAATAGGGATTTTTATAGGCATTTGGCTCAATAAATTTTTTGATGGCAAACGGCTTAAAAAAGCATTTGGATGGTTTGTACTGGTGATGGGGATCTATATCATTTACAAGGAACTTTTCAGCTAAGATCTTTTGTTGCATCTCAATGCATCTATCGGTTACTTTTTTTAGGTTGGGTATCAAAGGTTACACTATAGCACTTCATTCTTTATTAATTTTATAAAAAATTAAATATTATGACTATTAAACAATTTGAATATAAGCCACTTGCACATTTTTCTTACGCTATTGTGAGCGATGGTGAAATGGCGGTTATTGACCCAGAACGAAATCCAGAGCAATACTATGCTTTTGCGAAAGCGAACAATGCAAAAATTGTAGCGGTAATAGAAACACACCCTCATGCCGATTTTGTGAGCTCTCATTTAGAGATTTATAACCATACAAATGCTACCATATATAATAGCGAAAAATTGGGTGCCGATTATCCACACCATTCATTTGACTCAGGTGATCAAATTCAATTAGGAGCCATCACATTAAAAGCTTTAAATACACCTGGCCACTCGCCAGATAGTATTACGATAATTGCAACAGACGGAAAAGACACGGCGTTATTTACGGGAGATACGTTGTTTATTGGAGATGTAGGTCGACCCGATTTGCGTGAAAAAGCAGGCAACATGAGAGCTAAACGCGAAGAATTGGCCGAAATGATGTACGAGTCGATTACAACTAAATTCACTGATTTGCCAGATGATGCGCTTGTCTATCCAGCACATGGCGCAGGTTCTCTTTGTGGTAAGAATTTGAGCGATGCCGCGAGCAGCACACTCGGAAATGAGCGTAATGATAATTGGGCTTTCAAAAAACAATCTAAAGAAGCTTTTATGGAAACCATACTTGACGGGCAGCCATTTATACCTCATTATTTTGGGTTTGATGTAGACACCAACAAGACTGGAGCTGCTCATTTAAAGTCGTCAATTGATCTTATTCCATTTACTGAAAATACAACTGCCGAAGGATTAATTATAGATATGCGTGATGAAGTTACTTTTAAAAAGGGGCATCTCAAAGGGAGTATTAATATTCAAGCGGTGTCTGAAACATCAAAATTTGAAACTTGGTTAGGGTCTATCGTAAAACCTGAAGATCAATTCACCTTGGTCATAGATCATAAAGAAAATAAAGAGGCCTTACTGCACCGTATAGCCAAAATCGGTTATGAAAAGCAACTCAAGCAAGTCATAACGCTTTTAGACCAAGAGATGAAACGTACAGCAAAACTCGACCTGGAGGATTTTAAAAATAACCCAGACAACTATACTATTGTTGACATTCGCAATCAAAGTGAAATCAATAATGGGAAGTTTTTTGAAAATGCGCTTGAGCATCCATTGAATGAGTTACGCGAAACGGCAAATCAAATTCCAACGAACAAGCCTATCGTTGTGCATTGTGCAGGTGGATATCGCAGTGCTGCCGGAAGCAGTATTGTACAGAACGTTTTGAAGGATGCACTAGTCTATGATTTAAGTGAAGCTGTGAGTCAGTTTCAATAAAAATAACCTTCCCATAACCCTATGGAATAGCAGTTGAGACCATTCATTTTACATCGGTAAAGTGGATGGTTTTTTCATAAAAATAGTTTCAGATGAAAAAATAAAAAAGGGAGGTGTTTCAGAAGCAAAAAACCGACTATTTGCCAACGTTTAATTAGCTTTCAATTTAGCTAAGAGTTGGGTTCTTCTTATCTTTGTATCAATCAAAACAGCTAAGAGATGGATACCGAAATTCTTGCTCGAGTACAGTTCGCTTTTACAATCGCCTTTCACTATATCTATCCACCTTTAAGCATTGGCTTAGGTTTAATAATGGTAATTTTTGAAAGTCTTTGGATTAAGACAAAAAATGAAAAATACCATATTCTTGCTAAATTTTGGACTAAGATTTTCGCACTTACCTTTGGCATAGGCGTTGTTACCGGTATTGTTATGGAGTTTGAGTTTGGCACCAATTGGGCCACGTACTCACGATATGTAGGAGATATCTTTGGAAGCGCACTTGCCGCCGAAGGTATTTTTGCCTTTGCTCTAGAAAGTGGGTTTTTAGGAATTTTGCTCTTTGGCTGGAACCGGGTGAAACCTTGGGTGCATTTAGTGGCTACCATAGGCGTGTTTTTGGGTTCTATGTTTTCTGCAGTATGGATTGTTGTTGCTAACAGCTGGCAGCAAACGCCTGCAGGGTATCATATTGTTGGAGAAGGGATGAACGCTCGAGCAGAAATTACAGATTTTTGGGCCATGGTTTTTAATCCTTCAAGTGTAGACCGGCTTACGCACACTTGGTTTGCCGCGTTTTTGGCAGGCGCTTTTTTGGTGCTAAGTGTTCACGCTTATTATTTGGTTAAAGGCCGTTTTGTTGAAATCTCAAAAATGGCATTTAAAATAGCACTTACCGTTGCTACCGTATTTTCTTTGGCGCAATTGGTCACAGGTCACAGTTCGGCAGACGGTGTGGCCCAAAATCAACCGGCGAAGTTGGCTGCAATGGAAGGGCATTATGAGAAAAGTGCACCTGCAGATTTGTACTTGTTTGGTTGGGTAGATGACGAGAGTCAGGAAGTGGTGGGTTTAAAAATACCTGGCGGACTCTCTTTCTTGGTTGATCAAGATTTTGATGCACCAATAACAGGGCTCAATGCCTTCCCTAAAGAAGACCGACCAGGCCAAATAAACGCGGTATTTCAATTTTATCACATCATGATTGCGATAGGGATGTTTTTTATAGCATTAACGGTATATGCCTGTTATTTGTGGTGGCGTAAGAAATTATTTAAAACCAGATGGCTCTTAAAAACCTTCGTGTTTTCTGTGATCCTTGCCCAAATAGGAAACCAAGTCGGTTGGTTTGCTGCGGAAATGGGACGGCAACCTTGGGTGGTCTATGGGCATTTAAGAACTTCCGAAGCATTTTCTCAAGCGGTTACAGCCAACCAAATTGTGTTTTCATTGATCATGTTCTTTTTTATTTATGCCTTGCTCTTATTTTTGTTTTTATACCTCCTAAACAAGAAAATAAAACACGGTCCTTATAATGACGAAGATGCTGACAAAACCGAAAGACCTTTGACCGAGGAGATCGCAGATGAAGTTTCTAAAACCATTAACGCCTAAACAATTAAATTATGGAAACGCTTTTTGGTATCGATTATCCCACATTATGGTTTTTGGTTGTAGGAGGCCTTTTTTCAGGTTATGCTATTTTAGACGGATTTGATTTTGGAGCAGGCGCCTGGCACTTGTTCTTTAAGAAAGAATTGAGTCGTCGAGTGGCCCTCAATGCCGTTGGTCCCGTTTGGGATGGTAATGAGGTGTGGTTAGTTATTGGTGGCGGAGCGCTTTTTGCAGGATTCCCCGTGATGTATGGTACATTTTTCTCAGGCATGTACATTCCGTTTATGTTATTTCTAATGTTCATCATTTTTCGAGCCATCGCTATCGAATTCCGAAGTAAAGAAGAGATGTTATGGTGGCGCAAAATGTGGGATATTGCCTATAGTGTGAGCAGCATCATGCTGGCTTTTTTGTTGGGCGTGGTATTGGGCAATGTATTGCAGGGCATACCCATAGGACCAGATTTAGAATATGACGGGAGTCCGTTCTTAGGCTTTTTAAATCCCTATGCCATTCTAACAGGGTTCACCACCTTATTTCTTTTTATGACTCACGGCGCTATTTATTTATTGCTCAAAACCGAAGGAAAACTATTTGATAAATTAGAAGGGTTACTAAAAAAGGGCATCATTTTGTTTATTGTATGCTTTTCAATTACCACGCTCTATACACTAATCTACATTCCGCATTTGAGTGATGATTTTAAAGCGAGTCCTGTTTTATTTGTTATTCCCGTGCTCACATTTTTAAGTATTGCCAATATTCCTAGATTGGCAAGTAAAAAGAAATTTCATCATGCCTTTTTCTTTTCAGCATTAACCATTTCTTTGTTGATGGTTCTGGTTGCAATTGAGTTGTATCCAACCTTACTTTATTCTACAATAGACCCCAAAAACAGCATCACCATCTATAATGCAGCCTCTTCTGATAAATCCTTAGGAATAAGCTTGACCATGGTGGCTATAGGAGGGCCATTGGTATTGGGCTATACGTATTTTGTTTACAAGACCTTTGCAGGCAAAGTAAGATTGGACGATCATAGTTATTAGCTTTTGTAACATTTGTTACCGTTTTGCTGTAACGAAACCTAGATATTTGCATTAAAATAAAATCTTATGAATTGGATTTATGATCCTTGGCCTTGGTATGTGGCCGGACCACTTATTGCGTTAGTCATGTTTGTACTGCTTATTGTGGGTAAACAATTTGGAATGTCCTCTAACCTGCGTACTGCCTGTGCTGCACTAGGAGCAGGCAAAGCTTCAGATTTTTTTAAGTTCAATTGGAAAGCCGAACGTTGGAACTTAATGGTAGTTTTAGGCGCCATTTTGGGCGGTTTTTTGGCATCAACTTATATGTCTAATACTACCATGGACATTAACCCAAATGTGGCTGAGCAACTTTCTGAAGACTATAACATTGAAAGTACAGGACAAGCTTATCTACCTACAGAATTATTTGCGACCGAAAATCTTTCAGATCCGTTTACAATATTTGTTCTTTTAATTGGAGGACTTTTAGTGGGGTTTGGAGCGCGATATGCGGGCGGCTGTACTTCTGGTCATGCTATTTCAGGTCTTAGTAATTTACAATTACCTTCACTCATTGCGGTTATCGGTTTTTTTATTGGTGGGCTAGTAATGATTCATCTCATATTTCCTTTAATCTTTTAAGTTATGCGCTATTTCACCTATTTAGTAATCGGTATGTTTTTTGGAATAATCATGTTTAAATCTGAAGCAGCGTCATGGTTTCGTATATATGAAATGTTTCAATTTGGAAGTTTCCACATGTATGGTATTATAGGCTCGGCTCTAGTGATAGGGGTTATAGGAGTTAAGGTCATTAAAAGAATGAATGTAAAACCTATTAATGGAGGACAAATGTCTTTGCGCCCTAAAGAAAAAAGTATCGCAAGATATCTTATTGGAGGTATCATTTTTGGATTGGGTTGGGCGCTTTCAGGAGCTTGCCCAGGGCCCATGTATGTACTTTTAGGAGCAGGATATCCGTCTATTCTTATCGTGATCTTTGGAGCCTTACTGGGGACTTTTCTCTACGGTATCGTAAAAAACCGTTTGCCGCATTAATAGTTAAAACTCATTATTTGGGGTGAAAACGCAATACAGTGTACAGTAATCATTTTTATGATCATATTAAGATGTGAGACTCAAAGTAAATGTTGCTAATCACACTTCTGTCTAGCCTCTTATGTTATGGCCTTAGAATATGTCAGGCGGACTTGAAATTAAAAATTTCATTCGCTTCCAAAAGGTAAGTGCCGTAGGATTATTAGGAAACGTAAGATCAGACAGTAACATTAAGTTTCTTTTAAATTGCTCAAATTCAGCTTTAGAAGTATTGTTTTGATCAATTGGGTAATAGGCCATGCCCCAATTGGGAAATGTTCTCAAATCAATACTGTCATTTGAAAACATTTGGACATTTGTATGCCGTTCGTCTTTTTTGATTTTAGCGTAAAGTGCTTCTATAATTTCTTTTTCACCTTCAAGAACTTGCATGAAGGTACCCATGTAATAGATAAGACAACCTGTAATATCTTGTTTGTTGTTGTTAGCTCGAGCCTCTTCTAAAAGTTTCTCCATTTCAACTGTAGATAATGGTTTTGACGCTTTAGATTCGTATGAAAGTGTATGCATGATCCAGCAATTTCTATATTTTTTTGGATGCCAAAGATATTAATATTTAGAATTCTAGATTAAAAGAATTGAATTGGAGACTGACAATTTTGGAGATTTTAAGCTTATAAATATTGATGATTATAGCTTGGTTGTAAAGCAAAGTTCTCAAAATTATAATCTTTTGAAGATGATAATATTTACTTTATATTAGCTACGTCTTTATAAATAATAATTCTGTTCAAGAACGTGATAAAACGGTATTTAAGTTGAAGCGCATTGATTTTCTTTACAACCCTCAAAATATTTTCGAGCGTATTATAGATAAAATCCTTAATGACCATGGCATTAGTTATGATAATATAGGCATGGGGCAAGTCGTGATGTCAAAAGACATCACTAGCGATCAATTACAAAAACTACAGGAAGATCTCACCCCTTACGCCATAAAAGTGGTTGAAAAACATACAGATAATCTAGTGGAACAGATCAAGGATTGTATGAGAATGATTGTGGCCAATAAAACACTGCGTAAAAAGAAAATCTCAGTGGTGCTCTCAGAGAAATTGGGTTATAATTATGCACATTTGTCTAAACTGTTTTCAAATGAGACCTTTACTTCAATAGAAAAATTTTATATATTTTTGAAAATTGAGAAGGCAAAAGAGTTGTTAATGAATACCGGGGAAACCGTGGCTGAGGTGGCAAATGATTTAGATTATAGCAGTACCTCACATTTGTCTAGGCAATTTAAAAACGTCACAGGGCTTACAGTATCCCAATATTTAAAATTAATTGATAATAGAAAATAGGAGCATCATTAAATGAGTTGCCACGCAAAAAAAAATAATTCGGGCTATTACAAATTAATAAGATATTTTTGCACATTTTAATTTTGAACTGTTTAGTCAATTGACTAAATATTATTGATAAATATAATTATGAAAACATTGAGAATATTATTAGTGGATGATGATGAGGATGACAGGCGTTTTTTTTCAGACGCATTGAATGGTCTTGATATGAATACGAAACTTGAACAAGTCGAAGATGGACAGTCATGTATTGATTTCTTGAAAGAGCATAAGGAAGAGGCCCCTAACTTGATTTTTCTGGATTTAAATATGCCAGTGATGGACGGTTTTGAATGCTTAGAGGAAATTAGAAAAATGGAAGATCATAAAGACACCATCATTGCCATTTATTCTACATCTTCCTCTGAGCAAGATATAGAGGATACGTTCAATAAAGGCGCTAATATTTACTTGAATAAGCCAACGACCTTTCCCGATTTAAAGAATGCACTAAAGCAGGTGATCACTACTAATTGGACCTATCATACCAATGACTTTAAAAAGGAAAATTTCCTATTAAAAATTTAAGAGATTCTTTCGCAAATGGATTTTTTTATTAAGATCCCACAGATAATCAAAATGTTTTTGATAGATATTTGAGGTTAAGTAGAATGTAAATTAGTGACAACAAATTGAAAAATAAAGAACCCAATAGCTTGGTAAATGAGTATGAAGATAACTCTAAGTCTATCTTACTAGAAAAGATTGATGAGCTTGATGCGCAGCGCTCTTTTACGCGACGAGTTATGGACAGTAGCAATAGCGTAATAAGCTATTTTCTACCTATAGTTAATGATGAAGACCATATTATTGATTTTAAGATTGAATATGTTAACCAACACTGTACACAAGTTGTAGGTGAAAAACCCATTAATGTTATAGGCAATAAAATGTCTGTCTATTATCCAGAAAATTTCAATAATGGCGTTTTTGAAGAGCTCATTATCTGTCAAAAAACGGCAGAGCCTAGAGAGTTCAAAAAACGTTACGTTTTTGGTAAAGAGGAATTTTGGTTTGCCTCACGTGTTATAAAATTGGATACAGGTGTAGTTGTGTTCTCTAAAGACATTAGCAAAGAAAAAGAATTTGAGTTAGAGCACAATGTCAAAAATAATTTGTTATCTAAAGCCGAATATGTTGCAAATATTGGGAGTTACAAGCTTAATCTTACTAAGAACTTGCTTTATTACTCTGATAATGCTTTTAGGATTTTAGGTTTTGAACCAGGAGATTTCACACCTAAGCTAGAAGTGTTTTATAAGTTCATTCATCCAGATGATTTGTCAGGAGTTAAGGCATATCATAAAGAAATCTTTGATGAAAAAACAAAATTAGAGTCTACCTACCGTATCATTACAAAAAGTAAAAAAATTAAGACGGTTAATTCTGTAGGAGAATTTTATAAGCGTGATGGAGATTGGTATTTGGTAGGGGTGTTGACCGACCTTACCAAAAAAAAGAATGAGGAGCAACGACTCCGTTATAAAAACATGGAGCTAAAACGCACCAATGATCATCTAGAATCTTTTAATAGGATTGCCAGTCATGACCTCCAGGAACCATTGCGGAAAATACAAATGTTTATTAGTCGCATTACCGAGCAAGAAGGGGATATTTTAAGTAAAGATGGATTTGAAGCGCTTAATAAGGTAAATACTTCAGCTAAAAGAATGCGTGATTTGATCTCTAATCTTTTGACCTATTCAAAGATTGAAAAAATTGAAAATAAACCATCTAAGGTCGATTTAAATGTGGTGTTGGAAAATGTGAAGGAAGATTTGGCTGAGAGAATCTCTGAAAATGATGTTCAAATCATAAACAATGATCTGTCTTTCGTATTAGGCATTCAGTTTCAGTTAGAGCAGGTTTTCAGTAATCTTATTGAAAATTCAATTAAGTATAGAAAACCGAATGTAAGGCCAATTATCACAATAGAATGTCAGGTGTTATCTCATACTGATATTGAAAGCTCCTTGAATCCTGACTATTCAAAATATTTGGAAATTACCTTTAAGGACAACGGTATTGGTTTCGACTCAAAATATGAAGATAAAATTTTCGAAATCTTTAAAAGATTGCATACGAGATCTGATTATCCAGGCTCTGGTTTAGGGCTCTCCATTTGTCAAAAAATAGTGACTTCACATCACGGCAGGATTAATGGCAAAGGTATCTTGGGCGAAGGGGCTGTCTTTACTGTTTATCTTCCTTTTTCAAAATAAAATTCATCAAAACATATTGCCATTCTGTTGTTTCTGTTCCTTAAATTGTAATTGTACAACAGAATATTAAAATTGTATAACGGATGTATTCGTTATTTTCTACACCTTTGCTTCAAGTTTAATTTTATTTTAGGTATATCCCTCAACTCCTTTCATTTGAGACCATGGCATTATTTAAATTGTCATATCGGATTCACATCTATTTTGGATTTAGACATAAAGAATTAAGGACCTGTTCCTTAAAAACCAACTAAAACTAATATTATGGATTCCAAGCATCAACAACTTAATATATTAAATCAAAAAATAGGGGGTAGTATTTCTAGATTAGAAGGCGACCGTATTTTACAGTTTCAAAATGACCATGGAAAAGGCAGGGCCATCTCTGTTGATGTGGGTGCAGGAATTTTATATTCAGAATATAGTTTTGAATTAGTAGAGAAAATGGTGATGGAGTTGGATAGTGATGCTTCCTCTGTGTTATATTTTGTGTATTGTCTAGAAGGAAATTTAGATTATGCTTGGAAAGACAAAGCCTTAGAACGTCAAACGGTTCAAGAACTACAAACTGTAATTTTAAGAAGTAATGACGCGGGTCTAAGGCTGTACGTAGGGAACGATGAGAAAACAGACTTCGCCGTAATTAAGGTAAATTTATTAGAAAAGGAGCAGAACCTTTCTGTAGATGATATGTTGCTCAATCATAAATTATTCAATCAGTTTTTAACCAACGATGGATCAGAGAGGTTTGAATATCACGGGACGTTTAATCTTAAGATTAAAGAGCAGTTACTTCAAATAAGAAACGTTCAGCAAATTGGCGTGGTGCGAAAATTGTTAATTAAAAGTATTGTTCACTTTACATTAGCATTAGAGCTTATGCATCACCAACGTGACATGGCAAATCAACAAGAGACGTCGACCTGGTTGTCTAAAAGTGAGCTTTTAAGAATACAGGCAGCCATTGATGCCATTGCCTTTAAGCCAGAATACCCATACAGTGTCAACTATTTGTGCAGGGAATATGGGGTTTCGGCAACCAAGCTACAAGAAGGCTTTAAGGTTTTGGCAGGTATGACGGCAACCAATTATATAAGAAAGCAACGTATAGAACTTGCGGAACGTTTAATTAAAGCTGGAGATTTAAATATTTCAGAAATAGTATATTCAATAGGTTTTACCAGTAGAAGCTACTTTTCTAAGATTTTCAAAAAACGTTACAATTGTACACCAAAATATTATTTAGAACATTGTAGACAGGCCCCATCGGCATAATATCAGAGTTGGCAACTCTCTTTTATTAAGAGTAGTTGTAAGTCCAGCTCTTTAAGATCTTGTTTTAGTACCTATTAATCAGCACTTCATTGAGCAATGCTGCAAATGAAATGCTGAATTTGAGGTATTGTCTTGTTTAAGGTTATTTATTCATATTTTTGTGAGATATTTGCAAAACTATGGCTAATATCCCTTTTCACGTGTTTTTGGTTGATGATGATGTCGACGACCGTGAGTTCTTCGAGGCGGCTTGTAATGGCATTGATCTAGACGTTATGCTTAAGACTTTTGAGCATGGAGAATCTTTAATAAATTACTTTGAAGCGAAAAATGACAAGCCTGATATGCTTTTTATGGACATCAACATGCCTAAGAAAAATGGTTTTGAGTGTTTAAAAGATATTAGAAAACGTTGGTGCCCCGATGAACTTTGCGTGATTATGTATTCAACCTCTAATAGTCAAGGCGATATTGCTAAATGTTACCAATTAGGGGCCAATGGTTTTATTCAAAAACCATATAGCTTTACTGGTCTAAAAGATGTGCTTCACAAAATTTTTGATACCGATTGGACCAATCCTTGTAATAAATTGGACGAATTAAATTTTGTCTTACTGCCATAACAAGTTAGAATTGACTGATAGTTTACTCTTTTTTTTATAGTATTATTTTATTCTTTTTGAGGAAAATATACTCTAAATGTTGACCCTTTGCCAATTTCACTATCGAGTTCTATAAAGCCTTCATGAAGTTCTACAATACGTCTGCATATGGCTAGTCCTATCCCAGTTCCAGAGTATTCAGATCTTGAGTGAAGCCTTTTAAAAGGCGCAAATATATTCTTAAATTGACTAGAATCTATACCAATGCCGTTATCAGTAAATGTAACCGCTTTATAGGTTGAATCTGGATTTGCATTATGATGGTTGGCTAAATCTTCTCCATTAACATCAGTAGCAGAAACAATGATTTTAGGAGAGTTCTTATTATACTTAATACCGTTTTTAATTAAATTAGAAAATAATTGTACCACAAGACCTTGCATACCTCTTATGCTCCCCAAATCATCACTCTCAATTGTGCCATCATGCTCTTCCATATAAAGTTCAAGATCATTTTTGATCTCATCGAGAACAGCATTTAAATCAATTCTTTCCATTTTTTCTGTAATGGAAGTCAACTTGCTATAATCTAAAATATCCCTTATAAGATCGGTCATACGCTTGGCTGAAGAGTCAATTTTACTCGCGTATTTTTCTACAAATTCAGGATCATTTTTTTGCTCAAGAATTAAGGAATTAAACGTTCTTATTTTTCTAATGGGCTCTTGCAGGTCATGACTAGCAATATGCGCATATGACTCCAAATTCATATTAATTTTAACTAACTGATTATTAGAGGTTTCAAGATCTTTTGTTTTATCGGCAACTAAGAACTTGAGCTTTTCTGAATAATCTTTTTCTCTTGAAATATTAGTTACAGATCCGATATAGCCCTCAAATTCACCGTTAGAAGATTTTAAAGGTTGTGCTCTACTTAGAAACCAGCCATAATTGCCATGCTTGTCTCTTACCCGGAATTGAATTTCTACTTCTTCTTGTTCTTTTACAGCATTGAGATACTTTTGCATTGCAGGTTCTTGATCTTCCGGATGAATAAAATGAATCCATTTTTGACCCATGGTTTCTTCTCTTGTACAACCTGTATAATCTAACCAAGCCTTATTAATAAATGTGCAATTGTGGTCTTTGTCAAATATCCAAATAGTCATAGGGGCCACATCTGCTATTCTCTTAAAGCGCTCCTCGCTTTCTAGCAATTGATTGTACAATTTTTTATCATTGGTGATATCTACAACAGAGGCAATCAACGTTTGTGGCTTCTTATTAATATCTGTCAAAATTCTTCCGATAATGCGATAATAATAAACCTCATTATTCACAATAAGACGTAATTCAAAATCAAGCTCTCCAGATTTTATAGACTTTTTCAGCTGCTTTTTAGCGCGCTTCACATCATCAGGATGAATTTTATTACGAATGTCTGATAATTTTAAAGGGCCTTTATGCGAAATGTTTAAGATTTCAGAAACGGCTTTATTTGGGATGATGACGTCTTCAATAAAATCATATTCTGCCACAACCAAATTGGTGGCTTCTAAGGTAGTTTGTAGTTTGATTTTGTCCTTAGTTTCTTTGGTAATATCTTGGCTAAGATAAAGAATCAATTGATCGTCCTCATGTGGCAGCTCTATTAATGTGGTTTGTATCCAGAAATAACGTTCGTAGTATCGCACCTCAAGTTCTCCAGGTGTTCCGTTTAGGGTGTCTTCGCATAATTGCCTTAGTTTTTTTGTATATATAGGAAACGGGTTGAGCTCAGGCATGGATTTGCCAATCATATCTTGGGGTTTAATCTCTAAATGATCAAATATTTTTCCGCTGATATATTCAATTTCGAAATTTTGGTTTAAGATTCCTACAGAGCCATTGGGGATACTTTCTGCAATAGTTCTATATATAGAGGCATTGCGCTCACTAATATCCTTTTCTTCTTGAAGTTCTTTCTCTTTTTCAATAAGCATCTCATTGGTAATGCGCAACTCGTTGTTTGCGGTGTTGAGCTCCTCATTTGCCGATTGTAATTCTTCGTTCCCAGTTTCTAATTCTTCGTTACTGGATTTAAGTTCCTCATTAGCAGACTGTAATTCTTCATTAATGGTTTGTAACTCTTCATTATTGGCCTCGAGTTCCTCAGTAAAAATTTGAAGATGTTCTTTGGTGGCCTCTAACTCGTCTTCGAGCTCTCTTATTCTGAGGTCCACATAATCTGAAGTTCCCAGCTTTTTTTCTAAATCTAAAATTTGATTTTCAGCTTCAACTTTCTCAAAAACGACCAAATAATACTGGATACTGGACACTTCGTAAATTAATGGAGCAATTCTGATTTTTACAAAATGGTCATTATCATAAAGTTCAAACTTTATGGTATTACTATTATGAGGTACGCCAGTTTTTTTAACTTGTGCAAGCAAAGCTTTTATAGTTACCACAAATTCTTGGTTTGCCATTTTGTAGAGATTGGCGTTCATGCTACCCTGACTAATTTCTATATACAGCCTTAAACTACCATTCGTCTCTTTAATCTCGGCACTACCATTAATAATAGCAAAAGGGTGTTCGTATTTGTAATACAAAGTTTCTTTTGCAACATCAACAATAGACATGTTGTTACGTTGGTTGTTATTATTATTTAAATGGCTATTACCTCTAGAAGATCGAAATCTTGAAAATTTAAGATCATAATCCAAGGTGGCTTCTGTCTTTACAAATAGTTTATTGGGACCAATTTTAGAAAATAAATTTGCTGTAACGCCTACACTTTCAGATTTTCCTAAAAAAAGTAGCCCTTTAGGTCGTAGCGCGTAATGAAATATTTGAAAGGTTTGTTTTTGTAAGTTGTTGTTAAAATAAATCAATAAATTTCTACAAACAACAAGGTCCAATTTCACAAAGGGAGGGTCGTTCGAAATGTCATGTCTTGTAAAAAGGGTGTATTGTTTGATCAACTTTTTGATCTTGTAATGACTGCCGTTTCTCTTTTCAAAATATTTTTCAATTAACTCTTGAGGAATATTCTCTAGACTTTCTGCTTTATAAAATCCTTGTCGAGCAATATTTAGTGCTTTCTCATCGATATCTGAAGCAAAAATTTGAACTTGATATTTGTTGATATCGGTTTGTAAAATTTCATTTAAAAGAATAGCGATAGAATAGGGTTCTTCTCCTGTAGCGCAGCCCACACACCAAATCCTAATGGAATCTCCAGCGTTTTTCGATTCAAGATAACTTCTTAAAATTTTTTCTAAATTCTCAAAAGCTTTTTCATCTCTAAAAAATTGGGTCACACCAATAAGAACGGTTTCAAACAAAATGTCTAACTCTTTGGGTGAGTTCTTGATTATTGTAAAATAGTCTGGAAGCGATTTGATTTGAAGATTGGCCATGCGATGATTAATACGTCGCATAATGGTAGAGGGCTTATACAACGAAAAATCGGTGCCAGATCTTTTCTCCAATAGGTCAAAAATGGCGTCGATACTCTTTGGGCCTCTATCACTTTCAGAAATGGCCTTGATGTTATGAATGTATTGATTGATTTCATCAAACATTTGCTCTACAGGTAATATGGCATCTACTTTATTAGTTTCAATAGCAGAAGCTGGCATGTCTTTATGCTCGGCGGTCTCTGGTAATTGGGCAATAGTATAACCTTTGTTTTCATTTATGGCCTCAATCCCTTTAGATCCGTCGTGACCATAGCCTGAAAGCACAATCCCAATGGCATGTCTTGCCTTGGCTTTTGATAGTGATGTAAAAAAATCGTCAATGGATGGTGCGGATGAATAATTTTCTGGAAGCTCATCTAAAACTAAAAAATCATTATTGATATGAATATCCTTATTCTGCGGGGTCACGTAGATATGCCTTGGTTCAAGTTTGACGTTATTGGTAACGGTTTCAACAGACCATTTGCAACGCTTTTGAAGTATCGCGGCTAATTCACTTTTGTAATCAGGGCTAAGGTGCATAACGATTACTACACAAAACTTAGATTCAGATCCGTTGAAAACAGATAGAAGTTTTGATAGCGCATCAAGGCCGCCCGCAGAGGCGCCAATGCCTACTACATAAAGATTATTTGTTTGTAATGAACTGCTTGTTGGTTTTTCCATTAATCAATTAGTTGTGGTAGATTGTTCAATTTAGTCATATGTTTTGAAACTTCAGAAATTTTATCTGAATAGACCTGTGACTTCTTTAAACCATCTCTTGTATATTTTGATACCATGTCATTTATAAGTGTTGTCTTTTTCTCTACAGAGCGCATCGCTAACCGTATAGCCTTTTCTAAAGATTCATCTTGACTTTTCAATAGAGCATCTTTGGTAGACCAATGCCTAACATAGCAAGGATGGGTATCAATACCTGATGTCTCAAATTCAGAAAGAAGAGTTTCTTCGGATACCGTAGAAACATTAAAAATACTTTGAACAACAGCCACAAATACTGCACTAACTGTTTTAGGGATAGATTTTAGCTTTTCAGTCATGGCTGTTTTCCCTCTTGGTGAGGTGCCAATGATGAAAGTTCTAAAATTTGTAGTCATTATTCTTATTTTACGTTTCTAACCTTAGTATTACAGAGCTAATTGTTATAACAACAGCGCCAATAAAAACCGTAGGAGGTTAGGCTACAATTTGACGTTTGAAGAAATCATCCTTCCCATATGTATTGGAAGGCGGTAATATTTTTTCTAGTGATGTTATTAAATCATCATATGAAAATGGCTTTTTTAAATAACCATCAGCACCCAATTCAAACAAATCTTCGATGCGGTCTAGATCAAATTCCGAAGAATAAATGATAACAGGAATGTGTTTTTGTTTAAGATTTGTTTTAATCTCTTTCAAACAGGACTCACCGTCCATAATCGGCATATAAAGGTCCAAGAAGATGAGGTCCGGTTTCTGTGTTTCGCTGTTCATAGCAGCAATGAGATCTTTTCCTCTAATAAATAGACGGAGTTTAATATTGGGATTAATTTCAGATAGGGCAGTTTTAAATAGATCTTGATCATCTTTATCATCATCTGCCAAATAAACTGAAAGCTCTAATTGTTTATTATCATCAGTTGCCATACAATTTGATTTTAGGGTTTATTTCGATTGACAAAGGTTAAGTCACATAAGGTTTTAATAATGTTCAAGGTAGCAACAGCTATCGTTATGCAATGATGCAAATGCATTAAGTTTTAGTCCTAAATCAATTCTAAATAAAAAATACATCCGTCTTTACTCGCTTTAGAGCTACGGACGTTGAAATAACAATCTAATTTCTTCCTAAGAAAAACGCAAGACTTGTTATCTTTGCAGAGTTCTCCAAAAAAACGGTAACGATATATAGCTTATATGAAAATTGAACAAGTTTACACCAGCTGTTTGGCGCAAGGTGCTTATTATATAGAATCTAATGGAGAGTTCGCCATTATTGATCCACTCAGAGAAACAAGGGCTTACATAGAAAAAGCAAAGGAAAGCAATGCCGAAATTAAGTATGTGTTTGAAACGCATTTTCATGCAGATTTTGTGTCTGGTCATTTAGATCTCGCCAATCAAACTGGAGCAACAATCGTTTACGGTCCAGGAGCAGAAACCGAATATGAGAGTTATAAGGCTAAGGACGGCGAGGTTTTTAAATTAGGAGATATTAGTATTAAAGTGTTGCACACTCCAGGACATACTTTAGAGTCTACCACCTACCTTCTTAGAGATGAACACGAAAGAGACCACGCTATTTTTTCTGGTGACACCTTGTTTCTAGGTGATGTTGGTCGTCCAGATTTAGCCATCAAATCTAATTTAACCAAAGAAGATTTGGCCGAAATGCTCTTTGATTCGCTTCGTGAAAAAATAATGACATTAGGAGATGATGTGATTGTATATCCTGCTCACGGTGCAGGATCTGCCTGCGGAAAAAGCATGAGCAAGGAAACCGTGGGAACTATTGGCGAGCAAAAAAGAAGCAATTACGCCTTAAGGGCAGATATGACCAAAGCAGAATTTGTTAAAGAGGTTTTGGATGGGATGGCGCCGCCACCTCAATACTTTGCAAAGAACGCCATGATCAATAAAACAGGTTACAATAGTTTTGAGCAAGTATTGAAAACAGGAAATAAGCCTTTAAATCCTGAAGCGTTTGAGGCGCTAGCAAATCAAGAAGGAACTTTGGTGCTAGATGTAAGACCACAAAGTGATTTTATTGGAGCGCATATTCCCAATGCTATTTTTATAGGACTTAACGGACAGTTTGCGCCATGGGTAGGGGCATTAATCACCAATTTAAAACAGCCAATATTATTGGTAGTGCCAGAAGGAAAAGTCGAGGAAGCAGTAACGCGTTTGTCCCGAGTAGGATATGACAATACCTTAGGGTATTTAGAAGGAGGTATGGCCGCTTGGAAATCTTCGGGTAGAGAAGTAGAAACGCTAGATTCTATTTCTGCGGAAACGTTTGCTGAAAGACTAAAAAGTAAGGACATTCACATTCTTGATGTGCGTCGTGATGGCGAGTATGCCAAGAAGCATTTACAAAGCGCTCAACATTTTGCATTAGACTATATCAATTCGAAGATGAGTGATATCTCAAAAGATAAGGTATATCACATTCATTGTGCCGGTGGATATCGCAGTGTTATTGCGGCTTCCATTTTAAAATCCAGAGGTTTTCATAAACTTGTGGACGTTGCTGGCGGTTTTGGAGCCATTAAAACGACCAATTTACCGTCTTCAGAATTTGTAGAGGCAACCTCATGATCTTATAAAAAAGCTCCTCTAAAATTGATGGTTTTCAACTTTAGAGGAGTTATGACTAAGATGATTTCTTTTGGGCTTCTAAGATAGAAGACATCTCTTTTTGAAGTTCTAAAGCTTTTTCAGCTGCAACTTCGGCAAAATTTTCTCCCTGTGATGCATAGATGATCCCTCTTGAGGAGTTGATGAGAAGACCAACATGATCTGTCATTCCATATTTACACACCTCTTGCAGATTACCACCTTGGGCACCAACACCGGGAACCAAGAGAAAGGAGTTGGGCACAATTTTACGCACACCTTCTAGGTATTTCGCTTGTGTGGCACCAACCACATACATGAGGTTTTTAGAGTTTTTCCACTGCTGAGAGCGTTTTAATACACGTTTGTAAACACTTCGGCCTTTTCCTTTTTTTACTTGAAAGTCAAAAGATCCAGGATTAGAAGTGAGGGCCAGTAAGATGGTATGCTTATCCTTATAGTCTAAATAAGGCTCAACAGAATCTCTACCCATATATGGTGCAATTGTAATACTGTCAAAGTTTAAATTTTCAAAAAAGGCCTTCGCATACATATTACTGGTATTGCCAATATCACCACGTTTTGCATCGGCAATAGTAAAAATTTCTGGGTGTTTGATGTTGAGGTACATCATGGTTTGCTCCAGAGCTTTCCAACCGGCCAATCCGTGTGCTTCATAAAAGGCGATGTTTGGCTTATAGGCCACACACAAATGATGTGTAGCATCTATAATGGCCTTGTTAAAAGCGAATATAGGGTCTTCATCTAATAAGAGATGCTCTGGGATTTTTTCCATGTCGGTATCTAATCCAATACATAGAAACGATTTCTTTTTATGAATCTGGTCAATAAGTTGTTGTGTGGTCACGTCGTTTTTTACGTTTTGATTGTCTTTGCAAAAATCCGTAAAAAATAATGAATTTGGAAGGTTCAACTTTGAACTCTGAACAATTTAAGCGAAATTTACAGAAATAAAACGGTTCAATGCAGGATACCTCCCAACAGTATGACGATGTCATTGCAAAATGTAGAAGTCTATTTCTAAATAAAATGTCCGATTATGGAAGCGCATGGCGCATTTTAAGGTTACCTTCCCTTACCGATCAGATTTTTATAAAAGCCCAACGCATAAGAGGTTTGCAGCAAAATGCGGTGAGAAGGGTAGATGAAGGCGAAGTCAGTGAGTTTATTGGAATCATTAATTATTGCACCATGGCCTTAATCCAGCTCGAAAAAGGAGTGGTGGAGCAACCAGATCTTTCGGTAGAGGAGGCTACAAAACTATATGATCAACAGATCGCCACAACCAAGCAATTGATGTTGGATAAGAATCATGATTATGGTGAAGCCTGGCGCGAAATGCGTGTAAGCAGTTTAACCGATCTTATTCTGCAAAAATTATTGAGAGTTAAGCAAATTGAGGATAATTCTGGTAAAACCTTAGTAAGTGAAGGTATTGACGCCAATTATCAAGACATGATCAATTATTCGGTCTTTGCCCTAATTCATATAGAACAACAGTAATGTATCGCATTACAAATCTCTAGAGTAAATCAATTATAAAAATAAAAACTTGTTCATGAAATCAATCGTAAACATTTGCCGATTACTGGTTGGAGCCCTGTTTATTTTCTCCGGCTTTATCAAGCTCAACGACCCCATTGGTTTTTCTTATAAATTACAGGAATACTTTAGTTACGACGTTTTAGATATCCCTTTTTTAATGCCTTTTGCTTTAGGTATTTCAGTAATTGTAGTGGTTTTTGAAGTGGTTTTAGGCGTGTTTCTTATTATTGGTTATAAACCCAAATTTACGGTTTGGAGCTTATTGGCCATGATTGTCTTTTTTACATTCTTGACCTTTTATGCAGCTTATTTTGAAAAGGTAAAAGATTGTGGATGCTTTGGTGACTTCTTAAAACTAGACCCTTGGGAGTCCTTTTGGAAAGATGTCGTATTGCTCGTTATGATTGTGATCTTATTTGTAGGTAAACGCCATATCAAGCCGGTTTTAGGGAAGTTTCCTTTGACCATCACTGCGCTATTGAGTTTTGTGGTCTGTTTAGGATTTGGGTATTATGTATTGATGCATTTACCAGTATTTGATTTTAGAGCTTATAATGTTGGCGCCAATTTACAGGAGAACATGAAGTTGCCACCAGATGCTCAAAAACCGGTAACCGAGTATGTTTGGACCTATACGACAGAGGATGGGGAAGAAAAAACACTCAAAGATGACGGTCGGGGTCCCAAAAGCTATGACAAAATTATAAGTGTTGACACCGAAACCATAGAGGAAGGTGATGTGCCTAAAATTCAGGATTTTTCTATTGAATCTGAAGATGAAGACTTGACTCAGGCATTTTTAGAAGAAGAAAAACTGGTAATGATCGTCTCCTACAGTCTTGAAAAAGCAGAAGTAGACGGATTTAAAAAATTGAAAGCCATGACAGATCTTGCTCAGAAAAACGGATATAAGGTCATTGGCCTAACCGCTTCCGGAGATGCTAAAAAAATGGAAGTAAAAAGTGTTTATGACTTAGATGTTGATTTTTATCTCTGTGATGAAAAAGTATTAAAGACCATAGTGAGAGCCAACCCAGGTGTTTTAGTGCTAGAAAAAGGGACTGTAACTCAAAAAGTACATTGGAACGATATTGATGATTTAGAATTTTAATAGCCGTTAAGCTAGAGTTCATTTTATTTTGGTCGTTCTGTTAATTTTGAAACCTTTTCACAGCCATCAGTTGTAGATGCCATCTGTTTAGGTGAATGCGCTTACGTTTTGATAATAAATACATGATAAACTTTGTTTAGCTATTTTCTTAATAAACTATTTTACGCGCTACTCACCCTTTTTGGGGTAAATACCGTAATCTTTTTTCTGTTTAATGTCTTGCCAGGAGATCCTGCACAAATGATGCTTGGGCAAAATGAAGACAGCGCACAAATTGCAGCAGTGAAGGCCAAATATGGTTTTGATAAACCCATCTCAACACAATACCTTTATTATTTAAACGATTTATCTCCATTATCGTTCCATTCTACCCATACTAAAGATTACACACATTTAGACAAAGGCAAATATACCGCAGCACAGCTGTTTACTATTGGAGAAACCACTACGGTTATCAAGTATCCGTATTTGCGGGAGTCTTTTACCAAACAAGGCAAAAAAGTATCTCAGGTTATTGGAGAAACGCTCCCTAATACTGCAGTTTTGGCGGTATCTGCCATTACACTTGCGATTATTTTAGGGGTTTTCTTCGGAATCCTATCGGCATTATTCAAAGACCAGTGGATTGATAAAACCATCCAGATCTTTAGTACGCTTGGGATGAGTGTCCCATCGTTTTTCAGTGCCATTTTATTCGCATGGTTTTTTGGTTATGTGCTACACGAATATACCCATCTCGAAATGACCGGAAGTCTCTATGAGTTGGATGATTTTGGAGAAAAGATGCACATTCAATGGGAAAATTTGATTCTACCAGCGGTGGTGCTTGGCATTCGTCCGTTGGCCGTAGTCATCCAACTGATGAGAAACTCTCTTTTAGAAGTCTTCAATCAAGATTATATTAGAACGGCAAGAGCCAAAGGATTGAGTGATGTTCAAGTGATTAGAAAACATGCTATTAAAAATGCTTTAAATCCTGTGGTTACAGCAATTTCGGGATGGTTCGCCTCCATGTTGGCAGGTGCCGTTTTTGTTGAGTATATTTTTGGATGGAATGGCCTAGGGAAAGAAATTGTAAATGCATTAAATACCTTAGACCTTCCCGTGATTATGGGATCTGTATTGGTTATTGCATTATTGTTTATAGTCATCAATATTTTGGTAGATGTGATCTATGGCTGGCTAGACCCTAAAGTGAAATTAGAATAGCATAGTGCCTCTTTTATATTCCTTTCAGCAGTAATGGTATTAAAAGTTTCCCAAAATCAAAAGCATTACAAAAAGACAACCCAAAAATTGTCTTTTTGTTTTTATCTTTGAAAAATCACACTAAAGCTTAGAACAAGGATATCAAAAGTTATAACCTCTTAGACAATATCAGATGAAGATGAGGTTTTGATAGTGACACATTATTCAGCATGTACTCTTATATGAGGTTTCTAGAGTCCTAATTTCAATAGCAAAAGAGAAAGTGCCTAACTAACTTAATACCATCAAGGTTTAGGGTTTAAAGATAAAAGCACTGATAAAATAAATACGAACTAAAAAACGAAAGCAATCCACATGAGAAAACATATTGTAGCAGGAAATTGGAAAATGAACAATGATTTGGCACAAACCGAAGATTTGGTTTCAGACTTAAAAAAACAAAGCAAAACTTCAGATGCAGAGGTGATGATTGCCCCAGCAACTACTAATCTGTGGCATGCATTTCAATCAGTGCGAGAGGACGATATTGAAGTGATTGCACAGAACATGCATTTTGCTGAAAATGGAGCCTATACTGGTGAGGTAAGTGCAAGCATGCTTAAAAGTATTGGTATTAAAACCGTGATTTTAGGTCATAGTGAGAGACGTGCTTATTTTAATGAGACAGATGCCTCCTTGGCTAAAAAAGTAGATGCCGCTTTATCTAATGATATGCGCGTCATTTTCTGCTTTGGCGAAGAATTGGCAGACCGTAAGTCTGGTAATGAAGCCACTGTGGTAGAGAGTCAAATTAAAAATGCATTGTTTCACTTAGATGCAGATGCTTTTGAGCATATTGTTTTAGCTTACGAGCCAGTTTGGGCTATTGGTACAGGAGAGACAGCCAGCCCAGAGCAAGCACAAGACATGCACGCCTTCATTAGAAAGACCTTGTCTAACAAATATGGAAATACCGTTGCCAACAACGTATCTATTCTCTACGGTGGTAGCGTAAAACCCAACAATGCTAAAGAGATTTTTGGCAAGCCAGATGTTGATGGCGGACTCATAGGAGGTGCTTCTTTAAAAGCAGAAGATTTCTATGCCATTGTCAACGCGTTTTAATATCATAACGTTACAGACGTTAATCACTAAATAAAGATATCAAGTGTAACTAGACGGTTTTGTTCTCAGCAGAACAAAGCTCTAGGGACACTTTTTTTAAATTCTAATGCTTATAAATACCATGTCAAACCCTATATATCTAGGCTATTATTTTAAGGTAGAACCCCTACAACCAACAACCGATATTTTAATTGCAGAATTAGGTGCGGCTGGTTTTGAGAGTTTTGTAGAAACTGAAGAAGGCGTTTCTGCATACATTCAAAAAGAGGAGTGGCATGATGCCATATTAGAGGATGTTGACATCTTAAAGTCATCAGAATTCAAAATCAGTTTTACTTTAGAGGAAATTGAACAAACCAATTGGAACAGTGAATGGGAAAAGAACTTTCATCCCATTATTGTAGATGACAGGTGCTCCGTGCGTGCGCCTTTTCACGAGAAACCCCAAACAGAGTATGATATCATAATAGAACCAAAAATGAGTTTTGGGACAGGGCATCATGAAACCACCCACATGATGATTCAGCATATTTTGAATACCGATTTAAAAAATCAAAAGGTATTGGATATGGGCTGTGGCACTGGTGTTTTGGCCATTCTAGCCGAAATGAAAGGCGCACAACCCATAGATGCTATTGATTATGACAATTGGTGCTATTTAAATAGTTTAGAAAATGCCGAACGCAACAATTGCGCACAGGTTACCGTTTTAGAGGGAGATGCAGTGCTCTTAGAGGGTAAGCATTATGATGTGATTATTGCGAATATCAACAGAAATATCTTACTAAATGATATGGAGGTTTATGCGAAGGCTTTAAACAATGACGGACTCCTATTTTTAAGTGGATTTTACAATGAAGATATTCCAATTATTGAAGCCGAATGTAATAAATACAATCTAAATCGCGTTGAAACTTTAGAACGAAACCATTGGGTAGCTTTAAAGTTTGAAAAATAATTCGTTATCTTTAATGTCATGATTTCGAAGCTAGTCTAGAAATCTGACGAACAAAAAAAAAGTAGTTGTATATGAATTCTGAAAACCTATATGCTCACCTTCTTCAAGTTTCCGAAGAATTTAGAGACAGCACAAAAGAACAGGTAAAAGAAGAAACTCTTTTAGATACCTTAGAGCAACCGCTCAATGAAATTGTGCTTTTTAACGATGAGGTCAACACGTTTGACCATGTCATCGATACCTTAATGTACGCCTGCGAGCATACGCCAGAACAGGCTGAGCAATGTTCTATTATTGTACATTATAAAGGTAAATGCACCGTTAAGACGGGAAGCTATGATGATCTTGAACCACGATGCTCCATGCTACTGGAAGCGGGGTTGAGTGCAGAGATTGTATAGCGCATCCATTTTATAAATGCTCTAGCCAGCACTTAATCTTTACGTTTATAATAGCATGTTGTGATGTGCGTACCAAAATATTGGTGTAGCGCTTTACTAGATGTGCCTATTCAATTTTAAAAAGCCAAGCTAATAATGAAAACTAAACTGTGTTTCATCACTATCCTCGTGATCTTCATCGCAAGTGTTTCTGCCCAAAACAAGATTGAATATATAACAGAAACAGACATCCCATATTATAGCACAAATGAGATGAAAGCTGATGCGTACATGAACAGCATGTGCGTTGTAGATTTATATTACCCTACCAACATTAAGAATTTCCCAACAATTGTTTGGTTTCATGGTGGAGGCTTAACTGGCGGGAATAGGGAAATCCCGGAATACCTTAAAGATAAAGGAGTTGCTATTGTTGGAGTAGAGTATCGGCTCTCACCAAATGTCAAAGGGGCAGATTGTATTAAAGACGCTGCGGCGGCAACAAGTTGGGCCTTTAAGAACATTGAAAACTATGGAGGCAATACCTCGCTAATTTTTGTCTCAGGAATGTCTGCTGGAGGTTATCTGGCTTATATGGTGGGCTTGGATCAACGTTATTTAGCGGCTCACAATATAGATGCCAATCAAATTGCAGGGTTAATCCCGTTTTCTGGCCATGCCATTACACATTTCACTATAAGAAAGGAGATGGGAATTCCCGGAGAACAACCCATTATTGACGCTATGGCGCCACTGTATCATGTAAGAGCAGATGCACCTCCAATGCTAATTATCACTGGAGATAGAGAGTTGGAGTTGCTTGGTAGGTATGAAGAAAACGCCTATATGATGCGTATGATGAAGATTGTCGGTCACAAGCAGGTTCGCATCTATGAAATGGATGGCTGTAACCATGTACAAATGATGTATCCTGCATTTCCATTACTCTATCGCGAAGTCAAGGCAATAACTAAGTCGCTATTGGAAAAACAGTAAGCACTTTAAATTAACAGATCACTCCTCTGATTTATGGAATTTCTTGACGCCCGCAGTGACATCGGTATCTAAATAATTACGTCGCGGTACAATTGGGCAAGAGTATTTTTCATTATAAGCGCAGTAAGGATTATAAGCCGTATTAAAGTCAACAATTAGGGTGTCACCCTCAGGGATACTGAGGTCAATATAACGTCCGCCTCCATAAGTGCTATCGCCATTGGTATTGTCTAAGAACGGTAGAAATAAATAATCTTCAAATCCTTCTTTGGTCATCAACTCTTGGCCTTGATACAGCTCTAATTGGTAAGCTGTTCCCTTAAGTTCAAAATTTAAAATGCCATACACCCGTTCTTGAGACAAACGGTCTGTTGTTGTTTTCATTTTAAACCACTTAGAGTCTGGAGTGCGTTCGATTGAGGCCGTCACAACAAAGGCAGAATCAAATGCAAAAAAAACGAGACCTTCAAAATGCTCACGATCTTTCTTCTTTAAAGGCGACGTTGTAGCATCTTTATATTCGGCATTTAGTTCTTTTTGAAAGGGAGTATCCCCTAAAATTGGTTTTTTTTCTTGGGCACAACTAACAGTAAATACTAGGAGCAAGGCAATTAATAGGAATTTCATTGGTGAAGGATTTGATTTCAAAAATACAACATAAACAAATTTTTCATAATTTTGGAGCACATTTAAACGCGATCATGCAAAATTGTTACGTCAAATATACTCAAAGAACAGCATCTATTTTTAGGTGTCGGGCATGTTATATCTGGTGTTAACGTAACGTTTTCTATCACATACTAAAAAGTCCGATGCCAACAAGCATAGGACTTTTTTCTTTTATAAACCAACCAAAACAATCAACCCATCAAAAATGAAACCTTTACATGTCATCCGTAACCGAATCCTGATTCCGTACTATAATGCGTTCACCGGATTGTCTAAAGAAGTTTGGTGGCTTGCCTTGATCACCTTGATCAATAGAGCAGGCACTATGGTGATTCCATTTTTGTCCCTGTACCTAACCAATAGCTTAAGTTTCTCTTTCAACGATGTGGGCTGGATCATGTCTGCTTTTGGTTTGGGGTCTGTGGCAGGATCTTGGTTTGGAGGAAAATTAACCGATAAGATTGGGTATTACAAAGTGATGGCATTTAGCTTATTTGCCACGGGAATTTTGTTTGTATTGCTGCAGTTCATGACAACTTTTTATACATTTTGCTTTGGTATTTTTGTTGTGATGGCTTTTGCAGACATGTTTCGTCCTGCAATGTTTGTGGCTTTAAGTGCATACAGTAAGCCAGAAAATAAGACCAGATCACTCACTTTGATTCGCTTGGCCATTAATTTGGGGTTCTCGGCGGGTCCTGCAGTGGGCGGACTCATTATTACAACCATGAGTTATGGCGGACTCTTTTGGGTAGATGGCATCACTTGTGCTTTGGCCAGTATCGTGTTGCTGTATACGCTGAGTCCAAAGAAAGCGAAGGTGTTAGATGTGGTTAAAAACGAAACGCCTGATAGTGCTTACAAGGATAAAGCGTTTCTTATCTTTTTAGTGGTAATGGTACTTTTTGGGGTGATATTCTTGCAATATTTTTCTACTGTTCCTATTTATTATAAAGAAGAAAAATCAATGACCGAACTGGAAATTGGACTGCTTTTGGGCCTCAATGGGTTTTTGATTTTTCTATTGGAAATGCCGCTCATCAAATGGTTGGAAGGTTCAAGATATACCCAAACAGGACTCATGCTTTTTGGAGCCATAATGACGGGACTAAGCTTTGTAGTGCTCAATCTAACAGGGTGGATGGGTATTATCGTTGTGGGCATGTTATTTATGACCCTTGGCGAAATGATCACCTTTCCGTTTTCTAACGCATTTGCCTTAACTCGTGCTAAAAAAGGAAATCAAGGAGAGTACATGGCGCTATACAGCATTTCGTTTTCAATCTCCCATATTTTCGGACATAACTCAGGGCTGCAACTTATAGGCAGGTTTGGTTTTAACAACACCTGGTATTTCATGACGATTTTAGCAGGCATTTGTGTATTTTTATTAATCGTTTTAAAAAGCTACTTAAAGCAAGTATCTCAAAATTAGAAAGACAATGCGCATGATAGAAAAAGAGGTAATCATTATTGGTGCGGGCCCTATTGGAATAGCCTGTGCCCTAGAGTGTCAAAAGAGAAATATCGATTATGTGGTTCTAGAGAAAGGAGCTTTAACAAATTCATTATTCAACTATCCGTTGAACATGACCTTTTTTTCCTCTTCGGAAAAATTAGAAATTGATAAGATTCCTTTCATCAGTAATAATCCAAAACCCACCAGAAATGAGGCTTTAGAATATTACAGGAGAGTCACGACCTCTAATACACTTCAAATCAATTTGTACGAGCAGGTATTTTCCGTAGAAAAAGAAGGCGATCGCTTTCATGTAAACTCTGATAAAAACCAATACATGGTACATAATGTCGTAATCGCTACCGGCTTTTATGATATTCCCAATCTGTTGAATGTAAAAGGGGAAGCGCTTCCAAAGGTATTTCATTATTACAAAGAAGCACATCCTTATACCCTTCAAGATATTGTAGTGGTTGGCGCAAGTAACTCGTCTGTAGATGCTGCTCTTGAGATTTATCGTAAAGGCGGAAATGTGACTATGGTAGTAAGAGGGTCTCAAATAGGAGAACGTGTAAAGTACTGGGTAAGACCAGACATCATAAACCGAATTGAGGAAGGAAGTATCAAGGCGTATTTTGATTCGGAAATCACAGAGATTCGAGATCATGACATCACTATAAAAACTCCTGAAGGGCATGAGACATTTCATAACGATTATGTGATTGCACTAACGGGTTACAAGCCCAATTTTCAATTTTTGAAAAAAGCAGGAGTGACCTTTTCTGAAGACGAGAAACACATCCCAACCTATGATGATAAGACCATGGAGACCAATGTAAAGGGCTTGTATTTGGCAGGTGTAATCTGTGGCGGGATGGAAACCCATAAATGGTTTATAGAGAATTCAAGAATTCATGCTAAAATGATTGTCGATCACCTTGAAAGCAAGGCAACACAAAACGTAGCAGAAGATAAAAAGCAACATGAGACTATTTGAAAAATGGGAGAAACTGCCCATCTTTAAAAAAGCAATGGAGATCCAAAAGTTGGTAGATCATATCGCCGAAGCTGTAGAGGCATCTGAAATTGATTTTGAAAAGGAAATTGAAGCCGAAATGATACAATGCAACGTGAATTACATGCGTGATAATTCGCTTATAATTCCTGCAAAGATTGCGGGTGCAGCAAGTGAGGAAATGCTGTACGACATACGTATGGAAAATGCTGCCATTATCAGAAAGTCGGCGAGAGAGTTAATTACAGATGCTCGTGGCATTCAAATGCACGGATTTAAAGACGTAGAATATCTCGACCTCTTGAGAGATGCAGTAGAGGAGTTCAGAGTACTTTTTGCAGAGTGGGTAAAATCTTTTGACCAGTGGCATTACATTACCGATCGTTGGGGACTTTTTAATCCACCAGGCGTTAATTATGATGATCCAGATCCCGATGGGGACCTGCCTTTCGATTCCGACGATTTTTCCGACGATTAGTGACAAGGCTTCTTTCGGTAGCTCTTACATTAGAGCAGTTATTTGCTCAGCGGTTTGACTTCATTGTGCTTAATTACACGAGACAGTACAATTTGTGTTTTGGTTTCACCGTAAACAATGAGTTGGTCAATAAAGGTCTCTAAATGCTTTTGGTTTTTTAGTACTACTTCCATCACAATATTTTCATTACCAGTAATGCGATAGCAATTGATCACTTCGTCGTAGGTTTTTACCTTTTCTAAAAAAGGTTTTAACATGCCCATAAAAGCTCTTAATGTAATGAGGGCTTTGAGTTGGTAGCCAACGGCAAACGGACTTATAAGCGTGTTGTAGCTTTCTATAATGCCAGCATCCTCCATTTTTTTAATACGTTCGGAGACCGCTGGAGAGCTAATCCCAACTTGCCTTCCGATTTCAGCATTAGACTGTCTGGCGTTTTGTTGGAGACATTTTAAAATTTTCCAATGGAGGGTGTCAATTTGCATTTAAAGTATTTTTAAAATAAAAATTAATATTTAAATCAAATATACAATTTTGCTTTAATAGTTAAAGTAAGTTGTCATTGCTTGTTACTAAATTTGTTACCCTTGCTACCAAAAGATATGAGCTACAACATGACCTCCCATTTATCTGAACTGCCTATTTATCAAAAGGCTATGGATATTATTGTCTTGTCCCGTAGTATTTCGTCTTACATCAACCAAGATCTATCGTATTTACATCCCGACGGTCGCGAGGATGAGCACATTTACTTCTCTGGAGATATTATACAACAATCAGAATCATTAGCACCAGAAATTGAAAAGGCACAGGCAGAGCGCTGTTCTGAAAAAAAGAATATGCATTTGGCGTCTTTGGAACGCTTGACCCAACGTTTACATCTCAATTGCAATAGGTTAGAGCATTGCAATAGTAATGGGAGAGATTATCTACCCGTTCTTAGAAACGAGTTGCGTAAATTTAGAAAGTTGAAGCGGCATTGGATGTTGACGCTTTGATTTTTTAGAGTAGAATAGATAGTTATATTTTTTAAATTAAAAGTCTTACTACACAGCATAAAAAACCTCAATAGATCTAATCATATTGAGGTTTTAGTTATACTAAGCTAAATTAACTTTATATCATGTAGATAAAATGAGTTAATCAATCATCTGTAAACTGCCTTTATAAGAAGCGGTTATGGCGTTCCCATTTTCATCTTCAAGGTTAGCTACTATAACCTGGTTGTTACCAGATCCCGTAATAACTACAGTACCACTAACAGCGTTGAAAGATTCTCCGTTTTCAGTTTCAAAATTAAAATTAGTAACTGCCTCTGCAAATACCCAAGTAAATTCTGCTCTTTCATTGGCAAAAGTATAGGTTCCAGGTACAAGACCCGTTTCACTATTAGTATTTAAATCTAAATAGATAGCAGCTCCTGTTCCGGTAATAGTGCTGTTGGCAGCGTCTATTTCAACTCCATCCGAGAATAAGGTAACATCCCAGTCATAACTTCCATCTTCATTTATTCCCCATTCTTCTAAAATAGCCGTTTCAATCTCAAATTCTGTCCCGTCGATCGTGATGTTGTTTTCTGAACTTGAGCTTGAGTCGTCACCGCCATCATCATCTTTATTACAAGAGAAAGTGACTAGATTAAGTGCTAAAGCAAATAAGGCAATTAATTTTAAATTTTTCATTTGATTATGTTTTGTTGGTTTATGTTGGCGCGCAAATTAGGGATATTGAAAGAACAAAAGCAATAATTTTTCGTTTATTTACATTATGAGCTACAAAATCCCACTAGATGTCTTTGATTTTTGTATTTCATCGGCTTATTTGATTTATTATTTATAGAAGCTATAATAGGAATGTTAGCAGATTTTATTACTGTTTTTGACTAATACTTACAGATAAAGATTGAATAGTGAATTTCTTTTTCACTTTAAGAGCGAGAATTGGAATGTGTTGTGCTTGTATGTTGATATTTCAAGTTTTCCTTGAAAAAAATTTCAATTTATAAAAAGGAATCAGATCGATTTTATTAGTTAAATCTATGTGTCCAGTATCCGTTTGTCCTTGCGTATGAGTTTAGTTTGCGCACAACGGTGAATTAAAACCGATGCGTAAGTGCTGACAGAATACTATATACAATGCCCCCAATACATTTAAGTTCTAAGTATCCAAGTAAACCCTTATCTGAACCTTAAAACTAAAAGATACCACTACAGTTGTCGATTCTTAAAAATAAAAACCAATTACGATGCGCTAATCCTATACATCTTAATACTGACTTTCGTACTTTTGACGCTTTTGCCGAAAAACCCAAACGGAATAGGTGATAACCTTATAACGCCTCAACTTTAATAGCTTCTTACAGATGGAAATTTTAGACTGGATACAAGGTTGGTTTAAGTCTAATTGTGATGGCGATTGGGAAAAGGGAGAGGGCATCCAAATAACCACCTTGGATAATCCAGGTTGGGAAGTGGAAATTGACATCTCCAATACGTCTGTAGCCAATCTCAACTTAAGACCCATTCATAACCAAAAAGGAGCTCAAGATTGGTATGGCGTAAAAATTGAAAATCAAAAGTTTATTGCTGCAGGAGATGCCGGTAAGCTTGAATTTTTATTGGGTCTCTTTAAAGAGATGATAGAAACCATTGAAAATAGAAACGAATAGGCACTAGAGCACATCGTTTTTTCTCTTACCTCATTAACCAATTACCCTTCTATTTTAGCAGTTTTTAAAACTTTTATTTGGTATTAAAATCAAATAGTTAGAGTTAAGACCTTACTATAAGTTTCTTGAAATTCATAGGGTTCTTTTTTAAAAAACAGATTAAAACATAAGCTAAAGATAACGCCCAAATGGGCTAAGTTTTGGTGTCAGATGTTCTATTGCGCCAGAGACTAGGCCTTAATGAATTGGAGGTGCCTGATATTATTACTATTTTTGAAAAAAATCAAAGCGTTTTTTAGTTGCTTTAGTATCCAAATCCCATTCGGAGTTCTGCCGAATTTGCATAAAAGGGGTTTCAATCACCTTTATCGAGCCTACTGAAATTCAAAATTAAAATCAGTTTTTACCTAACTTTTTTGTTATCTATGAACCACGTTTTAAAATCAATACTCTTTTCTATTCTAATCACCTTTTCTGTTCTTAGTTTAAAAGCGCAAGAAGGTCAACCACAAGAAGAATTAGCGATTGACATTGAACTTATAAATCCTACCAGTACCATTAATGACGGGCAAATCGAAGTAACGGTCAAAGGTGGGAATCCACCCTATACCTATCAATGGTCTGATCAAGACACACCCTTAAGTGCGTCTAAAGCGAATGGGTTAATTGAAGGCGTCGCCCATTCAGTGACTGTCTCAGATGCTCAAAATCGTCAAGTGAGTAAATCCATGACGATAGAGGCCAGCTCTATTACCGAGAATTTTAATGCAAAGTTCAGCCCTATAGTTGAGGTCATGAGTGACGTGTTGTTTTGGGATCCTTTTGCTGCAGTAGGTCTCTATGATCCTGTTGTGTATACCGAAAAGGAGATGATCAAAACGCCTTTGTGGACGGCAACTACGGATAGTACCTTTGTTTTAAAAAAGAAATTGGTAAAAGACGGCGCCTTGGTAAAAGACGGTGACGATATCGCCATTATTTCAATAGCCGATGGTGCAGTGGTAACAGCCAAGGCAACCGCAGCTGGTACAGTTAATTTTAATGTAGCTGAAGGCAATGTCATTTTTAGCCCAAACAACACTAAAGATTTAATTGAGCAAGGGGCACAATATTTTGCAAGCATTTCTTTTGATGAAGAACAACCACTGTTATATCCAAATGGAGAGGTTCGTAAAAACCGAATTCCTTTTATTGTGATCTGGTTGATTTTTGGAGCGACCTTCTTTACGTTTAGAATGGGCTTTATCAATATTCGTGGCTTTAAACACGCTATAGATCTTGCCAAAGGAAAATATAGTGATCCCGATGCTCCAGGAAAAGTTACTCATTTCCAAGCTTTATCTACTGCGGTTTCTGCAACAGTTGGTTTAGGAAACATCGCAGGTGTAGCCGTAGCCATTTCCATTGGAGGAGCTGGTGCAACGTTTTGGATGATTTTAGCAGGCTTTCTTGGGATGTCCTCTAAATTTGTAGAGTGTACGCTTGGGGTGAAGTATCGAGAGATTAAAGCAGATGGTAAGATTTTTGGCGGACCAATGAACTATTTACAATACGGACTTGAAAAACGAAACATTAAGTGGCTAGGGAAGGCTCTAGCGGGAATTTTTGCGCTGCTTTGTGTTGGTGCTTCTTTTGGAGCAGGCAATATGTTTCAATCTAACCAGTCTTTTGAAATTATGGCGTCTCAATTTTCAGTGCTCGAAGGTCTGGGCTTTTGGTTCGGGATCGGATTAGCTGTTTTGGTGGGCATTGTCATTATTGGTGGTATTGAGAGTATTGCCAAGGTCACTGAAAAAGTGGTTCCTGTCATGGCCATAGTCTACGTTATTGCAGCATTAATCATAATTGGTATGAACTTTGGCAACGTTGGTGCCGCATTTTCTGCAATTTATAATGGAGCTTTAAATTCCAGCGCCTTAAAAGGAGGCTTTATAGGCGTGCTAATCATTGGTTTTCAAAGAGCCGCCTTCTCTAACGAGGCAGGTGTTGGTTCGGCCGCCATTGCTCATAGTGCCACTAAAACCCATAATGCACCTTCAGAAGGGTTTGTTGGGTTGATGGAACCTTTTATTGATACCGTTGTGGTATGTACGCTTACGGCCTTAGTCTTGATATTTACAGGGATGCACGAGGTGCCTGGGGTTACAGGTGTTAAATTAACAGCCAATGCCTTTGGGTCGGTCATCTCTTGGTTTCCTTATGTGTTAGCCATAGCAGTGTTTTTATTCGCCTTTTCTAGTATGATTTCTTGGTCTTACTATGGTATGCGCGGATGGACCTATCTCTTCGGAAAAACGAATAGATCTGAATTGACTTATAAAATTATATTTTTGGTCTTTGTAGTGGTTGGCGCCTCAGTAAGTTTAGGTGCGGTGCTAGATTTTTCAGATATGATGATTTTAGCCATGTCTGTTCCCAATATGATTGGCTTATATATCTTATCAGGTGAGGTTAGAAAGGATTTAGCCCACTATTTTGAGAAGAAAAAAGCAGGAACCTTAGCCCAGCCAGATCCAGAATAATCATCAAACAGAACGCTTTAGCAATAAGGCCATTTTCCGAAGCGCTTTTGAAAGTTCTAGATCGTTTTTTTAACCTTTAAAAGAGGATTGGTCAAATAAGTTAAAAAAGAATTTTTTTTGACTGTTTTTCAGTTTGTTTTCAGTAGTCTTGATCCTGAATGATTTTGCTCTTGGTATAGCTAAATCAAACCCAATGAAGATATAAAAGGGACTGTTCATCAACTCAGATACTATGGAAATTATAGCACTCAAACAAAGACAAGACAGTAACGAAAACTTAAAGATAGCGAGAGCATTTGTTCAATTTGAAACTTTAATTTCAGAATTAAAAAAAAGAGAACTTCCCGACCACATCGTGAATTTTGTAAATACCGCCGTTTCCAAAGTCAATAGTAGTTCGGAAGATGAGAAACCTTTCAGGAATCTACTTAAAACATCGCAAACGGCCGTCATACAAGAACTCGAAAAAGAGCTGAAGTTGGTCCCTAAAAATCATTATCGCAATAAATGGTTAGCAATTGGAATGGCTGTTTTTGGAATACCATTAGGTGCAGCTTTTGGAGCGATTATTGGCAATATGGGACTTATAGCACTAGGCTTACCTATAGGGATGGTGTTTGGAATGGCTTTAGGGTCAAAAATGGACGAAAAAGCAAGAGAAGAAGGCCGTCAATTGGACTTAGAAATAAAGTATTAAGCGCAGAAGATTACAAAGCACATCTTTTTAAATAATGAAGTGAAGTCATTCAATAAAAATAAAAATACAGAGGTCTTTTGTCAACACTGGATTTATTACATATAAAGTTTAGCGTTTAAATCCTATTTTGTAATTTAGTTTTTATCCTTAGCGCCATCATTCTAACAAAGCTAATTTCAAAAAAAACAACGATAACGCTTTCATGCCAAACATTACCACCCACCTCAAAACGTTTTTCGCAAAGGATGCCTCTACGGGAATTCTACTCATTTTAGCTACGGTTGCAGCATTGATTGTCGCCAATACGCCTTTAAGGCATAGCTACCATCATTTTATGGAACTGGAATTTACCTTGGGATTTGAGAATTTGAATATTTCAAAATCGATTCACCATTGGGTTAATGACGGGTTGATGGCCTTGTTTTTTCTGTTGGTGGGTCTTGAAATTAAGGGAGAACTTAAATTTGGGAGACTTAACGCATTCAGCTCTGCCATATTCCCTGTAGTTGCTGCTATTTCCGGTGCTATTTTTCCCGCATTGATATTTTGGATCTTAAATCAAGATACACAGTATATCGATGGCTGGGCCATTCCTATGGCAACCGATATTGCCTTTGTTATCGGGATTATTGCAGTTCTAGGATCACGCGTACCATCTTGGGTAAAGGTTTTTGTAACCACCATTGCTGTGGTAGATGATCTTATAGCCATACTCATCATCGCTATTTTTTATACAGATCAAGTCAACTGGACAGCCTTAGGTATTGCTGGTATCTGTGTTTTGGTGCTCTTGCTGTTTAATTATCGCAAGGTCAATAGGCTCACACCTTATCTTTTTGTTGGTTTTTTTCTGTGGTGGGCCATATTAGCATCGGGAATACACGCTACAATCGCTGGGGTTATTGTGGCGTTTACGATACCGTTACATCGAGAATGGAAATTAGAACAAATCAAGGATTTTGCAAATAAGGGATTTCGTCTGTTTGAGAAAGCCAAAGATGAGACACTGGCCTACACCACTGGCCAGGCACACTATTATTTAGAAAAAACCCAACGCGAAATGGAAGCTCCATTAAAGCGTTTGGAGCGAAAACTTCACGATCCTGTTTACTTTTTTATCATGCCGCTGTTTGCCTTTGTAAATGCTGGTATTTTTATGGATGCCGAAGTATTGGGTCAGGCCTTCCAAACCACGATTACCTGGGGCGTTATTTTAGGACTATTTGTAGGGAAACCTTTGGGTATTTTATTCGCCATTTGGATTTTATTGACCTTTTTCTATAAAGACATGCCAACATCCCCAACCATATGGAAGGTGTTGTTTGGAGTGAGCTTACTCTGCGGCATCGGCTTCACCATGTCTTTGTTTATAGCCAACTTATCGTTTAATGACGCTACCTTGCTTCAAGATGCTAAAATGGGAATTTTGATGGCCTCTCTAGTGAGTGGCTCTTTAGGATATTACATACTTTATAGAAGTACAAAACAACCTGAGGCTATTGAAGGCGGTACTTTAGGACTTGGAAATACCCCAGAAGAGGACTAAAATTCACCTAAAACCAAATAGTAGTAGGTTTAATTGAGCGTGTACGATATATAAATAGTATAAAATCTATACATTTAGATTACTAATGAAACGATAAGAGTGTGTAAATAAATGACATAAATAAATAAAGAAGCAGCATGTTTGGATTAATATTACTGTATTGGATTGGCAAGTATTTTTATAGATTGGCTGAAAAGTATCAAAAGAGCCCGTGGGGATTTGCAATTTTAGGTGTGGTCGTCTATTATGGCGGCATCGCAATATTTAGTATAGCCTTTGGCATTACTATGGAAATTTTAAATCCTGGATATTTAGACACTTTTGATGATACGCTGTTTGGCGTATTTATGATTCCTTTCGGTCTTTTGAGTTGCTATCTGTTGTATAAATATTTAGAAAAAAAATGGAAGAAAAACCATCAAACCCCTACTGAATTGATTGATGAAATTGGTACCGATAATACCTTGATCTAATTCGCTAAGCTTTCAAAAGCAGTGATATTATGATCATTTTAATTATATTTTTTAGGTCGACAAAGCAACAAATATTTATAATGTTAAATGCTAACCATAATACAAATGACTATTAAAACCATACTATTAGTCTTCATTTTTACGATAATCATTGCAAATAAGGCATCGGCTCAAGACAATGAAAAAATTGATATTCTCTTGGTAGGTTTTGATCATTTAAGCCAAATGGATAATGGTACCGCAACATCTGATATTTTCAGCTCAAAAAAGCAAAAGGAGATCATATTGCTTACTGAAAAGTTAAAGTCATTTGCAGCAGATATGATCTTGGTGGAAAAAGAAGCGAGTGAACAAAAGACCTTGGACAGTTTGTACCGGTCTTTTGTTAAAGGTAATATCCAACTTTCTAATATTGAAAATGGAGCATCTGAAACTTTTCAAGTGGGATTTCGATTGGCCCGAATGCTACAACTCAATAGGGTGTTTGGCATTGATCATTACGAATCTACCTCACAGTCATTGTTGGATTCTGGTAAAAACATTGATGTTTTTAAAAATGGATTGGGAGCGTTAATCAACATCGCCCGTCCGTTAAAGAAAAGTGTTCAAAAGGATAGTCTCTCCATCTATGAATACATCAAAATTATGAATCAGCCTGAGATGATAAATCTCTCTTATAACGCTCTTTTTAATTTGCCTGCGTATGTGATTGAGGGTGAATTTTCGGAAAATGGAACCAATACGGTCGACATTGGAAGTATTGATAATAGATACATTGGGGCTGAGTACATCACTTTGTTTTACAATAGAAATTTAAAGATCTATTCAAATATTTTGAATACGCAATTAGACCAAAACTCAAAACGAATTATTTTAATAATGGGTCAATTGCACATTGGTGTGTTAATGGATTTACTCAAGCATAACTCTAGATATAATGTTAGGGACATTTCTGATTACTTAGATTAAAGTAATTTAATTTGAATCTTCTTTTAAAAGATATGCAGATACAACTCAATTTCAACAGATCAAGATTGAAAATCCCTAAAATCATCGTGAAACTGCTGTAAAACACTTGATTTTTAGGGTAATGACACCTACATGACATCTAAATGTCGTAAGAAAGGCAAGTGCTAAAGGGTACATTTGTATCATCATTTAAAACTTAAAAACATGACTGATCAATCACTTGCCGAAAGACTCAAGTACCAAAGAAAAAGTAAAGGACTCTCTCAAGAAGAATTAGCTCTTAAAACAAATGTTACGGTACGTACAATACAGCGTATAGAAAAATCTGAAACCAATCCCCATCTCAATACTATTAAGCTTTTGGCTGCAGCTCTGGATGTTGAGGTTAGTGATTTGCTTCCGTTATGCAATCCAAAGGAAGAGAATATCAAGAAAAAGTGGTTGTTATTACTTCACGCCATTCCGCTTTTAGGAATTTTTATTCCTTTGTGTAATGTTTTACTTCCTCTATTTGTATGGATCCATAAAAGAGAGGATAACCCAATCTATGATCATCAGGGCATTAAGGTCATCAACTTTCAAATTACGGCATTATTACTCGTTCTTCTTTCTTTTGTTAGTTTAATGACTATTGAGAAATGGGGTTTTATAATTTTTATAGCAACAGTGCCAATTTGTATTTGTATTGTGATTTTTAATATTATCTATGTCATTAAAAAAGAAAAATGTTTTTATCCGCTATCAATTCCTTTCCTAAGGTATAAACCTTCATCAGCATTAAAAGGGCTCCTCATACTTATGGGAGTATTCACTTTAAACAGTTGTGCACCAAAGTCTGACAATTTGGTCACACGTATTGACGGTAGTACAATTATTAAGGATTCAATATCTCATAAAATAGATCATCTTGTAGAACAGGGGCAAGTACAAGGTTCATCATTGGCTATTTTTAGCAATAATCAGCAGGTATATCAACATAGCGTGGGCTATAAAGATGTTCAGAAACAGCTCAAGCTTACAGATTCAACCAATATGTACGGTGCTTCTCTCAGTAAAGCCGTTTTTAGTATCATCGTGATGAAATTGGTGGAAGATCAAGTCATTGAACTGGATACACCTTTAGAATCCTATCTACCCAAAAAGATACATGAATATGAGCCACTAACACGGTGGCACGATGATTATTCAGATTTAAAAAACGATACCTTGTATAGTCAAATTACGGCAAGAATGTGTCTGAATCACACATCGGGGTTTCAAAATTGGAGGTCGCAAGACCAAAAACTACAAGTGTTTACAGCACCTGGTGAAATTTATAATTATAGTGGAGAAGGATTTGTCTATTTACAGGTAGTTTTAGAGAAATTGACTGGTAAAGGATTGGAACAATTGGCCCGAGAAATTATTTTTGAACCCTTAGGGATGCAAAATTCATCTTACGAGTGGAAAGATAGATTTGAGAATGATTTTGCTATCAGTTATGCTAAAAATGGTGGAATTTACAATAAAGACAAGGATAATGAGCCAAGAGCAGCGAGCACATTAGAAACAACATTTGAAGACTATATTAGATTTTTAGGAGCGGTTCTCAATAAGGAAATCATTAGTAAGAAATCTTATCGTCAAATGTTCAGTCCGCAGACCGAAATCAAGCCATTATCACAAATTATAGATGATGTACATGCTCAAGCAGATACCTATAAAGATATTGAGTTGGGATATGGTTTAGGCTGGGGATACCTCAAAACGCCTAATGGCGTAGGTTACTTTAAAGAAGGTAGGGGTTCTGGATTTCATCATTATTCAATTATTTTTCCAGAAAAGGGCTATGGCGTTTTAATTATGAGTAATTCTGAAAACACCGCATCCATTTATAAAGAGTTATTGGAATATACAACCTCGAACAGTCATATGCCTTGGGAGTGGTTCAGGGAAATTCCGTATAAATAAAATTTCAAAATCAACGGAGTTCTAAAATGAGTAGTCTAGACGGTACTTGGATTTCTGCTGATTTTTTTGATGACAGGATCACTTGATAAAAGCTATAGAAACACATTTAACAACAATTTGAACAATATGAATTCATCAAAAAGAGAGCCCTTATCCGAAACTGAATTGGCCTATATCAATTCGATCACAACACAATATTTAAGTCTCAATACCTTTCATTTTGGCAAACCACCGAGAAAGGTCATGCAATATGACAAAAGGCCCAATATGTATGGGGGTGACGGTGCGGTGTATCTGTTGCAAATGTTTTCGAGCGAGGAGTTGGTGAATAATAGAATTGGCGCCTATATGATACTGCCAACATCTCAAGATTCGGTTGGTTTTCATACGCACGGACCAAGAAAAGAACAAGAATTATATGTGGTTATGGAGGGTCATGGTGAATACCTAGAAAAAGCACATGAGGAGGCCACCGAAAAATCGTTCAGCATACAAAAAGGAAACATAACAACCGTAAGAGGTCAGGGCTTTCATGCCATAAAAAATATTGGAAATACACCCTTGATCATTTTTGTCATCACAACGAATGAATGATGATAATCTAAAACCAAGACTTTAAAATTGAATCCAACTGTAAAGCATTGATATGAAATCCATTTCTTATTCCAGCATTTGGCGTTTTTGATATTTTGAGGCAATGGCACTAATGATCATAATCTGAGACGCATGAAAAAGCATCAAGGGGAGTAAAATTAACCCCAAAGCCGCCATATTGCCAAACAGTATTTTTGAAAATACGGTTCCATGAACCAATGATTTTTTAGTACCACAAAATTGAGCAGTGATTCGATCTTCTATACTGAAGCCTAACAGCTTTGAAAAAAAGCCTGTGGTAACAAACACCATCAAAAACAAAGCTAATACACCTCCAAATAAAGCTAGCAAATCTAAAACCGAAACCGAACTGAACAGCCGTTCTGAAAAAGATTCTGCAAAACTCTTATAGATAATGAGCAAGATGATGCTTTTGTCAAACAAGGTCAATTTACTGCTATGTCGCTGCACAAAATCACCTAGAAAGCGCTGCATGAGCATGCCCACCACAACCGGTAAAATAATTTGCACGATAAGTTTGGTGTAAATCGCTGTAAAATCAAAATCAGTTTGAGCGTCATGAACAAACAGTCCCATCCAAAGTGGAGTAAGCACAATACCGATAATCCCTGAGATACTGGCATTGAAAATAGCAGCCGGAATGTTCCCTTTGGCGATAGATACCATCACCACAGAGGAGCTTACGGTAGAGGGGAGGGCTGCCAAAAAGAAAAATGCCAACCAGATGGTTTCTTGCGCCTCGTCTTCAATTAGAGGTCTAAATATCAGTACTAATAAGGGAAAGAGAAGGAAGGTAGACGTCTGTATTAGCAAGTGTAATTTCCAGTTTGAAAGTCCGGCTTTCAATTTTGACGGACTCAATTTCACCCCGTAAAAGAAGAAGATCAAGGAAATTCCTATCGCACTAATGGTGTTGATAGGAACCGCACTATCGGCTGTACCCCATTGTGGGAACACATAGGCAATAATGATCACCATTATAATCGCCATTATAAATTTATCAAACTTTATGTGCATACTTTTTTCTATAAGCTAAATAAAAGCGCTGTGGTAAAACCGCAAAAGATGAGATCATACAAATCAGTAATCTTCACACGATCATATGAGCAACAGGATCTCATCCCGGGCAAATGTAAATAATTCCCATAGTTCAATTGAGATGAGATAAGAAAATAGACGATCCCATTATGGTATTAGCCTATAAAAAAGGTGAAAATATTAAAAATGCAATTCCTGTAGATATAATTGAACTTCAAAATAAATCTATGGATTCATATGTCGTTCTTATTAGAGGCAATTATAATATCATTGTTACGAATAGAAAAGACCAATCATTCAAATATGAGATAGAGGTCAAATAATTATGGCCTATATTGATTATCGCAAATCGTGGCTATTAAAGAAAAGCCGGTTGTCAAACGCATCTCAAGAAAAGAAATACGTCTAAACACATCAATGTCTTACTTAAGTATTTGATAGACAATAGTCTGATCAAGCCACATTAGCCATTGCCAATATTTGTGTAAACCGTTTTTATTATCCTTAGCAATGTAAATACTTAATGATTTAACAACGCTAGCCCAGCGCGCTCCATTGCTCATCCCTCAAGCACTCGTGAAAGGCCTGAGCTATACTTGGCATTATATTCATAAAATTCAGTATAAATTTTATAACTTATACACGTCGCTCAAAAATCATCCTATAATTTTTTTGAGTCTGAGATGTTACGGTCGACAAGGACCTAACTGAAAGAGAAAAAACACATTTACTAGTTGCCAAATATTGAGGATGATGAATTGCGCAAATACGTAGTTGCCAACATATGAACATCAACCAAAAGCTGTCAGTATCAGTAGAAAGTGGTTTGATTTTTGATTGAATTTTTTAAAAGAAAATGAAATATTTTTTAGGTATTGCCATTATCGTTATTTCAGCTTTTTCCAGTAGTAAATGCTGGGCTCAAGAGGAGCATTCTGAAGAAAATATTTTAAAAGCGATTCAGAAAAATGGTCGCAATTTTCTGAAAAACAAAAATCGCACCTCGGTATCTATCGGAATTTATAAAGATGGCCAAATGTACACCCAACACTTTGGGGAAATTGAAAAAGGCAAATCCAATCCACCAACTGACGAGACGATTTACGAAATAGGTTCCGTTACTAAAACAATGACAGGGTATTTGGTGGCTAGAGCTGTGCTGGAAGAAAAGTTAAAATTGGATGACGACATCAATACGTTTCTTCCAGGTGATTATTCAAATTTAAATTACATGGGCAAACCCATTACCATAAAGCATTTGCTCACACATACAAGTGGATTGCCAATGTTTCTGCCTATGAAAATGAACGGTGTGTTTGAAAAACTTAATGAAAACGTACCTAATGCCTATCTTGAATTGGAACAATCATACGACAAGCAAAAATTTCTAAGAGATTTGAAGACGGTGTCTATAACAGAAGCGCCAGGAGTAAACTATTCTTATTCCAACGCAGGAGCAGAGTTGATTGGATTTATTTTGGAAACAGTCTACCAAAAAACTATTGATCAATTATTTAAAGAAAGTTTTCTAACAGATTACAGAATGGTCGATACAGCCATTGAATTAAACAAAGCACAAAATGCAAAACTTGTCCGTGGCTATTGGATGGATAACACATCGTTTTCACCCAATCAGCTCAATAGGCTTTGGGCAACGGGAAGTGGCGCAAAGATGACAATCATCGATATGATGCATTATATCGATTTGCAATTGAATAGCAAAAACCCCATAATCTCTGAATCTCATAAGGTCTTATTCGAACAAGGGAAAACCTTAAAATTAGGATATTTCTGGAGAATTTGGAATGATAAATTCGGGACATCCTACAATCACCACGGCGGTACAATTGGAACTCAAAATTGGTTGTTTATTTTTCCAAAGTATAATTTAGGAATATCCATTATCACAAACCATAGTGGGCCTAAAACTCCGAATGAATTAAGTAAAACGGCAAAGAAACTACTCAAAGATATCATTGAAAACTAAATGGGCTGGGCGATATCGTTTCTCATTAGCCGAGACATCACCTAGCAAAATTACTCGGTTTGCTTATTGCAGATAAATCCTTCAGATTTTATTTTGGTTCGTTTGTCCTCACGAATAGCGTTGATGACATTACAACTATTTATGAAGAGTTAGATGTGTTTCAGGATGGGCAACCGTTGATGAAAACCTAGATTTTTGTAGAAATCACTGGATCTAAACAATCTAGAATCTTGGAAAAAATGAGATCATAAAAAAGCCTCGAATGATCGAGGCTTTTCTTTTTCATAACAAATTATTCCCAATTACTTAGGCATTACTACAGTGTCTATCACATGAATTACACCGTTGCTACCTTTTACATCTGTAGCTATAATTTCACTGTAATTTCCTTTGGCGTCTTTTAACCAAATCTTTTCATCCTTTTGCACTACGGTTAGAACTTCGCCATTTAATGCTTTTAATTCTACTATGCCGTTTCCTTTCTTTAAACCAGCTACAACGTCGGTTGCAGTGATATTACCAGATATAACGTGATATGTTAATATATTGGCCAATGCTTTCTGGTTTTTCTCTTCTAGCAGAGTGCTCAATGTTTTCGAATCAATTTTTTCGAAAGCTTTGTTTGTTGGAGCAAAAACCGTGAACGGACCCTCGGCTTGTAAAGCACCAACTAAATCTGCCGCTTTTAAAGCAGTGACTAAGGTTGAAAAATCTTCGTTTCCAACGGCTACATCTACTATTGTTTCTTGAGCAGTGGCATTTTGTGATAAGGTGAGGCTCATACTAATGGTTAAAATAAGTACTAACTTTTTCATAATTTTTGTTTTTAGTGGTTTGTATAGGTTTAAAGATAAGGCTCATTTCGCTTTGTTTAACTTATTTAACTTTTTATTAAACAAATTGTATTTCAATACAATGAGACTTTATCTCTTAAAAACAAAATAAAGTATATCTATAGCTCCCCAGAAAGAATAAAATTTGAAACAGATAAACAAGAATTTATAAACGTGCAACATCGCGCCTTATTCACTTGTTCGTTAGGTATTGGTTTTGCTCGGTCTTTTTGTAGTTGTAAAATCCTTAAGATTAGCCATTGGTTTGTTTTTTTTTACTAAATTAGTTGCTAGCCAAACCAACCTACTGCATACAATTGTGTTGGGAACAACACTTAAAAAATTACAAGTAATGAGAAACACTCGATATGCATTGATCCTTTTTATCAATTTATTATGTTTACGGCCTGTTCAAAAGATGATGAGACCGAACGCTGTCCGCTAACTGAAATCATTTCTATGGAAATCAATGGAGAAGTAAAGGAATTTGACGTTAATGGAAGAGGAATTGACTTAGATAGCGACGGCTCTGGTCATACCTTAAGTTTATGGCTATATACAGCAGATACGCAAACACAGGAGGATTCATATGCTATAATTATAAAACTTCCATACAAAAAAACAGGAACAAACATTATTGAAATGTTTAATTATTTACATTTTCAAGATGGAAGCTATCAAGATATTGATTTTGTTCAAGAAGCATTTCAAAATACTGTTACGGTTAACACAAATTCCTGTTTTAGTGCGACATTTTCTGGACATACCGTAGTGGATGGAAATGAAATTATCATAACAGAGGGAATGATTAATTACGTTTATGACGAAGCATTTGATTAGTCAAAACTATTGCTAAATTGCTTTTGAAATTGATAAGATTTTGATACTCAGAAAACGAAACTCAAACCTCTGGATGCAGCAATCAGGACCACATATAAGCATTGCGCCTGCCAAGAGGCAGGCGCAATGCTTATAGATCTTTAAAATTAAAGACATTCAGACGCTGGGCTTACTCGATAACTATCCTTTTCGAGATAGTTCCAATCTCAGATGAAATTTTCACCAGGTACAAGCCCTTAGCAAGTTCTGATGCATTGACTTCTGTTTCTGCATGAGCTACTAATACCAATTTTCCTGTAACGTCATAAATTGATACATTTTTTATAACTAGGTCTTGTGGCGCGCTTACTTTGAAAATGCCATGACTTGGATTTGGCACAATACGAAACTGTTGTTCTAATTCAAAAGTATGGGCACTTAGTTGAGGAGCATCGAATAGCTGAACTTCTGCTACTTGAATCATACTAGCCGTATTATTGCATTCTTGAATAAAATTAATTCTGTAATAGGAATAAGGATTTGTATTGTCAAAATCAAAAGTTCTAGTAAAGAATCGGTCTTCTATACAAGGAATATCAATCGTGGCAATACTGGTGAAATTAGTACCATCTATAGAACCGGCAATTTCAACTGAAGTTGGGTCTCTTGTGGGTTCGTCATTAGCCGTTGTAATATCTATAGATTGGGCTAACTCTGATGTCCCTCCCAAGTCTACAATAAAACCAGCACCATCATCTTCATCAAAATCTAAAAATTTTGTGGTAATGTTTCCGTCAATAATTTTATCAATCCCTTCTGATGACGGCGAATTAATTGTTAAATATCCAGTTACGGTCATAGACGGATCAAAAATAGGGGCTTGTGAAAAAGCATTTCCAAATAGAAATAAGGTAAGAACTGTAAAAGTAATTTTTCTCATGGTTTTTGTGGTTTTAGTGAGTATTTAGCTCTAAATATAAATAAAATGGTCACTAGATGTCAATCAAAACCCAAAATCATTTACAATAATGGAATAATCATAATTTCAATCATCTCATGTCTTAAAAATCACAAAGGATATCATAAATACGAGCGTCTAGGTATTACTTACGGTAATGCAATCCAACTCAATATGAGTTTTAAAATAATGAACCTTAAAGATGATTCATTTGGGGATATAACGCGTTGGAAAAAAAGTAAAAACGAAACATCATGATACATCTCATTTTGGTCAGTCTTAAAAGGAATTTAAGGCTGTCGGAATTTTAAAATGAAATCTATTCGGAATTACAGTATATAATGAATCCAAGACTTTTAATGGTATTATTGAATAAAACCCAGTTTAAAACGCCGTGTAGCATTAATTATGTGTTTTCAGTTTAAATCAGTTAACCATCCCAAATTGAAAAGACACAATTACCTTTAGTACAACACACAATGAAGCGGCACTCACATTACAAAAAAAGACGAAAACCACTTAGTTTTCGTCTTCAGGTTTCAAGAATTCTGACTGATACTTTTCTAAAAATGCTTGCTGCCTTGCAATCATCTGTTGCCTCATTTTATCAATAGCCATAACATCTGAACCAAAATCACTTCCAAAAAAATCGTCATTGAAGAAATGTTGGCTAAAAAGGGAATCATTAGAAAAAATAGGGTCAAACCCATCATTTTCAAATCTTGAGAAACTAGTAAAAAATCTTGATTTAAAAGCTTGCATCAGGCTATCGCGCTCAAACGGTGATAGCTTGTCGTAGTTGCCATCAGAAGACCAAGAATAGATACTGTCATATTTAATTAAATTCCCATTGTCATCATAAGTTTTATCTACTTTCCAATTGCCCTTGGGTGTTTCAACTATGTTGTCTTGACTTTCCTTGGTTTTCGAAGGGTTGATGTCATGAGATTGAGGGTTGCAACTCACACCCAACAACCCAATTATAACTAATAAAAATGGTGTTCTCATCACTTTAGGTTTTAGTTAAACTCACTTGGGAACTCACTTTTTGATCTTTTTAAAAAGCTGGTGAACAAATCACCGGTTTCTATCGTTTTAATCAACGTATTTTGATACAATACTCGAGATTGTTGTTTGCCATTTTAGTCCAAACACATTCCTAATACCTGTCATGATCAATCATGCCAAATATGAAATCTTTCTTTGTAACCTATTTCAAACATGCTTTTTTAGAGCGGCAAGGTTTCCTCTAACTTTTACCCAATCTCCAGATTTAAACTTTCTTCGCATCCTATTAAAATATAGAGATTAAACAATGTTGTAGTATAAAGGAGACTGATCGCTCAGTCTCCTTTCAAATAGCTGATATTTCAATCAAAAAAGTAAGTGAATCAATTATGAAATTTTAATGCTTCGTGCGGGCTTTTGTTTAGCCTCTTCTTTTTTAGGTAAGAGAATGTTCAAAATCCCTTCATTATAACTCGCATTAATTTTGTCATCATCTACGCTTTCAGGCAGAGTAAAGGTTCTTTTAAAAGAAGAGTAACCAAATTCTCTACGGGTATAATGCGCATCTTTGGCTTCATGTTCGTCCTTTGTCTCTGTAGAAATTGATAATAATTGATTGTCAATATCAATATTGAAATCAGACTTTTTCAGACCAGGAACTGCCATTTCTACAATAAAAGCATCAGCGGTTTCTTTGATGTTTACTTTTGGTAATGTCATTCCAGTATTGAAGTTTGATGTAAATACTGAGGGCAGATCTCGATTAAAGATATCGTCTATCCAATTTGATAAGGTTGGGAAGTTTTGATTTGAATTATTGTTCGCTAAACTTCCGTTTTTAGGAACACTAACTAAATTGCTCATAATTACAAAATTTTAAATTAAACATTATTTCAAATTTGAAATCCCTATCGATTTCGCTAGCTATAAAACAAAAAAAATACCAAAATAGATTCATGATAGATTTCCCTACCAATTTTAAGGAAATCAGCTATTGTAGTGTCAATTTTTCAGAATTATGGTCGTTTTTAACCTAAATAAGTGTCAAATTGACATTTTAAAGATAAAATAGGACATGACAATTACAATATTTATAATACACATAGATAATCGTTTGCCTCTACAACATCCAGAGTTCATCTTTCCGTATGTCCAGATGGCGTTCGTAATCCCAATTTACTCAAAAGATCAGATAGTGCTGCCTGCGGTTTCTTTTCTTTTACTATTTTAGTTGCATAATAACGCAACTAACCATATACAAGCCTGTTGTGCGTAATTGGAAAAACTGAAATTAAAAAGAATAAGGGGATTGCATAGTATTGATAGCCTACCTTGGAATCCATATGATCGCCAGATTAAGAGATCTGCTCAACACATACCACCCAGAACAGATGCAGCAGCTCTGTTTCTAATTCCTTTGATCTACGTTTTCCTAATATTTGGTAGGTATCATAAATGATTTTGTAACAACAGAACCTCCTCTTAAGGTTGGCCAAAAGCCAATTGACAATGTAATAAAAGACTAAAACAACTACACAAATGAACACATTTCTAAAACACCTATTCTTTTTCTTTGTGACTATTGCAGCAATACATCCCGTACAGGCTCAAGATTGCAAGTGCATTGAAGTATATGAAAAGGCTGTAAAGGCATATGAAGAAAATTATTCATTATTTGTTTACAAAGTCACCACCGAGAACAGAGATCTGTACAATGCACACAAAGCGATAATTCGAGACAGGGCAAATGAAAGCACCAGTTTAAGGGATTGTAAAAAGGTTCTTGAGCAGTATCTTCAATTCTTCAGAGATGGACATAATTATATTCTTGATTCCGATAACCAAGTTAGTGAGCCCTATATGGAGAATGTAGAGGTAATTGAAGCGCAATTCAGGGACAATTATAAAAAACAAGCCTATCATCTCAATCCGCTTTTAGGAATTTGGAAAAGAGGCAGCTATACTGTTGCCATTATGCCAAGTCAGAATCATAGTAAGCCGAAAAGAGATTTTGTTGGGGTTGTACTAGAAAGCAGCAATACCAATTGGCAAAAAGGGCAAGTTAAGTTTGAACTGTATTCAAATTTTGGCACCTCCTATCAAATCAACTATATGATGGGCAATCATACGGTAAAAAGTACCTCTGGTGTACAAAAAGATTATGGCGTACTTGAAATAGAGGAGATAGGCGAATGGGAAAAGCTATGGCCAGAAGTAGAGAACAAGAAGCAACTTAGCGAGATTGAACTTAAATACGATGAGTTTCATATAAGTTATATTGATGAAATACCATACCTAAGACTGCCAGATTTTTATTCTGTTGAACCAGAATATGTAGATAGCATCATGAAAGCAAATCACGACAAGATTTTAAAATCTGATTTTATGGTGGTTGATATAAGAGGAAATACTGGCGGGAGTGATGCCACTTATTTTCCAGTTCTTCCTTACCTCTTAACCGGTCCTATCACCTTACCCTCCAACGGGTTTTGGCTTAGTGAGGATAACACAGAACATCTCATAAATGCATTTGCGGCCTCCAATGGTTTAACTGTTGAAGAATATGCAGAGAAAGAAAAAACGGAATACCAGATGTTTGTAGAAAATAAAGGGACTGCTTATTTTAAAGGAACAGGAGAATGGACGTTTACGGCAGACACTATTTACAATGGCCCCAAAAAGGTGATTGTTTTAACAGATAAGGAGGTCTATAGCTCTGGTGAAACCTTTGTATATCGCGTCAATCAAAGTGATAAAGTGGTCGTCTATGGTCAAAATACGGCTGGGGTTGTCGATGGCTTTAACGGCTTTCATTTAGACTTAGGGTGTTTTACGGTGGCATATCCTACGTCCTACCGCGCACCCGATATTAAAGAAAACCCTATTGATCCTTACGGTATTGCACCAGATGTTTATGTCAGTGAGAAAGAAGATCTCTTGGCTTATGCCATAAAACACATGACGCAATTACTCAAAAACGAAAGTCGCTAATAGAAATAATAAGGCCCCGATGCTAACACATATTTCTCCGTAACTATCTGTTCTCAACTACCTCTTAAAACCCTCTTATATTTTCTATATGGGGTGTACTTATAAAGCTAGAAGCTAAATCAATCAAGCTGCTCATATTATGTAATTACGTTAGGAGTGGCCAAAATCTACAAATAAATACAACAACAGCACACTCCCAAATTCTATCCTCAACTACTAATCCACCACCCTCAAAATACGCATAGATCTACGTATAGTTTATGTGGTTTATTTGCAGTCACTTGAAAAAGTGATGCCCGAGATCAACCAATCATTCCAAAACTTCGACCTTGTCAATTCCTAGGTTGACAATTCCTATGAGAACTACATATCTAACCTAGTATTTTCTTATACAGCATTGCGAAATACCACTTCATCTTTTTGAACTCAGTTTAGTTTTCTAATAGTTTCATTTTATAGCAGCAAAAACCAACGTTTAGAGCCGTAAAACCTTGTTTTTAAGATTTTTACTACAAATTTCATTAAAAAAGAGCTTAAATATACGTAGTTCTACGTATAGCTTATAATATGTATTTTTAGTTACTTGTAGGACGTAATAATCAAGACCAAAACAATCTATATGAAAAACAAGTTTAAAACAATCCTACTGCTTCTTTCAATAAGTCTTCTTGCAAGTTGTAAGACAATATTGATTAGTGAAAAGAAAGTTCCAATGGAAAAAATATGTGGCAGTAGCGCAGATTACGATTGTAGAGCTACAGGTTTTGGTTCTGCAACACCAACTTACAGAAACTATAAAAAGGAACGACCAAATGTTTCTGGGAAAGGAAAATATGCTGGATTGGGTCGAAGTGCTGATATTCGAAAAAATATATTTCACAATACTTATAGTGTTTTAGAATTAGATAGCAATGAAGTGAATATTGAAAAAACTGAAATAGATTATGACTTGAAAAAAGACAATCTGACCAAAATTGTTGCTGGCTTGAATGCTGAATTGAAAAAGCAGAAAATAAGTGCTGATGCAAAACTTCAAATAAAAAACGATTTTGAAAAAGCCCTGAAAAACTCTCTTGTAATTAAAGCTTATATAGAAACCTATACTATGACTGGTGGAATACAAGACAGTATCCGTGACGCCTACGATGGAATTAATACCACAAAAAGATATACAGATGCAGTAGCGAGATTAAAAGAGAAAGATAGACCCTTAATAAGACAGGTTATTGTTATTAGAGAAATTTGTGAATTCAATGAGAATAAAAATGTGATAAATATTTTGGAACCAATTCTAAATGCTAATATCGGAGAAGGAAATGCAAAAGCCAATGCTGTTTTAACTGGAACTTTGAAAAGAGATAAAGTAGAAAATTTTGCGACTGAATATGACAAAACTACTGTTTATAGTTACGGCTATTTTAGCGATGATTGGATGTATAAAAAATAATGTTTTATAACACTGTGTATAATAAATTGATTTGGCTAGTGCGTACTCGGAAAATCCTACCGATTTCTATCTAGTTCGTTTTCTTTTATTGTTTGAGTTGCTTACCAACACAACTAAACATACACAATTACGTTGCATTACAGTAGACGTAACGAACTAAAAAAAATAAACGAAAACGTTATGCAATGAAAAAACTGAAAATAATACTAGGTATTTTAATGGGTTGCTTGATCCTCTCCTGTTCATCAGATGATGATTCAGCTTATAACTCAAATGGCTTTAAGGTGAATGGCGTTAATTATGCCACAGACTTTGCGTACTCAACTTCTGGAGGTAGTGGAAGCCCTATTGAAGTATTAATTTTTTCTTCAACAGATAGATATTTACCTTCTTTTTTAGAAAACAGAGGGCGTTTTGATTTGAGATACACTGGCGACCAATTAACTCCTGGTACCTATTCAGGAAATGCATTGGGCAGTGTTATCGAATTTACAAAAGACATTGAAAAAGCCGATGGCGCTTTTGTATCGTTTGGAGAAGATTTGGCTTTTACCTCTAATGGCACTAATGTGTCCGGTGCTGCTCAAGTAAACTCCGTAACTTATAATGCTGAGGGCGATATCATCCAAATTGATATTGATTATAATTTTAGTTGGGATGGTACTGAGATTTTAGGAAGTTATAGTGGGGAAGTGGGAATAGATCCTTAAAAGCAAAATAGAATTTTTTGTTTTTTTTGAATGTCTCTTTTAAAGAGATGGTCAACAACTATTTGTAAAAAGAGCCACCGAACCCCATTTCAAACCCAATCTTTTAATCGCTCAACAGCTGCGCTCAAAATAGACGTAGTTCTACGTATATCAAATTCAGGTTTTTATAAATAACTTACTTGCACTAGAGTTTGAAATAATAGATTCAATGTTCATCCCGATTTAATAAAAAAAATGTTGATTATTTTAATTTAAACGCTCTATTTTGTGCTTTTAAAATAAAACGTCATGAAAGATTTTTTTTTACTTATTATTTTACTCCCAATATTAGGCTTTGGTCAAATACAAATAGGTGCCGATATTGATGGAGAAGCTGCTGGTGATAGATTAGGAACCTCAGTAAGCCTATCTGCCGATGGATTGGTCATGGCTGTAGGCGGATCGCGAAATGACTCAAATGGTTCAAATTCAGGACACGTTCGCGTATACGCCAACACCTCAAACACTTGGGTTCAAGTAGGTGATGATATCGATGGAGAAGCAACTTTTGATGTCTCAGGCATAGACGTAAGTTTATCTTCAGATGGCTCTGTGTTGGCTATAGGAGCATTTTCTAATGATGGGAACGGTTCAAACTCAGGTCATGTACGTATTTATACTAACACTTCAGGTAGTTGGATCCAAATAGGTGCTGATATAGATGGTGAAGCAGCTGGTGATTTTTCAGGCGAGGCCGTAAGCTTATCCTCAGATGGTTCTGTGGTAGCTATAGGTGCCTCAAATAACGATGGTAATGGACCAAATTCCGGCCACGTACGTGTGTATCAAAATATCTCAGACAGCTGGATTCAAGTAGGAGCTGATATCGATGGTGAAGCTGCAATCGATCTCTCAGGCGATGCCCTAAGTTTATCTTCTGATGGATCTGTAATAGCTATTGGTGCCCCAAATAACGATGGTAATGGTGAAGACTCAGGGCATGTGCGGGTGTATAAAAACATCTCAGATAGTTGGATACAAATAGGCAACGATTTAGATGGTGAAGCAGCAGGCGATAAATTTGGACAATCGGTAAGTTTATCCTCAGACGGTTCTGTCCTAGCTATTGGTGGACAATATAATAATGGTAATGGGTCAGTTTCAGGACATGTACGTGCTTATAAAAACATTTCAGATAATTGGGTTCAAATTGGTGCCGATATAGACGGCGAAGCAATGGATAATCAATCAGGCAGTTCTGTAAGTTTATCTTCTGATGGGTCTGTTCTGGCAATAGGCGCCTCTAATAATGATGAAAATGGAACAGATTCAGGTCATGTGCGTGTGTATCAAAATATCTCAGGTAGTTGGACACAAATAGGCAATGATATAGATGGTGAAGCAGCAGGTGATCTATCAGGTAATACTGTGGATTTATCTTCAGATGGCTCCATACTAGCAATAGGGGCATTTTTTAATGATGGAAATGGCACAGATTCAGGACATGTAAGAGTATATAATTTAAGCTCTGTATTAACGACAGACTCATTTGTACACCAGCAGTTTAGTTTATATCCTAACCCAGCAAAAGATCAATTCACAATTAAAATAGAAAGTGGCATCAAATTAAAAAGTGTCAGTATTTACAATAATATAGGTCAGTTGCTTTTAACATCTAAAGAGTCCAATATAAATACTTCAAATTTAGTGTCTGGGTTATACATAGTAACAATGGAAACAAACAAAGGAAAAGTTTCTAAAAAATTGATTTTAGAATAGTACTGTAAATTCATTTTAAATTAAAGTCTATAAGTTTAGCGTTTTTTATATCAATAGTGCTAAGGAATCTGCTAATATATTTGAAGTAAACCATTACATTATTGATTAAAATCAAGCTAACGTTCATGTCAAAAGAGTTATCCTAAATTAGAAGAAATACCAAGTTTTCATTTATAACAAGCAGCTATAGAGGATTAACAAAAAAATAAAAATCATTAAAACCTTTTTAACCCGTTTGATAATCTATCCTTCAAGTATCCTTATGATATATGGAGGAATTCACATGATTGATAATTATCAAAATTGGGATAGTTCTTATATCAGTGGTAAGCAATTATTTGCGGGATTTGGTTTGATAATCGTGGGTTGCACTTTAATTATTACCGATATAGCAATTATTATAAGGGATTTAAAAAAGAAGTAACAGCTCTTAGCTAAAGCACAATTCCATCCCCCAGTCCCCATTCTACCATCCTTAAAATATACGTAGTTCTACGTATAGGTTATATGATGTATTTTTAGTTACTTGTAGAATATAATACTGTAAACCAAACCAATCCATTTAAAACGCTCGACCTTTGATGTATAGTGCTTTTTCAAGACCCATATCTTAATGAAAAATACATCTCGTATATCAAATTTCCGTAAAATAGAGTATAGAAAAGCGATACGGCTTTCAACTGCTAGGTTGGTTGATCCCGAAGCTGACCATACAAAAAGTGAGATTTAATGGGATTTGACGCGTTGTGTAGCATTTAAAAATATACTGTAAATGAAAAAAATAATTGGAATTCTAATTTTATCAATAACAATGTTTTCATTCACTCAAATTAAAATGGATGGATACATAAGCCTATTTGAGAATTCAAGTAGTGCCAAGTACTATAAATATGGAAAAAGTTACTATTTTGAGTCTTTTGATAATAACAAAGAAATTATAGCTGACAAAGAATATTATGTGAAATACAGAAAATATGGTTGGGGCGATGTTGACACGACTTATTACAGAAAAGGAACTGAAAACTATTATCACATTGACAAAAAAACATTAGAAGAATCAATAGTTCTACCTGTAAACCCAAAACTTGGAGACAAATGGACGGAAAATGATAAAAGTTGGAGTTATGAAGTAATAGCGGAAGACAAAAAGTTTAAAACACCAGCAAAAAAATACATAAATTGTATAACAGTTAATTGCAAACAATTAACTAATAGAAACAAAGAAAAAGCTAAAGAATATGTTCTCTATTATTCGCCAGAATTTGGATATGTCGGAAATGTAGACTCAAAAGGAAAAATATTGAGTTATTTAAGTGAAGTCAAATTGAATGCAAAAGAAGGGGAAAAAATAGGTGGAAAATAATAACGCTACACAACAATGTATAATAGCAATTACGGCGGATTCGACTACGTCAGTATGCAAGCGAAATTCCCAAAACCAGTATTGAACCGAAAAGCCTGTGTATATTAGCCCGTAAATGACGGATATACGAGATCGTTAGATTATAGTAGATATAACGAACAAAAAAATTAAACTAAAAGCGTATTCAATGAAACAACTAAAGGTAATACTAGGCATTGTAATTGGTTTATCAATCCTCTCCTGTTCATCAGATGATGATTCAGCTTATAACTCAAATGGCTTTAAGGTGAATGGCGTTAATTATGCCACAGATTTTGCGTACTCAACTTCTGGAGGTAGTGGAAGCCCTATTGAAGTATTGATTTTTTCTTCAACAGATAGATCTTTAGCCTCTTTTTTAGAAAACAGAGGGCGCTTTGATTTGAGATACACGGGCGACCAATTAACTCCTGGTACCTATTCAGGAAATGCATTGGGCAGTGTCATCGAATTTACAAAAGACATTGAAAAAGTCGATGGCGCTTTTGTGTCGTTTGGAGAAGATTTGGCTTTTACTTCTAATGGTAGTAATTTGTCTGGTGCTGCTCAAGTAAACTCAGTAAGTTATAATGCTGAGGGCGATATTATCCAAATTGATATTGATTATAATTTTAGTTGGGATGGTACTGAGATTTTAGGAAGTTATAGTGGGGAAGTGGGAATAGATCCTTAAAGGCAAAATAGAATTTTTTGTTTTTTTTTTTATTGTTCTTTTTTAAAGAGATGGTCAACAACTATTTGTAATAGAAGCTATCGACCCCATTTCAAATCCAATCTTTTAATGCCTTAACAGCTGCGCTCAAAATATACGTAGATCTACGTATAGGTTATGTTATGTATTTTTAGTTTCTTGTAGAATATAATACTGAAAACCAAACCAAACCAATCCATTTAAAACCCTCGACCTTTGATCTAGATAACTTTTTTGAGACTCAAATTTTAGAAAAAATAGGATATAGATAAGGATATAGATTTCAATTGATAGGTTGACTTATCCCGAAGCTGACCATACAAACAGTGAGATTTAATGGGATATAACGAGTTAAATACAATAGCTCCGAAATCGTTATTACTAGTCTAATTGTCCACGGAAAATTAAAATTTACAGCCGATGTTTAAAACGTTACGGACTTCAAACTGAACTGAATCAAAAGCCATAATTTGATGATCAACTTTTTGGAATTTCAATATTGCGGAATCAACTCTTACCGAATCCACTCTTACGGAATATTAATGTCGCGGAATTATTACGGATTCAATTCTTACGGAATTTAAGCACTGGGTAATCCTTACGAGAACGATACGTGGCAAAAAAGCCGCTCGAAATGTGAGCCGCTTTTTTCCTTTCAACGGTAAAAGCAGAACTCCCTTCGGTCGTTCAGCTTTTGACGATAGTTATTGTCCAATCTCTACGGCATAACTGATCCTGATAAACAACACGTGTCGCTAAAGTATTTAACACTGCGTATAATTAATTGCTAGGTCTCTACTATTCGGAAAATTGACGCTTAGCCTTAATGCTGTTTCTTTTTACTATTTTAGTGCAATAGACACGCAACTAATTATACTCTTACACGTTGTACCCAATTTATGAAAACCGTAATTCACATAATAATTTTGACATTTATAACAGCTTCTTGCCAACCTCAAGAACTGAATGTGAATATCAAAAATGTTGAAATTAATATTCCTGGAAGTCCAGGACCTTGGCTGAAATACAACGATAATTTTTATTGTTACTTTAAAACTGACAATGACAAATTTAGTTCAGGTTCTAATCATCAATTTTACATTCTCGATAAAGACGGTAAAATAAAATCTCAAATTGATGTTCCAAAAAAACTTCAAACCTTTTATTACGATTTGTACATCAAGAACGATACAATATTTACAACGGAATATTATGACCACAACTCTTTTTATCTTGACCAAACAAATAACACTTGGATAGAAACAAAAAAAGGAATTGATTTATATTACGATGATAAAGACTATTCTGTTTATTCTCTCGATTTTGGAGAATGGGGTGGCGTAACTTGGTTCAAAGACAAACAAACGGGTAAACAATATGAAATTGGCGCAACATCGCCAGTAATCAATAAGTTAAATAACCATTATTATCTAACAACAGGTATATCCGTTTTGAAAATTAAAGACCCAACAGAGTTGGATGAAAGTAAGGAGCCCTACGATTATAAAAAAGCTGTTGCTGACCTTGAAAATAGTTATCGAAGAGAAGGGAATTATTCTACAAATGGAGCGGAAGTAATATTTGAATACAAAGATAATGACTATTTCAACCCAACTTTCTCAATAGCAACATCATTCATTTCAAACGAGAAACTCTACCATTTGTACAAAGACAGTATTTCAACCAAAATTGGAACAATAGAAAACAAAACGTTAGTTCCATTTTACGAATTTAAATCTATAATCAGACCTTTTCAATGGAATTACGATACAAGAAACCCAATTCAAAATAACAACTTTCAATCTGTTCAATTCCGAACAGACAAGGATTCTGTTTACGGAATTATAGAAATTAACAAAAATGATTTTAAAGTCACCCAATTCAACAATATTTATAAAGAACCAGTATTTGGCGAAAATGAAATGAATGAATGGGTTGAAAATACTTTTGACAATTATTATTCAAATTTTAGCTCATTGACTTTAACCCAAATAGACAAAGTTGAGCAAGAGATAAATGCAACGGATATTACCCAAAAACATAAAATTTCAACTTATCGACTTGATGGTCGAGATGTTAATACGCCAAGAATTTATAGAAAAATTGAGAGTAAAGAATTAAGGTTATTAACAATATATTACTATTCAAAAGACGAAAAGAAAATAGAGTTAGTGAAATTTGAAAGGGGAAAAAACAGAAACAAAAATCAAAGTATTAAAGATGTTGTTGCTTCAATGAACAATAGCGAAATGGAAGAAACACTTTACAAACAAAAATTTGATTGGATTTCAGATTACCTCAAAGGCAAATTAGGAGAACCTAACGACTTGCAAACGGACAAAAATAGTACTAAACAAAAATGGAAAAAAAATAACAAAATTATTGTTTTAGAATATAGCAAAAGAGATGTCGAACTAACAATTTACAGCGAATAAAAAACTGGGTACAACACCGTATATAGCTCATAGCTAATTAGTTGCTTAATCGAATTTAAGACATATTTGCAAGTCCGCCAAATTTTTTAATTTGGCTTATTGAGAAAAAAGATAATAAGAAAATTATAAAATTCGGCTCGTGCTCAACCGAAAGGTAATTGCTAATTTGTACGCTACGAGCCATATACAAAACCGTTGTAAAACATTAAAAAATAGAAATGCAGAAAATTACTCAAGTTTTAATATTATTAATATCAATAGCATCATTTTCTCAAATGACGACAAAAGACAATATTGAGATTGAAATTAAAAAATCCAAATTGGTTGATAATGTTAGTGTTGTTGGGATACGACAGCTAAAAGTCAAAAGTGACGAGTTAAGAAAAGTGATGATTAAAACGAAAATAAAATCCCCAAAGGATAATAAAACCAGACTAAGTGGGTTTTCCCTAATAGACGAAGAAAACAAAATTAGATATCGATTAGCTGATTATAAAGGATATACTGGTTTCATAGGGTCTCCTGAATTAATCCCTTACCGAAAAACTGAATTATTTGATAAAAAGGGTAATCCAATAAATTATGGACCACCATTCGATAAGTCTGAAAAAGACATTTTTAATGATTATGATATTGATGGGTACGTGAATTTTGAAATACCGGTAAATTTTGGAACAAAAAAAAATCCAAACCTTAGCGTTCTATATTTTGGACAAACGAGATATAAAAAATTTACTGGCGAGTTGTTCTTTACGTTGTTAGCAAAGAATACTAATTTAGTATACCAACTATATTATAAAGATGAAAAAATTTCGGACATCAAGTTCTGAAAATAACGTTTTACAACAACGTATAAAAATAATAGGGCAATGAGTGCTTAACCTAATGGTAATGTCACATTTGCGAAGTTGCCAAATTTTTAAATTTGGCTTATTGAGAAAAAAAGATAATAATAAAAAATTAAAAATTCGGCTTGTGTTCAACCGAATGGTTTGCGCTCATTAACTGCCCTACTATTCTTATACACAACCGTTGGCGGTAATACAAAGGAAACTCTCGTCCTAAAATAGGTTGACTAAAAATTAAACACTTTTAGTACACTATGGAAACACCAAAGAATGGCTCCTGCCGAAAAAAACAGTACCAAAAAATAAGTTTCGACCTGAAACTTTCCATCATTGACGAAATTGCAAACGGACAGACCTCCGTCAATCACGCTGCAAACAAGTACAATATTCCCAGAAGCTCCATTGAGTATTGGATCAAGAAATTGAGTAACTTCGAGAACAAATCCAATACAATGAGTAAAAACCAAGAAATCAAAAAACTTAAAGAGCGCATCGAGGAACTTGAGTTCGTCAAGGACTTCCAACAGGACGTGATAGCTGACTTTGAAAACGTTACGGGAGAGCATCTCTCAAAAAAGTACTTGCCCGAAGCATTAGTAAAAGAGATAGAGAAAAAGAGAAAAGACCTTACAAGGTAAAATGGCTCTATCAATGCTTCGGGATAAGCAAACAGGCGTACTATAAACGTCTAAAGGCAAATCATGATAAAGAAAAAAGAGATCAAACAGTCCTGGACCTTGTGCGTCAGAAAAGAAAGATCCACTATAGATCAGGTTGTAGAAAATTGATCAAGTACATTGGGAGCGAACTTAGGGAAAACAACATAAAAATGGGAAGAGATGCATTGTTCGACCTACTAAGATCCTATGGAATGCTGATCAAAAAAAACAAACGCTATCATATTACAACAGACTCCAAACATCTGTTATACAAATCTCCAAACCTCATAAAAGACTTGGAAATTACCCATAGCGAACAGGTATTTGTCAGCGATATAACCTATATAAAAACAGATGACGGTCACGCTTATTTGGCACTGGTAACAGATGCCTACTCTAAGAAACTAATGGGTTGGGCATTGGACGACAATATGAGGGCCACATTGGTCGTAAAGGCTCTGGACATGGCCATAAAGAACATGGAATTCAAGCACGAGAACATCATTCACCACTCGGACAGGGGCATACAGTACTGTTGTCCAGAGTTCACTGATTTTGCAGAGAAAAACAACTTTATACTTAGCACAACCCAGCAGTATGACCCTTATGAGAACGCAGTGGCAGAAAGGATAAACGGGATACTCAAGTATGAGTTCGGACTCAAGAAAACAATCAAGAGCGTAGATATCGCAAGGCTAATCATGAAACAGGCAACACGGATATACAACCAGCAAAGAATCCATTGGAGCCTGGGGCTCGAAACACCTGAATGTATCCACAAGAAATACAACCCAATAAAGTACAGGTCATACAGAAAGAAAACGGCCTAGGAATGTTGGCAACTTTTTTAAAACCCGAAGGGAATTATTTGAAAAAAGTTGTCAATGTTCCCTGTAAATTTTAGACATTTATAATGACTTTTTAACCCAAAAAATGGTCAACCTATTTCAGGACAAGACAGAACACAAGAAACATATGGAATTCAAGAATGAAATAGAAATTTTTATCAAAGATTTTGTCAAAGATTTAAATGAAGGCAGTGCTTCCATATTTGCAGGTGCAGGATTATCAATACCTGCAGGTTATGTAAATTGGTCAGAATTAATGGATGAAATTGCTCAAGACCTCGGACTTAGTATATCAAATGAAACAGACCTTGTATCATTAGCCCAATATCACGTAAATGAGAATCGAACTCGTTCTAAAATTAACAGAAAAATACTTGAAGAATTTGTCGAGAATGTTGAAGAAACAGAGAATCATCAAATAATATCTCGTCTCCCACTATCATCAGTTTGGACAACAAATTATGACAAACTTATTGAACAAGCATTCCAAAATGAAAATAAAGTAGTTGATGTAAAATATAGTAATAATCAATTACTCACTACAAAACCTAAACGAGATATTGTTATTTATAAAATGCACGGAGATGTAAACCATCCTTCAGAAGCTATATTAACAAAAGAACAATACGAAGATTATCACAGAACTCACGAACCATACATTAATACACTTACAGGCGAATTAACAACTAAAACCTTTTTATTTATAGGTTTCAGCTTTACAGACCCAAATTTAGATTACGTACTGAGTCGACTAAATTTTAGATACAGAGAACAAAAAAGACAACACTATTGCTTTGTAAAGAAACACGTTCTAAGTGATAATAATAATCCAGATAAAGCTACATTAGATTACAATACTAAGAAACAAACACTTATTATAAACGATTTAAAACGTTATGGAATTAAATCACTAATAATTGAAAGTTATAACGAGATAACAGAAATCCTCAAAGAAATTGAAAATCGTTACAAGAAGAAAACATTATTTATCTCTGGTAGTGCAGAAGTATATGACCCAATTGAAAAAAATCAAGCATTAGGTTTTATCCATAAACTATCAAGAAAAATAATTGAACAAGATTATCGCATTATTAACGGTTTTGGCTGGGGCATTGGAAGTTCTGTAATTAATGGAGCTTTAGAAGCGATTTATTTGAAACCTTCAAAATATTCTGAAAGTCAGTTGATTTTAAAACCTTTCCCTCAGTTTGAATCTGGCAATAAAAAACTTCCTGAATTGTGGGAGGATTATAGACAAAAAATGATTTCTCTGAGTGGAATATCAATTTTTGTTTTCGGAAACAAATTAAAAGAGGGCAAAATTGTTGAAGCAAATGGTGTAATTCGTGAATTTGAAATCTCACATCATAATGGAAATATATGCATTCCAATAGCCTTTACCAACTATGCTTCAAAAACAATTTTTGAAACAATCTTAAAGCAACCCGATAAATATTATCAAAAACCAAAAGTTGTTTTACCGTATCTTAAAAAATTAGCAGACGATAAGGTTTCAATGTCGGAAAAATTGAAAGTGATTATAGAACTATTAAAAACAATAAACAAATAAACTATGGCAAGAAACGTATTTACAAGCTTTCATTACAAACCTGATAATTGGAGAGCATCAACTGTTAGAAGTATAGGCAAAATAGAAGGAAACAAGGTTGTAACAGCTAATAAGTGGGAAGAAGTTACAAATGGTGGAGCAACTGCAATCAAAAAATGGATTAATGACAATATGAAAGGTAAATCTTGTGTTATTGTTTTGGTTGGTCAGGATACGGCAAAAAGGAAATGGATTGACTACGAAATAGAACGAGCTTGGACAGAAAAAAAAGGACTGTTAGGTATTAATATTCACAATTTAAAAAATAGTAATGGAGAACAATCCAACAAAGGAAATAATCCATTTGAACATTTTACTTTAGGTTCAAAAAAATTATCATCAGTAGTAAAATGTTATAATCCACCATACAAAACGAGCACTAATGTATATAGTTACATTAAGGAGAATATTGAAGATTGGATTGAAGAAGCCATAGAAATAAGGAAAAATAACTAATGAGCGTTCTAAGTAAATCACAACTTTATGAGTTTAGAAACTCAACGAGATATTTTTCAAAAGCAGTAACGGAAAGTCTAAATGAGTTTTCTTCAGAAAGTAAAACTGGAAAAACCACAATTTTTTTATCACACAAGCACGATGAAAGAAAAGAATTAGATAGTGTCATTTCTTTTTTGAAAAAAATTAATGTAAATGTTTATGTTGATTGGCTTGATGAAGGTATGCCTAAAACTACTTCTGGAAAAACTGCCACTCGAATTAAACTAAAAATAAAAGAAAACGATAAGTTTATTTTTTTAGCAACAGAAGGAGCAATTAATTCAAAATGGTGCAATTGGGAATTAGGATTTGGAGATTCACATAAATTTGATAGAAATATTGCACTATTTCCTGTTAGAGATGATGGTTTCAGTTTTTCGGGTAATGAATACCTACAAATCTATCCAAGAATTGAATACGTAAGTAGAAATTCCGTATCAAGACGAATTGGAGGATATTTTGATGAAGGATATTATGTTATATCACCAAGGAATGAAGATGGAACGAGTTATTATACGAAAATTGAGGATTGGCTGAAAAGATAAAGTACTACCGCCAACAATGCGTATGGCCAATTGCGGCTAATTACTTAATCGATATTCGATGTTTTTAGCTACATTTATTTTAAGCGGACAACCCCCGCTAGCGCTCGTTTGTAACGAGTGCCGTCAACAGTAATCCATCAACACTAAGCTGTGAAAAGCGAGTCCTCAATATAAATCCGTCTAAAGTAAACCCAGCCAAATAAAATGATTCTAAACAAAAACAAATAGTTTGTATTTTGGTGCTATCAGTAGAAAATGCAAAACCCCCGCTAGCGCTCGTTTGCAACGAGTGCCGTTAACAGTGAGTCGTCAACAGTAAACCTATAGTTACCTAGGTTTCACCCGTAGGTAATCCAAACGTACTTCGAAGGACAATAGGCAAACATCCAATGAAGATTTATATTATAGAGCAGATGTTTAATACATATAGATTAAACCATTCCTAAAGTAAAAAAATTGAATTTCAATTTTCAATATTCAATATAAATCGGTATTGATTCTACCTGATGATTCAATTTAACATTAAATATTTCGTACGTAAAGTAATCTGTATTATTTCCAAGGTGCCTTTCAACCCTGTAAATCAATTCTTTAGTTTTTACATCGTAAATATTATCAACAATAACTTTACAATCAAAATTTCTACCATTATCTAAAATTGAATGATTTGGATTATAAGTCTTGTTACACGAATAATAGTTTCCATTGGATAATTTCCTTCCTATGCTGTTGTATAAATCTGTATAATAATTGCTGTTTTCAATTTCCTTAAAATAAGTATTCATAAGCCTTTAGTTTAAAATTATGAGTCAAAGATATTTAATAATTTAATACTCTCATTTTTATAGAATTAACAATTGTTGATAATATTGCCTCGCTAGCGCTCGTTTGCAACGAGTGCCCTCAACAGTAAGTCGCCAACAATAATTTGTCGACAGTAAGCCATCAACAGAGTACCGTCAAAAGTAAACCATCAACAGTAAGCTGTCAAAAGCAAGTCCTCAATAAAAACCTGTCAACAGTAAACCCAGACAACTAAAATAATTCCAAACAAAAACAAATAGGGGATATGGCAGTGCTATCAGCATCACATACAAATTCCATATAAAACACCTCGATAGAGGGCGTCAAAGCATGGGCTTTATAATAACCACTATTATTTATACCCACTTTAAATAGAATCCCTAAGCCAATATTTTCTATAAAATCTAAAAAACGAGACCTAAAATAGCCCAACTTTGTCCCTAATAAAAACAACAACATGAGCAAAACAAAATTGACCATTAATAGTAATGGGTCTGTAAAAGTAGAAGGCGATTTTGAAATCGTAGATGCCCAAGGAAACGCCTATGGATTACAAGGCAGAACCGTTTTAGGCATTTGCCGTTGTGGTCTGTCCAATAACAAACCCTTTTGTGATGGCGCACACCGCAATCATTTTGAGCACGATGCCAAAGCCTTTGATTTACCACCAATGAAGGCGAGGTAAACACCAGAGTCAACCCTAAACACCTCATACCAAACAGGGGTTTCACCCGTAGCAAAGCCGTGTCTAACCCGTATCAAACCCGTATCATACTCGGGGCTACGGCATAGCATACCCTGGTGTTCCATAAAACATAAAAAAGTCCCGTATACGCAGGTAACGGGACTTTTTTCAGTATTTAGTTTTAAGATCCCACCAAATGACAGGATAAGCGATGCACTTGAGCTCTTTGAAATCAAAATCGCGGTGTCCTGCTTACATGTTTCTACGGTACTGCCCACCAACCTCAAACAGGGCGTTGGTGATTTGCCCCAAAGAGCAGACTTTGGTCGCTTCCATCAACACCGCAAAGATATTCTCGTTGTGTATGGCCGCCGTTTGCACATCGTCCAACACCGCAGCAATATCATTCTTAAAGGCCTCATGAAGGTTTTCCAAGGTCTTGATTTGGTCTTGCTTCTCGGCTTCGGTAGCACGTATCACTTCCGAGGGCACCACAGTAGGCGATCCCTTAGAACTTAAAAAGGTGTTCACCCCAATAATAGGGAAGTCACCATTGTGCTTTAAAGTTTCATAATACAAGCTCTCTTCTTGAATCTTGCTGCGTTGGTACATGGTTTCCATGGCACCAAGCACCCCACCACGTTCGGTAATACGGTCAAACTCCAACAGCACGGCTTCTTCTACCAAGTCGGTCAACTCTTCAATAATAAATGAGCCCTGTATCGGGTTCTCATTCTTGGCCAAACCAAGCTCCTTATTAATAATCAACTGTATGGCCATCGCACGGCGCACAGACTCTTCCGTTGGCGTGGTAATGGCCTCATCATAAGCATTGGTGTGTAGCGAGTTACAGTTATCGTAAATGGCATACAGTGCTTGTAAGGTGGTTCTAATATCGTTAAAGTCAATTTCTTGGGCGTGCAAGCTACGTCCAGACGTTTGAATATGGTATTTCAACATCTGGGCACGGGCATTGGCGCCATACTTTTGCTTCATGGCCTTAGACCAAATCTTACGGGCCACACGGCCAATCACCGCGTATTCTGGATCTACCCCGTTAGAGAAAAAGAAGGACAGGTTAGGGCCAAACTTATCAATATCCATCCCGCGTGAGAGGTAGTATTCTACATAGGTAAAGCCATTGGCCAAAGTAAAGGCCAATTGCGAGATCGGGTTGGCGCCAGCCTCGGCAATATGATACCCAGAAATAGAGACCGAGTAAAAGTTACGCACGTTGTTTTCTATAAAGTACTCTTGCACATCACCCATTAATCTTAAGGCGAATTCTGTAGAGAAAATACAAGTGTTTTGGGCTTGGTCTTCTTTTAAGATATCGGCTTGCACCGTCCCACGCACTTGGGCAATGGTCTTAGCCTTGATGTCTTGGTACACGTCTTTAGGCAATACCAGGTCACCGGTAACCCCAAGCAATAGCAGTCCTAAACCGTTGTTCCCCTCTGGGAGTTCGGCGTTATAGCGGGGGCGCTCAATACCCTTGTCTTTATAAATGGCAGTGATTTTATCGTCCACCTCTTGTTCCAGACCGTGTTCTGTAATATACAGTTCGCACTGTTGGTCAATAGCGGCGTTCATAAAAAAGCCTAATAACATCGGTGCAGGCCCATTAATGGTCATACTCACAGAGGTCATTTTATTGGCAAGGTCAAAACCAGAATAGAGTTTCTTGGCATCATCCAAACAGCAGATAGAAACGCCGGCATTTCCAATCTTTCCGTAGATATCGGGTCTAAGGTCAGGGTCATTACCGTAAAGCGTCACACTATCAAAAGCGGTAGAAAGGCGTTTGGCAGGCAAGCCCATACTCACATAATGAAAACGTCTGTTGGTACGTTCTGGGCCACCTTCTCCAGCAAACATACGCGCAGGGTCTTCACCGGTGCGTTTAAAAGGGTAGAGCCCCGAGGTATACGGGAACTCTCCCGGCACATTCTCCTGTAAGGTCCATCTTAAAATGTCGCCCCAAGCCTGATACTTTGGTAAGGCCACTTTCGGGATCTGGCTATGGGATAAAGACTCGGTATGGGTCTCAATCTTAATCTCTTTATCACGTACTTTAAAGCTATAAATAGGATTCTTATAACGGTTCACTTTCTCGTCCCAACCCATAATCACTTCCCAATTATAAGGGTCCAGATTGAGTTTGACACGGTCAAATTCACTCACCAACAAGCGTACAAAATCCTTAGTGCTTTCTATACCTTCGGGAGCGGTGCTGGCATCTACCGTAATAGAGTCGCTCTCAATCCCAGCCTTGTCAAGCACAGGTGTTTTGTTTAGTACAGATTCTAAAGTCTTATAAATACCATACAGTTTCTGGGCAACTTCCACTTGGTCGTCGGTGGTTTTATCGTAAGCACGGTTGTTTTCTGCAATCTCCGAAAGGTATCGGGTACGGGACGGCGGGATCACAAAGATCTTTTCGCTCATCTCTTCGGAAATGTGAAAGGTCGACTTTAAGTCGGCTTCGGTTTTCTCTACAATCTTATCCATAATGGCTTTGTAGAGGGTGTTCATCCCGGGATCGTTAAATTGTGAGGCAATGGTACCAAATACGGGGAGCTCATCCTGAGGGATATCCCAAAGGTGATTGTTGCGCATGTACTGTTTTTTAACGTCCCTAAGGGCATCTAGAGAACCGCGCTTGTCAAATTTATTGATGGCTACCAAATCGGCAAAGTCCAACATGTCAATCTTCTCCAACTGTGTGGCAGCACCAAATTCTGGAGTCATCACGTAGAGCGAGACATCACTGTGTTCAATAATTTCGGTATCACTTTGTCCAATCCCAGAGGTTTCTAAGATGATGAGGTCATATTCTGCCGCTTTTAAGACTTCAACCGCCTCGTTCACGTATTTGGAAAGTGCTAGGTTAGATTGGCGCGTGGCCAAACTACGCATGTACACTCTAGAGTTATTAATGGCATTCATCCTAATCCTGTCGCCCAAAAGCGCGCCGCCAGTCTTGCGTTTTGAAGGATCTACTGAAACAATCCCCACGGTCTTTTCAGGGAAATCCACTAAAAAGCGACGTACCAGTTCATCTACCAAACTCGACTTACCAGCACCTCCAGTACCGGTAATCCCTAAAACAGGGGTATGGGTGCTTTTATTTTTGGTATGGATGTTATCGAGCGTGGCTTTGGCCACCTCAGGAAAGTTCTCTGCAGAAGAGATCACCCGAGCAATCGCTCTTGGGTTTTTATCTTTCAGAATATCAAATTCACCGTTTAAGGTATCGCCAATGGCGTAGTCAGATTGTTGTACCAAGTCATTGATCATGCCCTGTAGCCCCATTTCCCGACCATCATCTGGGGAGTAGATCCGGTCAATCCCGTAATCCATCAGCTCCTTGATTTCACTAGGCAGAATCACGCCACCGCCACCACCAAAGATCTTGATATGGCTGGCACCTTTCTCTTTTAGTAAATCGTGCATGTATTTAAAGTATTCGTTATGCCCACCTTGATAGCTGGTCAAACAAATAGCGTTCACGTCTTCTTGAATGGCAGTATTCACCACCTCTTCAACACTGCGGTCATGCCCAAGGTGAATCACTTCTACGCCAGTAGATTGTATGATACGGCGCATGATGTTAATAGAGGCATCGTGGCCATCAAATAGGGAGGCGGCGGTAACGATTCTTACTTTATGTTTTGGGGTATAGGGTGCAACTTGCTTCATTCGTAATGATCTAGTGTATTAGTCCTGCGAATTTACGGATTATTCAAAAATATAGAAGGTTTTGTGAACATTATATAAGGGGTTATCTTCTAAAATAAGCCCATTTTAGGGCATCTTCATCAAAATCAAGACAAAAAAGGATGCCAAATGAAAAAGAAAAGAATTCATCTTTAAATTTCTATATTTGTTACATACACATAAATACTTCAAATGATAAAGAGATTAGTTGCCTTGGTTCTTATTTTAAATGTAACCGCATGTGCAGAGTTACAGGATATTGCCAACCAATTGCCACAAGGCCCAGGGGTGTTGAGCAATACAGACATTGCTGCAGGGTTACGCCAAGCGCTAGATCAAGGGATTGATCAACAAGTCGCCAAATTGACCCAAACAGACGGGTTCTATAAAAATGAATTGGTTAAGATCCTCTTGCCCGAAGAATTGCAAAAGGTAGACAAAGCTTTACGAGATATCGGTTTGGGCAATTTGGCAGATGAAGGCTTAAAAGTACTCAACCGCGCCGCAGAAGATGCCGTAGGGGAGGCCACCCCAATTTTTATAAATGCGGTAAAGGAAATTACCTTTAATGATGCCAAAAACATTTTGTTGGGAGATGACAATGCGGCTACCCAATACTTAACGGCTAAAACGCAAACAGCGCTTTATGCTAAGTTTCAGCCGGTCATCAACAACTCATTTAGCAAAGTGGGGGCCGATCAAATTTGGGCCAACCTGATTACAAAATACAATGCCATCCCCTTTACCAATAACGTCAACCCAGATTTAACAGATTATGTTACGGGAGAAGCTTTAAAAGGGGTGTATACCATGATTGCCGTAGAAGAAAAAGACATTAGAACCAAAGTGTCTTCTAGAGGAACCGAGTTGCTTAAAAAAGTATTTGCTTTACAAGATTAGATGACATCACAGTTTAAAATAGCCGTTGTAGGCCCTATCCCTCAGGATACCATAAAAACGCATAAAAACGAAACCATTTTAAAATATGGTTGCGTAACGCATCCCACCATTGCTTTAGCCAGATTAATGGAGGGGCATGGTGAGGTCATCCCTATTGCGAACATCCACAAAGCGGAGGCGCCTGCCATTAAGGAACTTTTTAAACATTACCCAGCCATCAATACCAACGGTTTGTCTTCAGAACAAGACCGAGGGACCATTATTGAGCTTAATTTTATAGACCAAAACAACAGGCTAGAAAAACAGGTGGCCAACATGAGTCCCATTTCCGCGGAAGATGTGACCCCATTTTTAGATGCCGATTGCTTTGTGTTTGTGCCCATTACCGACTTCGAAATCACGCTCGAAAGTTTAAAATTGATTAAGGCTAAAAGTAAGGCACGCGTTATTTTTGATGCGCACGGACCAACCACCTACGTCACTTCTGATGGAGTACGCCTACGAAAATACTGGCAAGATCATAAAGAGTGGTTGCCTTATATTGATGTGCTTAAGATGAATTTGGAGGAATCCCTCTGCTGCTGGTTTGATCGGGATTATACCGATGAAAGCATTTATGACGAAAACCAAACCGATCACTTAGATGATTTTGCGGCTTACATTCTAGACGCTGGGGTAGAATATTTATACGTCACTTTAGATTCTAGGGGTTGTAATATTTATACGAAGGAAAACGGAACGGTGGTCAAGCATTTCGTAAAATCGGTACCGGTTCAAGATGTGATTGATACGACGGGTTGCGGCGATTCGTTTGCAGGTGGTCTGGCTTACGGCTTCACTCGTTTTAACGACCCCATCAAGGCAGCGCATTACGCCAACACTTTAGGTGCATTAAGAACCCAGGGCAAGGGTTTTGATGTATTCAAATCTTTAGAAGACACCCAAGCCATTATTTCCAAGAATTACCTTTAGAAGAACTTATCATAGAGAGCTTCTTAAAACTGAGATTAAGACATTCTTAATACAAAGCTAATGTTTAGGTAACATGAGTAGTTTACCAATGTTGCATCTTTGTACTGTTAGTAAAAAGAATATTACTTCATTCTTTAATTGAATTAGAAAGTTAGTTTAAGAGATCGACCTTGCCAGAGGTCGATCTTTGTTTTTTTAGTGAAACCCCAGACCATCAAGCACGTAGTGCGCAGATGGTCTGATCGGTTGAACTAACCCCGCTTTTTTAGCGGGGTAGTGAATAAGCTAATCACGATCCACGTAGGGAGAACCAATGATTATATAAAGTAACGCCGTCCTTCTAGGCTCAAAGCAAAGTTTATAGACTCATAAACAGTTTTTTTGTGATGCGTCAAGGTTTTTTATTTCACATTTATTTAACCTAAGGCCATAATCTCAGTAGTAGGCTTACGTCGTATATAGTGGAATAAAACCAATGGATATGAATGCACATTTTTGTAGAGTAGGAAAAAAGACGCCTAATTTAAGAAAGATGTTTTCTTTAAAAGAGTTAGAGCGCAATTACCATGAGTTCATGGAGCAAGCGTACAACGTGATGCAAAGTGATGTGAGTTTGAGTGATACCTTATTTTATGAAGCGTCTAAATTAAAACGACGCATTTTAAATATCAAAGGGTCTAACTCAAATGATCTTGATGCAGCATTTTAAAGTAGTCAAAGGCTTTTAGGAGTCTTGAGCCATACCAAGAGAAGGCCTCACCATCCACAATAAGCACTTTGCTGTTAGGAAATTGAGCCTGTAGGGATTGTACGTGTTTCGGTTGAAACGGATAAGGCTCACTAGACAATAAAATGATCTCTGGGTGTCTCTTTTTGAGATCAGCCAAGGTGATTTCAGGATAGCGTGTGCTATGTGAAAAGACGTTTTCAAAATGATTGCATCTTAACATGGCATCAATAAAGGTCTGGCTTGCTGCAACCATCCAAGGTTTTTTCCAGATAAAGTAGGCTGCGCTGCGAGAAGGGACGCCATTAAGATAGGCGTCCAACTCGTGTTGCTTTGCTTTAATTTTGGTAACAAGTACCTTGGCCTTATCTTCTACCTTAAAGAGCTCGCCATACATTGTAATCAGGGCTAAGGCATCTTCTAAGTTGCCAACATCACTAATATGAACGGGAGCTATGGTTTCTAATTCTGAAACCATAGCTTCGGTATTTTCTTCTTTATTACAAAGAATCACATCGGGGTTTAGGGCTTTAATACGATCAAAGTGGACTTGCTTTGTACCGCCAACAATGGTTTTGTCTTTAAGTAAATGAGTAGGATGTACGCAAAATTTGGTAACTCCTAACAAGGCTACTTCCAGACCCAGATCTACAATAAGTTCGGTTTGTGAAGGTACTAACGATACAATACGTTGAGGTCGCTCTTTGAGAATAACAGATCTTTGAAGTTGATCTTTTACGGTAAATTTCAAAACAGTTAATTTAAAAGATTTAATACTTTCTCTTTTTTTTGGTCAAATAAACCTACAGCAATGCATCTTTATTTAGCGAGATACATCCCGAAAAACACGGCTAAGAATCCTACAATAAAGCTGGCAATGGTATAGATGGCGAATGCTCCAAAATCTCCAGTTTTTAAAAAGACGTGGTTTTCATAGGCAAAGGTAGAAAATGTGGTAAAGCCTCCACAAAATCCAGTGGCTAATAGTAAGGTCTGATTAGCGCTTAGGGTTTCGCTCTTAGCGGCCCATCCTAAAATGAGACCAATGAGCAGACTCCCCAAAATGTTTGCGGCAAAGGTACCGTAGGGGATGCCATTTTCGGTATTGTTCAAGAATTTCCCTAAGAGAAACCGCAAAACACTACCAAAACCGCCGCCAATAAAAACCAGGATGAGTTGTTTCATTTTAATACGTTAATCGCTCTTGCACTTTTAAAAGCACTGAGGTATTTATTCTACTTCAAGATACAATTCTGTAATCCAATCGGCAGGATTTGGAGTAGATGCCGGATCTGTAACATAAGATTCAAGTCTAACGGCGCCTTCGGGTTGGGTCAAACGGTATTGGCTCACATAATCCATGGTACTGTCCCAGGCTTCTTTGAGGTTGGTATAATCTCCTTTTAATGTTGTCTTTATGGCCTTAAAGGGCTCTAACTGACCGGTGAGAATATCACTTTCCGAAGAAATGACTTTAGAACTGGTAGGAATACAACAGGAAAATAGCACCGCATTATTGTCTTTGTCCCAAGTATGATAAATTACAAATGGATTTCCAGCAATGGTAATGTTATTGGCTCGGGCATACCCACCAACTTTTTGCATGAGACTTTGCATTTTTGACTCGTAATCCGTTATTTTTACAGAAGCGGTAGTGTAAAGATAAAAGCCACCACTGTGTTGGGTAATGCCTTCTATGTTTATGGTATAAGCTTTCATATCTGCTTGAGTGATACTGTCTAATTTAAAAAGGCCGCGTTCAAAATCTGGTGCCGTGTTTTTCTCTATAGTTCCAGCAAAAGCAACGTACATCTTGGTCATAAAATCTTGCTTGCCTTTCATGCTCCAAGTCACTTTGGTACCATGATCCACAGGCTCAAACGTCCAATCAATGGCGCTGGTACTTTCAAAAGGTTCTACAAAATGAATCTGTTGTGCAATAGATTTGTACGGTACAACCGTTTCGGTCTCCATACTGCCCACGCCAAGTACATCGCCATTCCAAGAATATCCTGCACCCTCACCAACGGTCTTGTCATCATAAGTAACTTGCGCCTTAAGGTCTTGTTCCATCCAAGGAGAGAATCGAGGCCATTCTTCAAAATCATTTACGGTATTGAACACTACGGGAGCAGGGGCATTGATTACGCGACTGCGACTAAATTCAAAGCTATTTGGCTGTACGGCAATATAAATGGCGCAGCCAATAATAACAATAAGAATAAGAAAGAATACGTATTTAAATACTTTCATGATAAAGGCGGATAGCGATTGATGATTAATAGGTAACCAAAGATAATCAATTTTAACAGATGTGTAATATTTACGTACATTTGTAAGACAACTATTAAATCATTTTTCATGAAATTGAAGTCCGTTTTTATGCTCGCTCTAGTTGCGGGTTTTATGTTTTCCTGTGACGAGGAAAAGAAAGCGCAAACAGAAGAAGTTGCTATGGTCGAAGAACAGGAAGAGTTTGACTATAACGTAGAGCAGTTTGCTGATATCAAGATTTTACGATACCAAATTCCGGGATGGGAAAATCTAACCTTAAAAGAGCAAAAGCTCGTGTATTATTTAACCCAAGCAGGCTTGTCTGGTCGTGATATCATTTGGGATCAAAATTACAGACATAACCTTAAAATTAGAAAAGCCTTAGAGCAAATATATTCCAATTATAATGGTGATAAGTCCACAGAAGATTGGAAGGCATTTGAAACGTATGTAAAACGCGTGTGGTTCTCAAACGGAATTCACCATCACTATTCTAATGATAAGATGAAGCCTGGGTTTTCTTCGGAATACTTAAAGCAACTCTTGGCAGATACCGATGCCACTTTAGAAGGGGAAGCTTTTGATGTGTTGTTTAATGACAAGGATTCCAAAAAAGTCAATCAAGCAAAAGGGGTGGACAACGTAGGGCTTTCCGCAGTAAATTTTTACGGACCAAACGTGAGCAATGCTGATGTAGCCTCATATTACAAAGCGAAGCAATCTCCAAATCCAGAAAAGCCATTGTCTTATGGTTTAAACTCTAAACTGGTTAAAGAAAACGGTGAGCTTAAAGAATTAACCTATAAGTCTGGAGGTTTATATGGCGAAGCTATTGACGAAATTATCAAATGGCTTGAAAAAGCAAAAGATGTTGCTGAAAATAAAAAGCAAGCTGATGCTTTAGGTTTATTAATTCAATATTATAAAACGGGCGATCTACAAACTTGGGATGATTATAACGAAGCTTGGACCGCAGCAACCGATGGAAATATTGATTACATCAATAGCTTTATTGAAGTGTATAACGACCCATTGGGTTACAGAGGATCTTATGAAACGATCGTTCAGATCAAGGATTTTGACATGTCTCAAAAGATGGAAGTATTGTCTAAAAACGCACAATGGTTTGAAGATAACTCTCCTTTAATGGATGAGCATAAAAAGGAAAATGTGGTAGGCGTCACTTACAAAGTGGTAAATGTGGCTGGCGAAGCTGGAGATGCATCACCAAGCACACCTATTGGTGTGAACTTGCCCAATGCCAACTGGATTAGAGCTGCTGTGGGGAGTAAATCAGTATCCTTAGGCAATATCATCAATGCCTATAACAATGCAGGAACTACAGGCCGATTAAAAGAGTTTGTAAATGATGAAGAGGAACTAGAATTAGAGGAGAAATATGGTCAAGTGGCCGATAAGTTGCATACTGCATTACATGAAGTGATTGGTCATGCTTCCGGACAATTGAACCCAGGAGTTGGTGAAACCAAGGAAACTTTAAAAAATTATGCTTCTACTTTAGAAGAAGGTCGTGCCGATTTAGTAGGACTTTATTACTTATACAGTCCAAAATTGCAAGAGCTAGGGTTAGTGGACGACTGGAAATCGGTTGGTAAAGCAGCTTATGATGGGTACATTAGAAACGGACTCATGACACAATTAATTCGTTTAAATTTGGGCGATGATGTTGAAGAAGCACACATGAGAAACCGCCAATGGGTCTCTGCTTGGGCCTATGAGAAAGGAAAAGCAGATAACGTGATTGAAAAAGTAACCCGCGATGGAAAGACCTATTTCAATATCAACGATTATGAGAAATTACACGACTTATTTGGTCAATTATTAAGAGAAACCCAACGTATCAAATCTGAAGGCGATTATCAAGCTGTTGAAGATTTGGTAGAGGGTTACGGTGTAAAAGTAGATCAAGCTATTCATTCTGAAGTACTAGAGCGTAACAAACAATTTACATCGCCACCGTATAGCGGATTTGTAAACCCTGTTTTAGTACCAGAATTTGATAAAAATGGAGAACTTTACAGAGTCAAAGTAACTCAACCTGATAGTTTTGACGGTCAGATGTTAGACTACAGCAAGAACTTTGGATTTTTACCAGAAGAAAACTAGAACACCAATAGTATCTAGATAAAGCTCAAGAAAAGGACACCGAAGGGTGTCCTTTTTTATGACATAATGGCTAAGTTGCTCTTTTCTTAAGCTTATAGAAATGATATAATGAAAGTAATAGTAGGATCAAAATAACTGGTTTTCTATACATCTCCGTATGTGGAAAATGTCATCACATCAGTTTTATTTTCAGATCTCTGGACTTCGGTGTATGGACCAGAACTCGTCATAGCTTTAAAACTTATTTTCTATACACAGGAATCTTAAGCCCAACAAATACATCTGTGGTTTTAGAACTGTCTGATAACAAATTACTTAAAACCGATCCCGATCCAATGCTCAGTGGGCCTAATCGAAAGCCTGCTCCAAAGGCCACATCGCCATATTGTCTAGCACTTAAAGGGGCAAAGAGACTAAACCACTTTGTTTCTAGTCTGGGCATCACAGTTACTGTATTAATAATGCTATTACTCAGTTCATTGTTTTCTTTTACTAAAGACAAACTCGCTTGACCACTAACTAAAAATTTCTTTGTAATACGATAGTCCACCAACACATGCAGGGCAGTGGGAAGATTCAATTTAAAGCTTTCACCGGTTTCAGCATTGTTATAGTTGTTATCTAAAAATTCTTCAATATCCTCATCGTAGGTGGCGGTGCTCACAGAGGCATTCATATCATAGGTTCTAACATCGGCATCCTTATAATTGATGCTCCCAATATCGGTCACTGAGACGCCAATTTTTAATTTGTAAGGATCTTGGTAATACCTCGAGTCTTCATCATCTTTGTTGGGATGCCATTGGTAAGTAAAGCCAAGATCTAAACCAAAGCCGGATGTAAGGTTGTTGAATTCAACATCGTTATTGTTAAAATCATTCGTTGTACCAAAGTTAAGAGAGCCCTGAGATGTTAAGTTTTCAGTGGCAGCAGTATATTGCCCTTGTAATCCTGGGCTGCTTATAAAAAGACCACCGGCGCCCTGTAAATATTTTAAGGTAACGCCTCCTTTAAGCATGTGCTGTTGTTTGTCCATTAAAATACGACCGTAAGTCAGACCAATTTCTCCCCAAACGTGAATGGTACCCGCAAGGTTAGAGGAGTCAAAATCAAAGTCATTGTCAGAGTCAAAGTCATCTACTACGGTCTCGTACAGTTCGCCGTTAATACCTCTTAGGTTGAGAAATCCTCTGGCCCGGGTAATGATTCCAATGCTGCTTTTTTTATTAAGATTAAACATAAACGAAGGTCCAAGGACATCGGCACTAAAAATAAAATTGTTAGAGTTGGTCGGGAAACGTTCAGAATCTTCTTCAATATCAAAACCGCCATCAGACTTTAAAATATCACTCAGGTTTATGCCAAAGTAATCGCTGCCTCCAAAAGCACTTACCGAGATCAAATTGACATCGGCTCTAAAACTAGTACCCACAATATTTGAGGGATTGTAAACAGCGCCATTAATTCCGGAGTAATTGTCAACCGTGTTGCCAGTATAGTTTTGAGCGCTGAAATTGAGGCTATAGAACAGAAGACCAAGTAGGATTAGCGGTAAAGAATGTTTCATAAGGGTAGTATTAATTTATGGTTAGTTAATTGGTGTGCCTGATAAAATCACGTTATCAACGATTTAATAATCAATGCCTTATGCTATTTCAAATTTTAAAATGGAAATGGCATACTCATTTTTAAAATACCACCCTATGACGCAAAAAAGCACCAGTTAAAGCATAGATAAAACAAGCGCGCTTAAACTATAATCGGTTTAAGTACAAAGCGATAAACCAAATGATTAGAAGAAAAAGATAACTGAAAAAATAAATATAGGAAGGAGATTTTAGACCAATACCTAAAAAACTCGAAGAACCGAGTTTATACGAATACAAATTTAATGGCCGTAATCATCAATAGAAAAGATATAAAGGCGATTAAGATCCAAACACTGCCTTTATAGTAACGCTTATGCAACTTCAGGTCTTTGCGGTAGGAAATAATCATGACAATAATAAAAACGATGGCAAATAAAATACCAAAAATCCATTGACCTTTACTGAACATATTACTAATTTTAAACGAAAATAAACAATCCCAAAATAGCATTTTTTAACGACACGCATCGGGATGTCAAAGATACGTTAGAAATCACATAAATGATAATAATTTAAATAGTGATTCCTAATTTGAACAAGCAAAACCTTTCAAACAGAACTATGAAAAAGTATACAGAAGCCGTAAAGCAATTTCACACAGCCTTTAAAATAGGATATTTAGAGGCACCAAAAGCAGACTTAGGTCTTGATAAAAATATGTTACGCTATAAATTGATGCGAGAGGAAAATGAAGAATATCTAGAAGCAGCTAATGCCAACGATCTTGTTGAGGTAGCAGATGCTTTGGGGGATATGCTTTACATTCTCTGCGGCACAATTATAGAGCATGGTTTACAACATAAAATAGATGAAGTGTTTGACGAAATACAACGCAGCAACATGAGCAAGTTGGGAGCCGATGGAGCACCTATTTACAGAGAAGATGGTAAAGTGCTTAAAGGGCCCAATTATTTTAAGCCAAATATTGAAAGTATTTTAAAGAGTTAGATTCTAAATAAAAAATTCCAAATCCAAAGTTGAAGTACTTTGTGATTTGGAATTTTTTTAAATTCATATCTAGATCAGATCGTAATCCTTAGATCTCGTATCTCCAACCATTTTTATCTTCAGCTAAATTATGCTGAATGGCAAGCATTTTTGATTTTAGAACACTTGAGTAAGAGGCGTCATTGATTTCTGGTAACTCGTGCATTTCATCTTTATATTCAAAAGCAGAAATAGGACTAATCACAGCCGCTGTACCTGCACCAAATATTTCTTTAAGCGTTCCGTTTTTAGAAGCTTCAACAATTTCATCAACTTTAATAGGTCTTACTTCACAGTCTAGATCATTGTCCTTAGCCAATTGGATCAAACTTTTTCTAGTCACACCATCCAAAATACGGTCACTTACAGGTGCTGTAATTAAAGTGTCATTGATTCTAAAAAAGACGTTCATGGTTCCTGCTTCTTCCAAAAGCGTATGCGTATCTGCATCGGTCCAAATCACTTGTTGGTAGCCTTTTTCCTGTGCAAGTCTGGTTGGGTAAAATTGTGCTGCATAATTTCCAGCGGCTTTAGCAAAACCAACACCACCGTTAGCAGAACGACTGTATTTTTCGGCAATAAGTACTTTCACTGTTCCTTTATAATAGGCCTTTGCTGGAGAACAGATAATCATGAATCTATAATTTTCAGAAGGCGCTGCTGCTATGGCAGAGTCTGTAGCAATTACAAATGGACGTATGTAAAGGGAGTTACCTACACCTGGCTTGATCCAATCTTTATCCATATCTAATAAAGTGGTCAATCCTTCAAAAAAGTAGGCTTTAGGAAACTCAGGCATCGCTAAACGCGCTGCAGATTTATTGATACGGTTGAAGTTTTCTTCTGGTCTAAAAAGAAAGGCATTACCATCCTCATCTTTATATGCTTTCATGCCTTCAAAGACCGCTTGTCCGTAATGAAACACACGAGCCGAAGGATCTATGGTCATGGCTTGATAAGGCACAATCTTAGGTTGTTGCCATGCGCCATCTATAAAATCACAGTAAAACATGTGATCTGTAAAGGTTTTTCCAAAAGGAAGATCAGTAAAATCAACAGTGGATAAGCGTGATTCCTTTGCTTTTTCAATATGTAACGAAAACGTTGTAGTGTTTGACATTTGAGTATATCTTTAGTTTTGCAAAAATAGTTATTTATGGTGGTTTACAAAAAGTATTGTTTGTCAAAAAAAAATGTAATTTTGACTCCATTAAAAACGTTCAATAATATTACAATGAAATACCTATTGATTTTATTAGTATTAGCAGCTACAGTGGCGAGTTGTAAGGAAGAAGAGAAACAACCTGTTGAAGAAACAACACAGGCCGAAGAGATGGCTTATGCTTCTTTTGGTAAAGAAATTAGCGAAAATGACGCCATTTCTGCAAATCAATTGGCCGCAAAATACGAAAGTATGACCGTTGGAGACTCTATGGAGGTCAAAGTAATGACAAAAATTGACGATGTGTGCCAAGCAAAAGGATGCTGGATGAAAGTAGATTTGGAAAACGGCGAACAGGCCATGGTAAAATTTAAAGACTACGGGTTCTTTATGCCAAAAGACAGTAAAGGAAAAAACGTTATTATCAATGGTAAGGCCTTTGTTAATGAAGTACCGGTTGATGAGCAAAGACATTATGCTGAAGATGGTGGTGCTACTGCAGAAGAAATTGCAGCAATTACCGAACCTAAAATCACGTATTCATTTGAAGCGGATGGGGTACTCTTAAAAACCGAGTAAATTTTGAAGCGAAACATCATCACTACGGCAGATGGATCATCTACCATTCAAATTGAAGAATGGAACGAGCAATACCATTCTGTTCACGGTGCCATACAAGAAGCAAACCATGTTTATATAAAGCATGGTTTTCTTTTTAGAAGTCAATCAGAGCCAGCTATTAGCGGTCCGTTGCACTTATTGGAAATTGGTTTTGGTACAGGTTTAAACGCGATGCTTACCTATGAAACCGCATTAGGTGCTGGTCAACTTGTGGATTATGTTGGTGTAGAGGCCTTTCCTGTGGCTTCGGAAGAATTAGCACAACTCAATTATGTAGACCAATTAGAGATCGATGCGAATGTGTTTAAGGCACTTCATGAGAGCGCTTGGAATCAAAAGACGAGCATTTCCGAAGAATTCTCGCTCCACAAACAGCAGAAACTGTTTAAGGACATTTCAGAAAAAGATAGGTTTGATGTCATTTATTTTGATGCCTTTGGCCCGAGGGTGCAACCTGAACTATGGGACGAATCTGTATTTAAGATCATGTTTGATGCTTTAAGAGAGCGTGGTGTGCTGAGCACTTATTGTGCAAAAGGAAGCGTTAGACGCGCCATGCAGAGTGTCGGTTTTTTGGTAGAACGTTTGCCAGGCCCTCCTGGAAAACGAGAAATGCTGAGAGCAACGAAGCATTCATCTAAAGCGGAGTGAGCAAAATGCATCTTTTTTGAGGTGCATTCAGCAAAAGCGGAGTGAGCAAAATGCATCTTTTTTGAGGTGCATTCATCTAAAGCGGAGTGAGCAAAATGCATCTTTTCAGAACGTAAAACTCACAAGAGGCAGAAGTTAGAAGGGCTTATTAGTGTTGGGGGTGCTTCAATATAGTTAAACCCTTATTAATTAGATCGTCTATGCCTTGGCATTTCACTAACTTTGAGATATGGTAAAAAAGGTATTAATAACCGGAGCTACGGGGATGATAGGGAGTGAGATTGTGAGGGTATGTCACCAATATGATATTGCGGTATATTACCTCACCACATCAAAAGATAAGCTATCCACAGAAGAGCGTTATAAAGGATTTTATTGGGATCCAGATCAAAAAATAATTGACGACAAGTGTTTAGAAGGCGTAGATGCCATCATCAATATGGTGGGGGCAACCATCTCTAAGCGATGGACCAGTAGTTATAAAAAAGAAATTATTAGCAGTAGAACAGAAACGGCTCAACTTCTAAAGGAAACGATTCAAAAACACAACTATCCTGTAAAACACATCGTGTCAGCCAGTGCTGTTGGAATCTATCCAGATTCTATTACCAATTATTACGAAGAGGACTTTGAAGGCAAATCATCCTCATTTTTAGGAGATGTTGTTGAAAAATGGGAGGCTGCCGTAGATGAGTTTAGTGAGATTGGTCTAAAGGTGGCTAAGATTCGAATTGGTTTGGTGCTTTCAGATCAAGGAGGTGCATTGCCCGAAATGGTAAAACCCATAAAACTTGGAGCTGGAGCCCCTTTTGGCAGTGGCGATCAATGGCAATCTTGGATTCATATTAAGGATTTGGCAATGCTTTTTGTTTATGCTGTTCAAAATAATTTAGAAGGCATCTACAATGGTGTTGCTCCAAACCCGGTCACCAATACCGAGGTCACCAAAATTGTGGCCAGTGTTTTAGATAAACCTTTATTACTGCCCAATATTCCTGAGTTTGCTATGAAATTGGTCTTGGGAGAAATGCATATTTTATTGTTTGAAAGTCAGCGTGTGAGTTCTAATAAAATTGAAAACGCCGGATTTGATTTCACATTTCATCATTTGGAAGCCGCAATTAAAGATTTGTATTAAATGGTTAAAAACACCTATAACAGTAAATTTTTATAAAACAAAAAAGCCACATGAGATGTCATGTGGCTTTTTATTGGTCTGTCTATAATGATTATGCTTTTTTAGCTTTAATCATGATTTTCAATTCCATATCATCGTTTATGAATTGGTCTCCTAAGTTGTCAAAAACAGACTTAGATCCATAATTGATACCCCATTGCGTACGGTCAATGGTAAAGGGCTCGCTTTCAATTTTCATAACACCATCTTCATTTGAAATGGTCACAGGAAAAGAAATGTTGTGCTTTTGTCCTTTCATAGAAAGATTTCCAGACAATCTGCTTTTGCCAGCAGCTAAAGATTCTGTGCTAGTCACTTCAAAAGTAGCTTCAGGAAATTGGTTCACGTTAAAAAAGTCGCCTTCTTTTCCTTCAACAGTACCTTTAAGGTGAGATTCTAAACTCATTTTATCGTCTCCTTCAAGATCGGTAACTTCAATAGATTCCATGTCAATTACAAAGGTGCCACTTTGTAATCTTCCATCGTCAACAGTAAGGTTGCCATTATCTATTTTAATAGTCCCAGTATGGGTACCGGTTGGTTTAAAGCCTTTCCATTCTATTTGAGAATCGGTAACGTTGACAGTATAATTCACCGAAGTGCTTTCACTAACAGCCGCAGCTTCTGCATCGCTAGTGTTCGCTTTTTCTGCTTTTTCCTGGCAGCTGGTCATCACTAAAGCGATGATCAATACATGTAATAATTGTAGAGATGTTTTTTTCATGTTCATTAGTTGTTTAAATAGGGTTAGGTACAAAAATAAGCAATGAAAAAACAATCTCAAAAAACATCAATTATTTTGGTGACATTTTGACATTATTATAATAATGGCAGTACTTTTGCCAACTTGAAGAACAAAGATTAAAGTTAAAAGCAATGAGTAATAAAGATAAAGATGAGGTTTTAGACGACACTCAAGATCAAAATCAAGATGTGACGTCAACAGAAAACGACGATAATTTTGAAGCAGCAGAAGAATTGACCATAGAAGAGCAATTGCATGAAGACCTTGCAAAAGAAAAGGATAAATTCATGCGTCTGTTTGCAGAGTTTGAAAATTATAAACGAAGAACTTCAAAAGAACGTATTGATTTATTTAAAACAGCAAGCCAAGATGTAATAGTGGCAATGTTGCCGATTCTTGATGACTTTGAGCGTGCATTATTGCACATTGAAGAAGATAAAGAGGCAGAAGAAATGCGTAAGGGTGTTCTTTTAATTTATAATAAGTTGCTCAATACCTTAAACCAAAAAGGATTACAGGTAATTGAATTAAGTGCAGGAGACACCTTTGATGCCGACGTTCATGAAGCCATTACGCAAATACCAGCACCCGAAGAAGGTTTGAAAGGAAAAATCGTTGACGTTGTTGAGAAAGGCTACAAATTAGGAGAAAAGATCATCCGTTATCCTAAAGTGGTTATTGGCAAATAAAAACGATTTACAAAACAGGTTTTTCTTTGAAGGAAAACGTAAAAAGCGATTATGGCAAAAAGAGATTATTACGAAATATTAGGTATAGATAAAAGTGCTTCGGCAGCAGAGATCAAGAAGGCGTATAGAAAGATGGCCATTAAGTTCCATCCAGATAAAAACCCTGATGATAATGAAGCTGAGACAAAATTCAAAGAGGCTGCAGAGGCTTACGAAGTTTTAAGTAATGCTGACAAGAAGGCAAGATATGACCAATTTGGACATCAAGCTTTTGAAGGCGGCGGCGGCTTTGGCGGCGGTGGCATGAACATGGATGACATCTTCAGCCAATTTGGTGACATTTTTGGTGGTGCATTTGGCGGCGGAGGCGGCGGCGGATTCTCTGGTTTTGGCGGCGGCTTTGGCGGTGGTCAAAGACGAGTTAAAGGAAGTAACCTCAGAATTCGAGTAGCGTTAACCTTAGAAGAGATTGCCAATGGCGTTGAGAAAAAGATAAAAGTAAAGCGTAAAGTTCAGGCACCGGGCACAACCTATAAAACCTGTTCAACTTGTAATGGCTCTGGTCAAGTAACAAGAATTACCAATACCATTTTAGGACGTATGCAAACGGCATCTGCTTGTCCAACTTGTGGAGGCGCTGGTCAAAGTATTGATAAAAAACCAAATGATGCTGACGCTCAAGGATTAAAAGTTCAAGAGGAAACGGTTTCAGTAAAAATTCCACCAGGAGTAGTAGATAGCATGCAGCTTAAGGTAACAGGCAAAGGTAATGAGGCACCAGGTAATGGTATTTCTGGAGATTTGTTAGTGGTTATTGAAGAGACAGAGCATGCCACGCTAAAACGAGAAGGAGATAATTTACATTATGATCTTTACGTGAGTTTGCCAGACGCTGTTTTAGGGACCTCTAAAGAAATTGATACGGTAACTGGTAAGGTGAGAATCAAGGTAGAAACTGGAGTGCAATCTGGTAAAATTTTACGCTTACGCGGAAAAGGGATTCCTAGCATAAACGGTTACGGAAGCGGTGATTTGTTAGTGCACGTCAATGTTTGGACTCCTAAGACACTCAATAAGGAACAAAAAGACTTTTTTGAGCGTATGAAAGACAATGAGCACTTTGACCCAAAACCTGAAAGTAGCGATAAGTCCTTTTTTGAAAAAGTAAAAGATATGTTTTCTTAGAAGGTGCTATTTTAATAAAAAATACTATATTTGATTATCACTAATTCTTATTAGTGATAATTTTTCTTTTTCATAGCAATTTTTTCCCATCCTTATTTAGTTAAGGGTGGGTTTTGTTTTTAGGTCATATCGCATTTTTAATCAGGGAGTTGTGTTTTGGTTTCTTATCAAGCAATTCGTATAGTGAAGGGTTTGGTTTTCGATTCTAAACATTCTTATCTTTTATTTTTTTTCGGACTCAAAATAATGACAGAAGCTTCAATCGCTTTAAATAAGTGCTACATATTGCGATTAAAATTTTAGTTGAATTAGCGCATCAAAGCACATCAACATTCCTATCTTTACGCGCTAATGATTAAATTTAAACGCCAATTCGTATATGACTCACGACCTGTTAGTAGCTGATAACGTTTCCAAGAACTTCGGAGATTTTAAAGCCTTAAACCAAGTGTCCATTTCAGTACCAAAAGGTAGTATATTTGGTTTGCTTGGTCCCAACGGGGCTGGTAAAACCACCTTAATACGGATCATCAATCAAATCACCATGCCAGATTCTGGTCGTGTGATTTTGGATGGGGAACCTCTCAAACCAGAACACATTCAAAATATTGGATATTTACCCGAAGAACGTGGCTTGTATAAGTCTATGAAAGTCGGGGAGCAATCACTATATCTTGCCCAATTAAAAGGACTTACCAAGCAAGAGGCTAAAGACCGCTTAAAATATTGGTTTGATAAATTGGATATTGGAGATTGGTGGAACAAGAAGATTCAAGAGTTAAGTAAAGGTCAGGCACAAAAAATACAATTTATCGTTACGGTTTTGCACCAACCTAAACTATTGATTTTTGATGAGCCATTTTCTGGTTTTGATCCTATAAACGCAAATCTTATTAAAGATGAGATCTTGCAATTGAGAGATGAGGGCGCTACAGTCATTTTTTCTACACACCGTATGGAGTCTGTAGAAGAGCTTTGTGATCATATTGCACTCATTCATAAGTCTAATAAAATATTAGATGGTCGATTAACAGATGTGAAGCGGCAATTTAAAACCAATACGTTTGAGGTGGGTCTAAAAACTGAAAATGCAGAGGCTGTAACTAGGGCCATTGAAGAAAAGTTTGCCGTATTACCCGCAACCTTTAGAAATCTAAACGATGATTTAAAACTAAATATCAAGCTTAAAGACACCGATAAATCGAATGATTTGTTAGGGTTTTTAACCTCAAGAGCAGAGGTCAATCATTTTGTAGAAGTGATCCCAAGTGCCAATGACATTTTTATACAATCTGTAAAAAACAGTTAGAATGAACCATCTTCCACTAATTATAAAACGGGAATATCTTACCAAAGTACGTAACAAGGCCTTTATCATAATGACCTTTGTGAGTCCTTTGGTCATGGTGGCTCTTGTTGCCTTGGTCGCTTATCTTTCCCAACTCAACAACGATACAGAACGAACCATTTCGGTCTTAGATGAAACGGGTATTTTGAGTGATGTATTTGAAAATACCGAAGAAACCACATACACGATATTAAGCGGTACCAATCTAGAAAATGCTAAAGCCTTAGTAAAGGCTCAGGAGAATTTTGGATTACTGCACATTGTGAAGAGTGCAGATAGCGCTAAGGTGGTTGAGAACGTTCGATTTTATTCAGATGAATCGCCATCCTTGTCGATTATCTCTGGCTTAGAACGTAAAATAGAAAAGAAACTATCAGATACGAAGCTGCAGTCTGATGGGGTGGATTTACAGAAAATTAGAGACTCTAAGACCGATGTGGTGATTGCTCAAGAAACCTTTACCGGAGAGAAAACCTCAAAAATTGATAATGTCTTGAAATTGGCTTTTGGTGGCGCTGCCGGCTATTTGCTGTTTATGTTCATTATTATCTACGGAAATATGATCATGAGGAGCGTGATAGAGGAAAAGACCAGCAGAATCATTGAAGTGATTATCTCTTCAGTAAAACCAATTCAATTGATGATGGGTAAGATCATCGGGACCTCTTTGGCAGGTCTTACACAGTTTGCCATTTGGGTTATAGTTGGAGGAATACTGGTATTTGTTTTAACTGCGATCTTTGGTATTAGTATCACAGAGTTGCAGACGCCACAACAGGATATGATGAAACAAGCGATGGAGAACCCTGAAATGGCCAATGAGATTCAATTGGGAATTCAATCCTTCTTCAACTTGCCAATAGCCAATTTAGTCACTGCTTTTATGTTCTTCTTTATTGGAGGCTATTTGCTTTACAGTTCGCTGTATGCAGCTGTGGGTGCAGCAGTGGATAATGAAACAGATACTCAGCAATTTATGATGCCTATCATTATGCCACTTATTTTAGCGGTGTATGTAGGTGTATTTACAGTAATAGAAGATCCGCATGGTACGGTTTCTACGGTATTTTCATTTATACCATTTACGTCACCTGTAGTCATGCTCATGAGAATTCCGTTTGGTGTGCCGTTATGGCAACAAGTATTGAGTTTCGCAATTTTGATTGGTACATTTACGTTAACCGTATGGTTTGCAGCCAAGATTTATCGTGTTGGTATTTTGATGTACGGAAAAAAACCGAGCTACAAAGAGCTGTATAAGTGGATTAAATATTAAAATGACGCAGGATTTAAAAAAAATAGAGGAGAAGATTACTGAAAGTTCCATTTGGGAAAAAACCAGAGGGTTTTTAAACCAACATATTGACTTTAGTGAAGATATTAGTGTGTCTTTATTCGATTTGCTCATTGTAGCTACGGCTATATTTGTAACCACTATTTTACTGCGATTTATATTAAGAATCATCACTCGAAAACTTCCTCTAGAAGACAAGAAAAAGTTCAAGGTTGTCTTCGGTTATTTTAGGTGGTTGGTCTACGTGATTATTTTACTCATCACACTTCATACGGTAGGCGTTAACGTCACCGCTGTTTTTGCCGCATCTGCCGCATTATTAATTGGTATTGGTTTGGCGCTACAAACACTGTTTCAAGATATCATTTCGGGTATTTTTATATTGGTAGATCAAACGGTGCATGTAGGCGATATTATTGAAATAGAAGGCAAAGTTGGCCGTGTTGAAGAGATTAAGTTAAGAACCACCAGAGCGGTTACCATAGATAATAAAGTATTGGTAATCCCCAACCATTTGTATTTAGAGAACAGTCTTTACAACTGGACACAGAATGGCACGCTTACTCGAGAAAATGTAGAAGTAGGTGTGGCCTATGGCAGTGATGTGCAATTGGTTAAAAAATTATTGTTACAGGCTGCTAACTCTCATCCAGACGTTATTAGCGAGCCAAAACCAACGGTTGTTTTCACCAATTTTGGGGAGAGCTCGTTAGATTTTAAAATCGTATTTACCATAGGCGATAGTTTTAAGGCACAATTTCCAAAGAGTGACATTCGTTTTGAAATTGATAAATTATTCAGGGAAAATAACGTCACCATACCATTTCCTCAGAGAGATGTTCATGTTATTCAAAGAGAAGATCAAAACATTCAATTACGGATGAGGTCTTCCGAAGAACAATGACAGCTCTATTATTGAAAACCAAAAGTTTAAACCAACCAACCAGTACTAAATTTAACTAAAACCCTAACAACAGTACTAATTCGTTTTTTTATGACCCAAAATTTTTTCAAGATCCTATGTGTTATGTTCATAATGCAGATGGGACACGGGCTTTTCGCTCAAACTTCAGACTTGTTCAGAATTGAATATCTAAATGTACCCAACAATAATACAGGGAATTCTGTGAGTAGGTTTAGAACCTTATTTCAATTGCCATTAGAGTTTAAAAAGAACAATTACATTATTATTGGGGGAGAATACCGCTATACCAGCCTAGAGTTGGATAATGTACCATTTACAACAGATGATTTAAATTCTGTACAACGTATTGAAGGCTCTATAGGGTATTTGCATAGAACGGAAGGCGAATGGATTTATGCGGCAAAACTAGGAATGCGTTTGCAGTCTAATTTTGAGACTACGTTGGAGTCTGATGATTACATCTACGTTGGAAACTTGTATGCCATTAGAGATAGAACAAAAAACAGAGAAGACGGTAAAAAACCGGACCGCTTGATTTTAGGTCTAGAATATTCAACCACTCCAGGACGAAACTTTCCATTACCTATCATCAATTATTACCGAGAATTTCATCCCGATTGGACCTATACGCTGGGTGTTCCAAAAACAAATATTCGTTATAAATTTGATGATAAAAACCATTTGCAGGCCTTCGTGACCTTAGATAACTTTTTTGCAAATATTCAAGGCAATAAGGTGGTCAATGGTAAAGTTGCCGAGAACATTTCTATGACCACCGTGCTTGGAGGGTTGGGTTATGAGCATTATTTTACAAAACATATCTTGTACTATGGTTACGTAGCTTACACCATTTCTAATGATTATAGGTTAAGAGATAATGACAGAGAAGATATTTATACCATAGAAGATAAAAATACCGTATATTTTAGAACAGGAATAAAATTAAAAATTTAGGAATGCCAAAAATATTAGTAATAGAAGATGAAGCCGCCATTAGACGCGTGTTAGTAAAGATTCTTTCTGAGGAAAATGACAGCTATGAAGTTGACGAGGCAGAAGACGGTCTTGTAGGGATAGAAAAAATAAAAAAAGAAGATTACGACCTGGTCCTTTGCGACATCAAGATGCCTAAAATGGATGGCGTTGAAGTCCTAGAGGCTGCAAAAAAGATAAAGCCAGAAACACCCATGGTGATGATCTCTGGCCATGGCGATCTTGATACTGCTGTAAATACAATGCGTTTGGGCGCTTTTGATTACATATCCAAACCGCCAGATTTAAATAGATTACTCAATACGGTGAGAATTGCACTTGATACCCAAACCTTGGTCGTTGAGAACAAGATGCTCAAGAAAAAAGTAGACAAGAAATACCAAATGATAGGGGACAGTGATGCCATTGCCCATATCAAGGATATGATAGAAAAGGTTGCGGCTACTGATGCTCGTGTATTGATTACAGGACCTAATGGTACCGGAAAAGAGTTGGTGGCCCATTGGTTACATCAAAAAAGTGAACGCTCTAAAGGCCCCTTAATTGAGGTCAATTGTGCTGCCATTCCTTCAGAACTTATAGAAAGTGAATTGTTTGGCCACGTTAAAGGAGCCTTTACAAGTGCGGTAAAAGACCGCGCAGGAAAATTTGAGGCTGCCAATAGCGGAACTATTTTTTTAGACGAAATCGGGGACATGAGCCTTTCGGCTCAGGCTAAAGTATTACGAGCATTACAAGAAAATAAAATTCAGCGGGTTGGTAATGATAAAGACATTAAGGTTGATGTTAGAGTGGTTGCAGCTACCAATAAAGACTTAAAAACTGAAATTTCCGAAGGCCGTTTTAGAGAAGACCTCTATCACAGATTGGCAGTAATTCTTATTAAAGTGCCTGCGTTAAACGATAGGCGTGAAGACATCCCGTTACTCATTGATTATTTTACGAGTAAAATTGCTGAAGAGCAAGGAACGGCTAAGAAAAACTTTTCAGAAAAAGCCACTAAAATGCTTCAAGAATATGACTGGACGGGTAATATTCGAGAACTTCGAAACGTAGTGGAACGTCTCATTATTCTTGGAGAACCAGAAGTAAGTGAGTCTGATGTTAATATGTTTGCCTCTAAGTAAAGCACCCTTAAAAAGTCGATACTATGAAAACCATTAATACCGCAGATTTTAAAGTCACTGCACCCATTCAGCTTAAGGATATGTCAACGACATATGATCTTGATGCCGATGAAAAGAAAATTGAAAAGGAACTCGAAGACATTAGAGAAGACCTGGGAGATTTTCAAAATACCATTTATGCACATGCCAAATATGCCGTTTTAATTTGCATTCAAGGCATGGATACCGCAGGAAAAGATAGCTTGATCCGCGAGGTGTTTAAAGATTTTAATAGTAGAGGCGTAGTCGTACATAGTTTTAAAGTGCCTACAGATCTAGAAAAAAAGCATGACTACCTTTGGCGCCATTACATCGCTTTGCCAGCTCGTGGCAAGTTTGGGGTCTTTAATAGAACACATTACGAAAATGTCTTGGTCACTCGTGTACATCCAGAGTATATCTTGGGAGAAAATTTACCACATATTAATAAGGTTGAAGACATTGATGGTGCATTTTGGGCCAAGCGTTTTGAGGAAATCAATAATTTTGAAAAACACATTGCAGAGAACGGTACCATAGTGTTTAAATTTTTTCTTCACATTTCAAAAGACGAACAGAAAAGTAGGTTACTACGTCGTTTGGATAAACCAGAAAAAAACTGGAAGTTCTCTCCAGGAGATCTTAAAGAACGAAAACTTTGGGATCGCTATCAAGAGTGTTATGAGGATGCAATTAACCAAACGTCTAAATTTCATGCGCCGTGGTACGTCATTCCTTCAGACGATAAGCCTACCGCCCGATACATTGTAGCTAAAACTTTGTACGATACCTTAACCGCTTATAAAGATATCAAGGAACCAGAACTAGAGCCAGAAGTTAAAGCTAATATAGATAGCTATAGAGAACAGCTTAAAGACGATTAGGTTTTTTTCTTTTGATCTTGCTTCGGAAATCGTCTGCATCTCATTCACATAAGTCTTGAAATGTTTATCAAGTGCTTTAAACAGCAATCTAAAGTCGTGTTTTAGTAAGAACTGCCGATCGGATCATGCTATTTTAAACGTCGCTTTTGAAGGCTCTTATTAATCATAAATACAAGGCTAATGACAGCAGCAAAAATGGCTGTACCTAACATTTCGTTTACCGTAAGATATGATAAAAAGTAGAGGATGATCCCAATGGATGCTATTGGGACCAAGAGTCCGCCAGGGATTTTAAATTCTCCTTCTTTCGATTTTTGAGTTTTCCGAAGTCGAATTACAGATAGTACCACGCCTAAATAGATCAATAGCGTTGAACTAGAGGTAATGATAACCAACTGCTCAAAAGTTCCCGTAGCGGCAATGACAAAGCCAACACCACCGTAAATGATGATGGAAATAAAGGGTGTCGCAAAATTAGGATGAATTTTAGCCAAAGCCTTTATGGGGATCACTTTATCTCTTGCTAAAGCGTACACTACTCTTGGGCTGTTCAGAATGGAGCCGCTCATGTTCCCAAACATAGAAATGGCGGCGCCAGCAATGAGTAATACAAAACCAAACGCTCCAAAGGCAATCTTTGCAGTTTCAGCTAGGGGAGCAGATTCAAAATTAGGCAAGTCATCTCCAAGAATACCTTGGCAAACCGTTTGAATCAAGATGTAGAGTAAAGCGACGAAGGAGATGCTTATAAAAATAGCTTTTGGGATATTTCGTTTAGGATTAATGACCTCACCTCCAACAATAAGTCCGGTTTCAGAGCCTAAAAAAGCGAAAAACAACACCAGCGAGGTTTGACCTAAGGTCTTAAAATCGGGCAGTGCTTCAATACTAAGATGTTCTAAAGTAACCGCATGCCACCCCAAAGTAACCAGAATTAACAGGGGAATGAGTTTGGCAAGGGTGTTAAACTTTACAAGACCCATGCCTTGCTTTACGCCAATAACGTTGGTATAAATAAGGCCGAAGAAGAGTATTAGCAAAAAGAGCAAGCGCATGAGCGGATTTTCGAAAATAGGAAACACATCTGCAACTAAATTTACCAAGGCATTTGACACAGCAGCATCTGCAAAAAGCGTCGAGGCAATAGAAAACACACCGCTTAAAAAACCAGCATAATCACCAAAGGCTGTTTCTATATAAGTGTAAGCGCCTCCTGTATTGGTCACTTTGCTTCCAGCCTCTGCAAAACAGAGCATGATGAGCGCAATTAAGAGTGCGCAAAAGAGATAGGCTAAAATACTGGCAGATCCCATATTAGAAGCAACAATGGCCGGTAAGGCAAAGATACCCGCGCCAATAACAATATTGATGATGTTAGCAGATAGCCCAAATAGGCCAATGGTCCGTTTTAAATGCTCTTCTTTTGGTTTCATGAGTTTTGCTGTTCTGTTTCTAAATCACGATGGATTGATGAGGCTTTCATAAGGCTTTACTTTTAGAAATTTGCAGACGTTTTCCGTAGGTCAACTGACGCCACAACCACTCTAAAGGCCCATATTTAAAATACTTGAGCCATATGGTGCTAAAGAGCACTTCCATTAAAAAATAGCTCATAGCAATGAGCATAATTACGGTGAAACCAAATTCTCCGGCGAGCCCTAGCCCGAGTTTATAAAAAAATGCAATGCCAAATACCGTTTGTAAAATGTAGTTGGTAAATGCCATTTTGCCAGCAGGAGCAATCCATTGTAGAAGATGAGGTTTGTTTCTGTAAATAAGCGCAATAAGAGCGGCATAGCCCAACGCACAAGGAACTGTGCCAAGAGCATAGGTCAGGGTAATTAGAAAACTATTAAGTTGAGAGGGTGCTAACATCAACTCTATGTAAGCTCTCAATCCGCTCATTGGCAAACCTAAAAGTAATCCGAAAATTGCGATGCGTTTGAGAAACGGAGCGTTGTTTAAAAGCTGATGATTACGAATATGGCGGCCAGCACAAATACCTATGAGGAAAATTCCAAATACTTTAAAGAGGCGGCCTTCCTCTAAAATAAAACCAATACGGGTAAAGGTGTTACCAAAGTTCATTTTAAAAAAGTCTCCCCAATGCTCATTAAGCAATAGAAATATGAATGTCATTATAGGTTTTTCCCTGCCATTCTGATTGAGGAAAACCGTAGTAGGACCAGATCTCTGTACTGGTTTGAAAAAGGTAATGTGGGTAATCAACCCCAAAATAATAAATGAGGAGCCAATTGAGTATGGGCAATAGGATAAGAACACAGGCGAAGCTGAGTAATTTTTTGTCTGAGACGTTTATAAACGGAATGATCACAAAACCCAAAAGCGCGTATAAGGTTAAGATATCTCCTAACCAAAAGCCAACCAAATGAATCAATCCAAAGGCCAATAACCAAAACATACGTCGTCTAAAAAATGGTGCAAATGGTTTTTCCTGCTTTTGAAGTTTTTGATATTGTACAAAGCAACCTATCCCGAAGAGCAGCGAGAAAATAGAGTAGAATTTCCCATCAATGATCAGGTATGATACAAAAGAGAGTAGGTCATCTGACGCTAAAACGAAATTTGAGTTTCTGTTTTCAGGAGCCATAAAGAACGCTCCTGAAAAAAATAAAATATTCGCCATAAAAATGAATTTTATGGCAAGGCCTCTTAAGATATCTAAAAAATGAATGCGTTGTTCTTGCTGAAGCGGTTTAAGCTGGTTTTGTTGATGCTGTACCATAATTTTATTCTTTTTTTATAGGGTGTCTTTTGTTGTAACTTAAATTACGCCAGAGCCACTCAAGAGGTCCAAAGTGAAAGTAACGGAGCCAAATAGCACTCGTTATCAATTGAAAAATCCAAATAGAGAAAACGATATACAGTAATTCATGACGTTGAAACTCACCAAAGAGTCCAAAGCCTGCGCCTGTAAATAGGAACAGCGCAAAAATGGAATGCATGACATAATTGGTAAGCGCCATTTTACCAACATTAGAAAGTGCAACTTTTAACCTGATGAAGATTGGCGATTTGCAGAATAGCATAATAAGACCAATATGTCCCATAGCAACAGCAACACGCCCCAAGTCATAAGAGATATTGGATTTAGCAAAACTTAACATTGAAAAGTCATGATCAATAATCAGTTGTATTTCGTAATAATTGACACTAAATCCAACGGTGTAACCAATAATCATCATGATAAAATAAAAGCGATAAGATTTGACTGCAGAAAGGATGTTCAGTTTAAAAAAAGCAATACCCAAAAGCATCATGCTCAATATGTCCCATACATCATAACGGTATAAATAGTGTTTTTCAAAATGCATATTGATGGGTGCTAAAAAGGCAACCACATCAAAATAGCCTTTTTGCATATTTGCATTATATGCTGTAATAGCTTCTGGAGATCGTTCTTGCTGTAATTCATTCCACATAAGTTCTGAGGCTTTTAGGTCTTCAGTAAGGGCTTTTCCGTCGCTTTGATATTGCTCTACTAAAACCATGTCTTCGGTTAATTGTTTAGCGGAATTGTATTCGGCATAATTCCAAATGGTGCCTATTGAAAATAAAACCAAGGCAATACTTATTAATGTTTTTGGCGGTAAATTCCGGAAGGAATAGACCAAGAAACCCATAAGGGCGTAGCTAAATAAAATTTCGCCAGTCCAGAGTAAAAGGTATGAGTGGATAAGGCCAAACAGCAACAACCACATTAACCGTCTAAAATAGATGTCGGCAGCCTTTAGGCCTGCACCTCGAGTTTCCAACCGATTTAAAAGAATAAACATACCTGCTCCAAATAAGAGCGAGAAAAGGGCGCGCATCGTGCCCTCAAAGACCATGTTTGTAGTCATCCAAGTGTAAAGATCCCAGCTGGTGGCTCCTCCAGAGGCTGTTGGGTCTTCGTAAGCATGGGCCAGCGCCATGCCATTAATGTTCATTAATAAAATTCCGAAGAGCACAATGCCCCGCATGATATCTATAGAATGGATGCGATCAAGTGCCTTTAGGGGCGTTAAGGAGGTAGCAGTAGTTTTCATAAAGCCTTGGTTTTAGTTATTTTATCTTGAACTGTAGTGTTTATCTGCTGATAGACATCCTTAAGAATTTTAAAATGAATTTTATACGGTCAATCTTTTATGACTTGGGGAGCCACTAAGGTTTGATCTAAAATCACGAAACTATCCACCTTAACCCGATGTTTATCAAAATTGATAAACTGAATAAGCACAAGCATGATAATGGGCATTGCTGCTGTAAAAAGAAAAACGATTTCCCAATTAAAGTTACTTTTTATAACTCCTAATATGGCGGCTCCAGATGCTCTGCCCATATTGGATAAAGCCATGTAAAGGGTAAATTGAGTGGCGGCTACGGTTTTCCAGCATAAGTGCATGGCCGATGCAAAAATGGCAATACATAAAAATGTGGCTAAGGTATAATACACGAGAATGAAGGCATACATGACCAATGTGTTGGTCCATAAGTCAGTGATGAAAGCAAAGCAAGTAATAAGGACGGCCGTTACGGAAAGATAAAAGGTGAGCATTTTGATTTTACCAAAACAATCCACCAAATACCCTCCAATAAACATTCCTAAAAATCCCCCAATAATCGATGTAACAGAGAATACATTTGAGAAGTAAGCATTTGTCCAACCCAACTCTTGGATACTAAAAATGGGCATCAATGTGTCTACAAGACCAAACATACAGCCTGTTGCAAATACGCCAATGGCAAATACCATACTTGACTTTAGTCTAACGACTCTGTAAAGACTTTTAATAATCTGTAACCAACTTCTAAGTTGGGTCTGTTTTGAATCTGCAGAGGTACTACCTGTAGTCCATGGCATTAGTTTTTCTCCAGGACGCTCTCTAAAATAGATAGGAACAATCATGATTATGGCCACCGCTATTGAAAGTGAGGAAATGGCAAAAGAAAAGCCAAGCGCATTCATAAGTGCCGTACCAGCAACGAGTGATAACGATGTGCCCATGATTTTTGTACCCCACATTAAACCATTTGCTCTGGCTTGCTCATCTATGGGAATCACGTCAACCGCCATACCATCTGTGGCAACATCCTGAAACGCTCCAAAAAAGCTTATAAAAAAGCCAGCAGTCATTAAGCCGGACATGTTATTCAATGGATCAGGTACAAAACCAATGCTTAAAAAACTAAGAATAAGACCTAGCTGTCCGAAAATAACCCAAGGTCGTTTTCTTCCCATATCTAAAAGCGTAAAACGATCCATCAGTGGGGCTATAATGATTTTAAAACTCCAAGGAATGCCAATCACACCTACAAATGATGCTATTTCTAAAGCCGATTTATCATTCATGGCTAACCATGCAGGAATGGCAAAAAACGTTATCCCTTCGGGAATGCCCTGTGCAATATATAATGCTGAAAATGTAAAGTACCGGGTGAAGGCATTATCGGTGAGATTACTGCTCAGTTTTAATCTAGACATGTGCTGGTTGGTTTAGTTAGATTTTTATTCTTGCTTATATCACTGTGCTGATTATGTATTTGAAGGGTTGATAATTTATAGAGCCGTTGAGTTAAGCGCTTAATACATGACGAATTCTTAAAAGCTCAAAAAAGTACTTTTTCGATTGTTTGTTTAAAAAAAACAGGCAGATTCTCGACAATCAGACTAGGTGATTTAATTTATTAACCAATAAAACTAAAAACCTCCAAATAAAAGATGGTCTCAATCCTCTCCACAAAAATTGTATCTGCCTGCTAAATTAAATTGTAATGCTACTGCTCCATTTTCGAAATAGTGGGGAGTAGTTGTTTTAAATATTTCGAAAGCATGTTAGTTTGCATCTGTTTCAGAAGTGTCCTCAATATCACTCATATCAGCTGCATCTTTTTCTATCTTTTCTTGTGCCAGCATCACTTGGGATGCATTCCAATAACCGGATTCTCTTACAATTTTACCATCTATAAATTGATAGGTGAGGTGTATTGGTATAAAGATCTCTTGATTGTTTCCAGCGAGCGTTCCCTTCCAATCAGACCAAAAGTTAACCCAGGTTTTGCCATCATCGGTAACTACCATTTCATACTCTTGATCTTTCTCTATAAAACCTCGGGAAGCATATATGTGATCATTGGCCTTATGGTATGCTATGGTTTCTTCTGGAGTCAGTGATTTTTGATACATGTTGTAACTTGTTTTTGAGGTATCTGCATACATGCTGATATCGTAATTTTTGTTGTTGTAGTTACTTATGAGCTGCTTGACGGTGTCAATTTCTGGAGATTGTTGAGTGTAACGCTTGTCTTTGGTTTCACAGCTTGTAAAAAGACTTACGGCAATGACGAATAAGAATATATTTTTAATCATTTGGTTGAAATTTAAAACCTGCAAGTGTCTTGCTTGCAGGTATTGGTTAATTATTTTTTTGAGTTATAACTTAAATCTGGACGTATTTCTCCTTCAATTTCTTCAATGTTAAGCGTAGTCTGAAACATATCAAACATCATTTTCTTTCCGTCCTCTCCCAGAAGTTTTTCGTGGATTTCTGATTTTGTCGCCATATCCGATTCGTCTTTTGCTGAGATGGATACCAAATAGAATTCTGCTTCTGTTCCGAAGCCACTTTCATAAACTCTGTAGTGCATTTTTGAATTCTTCGTAATAAACATGTCTTTTACAGATTTCATTTTCTCTTTCATCATGCTCCTGTTTTGTGGCGTATAATATATCTTGTATTGCTCTCTGTAGTTTTCTCCTTCAGGAGTTTGCGTCATTCCGTCAGGCATGTGAGACAGCTCATTGTTCAATTTAATGATATAGTCTTTTTCTACATCGTAGCATTTGTCCATACGTTTTAAGATGCTCATGACCTTTTCTTCGCCAGCAGTTTTTGCTAAAGAAGCCAAAGGAGACGGTTTGTCTAAATCGGCCATAGAGTTGATGGGCTCTATATAATAATAGTGGTTGTTATAGCCACGAAGGGTTAACATGTTGAAATCCTCAATAGGGTTGTCTTCTATAATTTTAAAGAGTTCTTTTAAGATGTCTTCATATTCTGAAGTCATAGAAGGTTTTACAACATCTTCATGAACATGAAATAATTGTTGCGCGTCATTATTAAAGTGTATGGCTAACATTAGTGTCAGCGTGAATACGAAAGTTTTAAGTGTTCTCATTATAGTTATGTTTTATTTCGATTAATTCGTATAGCTCAAGTCGCTTTCTAGTGTGTAGACATAGTCCCAAATACGATCACAAGAGTCTCTCAGTTTTTTACGAGCAGTTTCGGTTTTTGATTTGCCGTGAACACTTTCATACATTTTCCAAACCCCGTCTCGATCAACGTCCATATCTGCAAAGTTTTTATAAGGCGACGATACAAAATAGTCGGTACCCTCTCCGCCCATAACTCTGTACCAATAACCTCCTCGGGTTTTGTCCTTAGACATCATGGTAGTTGTAACTTCTTTAACGACTTCATTAAAAGCGACATCATCATTCACTATAAAACTAGTTGTCCATATCACGTTGGTTTCAGCTAAATCTGTCTTAAGGCTAATGTCTGGCATAGATCTCGTGGTATTGAATTCTGAACTTTCAATATGAGGCGTAATAGATTCTAGCGCAATGGCGCGGCAAGCAGCGGCTGCAGGATTCTTTTCGTCCATTTCGGCCCAGTTGTTCATTCTTCCGGCCATTACATAGACGTTACCTTTACCTTGAAGGCGATGCCACACATTCCAAGTTTTTGTTCCGTTATTTTCTTTGTAGCATTTGTTCCATTTTTTCACACCGTCTGTAAAGTCCGTGTCATGTCCAAATTTTATAGTGAACTCTGTGACGTTCAAAATAAAAGATTCTTGATCCTGAGATTGTGCCGAGGTTGGCGCTAAGATCAGCACCAAAATTAGAAATACTGTTAGTCTTAAAGTTTTCATAATAGATTGTATTTAAATGGTTAATTAATAGTGATCTAGTTTATATAAAATAACATTGTTAACAAACTCAATTAGGACGAACACACAGGGATGGTGTCCCAATCATTAGATTTAGTTATCGATATCGTTTAGGTAGATGGGGTAATTTGTAGGAGTTGGCCTTTATTTTAAGCGTCTCTCTTTATGGCGGTCTTCGATTTTTATCAGATGTTAAACCATGGATGACGTGATTATAGTTTCAATTGCTTTTCAAAAAAATGAACTCAGAATTGTGCATTACTATAAATAAACTAGGTCTAGGTTTTAGGTAGGGTTGGGCTTGGTTGAATTTATACTTGGTTAAAAGTCAATTTTTAATATGGTCCAAATTAGGCATAACAATGGATCGCGTCAATCACATCTTCATGTGATATTTTAAGGCTATCTTTTTGTATATTTGGTAATTAGCCAGCTATTTACAATACATCCATGCCTATTTATAACTCTAATAGTTTTAGGTTTATTTTGCTTTTTTTTCTGCAGATAGGGATGCTCTTTGCCCAAAACCTGTCTCAAATAGACGTTTTAACTACGGCCGATGGACTTAATTTTCGAGATGTTAGAGCGATAGCCCAAGACGATTCTGGTCTGATGTGGTTCGGTACCTCTCAAGGTCTTAATCGCTATGATGGTTATAATTTTAAGGTCTACAACAGCGATAAAAAAAATCCTTTTTTTATTGAAGAAGAGCTGTTTACTTCTACAATGGTTTTTGACAAAGACGAGGATGCTTTGTGGTTTATGGCGAATGAAGATCTCTTTAAATTGCATTTGCCGACAGATTCTATAACAGCATACAATGAGCCAGATGGTATAAAAGGAAAGGTTCTTGGGGTTCTTAAGGTAGAAGATGGTGCTATCTGGATAATTACCGAAGATTATTGGTCAACTAAAGCAGATAAGCCTAAACAGTATCTTCAGAAATATAAAGACGGTAAATTTGAGGTCATGGCATCAATTTCTAGAATCAACAAAGGTTTTAGTCGATTGTCTCAAGATTCAGAAGGGTTTTTATGGTGGAGTACCCCAAATGGTAACTTAAAGTATCATATTGATGGAACCTTATTGGCATTTTATGATTTGGGAAATTATGAGTGGCATGGTTCTGAGATGCATTTTGTAGCCTCTTTTTTTGATTGCAACAACAGACATTATTACTTTCCTCACGATGGCGGTATCTATGTTTTAAATGAAGAAAATCAAAGTTCTGAAAGAATTCTTGATGTAGATAATGAGTTTGGCCATGCCATTCAAGATGAAGAGGGCTATACGTGGTTTGCCGGTCAACAACGCTTGTATCGCATGAGTCCGCAAGAGGACTTTGTAGATTATACCGATAAACTTCTTGACCATTTTGACTATACCAAAATAAATAGTCTTTTCATAGATGCCAGCAATTTACTGTGGGTGGCAACTGATAACGGACTCTTTAAAATACGTACCGGTACCCAGATGTTCAAAAATGTATTTAAGTCTAGTAAATCGGGTTGGGGAAATAGCATGCGAGGTGTGTTTGAGGACCATCAAGGTACTATTTATGCACATTGCGAAAATAAGAACAGTTTATTTTCCCAAGATGTGACCGGTAAAATTGATACACTCAAATTATATGCTGAGAGTAATGAAAAAATAGAACTGCATTATGCCTGCAGTTTTTTTGTTTTCAATAAAGCCAAAACTCATGTATTTACCGTTGGAAAAACCATGTACAAGATCAATTTGGAAACAGGAGAAACAGTGAGTTACGATCAATTTATCCCTAATCTTAAGGTTTATGGTCCTAATCCATTGATAAGGCTTAGAGACGGTCGGTTGTTATTTGGCTACATCCTATCAAGATTGCTTCTGTTTGATCCTGAAACAGAAAAAAGTGAAGCCGTGTTTTCGGATGATTTTGAATTTGATGAAGTTTCTGATCTGGCTTATTTCTTTCAAAGCAAAACTGAAGATATGATTTGGGTAGGCACACAAAACAGTGGCCTATTAAAGATAAATTTAAATGGTAGTATAGAGGAGACGTATTCCATATACACAAACCCCAGTGTTTCAAAGAATAATATTTTAGTTATAGATGAAGACTCAGATGGCAGTTTATGGATTGGCACTTATGGAGGCGGCCTTAATCATATTTCTAAGGATGGTACAACAATAAAAAAATACAGTAAGGCACAAGGTTTGGCCGATGATAATGTGACAGGGATTCTAAGGGATAAAAAGGACAATCTTTGGATAAGCACTTACAATGGTATTTCTTATTTTGATAAGCAAACGGAGTTGTTTCAAAACTTTTATACTGAAGATGGCTTATCCCATAATGAATGTAATTATTCGTCTTGTTTGATAGACAGTCAAGGCAACTATTATTTTGGCGGGATGAACGGTTTAAATGTCTTTAAACCTGATGATGTTTTCAAAACATCAGAGCCTCCGCAGTTGCGATTTTTAGGGATTTCTGGATATAATAGTAAAAACAAAAGTAGTTTCAATACAGATTACAGCCACAATAAATTTACAGAATTGACGATTTCACCATATGATCAATATTTTCAATTAGACTGGACAATGCCTAGCTTTTTTAATAATCAAAAGAGCACCTATAGCACTACCTTAGAAGGGTATGAAGACCGATGGTTTTATCAAGGTCATAAAGCGAGTATTCGTTATAATAAATTACCTGCTGGAGATTATGTTTTAAAAGTAAAAGGAACAGATGCTATAGGGAACGAAAGTGCTGCCATGCTCTCGATACCTATTAAAGTAAAACAGATATTTTATAAAACCTGGTGGTTTATTCTTTCGGCGCTATGTGCTGCCATATTATTTGGATATTCCGTATTTCGATACCGTCTCAATCAAGTGATTGCCATGGAGCGTTTGCGCACAAAGATTTCTAGTGATCTGCATGACGATGTGGGGTCGATGCTTTCGGGCTTGGCCATGCAAACTGAATTATTAGAAATCAATGCTAATGAGGCCGATAAGTTTAAACTTCAAAAAATAGCTACAATTAGCAGAAGTGCTGTCTCACAAATGCGAGACTTGGTTTGGAGCATCGATAGCCGGCGTGGCACCGTTGATGATTTAATAGAACGCATGCAAGAATTGGCCGAAGAGCTTCTTTTGCCAATGGATATTGCTTTCAATATAGAGGCATCTACCATCATCAATCCTAATAAAAAACTTCCGGCAGAGATTAAACAAAATGTATTCATGATCTATAAGGAAGCATTGACCAATTGTCTAAAGCATGCAAATGCCACAAAAGTCAATGTGAGTTTTTCCAATATCAATAAAGGTTGCGAGCTTTCTATAAAAGATAATGGGACCAATACACCTTGCTTAAAATATACGGGTTTAGGACTATCTAACATGGCGCTTCGTGCTGAAAAGATAAACGGACAACTTCGTTTTGAAAAAGAAAAAGGATTTGGTGTCATTTTAAGATTGCCTTTCAACTTATAAACCACATCCTTATGTGATTGATTTATTTGCTAAAGATGCTAAATTTACTTTATAATCAAAACCGATTCTATTGTCGCTCATAAAACTTGCCATAGTTGAAGATGATCACTTGGTTCAAGACAGTTTAAACACTTTTTTTGAAGCTCAAGACTACGTGCGCTGTTTGCATTTGTCATCGTCGGTTGAAGATTTTTTAAAAACAGAAAAGGCTAGTGAAGATCACATTGATGTGATCTTATTGGATATTAATCTCTTAGGAATGTCTGGTATAGAGGGGATCCCCTTAATTATGGACCAATGCCCTAACACCGATATTGTGATGCTAACCACGTTTGAGGATAATGAGAGTATTTTTAAAGCCCTGTGCGCTGGTGCTTGTTCCTATCTTTCTAAAAAAACACCTTTAAAAAAAATACTAGAAGCAGTAGAGGTGGTCTATAAAGGCGGCTCTTACATGTCTCCGTCAATAGCGCGAAAAATCGTGAATCAATATGCGAAAAAGCGCTCTAAGCTTTCTGTTTTAACAGATAGGCAACAAGATATTGTAAAAGGTATCGTTGATGGAAAGAGTTATAAAATGATTGCCGATGATTTGTTTGTTTCTATTGATACGGTACGCAGCCATATTAAGAACATTTATAAAGCTCTAAATATTAATAGCAAGGCAGAACTTATTAGAAAATCGTACGATGATGATCTTTAAAGTTTCTCTATGTTTTTCGCTAGATAGTATGAAGCCTTTTTAGCAGCTCTTCTTTTAAAGATTTACTTACAGGGATTGCTTTTTTTTCTATGACAATGTGACTTGTAGCCACTTCATTTATTTGGGAGAGATTTACAATATATGATCGATGTACTCTAAGAAAATGCCTCTCAGGTAGTTTTTTATCCATTTGCTTTAAAGTCATTACTAAAAGATATTCCTTGCCTTTTGAATAAATACGACAGTAATTTCGTTCGGCTTCGATATAGAAAATATCTTTTATGTAAACCTTTAGCATCTTTTCATGATGGCGAACAAATATACAGTCGCTCAAAAGAAAAGGAGAGCTCTGATGAACTTGACTTAGATTATTGTCTTCTAATTGGTGCTCTTGAATGTGATTTACAGTTAATTCTATAGCACGTTGCAAATCTAATTTTTTAAAGGGTTTAGATATAAAGGCGAAGGGATTTGTACATTTTGCCCTATTAAAATAGTCATCATTGGTATTGGCAGTTAAATAGATGATGGGTACATTATATTCCTTCTGCATGGCAATAGCGGTCTCAATACCATCTAAACGGCCTTTAAGTTGAATGTCTAACAAAACAATATCTGGGCGATTATTCTTAAAGTGAAGTAAGGCCTCTTCACCACGGGGAATAATGCCTACTATTTCGTAACCTAACATGGTTAATTGTAAAGAAATATGAGCACCAATAATCATTTCATCTTCTACAATTAAAATCTTAATAGGTTCTAGCATTAGGCTGCTTTTTTCATTTTAAATTGAAAAGACACTTTAGTGCCACGGTTAATTTCCTCTGTCATTTTACCATCCAGTTGTAAGGTTAATAGTTTGATGAGCTGAGATCCAAAGCCCGTACCTTGTGTTGTTAAATCAATAATTTTTCCTATCCCATTATCAGATACATTTAAGTCTAAAGTCTCCGAAGAGGTCTGCGAGAGGCTAATTTTAATAATACCTACAGCATCTTTTGGGAATGCATATTTTAAGGCATTGGTTAAAAGTTCATTTACAATAAGACCTATTGGCACTGCGGTATCAACATCTAATTCCAGTTGTTCCATGGCGCATTCAATAGTTACTTTATCTTCTTTGTTAAATGTATCGAGTATACCATCACCAAGATTGATAAAATAATCTTTCATTTCTATACTTCCTAAGTTGTTTCCTTGATACAGTTTTTGATGAATAATTCCCATGGATTGCACTCGGTTTTGACTGGCGAGCATGGCCTCTTTTGAGGCTGGATCATCGAGTTGGGCAGATTGTAAAGCAATTAAGCTTTTTACCATCTCTAGGTTGTTTTTGACACGATGGTGAATTTCTTTTAACAACAATTCATTCTCGTCACTTTTAGCTTTGATGATTTGGGTTTTCTTTTTGTTTTTGTTGAAAAAGAAGAATAAGGTCAATAATAGTATTGCCAATAAACTAGCAATGGCAATAATAAGTTGCTGTACTTTTGATTTTTGAGATAACAAAGCCGCTTGCGCAATTAGGGCTTCATCTTTTTTACCAGTCTCATATTTAATGATCGCTTCTGTTTCAAGATTAGAAATTTTATCCTCTAAAACTTTGATGACATTGTTGTTGGCCTTGTCCTTGTAATTCATGGCGCTTTCAAAATCGCCCAAGTTGGCATAGGTCTCAGATAAATTGCGATATGGAATAATAAGGCCTTCTTGACCTTTGTCTTCATAAGCATTGACACCAATACTTAAATGTTCTAGCGCTTTTTTGTAATCTTTTTGAAGCAGATAAATTTGACCAATTTCCGTACGGTAGGTTGCACAACGCTGTTCGCCAATATGAGATTTACATAATTCCCAAGCACAGATAAAATCTTTCAATGCATTGGTGTAATCCAATGCTTTTAAATAGACGTCCCCTCTGTAGGAATGCGCTCTAATGGGAACAAAAATTTCTTCTGGAACTTTGGTGTTTACAAGATCAATGCAATAATCGGCCGCCCTATAGGCCTCCTCGAACTGGTTTAGTTCTCCGTAACTAATAATAAGGTTAAATTGAGCAATGGCTACAGAAGCATAATCTTTTGTCTTTTCTAAAAGAATAACGGCTTTTTGAGTATAGTCTATCGATTTCTCGAAATCTTCCATTACCCTGTACAATACTCCCAAACATCGATACGCGCTTCCCAGACCTTTTTCATCATCTAGCGTTTCATAAAGAGGAATTGCTTTAAAGAGCGCGCTTTGCGCCTTATCAAGCTCACCAGTATTCATGTAATCTATAGACAATGCTCTATAAGTATCTGCAACTTTTAAATCATTACCTGAACTCTTATAATACCCAAGAGCTTTTTCTGAATGATAAACAACAGAGTCTGGCGAAAAAATTCCGTGATAACCGTGCCAATCAGCCATCGTTTCATGAATTTTTGCGATGGACTCATCGTTCTGTTTTTTTTCTGCTCGCTTTAGGGTTTGAATTCCAATCTTTAAAAAGTGATCCGTATTGCTTGTGTAATGCTGTTGCATCCAAGATAAACAGGAGTCTAAGTCTATACGTTTAAATTGATCTGGATTTTGGGTTATGGATTCCGTTTGACCATAGGAATATGCTTGAGAAAAAAGAACAAGAAAAGTTGTGAATAATTTAAGCATAAGTCTTATTAGGCTGATAAAAAAGACTTTGGGAACTGTTAAATATAGTTAAAATATGTTTGTGTCTTACAGTCGTACGGTTTTACTTCTCGAACAGCTCAAATTGAAGTTTAAGAAGTAGTATATTTAAAGTCTTTTGAAAACCTCTTTTTATGAAATATACTTTAGCCGTTGTAGCAAGCTTAATTTTTGCATTGACCTTTGCTCAAACTGATGCGGATAACCTTAAAAAAATATATACCACATCGCTGACTGACGGAATGAGCTATCAATGGTTAGATCATCTTTCCAATCAAATAGGAGGACGTTTATCTGGCTCTTTAAATGCCGAAAAGGCAGTAGAATATACAAAGGCAGAGTTTGAAAAATTAGGTTTAGACAAGGTTTGGTTGCAACCGGTCATGGTACCGAGATGGGTGAGGGGCGCTCCAGAATTTGCCTATATAGAAACGTCTCCTGGTCAAACAACCAGTGTTAATATTTGCGCTTTGGGCGGTTCAATTGAAACGCCTAATGGCGGTATTAAGGCGAAAGTGATAGAGGTGCAGGGGCTAGAAGATCTTGCTGCTTTAGGTGAAGAAAATATCAAAGGTAAAATCGTGTTTTTCAATAGACCAATGCAGGCAGATCTTATCCAAACGTTTGAAGCTTACGGCGGTTGTGTAGATCAGCGTTACAGTGGCGCTATGGAAGCAGGGAAATACGGCGCAGTAGGCGTTATTGTGAGGTCTATGAATTTGAGAATGGATGATTTTCCGCATACCGGAACCATGTCTTACGGCGATTTACCAAATAGTCAGCGCATTCCATCTGCTGCCATTAGCACCAATGATGCAGAACTCTTAAGCGGAATGCTCTCACTTAACAAGAATATTAATTTCTTTTTTAGTCAAAATTGTAAACAACTGGCAGACGTGCAATCTTACAATGTTATTGGGGAAATCACGGGAAGTGAATTTCCTAATGAAATTATTGTTGTGGGTGGCCATCTTGATTCTTGGGATCTAGGTGATGGTTCTCATGATGATGGCGCAGGAGTAGTGCAATCTATGGATGTATTACGATTATTGAAAGCCAGTGGTATTACACCGAAACGTACCATCAGGGCTGTATTGTTTATGAATGAAGAAAATGGATTGCGCGGTGGAAATAAATACGCCGAAGTGGCAAAATCAAAAAACGAAACACACATCTTCGCTTTGGAAAGTGATGCAGGTGGTTTTACGCCAAGAGGCTTTAGCTTTGACTGTAGCGACCTCATGTTTTCAAAAATTGAAAGCTGGAAACCCCTCTTTAAACCTTATCTAATTCATTATTTTGAACAAGGTGGTAGTGGGGCAGATGTAGGACCTTTAAAAGATAACACTATTGTTTTAGCTGGTTTACGCCCCGATTCACAACGCTATTTTGATTACCATCATGCCAGTAACGATACTTTTGACGCGGTAAACAAACGAGAATTAGAGCTTGGAGCCGCTTCTATGACGGCTCTTGTGTATTTAATTGATAAATATGGTACAGATAGCATTCCGAATGAAAGCCAAATTAAAGACTAACTAATTGTGGTATGGTTTCTGCTTTAGTAACCATGTGAAACGTCGATTAAAATATATTTTCATTTTAGTGGTACTTGCTTCTTGTAAACAAGTTCAAAAAGTGTCAGATGCTATAGCAAAACCTTCTGCTAGAACTGTTTTTGAAAGAGATTTAAAAGATCATGATTCCTTATTTAAACGCTACAATTTAAATCTCACGTTATCAAAATCCAACGGTTTAAAAATTGATTTACCGGTTTCGCTAGTTGCGGAGACAGATTCTGTTGATTTTAAGACCTTATCTTATGTCTTAGCTTTAAAGAGAGGAGAGCGCTTAAAAGTTGCTTCAGAGGTTAGTGCAGATAGTCTACAATTGTTGATTGATCTTTTTGCTATTGAAAACGATTCAACTATAGCGGAGAATCCGTTGGTTTCAAATGAACCGGGAGTGAATACTTTAGATTTCTCAGTATCTGAAAACTCAAATTATAAGTTGGTGATCACACCAGCATTAAGTGCAGCATTAAAATTTCATATTGCTATTTATAGGGAACCTACATTTCTATTTCCAGTGAGTGGTAAAGGGAATTCGGCAATTCAAAGTTTTTGGGGAGCAACTAGAGCAGGTGGTAAACGCTCCCATAAGGGGATTGATATTTTTGCAAGTCGAGGTACTCCTGTGATTGCTGTAACAGACGGATTTATTACCAATACTGGTAATAGGGGCCTGGGAGGTAAACAAGTGTGGTTGCGAGATGGTGTTTTTGGCCAGTCTTTATATTATGCACATTTAGACAGTATAAATGTAACTGGAGGTAATAGAGTGACAATAGGAGATACCCTAGGTTTTGTTGGTAATACGGGTAATGCGAGAACCACAAGTCCGCATTTGCATTTTGGCATATATACCAAATCAGGCGCAATAGACCCATTGCCATTTGTAAAAGAGGCGGAACGTCCTAAACCAAACAACGGTTCCGTATTTAAAAAAGGTAAAACCCGTTTAGCGATTAATGAATTAAGAGTTGGTGATGGCGTTACTAATGAAAAAATAAAGGATTTAGGTCCAAACGTACCGCTTAAAATTTTAAGCAAAGTAGGAGATTGGTTTCATCTCCAAATCAATGATAGTTTAGAGGGTTTTATGCACGAATCTTTGATTTTAGAACGGAATTGATCTTTATTCTTCTTCGGAATTGTTTTTGTTACTTTCCTTTTTCTGTAATTCTTTAGCTTTCTTTTTTGCTAATTGCTCTTTATTAAAATGAACACCGTCATCGTGCATATCTGCTGGCTTTCTGTGTGACCAAAATTCTCCTTTAGTTCCCATAAACTGTTTTTGTTTCAATTTACGAAGTAAGGACTAGAAAAATGTTAAATAATTTATAAGACCAATGTGTTGAATTTCCGAAGGGAATAAAACGATAAGAAATTTATCTGAATATTAGAGTTTGTTAATCAAATGATCTTGTAATAACTTCAACCGATTTTTTAGTGATTGGTTTAATAATATAATCACTAACAAGCTCATAAGATTTTGCTTTTTTCAAGTCTGCGGGATCAATGGAAGAGCTTACAATATAAAGCAGCAGTTTTTTAGGAGATTTGATTTTGATAAATTCATCTAAAAATTGCCATCCATCCATAATAGGCATGTTGAGATCAAGTAAAATGACATCAGGAACCTCTTTGCCAGATTGAATAATAGGTTTAAGCGCTTGAATCGCTTCTTGTCCATTATTAAAAACAGTAAAATTTTTACAAAATTCTGAAATGTTCAAAACACGTTTGGCCGCAAATATAAATACAGGGTCATCATCTATGATACAGGTCAAATCAACTTTACTCATATTGAAAATAGATTGAAAATGTTGTGCCTTTATTGACTTCGCTCTTAACTTCTACCGAGCCGCCAATGGCATCAATTTGATTTTTACTTATAAATAGCCCAAGACCTCTAGCATCATCATGTCTGTGAAATACCTTATACATTCCGAAGAGTTTATGGCCATTCTGTTCAAGGTCAATTCCTAAACCATTATCTTCTATATTAAACTTGATGAGTTTATCTTCCTTTTTAGCAGATAGTTCAATAATCGGTTTTACATCTTGTCTTCGATATTTGATAGCATTGGTTAAAAAATTAAGTAATATCGAGTCGAGATAGGCAGGAATCCCCAAAATTGATATCCCTTTATCAATATCAACGATAATATTTGCATCAGTTTCTATAGCTAATGCTTTAATACTGCTAATGGCCTTATTGGTATATTCTAATAAATTGAGAGATTCTAATTCATGATTTTTAGTATTAGTTGTAGATACTTCGTTTAAATGCGAAATGGTCTCACTTAGATTATTTACCGCGTCATTTATCAAAGGGAAATAATCGTTTCTTGTTGCTTCTGGGAATTCGTCTTTTAGTAAATTCAATAACATTTCTAGATTTCCGGTATGGGATCTCAGGTTGTGGGAAACAATGTGCGCAAAATTAAGCAAACGCATATTTTGCTGCTCAGTGGTTTTTAAGAGCATTTTAATTTCATCTTCTGCTTTCTTATTCTGTGTAATGTTTGCGATGTTGATGATCATGTTCAAGGCTTTCCCTTCGGTATCGCGAACAACAGAGGATGAACATAGGACAAATATAAGTTTACCGGTTTTTGTGATCATCCTTTTCTCTTTCTGACGATAATCTAGCTTACCGGAAATGAGATGTTCGATTTCTGATTTTCTATTGACCAGATCCTCAGGGTGAATAAGATCGTTGAAATAAAGAGCTCTCAATTCATTTTCGGTATATTCTAAAAGACGGCAGAAACTCTTATTTACAGTTTCAAGTCTTCCATCCAAATTAAGAATGGCCATACCATTTGGAGAGCTCTCCCAAGTAGCTCGAAGTTGCTTTTCTTTTAAAGAAACTTCATTTGCTCTATTTTTACTTTCAGTAATATCTTGAAAGACACCTTTTACTTTAACACACTTACCATTCTCAAATACTGGATAACCGACGGATCTTACCCATTTCAAATTTTTTTTAGCCGATAAAAATTGAAGTTCAACATCATATTTTTCGCCAAGAGTTACAGCTCTTTCAAATACATCAAGAATACGATCTCGATATTTTCCTTCTGGGAAAAAATCTATGGCTCCATCAAATTTGGGTTCAAAGTCATCATCTACTTCATGTATTGTTTTGGTCATGCTGCTCCATATCACCTTTGTTTTTTCGAGATCAACCTCCCAAGATCCAATAGCAATGGAATCTTGAATTGAATTCAGAAATGTGATTTTTTTAGTGTTTGGAGGGTTCTCCTCCGAGGATAGAATAAAATGTTCTATTGAATCCATAGGTTACTACATTTAGGTATATTAGTCAATGAATTTGGAATCTTAAAAAGTATAAGGTGATTAACTAATAGCTATCAATGAATTGGATTAATTACCTGTTAAAAATTTAAGATAGATTAAAAATCTAGAGAAATATAGCTTTAATATTCGGTAAAATGCAAATTTAGACGTTGAAAATTACCAAAAAACAAAAGGATAGTCATCAGTTCTTAAATAAATGTTAAATTAAAATATTGGTTTAAAGGAATTTGTGTTTGAAATTAGAATAATTAATTTTTTTAAAAATTTTCTAAATTTAAATATGTTCTTCACTCTTTTGGGCTAACGTTTTGCCATATTCCTCCTTATAAATTCTTACTAAAGCCATAAAAAGACTGATGAGTAGGGGGCCAAAAATAAGACCAATAAACCCAAAGAGTGGCACACCTACAATCACTCCAAATAGGGTTACTAATGGGTGTACATTATCTAGCTTCTTAAGCACGTATAAACGTATGATATTATCGGTAGAGCCAACAACCACAAATCCATAAATTAAAACACCCCAAGCTTGAAACGTATCTCCACTAGATAGTGCAAGAATAAATACTGGTAGGATACCAATCAATGTTCCTACAAAAGGAATCATCGAGCCTATAGTCACTATTACAAACCAAAAGAAAGGGTCTTCGATACCAAATATAAAAAAGCCTATTAAGGCAATAATGCCCTGTGCTAAAGCCACTAGAGGAATACCAACAGCATTACTCTTCACCATAGCTTGTACTTCTCTACCTATTTGATTAATACTATCAGTGTTCATCGGGATATACTCACGTAAAGAATGACGCAATTGTTTTCTATTGGTCAACATAAAGTAGAGCATAAAATACATTAAACCAATAGCGATAAAGATGTTAAATGTACCGCCAGCCATGGTTTGAAGATTTTCGGATAACCAAGATGTAATTGATTTGGTGTCTATGGACGAATTGACATCCATACCAGTACTTTCTTCAATAATACTCACTTGGTGTTTAAGAGCGGTCACCACTTTCTCACTATTTTTGACAGCATCAGTGATTTTATTTCCCAGCATTAAAACAAAGCCTGTAAGTGGGATTAGAATCACGAAAAAGGAAGCGGTCATCAATAATAATGCAGCCACAGAAGGCCTCCATTTGTGTGTCTTTACCAAAGCCACCATAAACTTTCTTAACAATATATAGAATGTAATAGCACCTAAAATACCGCTCAAATAGGGTAGCATTTCCCTAAATATCAAGCAACCCATTAAAACAATGAGTATCAGGATAAATATTTGACGAATAATCTTAGGTGCTATTTGTGGCATGTGCATTTTAAATTTTAAATCAAATTACATCGAATTTACGACTAGCGCCTATCCAAAAAAGAAAATTGTTAATCTATTCCAAAAAATAAATTCGGACTTAGATCTCAATCTCCACTTGATTATGCACAATATCATCAAAAGTTTCTCGCTTTCTTATAAGGTGGGCTTCTCCCTTATGCCAAAGCACTTCTGATGGTCTATAGCGAGAGTTGTAGTTGCTGGCCATTGAGTAGCAATAGGCCCCTGCATTTTTAAAAGCTAAGATGTCATCTTCATTAATTTCGTTAATGCGCCTGTTATTCGCAAAAGTATCGGTTTCACAAATGTAACCTACAACAGAATAAAAACGCTCACGGCCTTCAGGATTTGAGATATTGATAATTTCATGTTGAGAGCCATATAACATTGGTCTTATGAGGTGATTAAACCCAGAATCTACTTGAGCAAAAACCGTAGAGGTCGTTTGCTTAACAACATTCACTTTAGTTAAAAAATAGCCTGCTTCACTCACCAGAAATTTGCCCGGTTCAAACGCTAAGGTTAATGGCTTACCGTATGACTTACAAAACTCATTAAAACGTTGAGATAGTTTTTCTCCAAGTTCTTCTATATTGGTTTCGATATCGCCAGTTTTATAAGGCACTTTAAATCCAGATCCAAAATCAATAAACTCCAGATTCTTGAAATTTCTAGCAGTATCAAAAAGAATTTCGCTAGCATATAGAAACACATCAATATCTAAAATATCACTTCCCGTATGCATGTGAATCCCGTTGATATTCATTTTAGTATTTTCTACAATACGTAATAAATGCGGAATTTGATGAATACTAATCCCAAACTTACTATCTATATGACCTACAGAAATATTAGTGTTTCCTCCAGCCATCACGTGCGGATTGATACGAATACACACCGGTGTTTTTGGATGACGTGTCCCGAACTGTTCTAAAACAGAAAGGTTGTCAATATTGATCTGGACGCCCAATGTAGCAGCCTTTTCAATTTCCGCTAAAGAGACACCGTTAGGAGTGAAAATAATTTGCTCAGGCTTAAAACCAGCCTTGAGCCCTAATTGCACTTCTTGTATAGAGACAGTATCCAGGCCAGAACCCAGTTGGTTGAATAATTTTAATACCGAAATATTAGACAGGGCCTTCACCGCGTAATTCAACTTCAACTGTTTCACCTTATCAAATGCAGAGGTTAAACGTTTATACTGAAATTTGATTTTTTCAGCATCATAAACATAAACAGGACTTCCAAAGTCTTTTGCAATTTGTAATAAGGTGTTTTGTTCCATTTCTTTAAATTTAAATTAAGGCGCAAAATTAAGTGCTTTTTTTAAGCAAACTGATAAGAAATCCTTAAAAATTAAGCGTTTTATTGTTGAAGTTCTTACTCTCATTAAACTCAATGGAAATTTATTGGTAAAAACTTTTAGTATGTTTATTTTTGTTGCTCATTCACTACTTCGGAAACTTTACCGGAGTACAACCATATTAATCTTAAAAACAAATGAATCTACACGAATATCAAGGTAAAGACATATTGGCAAGTTTTGGCGTGCGCATTCAACGCGGTATCGTTGCACAAAATGCTCATGAAGCGGTAGCAGCTGCAAAGCAGTTAACTTCTGAAACAGGCACAAGCTGGCACGTTTTAAAAGCACAAGTACATGCTGGAGGACGCGGTAAAGGCGGCGGCGTTAAATTGGCAAAAAACTTGACAGAAGTAGAAAAAATTGCTGGAGAGATTATCGGGATGAATTTGGTAACGCCTCAAACATCTGCAGAAGGTAAAAAAGTACACCAAATTTTAGTAGCAGAAGATGTCTATTATCCTGGTGATAGTGAGCCAAATGAATACTATATGTCTGTGCTCTTAAATCGTGCAACAGGAAAAAACATGATCATGTATTCTACCGAAGGTGGTATGGATATTGAGACGGTTGCTGAAGAGACACCACATTTGATCTTTCATGAGGAAATAGATCCTTCTGTAGGTCTTATGCCATTTCAAGCACGTCGTATTGCCTTTAATTTAGGGCTTTCTGGTGCTGGATTTAAAGACATGACCAAATTTGTACATGCGCTTTATACCGCTTATGATAAATCAGACGCTTCTTTATTTGAAATCAACCCGGTTTTAAAAACAAGTGATGATAAAATTTTAGCCGTAGATGCTAAAGTTACCATTGATGATAACGCATTATTCCGTCATAAAGATTACACCAATCTACGTGACTTACGTGAAGAAAACCCAATTGAGGTTGAAGCCAAAGAAGTTGGACTTAACTATGTAGACCTAGACGGAAACGTGGGTTGTATGGTAAACGGAGCGGGTCTTGCAATGGCAACAATGGATTTGATCAAGCAAGCCGGTGGTGAGCCAGCTAACTTCTTGGATGTTGGTGGTACTGCCGATGCAGCAAGAGTAGAGGCGGCCTTTAAGCTTATTTTGAAAGATCCTGCAGTTAAAGCGATTTTGATTAACATCTTTGGAGGTATTGTTCGTTGTGATCGTGTTGCCCAAGGCGTTATTGATGCTTATAAAAACATGGGAACTATTGAGGTGCCAATCATTGTGCGTCTTCAAGGAACCAATGCAGATATCGCTAAAGAATTGATTGACAACTCTGGATTTGATGTCATGAGTGCAACAGAATTTCAAGAAGCAGCAGATAAAGTTCAGCAAGTGCTAGCTTAATACTGTAATTAAATACATACATTAAGACCTGTCAGATTTTCAATATCTGGCAGGTCTTTTTATTTGCCTTATTGTTTTCAATTTTTAAGCGTTCTTTACACTATGGATTTCATTTTTAATAACGTTACCTCACACTCGATTTCTTAAATGAAATCTAACTAGAAATACATTTAGCTAGCTTGATATCTTGTCCTGAATAGTAAGGTGCTTATCAATTAATCTCAAAAAGCGTCACTTTAATACATACATGATTATTATTAAGAACGTATATGTATAATAATTAGTACCTTACCTTCAAATTTGAGACTTATGAGAATGTGCTTCTACCTAATACTGTCTTTTTTTCTATACAATGTTCACGCACAAGAACCAGTCAAAATAGATTCCTTAAAACTTGAATTGTCAGGTTCTAAGACAGATTTACAACGATATGAAAATCTCAATCTCATCATTAGGTATTATCTCACAAAGAGTATGGACTCTGCAAAGGTCTACAATAATAAAGTTTTGGCAATCGCACAGAGAACAAAAGATAATGAGCTTGCCATAAATGCTTATAACCTAGGATCTACATATTATTATTATAACTCCCAAACCGATAGTTGTCTTTTACTCGTAAAAAAAGCACTGAAATTGGTGCAGTTATCTGGTGATCATAAGATGACTTCAGATGTGTATCGCAAACTAGCTATTTTGAGTAGAGCAGTTCCAGACTTTGAAGCTTATGAGGTCTATGGCAAATTGGCATTGGAGGAGGCAAAATTATCGGGTGATGCAGAGGTTTTATCATCTGCTCTTGTTGTTAATGGAAATATTCATTTCAATAAAAATGATTATTCTAATGCGCTCAAATACTATTTAAAAATCGATTCCCTCCATACGGTAAACCAAAGTAAAAGTTCTAACCTCACGTTTGCATACGAAAATATCGCACTTATTTACACAGAGTTAAAAAATGATAAAGCACTTAAATATCTTGATAAAAGTATGTTGGTTCATAAGGAGCTTAATGATGAAGCGGGTTTTAATAATTCTATTAGACTAAAGGCTAGTTACTATAGTAATAAAAAAGATTACAAGGCTGCTATTGAGAACCTTGAAAAGGTATTACCTTTTTATGAATCGTTTGGGATGCCGAATAAATTAGTTGAAATTTACAGTGAACTGGCTCTCTGTTTCACGTATGAAGATCAATTAAAAGAGGCAAAATTCTATTTGGATAAAGGAATCGAAATTTCCAAAACCGAAGGATTTAATAGGTTCGGCACCAATGCCATTCAATTTAGTGCTGGTGTCTATTTTTTAAAACTGAAGGATTATAAAATGGCCATTTCTTTTTTTGAGGAGGCATTATCTACAGCGCCTTCACAAGGTACTGATTACTATCTTAGGGAGAGAAAAGAAATTTCCGAAGGCCTTAAAACAGCTTATGCAGGTCTCAAAGATTATGAAAATGCTTTTAAAGCAAATGAGAGACTCCTCATTTTAAATGATAGCTTAAATTTATTAAATAGCGAAAAGTTAACTACTGAAATTGACGCTAAATATCAAACCGAGAAAAAGGAACAGGAAATAGCTCTTTTGAGATCACAAAGTGAGCTCGAAGCACAAAAGCAAAAGAGTCAGCGTAGTGTCTTGCTTGGAGGTATTGCCTTAACATCTTTAGCTGGGATTTTTATTTTCGTTTTGTATAGAAATCGAAGAAAGACCAATGATAAATTGCGGGAATTAGATAGTGCTAAATCTCGTTTTTTTGAAAATATTTCTCATGAGTTTAGAACACCACTCTCCTTAATTCAAGGGCCAATCGATGATCAATTGGAGAAAGAACAATTAGGCACACAAGAAAAGGCCAATCTTAAAATTGCCAAGAAAAATGCGATAAGACTTTTAACCTTGGTTGATCAAATTTTAGATCTTTCAAAACTAGAATCAGGTCAATTTAAACTAAACGTACAGGACAATAATTTAAAAACGTTTCTCGATGCACTCTTGTCTTCTTTTTCCTATCAAGCAGAAAAACATCAGCAAAGCTTCAACTATAAATCATCTATATCCAATGCGCATTTTTGGTTTGATGCCGATGTTTTGGAGAAAATTATTTGCAATCTTATTTCTAACGCTATTAAGTACAGCCCCATTAAGGCCGAGATAGAAATCGATCTTAATGTTTCTGAGGAAAAACAATTAGAATTTAGTATTCAGAATTCTGGCATTCAACTTACAGAAACAGAATTGAATCATATTTTTAGCCGCTTTTACAGTACTGCGGAAAACGGAAATGCTGTGGGCACTGGCATTGGTTTAGCGCTTACAAAAGAATTGGTAGAACGCCATAAAGGCACTATCGCAGCCACGAGTACAAAAGAGAATGTAAGGTTTGTATTTAAGATTCCTGTATACGAAAATGCTTTTTTAGCCGAAGAAATCGTCTCACAGCCTACTGCTTTAGATACAAGTTTTGAGAATTTTAGAATGCAACAGCGAAATGATGTAGAAGAACATGTCGTTAATGAAGCGATTTTTCAGCAAAAAAATGAGCAATCAGAACACACTGAAGATTTAGATCAACCCATCTTGCTCATCGTTGATGATAATGAAGATCTAAGAACCTACATCAAATCAATTTTTGAGCAGCGTTTTCAAGTAATAACTGCATCTGACGGATTTGAAGGTTTGAAGGTCGCTTTGGCAAAGGTGCCAGACCTGATTATTACCGATTTAATGATGCCCAACGAGGACGGTTTAAAATTTACCGAAAAATGCAAGATCAATCCTATAACATCCCATATCCCTGTGGTGATGTTGACTGCTAAGGCTGGCGATGAAAACACATTGATAGGTCTCGAGACGGGTGCAGACGCATATCTTACAAAACCGTTTAATACCAAAATATTAAAAGCTACGGTAGATAATTTACTCGAAAATCGTAAAAAACTTCAAGATCGGTTTAGCCAAGAGGTCATATTAATGCCCAAAGATATTGCCATCAACTCAGTAGATGAACAATTTATTACAAACTTACAAACGGTTCTTGATGAACAATTGGTAGAATCAGATTTTAATGCCGAAAGTTTTGCAAAAGCGCTTCATATGAGCAGAATGCAGCTGCACCGAAAATTAAAAGCAGTTACAGGTAAAACCGCTACAGAGTTTATAAGATTTCAACGCCTTAAGCTCGCTGCCTCCTTACTGAAAAAATCTGATGCCAATATTTCTGAGATTGGATATTCGGTAGGTTTCAATAACCACTCTTATTTCACCAAATGTTTTAAGGAGCATTATGGAGTTTCACCTACAGATTTTTCTAAATCTTCTTAAAAGGTTTTCAAATAATTCTCTATTAGTTATTCTTCAAGTTATTATATGATTTTTCATGTAATTACATTGAATACATATGTCTATTTAAAATCGAAATAGAACATATTATTTATAATCTTAAAAATGAATCTTCGATTGTTCTTGTCTCGAGACAAAACATAAAATTTACTATTTCAAAACGCAGTCAATTACCTTCGTTGGTTCTAGTTATCATCTTAAATAACAAATAATTATCTACGCACAACCCCCCGTATACAGTAGCTTGTTACATATCATCAAGCCTTTGTTACATAGTTGATAGCTAGAATGATGCTTTCCTGATTTCTTTGTTCTAGCAACAATATTCCAGTTCTATAGAATGGCAATTTTTGATGAAAAGAAAAAAACGCATCCTACAAGGCACACTCCCTAAAATGCCAAGTCGCATCATTTTTTTAAATACGCGTCATCTTGAACCTGGAATATATGAACTCAAAATTGTAAACCAAAACGAATTAATCCAATCCATTCAATTCTTGAAAAAATGAAAAAACTCACATGTTTACCAATCCTATTTTTGACAGCACTATTGTTTAGCTGTGATGCCGATGATGACACAACAAGCGATGATCCCGTCAATACATTAACCTTGGAACTAACAGAGCATACCCAACAAGACCAAATAGGAGACTTTGCCGAGAATGCCATGGTCGAATTTAACGGATACGTTTGGTCAACGGGCGGTTACAACGCCTATAGTGGCGGAGAAAGAATTAGCGAAGTTTGGAGAAGTGCCAATGGTATCGCCTGGGAGTCTGTAACCTACGATCAATTTGAGGCACGATCTAACCATACGCTTACCGTTTTTGATGGGAAGATGTGGTTAATTGGTGGCATAGACAATACAAATACGTTTTTAGAGGATGTTTGGTATTCCAGTGATGGGGAAACTTGGGTTTTGGCAACCGATTCACCAGCATATTTGGCGGCCTCCTATCACAGCGTTGTTGTGTTTAACAACAGGCTCTATCTCATCAAAGATGGTGTTAGTGCGACAGTGGTTTGGTCTTCTGCAGATGGTGTGCTTTGGGAAGAGGAAACGAGTAATGCATTTCCATCCAGGGAAGATTTTGAAGCTGTCGTATTCAACAACGAACTTTATGTTTTAGGTGGTTTTCACACCAGTACCAAATTTAATGAGATTTGGAAAAGTAGCGATGGTATATCATGGTCACAAGTAGCAACCAATACGGTTTTTTCTCCCCGTAACTCCCATACTGCCACTGTTTATGAAGGAAAGGTATTTGTTGCCGGTGGGATCAATAACGCTCCAATAGGTGAATTATGGTATAGCGAGGATATGGTCAACTGGTTTGAATATACACCGCTCACATCCACAATCGGCCTTTATGATCATGCTGCTCTAAATTATGCTGGTGAAATCTACTTGTGGGGTGGTCGCGAGGGTAGTTTGGGAGGCTCATGGCCGCTTACCGGGAAAATAAGAAGTATTAATCAAATAACACCGTGATTATGAAAATGTCTATTCAACGACTAACGCTGTTAGTTCTTCTAGTTATTATAACAGCTTGCAACAAGGATTCTGATACTGATGCTGTTAATACAATAACAGACGTTTACGTCGCAGGATTTGATGACAATGGATTAAGAACAGTTGCAACACTTTGGAAAAACGGTGTAGGAACGCCACTTACAGATGGTACCAACTATTCTGAAGCTACTTCTGTATTTGTTGCGGGTACCGATATCTATGTCGCAGGTTACGAATATAATGGAACAAATGAAGTGGCTAAACTATGGAAAAATGGTATAGAAATTTCTTTGACCGATGGGTCAAATAATGCATTGGCCAATTCAATTTATGTTTCTGATGGCGATGTGTATGTCGCCGGAAGTGAGTCCAGTAATGCCAAATTGTGGAGAAATGGTATCGAAATTCCTTTGACCGATGGTACTAATCGGTCATTTGCCCATTCAGTTTATGTTTCTGGTGATGACGTCTATGTAGCTGGATTTGAAACGCAAAATTCTGTAGATATAGCTAAAATTTGGAAAAATGGTATTGCTATGCCATTAACAGATGGACTTCATCACGCTGAAGCATTGTCTGTATTTGTATGGGACAATGATGTATATGCTACAGGATACGAATCTAATGGCACATTTAAAGTCGCCAAAACATGGAATAATGGGATAGAAATCCCTTTGACCGATGGGATCAATAATGCAATTGCCTCTTCGGTTTATGTTTTGGGAACAGCTTTTTATGTCGTTGGATATGAAAGAGAAAGTGGTGTTGATGTCCCTAGATTATGGCTAAATGGAATGGAAACGTTCGTCTCTGATGATACAAGTTCTTTAAGATACAAGGCGGTTTATGTTTTGGACAACGATGTGTATATCATTGGAACTGAAGATGCAAATTCCAGACAAAATGTAAAATTATGGTTCAATGGTACTGAGTCCTCCTTAACACAGAATTCTTCGTATGCAACTGTAAATAGTGTGTTTGTAGTAAAAAATTAAGTAACTGTTCTTCTATACATACTACGGTATTAAAAATTGAAATAAAGCAAAAAATAATGAAAAATATACAAATTAAATCAGCACTAATATTACTCATTATTACCCTTTTTGGATGTGGTAAAAATGATGATGATGGTTCATCCAATTTGGCGCCAGAAGCCTTCGAGCTTATTGGTGTTACCAATGGAGCTATTGAGGTAGGATTGTTCCCTACATTTAGCTGGAACGATGCTATAGATCCTGAAAATGATGAGATAAGTTATAGCCTAATTATAGATTCGGAAATGCAACCTACTACCATTGCTGAAACAAACATCTCTGGCAACTCGGTAACTATTTCGAACAGACTAAAATTATTTACGACCTATTATTGGAAAATACGTGCTACGGATACTTTTGGGAATACCACCGAAAGCGAGACCTTTAGTTTTACGACACGTAACATAGGCATAAGTTCAACGCCTCTAGTTGAAAACGCTGGGTTCTCAGCAAGAGAAAATCATAACACGATAGTTTTTGAAAATGAACTTTATGTTATACATGGAGACGATGGCTTTCTCTTTACAGATTTAAATGATGTTTGGACTTCATACGATGGGCAAAACTGGACCTTAAAAAATAACAATACGGTATTTGAAGGTAGAAGTTCCCCTTCTACCATTGTTTTTGATGATGAACTTTGGCTCATAGGCGGGCAGTCGGGATTAGTGATTTATGATAGCGATGTATGGCGTTCATCAAACGGTTCTAATTGGTCCTTAGTAACCAGTGCCGCACCGTTTACTGGTCGATCAGGTCATTCTTCAGTAGTGTTTAACGATAAAATATGGGTCGTCGGAGGTGGATATCCACTGAACAATGATGTTTGGTCTTCATCAGATGGTATCAATTGGGCCTTGGAAACAGCAAGTGCGCAATTCTCTACTAGATTATACCATTCATTAGTCGTCTTTGACAATAAGATGTGGGTTATTGGCGGTTTACTTTCGAACACAGATTACGCTACAGACGTTTGGTCCTCAACAGACGGTGTCAATTGGGTCGAGTCTTCAAATAATGCTCCCTTTTCAACGAATTCAAAGTCAACTAGTGTTGTTTTAGATGACAAATTATGGGTCTTTGGCCCTGGATCGATTGGTGGTAGCAATAACCTTTGGCACACAACAGATGGTAATAACTGGACTTTAGCGGTTGAGAATGTGCCCTTTTCGTCTAGGTCTGGATATACGTCAACAGTATTTAACAATAAAATATTTATCATCGGCGGATACGATTTTACAGGGCACAAAAATGACGTTTGGGTCTTCGAATAAATAATTATAAAAAATAAGTTATGAAACAATTACAACATATTATAATGGCAATAACTGCATCAATCTTTCTGCTAGGTTGCAATTCAGATGATGACAATGCTCAAAGCCCAGAAGCACTATTAAGCTTTGAAACACTTGCAGCAAGTGACATTGCAGCCATGGAAAACACCATGGCGAGCCTTACCTTAAATGGTACTAACGATACTGGGGTTCTTTGGGACGATGGTAAAGTACTGCTTTACAAAACCAGCGATGGACGTCTTGGTAAATTAAGAGTACTCAACCTGGGTTTATCCAATGCACAATTGACCATTGAGGCGGTTACCTACAATACAGACGGCAATATACACCGTTCAACCGATAGTCTTGAAATTCAAGGGAATGATGAATTTGATCTTGACGAAATGGTACTTGGTTGGAGTGTAAGCCCAAATGATTTTTTATGGGAGCGCGTTACTGAATTACAGACCAGAATCTCACCGCTCAATGAATTCATATTCGTTGAATGGGAAGCTGTAAATTAAACATTTAAAACTGAATATATATGAAAACTTCAAGCACACTTTTATTATTGGTTGCCCTATTGACCATGCAGATTTCCTTTTCACAAACCGAAAAAAAGAATGAGAAAAAAGAAAGCAAATCGGAAAAAACCAATGACAATTATATGGATCTACAGACCAAGAGCCTGACTAAAGTTTTTGGTTCAGATTTAAGTGGAAATCCGGACGGAAAAGCCATTGGCTATTTAGAACTTTTGGAACAATTGGATTTACCACCTGAACAAAAAACCAAATTGAGAAATCAATATTATCTACAGAGCAAAACACTTACAGAAAAGCAGAAGGACTCTTTAGGACAAGTATTTGCCAAACAGCTTAAGGAAGCCCAGAAAGAAGAACTTAAAAACTAAAATGATGAAGATCTTAAAAGTAATTTTTATACTGGCAGTTTTGATGAACTGCTCAACTGTTGACGCTCAAATTTTTAAGAAACTCGCTAAAAAAGCTGAGAAAGCTGCAGAGCGCACAGTTGAAAGACGTGTGGAACGCGAGAGCGAAAAAAAGACCGACCAAGCATTGGATAGTGTTTTTGATAAAAAGGGCAATAAAAAAAGCAAAAGAAAAAATAGAAGTAAAAAGGGAGAACCTAATCCCAAAAGTGAAGAGGTTTCTAAAGCGTCAACTAAAAGAGATATCAACCGTGCCCCAGATTTTGAGCCAGGTAATGTTAGCATCTTTGACGATCGTTTTTCTAAAGAGAATCCAGGAGACTTTCCTGCAAATTGGGACACTAATGGTAGCGGAGAACTGGTGATTATAGATGGTGTTAAATGGTTGCGATTGGGAGGCAATTCCACTTATGTTCCTATTCTCGACAAAGCACCGCCAGAAGATTATACAATAGAGTTCGATCTGCTGGTAACTGGACTTGACAAAAAAACGAGTTCTAGTTCTAGGATCAACTTACTCCTCGAAGATACCGAGCGCTTTGGCAAACCAAAATCATTTGCCATGGTAGAACTATCGCCGTCGCAATTTATAGAATCTCAAGGTGTGGTTGAAAAAAATGAAAATGGGAAACGTATTTTCAGGAATAAAATAGGTAAGGATTATCGGGAGGCCATAGACGGGCAATCGCATATTTCTATAGCTATCAACAAATCCCGTATGCGGATTTGGATGAATGAGAACAAACTGATTGACATTCCAAGATTGGTCCCAGAAGGCAAAATGACCTTTAAGCTACAAACGCTATCCTTGCGTGACGAATTTGGTAAAGACGAAGTCTATATTTCTAATTTTAAAATGGCCAGTGCAGGCGAGGATAACCGTAGCAAATTATTGACCGAGGGCAAGTTATCCACTAACGCCATTCAGTTTGAATCGGGAAGCGATAAAATCTTACCATCATCTTTTGCGATTATACGCGAGATCGCATCCGTTTTAGAGCAAAACCCAGAGGTCAACATTGCTATTATAGGTCACACCGATAGCGATGGAGATGACAGTAGCAACTTGATATTGTCACAACAACGAGCAGCTTCAGTAAAAAAAGCCATGCATTTTCAATATGGTATTGCCGAAAAACGCATGCAAACTGAAGGTAAGGGAGAAAATGATCCGATAGTAAAGAATACTTCCGAAGCAGGTAAAGCACAAAATAGACGTGTAGAATTTATAAAACTATAAACACATGAAAAATTTAAGTCTACATTTTCTGATAGTAATATCCTTTTCGGTTTTAAGTTGCAACAACGATGACGATGGCAACCCTGAACCGCAAATGGGCTTTTTTCCAAGTACCATCGCGTTTACAGAGATTAGTGGGGCCGCAGTAGAAATTGATTTTACCTATGATACCAACAACCGTATTTCTTCGATTACAGCACCTTTTGCTTCTTTCGAATTGGAGTACAATTCAAATGGGTTAATTAATGAGATAATAGATTATAGTGAAAACGATGTTTATACGATGACTTACGATGGTGACATCCTTACAAGCATTACCATTCAAGATAGTGGTGAGCTGATACCTGTGTCTTATTCTAACGGTACATATAGTTTAAATAGTGCTGTATTTAGTAGTAATGAGCAAAACATGGTCGTAGATTTTAATGGTAGCGCCATAACCTATGTAAACATCCCTGGCCCCTTTGCCAATCTTAAATTTCAACCAGCGCTCTTAATTTCAACCGAATTTTTTCCATATGCTGTGTATCTTTTTTCAGCACATGAAATTGCAACAATGGAATACGTGTTCAGTGGAGTCACTTACACATTTACTACGGTTAGAGATGCCAATAATAATATCGTTTTAGCTGAATCTTTTGATGAATGGGGTGGAGAGGGTATTGATTATGCTATCGCGTATGAATTCTGAACTATAAACAATTAAATCAACAATATGAAAACCGTATTAAACATTATAATCTTAGTTGCTGTCATGCAGCTGGCTGCGCAAAACAATTGCTCTCCATTTTATCCTTCGGAAATAGGAACAACATTTACCATCCATCAGTTTGATAGACGCGATCGGCTCTCTACCATTTCAGAGTTTAAAATAACGGAAGCATCAGCTAACCAAATGACCTTAAGTTCAACCTTGAAAGATGACGATGGCGACCCTATTTTCTCTGGGACATTTAAGGTGAAATGTGAAGGAGGAACAACCACCTTAGAACCCGAAGCATTGGTCTCTGGCGCCATGATGGAACAATACCAAAATATGGAATACACCATAAGCGGGAATGGTATGAGTTTTCCAAATACACTGTCTGTAGATCAAACCTTGCCAGATGGAGAGGTGTTTATGAAGGTAGACGCAGGTATGATTAATATGAGTACAACCGTAACGATGACCGATAGAAAGGTCGTGCGTCAAGAATCAATTACTGTCCCCGCGGGCACTTTTGACTGCTACGTGATCACGTTTGCCAATACCATAAAAGTAGGACTATCTAAAACCTACTATACCACACAATGGATTTCACAAGGTATCGGCATGGTCAAGGAAGAAACCAAAAAGGCAAATGGTAACCTGGTTTCCAAGAGTATTCTACAAAGTATTCAATAACTAAAGCATCATTAACAATTAATCAACATTAAAACTATTTAAACAAATGAAAACAGTAATCACAATTTTTGCATTAGTCTTTATGTCCAGCTTAGCCCAGGGACAAGAATATGATTTTAACGCTAAAACCAAGGGTAGCTACTTTGCAAATGGCAGCGCCAGTATTTTTTCGACCACCAATAAGGTGGGAGATGACTCTTCCAATTCGTTCTCTATTGATTTTATGCCACGTGCTGGCTATTTTATTTCAGATAATCTAGCGGTTGGTTTAGGTTTAGTAGTAAGTAGTAACAAAGAAACAAGAGACGATTTATTTGGCGAACAAGAAATAACAACTACAGGTTTTGGGATCACGCCTTTGGCACGTTATTATTTCGAAAATAACCTATTTGCCGAAGCAGCTATTGGTATAGGCTTTACAAAAACATCATTTGGAGGCGATACGCTACCGGGTTTAGAATCAGATATGAAGTCTAATTCATTTGGATTTAGAATAGGAGCAGGGTATGCGTTTTTTCTTGGCGATCACATAGCTGTCGAGCCATCTATTAATTATTCTTGGGAAGATATTAATCCAGAAGACGCCCCATCAGATTATAAACAAAGTCTATCCTCTATTTTTCTGAATATTGGCATCACCGGCTTTTTTTAGAATTAGTGCATCATCTGGATTGTCACAGTTGAAGTGCCTAACAATTTAAATCTAATTTCTAAACTAAATATCAAGAGTCCGCTTTAAACACAGAGAATCATAAACTATTAAATATTACTAATATGAAAAATCTAATTTTAAACACGAAACTTTTTTTAATGGCACTCGTTGCCGTATTTGCGCTATCCTGTTCTGGCGAAGACGGTAATGACGGCGCTCCTGGAGAGCAGGGACCTGCTGGAACCGATGGGGCCAATGGCAATGCCAATGTAAGCTTTTTAACATATGATATATCCTCAGTAAATGGCACCTATCATGACCAATTTGTTCCTGAAATTACAGCAAATGTTTTAGAAAATGACGTTATTTTAGGATATGTTGTTCCTAGTAATAATACCTCTCTTCCGTTACCTGCAATAGGAGATTATCTTGATTTTAGTATCGCCGTATTTATATCTTCAGAAAATTATTCTTTGGACTTTGTTGATAGGTTTGATGGTAGTAGTTATAACATTAATGCAGGCGATCTTAATGAATTAAAAGTCGTCATTATTGAAAGTACATCAAATACCTCGGGAAGATCTGCAACATCAGGTAGCACCTCTAAAGAAAACATATTGCTAGAGCTGAAAAATGCAAATGTGGACATTTCAGATTATGATGCAGTCCTGACCTATTACGGTTTAACCAACAAATAGTTAGTCCAGACCGTAATGTACTGTTTGTAAGACGGGAAATTGCGGTCTTTTTTTTAACACTAAAACTTATAAAGATGAAACCTTTTAAATTTTCAATGCTTACTCTATTGTTTTTGATATTTATAGCTTGTGATACCGATGTGCCCGAAGTTGACAACGATCCACCCTCTTTTTCATTTAAGGTAACTGGTGATGGCTTTGACCGCACGTTTAGCCAAGACGATGACTTAGAAAATTTACAACTCAATTTAAAACATGATGCCAGATATGAGATGCTCTTTAGTAGTGCAGATAATGGAGGTGTTGAACATACCACACTGCGTTATGATGCACAGCATATCGAGTTTGATAACGATCCGGTTTTTCCAGCAGAACCTTGGACGCAAGCGTTTTTTGGACTTAGCTTTTATGTGGATTGGGAAGGTGACCGAAATAATGCGTTGACGGGTAATATATTATTGGGGTCATTCAAACCAAATGGAGAAAACGTTTCTACAAGTTTCACGTTTTACGTGAGAGATTTTGGCGGTGAGAGTAATAACTCAAATACCACAACGGCCGATCTTTCCATATTTATAGGGGATTTTGATACAGAAGTCATCACTCTTCCAAATTAAATCCATTAAAATGAAAAACACCATCATAGCAGTCATACTTCTCTTTTCAATAGGGTCTTGTAATCATAAAAAAAGTGATGCAACTATTACTCATAGCAAAAAGCCCTCAAGTGCAGTAGCATTAAAACAAACCACAAACGAAACAAAATCGAAAGATGTTTTTCTATGTAAAATCAATGGTAGAGATTGGAGTTATACAAAGGCATCAGGTCTTGTTGACTTAAACAGACAACGTCGTGCAAGAGAAGCGCGATTCACATTTACCAAACAATTGGATAAAGGTAAAGAGTATATCGCCTTGACGTATGATCTTGGAAGCATGGCGCTTATCGCAGCAGATTTTCAAATTAAAGTCCCAAATAATTCTGTTGGCATTTTAAATGCTTATTACGTTTTATCGCCTGAAATGTCAGATAAGTATCCCCAAGCAAGCCTCTCCGGAACAGTTACCCTTGATGGAGATGTGGCTGAAGGAAGTGCAAAAGTTGTGGATTTGCCAATACGCTGGGAGGCTAATTTACTCGCTAACCCTGCTGATGCCAAAATATCTGTAACCGACTTAAATTTCAAAAATGTAGGGTATTCAGATTTGGAGAAAGACATGAAATTACTATTGAACGATTAGTGAAATGGACTACGCTGCGCAATAGCAGCAGATAAAGTTCAGCAAGTGCTAGCTTAATACTGTCTTAAGAATTACAATTATATAAAAGCCCTTTTGATTTCGATTGCTATCGAGATCAAAAGGACTTTTTTTTAGTTTTTAAAGCAACCTTTTGAACTTTTTTGTATCTAATCTATAAAAGCACTAATTATGAAATCCATTTGTATCGTTTTAACTTGCTTGTTGGTATTATCCTCTTGTTCAAATGATGACGACAATAGTAACCAAGAGACCTCAGAATTATTAGGCACTTGGCAGCTCATAGAAATCTATGCAGATCCTGGTGATGGTAGTGGTGATTTTATGACTGTGGATAGTGATAAAACGATATCTTTTGAAAGCGACGGAACAGTTGCTTCTAACGGAAGCCTTTGTGGCTTTTCTACAACAACAGGAGAAGTCACAACCGGCACTTATTCGGAAAGTGATAGCACCATAAGTGGCGAAGGCTGCTCTAATCAACAGTTTTTGACATCTTTTAATATGGAAAACGCGCGATTGATTTTGAGCTTTCCTTGTATTGAAGCCTGTCAAGAAAAATACATAAAACTCTAATACATAAGTCAAACCTTTAAATCACAACTATTATGAAACCAATTCTATTACTTTTAATCACTGTTCTTTTTTTTAATTGTTCAAAAGAGATCATAGATCCACCAATGCCAGAAAGCCAGAACGATACGGTTTTGATGCTCAAGGTCGATTTTTTGAATGAAGTGTTTGAGGGCGGTAAAGAAATTATGGTCAACGAGCCTATTGCAGATTTTGACGTCACTTCTAACTATCAAGAACCTGGAGATTTTGGAGGCATTCAATTGTATTCGGCCAACTCCAATACACTGTTATTTGATGGTACTATAGTATGGATGGGTTTAGGAGAAGTGCAATATCCTTTGGAAATAGAATCACCTGCTAATTTTAGTACTTTGGAAGACGCCATAGAGCTTCCCGTAGCAGACCAATTTGAAAATGTAATGTATTCTGAATTTGCGTATTATCCTGAAGACATGGACCTCAGTACTATTTGGAACGCGATTGATGATTTGGCTTTGGTAAAAACGTATAGAGACGCTAATCCAGAAGCTAAAATTCAAATGTTTTTATACACCCCAAGTGTTGGTGTTGGTGATCCAGCTGAGTGGGATTGGATGATTTTTATGAAGAACTAGAAATACACTTCTCATTACGGAATGTGAAAACACATTATAAATGAAGTCCACATTCCGTTTTAGGACTGTTGTTCCATCTACCGCTTCGGTCTTCACCGGGAACGGTACAGTGCTTACAGCCTATGGAATTATACCCTTTGGCTACCAATGGATGAAATGGCAAGTCATGCTCCTCAATATAGGCGTCACGCTGCTCTTTGGTAACATCCAATAAGGGGTAGAACTTTAGGATCTCACCTCTCAACTCAAAAATATCTAGAGTAGAGCGATGGTCACTTTGCCAATCCATAAGCCCAGAAACCCAAACTTTATATTGGTTTTTGATAATGTCTAATGGTCTTACCTTGTTGATTGAGCAACAAAAATCAGGATTTTTTTTCCAAGTTTCGTCTTTTGAAGTAAAGTCATGCTCTTCTTTAAGAGCACTAATGGATTTTACATTAAGACCATAACGTTCAGTAAGTGCTTGTTTGTATTTTAAAGTGTCTTCAAAATGATAGCCAGTATCAATAAAAAAAACGGTTTGTTCGGTATTGATTTCAGAAAACAATTTCAACAAAAAAGCAGAGGTTGCGGCAAAAGAACTCGTTAACATCACGTCAATAACATCGAAGTCCTGGTAGAGTTGCTTTATTCTTTGGGTTGCAGAGAGCGATTTGTATTTTTTGTTAAGTGCCTTGATTTCAGCATCTGAAATATTAGGAATCACTTTGTTTTCGGAAGAGGTTTCGAGCATTGGGCTTGTAAAATCAGCGTGCAATTTACATTGTATTTTTATAACGTAAAGAGCAACGCTCTATTTTTTAGGATTCGGCAAATTAGGCTTTGCTTTTTGCTTTTTTGGTAAAGGTCCTCTTAAATGAATGATTAATCCATTAAGAAAATTTCTTAAGATTTGATCTCCGCATTCCATATAATTAGGATGGTCTTCTCGTCTAAAAAGCGCATTAAGTTCACTTTTGGTGACTCTAAAATCAACTAATTCCAATATCTTAATAATATCGTCATCACGCAATTTGTGAGCTACCCTTAATTTCTTGAAAATATCGTTATTGGTCATGTCTAAACCTAAATTAGCTTCAAAAATAGTCAAAACCAACGACACTTGGTGTACAAGCCAATTTCAAGTTCAGTTTTAAGACTAAATTTCACAAAATAATAGTGTGTTTAAATAGAGAATGCAATGGCCACTCCCAAGATAATAGCAATTAATTTAGACAGATTAAATTTATGACCTTCGCCAGTCTCAAAAAGGATGGTGGTAGAGATGTGTAGAAAAATACCAATTACCAAAGCGTTGATTTTTGTCAATAATGCCACACTTAAATCTGTGGTATTGCTAAATAATGTCCCTAGTGGAGTCATAATTGAAAAAATAACCAAAAACACGGCAATTTGTAATTTTGTGAATTTAGACTGCAGTAAGAAAGCAGATACTAAAGCCGCAATGGGTATTTTGTGAACCAACACACCGTAAACCATATCATTGTGATCATGTATGGGGAAGCCCTCGAGAAAACTGTGGATGCAAAGGCTAATAAATAACAACCAAGGAAATGCTTTATGATCACTATGGATGTGGAGGTGACCATGCTCGGCACCTTTTGAGAAAAACTCAAGGATAATTTGCAGTAAAATACCACCCATTATGTAAAGACCTATGGTCTTGGCCTCAAGATGCTCATATACCTCTGGGAGTAGATCAAAAAACGTAAGTGCTAATAAAAACGCGCCACTAAAAGACAATATCAACTTAGTGGCTTTGGTTTTGGTGTTTTTTGTTAAGACGGCCAAGAGAATGCCCAGCCCAACAGCTAGAATAGGTAATAGATAAGACTTCATTATTTAAAAATCATTACTAAACGTTCTGATGCGTTTTTTTGAAATTTTCTTAATTTATAATCGCCAAACACATCTAATAGATATACACCCGCTTCCTCAAACAACGTTTCAAAATCTGAAAGTGTCAATGCCTTAACACGTTCTTGGAACTGATAGGATTCACCTTCTGTAATAAAAGAGATGTCTTTGATGATGTATCCATCTTTGACATAACGTTTTTGATGAAAATCAATGCCATCAACAGTTTTGGTGTCTTCTGGCACCAAATTTTCTATAATGTGATTCACGTTCATAAAATCAATCACACCAAAGCCAAACTCATTGATATCTGCTTGAATGGCTTTGATGGTTTTCAAATTATCAACCTCATTTTCAAAATAGCCAAAACTGGTAAACAAGTTAAATACGGCATCAAAGGTTTTATGGTAAGGCACGCACATGTCGTGAACTTCGAAATGAAGCAACTCATTTTCAAAATTTTTAGCATAGTCAATACTATTTTTAGATAAATCAACACCGGTAACGTCATATCCCAAAGAATTGAGATATAAGGCGTGTCTGCCTTTGCCACAGGCTAAATCCAAAATGCTACCCTGTTCGGGTAGATTGAGATAATTGGTCAAATTATCCATAAACAATTGGGCCTCGTCATGATCTCTATCTTTATAAAGGAGATGATAAAATGGGGTGTCAAACCATGAGCTATACCATTGTTTAGTGCTTTTTGCCATAATCGTTTCGTAAGAACAGAGCAATACCGTTTTCATTTCGCCCTGCAAGCCACAAAAATACTTTATTTTTACAATCTATTAGATTAAGAAGATGGAGAATAATTATACGATGGTTGCCAAAACCTTATTTGGTTTTGAAGATTTATTAGAACGTGAATTGCTACAATTGGGCGCAATGCACATTAAAAAAGGAGTGAGAAATGTGAGCTTTGAGGGTGATCTTGGCTTTATGTACAAATGTAATCTTGCGCTTAGAACGGCAATCAAGATTCTAAAACCCATTAAGACCTTTAAGGTCAAGGATGAACAAGACCTTTATGACCAAGTGTATAAAATGTCTTGGGAAAAATACATGAAATCCTCTGGTACATTAGCGGTAGATGCTACGGTGCATTCTGAAAAGTTTACACATTCAAAATACGTCGCTTTAAAGACAAAGGATGCCATTGTTGATAAATTTAGAGACACCACGGGTGAGCGACCCAATGTAGACTTAAGATTTCCTGATTTAAAGATCAATGTGCATATTGATAGAAATACATGCACGATATCTTTAGATTCTTCTGGAGAATCTTTGCATAGACGCGGGTATAAAACTGCTACCAACATCGCTCCAATCAATGAAGTATTGGCAGCAGGTTTGGTTATGCTCTCTGGTTGGGACGGCCAGTGCGACTTTATGGACCCGATGTGTGGTAGTGGTACCATTTTAGCAGAAGCGGCCATGATTGCCTGTAATATCCCACCAAATTTGATGCGTAAAGAATTTGCTTTTGAGCGTTGGCAGGATTGGGATGTGGATCTTTTTGAGAAAATAGAAGAATCGCTTTTGAATAAAACGAGAGACTTTCATCATAAAATAATTGGTTATGATACAGCTCCTAGCGCTGTTGCTAAGGCTAAAGACAATGTGAAGAATGCGCACTTGGAGGAATTTATAAGCATTGAAAGACAAGATTTCTTTACAACCGAAAAAGCAGGAGACCATAAACTACATATTCTATTTAATCCACCTTACGGTGAGCGTTTGGATATTGATATGGAGAGTTTTTATAAATCTATTGGAGATACGCTCAAGCAAGGCTATCCAGGCACAGATGCTTGGTTTATAACCTCTAACTTAGAAGCTTTAAAGCACGTGGGCTTGAGACCATCAAGAAAAATTCATGTATTCAATGCGAAACTAGAATCCAGACTTGTAAAATATGTGATGTATGAAGGAAGTAAGAAAGCAAAATACCAAGATGATTGAGACAGGCCAATCGTGAGTGGCTCTAAACGAACTGAACACGTTTAGATCTCAATTCTTTTCTTTTTCAACTACAACCTTCTTATCTTTTTTGTAAATAGGGATAAGGTAAGAAATATTATATCCAAAGCCTATGCCAATACTACCACTGTCGTAGGTTCGGTTAAATCCAGGGATGTATAGATTTTCAAAGCCTACAGGTTGATCTTGAGAGATTCTAGACTTAATTTGCATGTTTAGGCCAAGATAAAGGTTGCTAAAGAGCTCTGCCTTAATGCCTACAATAAGTTCGGCCCAAATAGCAGATAGGCCTTTAAATTCTTCGTTTGGTGTTTCGGTATAAGGATTGTCAAAAAAGGATTGATTGGTGTCGTAAATCGTGAATTTATTGAGGGTTTGGCTAAAGGAGCTTACACCAACACGTCCTCCAAAATAAATCATATTCTGCATGTCTAGCCAGTTAGTATAAGAATTTAAATCTACGCCAGCTTTAAAGTAGTTTCCAGATGCTGTAACGTCTAGGTAATCTGTACTTATGGTTTTTTCCTCAGTGCCAAGCTCGCCAGCCAAATAAAGGTATTTTGAGAGTCGGTAGTCACCAGTGACCTCAAAACCTGTATAATCCTTGTCAACAAAGGAGCGTATCAATTTACCAACGTCGGCACCAAGCCTTAAACCATAGTTCTGTTTATAGATCAATGTATCATTAACCACTTCTTTGTCGTCGGTTTGCGCCATTGAAGCTGCTGAAATCAGCAACATCAGAACAATGCTAATGATAGATGTATACCTGTGCTTCATCTTCGTTTTCTATAAAATCATTAACAATTTCAGAGTTCAAAGCCCAATTATCAGGATTATTTGTTATAATAAAACTGCCATTTAAGCCAAAATCAAACACACTTTTATAACCGCATGCTCTTGACACATAAACAAAATTTCCAGTACATCTTATTTCAATAATAACTTGTTCAGAATTTGTAGTGTCGTCATCATCATCTGCCAAATCTGAATTTTTCTCTAAAATATACCGTGTTGTCGTTAAAGTCCCTTGTTCTAATACACGCAAAGGCAATAACACAGATGAAGGGTCGGTTTCTTCTATGCTAAGCGTATCAATAGGTACACCAGCCTCATCGATACCAATAACTCGTAAACGCCTCACGGGCTTTAATTCATCTTGATTATTAATATCTCTAAACTCTATAAATAAGCGAGGCGTGGTTGAGGTGTCATTAGAACAAATATCATCTCGTTCACAGCTACCCGTTATTAGAAATGCCACGAATACGGCAATTAAAATAAAATAGGAATGGATTTTTTTAAAGTTCAAGATTTACAAGGATTCATTTAATATTTGGTACTTATTTTCGTTCTAAAAGAACAACATTTTCGACGTGATGGGTCTGAGGAAACATATCGACAGCCTGGGTTTTTATAATGGTATACTGCTCTTTCATTAAGGCTAAATCCCTCGCTTGAGTGGCGCTATTACAGCTCACATAAACAATCTTTTTAGGTAAAACATCTAATAACTGTTGCACTACATCTTTATGCATACCATCTCTCGGCGGATCAGTAATAATTACATCGGGCTGACCGTGTTTGGCTATAAATTCAGAATTAAAAACAGTTTTCATATCTCCTACATAGAAGTCAACGTTTTCAATTCCATTTAATTGTGCATTGGCCTTGGCGGCTAAAATGGCATCTGGCACAGATTCTACTCCAATGACTTTCTTAGCCTGTTTTGCAACAAATTGTGCAATGGTACCCGTACCCGTATACAAATCATAAACCACTTCATCTCCTTTTAAGTCGGCAAAATCGCGGGTGATTTTATAGAGTTCAAAGGCTTGGTCAGAATTGGTTTGATAGAATGACTTGGCATTAATTTTAAACCTCAAGCCCTCCATTTTCTCAAAGATATGATCTTCACCTTTATAGCAAATCACCTCTTGATCATAAATGGTGTCATTGGCTTTTTCATTAATGATGTATTGTAAGGAAGTGATCTGCGGAAATCGCTTTGCTACAAAATCTAGTAAAAGCTCACGCTTAGCTTGGTCATCTTTGAAAAACTGAACAACAACCATGATATCTCCAGTTGAAGACGTTCTGATCATTAAGGTTCTTAATAATCCAGTTTGTTGTCTTGTATTAAAAAAATCTAGACCATTTTCTATAGAAAAAGTCTTGATTTCATTTCTAATGGCATTTGAAGGGTCTGCCTGCAGCCAACATTTTTCAATGTCCAGAATTTTATCCCACATGCCAGGGATATGAAACCCTAGAGCATTTCGATCTCCTAAATTTTCATCAGACTGTATTTCTTCTTGAGTAAGCCATCGGCTATCGCTAAAAGAAAATTCCATTTTATTGCGGTAAAAATACTGTTCCGCAGAGCCTAAAATAGGGGTGACTTCTGGTAGGTCTAAATGTCCAATACGCTGTAGGTTATTGGTCACTTCATTTTGCTTGTATTCCAATTGAAACTCGTAAGCCATATCTTGCCATTTACAGCCACCACAAACGCCGAAGTGTTGGCATTGTGGCTCGGTTCTTTTTTCGGAACGCTTATGAAAATGTACCGCTTTGCCCTCAAAGTAAGCCTTTCTTTTTTTGAAGGTCTGCACATCTACAACATCACCTGGTACGGCGTTTGATATAAAAATGACTCTGCCATCTGGTGCTTTGGCAATAGTTTTTCCTTTGGCGCCGGCATCAATCACCTCTATTTCTTCAAAAACTTGCCGCTTGTTATTTCGTCTTGACATTTGGCAAAAATAGAATAATTGCTATGAAAACCTTCTAAATTTTGGTTAAGATTCAGTATTTTGCAAACCCTTAGGGATGATTTCTCTCCCACGCTGCTTTTCCGATTGATAACAACGCATGTACTACTGTAAACATCAGTCTGGAAGAATAAAGGTATAGAAGGAATGGACATTTTAGTGATCCATTTTTCAATGGATTGTAACTTAAAAAATTTATTAAAATGGCTGTTTTAGACCAGTTAACATCGCAAGAAGCGATCGATTTAGAAAACAAGTACGGTGCGCACAATTACCATCCATTACCTGTGGTATTGAGTAAAGGTGAGGGCGTTTTTGTGTGGGATGTAGAAGGTAAAAAATATTATGATTTTTTATCGGCATATTCCGCAGTAAATCAAGGACATTGTCACCCCAAAATTGTAGATGCCATGATGGCTCAAGCAAAAACCTTGAGTTTAACCTCAAGAGCATTTCATAACGACATGTTGGGGCCTTATGAAAAATTTGCTTCAGAATACTTTCATTATGACAAATTGCTTCCAATGAATACAGGCGCAGAAGCAGTAGAAACGGCTTTGAAAATTTGTAGAAAATGGGCGTACGAAGTTAAAGGTATTCACGAAAATGAAGCTGAAATCATCGTGTGTGAAAATAATTTCCACGGAAGAACAACTACGATCATTTCTTTTAGTAATGATCCTGTGGCTAGAAAGAATTTTGGACCATATACCGACGGTTTCATCAAAATAGAATATGATAATCTGAAAGCCTTAGAGTCTGCCCTAGAAAATAACGCAAACATTGCGGGATTCTTGGTAGAGCCTATTCAAGGAGAAGCTGGTGTTTATGTACCAAGTGATAATTACCTTACCGAAGCAAAAGCATTATGCGAAAAGCACAATGTACTCTTTATTGCCGACGAAGTTCAAACAGGTATTGCAAGAACGGGGCGTTTATTAGCAACTTGCGGAAACTGTAGTTGTGTAGATAAAAACTGTTCTGGCACTCCAGAAGTAAAAGCCGATATCCTTATTTTAGGAAAAGCCCTATCAGGAGGTGCTTACCCTGTCTCTGCGGTGCTGGCAAATGATGCTATTATGAATGTGATAAGACCTGGAAATCACGGGAGCACATTTGGAGGAAATCCTATTGCGGCAGCTGTTGCTATGGCAGCGCTTGAAGTTGTAAGGGATGAAGATCTTGCTGAGAACGCCTTTCAATTAGGAGAACTTTTTAGAAGTGAAATCAATAAATATATTGAGACCAGTTCTATAGTAAAATTGGTAAGAGGTAAAGGTTTGCTTAACGCCATTGTAATCAATGATGATGAAGAAAGTGAAACCGCTTGGAATATCTGTATGGCTTTACGTGACAACGGACTTCTAGCGAAGCCAACTCACGGTAATATTATTCGTTTTGCACCACCTTTGGTCATGACCAAAGAAGAGTTATTAGATTGTGTTACAATTATTACAAAAACGTTGAAGGACTTTGAAATAGAATAAATCCTATAGATTCTTATAAAAAAAAGCCTCAATGCTAATATGCACTGAGGCTTTTTTGATGTTGAAAAGAAAGGGTTATTGCCCCATCATTTCTTGCATTCGTTCTTGCATTAATTCTTGATCTTGTAGCGTTTCCCATCCAAAAGTCATAACCATCCAAATCACAAATAGTAAATAGATTACACTTAAGGAAAGACCAATAATTGCTAAAATTTTTCCAATTTTAACGTTTTGAAAGCCTGTATATAATTCTGGATTTTCGGCATATAGTTTTGTAGCTTTTTGAGCTAAAACTAAGGTGATGACACCTAAGACGATGCCTATAACTCCATAGCAACAGCAGGTCACTATAGATAAAATTCCTAATACTAAAATCAGGGTTGAGTTTTGTAATTGTTGCTGTTGTTGTTCCATTTTTTTTGATTGTTAAGTTGATTGTTTAGTTGAAAAAGGTCTTGTATATGAAATTACCCAAAATGAGAATGACATTAACCACAGCCAAAATAATAATAATATTATAGGCATACTTAAAATTCTTGAAGTAATTTAAGGTAATCACACCTAACAAAGCTGCCAAACTATAGATAGCAGGATACATATGAAAAGCAGCGATGAAATCACCATTTAAGATGAAAGCAAGAGATCGTTGCATGCCACAGCCCATACAATCTAAGCCAAAGAGCTTTTTATTGAGACAAGGGAGCATGTAATCTTCTGGAGCTATCATGAGATCTAATTAGATGGAACAAATGTAATAATTCTTTCCAATTGTATATTTTTAATGAGATCAATTGATTTGTCTAGATTAATTTACGGTGTGATTAAAAATTTGTATAATTTCGAACATGCATAAATTTGTAGGATGAAATTAAATAAAACGATTAATTATTTATTAATAGTAATTGGCGCTGTAGTGGCAATCTATGCTAATGCTCAAGAAGAGCAAAATCAATACGTGCTCATTGGAGGCATCGTAGTTTTAATGGTGGGAGTTTACAGGATATCAAGAGGTATTCCTAGTAAAAATGATGATCAAAAACCGAATGAATCAGAATAATGGCAGATTTTAAAAAAGGGGATTTTGTCTCTGTTTTAGATGATGATATCAAGGGGCATGTCACTCGTGTTACCGGAGATCAAGTATTGATTGAAACTTCAGACGGGTTTGATATGGAGTTCGCTTCCAAAGATCTTATTAAAGAGCAACCTTTAGGGCATTCAATTTTTGAACATACCGATTTAGAAGCTGTTTTAGAAGAAAAAGAACAACATAAAAAGCGTACCTCAAATCGGACAAAACCAAAAGAACGTAATCTTCCTGCCATGGAGGTAGATTTGCACATTCATCAAATCACCACATCAAATCGGCGCATGACCAATCATGAGATGCTCAGCTTACAGTTGGATACTGCTCGTCATAAATTAGAGTTTGCCATTAAAAACCGTATTCAAAAAGTCGTGTTTATTCACGGTGTAGGGGAAGGGGTTTTAAAAATGGAATTGGATTACCTATTTGGGCGCTACGATGATCTTAAGTTTTACGCGGCAGATTACCAAAAATATGGTTTAGGTGCTACTGAAGTTTATATTTTTCAGAACACAAAAGGATCTTAACGTTATTCTTCTGGAATTGGTAATGGCCTAGTCATTTCATAAGTCCCTAGAATAATTTCGTCTGTGTTTAAAATTTCAATACTCGCATTACTAATTACAACAAAGATATTTAGGCTTCGTGTAAACTGAGTAAATATTAGATCATCTTGAGGGAAAGGCTCAGTTGCCAGAGGGTCTAAGTATCTGGGCGTGTTAATGTTTGGACTATTTTCATCAAAATCATCATTTAAAGATAAATTTCCGTTTTCGTCCTCATCTTTGGTCATTACGTCATCACCATCATCATCGTTGTCTAAGTAGTTAGGGGTGCCGTCTTCATCTGTATCTAAAGCTATTAAAACACCATTTTCATCAATTTCAACAACTTCGTTTATGGTAAGAACGTTATCATTATCATCATCAGCATCTTTATAATCAGGTAGGCCATCACCATCAGTATCTATGGCATCTGGGTAAGACCCATCTTCAGCTTGAAGTCCTCTGCCCTCAAGATCGGAAGGGATTCCATCGTTATCATCATCTTCAAATGTGGTTGTAAATGTCGCCACGGCACCAGCTGCGGCTTCGTAGTCTGAAATAATACTCACTCCGGGATCTGGTAAAACTTGACAAATCAGTGCGTCTGGATCACCATCATAGCTTCTATAATTGAAACGAATGGAACTGCCGTTTATGGTTAAAACCTTTTGAGAATTATTCGATGCTGGGTTGAAAATATCTCTATTTCCCGCTACAGGAAATAGCAAAGACACAGATTCACTGGGATCTGTTTTTGTTTCATATAGAATGTAGGTGTCACCGTCGTCATCTCCACAGCGTTCAAGGTCTCTTTGAAAATCGAGTTCTACATCAATTACATCGCCATCATCGCAAGAATAAAGTAATGTGGTTAAGCATAAAAAGAAAAGTAGGTATTTCATTGTACATGGTTTGAAGCAAAAATAAGAGAATTCCTTAATGAGAGGTCTGGCATTAACAAATTATTTATGAGTAGGGAAATCAGTTTTAAAACTGAATGGAAAATTGCATCTTTGTGCCAAGATTAATGTTTAGTATGAAATCGGTATATTTAGATAGTGCAGCCACCACACAAATGCGTGAGGAAGTTATTGATAAGATGCAAGAAGTTATGAGAAATAACTTTGGAAATGCATCATCATCCCACAGCTTTGGTAGGCAATCCAAATCCTTAATAGAAGCGTCAAGAAAGCGTATTGCGTCGCATTTTAATGTTTCAGCATCTGAAATTGTTTTTACCTCTGGTGGTACTGAAGCAGATAATTTAGTGTTGCGAAGTGCTGTACGTGATTTAGGGGTTATTGAAATCATCAGTTCAAAAATTGAGCACCATGCTATTTTACATACCATTGATCAACTCAAGGCAGAATTCGGTATTAAAGTAAGCTACGTGCAGATTGAAAAAAATGGTCATATTAACTACGATCATTTAGAGCAATTGCTTCAGTCTTCAAATAAAAAATTAGTGTCTTTAATGCACATTAATAATGAGGTTGGAAACATTTTGGATATAGAGCGCGTTGCTAAATTATGTAAGTCTCATAACACTTTATTTCATAGCGATACCGTGCAATCTGTAGGACATTTCAAAATGGACTTACAAGAGATTCCTGTAGATTATATGGCAGCTAGCGCCCATAAATTTCATGGACCTAAAGGTGTTGGATTTGCTTTTGTTCGTAAAAATAGCGGACTTAAGGCATCGATACACGGTGGGTCACAAGAACGAGGCTTGAGAGCTGGTACAGAGTGTGTGCACAATATTGTAGGTATGGATGAAGCTTTAGAAATAGCTTATAATCATCTAGAAACAGAAAAAGCCTACGTTGCAGATTTAAAAGCCTATTTTATTGATCAATTAGAAAAGAATCTTCCTGGGGTTCATTTTAATGGCATTTGTGCAGATCATGATCAAAGTACATATACCTTGATCAATGTGTGTTTGCCATTTCCTGCCGAGAAAACAGCGCTTCTTCAATTTCAACTCGATTTAAAAGGAATCGCTTGTTCTAAAGGTAGTGCCTGTCAAAGTGGGAGCGCCAAGGGCTCTCATGTTCTTGCTGAAATTTTAGATGAAGAGCAACAGTTACGCCCATCGATGCGATTTTCTTTCAGTAGTTTTAATACCAAAGAAGATCTAGATTATGTCGTGGAAGTGTTGACTGAATTTGGTCAATCTTAGGTTTAAGTGCTACCCAAAGCATACGGAATGTAAATAACGACCAGGAAAAAAGGTAAATCCTCCTGCTATAATAATTGCCCCAAAGTAAAGCAACAGCATTTTGCGTTTGTGTGATTTAACATCTCCTCTCTTAATGGCGAGATAGGCTGTGGGTACCGTCCAAATAGTCAAAAAGCTAAAGAGGTGAATCCACCCGAAGTGGTTAAAAAGGGTAGGGCCAACATGGGCGCGCATAAATAAAGTGACTACAGCTGTAAATAACATCAACACCATGTAAATTCTTCCAATGGTTTTGTGAAATCGTGTTCCTTTTTTGAGTAATAAACTGATAGTGCCCAAAAGAAAGGCAGGAAATACCGTATACAGATGAATGAACATAAGCGTTTTATAATCCATCTTGCTTATATGTAGTTGAAGGTTCTAAATAAATGTAATCATTTCAAGCTAAAACACTGAAAAGAAAATTGCAAATCTTCTGAAGCGAAACGAGTGCCCTAAAACCTTGTGCTCAAGCGCACATTAAATACCCGGGGCGTCAAATAGTTGGGAATTGCAAATTGTCTTTTACTATACACGTCACGCACCCAAGTATTTGAAATTGTATTTTGAGCATCAAACATGTTATAGATCTCTACGCCAAGTGTGAGCTCCTTGAAAAACTGTTTCCAACTTTGAGTATAGGTTTTATTAGGATCTACCAAGACGTAAGAGACGCCTAAATCGGCACGTCTGTAATCTCTAAGTCGGGTTTGATAGTCATAAACATCGGCATAACTCGGTGAACCACCAGGAACTCCAGTATTGTACACTAAATTGAGATACATTTTAAGATCTGGAATGTTGGGCACATAATCTTGAAAGAGAATCCCAAACTTTAAGCGTTGGTCTGTTGGCCTAGAAATGTAGCCACGATCGTCAATATTTTCTTCTGTTTTGAGGTAACCAAAACTGAACCAACTTTCGGTGCCTGGCACAAATTCACCATTGAGTCTTAAATCAAGACCGTAAGCATAGGCTTTGGCATTATTTCTCGCACGGTACCGAATTCTGACATTTTCTAAAGTATAAGGATTCACATCTGATAAACTTTTATAATAAGCCTCTGATACTAATTTGAATGGTCTATCCCAAAGCTTAAAGCTATACTCGTTGCCAACTACAAGATGTACCGATTTTTGAGCTTTAACGTCTGGTTGTACTATGCCCGAAGAATCCCTAAGTTCTCTGTAGAAAGGCGGTTGATAATATAACCCACCAGCAATTCTAAAAAGCATGTCTTTTTCCCAATCTGGTTTTATAGCAAACTGAGCTCTCGGGCTCACCACAATTTGGCTACTTGAAGACACACCGTTTTCATTTGGGATATCACTGTTGACATTCCATTGGTGTGCTCTAACACCTGCATTGTAAAACACTTCATTGTTTCCTAACATATCTCGCTTGCTCCATTGTGCATAGGCTTGCAGGCGGTCAATTTGAACACCGTTGGTAGCGCGTACATTTTGAAACGCCACTAGCGGACCTTCAAAAGGCTCATAAGGTTGATTGTTTGGGGTGTCAAAGATTGGAGGTCTTACCGAAAATCCGGCACTATCAATCACTTCCCATTCAATCAAACGGTCTCTAATATCTTCATGCGTGTATTTAACAGACCACTCTAAGGTACTATCATCCTTTAAATTATAATCTCCTTTGTGCTCCACGTTTACGATAATGGCATCCAAATCATTTCGGGCGTGCGTAAATTGAGAACCTATACCTTCTGAAAATTCAACTTCTCCTAAATTCTCGTCACCTATATTGCTGTTCACTTCACCGAGACGGTATTGGGCCAAGATGTCAAAATACTCTTGTTCGGTAGTGTGATAGGTAGAAGCAATCAACTTCAAGGTCAAATCTTCAGAAGCAAAATAATTTGCTTTAAAAGCCCCAAAATTCGTGAAATAGCGGTCTTTCTCTTGGCCTTCATAAAACACTAAAAGCGCTACAGGCTCGTCAATGGTGCCAAAGTTGGTCTGTCTATTCTGAGGTTTAAAATTATATTTATTGAGCGAGACGTTTCCGAGGAAATTTAAGTGAAACTTATCACTAAACTTGTAGGTCAAATAGGTTTGTGCATCTGCAAAAACGGGGACCACATTGGTTTCAGTTTCTAAAGAATTTAGAAATAAGCTATTATCCCGATAACGCAGTCCTACAATACCTGAAAATTTTGAATCCTTACTCACCGCTTCTGCAGCTATACTTCCTCCTAAGAGACTGGCTTCTGCACGTATGCCGAAATTAATAGGCGTTCTATAAGTAATGTCTAAAACAGAGGAGAGTTTGTCACCATACTTGGCTTGAAATCCACCTGCTGAAAATTCAACATTTTGAACCAAATCGGTATTGACAAAGCTTAATCCTTCTTGTTGTCCTGACCGAATCAAGAAAGGACGATAGATTTCGATATCATTGACATAGACTAAATTTTCATCAAAATTTCCGCCACGAACCGAATATTGGGTACTTAATTCGTTGGAAATATTAACTCCTGGAAGTGTTTTTAAGATGTTTTCAACCCCGGGCTGTGCGCCTTTAATGGTACGAAGTACTTCTGGAGCTATGGTGGTAACGCCGTCCACTTTTTGACGGGTATTGGTATTGATGACTACGGCGGCTATTTGCTCAACCTGTTTATTCATCACAGGATTAAACTCAATGGTTTGACCGTTTTTGAGATTGAAAACAGCTTCAACCTTCTGGTGGGAGATATGTGTAAAACTAACGGTAATGTCTTGATCTATGGGGATTTTTAACTCATAAAACCCATTCTCGTTAGAAGTGGTTCCTGTTAAGCCAGCAATGATGCTCGCATTGGCAATTGGCATTTGGTCATCGTCTAAAATAACGCCTTTAATAGTGGCACGCTGCGCATTTCCGAAGAAAGAAAAGCAAAAGAGAACAATGAAGAGGTGAAGTGCTTGTTTCAAGATGGTTGGGTTTACTTTCTAAAGAAGGTCGCTTCAAATGTAGAACTATTTCCTACATTATCGGTAACGATGAGTTTGAATTTGTTTTCGGTATCGGTGCTAATTTGATAGTCAAAATTATAGGTCAACGTACTGTTCTTGTATTCATATTCCATGAGAATCCATTTGCCGTTGATGGTGGCACGGTAATTACTAATGCCAGAAAGATCGTCACTAATTTTAAGTTTAAGCTCATTAAATTTACTTAGCCATTGGCCATCACGAAAGTTTGAAGGCGTTATTTTTGGGCTTGTATCATCTGTAGCTAAGGCGAAAGTACCCAAGGTTTTTGACTGTGCCGATAATTTATTGCCCAATCGTTTTGTGTTGAGATAACTTGGTCTTTGATAGTAACCATGAAGCTGTGCAATAAACAATTTGTTTTTGTCTCCATCGGCATAATTACTAATGTCAAACTGGATACTGAAATTTTTCATTAAAGGAATCACGTCTTTATGCAACCTTAGGGTGTCATTTCTTACACTAAAATCAATATGGAAATCTTCGTAAAAAGTCTCCGGATAAAAATTTACGGAAATATTACCTTCTTCTAGTGTGTTATTTTCATTCGCCTTAATGTATTGATTGGGCATGAGCTCATAGTTTTCGAGAATCTCTTTTGGTGCTTTTCCTTTAATTGGGATGTTTAACCAAGTTTCATTGCCTTTAAAATCCTGAACACGAACCCGGTACACTGCGTCTGTGCTATCTTCGATTTTAAGATAGCCTTCATTTTGAACATCTTGAAACATACTCAAGCTGTTTCCGGGTTGCACAAACAATTTTTGGATGCGATCGTAATCTGTTTTATAAATTTCGTAATCAATATAGCGATTGAGATGTTTGGTTTCTGAAAAGCTAAAACGCTTGAAGTCTATTTCAAAATTCTTAAAACCATTAAAGAAGGTTTGAATATTGCTCACACCATTTTTGTTGGGGGCATAATCCAGTTGATCTACACTTTCAATCCCAAAACCAACGTCTCCATGTGCTTCAATTGGTTCTACAGAATAATCGCCATTGTTACTAGGGATCAAGCGTAATTCTGTTCTCGTTTTTAATTGATTAACGTGAGCATTTCTGTCTTTTGGATAGGCATAAACTGAAGAAATGGTAGGTGCTTTCGTATCGGCAACGTCATAGCCAAAAAGAAGTGGATTTATTGGGCGCTCTGAATTATCACGTATTTCAAAATGTAAATGGGGTCCGCCAGAACTTCCGGTATTTCCAGAAATAGCCACTAAGTCTCCTTTTGAAATGGGAAGCTCAGTAGGAGCAGGGAACATCTCTACCTCGTAGCTTTCCTTTTGGTATTGACAATCCTTGATGTATTTTTGAATGGTAGGTGAAAATTTGTCAAGGTGCGCGTAGACGCTCACATAGCCATTTGGATGTGTGATATAAAGCGCTTTTCCGTAACCATAGTGCGAAATGTTAATTCTACTTACATAGCCATCTGCAACGCCATAAACATTTAAGCCAGTACGCTGTTGGGTCTTGATATCTAATCCAGAGTGAAAATGATTGGAACGCAATTCTCCAAATGTGCCGGCAAGCACCAAATCAATATCTAACGGACTCCTAAAATAATCTTGTGGATACTGTGCTCGGGCAGTATGAAACTGAAAACAAAGGAGAAGTAATAGAAAGTATTTCATAGATTTTAGTAGACTGCTAAAGTATCAATAACAATATTATCTTCAAAATGACGATTGCATAAAAGAAGGGATTGGATCAATACATAATTCAATAACTGCATAAATCAAATTTTATGATAAAACAATTGTGATTTTTGATTAGGTATGTTAACTTTGTTTTTGCAGTATTGAAATTTGCCCATGAGTAAAATTGAGGATATTGTTGATTCCCTAGAAAATAAAATCAGCAAGTTGCTTCATAAGATGGAAGTCTTAAAGCAAACCAACGATAGATTATCTAAGGATTTGGCACATCAAGAGCTAAAAAGTCTAGAACAACAACAGCAGTTAGATGCTTGGGTTGAAAAATACGATGCACTCAAGATGGCAAATTCGTTACTTGGCAGTAGCGATAATAACAGAGAAACAAAGCTCAAAATAAACACATTAATAAGAGATATTGATCATTGTATTGCTCAATTATCTGAATAGTAGTTTAGACAACATAATCAATGGCAGATCCATTAAAAATAAAGCTATCTATAGCAAATAGGGTTTATCCATTGACGATAGCACCAAGCCAAGAAGAAGGGCTGCGAAGCGCAGCAAAAAAAATTGAGGCAATGATTGGTCAATTTGAGCAAAATTATTCTGTTCGAGATAAACAAGATGTATTGGCAATGTGCGCATTGCAATTTGCATCTCAAGTAGAACAAAAAACAATAGATAAAGCAAATGTAAGTGAAGAAGTAGAGCAAAAGTTAGAGTCTTTAAATCAGCTACTTCACGATCATTTAACCGCTTAGCGTTCTTTAAAATAAAAAAGGTTACTGCCTACATTAGTTATTTATATTTGATAAACTCAACGTTAATTCTTTAAAAAGGGTGAGTTTAAGTTGTAAAATCGGGCTGTCAATTATAAGCTATCGAACTTGTTTCGGTACTTTTTTTTAGGACAGATTTTTGATCAGCTTGTTAGCCCTAAACTTGTTTTTAAGGAGTTTATGCAAAATTCTAAACTGGTGTAGGCTTTTTTGTATAAAAAAATCAACAATTTAAAGCGCATTGTTGATTAATTAAGTAACAACCGTTGCTAGCTTTGATTTAATATAACTAACTAAATATCATGGATATAAGTACAATTGCATTTATTGTTGCAGGATTGGTTCTAGGCATAGGTCTAGGCTATATTATTGCCAAAACATTAGAAAAAAATAACGCTTCAAAACTCATACAGAGTGCTAAAGATGAAGCAGCTTCCATTCTAAAACAAGCCAAAAGTGATGGTGAATCGCTAAAAAAGGATAAAATATTACAAGCAAAAGAGAAATTTATTGAGTTGAAGTCTGAGCATGAGAAAGTCATTAACTCCCGAGATAAAAAAATTGCCGATGCTGAAAAGCGTATAAGAGATAAAGAGTCTCAATTATCTAGTGAATTAGCGAAAAACAAAAAGAATAATCAAAGTTTAGAAGCTAAAAATAAAGATTACGATTTCAGAATAGAATATCTAGATAAGAAAAAAGAAGAAATTGATAAAGCGCATAAAAGCCAGATTAAGCAACTTGAGGTCATTTCAAGCCTATCTGCAGAAGACGCTAAGTCGCAGTTGATAGAATCACTTAAAAGCGAGGCTAAGACCGATGCTATGAGTTACATTCAGGATACGCTGGAAGAAGCGAAATTAACCGCCCAACAAGATGCTAGAAAAATTATCATCAACACCATTCAGCGTATAGGTACCGAGGAGGCTATTGATAACTGTGTGTCTGTATTTAATATTGAATCTGATGATGTTAAGGGACGAATCATTGGTCGCGAAGGACGAAATATTCGTGCCATTGAAGCTGCTACAGGTGTCGAAATTATTGTTGATGATACGCCAGAGGCTATTATTCTGTCTTGTTTTGATTCTGTACGTCGTGAAGTTGCAAGATTGTCCCTACATAAATTAGTGACCGATGGTAGAATTCACCCAGCACGTATTGAGGAGATTGTTGGTAAAACACAAAAACAAATCGAACAAGAAATCGTAGAAGTTGGAAAACGTACGGTTATTGATCTTGGTATTCACGGGCTTCACCCAGAATTGATTAAGATGGTAGGGCGTATGAAATACCGTTCTTCTTACGGACAAAATTTACTGCAACACTCTCGTGAAGTTGCTAAACTTTGCGGCGTTATGGCTGCAGAATTAGGGCTTAACCCTAAACTAGCAAAACGTGCAGGTCTTTTACATGATATTGGTAAAGTGCCTTCTTCTGAAGCAGACATGGAAACACCTCATGCTATTTTAGGAATGCAGTGGGCTGAAAAACATGGCGAAAAGCCTGAGGTTTGTAACGCCATTGGAGCGCACCACGATGAAATTGAAATGACCACCTTGTTATCGCCAATCGTTCAGGTTTGTGATGCGATCTCAGGAGCAAGACCAGGAGCAAGACGCCAAGTATTGGATAGTTACATTCAAAGATTGAAAGATTTGGAAGATGTTGCTTTCGGTTTTAGTGGGGTTAACAAAGCTTATGCTATTCAAGCAGGACGAGAGTTGCGTGTTATGGTAGAAAGCGAAAAGGTTTCCGATGAGAGAGCGGCAACATTATCATTTGAGATTTCTCAAAAAATTCAAACAGACATGACTTATCCTGGTCAGGTTAAAGTGACCGTTATTAGAGAAACTAGAGCTGTCAACATCGCCAAATAGAAATATCAATTATAGAAGTTCAATAAAAATCCGGTATTGTACCGGATTTTTTTTTGTGCTGTTCTCAGCAGACTTGATTAAAATGATTCTGCTTTTTTTTTGAAATGAGAACTTTTTTATGATGACATGTTCAATAGACTGCGATGTTTAAGAAAATTAAAGACAAATTTTCATTCAACATTAACTATTAATTCATTAATCATGAAAAGATTCAATTACTTTCTGTCGGTTTCCCTCGCTTTACAATTCATTTTTTGTGTCAGTTGCGACAATGAAGACGCCAACAATCCTAATGAACCAGACAATCCCGATCCTGAATTAGAATATGCTTTAGGTTGGAACGGTCAAGATGATTTGGGTGCTATTCCTGCATCAACCAATTTTAGTTTTGGTAATACCAACTTACCTTCTTCGGTAGATCTGGTTCCTAAATTTCCTCCAATAGGAGATCAAGGTCAGTATGGAACATGTGTGTCTTGGGCAGTAGGTTATAATATTAAGACCGCTTTAAACGGAATGAGTAATGGGTTTTCCACATCACAATTAGCTTCCCCTAGTAACCAATTTAGTCCCAAAGATCTATTTACTGCAATTCCTGATAATCAAAAGGGGCAAAATTGTAGCGGTACTAATTTTTCAGATGCACTTTCTCTACTTCAGGATAGAGGGGTAGCCACGATGCAAACCGTTCCTTATAGTACGTTGGGAGATTGTTCTAGCAGTAATGTTCAATCTAATTGGACGACAGAGGCTAATGAAAATAAAATACAGTATTGGAGAAAAATAGAGGCGAGCACTCAGAGTATCAAGCAAAATTTAGCCAATAATATTCCTGTTATTCTCGGTGCTAAATTAGCAGATAATTTTATGAGCTGGAATAGTGATGTTGTTTTGTCTTCTAGTACCTCCTATAACAATGTTGGTCAACACGCCTACCACGCCATGGTTATTGCTGGATATGATGATTCAAAAGGTGCTAATGGTGCATTTAAGGTGATCAACTCATGGGGCGATTTTTGGGGAGATAACGGCTATGTTTGGATAGATTATAATTATATGATCAATGAATTTTGTACAAGCTTTGATGGCGACAAACCTCTGTTTATTGCTTCAGATCAAGAGGGTGGCGATAATACGCCACCAGATAATACAGATCCAAATGTAAGCGGTGTTGATGTAGCGCCTTGGATTTTTGCAGATTATTCTACAGCTCAGTTTAGTGGTATCCCTAATGAAAGAGCAATTGATTTTAATATTTATAATATTGGAAACCAAGCGGCGTCGCCAAATTCTGATTGGTCCATCTACTACATATATTTTAATGCATTTGATGCAAATGATTACGGAGTCATTTATTATGATCAATTTAATACGTCAATCGCTGCAAATACGTACGATTGCCCAACAGCTTATAACTGTGTTTTTAATCTCTCTATTCCTTCGGGCTCTAGTTTTACTCAAACGGCATGGGGATTGGAAAGCCAAGTAAGATCCTACTATATGCCTGAATTATCTGGATATTATTATTTGGTGTTGATTGCTGATGCTGAAGATAAATTTGACGAACAAGATGAAATGAACAATCTCTTTTATACAACAATTGATCCGAAATATTTTGAAAACGGATACAGTTCCAGATCTTCTCAAGAAGTGAATATTAGCACCGATGGCGCTAGCCAATTTAAATTTTTAAATTCCGAAGCGCCTAATTTTCAGAATTTGAAGACTAATAGTCATCAAACAGTAGTAACTGATGATTTTAAAAATGCCTATACTCAAAAGGAAATCTTAGAATTTATTAAAAAAGAAACTAAAAACGGACATATCGATACTAAAATTAACGAGTATATCCAACAGTCTAAAGATAGCTACTACGGAAAACAAAAGTAATCTCATCTCTAATGCTTCAAGACTTATGCTAGTGAATTTTTATAGGTCTTGAAGCATTATCATAAGAACTAAAAGTATGAAACCATTTGTTATGGTATGGATTGCGTTAATACAATTGTCTTGCGCAACCCCAAATTCTCCAACCAAAGAGAATAGGAGTATGAAAGCCCTTATAAAGAATGATCAGCCTGTTTATTTTGAAAATGAGACGTTTAATGAGCGTATTGATTTTACTTCATTTTTAGATAAGCATTTGATAAGTGAAGGTATTTATAAGGTAAAGGTCAATTCAGGAATCACTTTTAAAAACTGCATTTTTAATAAGCCAGTCACTGCTTTTAAAACAATACAAAACGGAAGTACTGTATTGGCTAGTTTTGGAGGAAACGTATCTTTTATAAATTGTATTTTTAAAGACACTGTCAATTTTAGGGGAAGCAGCATCTATGGAAGAACGGATTTCACGAGATCCACCTTTCGCGTAGAAGGCAACTTTGAAGAATTAAACTGCCATGAAAATGCATTTTTTAATGGCTGTATCTTTGAGGGGCCAGCGCGATTTCAAAATTCATTTTTCAATCAAAAAAGTAATTTTATGAGTGTAGAATGTTATGATGCAATTAGCTTTCAGAATGCATTGTTTAATTCTGAACTACAATTTGGTGCAGGTAAGTTTTTTAAGTATGCAGATTTCACCCTCATAGATTGTAGGGGTAAAGTGTTTTTTAATTATGCTGAATTTAAAGGTAAAGCGGAATTTAGCTATGCGATTTTTGCTCAAGATTTTGATTTTGTCAACACTAATAGTCATACAGTCAATTTTAATAGTGCTCGTTTTTTAGGAATGGTACGTTTTAATAAGGCTGAAGTGAAATCATCTATAAATTTAAAGGATGCTTATTTTCTCTTTGAAACGCCAGATATCGATAGTTCAACTCAAAAACTACCCTATTCAAAGTAATCTGTTTATCAGCTGTCTTTTCTAGGATGAAATTTAAGAAGTGTATCTTTTAAATGCGACCTGTCTAAATGCATATAAATTTCGGTAGTGGTAATGCTCTCGTGACCCAGCATGAGTTGAATGGATCTAAGGTCGGCGCCGTTTTCTAATAAGTGCGTCGCAAAAGAATGTCTAAAGGTGTGAGGAGAAATCGTTTTATTGAGGTTAATTGCTTTTGCTAAATTCTTGATTATCGTAAAAATCATAGCCCTAGTGAGTTGCTTACCCCTATTGTTCAGAAAAAGCGTGTCATTATATTTAGCATCTATAGACATGTGTTTTCTAATATCCATCCAAATTAATATCAATTTTTGAGTGGTATGATTAATAGGGACAAAGCGCTGTTTGTCGCCTTTGCCAGTGACTTTGATAAAGCCTTCGTCAAAAAAAAGATCAGATATTTTAAGGTTGATGAGTTCGCTCACCCTAAGTCCGCAACTGTAAAGTGTTTCTAAAATAGTTCTGTTACGTTCTCCAATATTTACGCCATTAAAGGTGCGTGTCAAATCTATAGCAGAAATCAAATGATCAATATCCTTAATGCTCAAGGTATCTGGTAGCTTTCTGCCAATTTTGGGCGACTCTATCAAATCTAAAGGATTGGTCTCCCTGTAATCTTCAAATATTAAATAATCAAAAAAACTGCGGAGTCCAGAGATCAAGCGAGCTCTGGATCTGGCATTAAGTGATTTTGAAACCTCATAAATAAACCCTTGAATGATCTCGTGATCAATTTTTATTGGAGAACTAGTGATGACATTTCTTTCTAAATACGATATCAATTTAAGAACATCAAACTCATAATTGTTCACAGAGTTTGTAGACAGACCTCTTTCGATTTTGAGATAGTATTTATAATCGTTTAGAGCTTGTGGCCAAAGCATATGAGGATTGTTCTTTAGGATAGTGTAACCAATATCATCACAAATATAAATTTTTAAAAACTCAAAAAAATGAAAACATCCATTGTATTAGTAACCACAGTATTATTTATGTCTTTAATGAGTCAGGCACAAGACGTTCGATTTGGAGCAAAAGCAGGAGTGAACTTCTCTAAATTTGGAGGAGATGTCATTGCTGATGGCCGAACCAGTTTCCATATTGGAGCCTTGGCTGACATTCCCATAAGTGAAACCTTCCATGTGCAACCTGAATTGCTTTATTCTGGAGAGGGTTCAGAAGACCTTAATGCTAACTTTATAAGAATTATTGGAGTTGCAAAGTATTACGTTCTAGAAGGCTTCAGTTTAGAGGCTGGTCCGCAGTTTGGTATAAGGGTTTCGGCAGATGAGGTGGTAGATGCCAATACCAAAGGCTTTGATTTTGGCTTAGCCCTAGGAGGTGGTTACGAATTGCCTGATATTGGTTTGCTTTTTGGATTAAGATATCATATTGGTATTGCCAACCTCGCAAGTAATGAAACATTTGATACAAATTTAGGGACCTTCCAAGTGAGTATTGGGTATATGTTTAACTAGTGGACTTGAGATAAGACCAAAAAAAAGCCCTCACTTTTAAAGTAGAGGGCTTCTTAAATAATGTGAGTTTTTAATAATTATCGGTAAGGATATTGATTAAGTCAACTAAAGCCCAAATACCATCTGTGAGCTGCAAAAGGCCAAAGAAATACCAATAGAGCAACGGCTACCCATTTGTCGTCTCCAGCTTTTGCCGCAGGAGAATAAAATTCACCAGATGCAACATTAATGTCAGAACTTTGAGAAGCCTCTACATTTTCAATAACTGTTGCAGCAGTTCTTTTCACAGGAAACGACGCGTAGCTAAAAGATACAGCCGTTACAAAGAACAAAAACGTAAGTAAAAGTTTTAATTTTATCTACGTCCGATTTATAATTTTTAAAGGATAGTAGCAATAACATTGACATCAGGATATATCCTACTCTGTTTATTTGTGTTTACTTCGATACACATTTTTGTTCAAGACAACAGTGAATTTGTGGGCATTGTCAAAGTCTAGAATTCAGCAAAGATTTCTTGTAAGATTGTTAAGGCGCCTTACTTTAAAAGCGGGTTTAAGGTTCTGTAGTCTGATAGTCAAGAATGCATCAGTGATAGGATTTACTTGAATTCTGTTGAGAATATAGACAAACGGGTTGAAAAAGTGAGCTGGTTAACAAAGAGATCAAGTTAGGTACATGACCGTATAAAAGAGAAAGCAAAAGGTTTAAAAATTCTAGATAAGGACAAAAACAATGTACTGTTCAAATCTCAAATTCGAGTGTTTTTTCTAAAGCAGATACGGTAATCCTTAAGTTTTTTGATGGAGGTCAAGAAGATGGAGATATTATTTCTATTAATATCAATAATAACAGACTCTTGAGTAATTATAAGGTTACCAAGATACCTTATTTGTTAGAGGTGCCACTATCCACAAAAAAACAATCATTAAGATTACGGTAACCTCTAAAGGTGCTATTGTTACCAATACGGCCATTGTAGATATTAGTGATGGTGAGAATGGGCTTAGAGCAGTTACCAATCTCAATAGAGAAGAAGAGACCTTTTAAATTTTTTAAAAAATAATTTCAGTTAGCACTTGGCATTAGTATTTAATTGTTGATAACCTTAGTATTTTTATCTTTGATATTCAGCTCTTTATTGATAAATGTTTATAAAATTGTTAATAACCTAGAGATTTTTCTTTCATTTCAGGAAAAAATGTTTTTAGTTTGCACTAATCAATTTTTAAAAACTCTTTTATTATGAAAAAATTAATGTTATGTGCTGCTATTGCAGTATTTGGATTGACTAACGTCAATGCGCAAGAATTTAATGTAGGTGCTAGTGCGGGATTACCAATCGGTGATGCCGGTGATTTTGCAACTTTTAGTGTTTTACTAGATGTCAATTATTTGTGGGAGGTTTCTGATAAGTTTGAGGCTGGCGCAGCTATAGGTTTTTCTCATTCTTTTGGAGAAGATCAATCTGTTTCTATCGGAGACTTTGAAGTTGAAAGTGAGGCTCAAGATATTAGTTTTCTTCCAATAGGAGCTGCGGGAAGATTTAATGTTTCAGAGTCATTCACTATTGGCGCTGATATTGGATATGCAGTAGGAATTAACGATGGTAATGATGGGGGATTTTATTATGCTCCTAAACTGCAATATGGAGTAAGTGAATCACTAGATATTGTCGCTGCTTACAGAGGAGTAAGTGTTGAAGGTGGATCTTTTGACATTGTTTCTCTAGGAGTTGAATTTGGGTTTTAATCCACCTCTAATCTAAAGAATTTACGACCGATAAAATATATGTTTTATCGGTTTTTTTATGAAATACTGTCTTATTAAATAATATCTATCTTGTTTTATTTTAAATATATTAAAATTTAATATAACAGCTTTTCTTTTATAAAATACTATAAAACATATCTACTTTTATCGCTAAATAAACTTAACAAAACACTACTTGGTATGAAAAAACTATTATTTATGACTGCAATTGCGGTTTTTGGATTAACAAACTTAAGTGCTCAAGAGGAGAACTTAAGTAAAACAACTAAAGGTACCTGGTTCTTTGGTGCAGATGCGGGCATTACTTTTGCAGCTAACAAAACAACAGCAGAATTTGACGGTCAAGATGTTGGTGTTGATTCTAAAGTTTCAACAGTTTCAATTACCCCAAGTGCAAACTATTTTGTTATGGATAACTTAGCCATTGGATTAGATCTTTTATTTTCTAGCACTAAAACTGAAGAAGAATTTGATGGACTTGATGTTGAATTCAAAGGGACTACTTTTGCGGCAATTCCAAATGCAACTTATTTTTTTGGAGAGGGCAGCTTTAGACCATATTTAGGAGCTGGAGTTGGGTATTTATCTACTGGATCTGACGATGATATAACCAAGTTTAGTGGTTTAGTAATTAAAGGTCAAGGAGGAGTCGCTTATTTTATTAACACCTCAGTAGCTTTAAATCTTGGTGTGGAATATTTAAATGCAAATTTAAAAAATAAAGAAGAGAGCGATTTTGAAAATAAATCGAACACGCTTGGCGTAGGTTTAGGATTTTCTTTCTTTTTGTAGTACACAAAATAATAATTTAAAAAAACCGAAGCTTTAATGCTTCGGTTTTTTTATGTTCATTTTTTAATATCTTTAGCTTATGAAGAAATTGATGATTATAAATGGTCCCAACCTAAACCTATTAGGAAAGCGAGAAACGAATATCTACGGAAACATGTCTTTTACAGACTTTTTTGAGACGGTTGCTAAAAAATATCCAGAGGTTAAGATTGAGCATTTTCAATCTAATATAGAAGGAGAACTCATAGATAAAATTCAAGAAGTAGGGTTTAGCTATGATGGTATTATTCTAAATGCAGCGGCTTATACCCATACGTCTGTTGGAATTGGTGATGCCGTTAAAGCCATCGAAACTCCTGTGGTAGAGGTTCATATTTCCAATACATTCTCAAGAGAAGAGTTTAGACATCATTCATATATTTCTCCAAACTCTAGAGGCGTGATTTTGGGGTTTGGGTTACAAAGTTATGAACTGGCCATTCATAGTTTTCTATAATTATAAAAGATGAACTAAAGATCTTGAAAACGCTGTTTTACGCCATAACGCTATATTTATGTTGCATACAACTAAGTATGTCACAAGCTAAATCTGTAGATTTCGGTATTAAAGGTGGGCTCAATCTTACCTTTTTTAAGGTAGAACAAGCCAACTTTGGTCCAAACGTTCAATCGGAAACCGGCTATTACGGTGGCGCTTTTCTAGATTTTGAAATTGATGATTTTTTATCGATTCAGCCAGAACTGCTCTATATCGGACTCAATGATTTTAGATTTTTGAATGCCCCTATTTATGCTAAATATACTGTTGCACAAGATTTGAATCTCATGGTAGGTCCTAGTCTTAATTATTTTTTCGATTTTTTTACCAATAAATTCAAAGTGCGTGGAGACGTTTGTGCGTCTTATAACATGTCGCCTACCTTTGATTTCCATATCAAATATACCTTAGGGTTTGTGGTGCTTGCTCCAAATGGATTATTCTTTGGCATCGGTTGTAGATTCTAAAGAGATCCCGCTTTACAACATCCATTTTTTATATCTTTACCTCAAGAAATTACAAGTAAAAACTTATAACACATAACTCATGAGCGACGATAAAAAAGTCATCTTCTCAATGTCTGGACTTACCAAGACATTTCCATCAGCAAATACGCCAGTACTTAAAAATATATACCTCAGTTTTTTCTATGGTGCCAAAATTGGTATTCTAGGTCTTAATGGCTCGGGAAAATCAACCTTATTAAAAATTATAGCAGGGGTTGATAAAAATTATCAAGGAGACGTTGTCTTTGCTCCAGGTTACACAGTGGGCTATTTGGAACAAGAGCCGCAATTGGATGAAGAGAAAACAGTTATGGACATTGTACGCGAAGGTGCTGCGGAAACCGTCGCTATTTTAGATGAGTACAATAGTATTAATGATCAATTTGGTTTAGAGGAAGTCTATAGCAATCCTGATAAAATGGAAAAACTGATGAACCGTCAGGCTGTACTTCAAGATCAAATAGATGCTGCAAATGCTTGGGAATTAGACACCAAATTAGAAATTGCTATGGATGCCTTAAGAACTCCAGAGGGCGATAAAAAAATTAAAGTATTATCTGGGGGAGAGCGCCGTAGAGTGGCTTTGTGTCGTTTATTGTTGAAAGAGCCAGACGTATTACTTTTAGATGAGCCTACTAACCACTTAGATGCAGAATCTGTACATTGGTTAGAGCATCATCTCGCACAATATAAGGGGACGGTTATCGCCGTAACACACGATAGGTACTTTTTGGATAATGTTGCAGGTTGGATTTTAGAGTTAGATAGAGGTGAGGGGATTCCTTGGAAAGGAAACTATAGCTCATGGTTAGACCAAAAATCTAAGCGTATGGCTCAAGAGAGCAAGACAGCTTCCAAACGTCAAAAGACTTTAGAAAGAGAGTTAGAATGGGTTCGTCAAGGAGCAAAAGGGCGTCAAACCAAACAGAAGGCCCGTTTGAATAACTATGATAAACTGATGAGTCAAGATCAAAAGCAATTGGATGAAAAACTTGAAATTTATATTCCAAATGGTCCGCGCTTAGGAACCAATGTTATTGAGGCCAAAGGTGTGAGTAAGGCCTATGGAGATAAGTTATTATATGAAGATCTCAACTTTAACCTGCCTCAAGCGGGAATTGTAGGAGTGATTGGTCCTAACGGAGCTGGTAAAACCACAATTTTCAGAATGATTATGGGAGAGGAAACTCCTGAAAAAGGTGAATTTGTAGTTGGTGATACAGCAAAGATCGCTTATGTAGATCAAGCGCATTCCAATATCAATGCTGAAAAATCAATTTGGCAAAACTTTAGCGATGAACAAGAGTTGGTGATGATGGGAGGAAAGCAGGTGAACTCTAGAGCGTACTTGAGTCGTTTTAATTTCTCTGGAAGTGAACAGAATAAGACCGTAAAATTACTATCTGGTGGAGAGCGTAACCGCTTACATTTGGCCATGACCTTAAAAGAAGAAGGTAACGTGTTACTACTAGATGAGCCTACCAATGATCTTGATGTAAATACGTTAAGAGCTTTAGAGGAAGGTCTGGAAAATTTTGCAGGTTGTGCTGTTGTCATTTCTCACGATAGATGGTTTTTAGATAGAGTCTGTACGCACATTCTTGCGTTTGAAGGTAATAGCCAGGTCTATTTCTTTGAGGGAAGTTTCTCAGATTATGAGGAAAACAAGAAAAAGAGATTGGGTGGTGATATTATGCCAAAACGTATTAAATATAAAAAACTGGTGCGCTAATAGCATTTTAGTTTAAATGAAGAATCCCGCAAAACAACTGTTTCGCGGGATTTTTTTATAATAGAGTGTGTTTTGTTTAGCTGTTTGTATTGTCGTAGAGATGTCCTTCTGTAAAATCACGATAGGCCTGATCATTTTTCTTCTTAAATGCGCTATTGTCTAATAAACGTTTATTCTCTGCTTTCAGTTTAAACATTTTAATCACCGCTACTCCTATAAAAATAGCAAAAACAACGGTAGTTACAATAAGTACAATAGTCAGTTGAGTGGTACTCACAAGAGCGAAATTTGCGATTTTGAATGTAGGTATCATGATTTAGATTTTTACTTGGGCAAATCAAATATACACTTTTATTTTAAACGCCAAGTACTTCGCTTTAAAAAAGTTATCGGCCTAAGAACAAATTATAGTTAAGTTTTAAGGACTTATTCGTACCAATTGAGTTGTACAACCTCAATACTTTCATCGCCTTGATTCACAAGTGTTTTGAATTTATCAACATCACTCAATCCTTCTGTACCTCTATAGTGGTAAGGATAGACTTTAGCAGGTTTAAACTCTAAAACAGCGCTTACAGCACTTTCAATTGGCATAGTGTAAGGTAAGTTCATGCATACAAAAGCAATGTCAATATCTTTTAAATTACGCATCTCTGGGATATCCTCTGTATCTCCAGAAATATATACCCGATCATCTCCTAGAGTTACCACATAACCATTACCACGGCCTTTAGTATGAAACTTTAAAGCTTCTTCACGTAAATTATACATAGGGATCGCTTCAACAGTATATCCATTTACAGTTTTGGTGTCGCCATTGTTCATAACGGTAAGTGTTCCGTATTTCAAATCTTCAGGAAACTGATCTACTACAGCTTGTGGAGCTACAATTGTAGCTTTCGAAAGATCTAAGGCCTTTAAGGTTTCGATGTCTAAATGGTCACCGTGTATGTCGGTAAGCATTACAATTTCTGGACTTGTATATTCAGAAAAAGCTTCTTTTCCGCCTGTAGGGTCTACATAAATAGCATTGTCACCATAGGTCAATACCATTGTGGCATGAGAAATAGGAGAAATTTCAAGCGATTTCTGTGTGGTTTCTTCTTGTTTGGTCATGCTAGATGCATCTGATGTCATATCCTGACTCACGTTATCTTTTTTATCAGACTTACAAGAGGTCATTAATGTGATGCAAGACATAAGTAAAAGTAAATTCGTTTTCATAGCTATTAGTTAGTGTTTTAAATGATATGGAAAGATAGTGACAATTCATTATTCTTTAAAATTTGTAACAAATAATTAAGTTTCTCTACTTATTATTTGGACACTTAATAATTTTTTTTGCGATATTTTTTATCGAAATTGCTTGTCCATTCTATAATTGTTCAACTAAAATACATAGCACAACATGTCTGACGATTTTGATTTACTTGAAACCAATACCAACGAAAAAAGTGAAAAGGTAGATGTCAATTGGGGTAAAGCCATTGACACCATGAAATCCAAACTAGCACAAGAAGATGATCCCGAAAGTCGTCAGAAAATATTGAATGCCACTTTAGATGATGTGGTTCATATGGCTGAAAAGGATAGAACAACCCTATTAGATGCCATTAAGGACTTAACCGATTATCAAGATGAAGTCGGCATTCTCTTTGAAAACTTTTCTTCACTTAATGCTAATGAGCAAAAGGTAATTGATGATGCCATCAAGCGTCTAGAGCGTGCTAAGGTAGAATTAGAAGATGCTGAAGCAAAACCAGATACCTGGTGGAATAATCTCTGGGGAAGAAAAAGTAAAATCAAGGAGGCAGAGCAAGAATTGCAAAACGCACAAAAAGATAGAGATGCGGCAGATAACAAAGCCAAATCGATGTTTCAAGACCGAATTGAAAATGCCGATGTGCAAACCTTGTTAAACGAGCTGAGTTTTAAATCCCAAGCCGCCGTAACCCGATTAAAAAATCGTGAAGTAGAAATCAAGGAAGTAGAAGATAAACTGCAAACCGCAATTGTTGAGGCCACAAAAAATCACACAAGAGCTTTAGAGAAGAAAAAAGAGGTTGAAGCTAAATTAGAAGAAAAATATGCAGCACTCAAACAAGCGCGTCAAGCCTTGGAGGAGATTGTTGACAAGCAATCTGCAGATTATGCACAAGCCATTGGCAAGGTTACTGGTTTGGAGCAGGAAGTAGAAGAATTAGAAGGACTTAAAAACGCCTATACAACGTTGGCCGCTTCTAAAGATAGTTTTGTACACAAGCATAACTTAACCATTAAGGTGTTGACTTCACTAAGAAGTAATTTACAAACGCATCGCGCAAAACTGAAGAGTGATACCGAGGAACGTCTCAAATATTACGATGGTTACGTGGTGGCGCTTAAGGCTAGAACCGATCAAGAATTCGCTGCCATTCTAGAGCATCTCGGTGTTAAAACCGATGAGCATATAGGAGAAACCTTAGCATCTATGCATACAGCAAGTGCCAGAGCACGTCAAGAAATGATGGATAATATTCCTGTACACGAAAAAGTGATGCAAGGGGTCTACAGTAGTTATGCCGAAGCTTTACAAGAAATTAGAGCGAAAGATGTTGATATTCAAAAGAACTTTGCTGAACGTTATGGTATTGATATGAAAGAGATCTTTGAAGATTACTATAAGGCAGATGCCAATGCACCTTCTGCAGGCACAGCACCTCAAGCTACACCAGCAAAAGGAGCAGATAGTGAGGATTTACTGAGCTAATAGAAATTTTATTTCACCATTTGATACATCACTTAAAGCGGAAGTAGTTTAACAATCGCTTTCGCTTTTAAATTTATTTATAGTCTTAAACTTGTTTGATTATTAAGTCTTAACAAGAGGTATCAGCTAATTGTTTATAATTTAAATCATGATCGTAACGCCATTAGATTCCGCAATTTTAGATTCTAAAGAGCAATATGTTTTCTATCACAAAAAGGTCGATTTCGTATTGAAGGAATTAATTGTAAGCGTTCAAAAGCATCGACTTTGTACAGAACAAGAACTTATTGTGTTTAAACAATATTGCGATTTGTTACTATATTCCATTGAGGCCATGCGCGTGAAATACATGTATGACGACGAGGACAACATGAAGGTGGATCTTACCGATTCTGGATTTCCAAATTATTTAGAGTTTCGCTATCTATTTAACGATTTAGCCTTACGTGAAAATTATTTGCATAAATTGAAATCGGTTGAGCAACTTCAAGATGAATTTTTAGAACAACTGCTTCGGAAAAAGGAGCCCATTAAAAAGGATAAGCTCTTTCAAGCGGCTTCAATTGTATACTACACCTCTGTTGAACAGAAATATATTTTTAACAGATTTGTACAAGGCAAAATTATTGAGGCTCCGCAAGGTGCGGCAGGAGCGTATATGACCAGTTGGAGTTTTTATGACGTATCGCATAACAGACCCTTTGTCTGCTTTATGTATTTTGATTATGATGGCAAGTCTATGGAGGCAGATCGGCCAGGGATTTATGAGGTACTGAAAAACGCAGCAGATCGCGATATGGACTTAGATACCATGGCCTACGGAATTGATCGGAAATTAGCAGACGTGAAACCCAAATACATCAAACGCATTGATCTTGGACCATTTCATAATGTTTTTGCAAAGGACGAGAACGACATTACACATGCTATTTTAAAAAGCATCGCCCAAAAGGAAATTCCTCTAGAATCTTTTGCCATATCTCTAAAAATCGATGAGGTATACTCAAAAAGTGAATTTAAAGAAGGGAATTACTTTAGTAAACAAACGCTTCAAAACTGGGATACGGTTTTAAAAAACAACTATGTTTTTGCACCACACCGTATCATTCAACTGCTGTATAGTAAAACTCCAGAAATCATGAACCGTTTAGCGAAAGCACCGTTTGAGGTGGCGAGTTTGAATCTTAAAAATTAAATACCAGTTGACCTACTCAAATCGAGCATTCGGTTTGTCTAAACTAAAAACTTAACGATGGAACATAACTCAACATTTCCCATAAAACAAAATGAACTCGATATGCTTCGTGATGAAGCGACCTCTTACATTAAAAGTGTACAGTGGGAGCAAGGGCAACGTGCAAAAAGTAAGGATAAGGATGCTAAAGATGAATCCATTCTACTGTATCTCTCCAGAGCAAAAGGTAATGGCGGAGCAGAAGCGACCTCGGTTTCAAAAACAATTTTAGAGCTTAAAAAACGTTTATTGCCAGAGTCCATTGCCATTCCCTTGTACTTAAATCAAATGCTTTATGCGGTGCAAGAAGGGATTACTTTAGGGATTTGGATTAAGGATAGTTATTATGATGCTTCAGGACTTTCGAGTTTAAGTGAGAACAAATCGGCATTAGACAATTCCGGAAAGCGGGAATACGAAAGTAAGATGCAAACCGCAACGGCGTTTCAATTGTTTTCTACAGCGTATAAAATTCTTCATGACTTAAAACCAATAGCTTCCGATGATTTGAGTGTGATGCGCAACAAGTTCGCAGGGCTTCCAGAAGTGTCGCTAATGTCGCCTTTAAAAGGAATTTCCTGTGCCTTATTTTACTTTGATAAATATTTGGGACACCCCGAGATCATTAAAACCGATAAGGATGTCATTGATTTTAGCGTTGTTTATTTTGAAGCGCTCATCGCTGAGATTCAAATGCGTAAAAGCAGTTTGGAGTATACAGAAACCATTGTTGACCGCACTTATAAATTAGAGAAAAGTGAATTTGCCATTTCAGGCTGGGACAATGTATTTCAAGGAGCAGCCAAAAGTGTAGAATTTAATAAGATTAGATTCGATCAAATTGTTGGAAACAGAGATGCCAAACACTTTGCACGCCGTTTAACCGAGCGTCTATTGAGCTATGATTTTACAGCTAAGAAAAATCCGTTTCAAGAACTTGGCGGGTTTATGCCAGTGTTTATGGGTTACGGTATTCCTGGAACAGGAAAAAGTATGCTCATTGCGGCCATTGCTACAAGGTTAAAAGAGCACTGCGATAACTTAGACATTCCGTTTTTGTTCCATCCTATGCCAGATACGCTGATTTCAACCTTTCAAGGTGGTTCTGCCGAAAAGATGGTGGATTGGATGAAGCCCTTACAAGATCCATCTAAGTTGATATTTGCTCCTATTGATGACGCTGAAAATAATCTGCAAGAGCGTACCGCACAGGGTGTTTCCGCAGGAGTGAAAGAAGTGATTGGCGTGTTTTTGAGATATACCGAAGGCGCCTATGCTGTAAACTACGGCAATAGTTCTATTGGTTTATTTACAAATCTTCCCGAGATGTTAGATAAAGCCGTGATATCAAGAGTACAAGGGCGGTTTAAAATTGATGGTGCAAGGAACGAGCATGATTTTTTAGATCAAGATCATTTATGGTGGCGTAAGTTTGAGGAGACCATGCCCAATTTTGTAAATATGGAAGGGCCTGAAAATTATGACTATTTAAAGAATCAAGGTTTGGCCAAGAATATGGGAGAGATCTTAAAGGTGGTAAATAAGCCTACCGAGGAGCGTATGAAACAAGTTTATAACACGGTAGATCAGCAATACAATGCCAACGAACATTTGTTTTATGCCAATTTGTATAAAGAGGTTCAAGAAGTCTTTCCGTTTTTCTCTTCTCGAGATGTGCGAAACATTCAAAGTGCGATTTCATTAAGATTAACCGATTTTGATTTGGATGAATATTGGTTTGAAAATCCAGACATCTACTTTAAGAAGGATTATGACACCAAATTTGGCATGCTACAGGAATTGATGCGCGCCAATATGAAAGGTTTAAATTTTTCTGAAATTAGACGGCAAGAAGTGGTGCGTTATTTAGACAATGTGGCCACCATTGCAGATACCGATTTTAAACGTAAGGTCGAGGCTAGGGTAAATCAACTCAACGTTGAGCTAGAAGCAAAAAGTCAGTTTGGAAAACAATATTAGCGTTTTGACATAAAAGGAGAATCCAATTTCTTTTAAGTTCTAAACGCACCGTAATAATTTAGAAACAACGCATGCAAAGATTAAAAAATATAACACACCATTTACTGTCTAATGATTGGGCTACTTTAAACAGGATTGATTACGATTATCAGTTTGATGACGGCTCTTGGAAACGGATTTCGAGAGAGTGCTATAACCGCGGAAATGGGACAGCTATTTTACTCTACAACATGGAGAAATCAACCCTTATTCTAACCAAGCAGTTTCGAATGCCAGCCTACGAGAACAATCAAGAAGAGGGCATGAGCATTGAGGTTTGTGCCGGAGCATTAGATAAAAATGAAGATCCTGAAACGTGTATTATCAGAGAAGTTGAGGAGGAGACAGGCTACAAGATCAATAGTGCGTCGCTGGTTCTGGAAACATATATGTCACCTGGAGCCATGACTGAAAAATTATACCTTTTTACTTCGGAATATACCGATGCCATGAAAATTGACACGGGTGGCGGATTGGAGAGCGAAAACGAAGAAATAGAAGTCATGGAATTGCATATTTCCGAAGTGTTAAAGATGATTGATAACAAGGACATTATCGATGCCAAAACCATCATGTTGATTCAATTTGCACAAATTCATAAGCTACTGTAATGCAAAAATTAAAAGCGGCAAACTTATACTTAAGTGAACTTATTCCCATTTCAGGAAAGTTGGTAGAACGTTACAACAAATGCCTCAAGAAGCTAGGGTTTTCTGAAACCAAACTTGAGAAGTTTTCTATTGACGGCATGGGCTGGAGCCCAGAAATTTCCGAAGAGAAAGGAGAACCCTATTATTTATGTAACGGAGAGTCTAATCCGCACGCCATTATCATTACTCCGCTACAACATAAAAAACCATTATACATGCCCTTTCATACGTTTGATAGGGACATGATGACGCTTATTTTTAAAACCTATGGCAGTAAAATTAATGACATTACTAGAGATTCCGCCATTTGCATAGATTTTGATCAAAAGATCGATGCGTTTTATGAGCCCTTAGATGTCTTAAAATATAAAAACGTAACCATAAGATTTCACCTTATTGACAATCTTGACAACGTACGGGAAACACAACTGCAGCTTATTGATAAATTTAAACGAGGTAATAACTTTATTGATGAGGGGCTTCATGCTCAATTATTGGAATCTGCCAGAAGATATGGCGATCTACGAACTCGAGATTTATCCCTAGAAGAGCTACAATTTGAAACAAACTCCTTTTACACCAAATCATTTGGAGGTGTTTATGTACTGCGCGATTTTATTGCGCCCATGGTTGTGTTTGAGGATATGAAATGGTATAAGGAAGCCATAAAAGATACCCTTCAAGACGTAATTATCTTTCATATATCACAACCAGAGCTTATGGAAAAGCTACGTGATCATATCATTATTGCTTATGATTTAGAAGATGTTGTTAAAGAAGCACGCTATGAGCGGATTAAAAAATTTATGTTTGCCCAATATTTAAAAGATACCAGTCATCCTATAAAAGATATACTTAACGATCAATTGCTGTTTAAAAGTTATCTCAATAAAATGGATATTGATACAAGAAAACGGGTAATGAGCGTTGAGCGTTATCTCGAAAAATTAGAAACGAGTAATCAATTTAAAATTGCAGATATTGTAGACAACGACCTGTTTGAAGCAATGCATGAACCACATTCGAGCCTACATCCCAAACATCAGGATTTGATCTGGAAGTTATTAATGAATATTTCAGCAAAGGACGTCCTCTTTTTGTATTGGTATGACAAGCTGCAGTTCTACAAAGCTTATGATACTTGGGACGAATCCTTGAAAGACTGGGCGATTGAGCAGATTAAATCCTATATTTGAGTTGTTTTTTAAGATTATTCCTACATTTATATTGTGATAATCTCAAAAATAGACCTTTATTTTTGCGAAAAAATCGTTTTTTGAAGCTAAAAAAGTGCTCTTTGATTGTTCAAGTTTTATATCTTTAAAAAAATTAGAGTGTTTACCGATGTTGCCATCATATTTGAATTAAACAGAACTTAATTAGGTGTAACTTTTATAGCATACGACTTACTAATTAGGTGCTAACTTCTAAAGTTATAAATTATGGGACTTGAAATTGTCATATTTATTGCTGCTATTTTATTTGGAATTTTCCTCTATTGGAGAGAATCTAACGGAAATGGAGCCTATCGATTATTAAATAAATTGGTGAATAGTAAAGCGCTACAGATGAAATCTACCAGTAAAAAAGGATTTATCTATCAACGCTCTTTTTTACCCCGCTTTCTCTTTGTAGTCTCTTTCTTCTTATTGATAGCGGTAGTTATTGAATTTCTAACACCCTTACAGGTTCTTGTTAATTATCAAGGACTTTCTGCATTTTGCTCTGTAATTTTTGGGACATTGATAGGTACATATATTGCCGATTTCGTATTAAAATCTACAGAGGTCATTGAAACACAAAGTGAAACTTTAGAAGATCGGTTTGATGACGTTTTTGTAAAAGGAAAAGAAATGTATGCAGATTTAAAAAATAAAGATAATAAGGCCGTAGAAGAAGCCAAAGAAGAAATAAAAAATGAGCCAGATCCTAACAAAAAATCAGCACGAGAGCGCTTAAAGGATAAAGGCCTTATGTAAGACATCTTCAACCAAAAAAACCAAAACTTATGCAGAACCAATCAATTGCTATGTCCACAACGATCGAAAAGAAGAAAACCAAATTTAAGAAGAAAAAGTACCGGCGATACTTCAGGTATTTTTTATTGGGTATCGCTTTTATGCTACTTGCCTTGCAACTCTATTTTAGTGACTTTCAAAATATCTGGAAGTTTGATAACATGCTACCCATTGCAGTGCTTGTTGCCATTATCTTAAGCTTAATCGTTATGATTTTTAGAAGTAAACGCTACCATGCCAGAAAAAGAGCATTAAAACGTAAACAAAAATTAGTTAAAAAATGACAATTGTAAAGAAGGAATCCTTTCTATTAAGAATATTGTAATCGCTTAAGTATTGATTGAAAGTACTCTACCTCATATGTTGTATTATTATTTTAAAATAGTCAATATATACTTAATAGTAAGACGCCTAAAGACATTTAATAAAATTTAAAAGTAAATGATTAAGACCTATTGGAATAAGGGAAAGAAGCAAAAAGTCATTACGGTTTTGTTGATTTTGATTGTGGTGATAGCCTTGTTTATATTGCGAGATGACTATCAACCCGCTTTACTATTTGTGCGCAAATATATTTTTGTAATCTTAGTAAGTGCTTTGGTGCTCTTTTTTGGTCTTAGAAGCTTTAGAAGTTCGCCGAGTACAGGTAAACGATTGGGCATTTTGGCGTTACTCATTGGTTTTTTTGCGCTTCTTTATGCTGTGGGGTGGCATTTAAAACTTTACGATTATATGAAGACTTATAACGTTTTTAATAATCTCAATAGGGTTGAAATTAATGAATTGCCTCTAACTCAAAATGAACGCATTCAGCCACTTCGTAATATTTTTTCTATGGCAAATGAAAGTGTTGGAGAAACAAAGGATGTCTCTCTGCCTCATTTGGTTAGGGTGGATGATCAAAATAAATGGACCATGGCCATTCAGCCTTCAGAAAAATATACCTTACAGCAAATAAGTGATAATACAGAAGAGGTGTTTTCTGTTTCAAGCACCACACCATTTCCTCGTTTTTCTGCGGAAAACAGAATTCCTGTAACCTTCTCAATAGGAGAATCTTTAAAATTTAGTCGGAACACTTATAATGCAGTGGTACAACGATTTAATCCGTGGATGCTGCTCAATTATGAGCCTAGTGATACTTACTACATGAAAAATGACCAAGGAAATTGGGTGCAAGTGGTGAGTTTGATTAAATGGAAAGGGTTTTTCTTCCCCTATCCAAGTTTTGGAGGAGTGATGGTGATTGAAAGTGGAGCACATGATTTTAATGATTATCTAGAGCGTATCGCCATAGGTATGGGAACTTATATTGCTCCAGAAGAGATGAAAAACCATCCTTACTTAACTAAGCAAAACACACTTGCGGAGAAGGTATCAAGGCTTCAGGCAGAATCCTTGAAATTTTTAGGTGGTTTTAGCGATCCGTTACCGTGGAATATGGAAACGGCGGTTAAAATTCCCAATCTGCCTGATGATCAAAATCAACAGCCCTTTGTCACCGATTTTGATTTTGCGGGTGCCGAGAATGATGCCTACAGCGGACTCTACCATTGGTTTGGTCTAGAGCCTGTGGGAGCAGAGCGTACCAGTTTAACTTACAGTGTATTTATACCTGCTGACGGTACAGACAAACTTTATTATTACGATCACGCCTCTAAAAAAGAAGGGTACGCGGGAGTTTCTGCAATGCCTCTAAAAGTTATTGAATCTCGTAAGGAGTTTGATTGGTCTGTAAATAAACCTGTAGAATTTAGACCTTACATTAAAGATATTGCAGGCCGTAAACGTTTGTTTTTCTTAGGAACAATCTCTGCAATACGGGATACTGCGGCTGGACAATTTGATGGCTCTGCTACACCAGATTTGGCGCTAATAGATAGTGAATATAGAGATGTGATTTGGATAGATGTTAAGCATCCGAGTACTTGGGATAAAGAAGTTTATGATCAACTTAATGAAGCTTGGCGCACAAGTGAAGGTATAGGGTATTATTACGAAGAGGAGTTGGAAGATAAGGATGTTCAGCAGACTATGGACTCTATTTCGGCCATCCCTATCGAAAATCAAAACGATAAGGAAATTCAACGCCTACAAAGACAACTGGATTCTCTCAAGGGAGTCAATACCCAGTAAGCCTCTGCAAATCTAAGTTGCATTTTCTAAGATTTAAGTTCAAACGGTTTACTTCAAAAGGATTTTATGTGATTTGAATAGTCCGTTTGGATCCATTTATCGGTAAATCTTGTAACACGATACTCAAAAACGATACCTATAGATAAAGTCTTTTATGGGATATCTGGGTTTTGGTAAGTCGAGTGGGGTTTACAAACAAAGACCCAGAAAAGCGTTTTCCAAAAGATCACGGTCCAAATCACGTAATAGCATTCCACTATATAGAGCAAGCTTCAAACTTCAGCCTTCTAAAAAAAGCAGTCGATTCAATAGTTTCATTGTTATTATAGCAGTAGTTATTAGTGTTGTTGTATTTAGTATCTTTTATAATAAATTTGAATCTTATTCTAATAAGTTTGAAAAGGAAAAAGTTCGAAACATTAAAAACAGTAATAACAGCGCTTTTATCTTTTTAGTGGACTCAGGAAAATCAAGACTTCTAAGCCATAAGTACAAGGGCGCTTATACTGAATTTAAATTGGCTTATAACATTAATCCAAAGGATGCAGAATTAAACCAACTGATCATTGAAACCTTAAGTATTCTTTGTGAGGACGAACACTACTACTGCAAAGAACTTGAGATTTTTTGGAATACAAATAGTTGATTAAATTCAGTTGAAGTGTGTTGACCCCAAAGATAAACTTTCTATTAAGACGTTTCTTCCGAAGAAATATGATCTCGAGAATGAGCTCTTATAAAGTCTGTAATTAAATAGGAAATAAGTTTCCCTACTTGACCTTCATTTTCAGCTGTTGGTGAAGCTTCGCAAATGTGAAGGTATTTCGTGTTTTTTTGAGATCCAAAAAAATGAACAAAGCGCCTGGCGTGTAAGGTTGAAAACCCACTTGGTGTCATTGCGCTACTAGAGGTTTTTGCTATAGCGTCACAGTCTATTTCTATACCCAAAGGACCCTCGCCTAAGTGTTCTAGGGCAGTTTCCATTTCATCATTAAGTAAAAGCTCCTTACGTATGGCTATAGTTTCAAACGTATTGTAGGCCACCCCAACTTTAGCATTTAATTTTTTAAAAATTGCTTCTGAAGTATAGTTTTCATGGAGGCCAAAAGCAAAATATTTTTTAATGAAACCTTCATTATAGGCATAAGAAAAGCCATTGCCACTGTGACGTCCTTCTTCAGCTCTAAAATCATGATGCGCATCAAAATTGATAACACTTAATTGCTTTTTAAGAGCAAGTGCTGTACCCTTAATATTTCCATAGGCATTGTTATGTCCGCCTCCAATAATAATTGGAATTTTACCAGCGCTAACAATGGTTGACACTAAATGGTTGACATGAATATCAATGGTCTCAACCCACTTCCTGGCTAATTTCAAATCTGATTTAGACGATGGATCCATCGTTTTGAGTTGTTCTTGATAATCATTAAATTCTAAGTGTCCTAAAATCAGAGTTTTAATGGCTGTATTGTAGTCATTATTTTGTGTATTTAACAAAATTTTAATTGTAGATTGCCATGCTTTTGAAGTACCGATTTTACCGAGATTTGCGAAAACTCCGATATCTTCCTGAATTCCAAAAATAACATACGTCACGTCTAATTTTAGCAGTTGTTCGTATATAGAGGTAGGATGATTGGAAAGGACGCGAACGCGCTCTCCAAATTTGGTTTCTTTGGGCCGTTTATTGGTAAGCTGACTGCAGTTTGTCGATGTAAAGGGTGTTAGATGGATCATTTTAATAAAATTTCATTACTTTGGAGCGTCTCGAATACTAGTCAATTTAATTATTAAGTTTAACAAAAACTAAAAAACAATCAACTTATGGAAAATTCAAGTAATAAAGGTACTGGCTTAAAAGTAGCGGTAGGTATTTTGGTAGTTCTATTTTTAGGAACGGCCTTCTATACGTTATCACTGTATAATGAGAAGCAAGAAAATGAAGCTGTTTTAGAAAAGGAAAAGCAGCAGGTCATGTCAGATTTAAATACCATGGCTAAGCAATATGATGTGGCTATTGGTGAAAATGAACAGGCCAATCAAGATTTAGTAGAAGCCAAGCAGCGCATCATGGGTTTAATGGATTCTCTTAAGGTATCACAGAATAGCGTTAACAGTTTGTGGGGTTACAAAAAGAAATTTTTATCCCTTCAAAAAGAAATGGACGTTTTGTTGACCGAAAACGAAAAACTGAAGGTAGAGAACTCTCTTTTAGCAACCTCTTTGGATAGTACAAATACGCAATTGGCAGAACGTAATGTGTTTAGCGATTCTTTATTGGTACAAAACACACAGTTATCTCAAGTAGTTGAGAATGCTGCGGTTTTGCAGACTGTTGATTTAAAAGGCTTTGGAGTGATTGAAAGGAGCTCTGGTAAATTGATCCCAACAGAGAGAGCAAGACGTAGTGACAAAATTAGAATTTGTTTTACCATAGCAAAAAACACCTTGGTGGGTGCAGGTGATAAAGAACTATATGTTCAAGTACTAGATCCTAGTAATAATGTATTAGGTGCTAATGAGCAAATAGAATTTGATAATAAGGTGCTTAACTACAGCGTGGTGAGTAAGTTTAACTACGAAAATAAAAACTTAAACATTTGTGAGTTTGTTGCGCCAAGTGATGAGTTTGAAGAAGGACGTTATATTGTAAATGTTTTTAATAAAAAAGATTTGATTTCGTCTTCAGAATTTACATTGAGATAAAAAACCACTATTATTTTATAGTAAAAACCCCAAGAAGCAACGCTTGGGGTTTTTTTATGTTCAACCTGAAAAGGATTTTATATTAACGCTCGGTTCTTTTTGAGGGTGTCTTCATTTTCAAAAATGAGTCCGTTGATGATTACGGTGTCAATATGGTTATTGCCAAAGGCATAAGGAATATGTTGGTAATTAGGAATGGCTTTAGTTATCACCAAATTCGCCTTCTTCCCTCTACAAATACTACCGTATTGATTAGAAATTCCCATGGCATATGCACCATTAATAGTCGCCGCGTTGATGGCTTCCTCTGGTGTCATATTCATTTTAATACAAGCCGTACTCACTACAAAATTCATATTTCCGCTAGGCGTAGACCCAGGATTATAATCTGTAGCTAAAGCCACAGGTAAGCCGGCGTCCATGAGTCGTCTTACGGGTGTATAAGGAATACTTAGAAAAAATGAGCATGAAGGCAAAGCAACAGGCATCGTATCGCTGTCTTTTAAGGCAGAAATATCTTGATCATTAAGTTCTTCCAGATGATCCACAGAAAGCGCTTTATGTTCTACGGCCAAAGCCACGCCTCCAAAAGCATTAAATTGATTGACGTGTATTTTAGGGGTTAGTCTGTATGCTTTAGCGGCTTCTAGTATGCGGTTGGTATCTTCAAGGTCAAAGTAACCTTTCTCACAAAAAACGTCAATATATTCAGCAAGGTTTTGTGTACTTACCTTCGGAATCAGGTCTTCAATAATCAGGTCTACAAAACCAGTTTTGTTGTTTTTATAAGCTTCAGGAAGTGCATGTGCTGCAAGTAACGTAGCCTTCACTAATACCGGGAATTCTTTTTTGAGACGCTTGATGACTCTCAGCATCTTAAGTTCTGCTTCAACAGTAAGTCCGTAGCCAGATTTAATTTCAATGGCGCCAGTGCCCATAGCGATCACTTCCTTAAGACGTTTTGAGGCTTGTGCATACAATTTGTCTTCTGATGTATCTTGAAGCATCTTTGCAGAGTTGAGAATGCCACCACCGCGATTGGCAATTTCAGCATAAGTCAATCCGTTAATTCTATCTACAAACTCTAAGGTTCTATCACCTGCATAAACAATATGGGTATGAGAGTCGCACCAAGCAGGCATGACTATTTTTCCTGTGGCATCAATAACTTCATCGGCGTCAATGTCTACATAATCTTCCATGGTTCCAAATTCTACTATGGTATCATGGTCTATAAGTAAATATGCATTTTCCAAAATGGGAAGTGTTTTCATGTCACTTCCTTTAACGACGGTTACATTTGTTTCACGTACTTGTACGAGTTGCTTGATATTGATAATAAGTAAGGACATAGTAAAGTGTTATCTGATAAAAGTACCAAAATTATCCGTTTTATAAAAAATGGACAGTCACTAGTTCTCAGATTGCTGTTTTAGGTACGTTACGTAGAACGTATGGTTACTCTGTTAAAATCTGTGCAGTGTGATCTTTGGTTTTTACTTTAGTAATCACATCTTCAATAATTCCCTTTTCATCAATAACAAAGGTTGTTCTGTGGATGCCGTCATAGGTTTTGCCCATAAACTTTTTTGGTCCCCAAACGCCGAATGCATTAATGACTTCTTTGTCTTCATCGGCCAATAACGGATATTGAAAATCGTATTTATTTTTAAAGTTAGATTGTCTTTTCTCGCTGTCTGCACTTACACCTAGAATGTCATAACCTTTAGATTTAAAGCGTTCATAATTATCATTTAAATTACACGCTTCTGCTGTACAACCAGGCGTACTTGCTTTAGGATAGAAGAAAACCACTAATTTTTTTCCTTTGTAATCTGAAAGTGATCGGGTCTGTCCTTGCTCATCTGTTGCTGTAAAATCTGGAGCTTTATCTCCTGCCTTTAATTGTGTCATATTCGTTATTTTTGTTTGAAACTTAATATCCTAAAAATACAATTAATGACTAAGCAGAAAAAGGTAGAATTTGTTATTAATACGTTAAAAGAGTTATATCCTGTAATACCTGTGCCTTTAGATCATAAAGATCCCTATACTTTGCTCATTGCGGTACTAATGTCTGCTCAAAGCACAGATGTTCGGGTCAATCAAATTACGCCGCTACTTTTTGCTAAGGCCGATAATCCTTATGATATGGTAAAGCTCTCTGCGGAAGAGATTAGAGAGATTATTAAGCCAGTAGGTCTGTCTCCAATGAAAAGTAAAGGCATCTACGGACTTTCTAAAATATTGATAGAACAGCATGACGGAAAAGTACCAAGAATCTACGAAGCTTTAGAGGCACTGCCCGCAGTTGGCCATAAAACAGCAGCCGTGGTTTTATCTCAAGCCTTTGGTATCCCTGCGTTTCCTGTAGATACGCATATTCATAGACTGATGTATCGATGGAATTTGACCAACGGAAAAAACGTAGTGCAAACCGAAAAGGATGCAAAACGTTTATTCCCTAAGGAGCTTTGGAATGACTTGCATCTTCAAATTATTTGGTACGGCAGAGAGTATTCGCCGGCACGCGGCTGGGATCTAAGTAAAGATCTTATCACGTCTACCGTGGGGAGAAAATCTGTATTAGAAGCCTATCACAAGGGTAAAAAATAAACTAAGCTTACCATTTGCTTTCTAGAGTTAAAGAAATGTAATGGTATAATTCTTGATAGCTAAGATAAAAGCCATTCATGAAAAGAATAACTACTATCGTTCTGCTATTATGCTTTATGTCCTGTGTTCCTGTTCGTATTGCTCCCAAAATTGAAAGTCACAAAATCATGGTGGCCAAAAAGTTTAAACGGCAATTGCCAAGAGAGACGTCTTTTATTTTTGAAGATCCAAAGGATGCCTATGAGTTTTATGATTACATCAATACCAAGTTTCAATTAAATGATTTAGACGTAGATTTAAATACGCCCTTTCAAATTGAAGGAGAAACCTTTTTCTTATCTTACCAAGAGGCTGAGATTTCAGATAAAACACTTAATGTGCCCTTAGTTCTTATTGATGCAAAACGCGATGGTTCTGGTAATTCAAGGCTTTTTGAAGGCCAATATGTTTCAAGAAAAGGCAATTGGTACTTGGTGTTGAATGTTTATGATGAGGCACTTAAAAATTGTCTGCTAGAGGATCATCCGTATAAAGACAAAGTCATTAACTATCTTGAAAACATGAGGATAGAATATTTATCTACAAGTAACTATCTTGACGTGCTCTTTTCAGCAAAATAAGGAAATCTGGCAGCTTTTTAATTGATCTTCTCGCAACTAATGATGCTGTTTTTTTGATTTAAATCTGTGGTAAAAAAGAGGTAGTCTGTTCCACCATCTTTAATATTTAATTTTTTACGAATCTGCTGTACGGTATCAGGAAAATTTCTTGTAGTCACATTTGCCTTTTTAATCCCGGTAGCTTTAAATTCCTTTTTATTGTAAGATAAAACAGATTTGATTTTAAAGCTTCTGCCCGGAAATTCAACCAATTGGTCACTTGTATAGAGATGAGAATGCTGGTGCAACTTATCTAGATTTAGTACATCTGAAACCGATTTAAAAGCGCCAGATTTTAGGATAGCCGCATTTGGTTCATACAAATAGGAGCGTGGCAGGCTGTATTGAACTTCGCAAGAGGCTTCATCTTTTAACTTAAATGAAAAAAACTCAGATGCTACTTTTTTGAGATTTACCGTTTTGACTTCAATTGGAGCTGTATTGTTTTTTTCTAAAATCCAAAGTAATTCTTTAACCTCATTGTCAACGGCGATGATGTGAATGCATTTTACAAATTTCAGTTCTTTAATCCCAACGCTCAGATCTAAAAGTGGCGACGTTTTAATGGCGACGTTTTGAGTATGCTCAAAAATAGCATCGAGATGTTTTGGAATATTGGGCAAACAATCTTCTAAGAAAAACACTTTCCCCTTGCTATCATGACGTCTCGAAGGATCTACATAAAGCCAATCAAATTTTTGATCAAGATGCTGCAATGCAGAGATGCCATCTTTACAAACTGTTGTAACCCCATTAGCCTGAAGTTGTGTGAAATTATGCTGAGCAATTTTTGACAATTCAGTATTAATTTCACAATGTACAACGGCATCAAATTGTTTCGAAAAATAGTAACTGTCTACTCCAAATCCTCCAGTGATATCAATTAGGGTTTTACCCTTGATTAATTGGGACTTGTATTCTGCAGTTTGTTCTGACGAGGTTTGTTCAATATTAAGTTTATTTGGAAAATAAACGTTTTCAGAAGCAAACCAAGACGGTAACTTTAATTGAGATTTCTTTTTGGCTTCAATCTGTTCAATAAGCTCCAAAGTAGTGACGTTTTCAAAATGCGTCCCTTTAAATAATAGTTTTGGGATTTCTGTATCAAGGTGCTCGTTGATAAAATTCTGGACGTCGGTATTTAAAATGGAAAGGTTCAAAATGTAAGATTAAAGTCCTTGGGTCAATTTTTTTACAAATTTATAATCTGATAAAAATTCCTTTAAAATCACTTTAATGGCTGTGTAAGCTGGTACGGCTACAATCATGCCAACTACTCCAAAGAGCAAACCAGCAATAATGATGATTAAAAAGATTTCTAGGGGGTGGGATTTCACACTTTTCGAAAATATAAATGGTTGGCTAAAAAAATTATCAATGAGTTGACCTACTCCAATGACAATAAGCGTGTACAGCATCTTGGGTAGAATAATGTCACTAAAACTTGCGCCTAAGTTATTGGTCATCACTAAAAAGATCATCAGGAAAGCACCAATCAACGGCCCTAAATACGGGATGATATTTATGAGAGCACAAAGAAATGCAATGACTACGGCGTTCTTAACACCCACAATCAAGAGCCCAACCATATAAATTAAAAAGATGATAAACAACTGCATAAAGAGCCCCACAAAATACCGAGATAATAGTGCTGAAATTTTATGAATAGATCGTTTTGTTTTCAATTCATTTTTTGTGGGAACGGCAGCTAAAATACTCTGTTGCATCAAACCAGAATCTTTAAGAAAGAAAAAAGCGATAAAGAGTACAGACATTAAACCAATACTAAAACTGCCTAGTCCAGAGACAAGACTATTAAGAAAGTCGGGAATAATCCCATAATCTAAATTAGAAAGAACCTTGGAATCCTTGATGGCCTGTTCGGCGTCAATCTGATTGATTTGTAAAAAATCGACAGACTGCAGGTAAAGATCTTCAATGTTAGTTTTTAAGGACTCAATATCTAAGAGCGATAAGTTTTGCCCTTGTTCTATAAGCAGCGGAATCAATAAACTAATCATACCGGCTAATACCCCAATGATAAGAAGCATTGTGCTTATAACCGCCAAGATATTGCTAAATTTTAAACGCTTTCTTAAAAAAATAACGACAGGTCTACCAATAAGAGAAATAACAGCGGCAATAACAATGTAAACAATTACAGATTGAATTTCATAAAGCAGATATATCAATACTGCAATAAGCACTATGGTGCCAAAAGCCCTTAAAATTCCATTGGCAATAGTTTTAGAAGTCATGGATTGGTTGTTGATGTGTAAATATAAAAAGACTTCAGCTAAGTTGCTTTGTCATTTCATATAAAGTAATACTGGTTGCTTGAACCACATTCATACTACTATTTTGACCAAACATTTCGATGTGTACCACATGATCCATAGCATCTAAAACCGCTTGAGAGATGCCAAAATTTTCATCGCCAATAATTAATGCTAAGGGCTTTTGCTTCGGAAATGTGAGGGACATTAAATTGGAACTCTTAGAAGTGATTTCTAAGGCAACACAATAGTATCCCTTCAATTTTAAGTATGTAATGGCGTTCTCAATATGCTCAATTTCTTGAAAATTAACAGCTTTCTCTGCAGATCTGGAAGTTTTGGTCATTTTTCTACCTCTGGGGATGGCGCTCCCGCAAAAAATGATGTGCTCTACACCAAAGGCATCAGCAGTTCTAAAAAGGCTGCCCACATTTGGTGCATTGGTAACATTGTCACACACCAAAGTGATTGGAAATTGCTTCTTTTTAAAATTACTGTTGTAGTGGTTGAGCTGCATGAGAGATGAGGTCCTAAAGAATTTTGTTGAGCAGATTAATTCTCGAAAGCATATTTTACAATATTGGCGCCCATTTTGAGTGCTTTTTCTCTCACTTCTGCAGGATCATTATGTACTTCTGTGTCTTCCCATCCGTCACCAAGATCACTTTCAAAAGTAAATAACACGATGAGTCTACTTTTATCGAAAAGACCAAACGCTTGAGCGCGTTTACCATCGTGCTCATGAATTTTTGGTAATCCTTCTGGGAAATCATAAGCACTGCTAAAAATAGGGTGTGTTTTGGGTAATTCTACCAAATCCTGATTAGGAAATACTTTTTTCAGTTCCTTCGTGATGTAAGGTGCCATTCCATAATTATCATCAATATGTATAAATCCTCCAGAAAGTAAATAGTTGCGTAGGTTTTCGGCATCTTCATCGCTAAAAAATACGTTGCCGTGACCGGTAAGATGTAACAGCGGATATTGAAAGATATCTGTGCTACCAAGTTCTACAACGTCAGGTTTAGCCTTCATCTTCGTGTTGATATTGGCATTGCAATACGTGATCAAATTTGGAATGGAGGTTGGATTTCCATACCAATCACCACCGCCTTTGTATTTTACTACTGCTAAGTCTTGCGCAGTGCTAAATAGTGTAGCAAAACTAAAAAGAAGTATAAAAAGGGCGTTGCGTGGTCTTAAACAAATCGAGTTCTTCGTCATATCCCAAAAATAAAACTTTGGCTTTATGAAACACATCCTTTTAACGTTATTTATATTGGTTTTACTCTTGATTTACAAAAGCAACCGAATGACAGGCAGCAATGGCTGCTGTTTCTGTTCTTAAGCGTGTATCTCCAAGAGTTACGGGCTTGAAGCTTTGAGCCAATGCGGTTTCAATTTCTGAAGCGCTAAAATCGCCTTCTGGTCCAATTAAAATTAAAATAGATTGCCGCGGTTGTAATTGACTTTTGAGCGAAATCTTTTTGGTGTCTTCACAATGCGCAATAAATTTATGTGCATCATGATGTTGTTCAATAAATTCCTTAAAAGGCAAAGCATCGTTTAACACCGGCATATGGCAATGAAGCGATTGTTTGACGGCCGATTGTATGATGCGTTCAAAACGGTCTTTTTTGATTACACGACGCTCGCTATTCTCGCAAATTATGGGCGTTATACTGTCAATGCCTATTTCCGTAGCTTTTTCTAAAAACCATTCGTAACGGTCGTTCATTTTAGTAGGAGCTACTGCTAAGTGCAGTTGGTACGGATGTTTAGGCTGTAATGCTGCGGAAATGATCTTGGCCTCACAATGGTTTATGGTTGCCATTGTAATTTCCGCGGAAAATAGCCAGCCTTTACCATTTGTAATTTGTAGTAGATCTCCAGTAGATCTTCTTAAGACTTTGACAATATGCCTGCTTTCGTCTTTTGAAAAGACAAACGAGGTATCCGTTTCTGAAAGATCAGCATTATAGAATAATTGCATTACAGTCGGGGTTCAGTCACTTTAAGCACTTTTACTTCCTCTATGAGCTTTCTGTCTTGGGTTAATACCACCACATAATAGGCCTCTTGCTCAGGAATATCTACAGTAAAAATATCATTGGTGTGATAGTCTCCAGAAAAAAGTTGCGTTTCAATGTCTATTGGTAAGTCGCCCTGAGTTACCCAACCGAGATCACCTCCTTTTTTAGCGGTTTGATCCATAGAATACATACGTGCCAAATCTGAAAACTTAAATCCTTTGTTATATTTAGAAATGATGTTGTTTCTGGTGGCGTTGATCTGATTCAGGTCTGTCTCATTTCCGTCTAGGTAAATGCAACTTGCTTTATAGTAAGGCGTGCTGGTCTTATCGATGACCTTGTAATAGGTGCGTTGCGGACTGTTTTTATCAAACTTTTTACCGCCAACACTCATACTAAAAAGCTCCTTGGCTAAACGCGTATGGTGTTTTTCTTTATTAAATGTAATGACTTTGCCTTTGGCAGATTTATTCTTTTCAAGAAACTGTTGGGCGTCTGTTTCTGTTTGAATAGAATCTAATGATTTTTCAAAGAGGTCTGCTTGAGAAAAGGAATAAGATGCTGTAAGAGAACAAGCAGCAAATAGTAGGGTTTTAAACATGATGTAGGGTTTTTGGTTATTGTAATAACAAATTTAAAAGGATAGCTATAGTAAGTTGAAGCCATGTCTTTAAGTTTTTAAGAAATCACTGTTAATAACTTTGAAATTCAGTTTTTAAACTGCTTATAACAAGTTGATTAACTATTTCGCAGCGATAGCGCTAATCTCAACATTCACAAATTTCGGGAGATTGGCCACTTCAACCGTTTCTCTTGCGGGTGCCGTAAGTGCATTAAAATAAGTAGCATAAATGGCATTGATCTTACCAAAGTTGTTCATGTCACTTATAAAAATAGAGGTTTTTATTATATTTTCAAAAGTCATATCGGCAGCTTCAAGAACGGCTTTTAAATTGTCCATCACTTGTTTGGTTTCTGCTTCAATAGAGTCTAGCACGAGTTCTCCCGTTTCTACATTAATGGCGATCTGGCCAGAAGTAAATAACATATTGCCAGTTAACACAGCTTGATTATAAGGACCAATCGGTTCTGGTGCTTTTTTAGTGTTGATTATGCTTTTCATAAGTATCGTGATTTAAGTGATGATTCGATAGTGACGACGTTTAAAAACAATTTTTATTATAACTGTTGGTCTGGCTGTCTTCGTTTGTCGTATTTCAAGTCTTTTAACAGACTAGATTTAATCCCAATAAAGAAATTCCATTGTGCATATCGCCCAAAAGGAACATAGCTAAAATTCATTCTCCAACTTAACAGGTCGCGTTCAAAACGAAATTGGGTTTGTGTAAATCCTGCATTTACAAAATCATAACCAGAAGAGACGCCAACAGACCATCTAGGAGACAGTTCCACATCACCAGAAAACATCAAAGAAGTATTGGTAATTTGGTTTTGCCTTGCTGCATTGCTGTAGTTTGCCGCAAACATCAGGTTCAGGTTCCAAGGTATGGAATAGTTATAATACTCAGAAAGTTTGTCTTCTTTAGGATCTTCATCTTCGGTGTCTGAAAGCCGTTGATCTGCAAAATCCTGAGTTTTACCAAAGAGGTCATCATCTCGTCCACCACTCCTTAAAGATTCTTGCCTGCCATTATCGCTATCAGGTTCTTTTTTAAAAGATTCACTGGAAATAGCATAACTCATGTTAAGATTAGCCGAGGTTAGTCTAAACAAACTTCCGCCATTTTTAATGTTGAGTTGATCAATTCTTCGATTGTTGTTGTTAAGCGCATAGGGATCTAAGGTCGCCCCAAAATTAATGCTCATTTTGCTGTCAAAAATCTGTGTCCCACCAGACATACGAACCGGACTAAGGCGCAGTGAGTCTCCTGCAAAATTATAGGAGGTAGAAAAATTAAGATTATTTAAAAGAATCACTTTTTTAGGTTCTGTAGCAGTACTGTCTTTATCTCTTACTTTGGCTTCAAAATTATTGCCTAAGGAAAGTCCCATTGAGCTCGAATAGTTCTTGTTTGGCGTTCCAAAAAGCGCTCCTTCAAATCTTGTATAGTCTTCTCTTCTCAAATCTCCCGTTGTAGTACCATTGGCATCAATAACTTCAAAGGTGTCGTAGTATTCATCAAAAGCAGGATTAATGTTGTAGCTTATCGATGGGCGCATGACGTGTCTAATTTTTTGAATTTTAGGATCTTTGCCTTTCTTTTCAAAATCGAACATACCGTAAACCGTTGTACCAATGCTTGTACTCAGATTATAGGTAAAAAAACGATCAAAGCCATCAAGTTCTTCAGTTACCACATCACCTTCCTCATCACCAAACTTTCTAACCGTATTAAGAGTCCAATTTTCCTCTAAATTGCTACTGGCACTCATGCTGAAATACTTAAATACTTTGAAATTGGTGGTGATAGGCACAGAATGTACCGCTCCAACTTTTGCACCATCAAACATGCCTGGTTTAAAAAACAAGGAGTCAGTGGTTTGAATTCTGTTTTCTGCCCTAACGTTGTATTGTAAGTTGATGTTTTCAATAATGCCTTTTTTGGTTCCCACTTTTGGGGCAAAAGGAAAAATTCGACCGACACTACCTTGAAATGTAGGTAAGGTCATATTCACCACTTGAGTATTTGTGTTTTGACTGTGGGTTGCAGTAACGCTCATGTTTACTTGCGGTTCGCCTTGAAACGTTTTTGAATAGGAGACCGATGAGTTTAAGGAGTTGTTTTGGGTCTGCGCCAAATTCACTTGATTGATGGATTGTTGGAAATAACGGCTACTTCCCAAGTTTACCGATGCCGAAAATCGTGAACTCGGGCTGGCTTTTGCATCTTGACTATGTGACCATCTAATGTTATAGATAGTAGATTTTGAGAAATCAGGAAATCCCCGTTCACTATTGATTAAGTTTTCATATCGAATGCTCAAATTTCCTCTAAACTTGTAACGAAGTGCATAACTGTTTTCAAATCGTAACCCGTAACTACCGTTGGTGTAATAATCCCCCAGAACAGCCAGATCAAAGTAATCGCTTATCGCAAAATAATAACCACCGTTCTGAAGATTATAGCCTCTATCTGCGCTTCCTAAACTTTGTCCAGGGGTTGGGATGATCACTCCAGAGGTCTGTTTTTTTGACATTGGAAAATAGGCAAAGGGCAACCCAATAGGTGTTGGCACATCATATATAAATAAATTGGTCAATCCCGTGACCACTTTTTTTCCAGGAACCACCTTGGCTTTTCTCATCAGAAAATAGTATTCTGGGTCGTCTAAGTTTTCTGAAGTGGTATAACGACCGTTTTTAATAAAGAATACAGAATCATTCTCTTTTTTAGTGATTTCGGAGATAATGGTACCTCCGCTTTGTTCTGTTTTAGAGTTATAGATGAGTGCCTTTTTAGTTTCGGTGTTAAATATAATAGAGTCGGGTTCTATTTTATTGGCACCTTGAGTAAAAATAGGGGCTTGGGTATAAACACCAGCAGAATCTTTTAATCTTCCGGCATAAACGAGGTTTTTGGTATGATCTATCACAATAATTCCAGAGGTGATATTCATATCCCCATAATCTACTTCTGCTTTATTATAAAGTGTCGTTTGATTAAGTCTTTGATTAAGCGTGACGTAATCTTGAGCCTTGTAATTGACCGTGCCAGTGAGAAATTCTTTTTTCTTCGGAAGCGAGTCGTTTTTGATACTGTCGGCCAACTTAATGTTTAGTGGCGGTGTAACGATACTGTCTTGCGCTATTGGCATAGGCTCAATAGGATCAAATGCAGATACCGCTTTGATAGGTTCTTGAGATCTTGGCAGGTCCTGTGCGAAGCAAAACATGTTGATAAACATGGTAAAACTTAGGGCCAAAAGTATGTGAAAGCTCTTTGTCTGCAACGCTTTTAAATGTATTTTTGCTAAAGTATGGCTCGGTTTTTGAAATGCCAAACTTACATATATTTTTTATGATTAAATTATAATTGAATCTATTTGTAACGATGATCTTTTTTTGAGAAAGTGATACCTGAAAGCGTTATAAAATAAACCGAGAACTAAAACCGTTAACTCCTTTATGAAAACGTCCCTCAACTTTATATTAGTATTAGTTGCTACAACATTTATTAGTTTTTTAACACCTGCCGAAGCTTTTCAGAAATCGAAAGACAAGTTTGTGGTCGTTCTTGATGCTGGTCACGGCGGCCATGACTCGGGAAACCTTGGAAGTGGTTACAGAGAAAAAGAAATTGCACTTAAAATTGTGCTAGCCGTAGGTAATGCCCTCAAAGAAAATAAAGGGATTCAAGTCATTTACACTAGAGATTCAGACAAATTCGTGACTTTAAGAGGTAGAGCAAAAATAGCGAATGACGCTGATGCCGATCTTTTTGTTTCTGTGCACTGTAATGCCCATAATTCTGCTGCCAATGGTACTGAAACTTTTGTACTGGGTTTGCATGCCAACCAACGTAACTTTGAAATAGCTAAAAAAGAAAACGAGGTAATTTTCTTAGAGTCTGATTATGAAAAGCATTATGAAGGCTTTGATCCAAAGTCTCCAGAATCGTTAATTGGTCTTACCTTAATTCAAGAGGAATATCTAGATCAAAGTATTAGACTGGCACGATCTATTGAAGATAGCTTTCAAAATAGACATAAAAGAAAAAGTAGAGGTGTAAAACAAGCCGGTTTTTGGGTGCTTCACAACACGTATATGCCAAGCGTTTTGGTAGAGACAGGTTTTTTAACCTATGATAAGGAAGGCGCTTTTCTGAATTCGCTTAGCGGACAAGCAAAAATGGCAGAATCTATTACAGATGCGATTTTAGCTTATAAAAAGCAGTTGGATATGAATATTGGTGAAGGGATTTATCAAGAAAACGCCAACCAAGTGGAAGCTGCGCTTGAAGAGCAACCGCAAGTATTTAATGACATCATGTTTAAGGTTCAGATAGCGGCAAGTTCTAAGGAGTTAGACCCTAAACCCTATAACTTTAATGGTTTAGATGCTATCTCTAGAGAAAAGATAGGATCGCTTTATAAATATTATTTTGGTCAAACTTCAGATTATACAGAGGTAAAGCGTCTAGAACTTCAAGCTAAATTGAAAGGCTATAAGAGTGCTTTTATAGTGGCTACCAAAGATGGTGAGCTTATTGATCTTTCTGAGGCCTTAAAATCTGCATCTAACTGATATACTTTAAAACGTATTGCTGATTGAGTTGTTCTATAGAAAAGAAGCATGCGTTCTTTTGCGGTCCGTTTATCGAATATCCAACCCAAATGCACTTTAGTTGAACTCAATTGCGATAATTTTGTCTAAAATCTAAAAAGTTTAAACTAGTTCAATAGATTTATTCCTAATTTTGTTTTAATCAAATATAAAAGATTTTGAAAATTTCAAGAGAAGTAAAAACGGCAATACTGGTGATATCAGGGATTGTTCTGTTTGTTTATTTATTCAATTATCTTAAAGGAGAAAATCTCTTGGACGATTCAAGAATCTACTATGCCGTTTATGATAATGTTGAAGGTCTTGCCCCATCGACACCAGTAACGATTAGTGGTTTTAACGTAGGCAAAGTTATGGACATCACCTTTAAAGGCGATGGCAGCGCGCAGCTTTTGGTCAAGATAATGATTGAAAATGACTATGAATTTTCTAAGAATAGCAAAGCAGAGCTTAAAGATCTAGGATTAATAGGAGGTAAGGGTATTGAAATTATTCCTGTTTTTGATGGTGCTCCTACGGCTGAGTCTGGAGATTATCTTACAGCTACAACTAAAGCTGGTTTGACAGAGTTGGTCAATAAGCGTCTAACACCACTTCAAGAAAAAATTGAAGTTGTAATGACTGATGCAGATTCATTATTAACAAATGTCAATGAGATTTTTGACGAAGACACAAAAACAAATCTTAGAACCAGCATAGCAGATTTAGCTGCAACTATTGCTGCTTTCAAAACAACTTCGGCCACCTTAAACAAGTTTATGGATGGCAATCAAGAAAAATTAGCGTCTACTATAAGTAATTTTGAAAATACTTCAGATAATTTTTCTAAATTTTCTGATAGTTTGGCAGACTTAAGATTAGCTCAAACTGTAAAAGAACTTCAAGGTACAGTGGCAAGTTTTGACCAATTAATTGCTAATATTGAAAATGGAGAAGGTACTATTGGTAAATTACTTAAAGACGAAGGATTGTATGACAATCTCGAAGGTGCCGCCAAACAAATGGAAGATTTACTTCAGGATTTAAAACTTAATCCGAAACGTTATGTTCATTTTTCAGTCTTCGGTAAAAAGCCAAAACGCTATGATGCTGATGGTAACGAAATTGAAGAAGAAGACTAATAAACCAACCTTATATGGCTTACTTACCACAGATTTTATTTGCTATTGCTCTTATCGCAGGCTTAGGCTATTTTGCTTTTAATGTCAAAAAATTAAGACGAAACATTAAACTCGGTAGAACTGTTGATGTAAGTGATGATAAGTCACAGCGTTGGAAGAATATGGCCCGTATTGCGCTAGGTCAAAGTAAAATGGTTACGCGACCTATTGCAGGGTTTCTTCACGTTATTGTCTATGTTGGCTTTGTGGTCATCAATATTGAAGTGCTAGAAATTATGATTGATGGGCTATTGGGCACTCACCGTATTTTCGCTCCACTAGGTTTTACCTATGATGTTTTAATTGGCTCTTTTGAAATTCTAGCCTTTTTGGTTTTGGTGGCTGTCATCGTATTCTGGATACGGAGAAATGTCATTAAAATTAAACGGTTTATCAGTAAAGATCTTAAAGGCTGGCCTAAATCAGATGGAAATATCATTCTGTATTTTGAAGTAGTGCTCATGTGTCTATTTCTAACCATGAATGGTGCCGATTTACAATTACAACTTAATGGTGCAGACCATTATGCCACCGCAGGCTCATTTCCTATAAGTCAGTATTTATTGCCATTATTTGATGGTCTTTCTAACGCTACATTAATTATTGTAGAGCGCACAGCCTGGTGGTTACATATCTTAGGAATTTTGGTGTTTTTGAATTACCTCTATTTTTCAAAACATTTACACATTTTATTGGCTTTTCCAAATACATACTACGGAAGAGTTAAGCCTCAAGGGCAGTTTGAGAATTTAGAAGCGGTTACCAACGAGGTAAAATTAATGATGGATCCTGATGCTGATCCATTTGCAGCACCCGATCCTGCTACTGAAGACGAAGCAGATGTGCCTGCCAAATTTGGAGCCAGTGACGTCCAAGACTTAAGTTGGGTTAACTTATTGAGTGCTTACACCTGTACAGAGTGTGGTAGATGTACGAGTGAATGTCCTGCCAACCAAACCGGTAAAAAATTATCGCCTAGAAAAATCATGATGGATACCCGTGATCGTCTTGAGGAAGTAGGAAAAAATATAGATGCCAACAAAGGCGCTTTTAAGGACGACGGCAAACAACTATTAAACGATTATATTACTACCGAAGAGCTTTGGGCGTGTACCAGTTGTAACGCTTGTGTAGAGGCTTGTCCTGTAAGTATTAGTCCTTTGGATATTATCATGCAAATGCGACAGTACTTGGTCATGGAGCAAAGTGCTGCACCAATGGAGCTTAATAATATGATGACCAATGTAGAGAACAATGGTGCGCCTTGGCCATATAATCAAATGGATCGTCTCAATTGGAAAAATGAAGCATAACCCATGCATTACTTAAAAGAAACATATCAATATGCGATTTTAATGATGCTTTTCATGTGTGCTTTTTTGTCTCAAGGGCAATCCTTTCGTCAAGATTCTTTACAAATTAAGGCATACACGCTGATAGAATATAAGAACAACGAATTTAAGAACATTCAATTGTTAAAAGTACTTTGTGATTACTGTTCCGAAGCACAGTCAAAAGCCATAGGAGACGAGGCCGTGAGACGTTCCTACAATGATCGTTACAGTCCAGACAATAGAATGAAGGACGGCCAGAAAAAACTAGCTGTTTTTATACGTATTGCAAAATCAGATTTTGCAGCCATTGAAGAAATACATACTATTGATAATTAAATCGAAGTCTAATTATAAAACGTTCCGTTGCTGCGGAAAGAGAATATGAAAAGAGAAGAAGCAGATAAATTATTGCACGACAAGGTTGAAGGTGGAGAGAAGGTAAGTCCGGTGCTACCAAAAGGCGTTAAGAATTACCTTATTGACATTGATGGGACCATTACAGAAGATGTTCCTAATGAAGAGCCAGAGCGCATGTCAACTTGCGAGCCTTATCCAGATGCGTTGGCTACCTGTAATAAATGGTACGATAAAGGACATATGATTTGTTTTTTTACCTCAAGAACCGAAGATCACCGTGAGGTAACTGAGGCTTGGCTTAAAAAACATGGTTTTAAATTTCATTCCCTTTTGATGGGCAAACCTAGAGGAGGAAATTACCATTGGATAGACAACCATTTGGTGAAAGCCACACGTTACCAAGGGAAATTTACAGATTTAGTCAATAAAAATGTGACCATCGAAGTATTTGATGATGGCCATCACGACTAAATCAATTCAATAGAATATTAAATCCTAAGTTTCTCAAAGCGTCTACTTGTAATAGCTAGGCTATTTAGAAACAACACTATTTAAATTAATACACTCCATATGAGCGAACAACTGAGAGTACCCACGATGGCAGAGTTTATGGCAGAAGGAAAACAACCTGAAGTTTTATTTTGGGTAGGCTGTGCTGGAAGTTTTGATGATAGAGCTAAAAAAATCACTAAAGCTTTCGTGAGATTACTCAATAAAGCGAAGGTAGATTTTGCTGTTCTAGGAACCGAAGAAAGTTGTACAGGTGATCCTGCAAAACGCGCTGGGAATGAATTTTTATTTCAAATGCAGGCCGTTACAAACATAGAAGTGCTTAACGCCTATGAAGTTAAGACCATTGTAACCGCTTGTCCGCATTGTTTTAATACCATTAAAAATGAGTATCCAGGGCTTGGGGGTAATTATAAGGTGATGCACCATACGCAATTTTTAAAATCTTTATTAGAAGATGGTCGCCTCACCATTGAAGGTGGAAAATTTAAAGGAAAACGTATTACATTTCACGATCCATGCTACTTAGGAAGAGCGAATAACGTTTATGAAGCGCCTCGCGATCTTATTAGAAAGCTAGATGCCGAATTGATCGAAATGAAGAGTTGTAAATCTCGTGGACTTTGTTGTGGTGCTGGAGGAGCTCAAATGTTTAAGGACGCCGAGCTTGGTGATAAAGAAGTGAATATTGCCAGAACAGAACAAGCTTTAGAAACACAACCCGAAATTATTGCTGCAGGTTGTCCGTTTTGTAATACCATGATGACTGATGGTGTTAAGAATAAAGAAAAAGAAAGCGAAATTGCGGTAATGGATATTGCCGAATTAATCGCTAATGCTCAAGATTTATGAAAATGAAAATATACTGTATCATTATAGTTGCCCTTTTGTTAAATGGTAAATTATTTGCGCAATTTGGAAATTCAAATTCCGAGTTGATGAATGAACTAAAAACTAAAAAACTCCATGTAATTATTGATGAGGAAAATTACAACAATAATTTATTAAAGGAAACTATCCAAGAAGAGTGGACTTTAACTGATTTTGAATTTATTAAAAGTTCAGAAATCAAATCTTTAAAGGAAGATAAGAATAATTTTTTTCTTACTTATACGAGTTTCAAATACGATGATACATTTTCAGGTAAAAGGATGACAAAAAAAATAACCGATGACGGTTTAAGTTTATTCTTCTTTCCTGAAGATAAAGCACAGGGAATAATTAATGTCAAATTTAGCCCAGCGAGTTATTATTTTTCAGAATTTGGAAAAAAGGTAAATGAAAAAATTAACCAATCTTTAGATCGATATTTAAATTTACAGGCCAAGCATATAGAGGCAATAAATATGATTGAAAATCATATCAACTTTTATGCTTCGCAGAATTTAAATAAGTCTTTACAACCTAAAGAGCAATTGGAATACTTATCAGATAAAAACGCTAAAAGCATACAAAGTAAAACATTAATTTTTACTGAGCTCACTATCCCAAAAAGAATTAATACTGAAAAAAAGCTAAAGAAAAAATATAGTCACGATTTTCGATTTTCAACAATTGAAGAGTTAGAGGATGCTATATTGAACAAGACTTCAGGTCTTGCCTACTTCAAAATAATAAACTTCAGAACATTAACCTTTATTTTAGTGATTGATGCTGAAACTAGCGAGATTTTATATGGTGAGGTCGGAAAGGGTTTTGACCAACTTCATGTTGCTCCTAGGGTATTCGAGGCCATAGATAAATATTAATTTTAAAAAGCCTTATTTGAATAAATCGAAACTTAATATAAAAAAAATAATTCTTGCTGCAACCATCGGAGGGGTTCTTTCAACACTTATAATTACTGTATTTTATTACATTATCAAGAATGAATTTTCATTACTTCGAACAGTATTATTTCTTATTTTTGGTTTTCTGCTCTATGGGTTCTTAGCATATCGAAGTAATAAAAAACAAAACAGATGATTTTATTTTTTATGCTCTAAATTAAAGCAAAAAATAACCTTAGCATAAGTCTCAGAGAGCTTAGTCACGAATAACCTAATATAAGATGATGAACTCAAGCACAAAAATCATTCTTAAAGCAGGATTGATCAACGGATTAATATGGTCAGCCATTTTGATGATGCTTACTTATTTCAAAAACGGAATCATCTATACCAATTACCTTCCCTTTTGGTTTTTATTTTTTGCGAGTACCGGAGCAGCAAGGAAATACTATTTTTTATCTAAAGAAAAATAACGCATGTTTACCAACCTACAAATAGACTTAGAAGCGATTCCTAACTTAGAGGATGTGGTGTTAAAACCGATCTCAAAACGGTATTTAAACGTCATTCTCGTTAATAAAATATTGCTTTTTGGTGCACTTTATACCGCCTTATTTCTTGGGAAATGGTTTGCAGATGATGTTCTTTTTTTAGATTATTTCTGGTATCTGTTTTTAGTCCTATCGATTTTTGTTATTGGCAATATCGTGGTGTCTGTATTGGCATTTTATAAAAGAAAGTACGCCATCCGGGAGAAGGATGTGATTTATTCTAAAGGCCTTCTTGTTCATAAGTTAACTACGGTTCCTATTTCAAGAATTCAGCATATTGAGGAATCGCGGTCATGGTTAGCGCGTCAATTTCAATTGGCATCTATTAAAATCTTCACTGCGGGAGAATCTGGTAGTGATTTAAGTATTCATGGTCTTCCTGAAGATGAGGCCGCTTATATCAACGATTTCTTAAGTTCTAAGGTGAATGGTGACAGCTGATTTTTCTCAGCCAAGGCGACAATCTTCCAAAGGGATTCTTGTTATTTTTGGTTTCAAGACATTCAAATTTTTCAAGAGCTTTTTTGTGCTTTTTGTCGCATTCGGGATTTCTATTTTTCAGAAAAAGTCTTTTGCTAATTTCGGTATTTTTAATATTGTACTCATTGTTATCGGCTTACTGCTCGTTATTCTTATCATTTCAGTTTTAAACTATCTCAATTTTAAGTTTTACGTCAAAAACGAGGATTTCCATCTATCTACAGGAATTTTAAATAAAGACAATACCATTATTCCGAAGTCGAAAATTCAGAATGTTTACATAAAGCAGAATTTTCTCCAGCAAATCATTAACGTTGTTTCGGTAAATATTGAAACGGCTGGCGATGATAAATCAGAAATAGAGATCAGTGCATTAGACAAAATACAGGCCAAACAACTTAAAGAACTGTTGTTCTCTAAAAATAAAGTTTCCGAAGGCACACAAACAGAAACCGAAGATATTGAGGATGATGTGTTTTTTAGGGCCTCTTTGAAACGCTTGTTTTTAGAAGGAATCTCACAAAATCACTTGAAGAGTTTCTTGATTATCGTGTCGTTTATTTTTGGATTGTATTACGAGGCAAAAGATTACATCAAACAGTTGCATATTGAGGAGCAGTTTGAAAATTCAACCATTTTTAATGATGAAGCTCTTTTTGGATTACTAGTCACCAACGTTGTTATTGCCCTATTATTCTTGTTTGTTTCGGTGTTGTTTTCTGTTGTAAAAACGGTAGTCGTCAATTTTAATTTGGAGGTGGTAGAGCACCAAAAGACGGTGGAGATCAATAAAGGTCTATTCAATAAGATGTCTTTAAGTTTAACGCCAAGCCGTATTCAAAATTTAGAGGTCAAGACCAATCGCATTAAGCGTTATTTCGGGTTGTACCGCTTGTCTGTAAAACAGGCTATGGTGAACAAGAAGCAGCAGAAAAATTTTGCCATAGTGGCTCTAGAGAAATCTCAATTAGATTATCTTATTAATAGATTGCTAGGCGCATACGATGCTACTACAGAACGCCAAAAACCAGAATTTTATTACAAGCGCATACTTTGGTTGAAGTTGAGTGTGTTGGCTGTTTTATTAAATATTCCAGCGTATTTTTTCTTAGGAACTTATTTCTGGGCGATAAATATACCTTTAGTATTGCTCATGTTTACTTTTGTACACTATAAGTATAAAAAGGCCTATTATCTTATTTCCGAAGAACACATTACAATCGGGAGTGGTTTTATTGATAGTGTTACCAATATTTTAGAGATCCATAAAATACAATCGGTTCGTTTTCAGCAGACTTTCTTTCAGAAACAGCAAGACATTGCATCTATCATTGTCTCTACAGCATCAAAGGATGTTACGATTCCTTATATCAAATCGGCTCATGCTAAAACGATCTGTAATTTACTATTATATAGAGTAGAATCACAGGATAGAGATTGGATGTAATATTGTATTTTTGCCTTAGAAAAAGAAAGAGCTATGCTAGTTGATTTTAATACCCTACCAGAAGAGTCCCGAGTGTGGATATACCAAGCCAATCGTTCATTTACTGATGCCGAAATTGGTGAAATACAGGATAAGTTAGATGCATTTGTTACACAATGGACGGCGCACGGTAAAGACCTACAGGCAGGACATACCATCGTTTATAAGCGATTTATTGTGATTGCCCTAAACCAGCAATTGAACCATGCCACCGGCTGCAGTATTGATGCCTCTGTGCGTTTTATACAACAATTGGAATTGGATTACGGAGTGGATTTAATGGATAAGATGAATGTGTCATACAAACAAGGCGAATTTGTAGCCTACAAGACACTTTTGGATTTCAAGAAAATGGCAAAAGATAAGGCCGTTTCAAAAAACACTATCGTGTTCAATAATTTAGTAACAAATATTGCAGAATTTAAAGAGAATTGGGAAGTGCCTGCAAGCGAAAGCTGGCATTCTAGATTTTTAAAATAAGATCTTATCTTAACTAATATCCGTTGTAACGGCTTTATAAACTTCTCTTAAAGTATTTTATCTTCCTGCCAAATATACTAATTTGGCACAATGTTAGTTGTCTTTAAGAACTTCAAACAAGATTCCTTTTTATGCGTTATATCATTGCCTTATTTATTCTGTATTTCAGTTTACTTCCAGTGTTTGGTCAAACTGCAGACCATCCCTTGGCTGCGAATGACTTATTTCTACAAAAAAAATGGGTAGATAGCACATACAATGCCATGAGCTTGGAAGAGAAGGTAGGACAACTGTTTATGGTTAGAGCATTTTCTAACAGTACCAAAGCCCATGAGAATGAGGTGGCAGATTTAATCAATAACTATCACATTGGCGGACTCATTTTTTCTTCAGGTGGTCCCGTTAGACAAGCAAAATTAAATAACCTTTATCAAGCCATTTCAAAAACCCCTTTGTTGGTAGGTATGGATGCAGAGTGGGGGCTAAGCATGCGCTTAGATTCTACCTATGCTTTTCCTTGGAACATGACCTTAGGAGCCGTAAAAAATCAAAAGCTCATAGAGCGCACGGGCTATCATATAGGAGAGCATTGCAAGCGTCTTGGCGTACACTTTAATTTTGCTCCAGTAGTGGATATCAATACCAATTCTGAAAATCCAATTATTGGTAACCGTTCATTTGGAGAAGATCGTGACAACGTCACCGAAAAGGCTTCTGCTTTTATGAAAGGCATGCAAGCTGCTGGTGTTTTGGCAAATGCGAAACATTTTCCAGGTCATGGTGATACCGATAGTGATAGTCATAAAACCCTACCAACAATTGCCTTTAATGAACAACGCATCGACTCGGTAGAGCTATTTCCATATCGAAAATTGATTACAGAAGGCTTGTCTAGTGTGATGGTCGCACATTTAAATGTGCCAAGCTTAGAGCCAATGCCAGGCGTGCCATCTTCTTTGTCTAAACATATTGTAACCGATATCCTAAAAAACGAACTAGGATTTAAAGGACTTATATTTACAGATGCCCTTGAGATGAAAGGTGTCTCTAATTATAGTACTCCTGGTGATATAGATCTTGCCGCCTTTAAGGCTGGTAATGATGTTTTGCTTATTTCCGAAGATGTCCCTAAAGCCATTGAAAAAATAGTTACCGCATATCAGGAAAAGGAAATTTCCGAAGCACGTTTAGCAGAATCTGTCAAGAAAATTTTAATGGCAAAATATAAGGTTGGTCTTGATAATTATCAGCCTATTGGGACTGCACATCTCGTAGAGGATTTAAATCGACTGGAAGATGATTTGCTTTACAGCGAACTTATGGAAAGTGCGATTACGGTTTTAAAAAACAAGTCGGATATTCTACCACTACGCCATTTAGAAACCAAAAAAATTGCTTACGTAGAATTGGGTGATGGCGGTGGAAGTGTTTTTTATGATGAACTAAAAAAATATACTAAAGTTCACAAAATTGAAGGTATGTCGCTTAATATTCTATTGCGAAACCTACAAAATTATAATACAGTCATTGTTGGTTTGCACAAACCTAATGACAACCCTTGGCAAGATTATAAGTTTACAGATCAAGAATTGGTATGGCTCTATGAAATTGCCAGAACCAATACCGTTATTTTAGATATTTTTGCCAGACCCTACGCTCTAAATGATTTATTGACTGTAGAAAATATTGAAGGTGTGGTGATGAGCTATCAAAATAGTAAAATTGCACAAGAAAAATCTGCGCAACTTCTATTTGGTGGGATTCCGGCAAAAGGAGAGTTTCCTGTTACCGCTGGAGAATTCTTTAACTTGGGAGATGGGGTGACCTATACGGGATTACAATCCTTAAGTTATGGCATACCAGAAAGTGTTGGTATGAGTTCAGAGAAATTGAGACGCTTAGATTCTATAGCCCAAAAGGCAATAGATGGAGAAATGACGCCTGGTATTCAATTGCTGGTAGCAAGAAAGGGTAAAGTGATTTACAATAAAAACTTCGGAAAGCATCGCTACGATGGTGATGAGGACGTAAAGTTTGAAGACATGTATGATGTGGCTTCTCTAACTAAGATCTTGGCGACCTTACCGTTATTGATGGAATTGGTAGAGAAAAATGCGATTACCTTAGATACAAAGTTGTCTAAACTGTTGCCCGAATATGCCAACTCCAATAAGAGAAATATTACCTTAAAGGAAATGTTATCGCACTATGCGCGACTCAAGCCATGGATTCCGTTTTACGTGGCTACTTTAGATGCTGAAACGAAGCGTCCAGATCCAGAATATTACCGTAAAATACCGAGTTTGCGATATAGTATAAAAGTGGCTGACGAGATGTACCTTAGAAAGGACTATCCAGACAGTATGCAGAAAATCATCAAGGATACCGATTTATTGTCTTCAAAACGCTACCGTTACAGTGATTTGCCTTATTACATTTTAAAAAAATATATTGAGGAGTATTATGATAAACCCTTAGATGAGTTGGTGCAAGAGCATTTTTATGAATCTTTGGGAGCTAACTATACCACATATAATCCGTCATCTATGTTTACCAATGCCAATTTGGTTCCTACAGAAATTGATGATTATTTCAGGTTTCAAGAAGTTCAGGGTTATGTTCATGATATGGGCGCAGCAATGCAAAATGGTGTAGGTGGCCATGCTGGTATTTTTAGTAATGCCAATGATGTCGCTAAAATCATGCAAATGTATTTACAGAAAGGCTATTATGGAGGTAAGCGTTATTTTAAGACAGAAACTATAGATAAGTTTAATACCTGCTATTATTGCGATAAGGATGTTCGTAGAGGTGTTGGTTTTGATAAGCCTCAGTTAGGAGATTCTGGTCCAACCTGTGGTTGTGTGTCCATGACTAGTTTTGGACATTCTGGTTTTACGGGAACCTATGCTTGGGCAGATCCCGAAGAAGAAATTGTATACATATTTTTAGCAAATAGAACCTATCCTAATGCTGGGCAGAATCTTCTGTTAAAAGAGAATATCAGAACAGATATTCAACGCTTGATCTATGAAGCCATAGAGGATTAGTTTTTAAAATGAATAATCAACACGCTTAAAATTATAAAATGAGAATAGGAATAGTATGTTATCCAACTTTTGGAGGAAGCGGCGTTGTTGCCACAGAATTGGGTTTAGAACTTTCTAAAAGAGGACATGATATTCATTTTATCACCTATAGCCAGCCAGTACGCTTGGATTTGTTGGGGAGTAAGGTGCATTTTCATGAAGTAAATGTTCCAGAATATCCGTTATTTTTATATCAACCTTATGAATTGGCACTCTCCAGTAAACTGGTAGACATGGTCAAATTACATAAAATAGAGATACTGCATGTACATTACGCCATTCCGCACGCTTATGCAGCCTATATGGCGAAGAAAATGTTGCAGGAAGAAGGCCTAAATGTTCCCATTGTGACCACATTACACGGTACAGATATTACACTTGTGGGAAGTCACCCTTTCTACAAACCAGCCGTAACCTTTAGTATTAATAAGTCGGATGCCGTCACTTCAGTTTCTCAAAGCCTGAAGGAAGATACCGAGCGTTTATTTAAAATAAAAAAGGAGATTCAAGTCATTCCAAATTTTATAGATTTAAAAAAGCACGAACCAAATTTTACCGATTGTCAGCGTGAGCTTATGGCGAGTGAAGATGAACGTATTGTAACCCACATTAGTAATTTTAGGGAAGTCAAACGAATTCCTGATGTGATTAGGATTTTCAATGAAATTCAAAAGAAACTACCAGCCAAGTTAATGATGGTAGGCGAAGGTCCGGAACGTAAACCAGCGGAAGAATTAGCTGAGGAATTAGGGATAGCTGAAAAGGTCATATTCCTTGGGAATAGTAACGAAATTGATAAAATACTTTGTTTCAGTGATTTGTTTTTATTGCCCTCACGAACCGAAAGTTTTGGTCTGGCAGCATTAGAGGCAATGGCATCTGGAGTCCCTGTGATTTCTAGTAATACTGGTGGTATTCCAGAAGTTAATATTGAAGGCGTTACCGGTTTTTTAAGTGATGTTGGCGATGTAGAAGCTATGGCGAAAAATGCTGTATTCATTTTAGAGGACACCGAAAGATTATCAACATTTAAGAACAATGCAAAAGAAGCCTCCAAAAAATTTGGGATTTCTGAGATTGTTCCAAAATACGAACAGATTTATAAAGAGACGTTGAGCAAAAGCTTAGTGCTTTAAAAATCAATAATCCATTGATCAATCGCCTTGTCTGAGGCACCATGCAGTACAGAGATATCGCCAGTAGATTCAAATATAACGGCTTTTACCTCTGTAAGTTGAATAACATTAGCTTCTCGAAGCTTTGCTTTAATGTCAGATTCTGTCACTTTGCATTTTTTGAGATTATCATAAAACACCTCACCATTTTTCATTAAGAAAGTTGGCTTATTATCAATAGCCTGTCTTACCACCTTATAACGTCTCGCATGAGCTACGATAATTTGGATAAAGTACATGATGCCCAAACCAAAAACACCTTGGGTTAAAGACACAGATTTAGACATGGTGACTGTAGCTACTATAGATCCGAGAGCAACAGTAATCGCAAAATCAAAACTCGACATTTTAGAAAAACTTCGTTTGCCGCTTATTCTAGTAAACACCACCAAAGCAATATAAATACCAACTGCGGTTAAAACAATTGCTAAAAGACTTTCTGTAGAATTAGTAAACCATTCTTTCATAATGTTAAGTTTTTATTTCTTTTCGTTAAAGGCATCAATCTGATCTTGGGCCCGCTTTAAAATTTCTTTTGAGGGGTAGGGTTTGGTTTGATCCTGTTTCAATTCTGGCTCATAAGTTAATTGCGTATAAAGAGGATAGTGATCAGATCCTACATCCTCGCACTTTTCTACGCTTTTCAATCTAAAATCACTTGAAATGAAAATATGATCTAAGGGCCAACGCATTAATATGTTATCTGCATTATAGGTGTTATACAAACCTCTTCCTTTTCTTACATCTAATAACCTGCTCACTTTTTGAAAGAGTACAGAGGTCTGGGACCAAGCAACATCATTAAAATCACCTATAACAATCACGGGGTATTTGGATTCTAAGGCCATTTTGGCAATCATCATCATTTCTGAATCTCGATCTGTTGACATTGCGTTTTCCTGTGGCATCGGTGGTGTTGGGTGAATGGCATACACTTGTATGGTATCGTTACTGCTCAATTTTACTTTTGTATGTATTGATGGAATGCTGTCACTAACAAGGTAATGTACTTGGGTATCAAAGAGCGGTAATTTGGAATACATAAGCATTCCATAAGCGTTATCAAGAGGTACTTCTGATCTGTATTGATATTGCGGATCTAAACCAGCAGTAATGTCGGTCATCCAATCGGTGTTCGTCTCTGTAAACAACAGGATATTTGCATCAAATTGATTGAATTGATGCACCAATAAGTCGTGTTCCTCATTTTTTTGCAGCACATTAGAGGTGTATATAGAAAAGGTTTCTAGCTGTGGGTTAGAATCTGCAACCTCAAACTCGGCCAAAGAGGTATATGGATAGATTTTAGCAAATTGAAAAAGTACGCAGCCTATTAATACGATAACAAAAATATAATCGCGATAATTTTTAATATCAAATTTTATAAAATAAAATAATAGTGCGGCAGTTGTTAAGCAGGTGAGTTGCAAATGTGGATAATCAAAAACCCTTATCCACCAAAAATCCAATGCTACAAATGGCATCAGCGTAAGAATGATAGCGATGAGTCCAAAAATCTGAAGCGCTTTTTTTATAGTTTTAGATTTCAATTTTGATGGGATTAGGGTTTAAATATAGATATAATTCTATTTAAAAAAAGACGAAAACGTATATGAGGCAATGTTTTAGCCGATATTGGTAATGGTATCTGTACAGATGAGGTAATTTTCGCATTTCAGATTAAAAATGACTTTTAAAAAGTAATTTTATAAAAAAATAACATGGCAATTTTAGGAAATATAATAAAGGGGATTATCAATATAAAAGACACCCTTACCCCAGATATCGATCATAATGAGGTACAAGAAGAAGTGTTAAAGTCTATTCTGAAAACGGCCAAAACCACACAATTTGGAAAACATTACGACTTTGAATCTCTTCTTGATGCAGAGGATATTCCTAAAGCTTTTGCTGAACGTTTGCCTTATTTTGACTACAATTCTTTAAATACAAATTGGTGGAATAAACTCCATGAAGGCGCAACCGACGTCACCTGGCCAGGTGTTCCTCATTATTTTGCCTTAAGTTCTGGTACTACAGGAAAAACCAGTAAGCGTATTCCCGTTACTGATGAGATGATTGAAGCTATTAGAGAATCAGGAATTAAGCAGGTGTTTGCGCTTAAAAATTTTGATCTTCCTCCCGATTTTTTCGAAAAGGAAATCATGATGTTGGGCAGTTCTACCGATTTAGAAGAACGCGACGATCACTTAGAAGGCGAAATTAGCGGTATTAGTGCAAGCCGAATCCCATCTTGGTTTAGAGGTTATTATAAGCCAGGTGAGGAAATTGCTAAAATAGATGATTGGGATGATCGGGTCCAGCGCATTGCTGAGCGTGCTGAAGAATGGGATATTGGCGCCTTGAGCGGTATTCCTTCTTGGATAGAACTCATGCTTCAAAAGGTGATTTCACACCATAACTTAAATAATATCCATGAGATATGGCCAAACTTACAAGTATATACTTCTGGTGGCGTTGCATTTGGTCCTTACAAAAAGAGTTTTCAGGCCTTAATGGGTAAACCGGTAACGGTGATTGATACTTATTTAGCTTCTGAAGGTTATATCGCCACTCAAATTAGACCAGAAACTGACGCCATGCAATTGAATACTGAAAATGGTATTTATTTTGAATTTGTGCCATTTAAGCCAGAGTACATTAATGAAGATGGATCTTTAGCGCCAGATGCGCCGTCAATTACTTTAAAAGAGGTGAAACCCGAAGTAGATTACGTGCTAATTATTAGTACCGTAAGTGGAGCATGGCGTTATCTTATTGGTGATACTATAAAGTTTACCGATGTGGAGCGCGCAGAAATTAAAATTACAGGACGTACTAAATTCTTTTTAAACACTGTTGGATCTCAACTATCTGTAAATAAGATGGATGATGCCATGAAAGTGCTTGAAGAGCAATTTGACGCCAAAATAACGGAGTATACCATTTGCGCCAAAAGAGGTGAGGATGGAGAGTTCTATCATTTTTGGTATTTAGGATCAGATCTTGAACAACCCAATGAAGAAAAAATAGCCAATGCTTTGGACGACGCCTTGAAGTCTGCCAATAAAAATTATAAAGTTGCTAGAAGTAAGGCTTTAAAAGGAGTGAAGGTCACTGTTATAGCACCTGATCTGTTTTATGATTGGAATGCCAGAAATAAGAAAAAGGGCGGACAAGTTAAAATGGAGCGTGTGATGAACGAAGAAAAGTTTGCAGAGTGGGAGGATTTTATAAACGGCTAATCCAAAAGGATTCAGACGGTTCTAAACTTTATTTTTCTTCCGTTTCGCGTTGTTCTACTAAGTGCATGATCTCTTCAGGAGATAAATAATATTTCTGAATACGATCTTTATAACTTTGCGTGATTTCGGCGTGGTTTAAGATAAAATCTTTTGTTTTTAAGATGAAATCTTCCATGCCATGGTTTACGGCGTAGGAGTCTGCCGCTCGTTCTGCTTCTACAATATGATTGTCAGAAAGCACGTATTTTATTCCAAACCAGATCAAGTTCAACTTATCCCGGTCTTGATAGTCCATAATATGCCCTAGTTCATGACCAATCCATCCAATAAAGATATCTTTCGGGATATCTCGGGTTCTAAATTCTTCGTTTGAAATTTTAAATTTCTCACTTATCAAAATCACGTAACGTCTATGCTTTCTACTTCGGAAAAAACTCCCAAAGGTTGGCCTGGCCTGCATGGTCGACTTCTTGATATTTTTTTTGAATTTAAATTCAATATTGGTACTGTCCAGTTCAGGATAATAGGATAACGCAGTAGTGACGTGGTTATTTATCGAATCTGGTATGGTATGTTGTGCGTTTGTCATAGAGACTATAAATATCGAGAAAAACAGTAGGCCTAATTGTCTCATATGCGATTATTATTTGGGGAAATCATAATTTGCAAATTTAACGCACTCAAACTTAGTTTTACTACAAATGGTGGCAATATGTTGGCTTCTAAAAATTTATCTTTACAATTCTTAGAAATTTTAAGTCATTCAAGAATAAATCCCTTCCTCTAAATGTCATTCGAGCGTACTCAAGAAAAATTAAAAATATTAGCCGATGCCGCAAAGTACGATGTGTCTTGCTCTTCGAGTGGGAGCAAACGTGCTAATAAAAATAATGGATTGGGCAATGCTTCGGGTATGGGCATCTGTCACTCTTATACCGAAGATGGTCGATGTGTTTCGCTTCTAAAGATCCTATTGACCAATTACTGTATTTTCGATTGTGCCTACTGTGTCACAAGAAAAAGTAACGATATCAAAAGAGCGGCATTCAAGGTGCAAGAGGTTGTAGACTTGACCATTAATTTTTATCGAAGAAACTATATTGAAGGTCTTTTCTTAAGTTCTGGTATATTTAAGAGTGCTGATTACACGATGGAACGCTTGGTTGCAGTAGCAAAAAAATTAAGGCTTGAAGAAAATTTCAATGGCTATATTCATTTAAAGTCTATACCAGGTGCATCAGATGAGTTAATGCACGAAGCAGGATTATATGCTGATAGATTGAGCGTCAACATTGAAATTCCTACTGAATCTGGTTTAAGAAGATTGGCACCAGATAAAAAAAGGGAAGATTTTATCAAACCAATGTTAAAAATCAAAAATGATATCATCGAGAATGCATCTGAAAAGAAGGTGATCAAGTCTACACCTAAATTTGCTCCAGCTGGTCAAAGTACACAAATGATTATCGGGGCGAGTGGTGAGAACGATTTTCAGATTATGCAGACCTCTAATTTCTTTTATAAATCCTATAACCTCAAGCGGGTGTACTATTCTGGCTATGTACCTATAAGTTACGATAGCCGATTGCCCCAAATAGGAACAGACGTTCCTATGCTAAGGGAAAATCGTTTGTATCAAACAGATTGGCTCATGCGTTTTTATGGTTTTGATGTAAGCGAGATATTAAATCAAAATCATCAAAATTTAGACTTGGATATCGACCCTAAATTGGGTTGGGCCTTACGTAATCTTCATGAATTTCCTATTGATGTCAATACCGCTGATAAAAGAATGTTGGCAAGAATCCCTGGACTGGGAATGAAATCGGTTTACAAAATCATAAATGCTAGGCGTTTTAGAAAACTAAATTGGGATCACCTTAAAAAAATCGGGATAGCTTTTAATCGGGCAAAATTTTTTATGGTCTGCGATTCAAACCAATTTGAACGTCGTGATTTAACAGCAGAGCGCATAAAAGGCCTGATTCTTCAAAACAGTACTTCAAAATATCAAAAAACCCTTAGTAATCAATTGAACTTGTTCGCTTAATGCAAAATAAAACATTGGTTTATGACGGTACTTTCGACGGATTTCTTTCCGCCGTTTTTTATGTGTTTGAGCATAAGTTAGAGGATGTATATCTACAAAACCAATTTAGCAGTACCGAGCGTATGTTTTCAGAGAAAGAAGAGATTCTTACAGAGAATGTAAAGGCCGATAGGGTTTGGAAGGGAATTCAAAATAAATTAGGGAAGTCACAAAGCTATAAATTGTATTATGCTTTTTTAAGCGAAAAGAACGGTGTTGAGGATGTTTTGTTGAATATGATCAAATATATATTCAGCGATATCCCGAATGTTGCCAATGATTTTTCACAGGCTTCAGTTTTAGAGATCTCCAAGATAGCGAAGATGGTTGGGAGGGAAAAACACCGTATGGAAGCTTTTGTGCGATTTAAATTAACCAAAGATGGTATTTATTTTTCAAATATTGAACCCGACTTCAATGTGCTGCCTTTGATTTCTAGTCATTTTAAAAAACGCTACGCCGATCAAAAATGGCTGATTTATGATATTAAAAGACGCTTTGGTTTATTTTATGATTTAGATAAGGTGGATACCATCACTTTGTATTTCCCTGATGATTTTGATTTTACAAAAACGGATGAGAATATTTTTGCCAATCAAGAGTTTGAGTTCCAAAAACTATGGCAAGATTACTTTAAAAGTGTGAATATTACCTCTCGAAAAAACATGAAATTACACATTCAACATGTGCCTAAGCGTTACTGGAAATATATGAGCGAGAAATTAAATTAGGGACTGATCATAAAACATTCAAAGCAGAGGTTTTGATTAAAATGCTATTAAAAACGCGTGATAGAAAAACGAAGCTTATATCATGTGAAACGGTTTAAGCTAATATTGCTAAGGAAGCAACTTTAATTTTACATAAAATATGATGATTTTATGAGCAATAATTTGAGAAGGACCACTATCAGCAAGTTTTGATTTGGGACCCGAATTTCGATTAAAATACGGTTTGAATCACAGTAATCTCTAAATGCAGTAACTTGGCACGCCTTTAAGTTGTTTATTTGTGTTTTAAACCAACTATGAATTTATTTATCTTCGTCCTTTTGGGCTTCGCCATTGCATCTTTAGGGAGTATTTCACCAAGCTTTTTAAACCTTACGGTTGTAAAATTCAGTCTTAGAAGTGGCTTAAAGGCTGCATTGTTTCTTATTGGAGGATTTGCTACGGTTTTGTTTTTTCAAGCGAATCTTGGGGCTTACTTAGCCAATGTTCTTATGGAGAATTCCGAATATATCACAACGATTCAAAAAATAGGGACGGCCATCTTAATTCTATTGTCGGCTTATTTCTTTTGGTCTTATTTTAAATCCAATAAAACATTAAAGAAGGTGGAGATAGAGAAATCAAAAGCCTATTTCCATGGTATTGGGATGTCGCTGTTAAATACATTTGCAATACCCTTTTATTTTACGGCCATCTCTTTTTTAATAGGCTTGGATTATTTTGAATATTCTGTTAAAAATGCCCTTTTCTTCTCATTCGGTTCAACTGCAGGTTCTTTTACTACCTATTCGGTGTATGCTACAATTGCTACAAAAATTGAAGACAAATTGAGCTATGTCGCTGGTAAAATGGATTTTATTATCGGGTGTTTAACAGGAGTGGTGGGGCTTGGTAATCTTATTTATTTTGTTTGGTTTAAGTGAATTTAGATTAAAAAAATCAAATGCGTTTCTCTAACCAACTTTTGAGATCATAAAAATTTTGAGGGGCAACACCGTGGCCAACAGGAAATTCTGAGTACGTGTTTTTAATACCATGGGCATTTAAAAATACGGGTGCCTTTCTTGCCCAATCCACAGGAATCACTTGATCAACACTACCATGAGAGCAGTAAAAATCTAGGTGAGAATAGTCTTTATCATTTAACTGCTCAGGGAGCATGTCTTCACTCACATAACCGCTAAGTGCAATCACATTTTTAACTTTTTCAGGATAGGTAAGGGCTACAGCGTAGCTTAAGATGGTCCCTTGGCTAAATCCTAATAATGTGACATTTTTAGCATCTACAGGGTAGGTTGCACAGGCATAATCAATAAACTCAGCGATGGCATCGCGAGAAGATTTGGCTTGTTCAACATCATTCCATTTGTTTTGGTCAGCATCAAAGTTAATGGCGTACCACGCGTTGCCATAAGGTTGCATGGTGTATGGAGCCTTCAAGGAAATCACAAAAAGCTCCTCTGGTAATTCTGAAGCAAAAGAGAACAAATCGTTTTCATCGCTGCCATAACCGTGACATAGTATGATGAGCGGTGCATTTTCCTTTAATGTCGATGGTCTGGTAATGTATTGTAAAGCTGTATTCATAGAGTAAGTTATTGACCGATAGATTTAAAAAGACGTTGAAAGAATGGGCCTAAAACCGGCACGGCCATCTGCTTTTCTGCCACAGCACCAAAGATGCCGTAAAGAAAAAGAACAATAAAAAATATCCAAAAGGAGGTGGTAATCATCCAACTATCAAAACCACCAATAAAATAGCCCAAAATAAATTGAAGTAACCAAAGTCCTAGCGCTTGACGAATGTGAAAAGAAACGAGCTCATCCCGTTTTTCCCGATTCATAAAAAAAGCGATCAGTGTGCCTATAATGGTTATATAAGCAACAATGGCAAGCATTTTATTAGAGTTTCCTTCAGATTGTGACATGAATAGGATTTAATTTAAAATCAATTGATTGTTATTGAAAATACCATAAACGCGACCTTTCATAGGCTTTCCATCAAAAATGGCGTTGGTTGAAGTCGATACGATATGCTCTTTAGAAAAGGTATAATTTCCGTTAGGTGTAAAAAGCGTTAAATCTGCTGTATTACCCACTGAAATAGGCGATCTTGCAATTCCAAAGCGTTCTTTTCCACTTGTTAAAACATCAACCGATTTCTTAAGCGTAAGCACTTTGTTTAAAGCGCCGAAAGCACTTTCAAGACCGATGGTGCCATAGGCAGCATAATCAAACTCTATTTTCTTGTGTTCAATATCCATCGGATTGTGATCACTGGTGACCATGTCAATGGTACCGTCCTTTAACCCCTCAATTAAAGCCTCAATATCTGAGGGTGTTCTCAAAGGCGGTAGTACTTTAAATTTGGTTTCAAAATGTTGAAGTTCTTGGTCTGTGAGCACAAGATTATGGATGGCGACACTACAGGTCACGTCAAGGTTCTTCTGTTTTGCGGCGCGTATTAAGTCTACAGACTTTGACGTTGAAATGGTAGGAATGTGCAATTTCCCATCGGTATACTCTAAAATAAACAGATCCCTTGCAATTTGAAGGGCTTCCGCTAATGCCGGATTTCCTTTTAGCCCCAAAGAGGTGCTCATGGCTTCCTCGTTCATCACGCCAGAACCACTAATTTTTGATTCCTGCGGGAAAGACAGCACCAAGCCATCAAAATTGCTCGCATATTGTAAGGCTATCTTAAGCAGATTAGGATTTGAAATGGGATGCTGATAGTCATAAAAGGCAACAGCTCCCGTATTTTTCATGTCAAACAATTCTGCTAAATCCTCACCATCACTATGTTTTGTTAATGCGCCAATAGGGTAGAGGTTAACCGCTTGCCCTTGGGCTTTATTCATTACAAAAGCCACGTCTGAGCTGGTATCAATAATAGGGTTGGTATTAGCATTAAGCGCAACAGATGTAAAACCAGAATGTGCGGCTGTCTTCAGACCATTGGCAATGGTTTCCCGTTCTTCATAACCAGGTTCTCCAAAACTCACACTGCTATCAAACCAACCTTGAGACACATGAAGATTCTCGAAAGTGACCTCCTTGTAGTTTTTGGGGTTTTTGATGTTCTTGGCAATGTTAGTGATCTTTCCTTTTTCAATTAAAATATCAACGGTCTCATTATGAAAATCGCTTTTTGGATCAACGATTATTGCAGAGGTGATGAGTACGTTCATTTCAGGAATTTTAAGATGAGCAGTTCTATTAGTAAAAAAATCAGTGCAAAAATAACAAACCATTTCCATAGCTCATTGACGTTTGATGCACTTTTTATATCATCAATGGCAGTGGCTACAGAATCACTCACCGTTACGCCATTTAGATTTTCTAAGTTGAGATAGCGCAATTGACTTTCACTGCGATTATAGTTAAAGCTCATATTCTTAAGAATACGCTCATTATTTTTTACTGAAATGATTCCCGCTTTTTCAGGATAATCATTCGTAGTTAACGCTACTTTATTGGCGTAGGTTCGCTGAAGCGGAATTACCGAATTTTCGCCATCATCCAGAGACAAGATCTCATCTTGGGTTAGGGTCACGGGAATATCAATACGATTTTCCGAAGCAATCTCGTAGTACAGGTCGCCCATTTTAAGACTCTGTTTCCCTATATTATAAAGTACGGGCACGATGAGAGGCGAATTTTTAAAATTAGAATTATCATCATTTAATGCTGCGGAAAAGCGATAGGCTTGGTCCATTCCCGAGAGAAAGGATTGTCCGTTTTCATAACTCAAAATAGCGGACGTGGCATTGGCAGAATTATCAAAAAAGGAATTGACTTTAGGATATTGAAAATTACTGATGCGCTTATCAAAGACATTGGTGAGTAAAGGATGCGAAAAATTAATAGCGGTAATCATTTTTTCCGAAGCCTTTAGTTCGTTAAATGATCCTAGGTTATAATTTGAGAACAAGGCGTTATAATCGCTTATTTGAGCGTTTTCCGAAGGAATAATTAAAACGGAGCCACCATCGTCTGTAAACGCTTTAAGAGCTACCGTTAAAGAACTTGGAACCGAATTCAGTTCGTTCAACACCACCAAATTTTGATTATTAATGCTGTTGTAATTGAGATTTTTAAAAGATGTTGCGGTATAGCTAAATTCATCTTCAGAATAAATTTTACTTAGAAAGGCATCATCAGCATCATTGATGCTGAGTACATTGATCTTAGCAGTTTCCTCTAAATTAAAATATAAGCTGTTGTCATATTGAAGATTAGGATCTTCTATGGCAATTTTGCCATCAAATTCGCTGTTGGTGGGAATGGTGAAAATCACACTATTCTTTCCGTCTAGTGTTACTGCGCTTTTGGCTATAAGTTTATTCTTATTGTAAAGCGAAACGGGGACGTTTTCAATAGGATCGCCAAAATTTTTGAGAACGACCTCTAATTCCAGATTGTCAATGCTACGTTTGGCAATAAAAGTGCTGTCTATCGCAATGTTGTTGAGATTGGTGGGTGTTAACTTTACAAGTCTTAAGCGTACCAAACTATCGGTAGGATTTGAAAACTCAGCATCTTTTTGTTGAAAGTCAGAAATAAACACCAAATTTTTAACGGCACTATTGTCTTCAGAAAACAATTGCTTTCCTTTTAGAAGCGCTGCTTCATAAGTAAGTTGGTTTGGAGTGTATTTAAGGTCGATCAAATCATTTTTAATAGCTTTAAGCGTTGTGTTTTTAAAGCTGGATGTATTGGTAAGAATAGAGATGGGATCGTCACCATCAACACGCTCTAAAATATCTTGTACGGCACGGTTTAAAAGCGTCCCATTAGCACCTTGAGCTTGCATGCTAAAGGAGTTATCGAGATAAATGACCGTTTCGTTCTTGGTGTTAAATGTATCGGTATTAGAGAAATAGGGTTGGGCAAATGCAAGGATGATACAAGTTAATAATAGCAAGCGTATGAGTAAAGTGAGCCATTTTTTAAGCTGGGAACTCTTTCTGGTTTGTATGGTAATACGTTTTAAAAACTGAACGTTTGTAAACGCCACTTTCTGAAATCTTCGTAATTGAAATAAATGAACAATGATAGGAATAACGAGCAGTAATAGGGCGTAAAGAAGTTCTGGATATTTAAACTGCATTCCTAAGGATTGGGATTTTAGGTGTGGGTTCAAATATAGAAAATGCTAAACGATTAAAGCGGTTTGCTTTTGAGAAATTTAACAAGCGGTTTCTTCGGAAATGGGATGCAAAGCGAAAACATGGTGCAAACTTTCAGTACTATTCAAAACTTGGGTTTTAATTAAAATGAGCTTTTGGATGAACATTCCTTAGGAAAGGAAATGCGTCCTGATAATTACTACGTAATAGATCTCTATAATCTCCTAAAAATCGCGATATATCCTTCGGCTAAAAACAATCAAAATTGTACTTTTGTGGTCCATAATTAAGATAAAGCACATTTACTTAATTATAGCAGATGTGGGGAGTGTTTCATATGGTTTTAAAGCGGTGCTTTTAATCAATTATCAAATAAGATGTATCCAAATAACGTGACACACATTTTTTAGAACGATAAAAAAATAAAATAGAGCGTTTCAAATCGCTTTAGAAATCACAATTTAACAAACATAAATGATATGAAATCTTACGACGTCGCAATTATAGGTTCTGGTCCTGGTGGTTATGTTGCAGCAATTCGCTGTGCGCAATTAGGGATGAGTACTGCAATTATTGAAAAATATTCTACTCTTGGTGGTACTTGTCTTAATGTGGGCTGTATCCCGAGTAAGGCGCTTTTAGACTCTTCTCACCATTACGAGGATGCCGTCAAGCACTTTGAAGAGCACGGTATTGAGATTCCAGGAGAAGTAAAAGTCAATCTTGAAAAAATGATTTCAAGAAAACAATCGGTGGTAGACCAAACTACTGGCGGTATTGATTTCTTGATGAAGAAAAATAAAATAGACGTTTATGAAGGTGTTGGTAGCTTTAAAGATGCAACCCATATCAAAATAGACGGAAAAGAGGCTACTGAAATTGAAGCAAAACACATCATTATCGCAACAGGTTCAAAACCTGCAAATCTTCCTTTTATTGATTTAGATAAAGAACGCATCATCACGTCTACCGAAGCCTTAAAGCTTAAGGAAATTCCTAAGCACATGATTGTTATCGGCGGTGGCGTGATTGGTTTAGAGCTTGGCCAAGTTTACGGTCGTTTAGGTGCCGATGTTACGGTGGTAGAGTATATGGATCGTATCATCCCAACCATGGATGCTGGCTTGTCTAAAGAATTGACTAAGGTCTTTAAGAAAGCTAAATTCAACATCAATGTATCTCATAAAGTAAAATCTGTTGAGCGTAAAGGTGACGAGATCATTGTTAAAGCAGACAATAAGAAGGGTGAAGAAGTAGAATTTAAAGGCGATTATTGTTTAGTATCTGTGGGCAGACGTCCATTTACAGATGGTCTTAATGCCGAAGCAGCTGGCGTAAAATTAAACGATAGAGGTCAAGTAGAAGTCAACGAGCATTTACAAACAAGCGTTAAGAACATTTATGCTATTGGAGATGTAATTAAAGGCGCCATGTTAGCCCATAAAGCTGAAGAAGAAGGTGTTTTTGTAGCGGAGACTATTGCCGGACAAAAACCACATATTGATTATAACCTTATCCCAGGAGTAGTGTACACTTGGCCAGAGGTAGCTTCTGTAGGTAAAACCGAAGAAGAATTAAAAGAAGAAGGAGTGGCTTATAAGTCGGGACAATTCCCAATGCGTGCCTTAGGTAGAAGCCGTGCGAGTGGCGATACTGACGGATTTGTAAAAATCTTAGCAGATAAAAACACTGACGAAGTGTTAGGGGTACATATGATTGGTGCCCGTTGTGCCGATTTAATTGCTGAAGGTGTCACCGCTATGGAATACAGAGCGAGTGCAGAAGACATCGCAAGAATGTCTCATGCCCATCCAACATACGCAGAAGCGGTCAAGGAAGCCGCGCTAGCAGCAACCGAAGATAGAGCATTGCACGTTTAAAAAATTGCACCATTATAAAATGAAAATCCCGCTTTTGCGGGATCTTTTTATTCAAAGCAGCTTAGACACGGCTTAATATAATTTATACGTAGTGCTGGTAATTTAAGATGTTATTAAAATAAAGGCATGCGTAGCTCACAGCTCCTTAATTAAATCCCAAATCCTTAACCGTTTGCTATAATCATCTTCATTAATATCTCTTACAAAACAGTAGGCGCTAATGTCTTCACGTTTTACTTTCTCTGCAAGCTCTTCAACCGTAAATGGGCCAAATTCTCTCGACTTTTCTATATAATAAAACTCGTGATCGTAAATAAGATTGGTAACCTTCTGACGGTACTTTTCCCTTAGAAATTTTTGAACATCTGCAAAGGTATTTACTTCCTCTTCATAATGACTTTCATTAATAAACAAGGCGATGTCTGTCTTGTTTTGATGATTGAGTACCAATACATCATCATCCTTAAAATAGGCTTTTACAGTGATGAGTCCGTCTTCGGTTTGAATAGAAAACACATTTTTAATGTCAATGGTCCAAGAGGTTTCTGTGGTGGTTTCTTTTTCAGAGATTTTTAAAACATTATCTTCTTTAAAGACATAGACCGCCTTCTTTTTTTCAATGCCATTGACCAAGATCCACTCTTTATTTAAAAGCAACTCGTCATGATGGGTCTCATAATCAAAAGGTTTGAGATTGGGTATGCTATCAAGTAATGGATGTGACATGCAGAGACGTGTAATTAATTGTTCTTTAAAATAGCAGTTTCAATTCACAGTGAAAAGATCTTGGCCCCTTCTAAATCCTTTTACCGAAATTTTCCATTGAATTTAAGTATTTTGATTCAAAACTCAGTGCTAATGAAGCACTTTTAGTTTAACGGAATTTTTTTCGGATTATTGAGCCTGCCTAAAATTTATCTAAAAAGGCCAATACCGATTTCTTGAAACTTCTGCTGATTGGGAGCGCTTTATCTGTAATAGTGATGTGCTCATTGGTAAAGGAAGTGATCTCTGATATCGTAATTGTGTATAGTTAGTTGCTTTGTTTAGCAACTAAAATAGTAAAAGAAAACAAACCAGAGGGAAGTCTGTAGGATTTTCCGAGTACACAATGACCTAGCAATTAATTATACACGGAGCTGACAGCAGTATTTTTTCAGTCGTAATGAAACCTGCATTTCGCAATTAATATTTCTTCTTCTTTGTATTGATAAATTAGTCTATGCTCGCTATCGATTCGTCTCGACCAAAATCCAGCGTATTTGTGTTTTAGAGGTTCTGGTTTTCCAATTCCATCAAAAGGGTTTCGAGCAATATCTTTTAGAAGTTCATTTATTTTCTTTAGCTTTTTTTTGTCCGTCTTCTGCCAATACAAATAGTCTTCCCAAGACTCATCAACGAAAATATACTTCATTTTAGTTTTCGATTAAGTCTTTATTAAAGGTCGTTCCGTTTTTCAGTTTGTCAATTGCAGAATCTAATCTTAATTCATTTTTTCGAGAAGACAATTCGTGATTTGTAGCCATCAGAGAATTGTATTCTTGCAAAGACATAACTACAATTCCAGAATCCTTTCCACGATTTATAATTAAAGTTTCAAAGTTCTTTACAACCCGGTCTAAGTACGTTTTAATATCTTTTCTAAAATCAGAAACAGTTGTTATTTGCATAATATTATATTTTATGATGTACAAAAATATGTACAAAAAATGATTTAGGCAATTTTTTTTCGTAAAGCTTGCAAAGCAATAATAAAGGGTCTATGGACGCCCAAAAACTGGTCTTGAGGTAATGTTGCCTCAATGGCAATCATGGTTTTTCCTTAAAGTCTCATTTATCACTGTCCTTTTTGGATCCTTCGTCTTTTTAATTTCAAGACTTGGCATCATGATTTTGAGATCACAATTATCGGCAGAATCACAGATGGAATAAAACAAATTTCACAAAAAAAAGCGGAACAGAAATTTTATACATCTGTTCCGCTTTTTTTTGTTTAGAAAATGTCGTTTAAAACTTTTGCTAAGCGAATGCCCGCCTTTTGCATTTGCAGCCGTGCCACATCTAAATATTTGAATGAATATTCAGACTTTAGGTGATCCCCTTCCTTAACATTTTGATAGACATCATTGGTGAGTTTGTGGGTCTCTGCAATCCAATCTAAAATGTCGCCTTCTTGTAGGTCTTCAATTTCGGCTTTAGAAAGAAAAAATGCATTATCCGATAATTCAGAATAGCTCATATCATAGCTATCAATCATTTTAGAGTCCCAAACGCTATGCATGTTGGTATCTCGGTAATTCCATTTCACGTCAAGATCATTACCGCCGCGATCCTCTTTTAGACCTAAATGCATGGGTTGGTGCAGGTCGCCTATAAGATGAATCAACATTTTTAAATAAAAGGTTTTATCTGTTTGGGAGGCCTTATCATCGGTAAGTATTTGTTTGCAGTAGTTAATACCAGTAAAGAGATCACCTTCAGGATTTTTATCGGCCGCTTCATAGGTAGAGTCTAAAGGCATATTGAGATAATGCCATGGTTTAAATTGGTCGTAACTATGGTCAAACTTAATCTCATCAGCATAAGTTGCTGTTAGAGCCAATGACTGGTGGCCCAATAAGAAGTTGATCTGTTTCTTGGTGTCTTTATCCAAGTATTGCTCTGCAATGGCACCAACAACACGATGCCCCGTTTTGCCCCAAGTAGGATTGGTATTGGCATGAGACACATAAAAAAATGAGATAAAAAGTAATAGGATTACAGGTTTTGAGGTCATACTATAAATTTGAGGGTTATACTGAGTTTACGGTTCCATTTAAATCAATAATAGATAAAAGCAATGCTGTGGTTATTAGCGTTTGTTCCGCTTGTTATAATTTTTGTCACCACGAGTTTTTGGTTTTTTATACTTGGCTTCTATTTTGGCTTTGTAGCTGCCGCCAAGATTCTCTTTTCGGTTCTTTTCCTTTTTCTCATGATAGGCTTCACCATCACTATCATGTTTACCTGGTTTGATGGGGTTGTTGCGCTCTTTTATTTGAGGACGCTCTTCGGCAATAAGTTCTTTAGAAATTTCAACCGCTTCTGGAATCTCCAGTACCTCAATCTCCTCGTGCATATAGGCTTCAATCAGTTCTATAAACGGCTGTTCTTTTTCTGTGGAAAAAGTAATGGAATGTCCCTGCTGTTCTGCACGTCCTGTTCTACCAATACGGTGCATGTAATTTTCTGGATAGTTGGGCGTATCAAAATTGATCACATGACTCACATTTTCAATATCCAAACCACGAGCCATAACATCTGTAGCAATCAAAATTCTGTTTTCTCCAGCTCTAAATTGTTCGATGCTTCGCAATCTATAATTCTGGGTCTTATTGGAATGAATGATACACGCTTCAGAAGGATATAGGGCCTCAACAGATTCAAACAACAAATCGGCCATTTTTTTAAAGGCAACAAATACCAATACTTTATGGTAGCTTTCTTTATCCCTAAGCAAATGATCTAACAAATTGACCTTGGTGTAAAAATTAGGGACGTCATAGCGTTCCTGATGTATGTTATGCAACGGTGTTCCAGATACCGCAATCGTAATGCGTTCTGGTTTGATGAAAAAGTCTGAAATTAGGGCATCAACGTCGTCTGTCATGGTCGCAGAAAACATGATATTCTGTCTGCGCTCTGGTAAAACGTCAAAAATGTTAAGCAACTGGTGTCTAAAACCAAGATCAAGCATCACATCTACCTCGTCAATCACCAATTTTTGGATGGATTTTAATTGAAGTACATGGCTTACGGCCAAATCAAACAACCGACCGGGTGTGGCCACAATAATATCCTGACCTTGTGCTACTGCTTGTTTTTGGGTATTGATATTGGTACCACCATAAACACCTAAGACGCGCACATTGATATATGCGGCCAGTTTTTCTATTTCATCTACGACCTGTACAACCAGCTCACGGGTTGGCACAAGAATTAGTATTCTTGGGTTTTCTTGCTTAGAAAATTTTAAGTGCCTTAAGATGGGTAACATGTAGGCAAAGGTTTTACCTGTACCCGTTTGCGCAATGCCCACCATGTCTTTGCCAGAGGCAACAACATTAAAAGCTTGCGATTGAATAGGGGTAGGGCGCTCAAAACCTAAATCGCCTAAAGCATTGTATAAAGGCGTGTTGAGATTTAAGTCTTGAAAGGTGGGTTGCTGTTCCATTTGGCAAAAGTACTATTATAAACTATCGAATACTATCTACTCATCAGGTTTATTTTAGCATACTGGTAACTTGGGACTCCCAATTATCAGAGGTTTCTGTCCAATCTGTAGTCACTTCGTAAAGCAGGAGATCTTGTTTTTCTGTGGGATTGTATATTGGTCCAACAGCTAGGGTGTAAGATTTAGATTCATTTTCTTCGCCCAAATATTTGGCCGATGCTCCAATATAAATTTCTCCATCAATTTCTATATTCCCTAACAAGGATATGGTATAACCATATTCAACTATACTTTCCATATAGTTTTCAATAGATAGTTTCGCAAAATTTTCTTTTTCTAAGAACACCTTGGGTATTTTAAAGATTTTTCCAACGTCATAATAGGCTTTCATAACGTCAAATCTTGAAGTAGTATTTTGATATAGACTGTCTAAAACATCATTTTGAATGGACAAATTACTTTTGATTCGAGCTATTACAGCATTGGTTTTAAGCCATAAATTATCGTTTTGGTCTAATATTTCCTCAGTAAAATAATCAGTAATGCTGTCATTTTGATAATGGGGCATTAAGGACAAATAACTAAGAACGCCCTGGGTGTTTTGATAATTGTAAGAGGTAGTGTCTTTATCATCTTCAATATAACTTGTAAGATCCTGCTGGGCATATTGAAAAAATATAGTCGAAATCATATTGAGGATCATTAGGTTGATGTTCTTTTTCAGAAAGCGTGCTTGCTATGATGTCTAACACAGAATCTCTGAAATCATCTATTTTAATGAGTTCTATAAACCTCAGGATTAGCTTGCCACATAAATTCGGTTTTATTTTTTACCGAAGTGATGTTGCACAACTCAGCACCTTCTAGGTTTTATTTTGATTTGCAAGTAGTCGTTACGTAGAGTAAGCATGTTATTTCATTTTTCGGAAATATACAATTCAAATTTTTTATTTTGTGATATTTTGTCCTACAAGGTTTCAAAAACCTTGTAGGAGATTAGCATATTTATTTACTAGAAAAATATTCTTTGACGCTATTAACACAAATGATTATTGCTTTTTATAATAATACTGTGAATCCAAAGTAGAGACTCGATGTACTAAAATTGAAGCCAAAAGAATTACTATTTCGATTTTCTGTATTTGGTTTATCAGAAGCATTAAACTCTTCATTAATATTGTTATAACCGAGGGATCCAAAATTAGCGTGCACTAAAAATTTGTTCGTGAGTCTATAATTTATTCCTGGTCTTATAATGATAGAAAAGTTTTCTCTTCTAGTGTCGCTATTAAAATCAGTATTAGTATTTTCAGAGTTAGAATTGCCTCTTGAAAATCCAGTTTCGGCAGCTAAATGCAATGCTAGTTTTTTGCTTACAGGAAGAAACTTCTTTGCGTAGGCAAGAATACCGTAAGAATTGGATTTCGAAAAAATCGTATTCGTATTTGATTCATTTATAATCTCTCTGTCATATTTTGAGTAATTATAAGAAAGACCTAAACCTAAAATTAAATTATCATTAAGCGCATATCCAATTTTAGGTGCAATACTAAAATTGAAGGTGTTGTTATCATAATCAGTTGAATTGTTGTTGTCATCATCATTTCTCAGATTTAAACTAAGATCACCTGCAATATTCCATGTGCCTTTTTTCAATTAAAAAATTTTCGTTTTGTTCTTGACAAAAAATTAAGCTGGTAAATAAAAACATTACTACTGTAATTGATACTTTCATAATTAGAGTGTTTAACTTGTTAGTAATTTTTTGTGAATCAATAGTTGTGCCTAAACATTATTAATCAAAAAAAATTCCTTTTTAAAATACTTCAGTGTCGAAATAACTTTCTCCCAATTTTTTATTTCGGTAAATTGCAGCAATTATTTTTCTATTGAGGACAGTACAAATTCATCAGCCTAAAAACATTGAGAACTTTAAGCAAAACCTATTGCTTTGGAGCCAACAGTTCAATGAGGTACTGTGGTTAGATGGCAATGCTTATGACCTGATGAACTCAAAGTATGACGCTGTTTTGGCGGTAGATGCACTCACAGTAATTCAAACCGATGCCTATGGCGCATTTGAACAGTTAAAGGAATTTCAAACGATTACGAAAGATTGGATCTTTGGATATTTGTCTTATGATTTAAAGAATGATGTCGAAAAATTAGCCTCAAAAAATAAGGACAGGCTCCAATTTCCAGAACTGTTTTTCTTTCAACCCAAAAAACTCTTCCTTTTAAAAGGAGACACTTTAGAAGTACAGTATCTCAATCTCGTGGCCGATGAATGGCAGCAAGATCTTGTTGCTATTGAGGCACAAGAGGTAAACCTGAAACATGCTTCAAAGGCTAACATCAACATACAGCCGCGTATTAAAAAGCAGGATTATCTTTTAAAGGTAGAGGAGATGCTCACCCACATTCATCGTGGCGATATTTATGAAGCTAATTTTTGCATGGAGTTTTTTGCAGAAGCAGCTGAAATTAATCCGTTGGCCATATACCAAAGTCTCAATGCGATTTCTACGCCACCATTTGCCTCTTTTTTTAAGAATTATGATCAATTTGCAATGTCGGCATCACCTGAGCGCTATATCAAGAAAGAAGGTTTAAAAGTGGCGTCGCAACCAATCAAAGGTACGGCAAGGCGGTCTTCAAATACCAATGAAGATCAATTACTGAAACAACAGCTTTCCGAAGATATAAAAGAACGCAGTGAAAATGTAATGATTGTTGATCTGGTTCGTAATGACCTCTCCAAAACAGCGCTCAAAGGCACCGTAACTGTAGAAGAGTTGTGTAAGGTGCATACCTTTAAGCAGGTGCATCAAATGATTTCTACGGTGAGCTCTCAAATAGGCCCAGACGTTCATCCCATTGATGTGCTACGAACAACGTTTCCTATGGGCAGCATGACCGGCGCTCCCAAAATCTCGGCAATGACTATTATTGAGGCCTTAGAAGAGAGCAAGCGCGGACTCTATTCTGGAGCCATGGGCTACATCACGCCAGAAGGCGATTTTGATTTTAGTGTGGTGATTCGCAGTATACTTTATAATGCCTATGAGAACTATGTGTCATATACAGTGGGAAGCGCCATCACTTCTAAGAGTGATCCTGAAAAAGAGTTTGAGGAATGTCTATTGAAAGCCAAGGCTATGCGCGAAGTCTTGGAGAACAGTTCCGTTCTTTAAGAAAATGCCACTTTGCTTTATTTTAGGCGATGTGTTTACCAGAAACATAACTCAAGGCACTATTTTTAGCATTGAATAATAGCTCAACCACACTTGCAAGTTCCATTTTCTAATTTTACCAACTTAGCGCCACTTAATATCCAAATTTCAATAACTTTGAAACGTGCGCAATCGTTTTGAAGATTATATAAAAAAGAAGTTGAGTTTTCTTGAAGAAAGCAAACTGCTCATTGCCATTTCTGGCGGATTGGATAGTGTGGTGCTCACGCAGTTGTGCCATAGTTTAGGCTTGGACTTTGCTCTGGCCCATTGTAATTTTAATCTCCGCGGAACAGAGAGCGATGAAGATGAAGCCTTTGTCTCAGAATTGGCAGACCATCTTGACGTGGAGCTTTTTATACAACATTTCGAAACGGAAGTCTATGCCAAAAATCAAAAGCTCTCCATTCAAATGGCAGCGAGAGCCTTGCGTTATGACTGGTTTTCTCAATTGGCACACGATTTAAGTTTTGATTACATCTTGACCGCCCATCATGCCGATGATAATCTTGAAACGGTGCTAATCAATCTTACCAGAGGTACCGGTTTAACTGGTTTAATGGGAATTCCAGAAGTCAATGAGAGACTTGTTAGGCCATTGTTGCCCTTTTCTAGGGAGCAATTAGAAGCCTATGCCCGATCAAATCAGTTGAAATGGAGAGAAGATAGCAGCAATGCGTCTCACAAATACCTTCGGAATAAACTGAGACATCAAGTCATTCCTATTCTAAAGGACCTCAACAGTGACCTTCTTGAAAACTTTAAAACAACCTTAGAGAATCTAGGTGATACTGCAGACATCGTAGAAGAGAGCTTAAATGCGGTAGCAAAACGCGCTATTGAAACCATGGATGAGCATCAAGTACATTTTAAGGTTTCAGAATTTAAAAAAGTCAACAACCCAAAAGCATACCTCTATGAAATGTTTAAGGCCTACGGCTTTTCAGCTTGGGATGATGTGGTTGCTTTGCTTGATGCCCAATCGGGTAAATATGTACTGTCTGACACGCACCGATTGCTTAAGGACAGAACGCACCTCATTTTAACCTCCCGAGAAGATTCCGAAGCAACACAAACAACGCTACTTGTTGAAAAAAATGATAACAACATCGTATTACCCATAGGCACATTAGTGTTTGAAAAGGTAGAAGGTGTTGGAGAAGCTCATGACAATTGCATTTTTGTAGATCAGGATAAACTCGAGTTCCCGTTAAGCGTAAGACCATGGGAGCAAGGGGACTATTTCCGACCATTTGGGATGAAAGGGAAGAAGAAACTTAGTAAATTCTTTAAGGACGAAAAATTATCCTTGGTAGAGAAAGAACACACTTGGGTGTTGTGCTCTGCAACAGACGTGGTTTGGGTCCTTGGGCGACGAGCAGATGATCGTTTTAAAGTCACGAAAGCCACCAAGCACATCTTAAAAATGAAAGTCATAAAGTAGAATAGGGCTCGGTTTAAGAGCTTTATTTTTTCTGAATAAAAGCATACATGAAAAAGATTCAAGGTCAAATCGTAGACATTAACAACCAACGCATATTTAAAGGAGAACTGACCATTTCCGAAGAAAAAATCGTCGCTATTACAGAAAAGGAGCATGATGTAGACACCTTTATCATCCCTGGTTTTATAGATGCGCACATCCATATTGAAAGTTCAATGTTGGTGCCAAGTGAGTTTGCGAAAATTGCAGTGAATCACGGTACTGTGGCTACGGTTTCAGATCCTCATGAAATTGCCAATGTTTTAGGGGTTGAAGGCGTACGCTTTATGATTGAAAACGGAAAGCAAGTCCCTTTAAAATTCAATTTTGGAGCGCCATCTTGCGTACCTGCAACCTCTTATGAATCTGCCGGTGCGGTTATAGACGCTGAAGGCATTAAAGCCTTATTGGCAGACCCAGAAATCAAATATTTAGCCGAAATGATGAACTACCCTGGGGTGTTGTTTGATGACCCTGAGGTTCTTAAAAAAATAGCATGGGCAAAACACTACAACAAACCTGTAGATGGCCATGCGCCTGGCGTGTTGGGTGATGATATTACCAAATACATCAATGCGGGCATCTCTACAGATCATGAATGTTTTACCTACAAGGAAGGCCTAGAAAAACTTCAGAAAGGGATGAAAGTACTCATTAGAGAGGGAAGTGCCGCCAAGAATTTTGAAGCCTTAATTGATCTGCTGCCAGAATATTATAAAAACATGATGTTTTGCAGTGATGATAAGCATCCCGACGATTTGGTATTAGGGCACATCAACCAGCTATGTGCTAGGGCAGTGGCTAAGGGGATTGATGTTTTTAAGATTCTGCAAGTGGCCTGTTTAAACCCAATAGCCCATTATGGTCTTGATGTAGGGCATTTGAGGGAAGGTGATCCGGCAGATTTCATCATTGTCAAAGACTTAAAACAATTTGAGGTATTGCAAACCTACATTAACGGAGAATTGGTAAGTGACAATGGTAGGTCCTTAGTAACATCAGTCCCATTTGAAAACCTTAACAATTTTAAAACAGACTTAAAAAAGGAAATAGATTTTAAAATTTCCGCAGAACATAAAAACATAAGAGTTATTGAGGCTTTAGAAGGACAGTTGGTAACTAGCGAACTGGTTTTAGAAGCGACCATTAAAGAGGGGTATCTGGTTTCTAATACCGCTACCGACATCTTAAAGATGGCTGTCGTCAACCGTTATCAAAACAAAGCGCCTGCTGTGGCTTTTATTAAAAATTTCGGTTTAAAAGAGGGTGCCATTGCCTCTTCAGTGGCTCACGACTCGCATAATATTATTGTGGTGGGCACGTCTGACGCGATGATCTGCAAGGCTGTTAATCGCATCATTGAACATCAAGGAGGTATTTGTGCTGTAAGGCCTACCAAGCAAAAAAGCCTGGCGCTTCCTGTAGCCGGGATCATGAGTGATTTAGATGGGCACACAGTTGGCAAACACTATGCGCAATTAGACCAAATGGCTAAAGACATGGGGAGCACTTTAAAAGCGCCGTTTATGACCTTATCTTTTATGGCGTTACTCGTGATTCCTGCTTTGAAATTAAGTGATAAAGGCCTGTTTAATGGTAAGGAATTTAGATTTACACCGCTTCAGGTTTAAAAAAAGTATCATGATATTAGCGTCTCAAATCCCATCCGATTAAAAATCAAACTAACAATCGTTACCTTTATAGTTTTAAAATAGCTTATGAAAACAATTTACTTTTACGTATTCGCTGTAATCTTTACATTACATCCCGTATTTGCTCAAGATGCGGTCACCCAACAAACAGAAACTTATAATGTTGAAGACCACTACACCAAGCAGGAGGTCATGATTACAATGCGGGATGGCATCAAGCTCCACACCACAATTTATTCGCCCAAAGACAGGTCGCAAACTTACCCAATGCTCATGATGCGAACGCCTTATAGCTGCAAGCCTTATGGTGAAGGTGAGTTTAAGGAAAACATAGGTCCTAATCGCTATTTAATGAAAGAAGGCAATATCATGGTCTATCAAGATGTGCGTGGCCGATGGAATAGTGAAGGGGTTTATGATAATATGAGAGCATTTATTCCCAATAAAAAAGGAAAACAATTTGATGAGGCCAGTGATACTTACGATACTATTGAATGGTTAGTCAATAACGTTGAAAATAATAACGGCAAGGTAGGGACTTGGGGAATTTCGTACCCAGGGTTTTATGCCACTTATTCAGTTTTATCAGGTCATCCTGCGCTTAAGGCAGCATCTCCGCAAGCTTGTATAGGCGATTTCTTTTTTGATGATTTTATCCACAATGGCGCATTTTTACTGAGTTATTGGAGAGCAACTTCTGTTTTTGGATATATGAAAGAGACCCCTGTGAAAGAGGCTTGGTATCAATTTCCGGAGATAACTACCGAAGATCAATATCAATTTTTCTTAGATGCGGGTCCGTTAAGTAATTTAAACAGTTATTATGGTGATGAGAATGTGTTTTGGAATCAAATTAAAGCACATCCCAATTATGATGAATTTTGGCAAAGTCGTGGTATCATCCAGCACTTAAAAAAGGTAAAACCTGCAACCATGATTGTTGGCGGATTGTTTGATGCAGAGGATTTATATGGTCCGTTTTCAACCTATAAAAGCATTGAAGCGAATAGTAATAACTCTAATATCGTCGTCTTCGGCCCTTGGAGTCATGGCGATTGGGCTAGAACGTCTGACCGACAAGTGATTGGAAACATGTATTTTGGAGACAGTATTTCTGATAGTTTTCAAAAGAACATAGAGACCAAATTCTTTAACCATTTTCTAAAAGGTGATACTAAGGAAGCGCTAGACTTGCCAGAAGCCCAAATGTTTGATACCGGTAAAAAAGAATGGGTAAGTTTTGAAACATGGCCTCCAAAAAACGCTAGTAAAGAAAGTTACTTCATGCAGCCTTATCAAAAATTGACCAAGCAGGCCAACCGCATGATCGCCACATCAGACTTTGTGAGTGATCCTAAAAAGCCAGTGCCGTATTCCGAAGATGTTAAAATGGTGTTTACGCCAAGAAAGTTTATGACAGATGATCAACGTTTTGCCGCCAGACGCCCAGACGTCTTGGTCTTTGAAACCGAGATTTTAGAGAACGAGATCACCTTAGCTGGAGAGATTATGGCCAAGCTAAACGTGGCAACCACCGGCACTGCTGCCGATTGGATTGTGAAGGTGATTGATGTTTTTCCTGGTGATACCGAAAATACGGCAGATGTGCAAGATCATCTCAAACTAAGCAATTACCACATGATGGTGCGCAGCGAAGTCATGCGAGGGCGCTTTAGAAACAATATGAGTGCTCCAGAGCCTTTTGTGCCCAATCAAAAAACGGCAGTGAACATCAAATTACAGGATGTATGTCACACCTTTAAAAAAGGACACAAAATTCAGATACAAATACAAAGTACCTTTTTTCCTTATATAGATGTGAATCCACAAACCTATGTAGACAATATCTTCGAAGCAAAAGCAGAAGATTTTAAAACCCAGACTCATAAAGTGTATAATGATTCTTCTATTGAGTTTTCAGTTTTAAAAACCAATTAAAGCGCTGTCTAGAGACTCAAAAGAACATAGAACAAGAGGTTCAAACCACATTAAAAAAGCATTGACCTCTTGTTGCCAACTAGTGCCACAGCCAACCGATACATGAACCAATGCCAATTTTAGAACCCACCTACAAACCACCGTTCCAATTTAAAAACGGCTTTATGGCCACCGTGTACTCGGGTTTGGTTAGAAAAGTAAACTTAAAACAGGAGCGAGAACGCATTGAGACACGTGATAAAGATTTTCTCGATTTAGATTGGAGCTTCGCCTCAAAACCATCTCATAGCGTCATTATCTTATTGCATGGTTTAGAAGGGCATGCACAGCGCCCATACGTAACCGGTGTGGCTAAATTGTTCAACCAAAACGGGATTGATGCGGTTTGTGTCAATTTTAGAGGCTGTAGTGGTGAAGATAATAGGTTTTATAGAAGTTACCATTCTGGAGCTACCGATGATTTGGATGATGTGGTACAGCATTGCATTCAGCAAAAAGGCTACGCCAACATCTATATAAAAGGCGTGAGTCTCGGCGGAAATATCACACTCAAATACTTGGGCGAGGGCAGGGCAGTGCCCAAAGAAATCAAGGCTGCGATTGCCGTATCAGTACCTGTGTTTTTGGATGGTTCTGCCAGCGAATTGCATAAAATGAAAAATAGGGCTTTTGCCACTCGTTTTAGAAAACACCTTTTAGATAAACTCAGGGTTAAAATGAAGCATTTTCCTGAAAAACTAAATGAAAAAGCGATTGCTTCAATTAAAACATTAAGAGAATTTGATGAGTTTTATACGGCAAAAGCCCATGGTTTTAAGGATGCAGCAGATTATTACGAGCAATCGAGCAGCTTACAATTCTTAAAAAATATTGAAGTGCCTACCTTAATAATTAATGCACTCAATGACTCCTTTTTGTCTTCAGAATGTTACCCTGTAAAAGCGGCAAAACACAATGACAATCTATATTTAGAAATGCCTAAATATGGGGGGCATGTTGGGTTTATTCAGATGAATAATATTTACTACAACGAAAAGCGAGCTTGGGAATTTGTAAATACCCATAAAAATAGTTTCTTAGTAGAATAGAAAATTTGATATATGAAAAATTTATACGTAGCGCTAGTTTTTGTTTTTGGATTGCAGTTTTCTTTTGGGCAGATTGGGTTTGAGGAAAATGTTATTACCGGTCCTTCAAACTCCGTTGCTTCGCCATATTCGGTTTTTACAGCTGATTTAGATGGTGATGGAGACATGGATTTATTGTCAGCTTCGGCAGATGACGATAAAATTGCGTGGTATGAAAATATTGACGGACAAGGCAATTTTAGTTCTCAAAAAATAATTACTACAAATGCTGATAGTGCACGATCGGTTTTTGCGGTAGACATCGATAATGATGGTGATGTTGATGTGCTTTCAGCTTCTTTATCAGATGACAAAATAGCATGGTATGAAAATACAGATGGACTTGGTAGTTTTGGATCACAACAAATAATTAGTACTAATGCAAATTTTGCAATATCAGTTTTTGCCGCAGATCTTGATAGTGATGGAGACATAGATGTGCTTTCTGCCTCTAGAGAAGACGATAAAATTGCATGGTATGAAAATATTGATGGACAAGGGACATTTGGTTCGCAACAAATTATATCTCTTAATGCAAATGGTGCTGAAAGTGTATATGCAATAGATATTGACAATGATGGAGACATAGATGTAATTTCTTCATCTGTATATGATGATAAAATAGCGTGGTATGAGAACATTGATGGATTAGGTTCTTTTAGTTCAGAAAATATTATATCTACGACGATTAATGGTGCACGAATAATTTCTGCCGATTTAGACGGTGACAATGATAATGATGTGGTTTTTGCATCAGAATTTGATGACACCGTTGGTTGGTTTGAAAATTTAGATGGATTGGGTGATTTTGGCACGCAACAAAATATTGCCACTAATATTGATGGAGCTAAATCTGTTTTTGCCATTGATATTGATAACGACGGAGATATTGACGTTCTATCTTCATCAGAAACAGAGAATAAAATTGTGTTATATAAAAACACCAATGGATTAGGTAATTTTGGAGGAGAACAGGTTATTACAGATCAAGCAAATGAAGCACAATTTGTTTTTGCTGAAGATTTAGATAATGATAATGATAATGATGTTATTTCTGTTTCTAGAGAAGATGATAAAATTGCATGGTATAAAAATTTAGATGGAGAGGGCAGTTTCTCACAACAGGTTTTGATTGTGTCAAATATATCAGGTCCATGGTCGATGCAATCAGTTGATATTGATGGTGATGGAGATATAGATGTGATTTCATCTTCCTATGGTGATGGTAAGATTGCGTGGTTTGAAAACCTTAACGGCTTAGGAGAATTTAGCGCTCAAAATGTTGTAGCTATAGTGTCTGCTCCAGTAGGTTTTGGTAGTGCAGGATCAGTATTTAGTGCAGACTTAGATTCTGATGGCGATATGGATATATTCTGTTCTATTAATGCTGATAATAAAATTGTATGGTACGAAAACACCAACGGTCAAGGCGAATTTTCAACAGAACAAATAATTTCAAATAGTGTACAAAATCCCGGAGCTATTATTGGTGTAGACATAGATTTAGATGGTGATATAGATGTTGTTTTAGCATCATCATTTAATATTGCATGGTATGAAAATATTGATGGGCAAGGTACATTTGGTACTGAACAAATTATTGCAACTGATGTAAACGGTCCTACATCAATTAAAGCAAAAGATTTAGATGGAGATGGTGATTTTGATGTGTTAGCATCATCTTACGGTGATAGTAAAATTATTTGGTATGAAAATATTAGTGGACAGGGTGATTTTGGTAGTCAACAGATTATAACTACTAATGCAATTAGTCCAGAATCAGTATTTGCAGAAGATATTGATGGTGATGGCGACTTTGATGTCCTTTCGGCTTCTCGTAATGATGATAAAATAGCCTGGTATGAAAACACAGATGGTTTAGGTGATTTTGGTCCAGAACAAATTATTACCACTAATGCAGATGAAGCTAGTTCAGTCTATGCAGAAGATATTGATAATGATGGTGATAAAGATGTTGTTTCTGCTTCACGAAATGATGATAAAATAGCTTGGTATGAAAATACAGATGGTTTAGGTTCATTTGGTTCTGAGCAGATTATTTCATTTAACGCAGAAGGTGCCAAAGTGGTCAATCTCAATGATATTGATAATGATGGAGACATTGATGTAATTTCGGCATCAACATTTGATGATAAAATAGCCTGGTTTAAAAACTTAGGTGTTTTAGGAAATGAAATCAATGGAACTGTTACATACAATTATGGTTCTGCTAATTTTTCTATTTCTAATGTATTGGTCAATGCGACTAACATAAGTGATAGTTTCTCTACCTTCTCTCAACAAGATGGTACTTATCAGATAGCGGTAAATCAAGGTGATTTCACAAGTGTTGTTTTAAATTTACCTTCATATATGAGCTTTACACCTGCTTCCCAACAATCATTTTTTGCAGAAATTGGAGATACAGATACTATAGACTTTAGTGTAGGGCAATTAATAGAAGTAAATGACCTAAATATCGCAATCTACCCAGCAATAAACGAACCCAGACCAGGATTCGACACAACACATCAATTAGTTTACAATAACGTTGGTACAACTCAACTAAGTGGTTCGATTTCTTTTGAGTTTGACGATTCTAAACTACAATTCCTAACGTCTAGTGAAACGATTACGTCGCAATCTGCAAGCACTTTAAATTTCGATTTTACAGACTTAAACCCTTTCGAAACGAGAATTATAGATTTAGATTTTAACGTATTTGCACCACCAACAACAAGCATTAATGATATTTTAATGTCTACGGCAACCATAAATCCCTTATCAGGAGACGAAACTGAAGATGATAATACCTTTACTATAGAGCAAACCGTCATAGGTTCTTATGACCCGAACGATATCCAATGCCTGGAAGGAGAACAAATTCTTTTGGAAGATGCAGATAAATACTTGCATTATTTAATTCGTTTTCAAAATACAGGAACGGCCAGTGCAATCAATGTACGAGTTGAAAATAGTTTAGACAATAAGCTAGATTGGACGACCATGCAGCTAGAAACCATGAGTCATGAAGGTAGAGTAGAGATCTTAAACGGAAGTGAAGTGAGTTTTGTTTTTAATAATATCAATCTGCCTGATAGCAATAATGATGAGCCAAATTCTCACGGTTTTATTGCTTACAAGATTAAGCCCAATGCCGATGTGGTTTTAGGAGATATTTTTTATAATACTGCAGATATCTATTTTGATTTTAATCCTCCAATCATTACCAATACGGCAACAACCGAAATCGTAGAAACCTTATCTTTGACTAACGTCAATACTCATAGTTTTAATGTGTTTCCAAATCCTGCGCAATCAGATTTGACCGTTAAGGGAAATCGAAGCATCAACCATGTCACTATTGTTGATGTTAACGGGCGATTACTTAAATCTATTAAGCGCAGCGGTTTGACCTCTAGTACTATCATCAATGTAGAAGATTTAAATAGTGGTATTTACTTTCTAAATATTGAATCTGAATCAACTAAGCAAGTCGTTAAATTTGTAAAAAACTAAATGTCCAGCCTAAAAACCGCCATCATTTCAAACAAAAACGGTATGGAGCTCCATGTGTCCAATTTTGGAGCCACCATCTTGAGTTTAAAAGTACCTAATAAGCAAAACAGTTTGACCGAGGTTGTGGTGGGGCTGTCTTCGCCATTAGATTACGTTAAAAGCGATTATCTGGAAGACAACCGCTGTCTTGGGAGTTCCATTGGGCGCTATGCCGGCAGGATTTCTGGTGGCGGATTCTCGATAGACCACGTTTTTTATCCGCTTACGCAACGTCAAGACATACACCTTCATGGCGGATTTGATGGCTTTGATAAACGGTATTGGGATTTTGATACGGTGGTTAGGGATGATAATCCAATGATGACCTTGTCTTATGAGAGTCCGCATTTGGAAGAAGGTTATCCCGGACATCTTAAAGCGAGTGTTACCTATCAGCTTTTGGATAGCAATGCGCTCATCGTCACCTATCGTGCAGAAACAGATCGTACCACACCTGTTAATTTAACCAATCATGCCTATTTTAACCTTAACGGAAAAGGATCGGTACTGGGGCATCAGCTTCAAGTGCAAAGCGATCAGTTTCTTGAGGTGGATTCTCAAACGGTTCCTACAGGAAAGATCTTAACTTCTATAGATTCTGAAATGGATAGAAGCGTGCTTTCCAAATTAGGAAGAACCGACTTTAAGGGGTTTGACGATACGTTTATCTTAACGTCCCAACAGGACTGTGCAAGGCTCATATCCGAAGAAACAGGGATAGAAATGACGGTAGATACCAATCAGCCTGCCTTAGTTGTATTTACTCCAGAAACCTTTGGTAGCCTATCATTTAAGGAAGGTTTGGTCTATTCCGCTTACCCGGCGATCTGTTTTGAAGCCCAAAACTATCCCGATGCGCCAAACCAAGATGCTTTTCCTTCGTCGTTATTGGAGCCCGGTGACCGTTACGAAAACAAAACGACATTCTCTTTTAAAACGGTTTAATTAGGTTCGCAATGCTTCTGGGAATCCCTCTACGGCAATTCCCCAAAGTTCAGGAAGCACAAAATACACAAAGAGTGTTAATATGATGATGGATATGATGTTCATCACCAGGCCTTTGCTCACCATATCTGGAATTCGTAAATACCCTGAGCCAAAAACAACGGCATTTGGTGGTGTGGCCACAGGTAGCATAAATGCGCAAGAGGCCGCGACTGCAGCGCCAACCATAAGCACAAAGGGGTGTAAGTCTACTGTTATGGCCATTGGTGCCAAAACGGGCAATAACATGGCTGTGGTGGCGAGATTTGACGTGATTTCGGTTAAAAAGTTAACGGCAGCAATCAATAAGAAAATAAGTAGAATGGTGGTTACGCCAGCAAAACTGGTCATCTGGCCTCCAATCCAAGCGGCCAATCCGCTGGTCTCAAATCCTTGAGCCAAAGCCATACCGCCGCCAAATAGTAAGATGATGCCCCAAGGGAGTTTCACGGCTTCTTCCCAATTGATAAGTCGTTCGGTTTTGTCCTTTGAAGGAATTAAAAATAAAACAATCGCAAAAAACAGGGCGATAATCGTATCATCTAATGCGGGCAAGAACCCTTGCAGCAAAAAAGACCGGGTGATCCAGCAAAACGCAGTAACCCCAAACACAAGGGAGACCATTTTTTCTTCATAACTTATTTTTCCTAAGGTTTTCAGTAACCGTTTGATTTCTTGTTTGCCACCAGGAAACTCGGTTTGTTCAAATTTAAAAGCAAAACGTGTGAGGTATTTCCAGCAGATAAATAAGAGCACGATAGAGATTGGGAACCCAAACATGAACCATTGCAGAAAGGTAATTTCGTAGTTGTAAATATCAGAAACCACACCGGCTAACACTAAATTTGGTGGGGTTCCTATTAAGGTCCCTAAGCCGCCAATAGAGGCGCTGTAGGCGATGGCGAGCATGAGTGCTTTCCCGAAAACTTGATTTTCATCAGCCTTGGTGTTGGGGTTATCTTTGAGCTGCTTGATAATGGCCACGCCAATAGGTAGCATCATCACAGAGGTAGCGGTATTTGAGATCCACATAGATAAAAAGGCAGTGGCTACCATAAACCCTAAAATAATTTTACGCACATCACTACCAATAATATTGATGATGTTAAGGGCAATACGTCGGTGTAGGTTCCATTTCTCAATAGAAATGGCAATGATAAAGCCCCCGAGATAAAGAAAGACGTACTTGTGGCCAAATGCACTTGTGGTTGTAGACAGGTCTAAAGCTCCAGATAATGGGAACAGTACAATGGGAAGCAATGCGGTAATGGCAATGGGGATGGCCTCGGTGATCCACCAGACGGCAATCCATGCAGTAGATGCTAAAACGGCATTGGCTTGGGGCGATAGCCCTTCGGGTCTAAAAAAGCTTAAAATTAAAAAGAAAAGAATGGGCCCTAAAATGAGACCGAGACGCTTGGTAAAATTCATTAGATCTTAGTTAGAAAAACGAAGATATATAAATTTTTAGTTCAATATTTTGTCAATTATTTAATTTCGGGAGAAAGGCTATTCGAAAGATGGCTTCCCTCAAATTCAAAAGTTTCATTAAAAGCAGCGGTGGCTGTTGCTTTTGTTTTCTATCTTTAGTCTTTAGATGTAATTAGCGTCTATGAGCTTAACCTAAGTCTATCTTTATGAGATTGTTTTTGATATGTTTTCTTTTTTATGGCGTTTCCAATGGTCAAAACCTTGTGGGATATGTTTTTGATGCGGCCACGAATGAACCTTTAGAAGATGTCAACATCTATTTAAAAAGCAAAGCGCTAGGCGTTGCAACAGACGTTGATGGCAAGTATGAGTTCAACGCATCAAAAATTATTTCAAAATCAGATACGCTTAGGTTTTCAATAATTGGGTACGTCACCAAATCATTGTCTTTGTCGCAATTGAAAGCAAGCGATTATAAAGTTGAGCTTTTAAGAAAGACAGAGGATCTGGATGACGTTTATATTAGTGGAGAAAAGCAACTAAGACGTAGTCTGAAGTTTGAGAAATTGGCACCTCTCAAAAAAGGGGTGCACGGTTTTGGATCGATTCTTTATAACGACAAAATTTATGTTGTTGCCGGTAATGCGCAAAAAGTAGATGACAATCTTAAAAGAGCCTTTGTGGAAGGCGTTATGGATCCTCAAGCATCTCTAGCGCAGTTAATAAGGGCGATGCGTTTTAATTTTTTTTACTACCAGTTTGATGGCAGTTTGCAAATTTATGATCTCAAAAAAGATGCATGGGACATTCAAAAAGATAAGTTTGAAAAAAGAGCGTATCATAATGTAAGTATTGTTGGTAATCAATTGTATGTGCTTGGGGGAATTAAGATGTCGTTGAATAAAAAGAAAGATCTTTTAGAAGAATCGATAGAAATTTATGACATCAGCACTGGTGAAGTAACATCAAGAGCATCTAGTTCACATCACGCTATTAATTTTGAATCTTTGGGGTTTAGTGATTATATCGTTACTGCTGGAGGGTCAATTTCACAGAGTGATAGCGGTGAGAAAAGCTATACAGATGCCATGCATATCTATGATACTAAAACGGATAAATGGTTCAAATTTGGAAGTTTGAGTCAGCCTGGTGAGATCAAGGGTGTGTTGGTAAATGATAAGATATTGGTACTTAGGGTGAGTCAAAAAGAGAAGTCAGCAATACAATCCTACGACTTGGAAACAAGTACATGGACCACCCTGGTGGACATACCTATGAATCTAGAAAACGCCTCGTTGGCATATTTAAACAATATAATCTATATCTATCAAAAAGAACTGTTCTTAACTTATGATGTCACTACCCAAAGCCTAAAACATTATAAAATCAAGGTAAGCGTGGTTGATGCAGATTTACTTGCAGACCAAGAGGCGCTCTATATTGTTGGAGGTTGTTTTGAGGACGATTATTCTGTAACACCCTCAACTCAATTATATAAAATTGATGTCCTGAATTTTTTAGATACAGAGCAATTTCAAATGGAGGCGAACTAGTGTGCTCCGCAATTTTTGACCTTAGCAGAAAAGAGCAGGCGCCCTAATATTCCTCATATCATAAATTATGATTTCGCCTCTAATATTGCTACATTTAAGCAAATCAATGACATATGCTTAAAAAAGTCTTCGGAAGCGCAGTATTTGGGGTAGAAGCCACGACCATCACCGTTGAGGTTAATGTGGATAATGGTGTGGGCTATCATCTTGTTGGGCTTCCCGATAATGCCATTAAGGAAAGTAATTTTAGGATTGCTGCGGCACTTCAAAATAATGGCTTTAAGATTCCTAGTAAAAAAATAATCATCAACATGTCGCCTGCCGATTTACGTAAAGAAGGTTCCGCCTATGATGTCACGCTTGCCATTGGTATCTTGGTAGCGACCAATCAAATTCAGGCCGAAGATTTAGAGAAATACCTCATTATGGGCGAACTGTCCTTAGATGGCAATGTGCAGCCCATTAAAGGAGCCTTACCTATTGCTGTAAAAGCGAAGGAAGAGGGGTTTAAGGGCTTTATTCTTCCAAAGCAAAATGCAAAGGAAGCTGCCATAGTGGACGGATTGGAAGTGTATGGCATCGAAAATATCAAGGAGGTCATTGATTTTTTTGATAAAGGGGCATCGCTCGAGCAAACCATCATCAATACACAAGAAGAATTTTACAAAAACCTCAATTTCCCAGAATTTGATTTTAGTGACGTCAAAGGCCAGGAAGGCATCAAGCGCTGTATGGAAATTGCTGCGGCTGGTGGTCATAACATCATCTTAATTGGTCCGCCCGGAGCGGGAAAAACCATGTTGGCCAAACGTTTGCCCAGCATTCTCCCGCCAATGACCTTGCATGAAGCTTTAGAGACTACCAAAATCCACTCAGTTGTTGGTAGAGTCAAGGAGCATACAGGGCTCATGGCGCAACGTCCGTTTCGCAGTCCGCATCACACGATTTCCAACGTCGCCTTGGTGGGCGGTGGTAGTTACCCGCAACCGGGTGAAATTTCATTATCGCACAATGGAGTTCTGTTCTTAGATGAATTGCCAGAGTTTAAACGTGAGGTGCTAGAAGTCATGCGCCAGCCTTTAGAAGATCGGGAGGTGACCATTTCTAGGGCTAAATTTACAGTAACCTATCCCTCATCGTTTATGCTGGTAGCCAGTATGAATCCGAGTCCTGGTGGCTATTTTAATGATCCTAGTGCTCCTGTAAGATCGTCTCCTGCCGAAATGCAACGGTATTTAAGCAAGGTCTCTGGTCCGTTGTTAGATCGTATTGATATTCATATTGAGGTCACACCGGTGCCTTTTGATAAATTGTCTGATGACCGTAAGGGGGAATCCTCGGTAGATATCAGGAAACGGGTGACTGCGGCTCGGGAAATTCAGACCCAACGCTTTGCCGACTCCCAAAACGTGCATTACAACGCGCAAATGAACACCAAGCAACTGCGGAAGCACTGCAAGCTGGATGAGCAGTCACTACAGCTCTTAAAAACGGCCATGGAGCGTCTAAATCTATCGGCTAGGGCTTATGATCGCATTTTAAAGGTCTCCCGCACTATTGCCGATTTAGAGGCTGCCGAAGTAATTAATGGCGCTCATATTTCCGAAGCCATTCAATACCGAAGTATGGATCGGGAAGGATGGTTGGGATGAATCAAAGCTCATCCTTCATTAGTTCAAACTTTTCTGTTGGAAAAAAATCATCTATTTTCAACACCAAAACACCGTAGAAATAGTCTTCGTTAAGAGGAATGAAATGTGGCATCATCTTATATGGATGGTACTTTACAAAAATATACTGGTCGTTGAAATATGCAATATGGTAGTAATCTACTAATAAATTATATTTTTCATACATTTTATTTTCAAAAATTTGTGTATTTACAAAATTCTCAGGAATTCTATTTTTCATATATATACTATTAATATATCTTATTGAGATTAAAAAAAATATACCAATGGAAATAATTAGAGTAACTTTAGAATATATGAATAGTATAGATGTAAATAAAGTTCTCCAATTTGACGATTTACACTTTAATAACTTGTAATCAAAATTATATAAATAATAGGCAATTATAGGTATAGCAACTAAAACTAACGTTTCTGTAGTAGAGGGATTCTTAAATATTCCCCCAAATTCAAGAATTTCATATATGAAAATTATAAAATAAATTAATATTATAAGACTCATGGCTAATGTTGAGAAGAAGGTAGACTTTGTGCCAAATCCTTTTTTATTTAGCTTATAGATAACAAAAAGCAAAAAGATTGGCAACCCCCATATTATTGGTAAGAGTATCAAAACAAAAAGACCATCTGCAACTAATTGAGAAACGGAAAAAAATCTAATATAGGTCAAATCCAAATTCATTAAATTTATCATTTGCCAAACTCCGCCTAGCATAGTTGGAATTAGAATTATTAATGGCAAATATTCTTTTATTTGGTTTAACGTTTTTTTTAATATCTCCACTCCTAAATAATATATAATTTGTTTTATTGAATTTAATGAATATATTCTGATAATCAAATATTTATAATTTCAAAAATAAAGTGTAAATATAAACCTGTATTTTGAAATGTAAATTTTTATGATTAATTATCTTAATATCCACTCAAATAATTTGTTCAAAAATGTAGCTTTGGTTGTCGGGGGAAGCAATCCACAACCTGTTGAAATCTCAATATTCCACAGTGGTTTTTTGTTTTTGGATGAATTGCCAAAGTTTAAAAGGGAAGTTTTAGAAATGATGCGCCAACCTTTAATAGATAAGGAGGTGATTAACCGAAGTATGGATCGGGAAGGGTGGTTGGGCTAATGTGACTTCCAATGTGATTATCGAATAGCTTCCTAATGAATGAACCGATTGGTAAAGACTGAAATGATTTAGCTCACTTTTAATTTCGGTTTGATATATTTACCAATCAGTGACCATAAAAAAACCAACCTTACATGAAAAAACTCTTGGCGTCTGTCGTCTTGCTAAGCCTCTTCGCTTGTAATTCTTCGGAAAAAGAACAAAAAGACAATAATAAAGTAGTACTTGAAGTGGAAACACACAACACACCTAAAATCAATTTAGAACAAGCAACTAATTTATCGAAACTTCCTGTAGATTGTATTCAAACGGAGTATCCCAATAAGCTCAATCAAACCATAGGCTCGCCGGAAGATTTGCAAACCCCCAAACAGCTCCATCCTGCTTTTTATGGTTGTTTTGATTGGCATTCTGCGGTTCATGGGCATTGGAGTTTGGTGAGCTTGCTCAAACAATTTCCGGAGTTAGAGCAGCGTCAGACCATTGAGACCCTATTGCTTCAGAACATTTCCGAAGCTCATATCAAGGCAGAGGTTGCTTATTTTGAAGGGACTTACAACGGCAGCTACGAGCGTACCTACGGCTGGGCTTGGTTGTTGAAATTGGCTGAAGAGCTGCATACTTGGGATGCGCCGATAGCGAGAGTGCTAGAGCGTAATCTGGAGCCACTAACGGCGCTGGTAGTTGACAAATATTTGGAGTTCTTACCAAAATTAAAATACCCCATTCGTGTGGGAGAGCATCCCAATACGGCATTCGGACTCTCATTTGCTTATGATTATGCTAAAACCTTAGAGAAACAGGAGTTAAAGGCGTTGATTGAACAGCGTGCCAAGGATTTCTATAGTAACGATCAAGACTGTCCCATGTCTTGGGAGCCGGGTGGTTTTGATTTCTTGTCGCCCTGTTTGGAAGAGGCTGCGCTTATGAAGCGTGTGCTTCCTACAGCGGACTTCAAATCTTGGTTGTCTCAGTTTTTGCCCGATTTAAAAAACAAAGACTTTGCCCTGTCTGTAGGGGAAGTGAGCGACCGCAGTGATGGCAAGTTGGTGCATTTAGATGGCGTTAATTTTTCACGGGCTTGGAGTTTAAACGAAATCGCTAAGGATCTCCCAGAGTATCAGCATCTTCAAAATATAGCCAACCAGCATATTAATTATGCCTTGCCTAATGTGGTGGGAGATAGTTATGAGGGCGGACATTGGCTGGGGAGTTTCGCTATTTATGCGCTAAATTCCGTGCCGGGTGAGTAAACACTGGTTAAGGCATATTGGTCCAGGGCCACTGGTTGCGGCGGCTTTTATTGGGCCGGGAACGGTAACGGTCTGCACGTTGGCAGGGGTGAATGACGGTTTTGCCTTGCTTTGGGCAATGTTGCTGTCCATCATCGCTACCGTGGTGCTCCAGGAGATGTCTGCTCGCTTAGGCTTGGTCACTCAAAAAGGGCTTGCTGAGGTAATTCGAAGTCAAGTAACACATCCCTTGGCTAAAGTCGCGATGATGGTCTTGTTGATTTCGGCAATTGTTATTGGTAATGCTGCTTATGAAGCCGGAAATATCAGTGGCGGCATGCTGGGTTTGGAAACCATTACGGGGAATGTGGAGTGGCATCTCTCAGGAGCGCAACTTAATCCTTTAAGTGTCTTAATAGGGGCTATTTCTTTCATCTTGTTATATATAGGAAATTATAAAATCCTAGAACGTGCTTTGGTGACACTCGTTATTTTGATGAGTTTGGCCTTTTTGATTACGGCACTGTTGACCAAGCCGAGTCTTTCGGGAATTCTAAAAGGCATCTTTATTCCGACCTATTCCGAAGCCAATATACTAACGGTTATTGCATTGGTGGGCACCACCGTTGTGCCTTATAATTTATTTTTACACGCCGCTTTGGTAAAAGAGAAATGGCATCAGGTATCCGATTTAAAATATGCCAAAAGAGATACCATTGTCGCTGTGGTTTTGGGAGGTCTGGTCTCTATGTGTATCATTATTTCGGCATCGGCTGTAAGGGTTGCTGAGGTGTCTAATGCGGCAGATTTGGCGAAAAGCCTCGAGCCGCTCTTTGGTCCCTTTGCAACATATGTATTGGCTTTAGGGCTCTTTGCTGCTGGAATTACCAGTGCTATTACGGCGCCTTTGGCTGCAGCCTACGTAGCAACGGGGTGTTTGGGCTGGGAGTCTCATATGAAATCCCGACGATTTAGGATGGTTTGGATGCTGGTATTGGGGCTAGGGGTTCTGTTTTCGTCTATTGGCTTTAAATCTATAGAAATCATTAAGTTCGCCCAGGTGGCCAACGGATTGCTGCTCCCAATTATTGCAGCTTTTTTGCTTTGGGTGATGAACAAAGTGAGTGTTTTGGGCGATTATAGAAACACAAAGCTTCAAAACAGTTTTGGTTTTATTATCTTGGGAATCGCTATATTTTTAGGCGCGAAGAGTATTTTAAAAGTATTTTAAAAGTATTTGAAGTCATCTGATATTTTGACAATCAGACACTTAATTGTTTAGAAACGATTGAATGATAACAAAGATGCACTAAATATATATCAAAGTGATACTATTGAAAAACAACCAAGTAGATATTAATTGTGATTTAGGTGAAGGGCTCGATAATGAAGCCCAGCTCATGCCGTATATATCTTCCTGCAACATTGCTTGTGGCGGTCATGCGGGTGATGCGCAAACCATGGTAAAGGTGTTGCGTTTGGCGAAACAACATCAAGTGCATGTCGGGGCGCATCCCTCTTTTCCAGACCGGGAGCACTTTGGAAGAAAGCCTATGGATTTGTTGCCGTCGGCCTTAACAGCAACGCTCATCACGCAAATAGAAACACTTAAGACTTTGGCGGAAGCAGAAGGCTTGTCTTTAAATCATGTAAAACCTCACGGAGCACTTTATAATCTGGCAGCTCAAGATGAGCAAACGGCTCAAGCGGTCATCAAGGCGGTAAGTCATTGTGATGCTCGTCTCAAGCTCTATGCGCCTTATGGGTCTGTGATAGCGCAATTGGCCTTGGCCAGCGGTCTAGAAGTCGTGTTTGAGGCTTTTGCAGATCGTCATTATAATGAGGATTTGAGTTTGGTCTCTCGATCTAATCCAGAAGCCTTGATCCTTGAGCCTAAAGCGGTTTTTGAACAGGTCAACCACATCCTGAAAACAGGACAGGTTACCACCATAAATGGAGTAGAGGTGAAGCTCAAGGCGCAGACCTTTTGTGTGCATGGAGACCATCAAAATGCCCTAGAAATTTTAGACTACTTAGATCATCATTTAACACTGAAATCATCGAGATAGCACCATAGAACATGATCAATTACAACCTAACCTACCATCGCTTTTCCGAACGTGCTATCTTGGTGCAATGGCCTCCCGAAATTAGCGAGGCCGTCTTAAAAGATGTGCTGTCATTCAAAAACAGACTCCTTGATCATGGTGTTAAACAAATTATTGAGGTAAACCATGCATATCAATCATTGTTAGTGATTTATCATAACACTATTGATAACCTCAATAGTGCAGTTTCAGCCTTAAAAGAGCAGTATGAGCAGCGTGTTGAAGTCAACAAAGAAAGGCAACAACTCTGGAAAATCCCTGTATGTTATCATGCGGATTTCGGGTTGGATTTAGCTGAAATTTCCGAAGGAAAACAATTGCCAATTCCCGAACTCATTCAACGGCATTGCCAAGCCATTTACACGGTGTACTTCATTGGCTTCTTACCCGGCTTTTTGTATTTGGGAGGTTTGGATGAAGCACTTCACATGCCACGAAAAAAAAGACCGAGAGCAGCGATCAAAAAGGGGGCGGTTGCCATTGGCGGATCACAAACGGGCATTTACCCAAATGCGAGCCCAGCAGGATGGCAACTTATTGGCAATTGCCCCTTACAGCTTTTTGATGCTACCCAAAATCCGCCCTGTTTTGCAAAGGCCGGTGATAAGGTGCAATGTTATGAGATCGATCTCAAGACCCATCAAGCCATATCTAAAGCCGTGGAGCAAGGCACGTATCATTTAAAAAGCGAGGTGTTTTATGATTGAAATTTTAAAACTTGGGCTTTATGATAGCATTCAGGATTTAGGACGCAAGGGCGTTCAGCAATTTGGCGTACCGCACTCTGGGGCTATGGATGCGTATTCGGCAAAGATGGCCAACCTTATCTTAGATAACGCTATGGATGCGGCGGTCTTGGAGTTCACCATGTTGGGACCAACGCTTAAATGTCTCAAAGACACCGTTATTTGCTTATCGGGTGCAGAGAGTGGGCCAAAGATTAACGAGCGGCCCGTTGAGCAACACAAGGCGCTGAGCTTCAAATCTGGCGATGTGCTCCACATAGGCCCTTGCCTCAATGGCGCCAGAGGGTATTTGGCAATTGCTGGCGGATTCCGAACCGAAACTGTTTTAGGCAGCAGAAGCCAATATGCAAACATTACAGCCGCATTTAAGCTACAAAAAGGAGATCGGCTTCCAATTAATCAAAACGTGCAAGAGAAGGCTTCTAATCGAGCCCTAATAAAACTACCGCCCGAACATTTTAATACACAAACCTTAACCGTTTTTCCGGGGCCAGAATTTAGCCGTCTCAGTAAGACGCAGGCCGAAACCCTAATGTCTCAAAGCTACAGTGTTTCTAAAGACAGCAACCGCATGGCCTACCAGCTCAATGAAACGCTCGAAAACGAATTACAGAGCTGTATCACCTCATTGGTACTTCCGGGGACAGTGCAGTTAACGCCTTCTGGGCAGTTGGTGATTTTGATGAGAGATTGCCAAACTACGGGAGGCTATCCTAGAGTTTTGCAGCTAAGTGAGCAAGCCATAGATAGGCTGTCTCAAAAGAAGATTGGTGATCAATTTCGGTTGAAATGGATGGGTAAGTAAGAAAATGATTAATTTAAGTCATGGAACTACCGATAATGTTAAAATTTTAAATACATTAGTCCAGATGTTTAAAACCAACTAAAATGAAAAATATCTTAGTATTGATTCTCGGCTTTTTGCTAGGTTGTCTAGCGATGTACTTGATTTGTTGCAAAAACGATGATGATGATGGGATGCTGCCCACAACGCCTCCGGCACCAAGTGGTTTGATAACTCCTAGGGATGCCATGACGCTTGATCAAGCCTATGACCCAAGATATCAGTTAATTAGCAGCACTATAGTGACACGTCCTGGAGGAGACAACCGCTCCGTTTGGTTTTCTACAGAGGAGATAAAAAGCTTTTTAGATTATGCCGATCACCAAGCTTCAAACCTTAATTACACGATGAATGGCATACGTATTTATCTGGGTGCCTACCCTGACGACCCAACGGGAGAGGGATATACCACCATGTTTATGGTGCCTACGGGTTACGCCAATACAGCAGATACGGATGGTGCTGAAGAGGACCAATTGCGTAGACCCAATAACGATATCATTGGGGCCGATGGATTGAATCATGGAGGAAGTGGTATGCCGCCTAGTGCCAACTATCCCCAATAAATATAATACGTCAACTTTTTTCTTTTGTACTTTGATTTAATAGTTACAAGTTTTATGGAGATATTAGCTGCGCTTTCGGGTAGCTATTATCTTTCCAAAGTGAATAATCCAGTTGTAAAAATTTTCGTGTATTATTTATGGGTAACGGTTTGCATTGAGCTATTAGGTCTTTATGGTTTTTTGTTCTTAAACAACTATGATTTAAATTGGTTTATAGATTTAAAGAATAGTGTGTTGTGTTCCAATACTTGGCTTTACAATATTTACAGTTTCTTGGCTATTGGTCTGTTGGGCTTGTTTTACTCAAATTTAATGAGTTCTCGGGTGTTTAAAACCATCATAAGAGCGGTGTTTCTAGCTTACAGTGGCTTTGCTTTCGTGTTTTTTATAGTGACAGATGCTTTTTTCGTAAAATCCTTACCTTACAGTTTCATTTTCGGTACGGTTACCATTTGCATTTATGTGGTTTTATATTTTGTGGAGTTATTAAGAAGTGATCAGTTGCTAACGTACTATAAGCTTCCTGCATTTTATATAAGTATAGCCTTGATGCTCTGGTATTTATGTGTAACTCCTTTGTTTATTTTTGATTCCTTTTTTTATACAATGAATACTAATTTTGTTTCGTTTAGAAGGTCTTTACTGTTAACTATAAATATCTGTACCTATTCATGTTTTATATTCGGTTTTTTATATCCATTATCCAAGAGGGGATAATCAATGAGGAAGAAATAGCCTTAATCGGTTATATGACCTTTGTGGTGCTGATGTTATCCGTAATGGTGATCATCTTTTTTGTGTCCTTTCAAAAGCGAAAAAACAAGCTGTTGTTAGATAAAATCGCACAGCAAAAGGCTTATGATGCTGAGATGTCGCGTACGCAAACCGAAATTCAAGAAGCAACCCTAAAGCATGTGGGCAGAGAGCTTCATGATAATGTGGGGCAATTGCTTGCCTATGCCAAAATGCAGTTGGGTATGCTGGGCGCAAAGATCAATCCCGAGGCACAAAGCAAGCTTCAGGAAACCACAAAAATTGTTGCAGACAGTCTAGAGGAAGTAAGGGCACTCTCTAAATCTTTAAATAACGACGTTTTGTTGAATATGGGGTTTGTGGACAGTTTGCAAAACGAGCTGAACCGCCTTAAACGCATGTCTATTACTACCGCAACGCTAGAGATTGAGGGGGATGCGCATCCATTAGCGCACAGGCCGCATGAACTGGTACTGTTTCGCATCTTGCAGGAGTTCTTTTCTAACGCCGTGAAATACGCCGAGGCCGAAAGCATGACCGTAATGCTCGATTTTCAGGAAGCACAACTGCTGATTACCGCTTCAGATGATGGTGTGGGTTTTGATCCCGTTTCTGCCGAAAAAGGCTCTGGTTTGATCAATATGGAAAGTCGAGCCGTGTTAATTGGTGCCAATTACCACTTAAAGTCTGCACCTCAAGAAGGCACAACGCTGCGTTTGGCTTATCCGTTTCCGAAGGAAAATTAAGGGAATCATCAATACGAAATGTTTAGACTTGATCTCACTGGTTTTTGTGGAGTCAAGATTTGAGAATCAAGAACTAATACTCAGGGTTTGGTAATTTAAGAGCTGAAAATTAGGGTTGATTATCCTATTTGGGGTGTTAATCCAAACAGGCGTTCCAAACCGCATCTTCTGGCAGTGGTGCCACGACCTGTATCTTTTCGTCGAAAACAGGATGCACAAACTCCAACTGTCTCGCATGTAGGCTAATACTGGCATCTTTATTACTGCGGTCAAAACCATATTTTAGATCGCCTTTAATAGGCGAGCCAATGCTGGAAAGCTGTACGCGTATTTGATGGTGACGTCCCGTTTCTAAAGCGACTTCCAATAAAAAATAATGGTCTAGCGCCTTGAGGAGCTTATAATGTAAAATCGCTTTTTTACCATCGGCAGTAGCCGTGGTAGAAGCGTAAGATTTATTGTTTTTAGGGTTCTTTTTTAGCCAATGTACCAAGGTATCCTCTGGTTTTGCAGGAAGCTGTTTTACGAGTGCCCAATAGGTCTTGTCTGCTTTTTTATCGGCAAATAGTTTATTCAATCTGGGCAAGGCCTTGCTGGTTTTTGCAAACATCACAATGCCTGTAGTTGGCCGGTCTAATCGGTGTACAACGCCCAAATACACATTGCCGGGTTTGTTGTATTTGTCCTTTAAGTAGCCTTTTACAACATCGCTCAAGGGCTTGTCTCCCGTTTTATCACCTTGTACAATATCACCTGCCCGTTTGTTGACGATGATGATGTGATTGTCTTCGTAAAGTACTTGGAGGTTGCTTTTATTTGAAAGGACTTTAGTCACAGGCTGTGTTGTAAAAAAGACTTAATTCTTAATTCTTAATTCTTAATTCTTGATACTTAATGCGTTGTACTCAATACTAATACTGCTCTTCCTTATTGGGAAAATCTACAGTTTTCACATCATCTACATATTGCGAAATGGCCGTGGTCATGTCATCATAGAGATTCATATAGCGGCGTAAAAAACGCGGTTGAAACTCGTAGGTCATCCCCACCATATCGTGTAGCACGAGCACTTGGCCATCAACGCCGGCACCGGCACCAATCCCAATAACAGGAATAGAGACGCTTTTTGCGACTTCTTCGGCAAGTGACGCAGGTATTTTTTCCAACACAATCCCAAAGCACCCAATCCGCTCCAGCATCAAGGCATCTTCCTTAAGGCGTTCTGCTTCTTCCTCTTCTTTGGCACGTACGGTGTAAGTGCCAAATTTGTAAATGGACTGTGGGGTTAATCCCAAATGGCCCATCACAGGGATTCCTGCATTGATGATGCGTTTTATGGATTCCTTAATTTCTTTGCCGCCTTCCATTTTTACAGCATGACCTCCCGATTCTTTCATGATTCTAATGGCAGAGCGTAAAGCCTCCTTAGGGTCACTTTGGTAACTTCCAAAGGGCAAATCCACCACCACCAAAGCACGTTCTATAGCGCGTACCACACTAGAGGCATGATAGATCATTTGGTCTAAGGTAATAGGCAAGGTGGTTTCGTGGCCTGCCATCACGTTACTTGCAGAGTCGCCCACTAAAATCACGTCTACACCAGCGCTATCTACAATCTTTGCCATTGTAAAATCATAGGCGGTAAGCATAGAGATCTTTTCTTTACGCTGTTTCATTTCCACGAGGGATTTGACAGTGATTCGTTTGTAATCTTTTTTTGCGGTACTCATGCGGTCTTCGTTTATGAACCGTAAAAATACAGAGATTTTCAGAAACTTTGTTCCAAATCAAGGCTTAAAACCACTAAATTTATAGCACTACTGAAATCTTAAAACTATGAAATTATTGAGCCTTACCGTACTATGCTTGCTCAGTTGGGCATCCTTTTCCCAATCTGCTCCCGAGGCGGAAGTAAAAGCAACCATCCAGCAATTTTTTAAAGGCTTTCACCAACAGGATAGTGTGCTGATGTTAAGTGCCGTCTCAAAAGAGATCAAGATGCAGTCTGTTGGCAAACAACAGGATGGCTCCTCCAGTTTAACCACTACAAACTTTGATACGTTTCTAAAATCGATATTGGCCATACCAGCAACACAATCTTTTGAAGAGAAAATTTTGAATTACAACATTCAGGTCGATGGCAACATGGCACATGCCTGGACGCCGTATCAATTTTGGTTTGGCGGTAGCTTGCACCACTGTGGCGTCAACTCTTTTCAGTTATACAAAACCAATGATATTCCAGATGGCAAAGAAGGCACTTGGAACATCATCTATGTGGTAGATACCCGCCATAACGATTGTGAGTAGTTCCAATCTTGTGGGGCGTCCAATTAAAACAGTACAGTGTTACTAGGCGTTCGTAAGTGAGTGTCAGAAGTCTAGCAATCACTCATGTTCACTCCAACTGCCAAACCGCCTTCGCTAGTCTCTTTATACTTGGTGTTCATATCCTTAGCGGTTTCCCACATGGTATTGACGACTTTATCCAAAGGCACTTTTACGTTTTTAGGATCGGTATCTAAAGCCAGTTCTGCAGCGCTTATGGCCTTAATGGCGCCCATGGAGTTGCGTTCAATACACGGGATTTGTACCAAGCCACCAATAGGGTCGCAGGTAAGCCCGAGATGGTGTTCCATGGCGATTTCCGCAGCAACCAATACCTGTTCTGGAGTACCGCCCAACAGTTCGGTCAACGCCCCTGCGGCCATGGCAGAAGACACGCCAATTTCGGCTTGGCAACCGCCCATAGCTGCCGATATGGTGGCGCCTTTTTTAAAGATACTGCCAATTTCACTGGCCACAAGTAGAAACTTTTTGATGTGTTCAAAATCGGCTTCATGGTTTTCAATCACCAAATAGTACATGAGTACTGCAGGAATCACACCGGCGCTACCGTTGGTAGGTGCTGTAACCACACGCCCTAAAGACGCATTGACCTCATTAACGGAAAGCGCAAAACAGCTCACCCATTTTAGAATTTGTCGAAACTTGACCTCTGTAGAACGAATGGTTTCCATCCATTCGTGCGGATCTTCAAAGGGCAAATCATCACTAATCAAGGTCTTGTGAATATCATAGGCACGACGCCTTACATTAAGACCACCAGGAAGATTGCCTTCGGTATGGCAGCCCACAAACATGCACTCTAACATGGTGTTCCAAATGCGCTCTAGTTCATAGTCAATGGTTTCTTGATCTCTAATGGACTTTTCATTTTCTAAAACCACGCCTGAAATTGGCAATTTCAGCTGTTCGCAAAATTTCAATAACTGCACACCGTTTTCTACAGGGTAGGGGAAGGTGCAGTAAAAAATATGTTTGTTCTGTTTAGAGATTTTACGCTCTTCTTGCACCACAAAGCCACCGCCAATAGAGTAAAAGGTCTCTTTGTGCTTCCGGCCGTTAATGGTAGCCGTAAAGGTGAGGGCATTGGCATGAAAGGGAAGAAACTTTCTATGGAAGACGATGTCTGTAGCCATATCAAACGTCACGGGGTGCTCATTATTAAAGAGCAGCACTTTGGTATTTTTAATGGAGGCGATAATCACATCAATGGTATCTACGGGAATCCGCTCTGGGTCGGCACCGCTCAATCCCAATAGCACGGCATAATCGGTAGCATGTCCTTTGCCGGTAAGCGATAAAGAACCATAAAGGTCTACGCTAATACGCTCCACCTTGTGAAACCGATTGGCTTTTTTGAGCTGCGCAATCCAACGTTCGCCAGCGCGCCACGGCCCTAGGGTGTGGGAGCTAGAAGGGCCAATACCAATTTTGAGCATATCAAATACCGAGATACATTCCATATGTTAAGCTATTTTAGAGGTCACAAAGATACATTTTGTGAGGGTTTTGCTTCCATATTTTAGAAGAAGCCATAAAAAAAGTCCGAGACATGATGTTTCGGACTTTTACTAAGTAAGCTTGAAAAATTATCTTACCTCAAAATCGTTGAGTTGTAAACTTTCAGAGACCACATTAAAATCAGAGAAATCCATGCCGTCAACATTATCAGCAGGAACTACTACCACTCTAAACACTTGATTGTCGGTCCACTCAGGGCCCAAGGTGCTGAGATTAGTGGTGCCATCTAAGAAAAAACGAACATTGGTCTGGGTAAAATCATAATTATAGACCAAATCGCCGTCATCAAAAGGTACAGACTGTGTTAACAAGCGCCATACATCTTGACCATTATCAGTTTCCCATCTAATATAGACCAAGGTAACGTCAGACGGAAGTACGTCAAATCCATAAGATTCAGTAAATTGATAATCGTTATCTTCATTAAAATCGATGACAATTTCAAAAGCAGAAGATACAATTAATCCGCCGTCCACTCCATTAAACCCAGGAGGTCCCGGAGGTCCAGGATCGCCTTCACAGGCAGTAAACAATAAAGCAAAGCCAAAGGCCAAGTACATCAGTTTTTTCATAATATAAAGATTTAAGGCGAAGATCCATTAGGTTAAGGACGCTCGCGGGTTTATGAGCTATTCACAATCAACGTGCCAAAGGTCACGCTGCATCCTAACGGAAAGCGCATCATTGAGGAAGTGAAGATATAAAAATTAAATACTGTGGTTGAAAACGAATTCAAATTTTAGTGGGTTTCAAAATAAAAGTAAAAAAAATAATGACAGATTTATAAGATTATGAAATCGGAGACCTACGAGACAGCCCTGCTGCGCCTTGTTTTTTAGAGGCTTAGATGTAATCCCGTCATAAGCTGAAAAAGTATTATGACATCGTGTCATATTCTTTTGCGTGGCATAATGATTGACATTCACTAACCGAATATAAATTGAACATCACGTTTCCGAAGTAACACAAGGAAACAGATAAACACTAAAAATATAATATTATGAGTAAAATAATTGGAATCGATTTAGGAACAACCAACTCATGTGTTTCCGTAATGGAAGGTAATGAGCCGGTTGTGATCCCAAATGCAGAAGGTAAGCGTACCACCCCATCTGTCATTGCTTTTGTTGAAGGCGGTGAGATTAAGGTTGGTGATCCTGCGAAGAGACAGGCTGTAACTAACCCAACCAAAACCGTATACTCCATTAAGCGGTTTATGGGGAACAAGTATTCTGAATCTAAAAATGAAGCAGAACGTGTACCTTATAAAGTAGTAAAAGGTGATAATGATACGCCACGTGTAGATGTGGACGGTCGTTTATACACACCACAAGAATTATCAGCAATGATTCTTCAAAAAATGAAGAAAACAGCTGAAGATTATTTAGGACAAGATGTGACTGAAGCAGTCATTACTGTGCCTGCGTATTTTAATGACTCGCAACGTCAAGCCACTAAAGAAGCTGGTGAGATTGCAGGTTTAAAAGTACGTCGTATCATCAATGAGCCAACAGCAGCAGCTTTGGCCTATGGTATGGATAAAAAAGGAATAGATCAAAAAATAGTGGTATTTGACTTTGGTGGTGGTACACATGATGTATCTATCTTAGAGTTAGGTGACGGTGTATTTGAGGTATTGTCAACAGATGGAGACACGCACTTAGGTGGTGATGACGTCGATGAGAAAATCATCAACTGGTTGGCAGATGAGTTTAAGGCAGATGAAGACATCGACCTTAGAAAAGACCCAATGGCGTTACAACGTTTAAAAGAGGCTGCGGAAAAAGCGAAGATTGAATTGTCATCTTCTGCACAAACCGAAATCAACTTGCCTTACGTAACGGCTACAGCAAGCGGACCAAAACACTTGGTACGTACCCTGTCTCGTTCTAAGTTTGAGCAATTGATCAATGATTTGGTAAAACGCACCATTGAGCCATGTGAGTCTGCTTTAAAAGCAGCAGGATTATCTAAGAGTGACATTGACCAAGTAATTTTGGTAGGTGGATCTACAAGAATTCCAGCAGTACAAGAAGCGGTTGAGAAATTCTTCGGAAAAGCACCAAGTAAAGGCGTTAACCCAGATGAGGTCGTATCTTTAGGAGCAGCCATTCAAGGTGGTGTATTAACTGGAGATGTTAAGGATGTATTGTTATTAGACGTTACACCATTGTCTTTAGGTATTGAAACCATGGGTAATGTGATGACGAAGTTGATTGAGGCCAACACCACAATTCCAACTAAAAAATCACAGGTATTCTCTACAGCGGCAGATAATCAACCATCGGTTGAAATCCACGTATTGCAGGGAGAGCGCCCAATGGCAGCAGATAACAAAACAATTGGTCGTTTTCACCTAGATGGTATTCCACCAGCACAAAGAGGGACACCACAAATTGAAGTGACCTTTGATATTGATGCCAATGGTATCATCAAAGTATCTGCAACAGATAAAGCAACTAACAAGTCACAAGACATTCGTATTGAAGCGTCTTCTGGTTTAACTGAAGAGGAAATCGCGAAAATGAAGCAAGAAGCAGAAGCAAATGCTGATGCCGATGCTAAAGCGAAAGAAACTGCAGATAAATTGAACCAAGCAGATGCTATGATTTTCCAAACGGAAAGCCAATTGAAGGAATTTGGTGATAAATTATCAGACGATAAGAAAAAACCAATTGAAGAGGCTTTAGAGGAATTGAAGAAAGCATACGAAACGAAGGACATCGCAGTGATCGATCCAGCTTTAGAGAAAATCAACGAAGCATGGAAAGTAGCATCTGAGGAAATGTACAAAGCACAAGCAGAACAAGGTGGCGCACAGCCAGACGGATCTGCCGATGCTGGAGCAGGATCTAAAGGACAAGCTGCAGATGAAAGTAGTGACGTTGAAGACGTAGACTTCGAAGAAGTGAAATAAGTAATTGAAAAGAGCGATCTTGAGCATCACGTCCCAAGATCACTTTTTCAACAATAATTATCAAAAGCGCAATCACAATAGTGGTTGCGCTTTTTTTTGTTCATAGATTCACATTTTAAGCCCACCGATTCCAAAAACGTAGGACCTTGTACCAAACTTCCAAAGCATGCCTGTTTTGTACTTAATACTGGCTACTTCATACTAGAATCTTCGGTCCTCCGTCTTCGGTCTCCAGTCTTCCGTCCTCTGTGTTCAGTCCTCCGTCTTCCATCCAAATTGCTCATTCCAATAGCCAAACTTCCAACGCATCCCTACTGTGTACTTAATACTGACTACTTCATACTAAGATCCTCCGTCCTCCGTCTTCGGTCCTCAGTCCAATCCCCAATTTACTATCATTAGTACTCAGTCTCCCGTCTTCCGTCTTCCGTCTCCCGTCTTCCGTCTTCCGTCCTCCATCCCAATCCATAATCCCCAATCTCCACCCATCTCTACTTTGTACTCAATACTTACTACTTTGTACTCAACCCCAAAAAACCCAGTTCTAAAATGAGTATCTTTAAGACCAGAAATGTACACCCAAACCCAATTTTTAAATGAGAATTTTTTCAGTCATTCTAGTACTCGCCCTAGTACTATGTTCCAGTTGTAACGAGATCAATCCTAGAGAGGAAGACCAAATCAAGGCATTTGTAATTAAATGGAACGAAAATCATACCACCATTCGTGCGACTTACCTCAAGCAACAGTATATGGATGTGGTAGAATATTACGATACCGAACGTACCAAGGAAATTGTGGCAACCGATAAAAAATTGTTGTTCGAAGACTTTCCTGATTATCGTCAAACCCTTGTAGGAGATCAGATAGAAATAGTGGAAGAGGAGGGCAATTTTTTGGCCACCTTTGAGAATAAGGTAAGCTATAAAGACGTGAATACGACCTATTCCTGCTACCTCGCTGTGATATATAAAAACGGGGAATTCAAAATCCTTAGAGAAGGCGTGATTGGTGCCGAAGATCTAGAGGCTCCCATCTTTCCAAAAGAACGCATCCGCAATGCCCAGATTTCTAAGAATCCGAGGCTGTATGGTGACTTTAATGGCGACGGACTCTCAGACTACGCCAGTGTAGAGTCGCCCGTCATCATCTCAAAAGACTCTAATAACGGATTGAGTAAAAACAGGGTAATTTGTAAAGGCGGTTGCAATAGCGTGATTCGCTTTAGCAATCCAGAGTTGGAGTCGGTGCTAGTAGAAGATGTCTACCAATCCCAACTCGAGAACCTCAAGGACCTCAATGGGGACGGTGCCGATGAAATTGGGTTTTGGGACCTAAAGCCCAATACTGAGCGTCTCTTTATTTTTGACGTAAAAAATAGCAGGTTGGTAACCCCGCCGCTGGAGATCAATACTGAGGTTCATAAAAATCTCAAATTGATCGATGTCATTAAAAAATCGGGACCAGGTAAAATCAGGGTCACCGAGAGTGTTGATGTGGATGGGCAATGGAAATTAGTAAGTAGGCTAGTGGAGGTAGAGTAACCAAGCATCACTTTTCAGAAAAAAGTCAAACACCAAAACAGCACAGGAGCGCAATCATGAGAATGGTGGCGTTTTTTTTATTTGTAATGTTTATGGCAGTAAAGTAAAAGTCTTTCGGTGGCCATTATAGTATAGCAAAAATCACTTTAGTCAATCTATAAAAGCACCTCTTTACAGCAATACAGTCTATAGCATACCAATTTCAAGAGTAATTTTAACGGTCAGAATTCACAATCTAAAAAGAGTATGGAAAAGTTGTTAAGATTTATTGGTGCGGCTTGGGGCGCAAAAAAAATAGGTGGCGGTAAATGTGGCTGTATTGGGGTAGTGGTGGTGTTCTTGATCTTGTATTGGCTTCTAGGTTATGTATTTTAGACCAATACGCTAAGGAGGTGCAGGTTTTTTTATTTGTAGGAAAATTAAATACTTATTATCGAGATGGTTAGATAGGTGTCCTAAAAAATTTAGCAAGTATAAATACCATAATTGTAATGAATTGGGGGCTTTAGCGACTACGTTTTAGAACAGAAATTGAAATTTTAGAACAATTGATTTTTTATTTTACTTTAATAATTCTAAAATTGTAGATACTAATGGCTTAGCCATACCTTGCTAATTTGAACGATATAAAATTGAGGGACTTTATAAAGCGTTTGCCAGAGACCGCCATCTTCGTGGTCATACTTCTGCTATGCTTAAATCTCACTCAAGCCCAAACTTCATTGGAGGATGCCTACATCGTGGCGCCAGACTTCACTGTAGTTCCTGAATCGGTTCCAGATTTAAAACGCTATTCAAAAGAAGATCTTGCAGAAATGGAGGCCCATGCAAAATCCTATTCATCCAAACTCAATTCAGACCGAGATCGCCTTTTAAGAGCTGGCGCTTACCATAGTATCGTTGCCATCAATTTAGAGCTAGGAGATCGGGATGACGCGCTATATTACCTGTATGAATTATTGGATATTCCAGGATTTAAGGATTCCAAGGGAGCCATAGAGGTCTATTGGGCCATTTTCAAATGGTACAGTTATTCTGGAAATACGGTGGGCATGCTCGAGCAATTTTCTGAATTACGAAGACTCGGGCCGCTTCACAATTTCTATGATGAAACAGAGCCAGAGAATCTAAATAAAGTTTATGGAGAACTTATAATAAAAGCAGGATACTACAAAGAAGCAAAAGACTTCTATGTCAATCAATTGCTAAAGGATTCTTTAACTTTAGGGCCAACTCGTTTTGCGGTTTTAAATAATGATTTAGCCTCAATTTATAATAAGTTCAATCAACCAGATAGTGTCACCTACTACCGTAATAAGGCCTTTAAGTCTATCAACTCAAACGTAAAAGATAGATTTCCAGAAGAATACCGCAATTATATAAGAGATTACATCCAATTGCATGATTTTTGGTATAAAAAGCAGTTCACCCAAGCACATTTAGAGTTTGCAAAATTATTCTTGAGCGAAGCAGCCGCTTATGATGTTTGGGAAACACATACCTCAGTTTATGCGTATCATTACATAGCCACTCATTTTTTTGAAAAAGGAGATTATAATCAAGCATTAGAATATATCAATCAAGCCATTAAGCTCGGGTTAAATAAAGTGCCCATCAATACGTTAAATGATCTTTTTATATTGAAAGGTCGGCTTTTGGATGCTTTGGGGCAAAGGGATGAAACAGAATTAGTGATAAAGCAGTTCAATCGCATCCGCGACTCATTAGCAGCAAGTCTTCGCAACGTAGATCTTACGCGTTTTGAGGTAGATAAAATCAGGGACGGGCAGAGTAGGGCCGAAAAATCAGCCATTGAAAATGAGAATAAGTTTATACTCGCCTTCAGTACCGCTATTTTTACCATTGCCATCTGTGCGATCTCCATTGTAAGTTTAGTGGTTATTGGCCGAAGTAGAAAGCGCTTACGGTTAGCCAAAGTGGATATTTCAGATAAATTAGTAGAGCGCGAAATGCTCTTAAAAGAACTCAACCACCGCGTTAAAAATAACCTCTCGCTCATCATTAGTCTGATAAAATTCCAAAGTGAAGAGTTTGAAGATCCGCGTTACATCGAAAAACTCAATAACCTAGAGCACCGCATCAGTGCCATAGCCATTGCACATGAGCAATTTGTATATGCTGATCAGCAAATAGAGGGCAGCTTCTATGATCTGGAAGATTATCTAAACAAAATCTCCAACGCACTCATAAGCATTTCAGCAAGAACCATCAATTACCAGCAGTGGGTAGAGCGCATTAAAGTGACCATTGATACCGCCTTGCCAATGGGCATCATTATCAATGAGCTCTTGAGCAATAGTATTGAGCATGCAGAAACCGTTGGGGTTTTAGACGTCGAGCTGCGCATTGAGTCCAAAAATGAGTGGATCATTATGATGTACTCAGACTCTGGAAATAATTTTGAAGACAAACCAAAGGGCGAAAGTTTAGGGGGCTTCATCATTCAAAGTATGGTAGAGCAGCTTAATGGCAAGTTGGTACGCTACGGCTCATCTTACCATATCAAATTAAAACACAAAGTATAAAGAAGATTGCAAACATGCTTAAAAATATAAAAAACATCCTCATTGTAGAAGATGAGGTCTTACTGGCACAACAACTCAAACAAGCCATGCTCAAGCATGGCTATAGATGCGCCGGCATTGCTATAGATTATAAAGGGGCTCAAGCCATTCTAGACTCTACCAAGGTAGATATGGTGCTTCTGGATATTAAGATTTCAGGAGAAAAAACAGGCATTGATGTGGCCCAGTACATCAATGCCAATTACGGTTTGCCCTTTATATTCATGACCTCTTATAATGATGAAGATACCCTAACTAAAATAAAAGCACTGCACCCTAAGGGCTATATCAACAAACCGCTCAATCATGCCACCTTGTTAATGACCATGGATATCATTTTTGATAATATGGGAGATAACGAGAGCAACTACACCAGCATCACTATTGGCACCACCACCTATAACATCAACCTTTCAGAATTACTTTATGTAGAAGCAGAGCATGTCTATATAAAGTTGCATTACCAAAGCAAAAACACCTTAATACGGTCTTCTTTAACCTCCTTTTTAGAGCTCATGCCCAAAAACACACTCGTACAAATAAGTAGAGGTGTGGCCATCAACCCTAAATATATAGAGAAAATTGAAGCCGCTAAGGTCACACTGGCCGGAGTAGAGCTCAAACGCTCCAAAAATTACGCAACTAACTTAGATCAAGCCATCTAACGGCGTATAGCCCTGTTTTAGAGGGAAAATCTAAAAAAGAGCAGTTTTTGTTTTAGAACAAAATTGAGGGTTTCAGAACATTTTACATAAAAAACATCCATTTTAATGCGTTCTTTAATCAAGCATTTACTTGTCTGTCTAAGATGTATTGATAGCTAAATACAGTAAACGCTACTAAATAATAATAGAGGGCTATTGTTGAAAATCCCACCACTGTGCTATGTTGGTGGGATTATTTTTTGGTAGCAACTCCAGTTTCCGCTCTAGCTTAGTTTTAGATCTTCCTTCAACCGCATTGATATCAATGAAATAACAGCTCCTAATCATCAAAGTCATCAACATGCTACAAATAGAAGCAAGGTTCTGCTACAGATATGAGTAGCTTTGTAATATGCATTACAAATACATTAGAACCATCGTCAAGTCCGCAGGCATCCCAAACCTCAATGCAGAGCAGTTTGTTAGGCTTATGGACATTGCCTACTATGAAGGCGCGCTCAACTATTTAAAGAAAAAACAATCGGACACCAAGAACCGTGACGAACGGCACAAGTACGCTCTAGAGATCCTCCATCTCGAAGATCGATTGGCGGTGCTGCTCAATTCACCTTACCACAAAATAAAGCCCAATGAGGTGCTTAACGTATTGCTGGTAAACTCAAGGTAATGGGATGTAGTATCAAGTATCAAGAATTAAGAATTAAGAATTAAGTACACAAAGCAATGCTAAGCTCCAAATTCGTTCATCCCCAATCTTCCCACCCAGCCATACTAAATACTTAGTACTTTATACTTCATACTTTTTTCTCCCGTCCTCGGTCTTCCGTCCTTATACTTCATCCCTAATACTTAATACCCAATATCCCCACCTAGCCATACTAAATACTTAGTACTTTATACTCAATACTTTTTTCTCCCGTCCTCATCCTTCATCCCTCATCATACTTGCGCTGCTCAAAACAAAACCGTTCGGCCAACTGTAAGAACATTAAAAAAGGGCAGGCAAACAGTATGCCGATACCGTCGAGTCCATTTCCAAAGGGCTTTATGAGCCCATCAACAAAGCCTTGAAACGTGCCATTGAAGAAGTCTTACAGTATTATGCCTTCAGACCATTGCCTGATGCAGCAATACGCTTGGTTTAGGGTATTGAATTCTTAATTTATTTTGAATTGCACAAAAAACCACTGTAAGAAAAATCATTAACTAACCCTGGGTTGACCCGAAGGAGAAGCAAAGGAAACACAAAGGAAAATTTGAAATAATGACCAATCATCGACTATTAGATGTAGACTCAAATTTTGGAATCCATTTCTTATTGTTATTTAATTAAGAGATATAATGGAATTGGATAAATTATAATTAGAACTGGGAGAGCGAAAACGAACAATAGCTTTTTGGTTCCAATATTTATGGTAAAGCAACTGAGCCTATTTTTTGAATTGACATAAGTTAGATTTCTAAATGCGCTAATATTTAATAAATTTCTTATTTACTACTATTCCGTTACCAAGTGTAATTTTAGCTATATAAGCGGCGTTTGGTAAGTTTTGAACATTCATTGTCGTAGATAAGGTGAAGTTGATCAATCTTCCGGTCATATCATAAACTTCAACTTGTCGAATGCTTTGGTTTACACTGTGAAAATTAATTATTCCGTTTGAAGGATTTGGGAATATGACAGCGTCATTTTGAGACTTTTCGATTCTAATAGTACCTAGAGTGTTTTTTATGCTTGAATATTTATGAATGAAGCCACGTGCCCAGCCATAATGATGAAACGTTCCAACATGATAACCATTTTGACCCGTTAAAACTAAATCGCCTTCGGAATCAATAATAGCATGACGCGTAAATAGACTACTTGGAATATGAAATTCATCCACAACTGAGCAATTTTCATCTACCACTCGCACATTATTGTTAAATGGGGTATTGACCAAAATAAAAGCCCCGTATTCAAAAAAAATGGGCATGTTTAAAAATTCTTCGGTGGAGGTGGTTACTAAATTTAAGTCATAATCATACATCCTAATATGGTCATCAGAATGATAGGTAAAGATTTTGTTATTAATCTCTTTAATGTTAGCCACACCTTCATTTGTAGAAATATAGTCAAAAACATTATCAAGCGTTAAACGATACAGTTTTTCGTTAATCTGATTATAAGAAGAAGAAAAGATGATATTTCCACTATGGTCAATATACCGTGCATTAAGACTTCCAAAATTACTACCCGTATATAAGTCCTGCTCAATTTCCAAAGCCATATTTTTATAAATCTTTATATAGGGTTCGTCATTGTTAGTAAACATATAAATGTAAGATTCATTGTCAGCGTTTTTAAACTGATCAAGAAATTCTAATCCGGGAAAGACATTTTCTTCAACAAAACTGCCGTCATCAATACTAAGCGTATAGATGTTAGTGTCATTAACATTTGAATCATAATTATATACTGGCGGGGATACTATTTTGATATTGTTATTTTCGTCAAAATACATATTCGCTGTTCTATAACTCGGTACTTGATAAATAATCGTTCCATCAGAGGAAACCTTTATTAGCTCGAAAGTATCGGGATTTGCCATTGTATTGATATAGATATCGTTATTCTCATCAATTAAAAAATTTTTGTCGTCTGGAGAGTAGGCACTTACCATTGCGTTTTCTATTACAAGGCTCCAGATAAGATTTAAATCATTGTCATACTTATAGAGGGTTCTTCTTAAAGGCGCAAGATTTGTGATGCTCCAATCATCTGGTCCTAACTTTTCCTCGGAAGCCACGATGTAATTCCCAAGGCCGTCCTGAATTATTTTTTGTCTATTTGCTTTCGAGGTACCCTCACCACTAAACGTATAGCTACTAATAATTTGATTTTCATCTATTTTATGAATCTCCATGTCCTGCTGGCTTTGAAAGGAGCTGCCTGGAAACATACTTGAAGCATTAGTTTTACCAATAACCAAATTGGTATTATCAAGGCTATTGAAATCATTTACAGCATCATAGTTACCGTTAAATTGGCCGAGAGGTTCCAAGGTAGCACTAAACAATTTAAAGTTTGTATTTGAATATACTAAAACCTTCCCTTCATTATTTAATTTTAGACCATCAACGTAAGTGTCCCCAACGGTAACATTAAAAACGATATTGCCAGTATCATCATACTCTGTTTTATTGAAGGTAAGGTTACCTGACGAGGATGAGGGTTTACTGTTGGTAAATAGTATAAGATTATCATCACCATTTATGGTCGCATCAATTATCTCCTTATCAAAACCTACTTCAGAATTTATATTGTACACTAGAGCTCCACTACTATTCAATTTTAGAATTTCGAAACTATTACCCACTGTTTGCGGCTGTATAAAATAGATACCTCCATCAATACCAATCTTCATTTTACTTTCATTAAAATTGTAGATGTTGGTGAGGTCAATAATATCATCCAGTTGATAGGTTTCCATAGAAGATGTATTGAATTTTTTGATAAAATGCTCTGATACATAATCATTATCTATACTAGTGGCCTTTCTGTATTTCAGGTAGTAATGTCCATTGAAATAGGCAACTTCATAGTCGAAACTGTTTGAATTGATATGATCTATTTCCGTGAGGTTATCCTCGGTGAAGCTATCAATGATTTCGCCATTAGGATATATAGTATAAAAGTGAAAACGCTGCAGTGGTGCTACGTCGTAATTCTTGGTTTGTACAATTCTTAAATGACCAGTTTCATCCATAAATGAATTTTGATATTCATAATCATCGTAGGAGGAGGTGTTAAATTCATCTACATTGACATCCCATAACAGATTACCTTGGGAATCATACTTTATAACATATAACAAACCACTGCGAATGGAGTTTTTTGTTAGACTTCGACAAACAAGGGTTAGATTATTATCGGAATCGATATAAGGTTTTATCGGAACATCATAAGACAAATCTGTACCCAAGGAATATCGTTTTTGCCAGAGTTGCACCATATTGGTATCAAGTTTGGTAACCAAAATATCATTAAAGGTAGAATCCCTTTCGGTCGTCCCGATGACCAGAACCTCCTGGACGGCGTCAACTTCGGTAAAATAAACGATATCACGATTGGTATGTTGATTCAACCCAAACGATGCTTTATGACTAGGGATTAAAAAGCCGTCTTCAGAAACCGGGTTGTTGAAATCTGCGGTAGAGGGCCATTGCTGTTGCCCAATGGCACAGATAGACCAAAAGAAAAATAGGAATAATAATTTGAACATTAAATCAAGGTATTTTATTCAAAAAAATTGCAATCAGGTGAACTTATGTAAAGCCGTTACAATGCAAAATACTGTTAATACGCGTTTTTGCCTAATTATTAGAGGGTATCTTAGTAAAATTAAGTGAACGTTAATATGGCAATTGTTTGAATTTAGGCATGGATTTATAGTTATGACTTCAGATTTATGGTCTTTAACCTTCAAATTAAAAGTTTGATTTTGAAACCACTGCAATCATCTCATTTGGTATTTCTTGGTTAGTAAAAGGGGGGGGGTAATTAATAATGTTAAGGATTTTGATCCTAGGGTAATGAGTTGATATTTTATTAGATACCATTAACGATTTATTAGGTATTCCATCCTTTTTATGATATAAATAAAATCGTCATTGTATAACTTAGGGTTGTCCCTAAATGCCGTACTACCTTTACGGCGTAAAATTAATAAATCAATTTACTAATTGCTAATCAGTAATATACATTGTATTGGGTATGGTTTACTTTGCTGCTTGCTATTGAGTTTGAATATTAACGAAACCGATCATATTCTGAAATGTTATCGTTTTTCAATTTCTATTTATTTCTTCATTCTATTTTTTATTTTAACAAAGACAGCAATTGGTCAAGAAAACTAAAATTCTAAATTATCAGTAGCACTTGAAAGTTTCACTTTTATAAAGGGTACTATTGACCTAGATGTATTACGAAAAATAATTGTTAAAAATAAAATGAGCTCAAAAAAGAGAAGGTCTAAAGGGATATGTGTTTACAAAGGTTCCTGAATACAATTACACCACCCAGCCATAATTAATACTTAGTACTTTATACTTCATACTTTTTTCTCCTGTCCTCGGTCTTCCGTCCTTATACTTTATCCCTAATCCCTAATCCCTAATCCCTAATCCCTAATCCCTCATACCTAATAACTAATCTTCCCAACCAGCCATACTAAATACTTAGTACTTTATATTTCATACTTTCATCTCCCGTCCTCGGTCTCCCGTCCTTATACTTTATCCCTAATCCCTAATCCCTAATCCCTAATCCCTCATACCTAATAACTAATCTTTCCACCCAGCCATACTAAATACTTAGTACTTTATACTTAATACTTTTCTCTCCCGTCCTCGGTCTTCCGTCCATATACTTCATCCCAGATCCCTCATCCCCAATTTTCCCCCAACCATAAGTTAATTCCTGCACTAACGGCCTAAAATAAGACTACCTTTCCTAAAAAATACATGACCATAGTGCAAAGAGTGGAACTGGTAGAAGCCCTGTTTCTTCAATTAGAGCAAGAAAGCGCTCAGTTTCAACAAGCATCAGGTCTAGGCTGTGTCGCAGGCTGTGGCAAATGCTGTACCTATCCAGATATTGAGGCCTCGCCTTTAGAGTTTTTGCCTTGGGCCTTTCATCTTTTTTTGAACGGTGAGGCAGAAAACACACTCGCGCTACTCAACAAAACCCATTCGGCCACCTGTTTTATTTATGCACCACTCACCAAATTGGATCATGGGCGCTGTAGCGATTACAAATACCGCGGACTCATTTGCAGGCTCTTTGGTTTTGCCGCCAATACCGATAAGTATGGCAACCTCAGGTTGGCCACCTGTAAGATCATTAAAGAAGGACAGGCAGAACGGTATGCCGATACCGCCGAGGCCATTTCCAAAGGGCTTTATGTGCCCATCTTTACAGAGTACTACATGCAATTGAACCAAATAGATTTCCATATGGGGAATATTATTCTACCCATCAACAAAGCATTGAAACATGCCATTGAAGAAGTCTTACAGTATTATGCCTACAGGCCATTGCCTGATGCAGCGATACGAGCGGTTTAGGGTTTTGAATTCTTGATTTGTTTTGAAGTGTACTAAAAACTACTGTAAGAAAAATCTATAGGTGACCCGAGGATAACCCGAGAATGACCCGAGAATGATCTGGGAATGATCTGGGGATGATCTTTGAGTGATTTGTTGTATCTGTTGTTCTTTTTTGTGCCCAAAAAAGAACCAAAAAAGGCTTTTGCGTCCGAAGGCATTTTTAATGGCGTTTTCTCGCCATTAAAACCAGAGCTCACTCCCTAAATCGCCTCCAAGGCTTCGGCGATTCTTTACGGAAGTGAGCTCTATATGCTGACGTCCGCGTTTTCCGACGTTGTCGGAATGCTGTTGCGATGGAGGGTGGTGTTTGGTGTTTGTTTTTGACTGTGTGGTTTGTCTTCGCTTAAATTGTGCGGGATTGCCGCGCTCGTCCCTCGCTCGCAATGATCTTTACTTGATATTCCTTTTCTTATTATGCTGTTCTTTTTTGTGCCCAAAAAAGAACCAAAAAAGGCTTTTGCTCTCGTAGGTATTTTCAATGGCTTTTCTGCGCCATTGAAACCAAGAACCATTTCCTAAATCGCTTCCAAGGTTTCAGCGATTCTTAACGGAAATGGTTCTTTATACTGACGAGCGCTTTTCCGACATTGTCGGAATGGTGTTGCGATGATGTTGTTGCTTGGTGTTGGTTTTGGTGTATCGGTTTTGTTTTGGATAGTAATTTTAAATATCTAACTGCCGTTGGTCATTGCGAGTGAGGTACGAGCGTGGCAATCTCCTTCTTCATATTTTCTATTGTGTTGTTCTTTTTTGTGCCCAAAAAAGAACCAAAAAAGGCTTTTGCGTACGAAGGCATTTTTAATGGCGTTTTCTCGCCATTAAAACCAGAGCTCACTTCCTAAATTGCTTCCAAGGCTTCGGCGATTCTTTACGGAAGTGAGCTCTATATGCTGACGTCCGCATTTTCCGACTGCTTCGGAATGCTGTTGCGATGTTGGTTGTTGCTTGGTATTGGTTTTGGTGTGTCGGTTTTGTTTTACCTGGTAATGCTCTAAATATCAAACTGGCGTTGGTCATTGCGAGTGAGGTAAGAGCGTGGCAATCTGCTTCTTCATATGTTCTATTTTCTATTGTGTTGTTCTTTTTTGTGCCCAAAAAAGAACCAAAAAAGGCTTTTGCGTCCGAAGGCATTTTTAATGGCGTTTTCTCGCCATTAAAACCAGAGCTCACTCCCTAAATCGCCTCCAAGGCTTCAGCAATTTTTTACGGAAGTGAGCTCTATATGCTGACGTCCGCATTTTCCGACGTTGTCGGAATGGTGTTGCGATGGAGGTTGTTGTTTGGTGTTTGTTTTTGACTGTGTGGTATGTCTTCGCTTAAATTGTGTGGGATTGCCGTGCTCGTACCTTGCTCGTAATGACCTATAGATACTATTCCTTTTTCTTTTTCATGTTGTTGTTCTCTTTTGTGCCCAAAAAAGAACCAAAAAAGGCTTTTACGCTCAAAGGTATTTTCAATGGTTTTACTGCGCCATTGAAACCAAGAACCATTTCCTAAATAGCTTCCAGGGCTTCAGCGATTTTTAACGGAAATGGTTCTTTATACTGACGAGCGCTTTTCCGACGCTGTCGGAATGGTGTTGCGATGATGGTTCGTGTTTGTTATTGGTTGTGGTTTGTCTATTGTGTTTTTGAATTTGTGGTAGTATTTCAAATAACTAATTATCGCTACTCATACTTCACGGTTGCCATAAAAAAAACTTCGGAACCTCCATATGGGGTCCCGAAGCTTTTTAAATACATACTCCTTTGAAGCGATATGTACTGATAATTTAGTTTTTGATAAATCGGATGACATGGTTTCCAATGGTTATAAAATACATACCGCTCGATAGATCCTGAACATTGATGACTGCTTTGTTAGAGGTATTGCCCTTCAGCATTAATTTACCTAAAGTGTCATAAATACTATAGCTTTCAGTAGTTTGCAACCCAGACACCTGAATCTCAGCGGAAGCAGGATTTGGATATACCCTTACTTTCAAAGCATTAGGCGTCACTGGGTTCAAGCCTAAAGTGGTCACTGTAATACATTCCGAAGTAACGGTACAGCTATTGCTATTTGTAAGCACCACTTTATAATCGCCTACTGCTGTAGGAGTAAAGCTCTGATTGGTTTCACCAATCAATTCTGTATTCGGACATGCAAACCATTGGTAAGTCACGTCAGTGGCGTTAGCTGTCAATACGCCGTCGGTTAGAACAACACTATTGTCTATAATAGCAGGCTCCGTAATGGTTACCGATGTTGTGGCGCTACAGCCATTGGCATCGCTGGTGGTTATGGGGTAGGTTCCCGCAGGCAATCCTGAAACTTCTAAAGTTGGATCAGGAAAATTACTGTAAGTGGTGCCGTTGATGGTATATTCAAACGGGGACACCCCACCGGTAATACTAATGGTAACGTCACCCGTACCACCGTTACAGGCCGCATTGGCATCCACCACGGCACTGGCCACTAGGGCAACTGGCTCCGTAATGGTTACCGAGGTTGTGGCGCTACAGCCGTTGGCATCGCTGGTGGTGATGGGGTAGGTTCCCGCAGGCAATCCTGAAACTTCTAAAGTTGGATCAGGAAAACCGCTATAGGTAGTTCCATTGATGGTATATTCAAAAGGGGACACCCCACCGGTAATACTAATGGTGACCTCACCCGTGCCACCGTTACAGGCCGCATTGGCATCCACCACGGCACTAGCCACTAAGGCAACCGGCTCCGTAATGGTTACCGAGGTTGTGGCACTACAGCCGTTGGCATCGCTGGTGGTGATGGGGTAAGTTCCCGCAGGCAATCCAGAAACTTCTAAAGTTGGATCAGGAAAACCGCTATAGGTAGTTCCATTGATGGTATATTCAAATGGGGACACCCCACCGGCAATACTAATGGTCACATCACCTGTGCCACCGTTACAGGCCGCATTGGCATCCACTACGGCACTAGCTACTAGGGCAACCGGCTCTGTAATGGTTACACTAGCGGTATCGGTACAGCCGTTAGCATCCGTGATGGTCACATCATAAGTTCCAGCTGCAACGCCTACTATTGAAGCGGTTGTTGCAGCGTTACTCCATGAATAAGTGTATGGTGCTGTTCCACCTGTTGCACTTGCAGTAGCTGCGCCATCCGTTGCCCCATTACAGGTTGCATTGGCATCTACAACGGTATTAGCTGATAATATAGTTGGCTGGGTAACGGTAAACGATTGGCTAGCGGTACAGCCATTGGCATCGGTTACGGTACAGGTCCATGTGCCTGCCGAAAGACCTAAGACCGATGTAGTACCGTCGCCTGTTGGGTTTCCTGGCGTCCAGTTATAAGTATATCCACCAGCTCCTCCAGTAGCAACATTTACAGTTGCAGCACCTGTTGTTCCACCATTACAAGCGATGTTGGTTTGTGATGCAGGGGTAAGGTTTAATGCCGCTGCAGGTTGGGTAACGGTAAACGATTGGCTAGCGGTACAGCCATTGGCATCGGTTACGGTACAAGTCCATGTGCCTGCCGAAAGACCTGTGACAGATGTTGTTCCATCACCTGTTGGGTTTCCTGGCGTCCAGTTATAGGTATAGCCACCAGCTCCTCCAGTAGCAACATTTACAGTTGCAGCACCTGTTGTTCCACCATTACAAGCGATGTTGGTTTGTGATGCAGGGGTAAGGTTTAATGCCTCTGCAGGTTGGGTTACTGTAAAACTTTGCGAAGCGGTACAGCCATTGGCATCGGTTACGGTACAGGTCCATGTGCCTGCCGAAAGGCCTGTGACAGATGTTGTTCCGTCGCCTATTGGGTTTCCTGGCGTCCAGTTATAAGTATATCCACCAGCTCCTCCAGTAGCAACATTTACATTTGCAGCACCTGTTGTTCCACCATTACAAGCGATGTTGGTTTGTGATGCAGGGGTAAGGTTTAATGCCTCTGCAGGTTGGGTTACTGTAAAACTTTGCGAAGCGGTACAGCCATTGGCATCGGTTACGGTACAGGTCCATGTGCCTGCCGAAAGGCCTGTGACAGATGTTGTTCCGTCGCCTATTGGGTTGCCTGGTGTCCAGTTATAAGTATATCCACCAGCTCCTCCGGTAGCAACATTTACAGTTGCAGCACCCGTTGTTCCACCATTACAAGCGATGTTGGTTTGTGATGCAGGGGTAAGGTTTAATGCTTCTGCAGGTTGGGTTACTGTAAAACTTTGCGAAGCGGTACAGCCATTGGCATCGGTTACGGTACAGGTCCATGTGCCTGCGCTAAGTCCTGAAACAGATGTTGTGCCATCTCCCGTTGGGTTTCCCGGTGTCCAGTTATAAGTATATCCACCAGCTCCTCCAGTAGCAACATTTACAGCTGCAGCTCCTGTTGTACCGCCATTACAAGCGATGTTGGTTTGTGATGCAGGGGTAAGGTTTAATGCCGCTGCAGGTTGGGTAACGGTAAACGATTGGCTAGCGGTACAGCCATTGGCATCGGTTACGGTACAGGTCCATGTGCCTGCCGAAAGACCTGTGACAGATGTTGTGCCGTCGCCTATTGGGTTTCCTGGCGTCCAGTTATAGGTATATCCACCAGCTCCTCCAGTAGCAACATTTACAGTTGCAGCACCTGTTGTTCCGCCATTACAAGCGATGTTGGTTTGTGATGCAGGGGTGAGGCTTAACACTGTAGGCTGGGTAACGGTAAACGATTGGCTAGCAGTACAGCCGTTGTCATCGGTTACAGTACAGGTCCATGTACCAGCGCTAAGTCCTGATACCGATGTGGTACCGTCACCTGTTGGGTTGCCCGGTGTCCAGTTGTAGGTATAGAATCCAGCTCCTCCTGTAGCAGCGTTTACGGTGGCCGCGCCTGTTGTTCCACCATTACAAGCGATGTTGGTTAGGGATGCCGGTGTAAGGCTTAATCCAGTTGCAGGTTGACTTATAGTTGCACTGGCGGTAGCAGTACATCCGTTAGTGTCGGTAACTGTTACTTCATATGTTCCGGCACTAAGTCCTGAAGCAGTAGCCGAAGTTTGGGCAGAACCATCATCCCATAAATAGGTATAAGGAGATGCGCCATCTGCCGGTGTAACGGTTAAAGAACCGGTTGCTCCACCATTACAAGCAATATTGGTTTGTGATGTAATAGAGGCTGTCATGGTACATGAAGGCCCAGACGGCGTGATACTGGGTGTAGCATAGCTTGAAGGGGAAATGTCGTAGCTAGCATCATCTTCAAACTCCCATTGGGTTCTGTCGTTGATCAGTGCTCTAATAGCATCCGCAGTCCCATTTAAGGAACCTGTATATCTACCATTATCATTTTCAGAAACAGACTCTAAAATTGGGGCAGGATATAAATGTACAGCATCAACGCCATTGGTCAATCCTGGCGGAATACCTGAAGCATTTGAGTTATTGGATAGTTCACCATCTGGGGTAAAGTCAGAAGCACAAGGAGTGCCGTTATACCAACCTTGACTACCATCACAATCCGTGTTATGGCCAAAGTTGTCATCCGTATAAATGCCTGCTAAAAACGTGGCGTTGGTGGCCGCAGGTTGTGCACCCGTAGTACTTTGATAAGCAAGAATAACGTCGCCAGACTGTATTAAAGAAAAATCTCCCCCAGTCTCTTTGGACATGGTACCTGTGGTTGCCGACAAGATATTGGTTGCTGAACCCGTTTCGGTAACTGTCACGATGGTGCCAATGGATACCGGAGAGGTAGCAGTCCAAGCGTAGTGGGCATCCGCTGTGTTGTTATGCCAAGTGTTAAAGGAATAGGACCAACTATGGTCTGTAAAATAAATGACTTCCCCACTTGGAATATCTTTTAAAGTAATAAAAGTAAAACCATCATTATCGTCCAGATGAAAGCCGATAAAAGCAATATCACCTGCCGATAGGGTTTGTGCGTACACGCTGCGATCACTGCCTAATGCGCACAGCATCAAGACAACAGCTAGTAAAAATTTTTTCATAATGTTTAGGTTTGGGTTCTAATAATGGGGTGCAAAGTATTTAAAAAAATGATTATAAAAAAATATAAATCGTAAATAAACCTATTTATTTGCACTTAATCGATTAGATGTAAGTTATATCTTTCATTAAGAGGCGCGGCTCTGCAAACTATAGCCTCAGCTTTTTCAATAATGCTCCAACAGATAAGGGTATAGCATGGCTCTACCGCCCTTAATGAGTCATTTAAAGAAAAATGCACTTTAGCAGATATTTAGTCTTGCACATCTTAAGGCTAAGGGCACACTCCATGCGTAAGATGGTATAACCCCTTGCAGTATGAGAGATGTCATGGGATTGCATCATTAGACCATTGCCTAAAGCAGCGATCCGAGCGGTTTAGGGGTTCGAATTTTTGATTTGTTTTGAAGTGTACTAAAAACTACTGTAAGAAAAACCGATAGGTGGACTGAGGATGACCTGAGGATGATCTGGGAATGAGCTTTGGGTGATTTGTTAGATGTGTTGTTCTTTTTTGAGCCCAAAAAAGAACGAAAAAGGCTTTTACGCTCGAAGGTATTTTCAATGGCTTTTCTGAGCCATTGAAACCAGAGCTCACTTCCTAAATTGCTTCCAAGGCTTCGGCGATTCTTTACGGGAGTGATCTCTATATGCTGATGTCCGCGTTTTCCGACGTTGTCGGAATGGTGTTGCGATGGTGGTTGTTGTTTGGTGTTTATTTTGGTGTGTCGGTTGTGTTTTTGATTAATGAGGCTTGATAGGTTCAACTGCCGTTGGTCATTGCGGGTGAGGTAGGAGCGTGGCAATATGCTTTTTCATATGTCTTGTTGCGTTGTTCTTTTTTGAGCCCAAAAAAGAACCAAAAAAGGCTTTTACGCTCGAAGGTATTTTCAATGGCTTTACTGCGCCATTGAAACCAAGCCCCATTTCCTAAATCGCTTCCAAGGCTTCAGCGATTTTTAACGGAAATGGGTCTTTATACTGACGAGCGCTTTTCCGACTTTGTCGGAATGGTGTTGCGATGGAGGTGTTTCTTTGGTGTTGGTTTTGGTGTGTCGGTTTTGTTTTGGATAGTAATGCTTGAAATATCAAACTGCCGTTGGTCATTGCGAGTGAGGTACTAGCATGGCAACCTGCTTCTTCAAATGTTTTATTTTTTGTTTTTTATTGTGTTGTTCTTTTTTGAGCCCAAAAAAGAACCAAAAAAGGCTTTTGCGTCCGAAGGCATTTTTAATGGCGTTTTCGCACCATTAAAACCAGAGCTCACTTCCTAAATTGCTTCCAAGGCTTCAGCAATTTTTTACGGAAGTGAGCTCTATATACTGACGTCCGCGTTTTCCGAGTGCGTCGGAATGATGTTGCGATGGAGGTTGTTGTTTGGTGTTTGTTTTTGACTGTGTGTTATGTCTTCGCTTAAATTTTGTGGAATTGCCGTGCTCGTACCTTGCTCGCAATGACCTATAGATACTATTCCTTTTTCTTTTTTTATTGTACTGTTCTTTTTTGAGCCCAAAAAAGAACCAAAAAAGGCTTTTGCGTCCGAAGGCATTTTTAATGGCGTTTTCGCGCCATTAAAACCAGAGCTCACTTCCTAAATTGCTTCCAAGGCTTCAGCAATTTTTTACGGAAGTGATCTCTATATGCTGACGTCCGCATTTTCCGACTGCGTCGGAATGATGTTGCGATGGCGGTTGTTGTTTGGTGTTTGTTTTTGACTGTGTGGTGTGTCTTCGCTTAAATTGTGTGGAATTGCCGTGCTCGTACCTTGCTCGCAATGACCTATAGATACTATTCCTTTTTCTTTTTTTATTGTACTGTTCTTTTTTGAGCCCAAAAAAGAACCAAAAAAGGCTTTTGCGACCGAAGGCATTTTTAATGGCGTTTTTGCGCCATTAAAACCAAAGCTCACTCCCTAAATCGCCTCCAAGGCTTCGGCGATTCTTTACGGAAGTGATCTCTATATGCTGACGTCCGCGTTTTCCGACTGCGTCGGAATGATGTTGCGATGGAGGTTGTTGTTTGGTGTTTGTTTTTGACTGTGTGGTATGTCTTCGCTTAAATTTTGTGGGATTGCTGCGCTCGTTTCTCGCTCTTAATGATCTGTACTTGATATTCCTTTTCTTTCTTTTGATTGTGTTGTTCTTTTTTGTGCCCAAAAAAGAACCAAAAAAGGCTTTTACGCTCGAAGGCATTTTTAATGGCGTTTTTGCGCCATTAAAACCAGAGCACACTCCCTAAATCGCTTCCAAGGCTTCAGCGATTCTTAACGGAAATGGCTCTTTATACTGACGAGCGCTTTTCCGACTGCGTCGGAATGGTGTTGCGATGATGGTTTGTGTTTGGTATTGGTTGTGGTTTGTCTGTTGTGTTTTTGATTAATGAGGCTTGATTGCTTATTTTGGGTTATAGTTTACATAAAACCAGTGGTTTGCATTTTTATGAGATTTGTATTTGGGATTCGGGTTGGTACGCTAATTGTTTAAAAAAGGATCTGATTTTTATGTCTTTTATGAGAAATTATACATAATTGAATGGTTTTTATGTAAATACTTAAAAATAAATAATTTACGAATTAAAAAATATTTTATATGTTTGACTTACAGCTGTTTGTAAAATTCGATTTTATGAACCTTTAATTGGTCCATTTTGCCCTCGATCTCGTGCGTCTATACGGCGCAGAAGTAAACCAGATTGTGTTCGCCATTGGATGCCATGGGCGGCACAATCATAAACTTCTTTATTATGGCAAAGAATAATTCCTTTATCAGAATTGAAGGGACTCTTGATGGGTTGACCTTCTACAGAAAAAACGGTGAGTCTTTAATAAAGACCAAAAACCGTTTGAGCCGTAACAGGATTATGAATGATCCTGCGTACAAGCGTACTCGTGAAAACATGCGCGAATTTGGTGGTTCTGCCGTTTGTGGCAAATCTTTTAGAGAATCTTTTGCCGGTATTGTGCGCTTGGTTGCCGATACCTTTATCAGTAGCCGGGTTACTGGCTTGATGCGTACTGTAGTTGCGAGTGGGGCAGGACTGCGTGGTGAACGTGCCATAAGTCTTGTGGACCATTTGGACACGTTTGTTGGCTTTAACTTTAATATTAAAAAGCCATTTGACAGTCATTTTAATGCGCCTGCGCCTGCACCTGTTCTTAATGCCAACCGTGATACGTTGACCTGGAACGTGCCCGACTTTAATAGCGATACTTATGTATTAAGGCCAGAGGGCGCTACCCATTTTAAACTGGCATTAGCTGCTGGGTTTGTAAGCAATTACGAGTGGGATCCTGCTACCAAAACCTATGTTCCTGTTGAGGCCAGCCCTAATGGGATTGGAGGGGTTATTTATAGTGCCCCAATTGCGCTTGGCGGGATGGTTGGTGCTGCTACAGATTTGGAGGTAGATCTTTCTGCCCAAGGTCCAGTACCGGCAACCACGGCTGTTTTTGGTGGTACTGCCATTGTGTTTTACCAAATGGTGAACGGTGAGCTCTATGAGCTTGCGCAAGGGCATTGTATGAAAATTGCCGTTGGTGGTTGATGGTTAATTGCTTTAGGCTTTTAGCTGTAGGCCTTTAGCTTTGTATTTTGATGAATCCCGTAATGGTTTTACTGTTACGGGATTTTTGTTGACATGCTTTTAATATGTATGAAGCGGTCTATTTTTACGGTTATCGTTTTTTATTAGGTTTTAGGTATGGTTTTTCTATCTTTAAACTCCCTTTCGAATAAATAGCGCTTTTAAAATTCCAACTGACTTAATTTTTAGAATAGATTACATCCTAAATGCGCTTAATCCATCCATCAAAAAACATTCTTTTTTATAATGAACAAATCATCACACAATAAATTAGTATCCTTCATTTGGTCTATAGCAGACGACTGTCTTCGAGACGTTTACGTACGAGGAAAATACCGTGATGTTATTTTGCCAATGATCGTATTACGTCGTTTAGACGCGTTGTTAGAACCAACAAAAGACGCAGTTTTAGAAGAACTGGCCTTTCAACGTGACGAAGCCAAGTTCACAGAATGGGATGAATCTGGACTTCGTGATGCTTCGGGTTATGTGTTTTATAATGTAAGCACGTGGACACTTCAAAAATTAAAAGATACCGCAACCAACAGCCAACAAATTTTACAGGCTAATTTTGAAGATTATCTAAACGGTTTCAGTCCTAATGTGAAGGAAATTATTGAGAAATTTAAATTACGTAGTCAGGTACGTCACATGGCAACCAAAGATGTGTTGTTAGATGTGTTGGAAAAATTTACATCGTCATACATTAATTTAACACCTTTTGAGAAAGAAGATCCAGAAGGTAGAAAATTACCAGCGCTTTCTAATTTAGGAATGGGTTATGTGTTTGAAGAACTCATTAGAAAATTCAACGAAGAAAATAACGAAGAAGCTGGAGAGCACTTCACACCGCGTGAAGTGATTGATTTAATGACCCACATTATCTTCGATCCCATAAAAGACAATTTACCACCAGTAATGACTATTTATGATCCTGCTTGTGGTTCTGGAGGGATGCTTACCGAAAGCCAGAACTTTATAAAAGACGAAGAAGGTGCTATTAAAGCGATGGGTGATGTCTATTTATACGGAAAAGAAATAAACGACGAAACCTACGCCATTTGTAAAAGTGATATGATGATTAAAGGTAATAACCCTGAAAACATAAGAGTTGGTTCTACATTGTCTACAGACGAGTTTGCAGGCAAGTCGTTCGATTTTATGCTATCCAATCCACCGTACGGAAAATCATGGTCTAGTGAGCAAAAATATATCAAGGATGGCAAAGATGTGATTGATCCTCGTTTTCAAATCAGTCTAAAAAATTATTGGAATGTCGAAGAAGAAGCAGATGCCATTCCAAGATCTTCAGACGGGCAATTACTGTTTTTAATGGAAATGGTAGATAAAATGAAAGCCTTATCCCAAAGTCCCACAGGAACACGCATTGCTTCGGTACATAACGGAAGTAGCCTATTTACAGGAGATGCAGGAGGTGGCGAAAGCAACATCCGCAGACACATTATAGAAAACGATTGGCTAGAAGCGATTGTGCAATTACCAAACAACCTGTTTTATAATACTGGGATTACCACGTATATCTGGATTTTAAGTAACCATAAAGCGGCTAACCGTAAAGGCAAAGTACAATTGATTGATGCAGGACAATTGTATAGAAAACTGCGTAAAAACTTAGGAAACAAAAATTGCGAGTTCTCAACAAAGCACATTAGCATAATTGTAAATACCTATACCAACATGAGCGTTGCAGAACGTGAAGGCGAGCAAGGTATTTCTGCTCAGGTTTTTGACAATGAAGATTTTGGATATTTCAAAACCACTATAGAAAGACCAAAACGCTTAAAAGCACAATTTACGGCACAACGAATAGAAACCTTACGTTACGACAGAGTATTGCAAGAACCGATGCAATATGCGTTTGAAACGTTTGGGGGAAGTATATACAGCAAAACCAAAGAACACGGAAAAGAATTGCTAGAATGGTGCGAAAAAAACGAGTTAAATTTATCATCTGCTAATAAAACAAAACTGACCAAGCCAGCAACATGGCAAAAGCATTTTAACTTAGTAAAAACAGGCACGTTGTTGTTAAAAGCCATTGGTGAAGACGAATATACCGATTTTAACGAGTTTAAAAAACTAGTTGATACTGAAATTAAAAAGCAAAAACTAAATATTTCTGCAAGCGATAAAAAAGCCATTTTAAACGCCGTAAGTTGGTACGATGCTGAGGCTGAAAAAGTCATTAAAAAAGTAGAAAAACTATCTGGTGATAAATTAAACAAACTCTTAACGCATTTAGATTGCGAAGAAAAAGATTTAGCAGACTTTGGGTATTATGCGACTTCTAAAAAAGGAGAGTACACAACCTACGAAACCGAAAGTGATCTACGCGACACCGAAAACGTACCATTGAAAGACAACATACACAGCTACTTTAAACGCGAAGTACAAACACACGTACCAGAAGCGTGGATAAACCTAGACGCTACTAAAATTGGGTATGAGATTAGTTTTAACAAATACTTTTACAAGCATACACCATTGCGTAACATAGAAGACGTAATTAAAGATATTAGAGACTTAGAAAAACTAAGCGATGGTTTAATTTCTGAAATTTTAAACTTGGTGTAATGGTAGAAGTAGAAAATAAAGTACAACGTTACGAGAAGTATAAAGATTCTGGAGTAGAATGGTTGGGTGAAATTCCTTTGAATTGGGGTTTACAAAAACTTAAATCTTTTTTAACTGTTCATGGAAGAATTGGTTTTAGAGGATACACAGTTAATGATTTAGTTAGTAAAGGTGAAGGAGCAGTAACAATAAGTCCTTCCAATATGGGAGAATCTAATATGATTTGGGATAAAGTTAGTTATTTGTCTTGGCAGAAATATTACGAATCACCCGAAATAATTGTTGAAGAAGGAGATTTGTTGATTGTGAAAACTGCATCAATTGGAAAAATTGCTTATGTAAGAGAGTTAAATGAGAAAGCAACAATAAACCCTCAAATTCTGATTTTGAAAAACGTCAAGATTGATAAAGACTTTTTTTACTATCAATTGGTCTCTAGAGTTTTTCAGCATCAATTAGAAACCGAAAAAATAGGAAGTACGATTTACACAATATCTGAAAATAAAATTTTGAATTTTAGAGCTATAATTCCACCACTTCCAGAACAAACAAAAATAGCCCAATTTTTAGACGATAGAACCACCAAAATAGACAAGGCTATTGCCATCAAAGAGCATCAAATAAGCTTGCTTAAAGAACGTAAACAAATTCTCATACACAAAGCAGTCACGCGTGGTTTAGATGAAAGTGTTAACTTTAAAGACTCTGGCGTGGAGTGGATTGGTGAGATTCCTGAGCATTGGAAGGTGAAGCGAATAAAGCATTTATTAAATAAGTCATTTAGTGGAGGAACACCCTCTACAGATAAATTAGATTATTGGGACGGAGGTATTTCCTGGGTTTCATCTGTTGATGTTAAGAAAGATTATCTTTTTAAAACTGCTAGAGAAATATCTCAAAAAGGACTAACACATTCTTCTTCAAAAGTAGCACCAAAAGGAGCTCTTATTTTTGTTACAAGGTCAGGAATTCTTCAGCATACATTTCCTCTTTCAATACTAAAAAAAGATATGGCAATTAATCAAGATATTAAATGTTTAATTTTCAATGATGTAATTTTATCAGAATATTTTCAAAAAATTATTAAAGGAAATAATGACAGGATATTAGTAGAAGTTAGGCAACAAGCAGCAACAGTCGAAAGTATTGATATGGAAGCTTTTTTTAACTTACAGATTCCTGTCTGTAGTCAAAATGAACAAAAAGAAATTTCAGGATATATAGAAAATAGTTGTAAAAAAATAGAAACTGCTATTGGCTTAAAACAGCAGGAAATAGAAAAGTTGAAAGAGTTTAAGAGTAGTTTAATAAATGGGGTGGTGACTGGTAAGGTTAGGGTGTGTTAAAAGAACACGTTAATATTGTAGATTTGTAAAAAGGATATTAGATATGTCAGATAATATGATACACACAGACCCAGAACTAGATGAAGAGGTTGTAGAGGTAGAAGAAATTGATGCATCTTTGGGATTGATGGAGAAACCCTTTGATCCAACTAAGATTAACATCGAGACTAAAACACCATCTCTTGACACGCTCATTAAACGTATACAGCACAAGAGCATTGAGATGAATACTGAAAATTACTTTCAGCGTCAAGACGATTTGTGGGATATTGAAAAACAAAGTAGGTTGATTGAATCGATACTGATTAGGTTTCCGCTGCCAGCATTTTTCTTTGATGCATCGGACGACAACAAATGGTTGGTGGTTGACGGGTTACAGCGATTGAGCAGTATCCGTAATTTCTGCGTGGTTAAGGATCCAAAGAAGCAATTGAAATTAACTAACCTTGAGTTCCTGACCCATTTAAACGGAAAAACCTATGACGATTTGAGCCATGATCTGCAGCGTATCATTGAGGAATCGCAGGTGGTAATTTATAAAATTATGCCTGGGACGCCTACCGATGTGAAGTTCAATATCTTTAAGCGTATCAATACTGGTGGATTGGTGCTGGAGCCTCAAGAAATTAGACATGCCCTTTTTCAGGGACGACCAGCCACGTTTATCGCTGAATTAGGTAAGAATCAAGAGTTTCTTAACGCCACCAATTGGAAAATTAAAACCCACCGTATGCTGGATAGGGATTTTGCCAATCGGTTTTTAGGTTTTTACCTGTATGACTATAAAAGTTATACGCCAGATTTAGATACGTTTATGAGTAAGGCGATGGCGAGTATAAATGATTTAACTGAAAATGAACTTCAAACTATAAAAAATGATTTTAGTAAGTCAATGAAACTTGCACATACCATTTTTAAGAACGAAGCATTTAGAAAAATTTATACCGATAAACCACGTTTGCCACCTATCAATAAAGCTTTGTTTGATGCGATAGCAACTCAGTTTGCTTTGTTATCGGATGAAGAACGCGCATTGTTAAAAGCAAAAGGAAGAGTATTCAAAAAAGAATTAAAGCAGAAACTGGCTCATGACCCTGAATTTTTTACTTCGTTATCAAGTTCAACAGGAGATAGGAATAGAGTTATAAAGCGGCATAGCACAATTGAAGAATTGATACAACACGTAATTCATAATTAAAATGATAGAGCAGCTAGATTTAAAAACTTTAAATCCATAAAAGACAAATGTTTCAAATTAAAGAATTTGAACCTTGAGTTGGGACTCAATGGAATGGGTAAATCATCATTTATTCAAGCTTTACTTGCACTTCGCCAGTCTGATCAATTGCAATATGGTACCTTAAGGCTCAATGGAAAATACGTTAAAATCGGAACAACCAAGGATGCTCTTTATCAATATTCAAAAAAAGATGATGGTCTTTCTATAGGTATTAAGTTTAAAAATGCCAACTTCCATACGATGAATTTCAACTATAAAATTGATGCAGATGTTTTTCAAAATAAGGACATAAAAGATGGTTATAGCGATGGAGGTTTAGAAGGTATAAAGACACAATCATTATTCAACAATAATTTTCAATACCTGAACGCCAATAGAGACGCTCCGAAATCCATATATTCTAAAAGTTATACAAATGTAGTAACAGATAATAATCTGGGTATTAATGGGGAATTTACAGCGCATTATATCGAAACTCACGGTAATGACGACATAATATTTTCGAATTTATTGCATAAAGATTCTACCACAAAAGACTTGACCACAGGCAAGGATATCATCAACAACACACTCATCAATCAAGTCAATTTATGGATGGGAGAAATCTCTCCAGGAATCAATATCAGAACAACTTCTATTTCTTCGGAATATGTGCTTTTAGAATATGTTTACAAACAACCCAATTACGGCAACACCAATCGTTACAAACCAGAAAATGTGGGTTTTGGTATTACTTATGGCTTACCAGTGGTTACCGCCTTATTAACAGCAAGACCCAATCAATTAATCATCATTGAAAACCCTGAATCTCATATACATCCGCGTGGACAAGCGGAGTTGGGAAGACTTATTGCAAAAACAGCTATGAACGATGTACAAATAATTATTGAAACCCATAGTGACCATGTGCTCAATGGAATCAGGGTTGCAGTCAAAGAAGCTGATATTTCAAAAGATAAAATTGCGATATTCTATTATGACAAGGTTGTTGATGCGAGTGAACAATATACAAAGGTGACCGACATTCAGATAGACAAACATGGTACTTTAAGTGAATATCCAGATAATTTGCTGGATGAATGGAGTAATCAGCTATCTAAATTACTATAATTCATGGAGATGCTGTTTAATGAGTTAAGTGTCGAACCGCTTTCTGGAGATATTTATGAGGCCAATAAGAAAATGGAACTTTTTGCACGAACCGTTGGTGAAGCGCGAAAAAGAAATTTTAGAAATATTCGGTCATATCATGATACAAATAACATAAAATTAGCCGATGACTATTCGCTCTACGATTGGTTACACAAAAAGGAAGTTCCAGAATTATATAGAAATTTTATTTATGGTATGATAATCCGTCCTTTCATCAATGAGGAGGATGAAGAAGTGGAAGAACATTATATAACTTCTAATTATTATTTTGAATCCATTGACCCTTCTGTTCCAAAAACAGAAACGGTCGGTCTAGCTGCAGCTTATCTTTACGAAACATTAAGTATCAGTCTGTCTTCTATGTTTTTATGGGATGAAGTAACACTTCCAATTATTATTGAAAGTGATGAAGATGGAGGTTTAGTTCAAAATGTCTTTAACGTCTCCAGAAGAGAGTCGTTTGAACAACCTGTAATATCCGAGTTTGTTGAAAAATTAGGAGTTGTCGAAATTATAGAAACAGATATAGAACCCGGTGAGAAAAAAATCCATTTTTCTGACCATCATGGTAAAGACGAGTTACGGGCATTTGCAGATAAACTGAAATTAAGCCCTTATGTTGTTGAAATGCGAGGTACAAATTGGGGCGGTAAAAAATTCATTAGAAAAATCTATAAAGATGGTACCCTAGAAATAGTCTTAACCAATTCATCAAGAAGTTATGCATTATGGGTTCAAACTACAGGAAGAAACATGAGAGAAACAAATGCAATCGCAGAAATTCTCACAACAAAATATTCTTAAATGTATAGCCAAACCAACGAACAAGCCTTAGAGGCAGCGATAGAAAAAACATTAACTGGTACGTGTTTGGAAGAACTCAAAAACCAAGGCCTTTCAGTTAATGCTGTTAACGAAGACGCTGAGGTATACAGAACAGGTAAAGGCTATTATATTGGACAACCTTCAAACTTCAATGCGCATTTTGCAATTGATGAACAGTTTTTTTGGAATTTTTTAGAAAGTACGCAAAAAGAAGCGCTAGAAAAGCTTAAAAAACAAAGGGACTGGAAATTAAAAATCCTAAATCGCTTAGATCGCATGATCAAAAAATATGGGGTGTTGCATCTGCTCAAAAAAGGATTGGAGGTAGATGATGCGCATTTTGTATTATTTTATGAATCACCATTAGCGAGCAGCAGCAAGCAAGTTAAAGAGCATTTTGAGCAAAACCGTTTTAGTGAGACGCGGCAATTGCGGTATAGCTTAGACAACCCAAGAGAAGAAATAGACTTGGTATTGTTTATTAATGGGTTACCCATAGTCACTATGGAACTTAAAAACCATTGGACTGGACAAAATGCAAGGGTTCATGGACAACATCAATACAAAACCCAACGCGATACCAAACAACCTTTATTACAATTTGCACGTTGCGTAGTGCACTTTGCGGTAGACACAGACGAAGCGTTTATGACCACCAAGTTAGATGGAAAAAACACCTTTTTCTTGCCATTTAACAAAGGAAACAAACACGGGAAAGGCAATCCAGAAATACCTAAAGGTGAAATGGGTCATCGCACCAATTATTTATGGCATGAGGTATTTACCAGAGAAAGTCTGGCAAATATCATTCAGCATTTTGTGCGTTTAGATGGCAAAAAGAAAGACCCGCTACAATCCAAAACCTTATTTTTTCCGCGTTACCATCAAATGGATGTGGTACGCAAAATTATTGAAGACGCCGGTAAAAAAGGCGTAGGACAAACGTACTTGATTCAACATTCTGCAGGTTCAGGAAAATCTAATTCTATTACTTGGGCTGCTTATCAACTTATAGAAACGTATCCAGATAACGATACGGTGCCTGGTAGTAAAGGGATAGAACAGCCTTTGTTCGATTCGGTCATTGTGGTGACTGATAGACGATTGTTAGACAAACAAATACGTGATAACATTGCCGATTTTTCCGAGGTAAAAAACATCATAGCACCAGCATATTCCTCTAAAGAATTAAGGGATAGCTTAGAACAAGGTAAAAAGATAATTATTACTACCATACAGAAGTTTCCGTTTATTATCGACGGGATTGCAGATCTAAGTGAAAAGCGTTTCGCAGTTATTATTGACGAAGCCCACAGTAGTCAAAGTGGTTCTGCTCATGATAATATGAATAGAGCTATGGGACAGCAAATTTATGAGGAAGAGGAAACTGATGCACAGGATAAAATAGTTCAGGCCATGCAATCACGTAAAATGCGTGGTAACGCTAGTTATTTGGCATTTACAGCCACACCAAAACCAATTACATTAGAAAAGTTTGGAGTAAAAGATAATGAAGGTAAATTCAAACCGTTTCATTTATACTCCATGAAACAAGCGATTGAAGAGGGTTTCATTTTAGATGTGTTGGCTAACTACACTACATTAAAGAGTTATTACGAAATAGAGAAATCTATAGAGGAAAATCCATTATTTGATTCAACAAAGGCCCAGAAAAAATTACGGTCTTATGTAGAGCAACATCAGCAAACTATCAACACAAAAGCAGAGATTATACTCGACCATTTTATTCCAAAAATAGTAAATCAAAAGAAGCTCAAAGGAAAAGGAAAAGCAATGGTTATAACCCAAAGTATTGAATCTGCTATTCGCTATTATCAATCCTTGCTACGTATTTTAAAAGATAAAGGCAATCCCTTTAAAATTGCCATTGCATTTTCGGGAACAAAAAAAGTAGATGGGATTGAGTATACTGAAGCCGAGATGAATGGTTTTGCCGAAAAGGACACGCGGCATAAGTTTGATGAAGACGATTATAGAATTTTAGTGGTCGCTAATAAATACTTAACAGGCTTTGACCAGCCGAAATTGTGTGCAATGTATGTAGATAAAAAATTGCAGGGCGTATTGGCAGTGCAAGCATTATCGCGATTAAACAGAGCAGCAACAAAATTAGGTAAGAAGACCGAAGATGTTTTTGTGTTGGATTTTTTCAACTCAACAGACGACATAAAGAGTTCATTTGATCCATTTTACACAGCAACTTCTTTAAGTGAAGCAACAGATGTAAACGTATTGCATGAGTTAAAAACCATACTAGATTATGTTGGCGTTTATGAATGGAGTGAAGTAGAACATTTTAACGAACTATTTTTCAACAAGGTGAATGCGCAAGTATTGAGCCCCATCATAGAAAGAGCAGCAGAGCGTTTTATAAATGAACTAGAATTAGAAGACGATGATAAAGCAGACTTTAAAATTAAAGCCAAACAGTTTGTCAAAATTTATGGCCAAATGGCTTCCATAATGCCTTACGAAATTGTGAATTGGGAAAAACTTTTTTGGTTTTTAAAATTCTTAATACCAAAATTAACCGTAAAACCAGATGCTATTGATGGTTTGGATGAACTACTGGAGTCGGTAGACTTATCGACGTATGGTCTAGAACGTGTAAAATTGAATCAAAGTATTGGTTTAGATGATACAGAGAGTGAAGTAACCCCTCAAAACCCGAATCCAAGAGGAGCCCATGGATCCGAAGAAGAACAAGATCCTTTAGATTTAATTATCAATAGTTTTAATGAACGTTGGTTTCAGGGTTGGGAAGCTACTCCAGAGGATCAAAGAGTGAAATTTATTAATCTTACAAAATCTATTCAAGCACATCCTGATTTTCAATCTAAGGTTGCCGAGAACTCAGATCAACAAAACAAGGATTTAGCCTTTAAAAAAATATTGGATGAGGTCATGTCAAAGCAGCGTAAACAAGAATTGGACCTTTATCGTTTATACGCTAAAGACGATACTTTTAAGCAAGCTTTTCTAGATACCATGAAACGGATGGCGAGCGCCTCGTAGTTGCTATATTTTTGAATTAGGACAGACAAAGTTTCCCTCTTCCTTTAAAACATCATAGGTTTTAGCTTATCTCACAATTTGATTCAGCTGATGACTATATACCCATGGCTATGACCCTTTTCAAATCACTAACGATTTTTATAGCTTCAACAGGCTTATGAAAGCGATTCATCAATAGAATTTCATCGGGTCTAGTGCTAGAGGAGTATTGTTCCCTAAATCTAATGTTTTTCAAAAAAAAATCATAAAACCAATACTAAAGACTGTTAACAGCACCACCCAAGCGCCGATAATTGAGTATCTTGTAAGCACAACAAAACAAAAGCAATCCACTTGATAGAAATGGCGATACCATTGTGATCAGCACCTATGGGTAACCTGCCAGCAAGTGCCATTGCACACTCTATAATTTAAAACAAACGAAGCTATGAGTACATTAAGATTAGGCGACGAAGCGCCAAACTTTACAGCACAAACCACAGAAGGTGAGATCAATTTTCACGATTGGTTAGGAGAGGGATGGGGCATACTCTTTTCGCACCCAGCAGACTATACACCCGTGTGCACCACCGAACTGGGTACTGTGGCCAGATACAAACCCGAATTCGACAAAAGAAACGTCAAGGTCATCGCCCTCAGTGTCGATGGTCTAGAATCTCATAAAGGCTGGATAAAAGACATTAACGAAACCCAACATACCACGGTGAATTTCCCCATCATTGCCGATGAAGATAAAAAGGTGTCTAAGTTGTATGACATGATTCATCCCAATGCAGACAGCCAACATACGGTAAGATCGGTATTTGTGATTGGTCCAGATAAAAAGATCAAGCTCACCATTACTTATCCTGCATCTACTGGGAGAAACTTTGATGAGCTCTTAAGAATCATAGATTCCTTACAATTAACGGCCTACCATAAAGTGGCAACCCCTGCCAATTGGAAATCTGGTGAAGATTGTGTGATTGTGCCTTCAGTGGCCGATGCCGATATTCCTAAGTTGTTTCCGAAAGGACATACGGAGGTGAAACCGTATTTGAGAGTAACGCCTCAGCCAAATATGGACTAAGAGTCTTTTTTTAGAACACTTATAAATCATCCCGCAACTTGAAATCGTTGCGGGATTTTTTTGTGGTAAAGTGTTGTTTGTTATTGCGATTGAGGGGTGAGTGGGGGCAATCTTAATTTGTATGTTCTTTTTTGTGCCCAAAAAAGAACCAAAAAAGGCTTTTACGCTCGAAGGTATTTTCAATGGCTTTTCTGCGCCATTGAAACCAAAAACCATTTCCTAAATCGCTTCCAAGGCTTCAGCGATTTTTAACGGAAATGATTTTTTATACTGACGAGCGCTTTTCCGACGTTGTCGGAATGCTGTTGCGACGATGGTTCTTGTTTGATGTAGGTTGTGGTTTGTCTGCTGTGTTTTTGCTTAGTGATGTTTTATGGGCTAAACTGTTAGTCATTGCGAGTGAGGGGTAAGTGGGGGGCAATCTTAATTTGTATGTTCTTTTTTATGCCAAAAAAAGAACCAAAAAAGGCTTTTGCTCTCGAAGGTATTTTCAATGGCTTTACTGCGCCATTGAAACCAAGCCCCATTTCCTAAATCGCTTCCAAGGCTTCAGCGATTTTTGAAGGAAATGATTTTTTATACTGACGAGCGCTTTTCCGACGTTGTCGGAATGCTGTTGCGATGATGGTTCGTGTTTGGTATTGGTTGTGGTTTGTCTGCTGTGTTTTTGCTTAGTGATGCTTTAAGGGCTAAACTGTTAGTCATTGCGAGTGAGGGGTGAGTGGGGCAATCTTAATTTGTATGTTCTTTTTTGAGCCCAAAAAAGAACCAAAAAAGGCTTTTACGCTCGAAGGTATTTTCAATGGCTTTACTGCGCCATTGAAACCAAGACCCATTTCCTAAATCGCTTCCAAGGTTTCAGCGATTCTTAACGGAAATGGTTCTTTATACTGACGAGCGCTTTTCCGACGTTGTCGGAATTGTGTTGCGATGATGGTTCGTGTTTGGTATTGGTTGTGGTTTGTCTGTTGTGTTTTGCTTAGTGATTCTTTAGATCACTGCTCCTTAACAGAACCGTCCTTTCGCTGAAACATCGTATGAATCAATAACGAATGTGGCAAAGTTACCGCAGCTAAAAAGGAAAAGAATAAGGCGTTGAATATGGTAAGGTCCTTGAAGAGATAGTACAGCCCGAGCAAGCCTACAATAGAAATCAGCCAATAGGGCAGCGCTTTCTTAACGTAGGCCAGCACCGTGGCTTTATAAAACCCCTGGTACATAAAGGTCACTTGGTCATATAAGGAGGGCAGGCTATGCCAAAAGATAAAATAAATGGCAAAGCCCCAGATGAGGGACGAGACCTTAAAGATCACAGCAAACACCAAAAGATACACCAGTTCTAGGATGGCGCCGTCCCTAAAGTCTGGGTCGGTGATTAAGAGGTAAGCACTCAGTGCTATAAAAACACCGCTTACGGCGTAAAACAGCATGCTCAGCGCCGAAGCGGGTAGTGGTTGTTGAATAATTTCTTCTACAATACCCATCACTTCAGTACTGTTTAAAAGCAAAAGCAGACTTATGATAAAGAGGCCGTAGCCTACATAAAAGAAGTTCTTGATGGTTGCGCCTGTGTCAATGACCTTGTGCGTCCAGTGCTGTTCTCCAAAATGATAGGCACTACACAACACAAAAAGACCCAGCGCCACCATAGGGAGCCAGTGGAAGAGCATTAAGATAAGCAGTACTATAGAGACATAAATGCCGAGAATGAGCAAGTAGGGCAGTTTTGACTGAAATTTAGAGACCTTATCAAACAACACAATATCATTAGCGCCATGCAGTAATCCGAAGGAGAGAATGAGAAAAAATCCCAATAATAGTTCGAGCTCTGCCGTGAGGTAAGCCGATAGCCATAAACAGACGAAACTCGCTATTATTGATATATTTCTAAATTTTATGCTCATGATTTAGTGTTGTTGTAAAAATAACTCATTTTCAGTATTGAATTATCAATAGTTTTGTTTAACTTTATAAAAAAATAACTAAACAAAATTACCAATTAAATTCAACTATTATGAAAAACATGTTACTATTTGCGGATGTATCCAGTAAATTGGATCCAACAGATTACGTCGGGTTTACTTTTTTCGTAGGAAGTATGGCCATGATGGCTGCTTCGGCATTCTTTTTTCTTTCTTTAAGTCAATTTGACCGTAAGTGGCGTACCTCCATTTTAGTGTCTGGTTTGATTACTTTTATTGCAGCAGTACACTATTTTTACATGCGGGATTACTGGTTTGCCAACGCCGAGTCACCTACCTTTTTTAGATATGTAGACTGGTTGCTGACTGTGCCATTAATGTGTGTAGAGTTCTACTTAATCTTGAAAATCGCTGGCGCGAAACAATCGTTAATGTGGAAATTGATCTTTGCATCGGTTATTATGCTGGTAACAGGCTACTTTGGTGAAGCCGTGTTTATGGATGCTGCAGCTCTTTGGGGCGGTATCTCTGGTGCAGCGTATTTCTACATCGTTTATGAAATCTGGTTTGGAAGTGCTAAGAAATTGGCTGAAGCCGCTGGTGATGACGTTTTACGTTCTCACAAACTACTTTGCTGGTTTGTATTGGTAGGATGGGCCATTTACCCATTAGGCTACATGTTGGGTACCGAAGGATGGTACACAGCGTTAATAGGTTCTGGTAGTGTAGATGTGGTGTATAACATTGCAGATGCCATTAATAAAATTGGTTTTGGTTTAGTGATCTATGCCTTGGCCATTAAAAAACAAGAGGCAAACCCTTCATAATGTTTTAATCTCTTGTTGATTGAAAAAGCGTGATCCATGTCCAACGGTCACGCTTTTTGTTTTTATGTTTGCAGTGCCTATAGAAACAGCGACGTCTGTTTGATAAGAAATCGGCACCTTTGCACATGACTTTTACACTTCCCACAAGCATTTCAGCCCCAGCAAAACCTAAGCGTTTGGCTGTTAAGCTCACCTATAAAGGCGAAAACTACGTACAACAGGGACATCCTTGGGTGTTTTCAGACAGTATTGTTAAGATTAATGCAGATGCTAAAACTGGTGATCTGGCCATTATTTTTGCAAAGCGTAAAAATGCCATGATCGGGATTGGGCTTTATGATGCCGATTCGCCCATACGCATCAAGATGATCTACAGTTCCTCAGACCCTGTAAGCATTGACGCAGATTTCTTTCTTCGGAAAGTGCAACAGGCCTATCAAAAACGGCTTCCGTTATTGCAAACCGATACCAACAGTTACCGATTACTCTTTGGTGAGAATGATGATTTTCCATCTCTTATTGCCGATGTGTATGACAAGGTCTTGGTGGTAAAACTCTATTCTGAAATATGGCTCCCTTATTTAAACACGATTTTAGAACGCTTGGTTGAAGTCTCTCAAGTAGAGACCGTCGTTATGCGTTTGAGTCGTGGGCTACAACAGTCCCAATCTCATGGGCTTGAAGATGGGGCCGTGATCTATGGCAGTTTAAAGCATGAGGTAGTGCCTTTTGTGGAACATGGGGTGCAGTTTTCGGCCAACGTGATCAAGGGCCATAAAACGGGATACTTTTTAGACCATAGAGAGAATAGGAGGCAGGTAGGACTGCTCAGCAAAGGCAAGACCGTACTCGATGTGTTTTCTTATGCGGGCGGATTCTCGGTACATGCTCTTGCCAATGGCGCTACCGAAGTGACCAGTGTAGACATAAGCCATCATGCCTTAGAGATTGCCAAATATAACGGCACTTTAAATGCGCATACCGGTGCACATCACACTTTGGCTGGTGATGCTTTTAAACTCATGGCGCAGCTCATTTCCGAAGAACAAACCTTTGACGTGGTGGTGATTGATCCACCTAGTTTTGCCAAACAACAAAGTGAAGTGGTGCTTGCCAAAAAGAAATACGCACAATTGGCAGACCTTGGTGCCCAACTCACCGCTAAAAAAGGATTATTGGTACTGGCTTCTTGTTCCTCTAGAGTCCCGGCACAGGCTTTTTATGATATCAATGACCAGGTGCTTACCGCCACAGGCCGTGTGTATGATGTGCTGCAAAAAACGCAGCATGATGTTGATCACCCTATCGGTTTTGCAGAAGGGGCTTATTTAAAGTGCGGGTATTACCAATTTTTATAAGGGACGTTTGGGGTTGAGATGTTACGATTTCCTTATGCGTGCATAATAAAAAATGGTATCTTTACTTTTACTAAATGAACAAGCATGAGCACTAAATTAACCCAACTTCTTGGCATAACCCATCCTATTATCATGGCACCGATGTTTTTGGTGTCTAATGTGGCCATGGTCACCGAGGCGATGCATAGCGGTATTGCAGGTTGCATCCCCGCCCTTAATTATAGAACTTTGGAAGAATTAAGAGCAGCGGCACAACAGCTCAAGGCTAATAAAGTGCCCGGAGGCTCTTATGGGTTTAACTTGATTGTCAATAAATCGAATATCAAATATGATGACCAACTCACCGTGCTTTGTGAAGAAGGTTGCGATTTTATCATCACTTCTTTAGGAAGCCCTGAGGAAACCATTAAGCGTGCCCACGCGGCAGGCATTAAGGTGTTTTGTGATGTCACCGACCTTCGCTTTGCGAAAAAAGTGGACGATCTAGGCGCCGATGCGGCCATTGCCGTCAATAACGAAGCGGGTGGTCACCGTGGGAATATATCCCCCGAAGATTTGATTAAAGAATTGAACGCTCATTTGTCTATCCCTGTCATTTCTGCAGGAGGTGTGGGGTGTAAAGCCGATGTGGATGAAATGTTAGGCTATGGTGCCGAAGGCGTTTCCGTGGGGAGTCCGTTTATTGCTTCCGAAGAAGCCGAAGTCACCGATGAGTACAAGCAGGCCTGTGTAGATTATGGTGCCGATGACATTGTGATGACCGAACGTATTTCTGGAACCCCTTGTTCTGTCATCAATACACCATACGTTCAGAAAATTGGGACCAAGGCGACATGGATAGAAGGGATTCTTAATAAGAACAAGACCTTAAAGAAATGGGTGAAGATGATTCGGTTCTCCATAGGCATGAAAGCTACAGAAAAGGCGGCCACCCAAGCGACCTATAAAACGGTTTGGGTAGCAGGACCAAGTATTTCTCATACAAAGGGCGTTCTGCCCGTTCGAAAGATTGTTCAGCATTTGACGGTTTAAGCGTTATATGGTTAAAGAAAATTGTGATTAGGCTTTACCGCCTATGCAATTTGTAATACCTTTAATTGAACTTTAATCGTATTGTCCTTGAAACGAATTCTAAAACTCCTTCTTGCATTTGTATTATTGTTTATTGGCCTGGTGTATTGGTCGGTCTCTGGCGTCGATGAGACCTTTGGGCAGTGCCAGCTCTATGAACCTAAGACAGCAGAGGGTGTTGATTTTAAAACTTACGATTCCGTGTTGGTGGCTGCCAGTACGATTTATGATGCCAGTTTGGTAAAGCGCTTTATGCAAGGCAATAATTACCGAGATGCATGGGCAACGCCAACCGTAGTGCCGGTGTTGTATTTAGATACGCTTTATGGCGGTGTCACCATTGTAAAAGAGGGAGGAGGGCACCAAACCCATTCCCTAAAGCTAGAAGATTCCATTGGTACCGAGTATACGTTGCGGAGCATCAATAAAGATCCCACACCATTAATTCCAGAGATTGCACGTACCCTTAAACTAGAGAACGTTATTGTAGATGGAATTTCTGCGCAACATCCTTACGGAGCCATTTTAACGGCAGCCTTGGCCGATGCTGTAGATGTTTTACATACCCGACCTAAAGTGGTGTTCTTACCTAAACAACCTGGCTTAACTACGTATAACGATGCTTTTGGCGATCGGTTGTTTTTGTTGGAGTATGAGCCTAAGGGACCTAATAATTGGACCGATCTGGACAATGTCTTTGATATTGCAGACACCGATAATCTTCAAGAGCATAAACAAGAACTAGGAGCTGCGTTGACGGTTGATAAGCGTGCGGTAATCCGTGCCCGACTCTTTGACTTCTTGATAGGCGATTGGGACCGACATGCCAAACAATGGGGTTGGGTGGTACAAGATCTAGGTGACCGAAAAATCGCTAGACCCATTGCAGCAGATCGTGATAACGCCTTTTTTAGTAATGATGGGGTGTTGCCCAAAATACTGAGTAGCCGTTACCTCGTGCCTCGACTGCGGCCTTATGATGAGGATATTGATTTTATGGAAGGCTTGGTCTATCCCTTTGACCGCTACTTTTTAATTGATACCGATATGGCGCTTTTTACTTCGGAAGCGAAAGCACTACAACAGTTATTGACGGATGAGGTGATTGCCAATGCATTTAAAGTGTGGCCAGATCAAATTACCAAGTTAGATGCCGAAGCGATTACTAAAAAGCTCAAGCAACGTCGTGAGGATTTGGTAGATTATGCCAAAGCATATAAAGAAGAAATAGACCGTCAAGGGCTGGTGCATGAACCTCTAAAAGGTTCTGAAGACAAGGGCTTTCCTGAAGCATTGACCCGTTGTTTTGAATGTGGCGATCAATAATTGACGTACACCCAACCAAACTGCGCTTTGTAGTTAGGATCGTTTAGCTGAAGCAAATAAAAATAGGTGCCTACGGGTACTAAATTTCCGTGGTTATCGAGTCCGCGATTAACCAGACCTTCCCAACGTTTACTATTATCACCTTCAAAGATGAGGGTGCCGTAGCGGTTATAGATTTTAAGTTCATGCGCTTCAAACACATCATAAAGCCCTTGGATGTTGAACCAATCGTTGGTGCCATCACTATTAGGCGAAAACCCCTGAGGTACAATGGGCGGACAATTTTCTACAGACAATTCAAACGCATAACTGTCATAACAGGGTTCATTAGCGACTCTTGCATACACCGTTTGCGGATTGCTCTGCGATAGGTAATTGCTAGGATCTATAATATCAAAGGATGCGCTTTCTAGGTCGGCAAGGCTTTCGTAGAACAAGACGTCTGTACTTACGGTAATTTGCGCGTCTAACAGTGCTATTAAATCAAAGGTTCCAGAACCTAGGCCTTCATTACAAGCTGTTCCGCCCTCTAGGGTTTGTAATGATGGCGCCACAAGAAGTTGAAGTACTTGGGCATCGGTATTGTTAGTTTCATTATTTTCAACCACAACCCCTGCACCAGTACCATCATCATCTACCACAGCAGTTAAGGTAATACTATCTCCAACATCTATTGGTAGAAGAATCGACACCGAGCCATTTTCCGAAGCATTAATAGCAATACTATTTTGAGTGAACGCTTGTGCCACTAAATCGCCATTGATGTAAAAAGCGATGGGCGTATTGGCAGGAAGCGGGTCTGTACTGTTGGAATTATACACCGTATAATCTACATTAATGCTATCGTCTCCACAATTGACAAAAGTATCCGCCATAGTGATGGTGGCATCTGGCAATTGGCTGTTTAAAACGGTAATGATGTTATTGATCATTACAAAATCCTGACCAGACGTCAAGCTGATGGTCGCTGAGGTATCGCCAATATCGATGTTATTTTGAATGCTATAGACGTCGATATCCATATTGTACAAATCATTAGCCCCTGTAAAGCTATTGGTGCCATTAAAGGCGTTGTTTATAGGGTTGAGCGGTGGATTGCTTATGGCGTTTCCGTTAATAGACAGTTGTTCATTAACCGCAAGAGAAGAATCCCCTTCCCAAGCGATAAAGCCTATTTTGGCATCTTGATTGTCTAAAACGTTTAAATTATCTAAGGTGATGGTCAAGTTGGTTGGGACACTCTGTAGGCCATCATAAACGTTTAATTGATTGAGCGGTAAGGCATCATTTTCGTAAATGATCGTGATGGCCCATCCTGCAAAGTTGGTGCCTGATGGGCAGTAGGGACTTATGATGGAGGTTAGGTCAAATTCTGAAAGGGTATAATTGGTGCTCCCTTCGTCTTGAATAATAGGGGTAACATCGGCAAAGGCAGCAAAAAAGATGCGGTCGTCATCCAATGCATCACTAAAGGTGCGCTCTGCGGAAATGGGTACACCATTTAATAGCACGTCAAAATCCCCTGGACCAGAACCTGCCCAATAGAGGTAAGCGGCCACAATGTTTTCACCTGGATTTAAATTAAGATCTGCGGAAGATGAGGTAAAAATGACACAATTGGTTGAAGGCCCATTTTCGAGGGTGTTCAACGTATTTCCAATAGCCGTATAATCATAGCGTCCGTTAAACTGTTGGTACAGTTCAATGTCTTGACCATGAACGTAGGTGGTTATTATTAAGAGTAAAAGAAAGGACAGTTTGGTCATCCTCATGATTGGGTGCTTGATTGGGAGGATAAGTTACATAAAAAAATCATTACCGCTTTAATGTAAAATGTCCGTTAAGAGTTCTACCGTCCTGTAAATTCACCTTAAACCAATAATCACTAGTAGGCATGGGGTTGCCTTTATAGTTGCCATCCCAGCCACTACCAAGTGGATTTAGCGTTGCTAGTAGTTTTCCGGTACGGTCAAAAATTAATATTTCGGTTTCGGGTTGAAAGTCTTCTGAAATGCCCTGCACTTGCCAATACGGATGAAATTGATCGCCGTTAGGCGTAAAATACTTCGGAAAGCCAATGACGGAAATATCCTGTTCTACAATCCCACAATCGTTCTTAATATCTTTTACATACACCGTATGCAGACCAAATGGTGCATTGTCAAACACCGGACTGTCTTGATAGGGGCCTTGAGGGTTATCTAACGCATACTGATATGAGCCTTCACCGGAGACGATTACAGAGATGGTATTATTAGATGTCGCATCGGTGATGTCAATATCCACAAATGAGGCCGTATTTGAAGGGGATACGGTGATGGTTCTATCTTTAAAACAACCGTCGGTTGAGGTTACCCTTACAGAGTAGGTTCCGGGTTCGTTGATTTCAATCTCAATCGTATCTTCACCGGTGGACCAATTGTAATAATAATTGTTGGGAATGTCGTCTATAAATCCGCTACCTAATGTGATGGTCTCTGGAAAGGTATTTAAACAGTAGAATACTTCTTCTTGGGTGATGATGTTGGGCAGTTGAAACACCGTGAGCTCAATACGGCTGATGCCATAACAGGCATTGGCATTTTCTACACGTGCATACACCGTTTGCTCATAAGTAATGGTATTGGTGAAATTGGTGGCTATTGGATTGTCTTCAGTAAGTGCCTCGTCATAGGTTTCGTAATAGGCAATGTCTAAATTGGTAGGAAGTCCAGACAAGATTACGTTTTCTGCATCTTCAAGGTTGAACGTGTATAGGCCATCTTCGGTACCATCATCATCACAAGCTTGTAAAAACGTGTCATTAGATGCGGTAGAGCTGGTTTCTAGTGTAATTTCGGCGGTGTTGACGCATCCTGTTGCAGTATTGGTTACCAGAGCGAAGACTGTTTGCGGATTCATATAGTTTTCAAATATATGATCTACAATGACGTCCTCGTTATTTTGTAAATCCTCGAATGATTCGTAAAAGCGCACCGATCGGTTATCTTCACCATCAGTAATATCTGCAATCACGTCGTTAAGATCATAGGTGGTGTATCCTTCGGGAATGCCGTCTTCATCACACTGAACAATGGAAAGGTCATTGGCCGTCGGGTTGTCAAGCACATTAATCTCGAAGGCCGTATAACCAATACAGCCACTATCATTATCTTGAATACGCACAGTAATCTCCAAAGGCGTAGGGGTGGTATTGGTATAGTTTAAAGGCAGTGCGCCAGAGTTGGATTGCGCGTCTGCTGGGCTTAAAAAGTAAGAGATATCATAATTGATGTCTGGGATGGCAGAGATGATTTCCTGAGTTTTGGTGCTAAAGTCAAAGGTGCTTTGGCCATTGTTGGCATCACCGTCTGACAAGTCATCACAGACCTCAAAAAGCGTTGGCTCGTTAAAGTTGGTAAGTGCCCCAACGAGGATACTGAAGTCATTTAAGATAAAGCAGCCCGTGGTTGTGTTTTCAATTCTAATATACACGTCTTGTGATGCAGAACTGGTATTGAATATGGTTCCTAACGGATTGGTATTGATGTTGGCATCACTTTCAGACGCATGATAACTTACGGTGACATCAGATTCCCCATTAACAATATCCTGGGTTAAGGAGGTAAGATCTACTTGAGTGCTATTATCGTCAAAAGGTGCCACATTATCACATAGGTTGAGGTCTGGTAAGCTTGTGGATTCTGGTTGAGTGATCAAAGGGTTTGATGGATTGTCTGGGAATGATGCGGTTCCCGTCCATTCTAAAGAAAAAGGACTATTACCAATTGGTCTATCAATCACTATAAAATAGCTTTCTCCAGCCAATACATTCAATTGACTTACAAAGCTATCTCCATCTGCCCCAGGACCATTAGTTGGATCTGTAGATGTAGCATTCAATCCCGTTAAGTTATTGCCTTGGTTGGCTGCTGCTGGATTTGTGGTGGAACATCTAATGGCTTGCCCAATATTGCCGCAGCTGACGTTGGGACCAAAGACAAAGAAATCATAATCTTCATTAATATTGGTGCTTGCGGGTGTTAATATAAAACCTAAAGTACCAGAAGCAGCAATATTGATTTTTAGCCAAATGCTATTGTTTTCTTGACTTTGGCAGGTGTTGGAGTTGTTTAATTCTTGAGTGCCGATGCCATTGACATCTAAACTAAAGCTAGAGTTTCCACAAACGGTCACAGAATTTTGACAGTCGTTTGGTTCTTGGCCGTAGCTCCAAGCCATACATAAAAAATATAAAATAATGAATACTAAAGATTTGGAACGGATGCGTTGGTGTGATATCATTGATTTGGTTAGCGTTTTAATGCAAAATGCCCTGTAAAGGTACGACCGTCTTCTAAATTAACCATGAACCAATAGTCACTAGAAGGCATATTAAAGCCATTGTAGGTGCCATCCCAACCAGGCCCCAAAGGATCTAATTCTGTGATTAGCTTGCCATGACGGTCATAAATTAAAATTTGTGACTGTGGTTGGAATAATTCTGAAATGCCCTTGACTTGCCAATATGGGTTAAAGGTGTCGCCATTGGGCGTAAAGAACTTTGGAAACCCAATAACAGATACTTGCTCTTCAATTATGCCGCAATCATTTTTTATATCCTGAACATAAACCGTATGTAAGCCGAAAGGCACATTGTCAAATATGGGACTATCTTGGTACGGTCCATTAGGATCATCTAAGGCATACTGATACGTACCTTCACCAGAAACCAGTACCGAAATGCTGTTATTTGATGTGGCATCTGTAATGTTTATCTCTACAAAGGTGGCGGTATTTGAAGGAGATACGGTGATGGTTCTGTCTTTAAAACAGCCATCGGTTGAGGTCACCCTTACGGTATAAACACCAGGGGTATTGACCTCAATCTCAATTGTGTCTTCACCGGTAGACCAATTGTAATAATAGTTGTTGGGGATGTCATCTATAAATCCGCTATCTAATGTGATGGTCTCTGGGAAGGTGTTTAAACAATAAAAGACTTCTTCTTCAGTGATGATGTTTGGCAATTCAAATACAGTAAGATCAATCTCACTAATTCCAAAACAGGCGTTAGCGTTTTCAACCCGAGCGTATACGGTTTGTGCATAGGGAATGGTGTTGGTGAAATTGTTGGCAATGGGATTGTTTTCAGAAAGCGCCTCATCATAAGTTTGGTAATAGGAGACCTCTAAGTCTGGAGACAAGCCTAATAAAATCGATGCTCTAGCATCTTCTAAATCGAAATTATAAATACCGTCCTCAATGCCATCATCATCACAGGCTTCTAAACTGGTGTCGCTAGATGCCGTTGTACTAATTTCTAGAGTAATTTCTGCAATGTTGGCACAACCAGTTTGCGTATTGGTAACTAAGACATAAAGTGTTTGAGGGGTAAGGTAATTATCGAAGAGGTTACTTTCAAGAGCATTTTCGTTGTTTTCTAAATCGGATACGGATTCGTAGAATATGACCGATCTGTCATCTTCACCATTGGTAATAGCATTGATGACATCATTTAGATCATAGGTTGTAAAACCTTCGGGGATGCCATCTTCATCACATTGAATGATGGTGATGGCATTGGCTGTTGGCACATCGTTCACATTGAGTGTAAGCTCTCGGGTTAGAAAGCAATTGGTATTGCCGTTACTTTCAATTCTAAGCACAATGGTTTCCGTATAAGGCGTTACATTATAATACGGCAGAGTTAGTTGTTGTTGATTATCTTCCGCATCTTGCTGATTAGGATGAAAGCTCACCGTATATGCCAACTGCTCTTGAGTGTTTAGAATTTCGGGAATTATCTCGCTCAAATCAAATAGGCCAATACCGTCTGAGGTGTTTCCATCTAGACTATTATCACAGATGGTGCGTTCTTGTAATGGATCTATGGTTGGAAGTTCTACAACGCTTATTTCAAATGAGGTAATGTCAAAACAGTTGGGGCTATTGGTGTTTTCAACTCTTGCGTAAATGGTCTGCGGATTCTCTGTATTAGAAAAATCAGTTGTAATTTCATTGGTGCCGTTTTCTGCTTCGTCAAGCTCAGTAAAATACTTAACGGTGTATTCCGAAGCATTTTGTCCGTTTAAAATAGCAGCGTCTTGGGAGCTCAGATCAAATGTGGAGGTTGTGGCATTGTCACAGGCCAGCATATTTGTAGGAGGACTTGCCGTGGGGATTTCAAAAACACCAACAACCGCTTGCCCTTCTATGGGACATTCGCCATTGTTGGGTTCAATATAAACTTCATAGAAGCCTGGTTGATCTACGAAAAGTTCAAACGTCGTTTCAGTAAGCGCTACGCCGTCTTTGGTCCATGCATAGGTTCCGCCGGGGACATCTTCTGCAATTAAGGTGTAACTATCACCTTCGCAAAGTTTTAATTCTGTGGTACTAATACCATTTTGAATGATGTCTATCTGGCTATTAAAAAGGGATTGAATGAAAGGCGGTAGTCCAAGACGAGTGGTATTTTGCAAGCCCCCACTAATGTCTAATAATATACCTGTTGCGTCATAATTGGCGCTGGTGCCATCTGCTTCAGGATTATTAATCACCCCAAGATAGCGCCCGGTAACAAATGGGCTAGAAAGATCGACTTGCGCCCGGTAAATGCGTTTGTCCAACCCCAATTGAAGTGCACCACCGTAAAACACATTAGATTGATGGATGATGGCCATAGATCCAGGGATATCTGAACTTTCTAAATTCCATTGCAGTACACTGCTTGGTCCAGTTCCATTGGCACCACCATCTACTGTTGCATATACTTTCTTGTTTTCTGCGGAAAATTCTACGCCATAAGGGCTATCTCCCATACTCGGACTGTAGAGTTCTAAAGAATTAGAAACCGTACCAGTATTATTGTCAAAGTCCATAAGATAAACTCCTCCTGGCGCATCGGTTCCCTGTTGTGTGCTAAAGCCCAAATGTGCCACTGCTAATTTTGTACCGTCAGGGGACGCCTTGATATAGCCCAAGGCATTTCTGCGGTATCCAGAAATAGGGACTTCTGGACCCACAACCGATATTTGAGGTTCTGTGTTTACCCCGTTAATATCTACTTTATAAGCGTAGTAAGTATCTACAAAGTGCGTAATGACCCAAAATGAAGAGCAATCATCTGCTTTTACAGCAGTAATTTTTTCTGAACACTTGTATTTTATAGCTTCAGGATCGTTAATATCATAGCTAATAAGTGGGATGTTTTTTTCTAAAGGGTCCACATCGCCGAGTCCATCTTCTAAATTGATATCTATTAAAGAATAGTTGAGGCCGTTATTGAAGCCGTCATCTCCGCTAGGGACTGTTGCTCCTTCAGCGTATATTCCTGTAAACTGATTGGGATAGACATTGGCATTATCGTGATGAGGTTCATCAACCGTAAAGAGATAGAATTTTGTAGGATCCTGAGGTTTTGGTACAATTAGACCTGACGAGGTACTTGAAGGATCTCCCAGAAGTCCAGTGCCAGCAAAATAATTGGCATTAGGCATGGGTTGATGTTGTGCGTTCCAAATGGTACGTCCATCCGAATAAAACAAAAGATCACCGTTGGTATCAGAAATAGATGTGCAGCCTTCTAAGGTGTTAATCTGTCCATCGGTAATGGCTGTAACACCGCCTGTAGCGGCATTGAACCGTAAGCCCGCATTTTGGCCGAAATACCAATATGAGGCTTCCTCTTGTGCATAGCTTGAGCTAGCCACAATAAAAAGGAAGGCTAATAAGAGACTATTTTTTTTCATTTAATATCTCGCAATCTCCTTTAGTACTCTAAAAACATAGCGTGCATCACAACCTGATAACCAATTTTTTTAAAAAACATATCTAGCTGCTAATTAACTGGTTGGCTAAAACAGTGTTCTAAAGGTTCCTAAAGATATTATAAATCGCGCTGCTTTAATAATCTATAGGACGAAAATATAAATAGGGCTGTCCAAAATAGTACAATTGCAATCTCATACCAGTGCACTCCAAAATCATACATGAGTTCTTGGCTATTTGGCATTTTTGAGATGGCAATGCGCTGAAAAGGTTGGTCAATGAGATTCCACATGGACTTTAACGGAAAGAAATTCTGAATCTTATCGGCTGTATCTTCATTGATTTGCCAAGTGAGTATCCCATAGATGATCCATTCCACTATAAAAATCATGAATAAGAAGGCTAGTGCAAAGGCAGATCTTTTGACTAACATCCCTAGGAAAAGGCAGAGACTGAAGAACCCAACGAGCTTTATAAAATAAGCAAGCAGAAACTCGGTATCCCTAAAGATTAAGCTCAACTCGTTAATACTTGAGTAGTAGAGACCGATAGAAAGACAGATGATGAAAATCAAAACGGTTGCCACTGCGGAAAAGAACACGATGGTGTAAAATTTTGAAAGAATGAATTCCTTTTTGCTTAAGCCGTCAATTAAGTTCTGCTTGATGGTTTTGTTACTGTATTCATTACCGATCATACTGACCACTACAATAGCAAAAAAGAATTTGAACTGTGCTGCAAAAAAGGTAGTGATGTGCCAAACGATTGGGAAATTGAACAAGCCATAATGACCTAATTCCAATACGAACAATCCGAAGAAATTAATTCTAAGAGAAGATAGGATGATGACGAAAAAAGGCAAGATAAAAGAGATGAATATCAATACCTTACTGGCTCTATTGAGCAGTAGTTTTTGAAGTTCTAGTTGTAATAATCGTAGCATGATGGTTGTTATTAGGAGGCGTCTGAACGGATTCGTTCAAAAATGACGTGATTGATTTTAATAATTTGATTTAGTCTTGATTGTCTGTTAACTTGAGGAACTGTTCTTCTAAGCTTTCCTTACGTTTGACAAGGTGGGAGAGCACAATACCTTTTTCAAACATTAAGGTGTTGAAGGTTGTGGCATCCATGGGTTCATTGAGAATGACCTTTATTAACTCGTTCTCTACGGTAATGTTTCCAAAATTAACATCGCTTTCTAACACTTTAATGAGTTCTGCATGCTGTTGTGATTTCAGCTCAAAGAAACCGTGGCTTGAGATCATTTCATCCACACGACCAGAGTAAAGTTTTTGACCTTTTCTAAGTACAACAACATGAGAGCATACCTTTTCTACTTCATCCAATAAATGCGATGCCAATAAAATGGTAGTGCCATTACTGGCAATGTCTTTTATAATTTGTCGTATTTGATGAATCCCTTGAGGATCAAGTCCGTTAGTAGGTTCATCTAAAATTAAGATTTCAGGGTCGTTCAATAGGGCAGAGGCAATGGCTAATCGCTGTTTCATCCCTAAAGAGTAGGTTTTAAACTTATGGTCTTTACGATCTAACAGGCCTACGACTTGAAGTTTTTCAGCAATCTTAATTTCGTTAACCCCTTTAATTTTACAGACCAGTTTTAGGTTCTGCTGGGCAGTCATGTAGGGGTAAAAATTAGGCCTTTCGATAATGGCACCCACCTTTTTAAGCGCATCATGGGTTGAGGTGTTGCCGTCAAACCAATGAAAAGTCCCTTCGGTTTTATTAACGACGTTTAAGACAATACCGAGAGTAGTAGACTTACCGCTGCCGTTAGGGCCAAGGATGCCGTAAACATTGCCTTTATTGATGGTAAAGGAGAGGTCTTTAACGGCAGTAAGGTAACCAAATTTCTTTGTGAGGTTGTTGATGGTTAGTATAGATTCCAAAATGTGATTGTTTTTTCTGCTGAAAGCAATCAGCAGGATGGTTCGTTTAAGTACGACGAGTAGAATTGTAAATTGTTACAACATTTAAAATTTCAGAAGAAGAATCTTAAGAACATTGATCATTAGTGATGTTTAAAACATGTCACGATAGATTAGAAAATATGGAGGGAACGGTAAATATAATAGCAATAAAACTATTGCTCGCATTTTGTTATTTAGCCAAACATCATCAAAAGTACCAAAAGCACAATAATGGAATTTACCGTAAGTCTGACCCATTTTAATTGTGTCATGATCAAGCTTAGTAATGCCATAACCCCTAAGAAAAGAGCAATAATAATTAATTGTGCCAACTCAATCCCGATGTTAAAGCCAAGTAGCGGTAATACGATAGACTCATCATCAAACAGCATCATTTTGATGTAATTGGAGAATCCTAGACCGTGAATAAGACCAAAGGCTAAGAGAATACCATAAGTGATCCCTAAGGATTGGTTGCTGCTTTTATCTTTAAAAATAAGCCAATAATTATTGAGACAGCTTATCAAAATGGTGATGGGAATCAGCGTTTCTACCAGATCAGAATTAATGGATACCAACTCTAAACCCGAAAGAAATAAGGTGAGGCAATGCCCAAGAGTAAAGGCTGTAACGAGCCCGAGCAGTTTACGCCAGTCTTTAAAGGTGTAGAGTAAACAAAAGGAAATGATAAAATAGAGGTGATCTAGAGCAGATAGATCGAGAATGTGATTGACACCTTCGTTTAAATAGAATAAAATATCACTCATTGTATATTATTTGCTTTTTGCTAAGTGTATGGCGTTTGTTGTTCGTTTTAAAATGTACCGAGTTTGTTTGGGACGAGAATACTTCTTGAAATATTGTATTTTTAAGAGAAAAAGACGTTAAACTATCAATCATATTATGGCTTTTGGTCTCTACGGTAAGAATTGAATTTTTTTCTGAATAAAAGACATTCTCGATGTCAAAAGTAATGCTTTTATCATTTTGATAAATGACTAAATGCTCTTTAAGGTAATTTTGAAGTACCAAAGTGCCATTTGAGTGTAAAGTTGAAAAATCTGCTTGTTTTAATCGGTATTTTTTTTCTATTTGAGCGCAGAGATCGTCTGCGAAAAAGTTGGTTTTTAAATAGACATAATTATCAGCAATACTCATTTTGCTAAAGGTCATCTTTAAAGGGTGGTACCCTTTAAAAGAAAAAAAGAAAACAACTACAAAAATCAATACGACGTTCTTCATAACTATTACATTAGAAAATGTCTCTATAGTGGACCCATAGAGACATTTTTTAAATTTGAGTGATTGTGTTTTCTTATTTTAGAGCTAACTTCAATGTTTTTGAAGTTCCGTTAAAGGAGACTTTAACAAAATAAACGCCGTTTGAAAAAGACCTTAAATTCAAGGTTGCGTTATCATTGTTGATTTGAAATTTCACATCAAGATCTTTACCATTTTGATCAAAGACCTGAACGTTTTCAATAGTTTGACCTTTCAGTTGTACATATGCAATCCCTGTTGTGGGGTTTGGATATATTTTGAGATCACCATCTTTTAAAATAACGTCATCTGCACTCAATGTTGGTACGACTTCAAAATAAAATCGTTCAGATATTTCGTTATAGCCATCATTTTCAAAAAAGGCCAAGAAGTAGTCTCCTGGTTGGTTGATGGCATCTAAGGTTCTGACTCCTGAACTTAAGTTATCAGGATCTACATATTCCCAACTTGTAGACGTTGGCCCGCCAGGTGTTTGCCCTACAAGATAGGTTCCTAACCAATCGGTAGTGTTACCAGGACCATTGGCATAGTTTACCAAGAAATTTGTTCCTGTTTCAATCACATCTGAGTCCATGCTCACAGTAGGACCTACGTTAATTGTAAAGCTTGTTCTATTGGAAATTTCATCCCCGGTTGTAGGGTCAATAATGACCGCAAAGTAATTTCCAGTGGTTTGTGGCAAGATATTTTCTTCACCTTCAGCTCCTGTTAAGCCATCTAAGGTTATGGTTCCGTCAGTTTGTAAATTAAGATTTAAGAATGTGCTCAAAGGATCAACTGTTGGATTGCTGCCTTCGGAAAACACAGCAATAAAATCTTCATTATCTCCAGTGCTATTTGCAAATGTGAAAGCAATAGGTTGATTGATATAAAAATTGTTAACGCTAGTGGTTAAAGTTGCCACTTGATTTCCAACTTGAAAGTTAACGCGCTCACCTACTTCCTGAAATGTGTCTTCTGTATGATAAGTGGCATAGTAAAGACCATCACTGAACATCCCGAAATTATAAATCTCTGGAGTTGCAAGTACATCTATACGTTGTATCAAATGAGATTGATTTGGCTCATCGTCTTGAAGGTAAATACCTATCCAATCGGAAACATTTGCTAAACCTCCAGCTTCTAAATTAACAATGACATCTTCATCAGATTCAAAAATGGTTTCAGTAGTACTCAATATGGGGGTTTGCCTTACTGTAAAAGCGATTCTTTCGGATAGTTCTGTGTAACCATCGTTCTCAAAAAAACCAGCAAAATGTTCCCCTTCAGAAGATAAGGTAAATGATCGTGATCCATTGATTTCTCCATCAATATATTCATATGATTGTGATGTCACATTTGTAGGTGTTTGGCCTTCCAAATATAATCCAATCCAATCTGTATTGTTACCAGGCGCGTTCACGAAGTTTACAGTAAACGGTTCATTTTGATTAACAATCACTTCATCCATGTAGATTGCAGGATCATCGGTTATTGTTATGGCTATGGCATTTGATACTTGTGTATAGCTGTCGTTTGTGTACATTGCTAAATAATAGCTTCCAACAACGGGCAGTTGATTAGGTCCTCCTTGTAAGAAATCTGTGCCAGTTATGGTAGTTGTTCCGTTGGCAAGTCCTCCAAAATATTTATAGCTCCAAAGGTTGTCTGTACCTGCGGTTTGGCCATCATCAATAATGGTTCCTATATAATCTTTTTCAATAGCAGGACCATCCACAAAATCTATAGTGATTGGCTCTCCTTGAGAAAAGGTTGTTTTTTCAGTTGAAATAACAGCGATTTCTGTTCCAACTTGGAAATTGATTGATTCTCCAGCTGTGAGATAGGTATCTTGTATATGGTATATAGCGTAATAGTAAGCACTGGGTAGATTGCTGAATGTGAGTTGACTTAAGTTTGTGTCAACATCCAATCTCATAATTTCATTATTCTCACCAATTGGGATCCCTGCTTTATAGATTCCAATCCAGTCAGATTCGTTATTAGGATGATCTGTAAAACTAATGATGACATCGTCACCTTGATCATAAATGATTTCGTTAGAAGATAATATTGGCTCAGCACCTACCCAAAAGTAAACCCTATCTGCAATTTCTTGATAGCCATCATTAATAAAGAATCCGGCATAAAATATTCCGCTAGTATCTAAATTGAAGGTTTTTATTCCGTTGGCGGCACCACTTGTATATTGATAAGCGGCAGATCCACTTTCACCAGGAACGATTTCATTTTGATAAATGCCTATCCAATCCAAATTACCGCCAGGCCCGTTTAAGAAAGTGACTTCAATAGGTTCGTTTAAATTATAAGATGCCTGATTTATTGAAAGACCAGGTTCACCATCTAAGCTTCCTACGACTTCAAAGGAAATTGGCTCAGACCAGGCACTCCATCCTAAATTTTCATCGCGATGTCTAACCCGTGCATGATAAATACCATTATTTAAAAAATTTTCAGGGATGTTATAATTTAAGATTTCCATGCCTTCACCTATATTCATAGTTTCATCTGTTTGGCTACCTTCAGGGCCAAAAAAATTATCAACGTGTCTAAAGGTATCAAGCTCTAGGATAGAGAAGTTTTCTGTTGAGGAGATTTGAAACTGGGTTGAGTTTAGAGCTTCTGTTGTTGAGCTGTCGTAAGAAGAACTGTTGAGCGTAATAGGAAGATTTACGGGCTCTATAAATTCATTAATGATATTGGGTTGGTTGGGTACATTAATGTTCCTTTTGTAGTGCATTTCATCTAGAAGCACATTGTTTTTGGTAGTATTTAAGCTGCCAATGGTATAAGATTGTACATTAATTTCGTCAGTATCGTTGTTGATCTCAATTAATTGATATGCAAAATTTGACCAACTACCTTGAGTCTCTTCACGATCGTCTTCATTATTGCTGTCTCCCCAATATTGAGGCCATGCGGTACCTCCAGAAATCATATGATAAGCATTATGGTCTTCAAATTGACCACGAGCATAAAGATGATGGTGGCCCCCAATATGAAGGACAAATTTATCCGTAGTTTTCAATTTTGGTAAAATATCATTACCAAACCAAGACGAATAGTCATTAGAATATTGCTCAGCTTGATATGGTCGATGTCCAATAGAAATAATCCATTCTACATTTGAATCGGCAATGGCATAATCAATCACGCTTTCAGCCCAAGCTTTTTGAGTGGTTGTTGTCGCCTCCGTATCTAGTACTAAAAACAGAACATTAGCTAATTGATAAGCGTAATATCGTTCTGTGCCAGAATTGATGCCACCATAGGTCCATTCATCATCAAGTATAAAATGGTCAAAATAAGATTGGATTCCTCCATTTTGATAAGAGGAGCCGTAAGTCTCGTGATTTCCAACAGCGGTAATGATAGGCAAGTTAGGAGTTAAGTAACTTGATTTTTGAAAATGTATTTTTTCGTAATGCTCTAATTTTCCTAAGTCTACTTGATCACCATCATTTAAAATGAGATTAAAATTATCAGCAATTGGAGTGCCATAAAGCTCTTCTGCCTTAGATTTTGCAGCCTGTACAAGCTCATTGAACTTCATGTAAGGTGCTCCTTGATAATTTATGATTTGATGATCTCCCAGAGCAATAAACCTTAATGTTCCAGAATTATCGCCAAGCGAAGGAGGTGTTTTGAAATATTCAATCTCAGATTCATCTGTATCACCACTATACACTTTGTAATAGTAGCCTGTATTTTCGAATAAATCTGTTAATTTTACCGTGTGATAATGGTAAGGCGTACTGTAGTCTGAATCTTTAGGCTCTAAATTTTCCGTGACTCCGTAAATAATGGTGCTTAAATCATTTTGAGTTAACCCATACTCAACTCTAGGGTTGGTTCCATTATCGGTTTTCCAATTGATATGGATGGAGTTTGGTTTTGCAGCTTGTAAATATGGTTTAATTGTTTGTGAAACCCCGAGGTATGCTATGCAACACAATAGGAGGGAAAGCGTAGTTTTTTTCATTAGAATTTGTTTTGGATTGTCGCAAAACTAATTCTGAAAAAACGATAGTATATTATGGGATTGTTACTAAAACATTAAGCTGTATAATGGTTAAAGCACTTGCTCTAATTCCAATTCTCATCAAAATCTAAACTTTCGTAATCGTCAAGATCGAGATCGTCATCAAACTCATTGAAATCATCATCAAAATTTTCTGCTTCAAATGCTTTTTCTGGGGCAGTGTCTGGAATTTGACCATGTACAAACATCAAGCTTGGGTAATCTGTACCTTCAGCTTCTTCAACGATTTCAGCCAATTCTACCAAAAAGGTCCACATGCTTAAAAAATCATAAATATAAATGAGTTTGGTTTGTGTTTTATCTACCACCTCATTCAGTTTGGTTTCGCTCATGGTACGAATGGTATCATGACCTTCACTCACGTCAAACATTGAAATTTCTTCGCCTTGATCCCATTGCTCATTACTCACGTAGAAGGAGGCCATCTCGAGACCGTCAAATCCAAAAGATTGTGTAATGCTATTATGTAGGTCTTCTAGAGAGTCGGTTTCCCTGATTTCGATATCGCGGAAAACGTCTTCTTCTTTTTCTGTGTCTAGTAAGATTCTGAATCTGTAAATCATCCTGAAAAAATTTGTGTGCAAAGATACTATTTAACTCTCAACTATAGAAGTCCTTTGCGAGCGATTAATGTGCCTACTCTCTAAAATGATATAAAACTGAACACCAAACATTATCGTGGCAATCACTAGGTGTGCTGGCTGAGATAAAAACGGAAAATCAAAATAATACATCAAAATGCCTGTTGCTATTTCTGCAAGAATGCATAGCATCAAGATGTTTATTTTTTTATAATTTAAATTCAATTTTCGATTGCGGTACCAAAGCCAGCCGTTAAGTAATAGTACCAAAACAGACATGCTGCGGTGTATGTAAAATTTAATGGTTGGCGTATCAAGCCATTGGGATTTGACATAACCAATGCTTTTCACTTGTTCATCAACATATTGTCTCACCTGTGTGCCCAATACAATTTGAGCGAGAGAGAGAATTAGGGCCAGTACCAATAATTTTTTGAATCGTACATCGTACAACTGCATTTTGTAAGTGGATTTTGCAGCACAAATTAAATACAGAATAAAAGCTACAATCACCATGGCCATGACCATGTGAATGGTAATTTTATAAGGGGCAAGATTAGAGTCTACAACGGTTTTGCCTAGCCAAGCTTGAAAGGCCATCCCAAAAACGGTGGCTATGGAAAGGATAGTGAGCCATTTGTTTTTACGCCACAACCAAAACGAAAGTATGGTAAAGAGTAAAATAGGAATCCCGGAGAGTACACCAATGAGTCGGTTAATATATTCTACCCAAGTGTGGGTGGGATTAAATTGGGCGTAATCATGTTTGTTGTACGTTTCCCAATTGGATAGGTCTAGCGCTACGCCTGACTTAAAATCTTTAGACGCCACCAATAAGGCCTCGTTTTTGATAATCACGACTCCTTCCTTATACTCATGGTTTGCCTTAAATTCTAGTTGTTCAATCTCGGTAGGAGGAATGTAATACCCAAAACATTTAGGCCAATCTGGACAGCCCATACCAGAGCCCGTCATTCTTACAACGGCACCAGCGATGATGACCAAGTAGACCAATACCAACGCTACCTTAGCCGACTTTCTGAATGTTTTTTGAATGTTCATACATTTACTTTTAAACCTAATTTTTCACCTTCCTTCAGCATCAATTCATAAGCAGCTTCACGCTCGTTAGGAATGTCTCCTTCTAAAATAGCCTCCTTGATTTTTTCTTTTATGGTGCCGATTGCTCTAGAGGGTTTCAAATTAAAGGCTTCCATAATTTCCTCTCCTGAAATGGGCGGTTGAAAATTTCTAACATGGTCCCGTGCTTCGACCTCGTCCATCTTTTCACGAACAATCTTAAAGTTGTTATGGTATTTTTTAAAACGTCTTGGATTTTTGGTGGTAATATCAGCTTCACACAAGGTCATCAAATCTTCTATGTAATCACCAGCATCAAAAACAAGGCGTCTCACGGCGGAGTCCGTCACCATATCTTGAGATAAGACGATAGGACGGGAGCTCATAAGTACCATTTTTTGAACGAACTTCATCTTGTCATTTAATGGCATTTTGAGACGTTTAAACAAGTGGTATACCATTTTAGCACCAACAAATTCATGTCCGTGAAACGTCCAACCTACTTTTTTACTAAACTTTTTTGTTGGTGCCTTGCCGATATCATGTAAGAGCGCTGACCAACGGAGCCAAACGTCGTTGGTGTTTTTTGCAATATTATCTACAACCTCAAGCGTATGGTAAAAGTTGTCTTTATGGGTTTGGCCTTCTTTTTCATCAATACCTTTAAGGGCGGTCAGTTCTGGAAGGATATAGTGTAATAGTCCGGTTTTTTCAAGCAAAAGAAATCCTATAGACGGTACTTCGCTCTCTAGAATTTTATGAAGTTCAACCACAATGCGTTCATTGGTGATGATCTTTATCCTGGATTTGTTTTTGGTGATTGCAGATAAGGAGGTGTCTTCAATTTTAAAATTGAGCTGTGTTGCAAAACGAATGGCACGTAACATGCGTAACGGATCATCAATATAGGTGATATCTGGATCGAGTGGTGTGCGTATGATTTTGTCTTCTAAATCCTTAATCCCGTCAAAAGGGTCAAGAAGATTTCCGAAGTCATTTTCAGAAAGGCTAAACGCCATAGCATTGATGGAGAAGTCCCGACGATTTTGATCATCTTGAAGGGTGCCATTTTCTACTATTGGGTTTCGACTATCTTTTAAATACGATTCTTTTCTAGCTCCTACAAACTCAATATCCATATCCTCATAGCGCAACATGGCTGTGCCGTACGTTTTGAAGATTTGAACTTTGGGCTTGTTCGGGAGGTTTTTTGCGACTTGCTTTGCTAAGTCAATCCCGCTACCAATAGCAACAATATCAATATCCTTATGTTCGCCTCTATTTAAGATATGATCACGAACAAAACCACCAATCACATAGCTATCAACACCTAACTCTTGGGCAGCGTTCGAAATTATCTTGAAAATAGGGTTGCTTAGCGCTTGTTTATAATTCATAACGATCTTCTAAATTCTGATCATCAACACCATGATTTCTAAAGATAGTATCAACATTTAGAGGTTAATATTTTGATGTTAAGCCCTTATTGTACTGACGGTACCGTCTTTTTCTAGCCTAATAATTGTTGATGGTGCTGATGCTGTTTTTTCGTTTTGCAAATTTACGACATAGTCCACACCTTTTAAAATCTCTTCACTTATTTCATCAAATATTGTTGGAGTGGGTTGTCCGCTAATATTGGCCGAAGTTGAGACTATGGGCTGGCCTAATTTTGCTATTAAGTGTTCGCAAAATGCGTGTTTTACCAATCTAATCGCTAAGGTGTTTTCTGCGGAAATCACATTTTTTGCAACCCCGATCGGATTATCATAAATCACGGTTGTTGGTCTTGTGGCACCTTCAATCACATTGTAAATGGCAGAGGGCATATCCTTAACATGGTTTTCTAGCATGGTTGGTGTGTTCACTAAGCAGACCAGTGCTTTGGAATCGTCCCGTTGTTTAAGCTCATAGACTTTTTTGACGGCTGCTTCATTTGTGGCATCACAACCAACTCCCCAAACGGTGTCTGTTGGGTAGAGTATGAGTCCGCCGTTTTTTAAAACCTTAAGCGCTTCATTGATTTGAGAATTCATGGTAACGTATTGATTTGTCTAAAATTTAGAGTTTTGATAGCCTCATTGGCTTTTTTATAATCTTCGGGCTTACCGATGTCAAGCCAATACGCATTGAACGGATAGTCTTGAACGTCTTTGTCTTGATTAAGTAGTTCTTTAATAAAATCTGTAGTATGAAAAAATGTGTTTTGAGGAATATGTTTGAGACATTCCTTTTTGAAAATGTACATTCCAGCATTGACATTATAGGAGAATGAGGGCTCTTCAATAATTTGGCTGACTTTATGCTGTTTTGTTTCAACGATGCTATAGGGAACATCAACTTTGAAGGGAACTGTAGCCATTAGGAGGTCACAGTCCTTTTCGATATAGTAAGCATACATTTTTTTAAAATCTATGGTCGTAAGAATATCAGAATTCATTACCAAAATATGATCGTGATAAAAGCTACTCTCCAAGCTTAAAGCTCCAATTGTGCCTAATGGTCTTGTTTCCTTTAAATAAGAGATATCGATTTTCTTATGAGATCCATCTCTAAAATAGTGTTCAATTTGGTGTCCAAGATAATTTACAGCGATGTGAAAATGATTTACTCCGAAAGACCTTAGATGATCAATATTATGCTCAAGAATTGGTTTATCACCAATTAAGAGCATTGGTTTGGGCGTGTCTTTTGTAAGCGGTAATAGTCTTGTTCCCTTGCCACCAGCCATTAACACCACCTCTAAGTCTAATGTTTCTTTAATTTTCAAACTCCCCATAGTGCTGCTGCTTTCTTATTCTGCTGCTTCATTTTTAACATTAACGACGCTACTTGGTAAATTTACGATACGTTCTTGAAGCCATATGGCATTTTCTAAGTTTCCTTGTTGAGCTGTTGTGTAAATATCAAGATGATTCATCAATTGCCATAAAGGTCTGGTTTTTATGTTTTCGCTATTGGTTTCACTTAAAAAAAGATCGCGTTGCTCTATGTTTTCTAGACAAATAGCATTAAGCCAGTAATTTGAGTGAGAGTCTTTAGGTTCTTTGATAAAATCTATAGATTTAGATTTAAAAAATTGAGCATAGCGCTGCGCTAATCTTCGTTTTTGAAGTAATATGTTATTTAGCTCTTCCATTTGAGCACAACCTAGTGCAGCATTTAGTGCTGGCATTCTATAATTGTAGCCGATACTATCATGAACATAACCCCAGCTATCTTCTTTTTTGGCGTTGGTAGACAAATGCTTTGCTTTTAATGCTATGGCTTTATCGTTGGTTAAAATAATTCCGCCACCACCTGTAGTTATGGTTTTATTGCCATTAAAACTAAGAACTCCCAATAAGCCAAATGTGCCTGTATGCTGATCTTTGTAAAAACTCCCAAGTGATTCTGCTGCATCCTCTATCACTTTCAATTGATAGGATTGACATACATCCAGAATATCATTAATTCTTGAAGGAAAACCGAGCGTATGCATGGGGACCACCGCTTTGATTTGCTTTCCTGTGGTTTTATTAAAACAGCACCCATTTTTTACTGTGGTTTGGGTTTTTAGAAAGTGTTCTAATTTTTCTGGTGATAGACCTAAGGTTGTTTTTTCGACATCAATAAAGATTGGTTGTGCACCAATGTAGCTTATAGCGTTTACGGTTGCAACATAGGTTAGTGGTTGGGTAATAACTTCATCTCCTTTGTTAACACCGGCTAATATCAAAGCAAGATGTAATGCAGCCGTTCCATTAATTGTAGCAATGGCATAGGTGGCATTTGTATACTTTGCCACCATGTTTTCAAAGCGATTTACAAAGGAGCCAACAGAAGATACATGAGAGGATTCTATACATTCATTGACATAGTTTTTTGCATTACCGCTTAAAAATGGCTCATGCAGAGGTATGCTGTCTTTGCCTTGATATTCTGATTTTATGAATGCTATACTATCTTCAAACATGCGCTACATTTGCTGGTCTAAGTGATTGTCTTTTTCATCGTGTGTAAAGTTAGGAATCGCCTGCTCGAATATTTTAATAAGTTCCTGCTTTTTTCGCTTATGGGAGGTTTTCCATTTCGAAATCTGTTCAGAAAATGCCTCCAATGTCGCTTTGTGATTTTGAAATTCTTTTTTAATAATGCCAATATCTTCAAAACGCTTTTGATCTAGAACTTCATTTTCAGTGTAAAATGCCTCAATATCTTTCTCTCCTGTGGTGATTGTTGCAGGAAATAGACAAGGCCATTTGCCTTCTTTAGGTAGCGTTTTGACCAATTGTCTTGCTTCCTCTTCGGTCTTACATTCAAAGGCCGCAAATCCAATGGTATTGAGGTATCTTTTTGTGATCGCTGGAAAACCCTTTAGATGTTCTTGACTATTTAGTTTTGGAAAAAATAGATCTCTGTTGTCACCGAAAATACAGGATAATAGACAAAGCTCTCCAGATTCTTGAGCTGTAATAAAATAGCGTTTGATATCATTTGGAGCTACTAAAGGTTGTTGCTTTAGGATGCGTTTTTCAAACCCATATAGCAATGATCCGTCTGAAAAAGCCACATTGGCAAAGCGTGCTGAAGATACTTGTATCTCATTACTGTAACTTATGAGCAACATCTCCATAAGTTTTTTTGAAGCTCCCATGACGTTTACAGGATTTGTAGCTTTATCTGTAGAAACAGAAAAGTATTTTTTTACATTTTTTTGTATGGATTGCTGAAGTGTTTTTTCAGTATTGAAAATATTGACTTGCATTAATCGCATTAATGTATACGGATCTTTTTCGCTTCTTACGTGTTTGAGGGCAGACAGATTGATCACGTAATCGTATTGGCCATCTTCTGTAATAAACATGTCATATTCTTCAGATGCTATGTCTAAGACAAACGTTTTGAAGTCACCAGAAATATACCCTAAAGCACTTCTCACATCTCTAACCAGCTCTACGAGGTTATTTTCGCTAATATCGACAACATGTAATTTTTTTGGATTTCGTTTAAAAATTTCTTTGGTCACAGCTTGACCTATTGAGCCAGCACCACCTAGCACTAGAAATTTAGATGTGCTAACCGTTTTAGATAGCTCTGCTTTTAATGATTCAATGTCGTTTTGAAAAAGCTTTTTTTCTCTTCCAATTATTTCCAAAATATCCATGGGAACGTTTTTTGTTGTAGAGGTATTGAGACACAGCTCAATTGTTAAGTGGGGAGCTCATATCTAATGTCTATCTTTAGATTTCAAAATTTTCTCGTAATATTCAATACTTCTTTTGGTCATCAACTCTTGAGTAAAATTATCCAGTACTTTTTGCCGAGCTTTTTTTCTTAAACCGTCGTACGCTTCGGGATGGTTGAAAACATCGGATATGTATTTGGAAAAGGTATCTTTGTCTTCGGCTATAAATCCATCTTCTTTGTGGTTAATAATTTCCTTTGCTACGGGGATGTTGGATACTATGGTGACTTTTTCTAAAGCCATTGCCTCAACAATTGTGAAGCCAAAAGTTTCTCCTTTTGAAGGCACGGCTATAATCGACGCCTGCGATAGTGCTTCAGGAATGCTGTCAAATGGAACATGACTGTAATATGTTGTTGCAGTTCGTGCTTGGTTGGATAACACGTCTTGTTCGAGATGTTTAAAATAAGATTCTCCTCGTCCTATAAGATGAAGCGTTGCATCTGAGTGTTTCCCTATAACTATATTAAAGATTTCAGCCAAATCATCAACCCCTTTTGCTTTTGAAATAGTCCCGATATAGAATATGGATTTGGGAATGACTTTTACATTTCTATGTAGTTTAAATACATCGGTATTGATTCCATTAGGAATGACTGTATCCACATTTACTTTATAGTAATCTCTTATGAAATTACTTGAAAAATGAGAATTTGCAACAGTATATGGGGTAATTTCTAGTGCTCGCTTTTCCATAGCGATTTTTAGAGTATCATTTGGCTTATCTAAATAAAAATGCCAGAACCCTCTAGATCCATGATATCTGGTGACTAAAGGGATGCTATTGTCCCAATAGGCTGTAAATCCGTTAAAGGTAAAAGATTGTATGATGTCAATATCTTTAGAAATGGCATAATTCTTTAATTTTTTAGCCAAAAACATACGCTCCTGCTTTAACCAATATTTTGTAATTGTTTCATAACCTAATCGAGAGCTTATAGATCTCAACAATTCAGAAATAGGATTGGATTTTGAATACTGTTTAAAAAATCTAACATCAATGCCGTTGTCATCTATGAGGTAGTTTTTTTTAGAGAATCCGTATATGTATACATCATGACCTCTAACTTGAAGTTCTTTCGAAATCGTTTTAAAAAAAGTACCGACTCCACCATTTGGAGGTAATTTTGGATGTGAATATTCATTTGTGAAAAATAGTATTTTCATAACTAAAACTAACGCTTGAAGTTTGTTGTCACCTCTTTAAGGGCATCATAGAATTTTGCTGAAATCACATTTTTTGTAAAATTAGCTTTTAAATATTGGTATCCATTCTCAACCAAATCCTTTTGTAGTGCTTCGTTATTGATAAGATACTCCACTTTATCTGCGAAATCCTCTGGATTACCAACTTCTGCCAATAATCCAGTTTTTTTATCAACAATAACCTCAGGAATTCCTCCCGCATTTGCCGCCACAATCGGAACTTTACAGGCATAACATTCTAACAGAACGCCACCTGTTGGCTCGTTGTTAGATGTGAACATAAAGACATCAAATTCAGGTAGTATTTGAGGAATGTCTTTTCTAAAACCAGTAAAAATGATATGATCGTCTAGATTTTTTTTGGCTACATAGGCTTTGATATCTTCTTCTAAACTACCAATGCCCACTAGTATGTATTTGGCCTTAATCTGTTGCCGATTTACTAAGATTTCGACGGCGTCTACCCAAGTATAATGATCTTTGAACCCTGTAAAAGCAGCGATATTACCAATGATTTTAAATTCTTTAGAAATATTAAATTGTTCATTAAGCAAGCCATTAGGTTCTTGCTTCTCAAATTTTGACAGATCTGTGACACTTCCTATAATACTGAGTTTGCGATGATCTTTCACTGCAAATTTCAGAACATCTACAACGGCCTGTGACACACAAAGAATTTTTTTGATGCCCTTATAATTGTATTTCCATTTACGAAGCATATTAGTATCAACGCGTCTTATCAATGTACGGCACAAAACCAACGGTGCCGGCATTTTAAAAAATTTATGAGCTAATACAGCTAAGGTGTGCGCTTTACTGTTATGTAATAAAACCACATCGATATCTTTATCTCTAACAAATTTTGAAAGTGCTTTTGCAAATTTGAAATCATATTCAGATTTAAAATCAAAGCCAATCACTTGCATTCCTTTCTCTTTAGCTACATCGTAAATAGGCGTATTTTTTGCACAGATAATGTATTGGTCTTCAAAGGTGTTATAGTCTCTGTAGGCCTCATAGAGATAAATGATTTTTTGTTCATGACCTCTCCAGACAGGAGAAGCAGTAAATTGTAATAGCTTCATTATGGTAATTGGCGTTTATCGCATGCAAATTAATCAAAAAACATGGAGTAACATGATCTACATATTTGAGTTCAATTTTTAAAAATTGTAGTTTTGTGCTCATGAATTCTAAAGCACATCTGAAAGCCTCTTTGATTATTTCCACTTATAATTGGAAAGAAGCCCTAGAATTAGTGCTTAAGAGTGTGCTAAATCAAAAGGTGATGCCTTCCGAAATCATCATTGCAGATGATGGCTCAAGTGCTGAAACAAAACTTCTAATAGATCAATTTAAAACAAGACTTAAAATCCCCTTACATCACGTTTGGCAGGAAGATAAAGGTTTTAGAAAATCGATGATTCTCAATAAGGCGATAGCTAAAGCTTGTGGTGAATATATCATTCAAATTGACGGTGATTGTATAGTGCATCCATCTTTTATAGAAGATCATTTACGCTATGCAATAAAAGGAACGTATCTCTCAGGAAGTCGTGTTTCCATTAACAAAGATGCTCTAAAGTCAATTTTTAGTAAGCAAAAGGTAACCTATCATTTTCTGTCTAAAGGCTTGAAAAAAAGAGGACGTGCCTTGCATCTACCTTTTTTAAGTAGGTTCTATAAGGCTAGTATTGAATTTAATTTGAGAAATAGAGGGTGTAATATGTCATATGCCCGTGAGGATTTTATTTCAGTTAATGGCTATAATGAAGATTTTGAAGGTTGGGGTAGAGAAGACTCCGAGCTGGGGAGACGTTTTCATAATTACGGATTGATGAATAGACGCTTAAAAAATATTGCTATTGTCTATCATATTTATCATTTCGCCAAACCAAAAGATAAATTAGAAGAAAATCATCAAATGGAAATCTTTGCAAGGGATCATAAGACTTCTTGGTGCGATAACGGAATTGATAAATATTTAAATGAATAGAACCAAACGCCTACACGAATCTTATAGATTACACGAGTCTTTTCTTGATGACATCATTACCAATTTTGATAAAAAAGGGTCTGATTATGGCAATCAAGATCGAAATTCACTCAAATTATTTCAATTAGAAGGTAAAACGCTTAACGTAAAATCGTTTCGTATTCCCAATGTAGTGAATCAAATCGCTTATCGTTTTTTTAGAAAAAGTAAAGCACAGCGGTCTTTTGAGTATGCTATTCGCTTAAAATCTCTAAATATTGGCACTCCAGACCCAGTAGCCTATTATGAGTATACAACATCGTTATTATTTAAAAACAGCTACTACATTAGTCAGCATTTGGACTATGATCTCACTTACAGGGAGCTTACGAAAGATCTCAATTATCCTAATCATGAGGAAATTTTAAGAGCCTTTACTCGATTTACCTACAAATTACATGAGAATAACGTAGAGTTTTTAGATCATTCTCCAGGCAATACCTTAATAAAAATAACCCCGAACGGTTACGATTTTTATTTAGTGGATCTTAATCGCATGAAATTTCACGCTATGGATCTCGATTTACGAATTAAAAACTTTGCAAAATTAACCGTTCATGAGTCTATGGTGGCTGTAATGAGTGATGAGTATGCTAAATGTGCGCATGTCTCTTCGGAAATGGTCTTTACAAAAATGTGGAAATGTACTCAAGACTTTCAAGAACGCTTTTGGAGACGAAGAAGATTAAAAAATAAGGTTCTATTTTGGCGTCGCAAGCCATAATCGCTCTAAAGTTTTATAACGATACCAAACTCCATAAGCATTTAGATAGCAGATGCTATAACCTGCTTTACCATCTAAAAATCCCAATCTAAAAATATAATTACTCAAAAACTTGTAAGTAGGTTTGACGTAGAAATGAAAGGCATTAGGACGTTTCCCTTTTTTGAATAATTCTTCTGCTTTTAATTGTCCGTAATGCTCTGCCTTTTGCTTGTAGCTCTCTCGATTTGCAAATGAATAATGGAGCATTTTATGCTTAAGTACGCCGTAACTGTCCTTGACATCTAAAATTTCGTGGACTAATCGGTCTTCAATATAGGTTGCAGTGCCGTTTTTAAACAATCGAAATACCTGATCGGTCTGCAGCCCACTAAACCGAATGACCTTTTCTTGATACAGAAAAGTTCTAGGAATTTTATAAGCATCATGCGCGGTATTATTTGTTGTAATCTCCTGAATTTCCTTTTGAGAGGCCTCTGTTAAGCGCTCATCGGCATCAATAAAAAAAAGCCATTTGTTTGTAGCATGTGCAATTGCAAAGTTACGTTGATCTGCAAAATTTTTAAATGCTCTTTGAATGACCTTGACCCCTTTGGTGGTATCGAGTTTTTCAAAAGTACCATCTGTACTAAAGGAGTCAATAACAATAATCTCATCGGCAAAATTCAAACAGTCCAAAACACCATCAATATGGTCTACCTCATTATAGGTAATCATCAATGCTGAAATGTTTCCTGTTGGATGGTTCAAACTAAAAAACTCAAGTGTTAGAGTTGGTAAAAATACTTATTTTTGAGGCAATGAAAGAGTTTAAAGCTTCTGTAATCATCAGTACTTACAATCAACCTAAATGGTTAGAAAAAGTATTATGGAGTTATGAGCAGCAACGCTTCAAGGATTTCGAAATCATTATTGCAGATGATGGGTCTAATGAGACCACGCAGATCTTAATCCAGCAGTTTATTTCTAATTCACAATTGGACATTGTTCACGTTTGGCAGGAAGATGACGGCTTTCAAAAAACTAAAATACTGAACAAGGCCATCCTTAAGAGCAGAGCAGGTTATCTCATTTTTACTGATGGTGATTGTATGGCACGGGCCGATTTTGTAGAACGCCATATACAGCTTAGACGTCCCAAAAGTGCTTTGTCTGGCGGTTATTTTAAACTGAACGCTCAAATTTCCGAAGCCATTACAAAAAATGATATTGTAACCCAAAATTGTTTTAGCGTGAGTTGGTTGGTAGAAGGCGGACAACCAAAGCATTTTAAAATGAACAAGTTGATAGCTCAAGGTAAGAGCGCCTGGATGCTAAACACCTTTACCCCAACAAAAGCAACTTTTGATGGTATGAATGCTTCTGTTTGGAAACAGGATGCCCTAGCTGTCAATGGCTTTGATGAGCGCATGCAATATGGCGGTGAAGACCGTGAGTTTGGAGAACGGCTCATGAATTATGGTATTAAATTCTTACAAGCGAGATATAGTTTAGTGTGTTTGCACTTGCACCATGAACGGCCTTATAAAAATGAACATTCAGAGGCCTTCAATAAGGCTATTAGAAAAGACACCAAGAAAAACAGGACCAGTTTTACCAATCATGGAATTAACAAGCCAAACTCATAATTTAATTGTAAAAGGCGTATTGTAACTTTTAAGCGTGAAGTAACCGAGTCGTTTTCTTATTTTATACTTTCTAATCAAATTGAGAGGTTTGTTTTTAAGATGACTCTTTTCTTGATGCAAAAATGCAATGCAGGTATCAATCACACGAGCACTAGATTTACCATCAAAATAGGGGTGGAGTTGATTAACAAAAGTTGAGATATTTGCAATGAGATCCTCCGGATAGGATAGTGCTTCTTCAAAAGCTGTTTCAATTGCTTGAGCTGTAGTGACATTAATCAAATAATCATGGTCAAACGTATGGTTAAAGGTGACGACAGGTTTTTTCTGAATTAAAAATTCTTGAATGGCAGAAGTGGTATCTGCAAAAAGAAGATCTGCTTTTTTAAATAAGGGTACTAAATCGGTTGTGTCAAAATACGAGAAATTATTAGAGTCTAAAGATTTCCATTTCAGTTTAATATCATCTGGGAGTTTAGGGTGCAGCACCATGATGAACTTAAACGTATCGCTTTTAGATAAGCGTTCAATTTCCAAAAATACATCATCTCTATAGGCCAAACTTAAACGCTTTGTAAAGGTTGACGCAATCATGATTGTGGGTTGCTCACTTCCGTGATGCAGAGCCATTGGAAATAGAGGGTCTACCTTACTCCAGCCGGTTTCCTTAACCTCAAAATGAGGTTGCTGTTTTTGAGTTTTCTTAAAACCATTTGTGGTGCTTGGCCCTTGGGTACAGTAAAGATCAAAAAAACCTCGAATTCTAAAATGTGTAAATGAGTTCTTTCCTTCTGGTCTTTTCTCGGCATTAAAACCGTGAAAGATTTGCACCTTGAGTCCATAAATAAAGTCTGGGACATCATTTGTAGCTGCCAAAACAATATGAGGTTTATAATCTACAACCTCATTGATGGTTATGAGTTGGTTGCTTTTATGAGAAAGCGCTTTTTTACCATCTTCTAAATCACTAAACCACATGATGTCATAATCGCGGCTGAGAATCTCAGTTTCTAAAGGGTTACCAATAGGAACGGCATAACTGTAAGAAATGTAAATTAGAAATTTGTAGTGCATTAATTAAACTGTCTTATAAATGATTTTAACTTCGGAATTATAAGTTCTGGTTTTAGCCTTCTATAGAAATCAGCTGGGTTTTGTTTCGCATCTGCAAGAGCATAATCCATATAATCTGATAAATGAACAGCAGTATGTTTGTCCTCTTCTAATTCTCCAAACCAATTTTTCTTGTTGAGATACGGCGAGAAAATGGTAAAGGTTGGTATGTTTAGAGCTTTCGCCATGTTATTAGCGCCGCCTTCGTTACCAATGGTAGCATCACAACAGGCATTTAAAGCCAAAAAATCACGTAAACTTTTACCAAAAATGTCAAAGTATATTTGTTTTTGGGTCAGGGAAGCACAACCGTCATAAATCTCTTGGGCTTTTTCTTTTTGCTTTGGAATATAATTGAACAAAATTTGCGCATCAGGATTGGTTTCGACTACAGCGTCTAACAATGATGCCATATAGGTTGCAGGATACGTTTTGATAGCACTACTTCCCAAGACACTAATCATGAATAAAGGATGTTGTAAATTAACCTTCGATGTTTCCAAGAGGGTTCTAGCCTTATTGATTTCTAAATCTGATAAGTAAATTTTAGGTTGATAGGGTATGAAATCAATGTCTAGGGGTTCAAGCAATCGCATTCTGTTTTCAATTGCCAAACTTGCTTTGTGTTGTGGGGTATGCAATCGGCTGATGCTTTGATTGAATATAAAGGATGTATAGCTTTTATGATAAGCGATTTTAATCTTAGCTCCAGAAAAAAGACTCATTATCGCACTACCAAGTTTACCATACACATCTATAACGACATCATAATTTTCTTTTCTTATGGACTTTAAAAACTTAAAAAAATGCCTTTTACTGTTCTCAATGTCTGGAGATACCATTAAAAACCTATCGATAAAAGGGTGGTTTTCAACAACGGGATAGGTAGGCGTATTAATGACGTAATGAAGTTGAGCTGTTGGATATTTTGCTCGTAAAGCTTCAAACAATATACTGGAGGTTAATACATCGCCAATCATTTTTTGCTGAATGATGAGAATCTTCATGAACACTAAAATTACCACTGTTAAATTCCAAATTCTAAGACACCGTTGATGTCTTAGAATTTGGAATTTTCAATATTTAAACGATACTAATGGCATTTTAAACAGCCACATTGTATTCTCTTAACGCATCATTTAGAGACGTCTTCTTGTTGGTGCTCTCTTTTCTTTTTCCAATAATTAGGGCGCAAGGCACTTGATATTCGCCAGCAGGAAATTTTTTGGTATAACTGCCTGGGATCACTACCGATCTTTCAGGCACTACACCTTTCATTTCTTTAGGCTCATCTCCCGTAACATCAATGATTTTGGTGCTCATTGTTAACACGACGTTCGCGCCTAAAACCGCTTCTTTCTCTACCCTAACACCTTCTACAACAATACATCTTGACCCTATAAAAGCACCATCCTCAATAATCACTGGTGCAGCTTGTAAAGGTTCTAAAACCCCGCCAATACCTACTCCGCCAGAAAGGTGAACGTTTTTTCCTATTTGTGCACAACTACCAACGGTTGCCCAAGTGTCTACCATAGTACCTTCGTCTACATAAGCACCAATATTGACGTAACTTGGCATTAATATAGTGCCAGAAGCAATATAAGCACCATGCCTAGCAACCGCATTTGGCACCACTCTAATTCCTTTATTTGCGTAATCACGCTTTAACGGAATTTTGTCGTGATATTCAAAAATACCCGCCTCTAGAGTTTCCATTTTTTGGATAGGGAAATAAAGCACAACGGCTTTTTTAACCCATTCATTCACCTTCCATCCGCCAGAGCCATCAGGCTCAGCAACACGTAACGTACCTTCATCCAAAAGGTCAATAACACTTCTAATGCTTTCTATGGTCACCTCGTTGGTCAATAACTTTCTATTTTCCCAAGCGTTTTCTATATTCTGTTGTAATTGTTTCATACGATCTGTTTTGTTCTGTAAACAAAGATAAAGTTATAATCCATTTGAGTAAATCTTCGCCACTAAAATTATAAAGTCCTAACTTTGCCGTTATGGCTAGACTTATGGCAATTGATTTTGGAACAAAACGCACCGGGATTGCGATTACAGATGAATTACAGATTATCGCTTCTGGACTAACAACCATTCCTACAAAGGATCTTTTATCTTTTTTGAAAACGTATACTTCGGAAGAAAACGTTGAGTTGTTTATTGTTGGAGAACCCAAACAGATGAATTTTGAGTTGTCTGAGAGCGAAGTCTCCATCGCGAAGTTTTTAGAGAAATTGAACAAGGCCATTCCTCATATCCCTGTTAAGCGCGTAGATGAACGCTTTACTTCAAAAATGGCATTTCAAACAATGATTGACAGCGGTTTGAAAAAAAACAAAAGAAAAAACAAAGCTTTAGTTGACGAGATTAGTGCCACCATTATTCTACAGAGTTATTTATATAATCAGCAGTAAATTGTACAATTTGTAATAAACATCGTATTTTTGCAAGCGAAAATTTCAGCAAGAATGACATTACCTATTGTAGCTTACGGTGATCCTGTTTTAAGAAAAAAGGCAGCATCTATAGATAAAAATTATCCAAAGCTAGACGAGTTAATCGCCAACATGAAAGAGACCATGTATGGTGCATTTGGCGTCGGTTTAGCAGCGCCACAAATTGGCTTACCTATACGATTATTTCTAGTAGATACATCACCTTTTGCAGAAGATGATGATTTTACAAAAGAAGAACAGGCCCAACTCAAGGTGTTTCAAAAGACATTCATAAATGCCGAAATCTTGGCCGAAGAAGGCGATGAATGGGCATTTAACGAGGGATGTTTGAGTATTCCAGATGTTCGTGAAGATGTTTTTAGACAGCCAAAAATCACTATTAAATACCAAGACGAAGACTTTAATGAGCATACCGATGTTTATGACGGTTTGATTGCTAGAGTAGTGCAGCACGAATACGATCATATTGAAGGTGTGCTGTTTACAGATAAACTTTCGGGTCTAAAAAAACGATTAATTAAAGGAAGACTTTCCAACATTTCTAAAGGAAAAATAAATGTTGATTACCGTATGCGATTTCCAGCGCTTAAGAAAAAAAGATAATTAAGAACATACAGAAATCGATTTAGAGACGATTTCAGAATAAATTAAACAGTACTATGAGTTTAGATAATATTCTTTCCATCTCAGGAAAGCCAGGATTGTACCAAATTGTAACACGCACGAGAAGCGGTTTTGTTGCAGAATCTTTAATTGACAAGAAAAAAGTGAGCGTAAACATGCAAAGCAATGTTAGCGTTCTTAGTGAAATTGCGATTTATACCTTAACGGAAGAGGTGCCATTGCGATCTGTTCTTAAGAAGATAAAGGACAAAGAAAATGGAGAAGCAACTTCCATTAGCCATAAAGACGACAAAATCAAATTAGAAGAATACTTTTTTGAAGTGTTACCAGATTATGATGAGGATCGTGTGTATGCTAGTGATATTAAGAAGATCATCCAATGGTATAACTTGTTACAGCAGCATGATATGCTAGATGCTTTAGAAGAGCCTTCTGAAAAAGCGGCAAGCGAAGAGGAAGAATAAGACCTCTAAAATTATTGCAAACATTATGAGTGATAAAACGGTACAACTTAAGGCTTTTGAAAGGCTTCTCAATATCATGGACGAGCTTCGAGAGCAATGCCCATGGGATAAAAAGCAGACGCTACAATCTTTGAGGCATTTGACTATTGAGGAGGTTTATGAGTTAGGTGATGCTATTTTAGATAATGATTTGGATGAAGTCAAAAAAGAACTTGGAGACGTGTTGCTTCACATTGTTTTTTATTCTAAGATAGGAAGTGAGGCCAACGCTTTTGATATTGCAGATGTGTGTCATAGTATTTGTGATAAGCTTGTAGACCGTCATCCTCACATTTATGGAGATATTACCGTAGAAAATGAAGAGGATGTTAAGCGCAATTGGGAACAACTCAAATTAAAGGAAGGTAAAACTAGCGTTTTAGAAGGCGTTCCTAAAAGTTTACCTGCCATGGTCAAGGCCAGTCGCATTCAAGATAAGGTGGCGGGCGTTGGATTTGATTGGGAAGAACCACGTCAAGTTTTTGAGAAAGTGGAGGAGGAGCTTCGAGAACTTCAAACCGAGGTTGATTTAGGTGATCAAGAACGAATGGAAAGTGAATTTGGGGATGTCTTGTTCTCAATGATCAATTACGCACGTTTTTTAAAGATTGATCCCGAGAGTGCTTTAGAGCGTACGAATAAAAAATTTATCAAACGATTTCAATATTTAGAGCAAAAATCAAAAGAAATTGAAAAATCTTTATCTGAGATGAGCCTAGAGGAGATGGACGTTTACTGGGAAGAGGCAAAAAAAATATAATTTTTTTTTAGTTGTCGTAATCCAAATTAAAAAGAGCCACGTATATAAAGCAGATAGAAACTTACACAGTTTCATAATCATAAGTAGGTAATCTTAATGATGGAGTTAAGCGGACACATTAAGGTTTAAAATTTAGTTTAGTTAGGGGTAAAATCCTGTCTGTTTTTACAGACAGGATTTTATTATTTAAGGACTTTACCTCGTAATTGATTTAAAATTTTATCAACCTTAAGAATTTATAAGGTTCATGAATACCTTTACGCCTTCTGTAGCCTTTTTTGCAATCACGGTGATATGATTGTGACTATCAATGGCAGGTTTGGGATCAATAAAGTAAGTTGGCGTTTGTTCTGGCACGTAATGCATCAAGCTTGCTGCTGGGTACACTTGCATAGATGTACCTATAATTAATAAAATATCCGCCGTACTGCAGATGTCTATAGCATGGTCTATCATGGGGACAGCTTCGCCAAACCAAACAATATGGGGTCGCATTTGATGTCCCTTTTTGCATACATCACCAATAACAATGTCTTTTTTACAATCTTGAATATCATTTTCATCTACGACGCTTCTGGCTTTTAGAAGCTCACCGTGTAAATGGGTCACCTTAGAGCTACCCGCACGCTCATGAAGGTCATCCACATTTTGAGTAATAATGCTCACATCAAATTGATGCTCCAATTGTGCGAGATCAAAATGAGCTTGGTTGGGTTTGACGCTAAGCAGTTGACGCCGCCGCTGATTATAGAAATCTAGAACTAGTTTGGGATTTTTTGAGAAACCCTCGGGCGTGGCAACTTCCATAACATCATGGCCTTCCCAAAGCCCATTATCATCTCTAAAGGTCTTAATTCCACTTTCGGCACTTACGCCTGCTCCCGATAAAACGACAATATGTTTCTTCATAAGTTTTTATTTTTTTCAGAATAAAAAACAGTTTAGCTATTACGTCAAGAACAACCTCGATATAGTCAACAACTGTGTAAGATTACTCTTAAGTTTGATCAAATTAAAAAATATACTATACAATGAAAAAATTATTCACTTATTTAATGGTAATACCATTAGCATTTTTAACAAATTGTAGTGACGATGACGATAATACAATTGTGATTGGCCCTACAGGAGAAACAAAAACGTATCAATTAGGTTCTGTTGCTGATCCATCAATTTCTGGAACAGCCACGTTTATAGAAAACAGTGATGCTTCAACAACTATAGAATTACAATTAACAGGAACACCTGATGGTGGAATGCATCCAGCCCATATTCATTTTGGAGATGCTATTGATGCAGGAGAGATTGCTCTTACTTTAGGTACTGTAGATGGTACTACTGGATCTAGTTCAATCACAAAGTCAACTTTGGATGATGGCACTTCTATTTCTTACGATGAGCTTATCAATTTTGACGGATATATTAATGTTCATTTAAGTTCTGATGATTTAGGAACTTTAGTTGCTCAAGGTCTTATAGGAGAGAATGAATTGATTAATAGCATGTCATATCCTCTTAACACCGTTGATATTGATGGTATAAGTGGTATGGTGACCTTTAGTGAAAGAGTAAATGGCGAAATACTTTCAGTTATTGATTTAGACGGTACTACTGAAGGAGGATTACATCCAGCACACATCCATTCTGGAAGTGCCGAAAATCCTGATATGTCTCCAAACATTATTGTTGATTTATCTCCAGTTGTTGGTGAAACAGGATTAAGCTACACTAACATTACTATGTTAAATGATAATACACCACTAAGTTATTCTGACATCTTAACCATAGATGGCTATGTAAATGTACACCTTAGTGCTGATGATTTAGCGACTTTAGCAGCTCAAGGTAACGTAGGCGCAAACGCCAACTAAGCTTAAGTTAAGCAAAACACAATTAAAAAATCTGATCAGTTTTCTGATCAGATTTTTTTTATGCCGAAATTTGACTGAAATTTGCAATCTGTGCTATAAAGCCATTTAGTGCCTGCGCTTTTAGTGGCCTTCGCTTTTGTGGAATATGCAGTACTTAAAAAAAATAGTCTAATGCCTATGGTCGATATCCAACTTTTACATCATCTCGAAACATTTTTGACAGACTCCAGAATAGAAAAATTCAATACGATTATTCCAAACCGTACGCGTCATTTTACTGTAGCTACAGAAGATGTTTATCAATTGCACAATACCAGTGCGGTGATGCGAAGCTGCGATGTCTTTGGCATTCAAGACTTGCATATCATAGAAGAGCAAAACTCTAGAACGATAGATGGAGAAATAGCGATGGGATCTCAAAAATGGGTGGATTTGCACCGTCATCATACGGTAAAAGATGCGCTGCAGATTCTTAAAAAGCAGGGCTACCAGATTGTGGCAACAACGCCTCACGAGAACGACCAAACGCTGAGTACTTTTGATTTTACACAGAAGTCCTGTTTTTTCTTCGGAAGAGAGACAGAAGGGCTGTCACAAGAAGTGATTGATGAGGCTGATGCCTTTTTAAAAATACCTATGGTTGGGTTTACAGAAAGTTTAAATATCTCGGTATCTGCGGCAATTATATTACAAGATGTGACTTCAAGGCTACGTCAAAGTGATTTACCTTGGCAGCTTTCAACAGAAGAGCAGTTGGAAAAACGATTGGATTGGTGTAAAAAAACGATTAAAAGCCACGAACAGATTATTGAGCGTTTTTATGAAAATGCATAAAACCCTTTTTAAATTAAGACTTCAATATATCATTACATCTAAAGACTACGGCTTTTAGATGCGTCCGTTTTTATTACGATTCAGGATTTTATATTCTTCATAACATTCGCTAATAGCATCTAATATTTGAAGATCGTTGGCAGAGTTTATAAAGTCTTTACTATAGTTACATTGGTTTACAATTTCATCAAGATCAAAGCGATCCACTTGTAAGAGCACCATCAACATTTCACGATCAAAACGCGACGCCAAGAGATTTCTAATTTGATCATCTTCTTTCATTTTTTTCAGCTTACGTAACTCGTTTGGCTTTTTTCCGAAGATATTATGTAAAAAATCTGCTGGATTAAAAATAGCGCCTATCACTTTACTTACTGCATTAGGCCTTCTATCACCAGCTTCGTAACCAGCATTTGGCAAACCAGAAATGCTATATCTATAGTTAGATTTTATGGGTACTTGTTTAACGTCTACTTCAAGATAACCCGTTAGCTTGAGTTGATTGACAACCACTTCTTCTAATGCTAAAGCCAATTCGGTCATCCCGATTTTGGTTTCACCAAACTTCATCCAGTCATTGGTCACACGTACTTTAATGGATTTGTATCCAATATAGGATAAATGGAGTGTATCGTTAACTTTCGCATTAATCTCGAAGTTACCCTCGTCATTAGTAGCCGTACCAATCACTTGATTGAGGTTTACGATATTGACGCGATCCATTGGTAGATCTGTACTTAAATCAATGACAGTGCCTTTCACAGATGTGTTATCATCTTGTGCAAAGACTGTAAAGGATAAGCTAAGAATAAAAATTATAGATAGTAGGTGTTTCATAAAGTACCGTTCTTTTATAAAAATACTAAACTTATGTTTATATGGTTAGTTTGGACATGAATTTGACTAAAAATTAACTTTAATGTGTTTTAGGCATTCTCTGTTTAAAGCGTCTATTGTAATACAATCAAAAACCCTTATAAATAGAATATTCATAAGGGTTTTATAGATTTTATATTTCAATAAAGACATTGATTAGTCTCTTCGTCTTGATTTTCTAGGTCTATCAAAAGATGCCCCAGCTTTTTCGGTACGTCTTGAAGAACGTCGATCTCCACCAGATGAAGAAGAAGAACCAGAGCCAGAGTCACTGCGTCTTCCAGAAGAACGTCTTTCGCCTTTTGGACGATCGTCACTACTACGTCTTCGCTTAAAGCCGCCGCCTCCGCCGCCATCACGTCGTCTTCCGCCTCCGCCTGAACGTCCGCCACGACCTCTGCCGCCTTTATCTTCACTAACTTCTACATTAACAAATCTTCCGTCATGTTTATAGTCTGTAAAGAACTTGAGGACTTTCTCTTGGTTTTCTTTTTCAGTATTAAAGAAAGAAAAACTGTCTTTAACATCTACTTTAAACACGTCATCACGACCTAGTTCTAAAACTTCTTTTAAAAAGTCTTTCAGTTTCATCCAATCGAAACCATCTTTTTTACCAACGTTTATAAAGTAACGGCTGTCATCTCCACTTCCGCCTCCAGAAGGCTCACGATCACTTCCTCTAGAAGTATCGTCAACATTAAGGTCTTTAGATTTTTGGTAATAATTGAAGAACCTTGAAAATTCAACAGAGAAAAACTTTTTAATAAGCTCATCTTTATCTGTATCTTCAAAAAGCGCGTTAATGCTTGTGAGATATTTGTCGATGTCTGGGCTAATCTCTGTGTTATGAATCTTGTTGGCAAGAGACATTAATTGTACTTCGCAAATTTCCATTCCATCAGGAATTTCTTTTTTGTCAAATTCCTTTTTGATGATACGCTCAATACTTTTGATTTTACGTACTTCACTTTTAGAAACGATAACGATAGATACACCAGTTTTGCCTGCACGCCCTGTTCTACCAGAACGGTGGGTATAGGTTTCAATTTCATCTGGCAATTGGTAGTTGATCACGTGTGTAATATCATCAACATCAATACCACGCGCAGCTACATCTGTAGCCACAAGCATTTGAATTTGTTTATTTCTAAACGATTTCATTACCAAATCACGTTGATTTTGACTCAAATCACCGTGTAAGGCACCAGCGCTATAGCCATCTTCAATAAGATTTTCGGCCACTTTTTGAGTATCACGCTTGGTTCTACAGAAAATTACAGAGAAGATATCTGGATTAGCATCTGCTAAACGTTTAAGCGCTTGATAACGATCTCTTGCGTTTACTAAGTAATATTCATGAGATACTTGATTGGTACTTTCGTTTCTATTACCTACTGTAATTTCTACTGGGTCATGCATAAAATCTTTTGCAATTCTAGACACTTCCTTAGGCATGGTTGCAGAAAATAACCAAGTACTTTTTTCTTTAGGTGTATGAGATAAAATATCGGTAATGTCTTCATAGAAGCCCATGTTCAACATTTCATCGGCCTCATCTAATACGGCGTATTCAATTTTTGAAATATCCACCATATTTCTGCTAATCATATCTTTCATACGACCAGGAGTAGCCACAATAATTTGTGCACCACGCTTTACTTGTCTTGCTTGGTCAGAGATACTTGCGCCACCATAGATAGCGGTCACATTTAAGCCTTTGCAATATTTACCATAGAGTTGAAGCTCATTGGTAATTTGTAAACAAAGTTCACGGGTAGGAGAGAGGATCAATCCTTGAGTTGTTCTGCTATCCACTTCAATTTTTTGAAGCATAGGAAAACCAAAAGCTGCCGTTTTACCGGTACCTGTTTGGGCCAAAGCCACAAGGTCAGTTTCCTTTTCTAATAAAATTGGGATGGCTTTTGCTTGTACGTCACTTGGGGTTTCAAAACCTAAATCTGTAATAGCGCGCAATAGGTCTTCATTAAGACCCAAGTCTTTGAATGTGTTCATTCTTTTTTAAGTATATGTATTCGATTATGATCTTTGTGTGTTACAAAAGAAGCGAATCGACATACTAAACACTTAAACTTCTAGCGAACACATCCTCACTCTGAGGAATTTAAATTTCCGAGCCTTCGGAAATTTTCAAGTTGCAAAGATACGCTTTTAATTGTCATTAACGTTAAACTTGTGCCAATAAAAAACAAAGGGAACTTTTACGGATAGTATCTTAAGACCATACAGTGTATTTAACAGCTGAAATTTGTTAGCGATTCTTTAGGAAATCTACTAATTGTTTAACCGCTTTCCCTCGGTGCCCGATGGTGTTTTTTTCTTCTAGTGTAATTTCAGCAAAAGTTTGATCATAACCTTGAGCTTTAAAGATGGGATCGTAGCCAAAACCTTTTTCACCTTGTTTTTCCGTAGTAATTTCTCCAGGGCAAATTCCTGTAAACAGCGTTAAAGCTCCTTTGAGATGCAGTGCGACTACTGTTTTAAATTGGGCAGATCTATTAGATTTATTTTGAAGTGCCTCAAGCAATTTATTCATGTTATCATTGGCGTCACGCTGAGGGCCAGCGTATCTAGCGGAATAAACGCCGGGCGCTCCATCGAGTGATCCTACTTCTAATCCTGTATCATCTGCAAAACAATCATAACCGTATTTAGAAGTCACATAATTGGCTTTTTGTATGGCATTGCCTTCAATTGTAGGTTGTGTTTCTGGAATGTCTTCAAAGCAACCAATATCTTCTAAGCTCAAGATTGAAATCCCTTTAGGGAGCATGGATTGTACTTCTTTGATTTTATTGTGGTTATTAGTGGCGAAAACGAGTTGCATGGAGAGAGGGTCTTAAATAAAAAAGAGTCCAATATGTCTATTGAACTCTTTTTTTATATTACTATTTATTTCTTTTTCTTCGGATTGAAGATCGGTAACAATTCTGTAGACACTTCTCCAAATCCTATGCGAGTGCCGTCTTTTTCACAATGGCCACGCATAATGACGGTATCATTGTCATTAATAAATTTACGCTCTGTGCCATCCTTCATTGTAATTGGTTTTTCTCCTCTCCAAGTCAATTCCAGCATAGATCCGTAAGTATCAGGGGTTGAGCCTGAAATGGTTCCGCTGCCCATCATGTCTCCAGAGTTAACTGGGCAACCATTCACGGTATGGTGGGCCAATTGCTGAGACATGTTCCAATACATATATTTAAAATTAGATCTAGACACCACGGTCTCTTTAGCGCCTTTTGGCCTAATGGACACCTCAAGATTAATGTCGTAGCTCTTTTTACCTTTATATTGTAAATAAGGCAGCTGTTTTTTGATAGGCTTAGGACTCTCTATTCTAAAAGGCTCCAAGGCATCTAAAGTAACAATCCAAGGAGAAATGGATGAGGCAAAATTCTTCGCCAAAAATGGTCCTAAGGGTACATATTCCCATTTTTGGATATCTCTTGCCGACCAATCATTAAATAACACTAAACCAAAGATATATTCTTCAGCCTCGTTAACAGGGATTGGCTCTCCTAAATCATTGGCATCTGTAGTGATAAAAGCCATTTCCAACTCAAAATCTACTAATTTAGATGGGCCAAATACGGGCTCATCACTATCAGCAGGAATGGTTTGTCCTTGTGGTCTGTGCACAGGGATTCCAGATGGAATAATACTGCTACTTCTACCATGATAACCAACAGGAATGTGAAGCCAGTTTGGTAAAAGCGCGTTATCTGGATCTCTAAACATGGTACCCACATTTGTAGCATGTTCAATGCTTGAATAAAAATCGGTATAATCGCCAATTTGTACAGGCAATTGCATTTCGATTTCATCCAATCTAAAACATACGGTCTCTTTATGCTTGATGTTATTTTTTAAAGTGGTGTTATTGCTGTCAAAAATTTCAGCAATACGATTACGTACCAAACGCCAAGTCTTTCTGCCGTCTGCTATAAAATCGTTCAAGGTATCTTGAAGAAAAATATCATCGGTTAACGGAATGCCTTCAAAATAGCCCAATTGATGCAACGCACCAAGATCAATGGCGGTATCGCCAATTCTCGTTCCGATGGTAATAATATCGTCACGTGTTAAAAACACACCAAAAGGAATGTTTTGTATGGGGAAATCTGAATTTTTACCGACATGCAACCAAGATGTTCTGTCAGGATTATTAGCGGATAATGGCATAATTAGCGTTTTTTGTTTGGTTCGTTAAATCTTATCAAACCTACATAATTTTTTTATTCTGATGGCAGGATAATGTTAAAAAAATGGCTTGATATTACTGTTGATAACCTGCTCATAAAAGTTAGTCTAAATATAGCGTTTGGAAACTATTTCAAGGATACATTTCTTACTTTTGCTAAAGTTTAACAGAATGACAAATCACTAAATTTTCTTCGGAAATATTAAAATTAGAATATATGCAACGCGACCAACAAATTTTTGAATTAATAGCTGCTGAAAAGGAACGTCAAATCAATGGTTTAGAATTAATTGCTTCAGAAAATTTTGTAAGTGATCAAGTTATGGAAGCCGCAGGATCAGTTTTGACCAATAAATATGCAGAGGGCTATCCAGGAAAACGTTATTACGGCGGTTGCGAAGTAGTAGATGAAGTAGAGCAGATTGCCATAGATAGAGCCAAAACGCTTTTTGGAGCGGCTTATGCCAACGTACAACCACATTCTGGAAGTCAGGCAAACACAGCCGTATTCGCCGCCATTTTGAATCCGGGTGATAAGATTTTAGGATTTGATTTATCCCATGGTGGTCACTTGACCCATGGCTCACCTGTAAATTTCTCAGGAAAATTGTACAGCCCCTCTTTTTACGGGGTTGATGAAGCAACAGGAGTATTGAATTATGATAAAATACAAGAGATTGCAACCCGCGAAAAACCACAATTGATTATTGCAGGTGCATCAGCTTACTCAAGAGATATTGATTTTGAACGTTTCCGTAAAATTGCCGATAGCGTTGGAGCACTGTTATTAGCAGATATTTCTCACCCTTCCGGCCTCATTGCTAAAGGTATTTTAAATGATCCGTTACCGCACTGTCATATTGTAACCACTACAACTCATAAAACATTACGTGGACCTAGGGGCGGACTAATATTAATGGGCAAAGATTTTGATAACCCATTTGGATTAAAGCTAAAAAACGGAAATCTCAAAAAGATGTCGTCACTTTTAGATTCGGCGGTCTTTCCAGGAAATCAAGGCGGCCCATTAGAACACATTATTGCAGCTAAAGCCATTGCTTTTGGTGAGGCGCTTACAGATGAGTACCTGCATTACATGTTACAGGTAAAAGAAAATGCTAATGCCATGGCAAATGCTTTAGTAGCAAAAGGCTATAAGATAATCTCAGGCGGCACTGATAATCACATGATGTTGATTGACTTGAGAAACAAGGATATCACTGGTAAAGCTGCTGAGGAAGCTTTAGGAAAAGCAGATATCACTGTTAATAAAAACATGGTGCCTTTTGATGATAAGAGCCCATTTGTGACCTCAGGAATAAGAATAGGAACAGCTGCCGTGACTACTCGTGGTTTAAAAGAAGCAGATATGACTAAAATAGTAGAATTTATTGATGCTGCTATAGTCAATCATGAAGATGATACACAATTAGAGGCTATTGCAGAACAAGTCAATGCCATGATGAGCGAAAAGCCTTTATTTTCGGCTTAGTAGACCAAGTTATTTATTGAACATACTGTCCATTATCGTCTTTAGTCCTTTAAATCCTAGGTAAATAGCTAGGCCACAAAGTATAAAGGCGATAATGAGCAATGGAATAAATAGTATTTTTTCCTGATTGCTCATAGCGATGAAGGCTAGAGTTGGACCAATAAACATTAGGGCTGTACAACCCGCCAAGGTTTTCAGTCCTTTTACTAAGAGATCTTTGTCGGTTCTTGGAGTTTCAGGCATGTTTATAATTTTGAATGGCAGTTCTTACGTTTTTATATTTGTTAAGCAATGCTTTAGCTTCAGTTCGTTCAATTTGCAATTCACTCATCAACATTTCAACGCCACGATTTACCAATTTATGATTGCTAAGTTGCATATCCACCATTTTATTGCCTTTTACTTTTCCCATTTGAATCATTACCGTCGTTGAGATCATATTGAGTACAAGCTTTTGTGCTGTTCCAGCTTTCATTCTTGAGCTTCCAGTAACAAACTCTGGACCGACGATAACTTCTATGGGATTTTTGGCGACATGTGATAAGGGACTATTTTGATTGCACGTAATGCACCCTGTAATAATGTTGTTTGCATTGCATTGTTCCAGAGCTTTAATCACATATGGTGTAGTGCCAGAAGCGGCAATACCAATCACAACATCCTTAGCATTGATTTGATGGTTTTTGAGATCTTCCCATCCTTGTAGTTCAGAATCTTCAGCAAATTCAACCGCCTTTCTAATGGCCGTGTCGCCGCCTGCAATGAGGCCAATAACCATGTCATGAGATACTCCAAAGGTTGGCGGACATTCCGAAGCATCTAAAATCCCAAGTCTACCGCTAGTACCTGCACCAATATAAAACAAGCGTCCTCCTAATTTGAGTTGTGCCACACATGCTTTGGTTAAGGCTTCAATTTGTGGAATTGCTTTGGCTACGGCATTTGGAACGGTTTGATCTTCTTGATTAATATTGGTCAAAAGTTCTTTGACGCTCATCTGCTCTAGATGGTTGTAGTTTGAGTCTTGCTCGGTAGTTTTGGTAAAGGACATGGTTGTTTTTTAAGATTTATAAAATTAATGAAATTTTATATGTTCAAATGTCTATTCTACGGTGTATAAAAGCTCACTAACTTCAGATAATCTAAAATAACCTAATGGAAAATGATCTGGGTTGGTTTGATTGCTACAGTTACCTCTCACTGTGGCCGGTTGAGTTTCAAAAGGGCCGCCGCCACCTTCAGAACTTTGTTGTAATAAGACGAACATAAACTCATAGTAGCGCTCTGAAACTCCATAGTTTCTTATGGTGACAACATCACCAGACTCTAGATCTTCTTCAGTATAAAAACCAAAAATTTGATTACCATTTGTGAATTCATCATCGTACACTTCCAAATTAGGAACGACAACAATATCACTGAGAAATTCAAATAGATAATAGTTTTGAGCCGCAACAGGGTCTGTGTAATAAGCTTTCAATTCTATCTCATCACCAGAAAAACCGCCGTCATTATTTTGCTCCACATAATCAATATCTACAACCGATTTTAAGGTTTCTGTGCCCGTATATGTTTCGCCTTGATAAATTATTGTGAGTTGATAGGTTTCATCAATTTCTGGAATAAAATCAAGTGTTTTATAGCGTCCTGTTTGATCTTCCTCAGAAAATTGAAAAGTATTGCCATTACCATCGGTTATGAAGACTTCAGCGCCACTTGCTGGAGGAACTTCAGCATCAAAATAAGGAGCAGAAAGGGTGAGTTTTATAATTTGTTCGTTTCCAACGGTATTTTTAAGCCAGTTAATGGAGGCATCTACTACCAATTTAGGTTCCGCAGTATTTAAATCAACATCAATGACATCTTCACACGAAAATGACAACAACAATAATAAGATGAAGCTATATTTTTTCATGCTTTTAAAATTTAAAGTTATAAGATATGGACGGAATGACTCCAAAAATAGAGAGACGAGTAGCTTCGTTAGCACCTGTATCTCTGTTTTCGCCAAAAGAAACTGAGGCTGCATTACGACGGTTGTACAAATTATAAATACTGAACACCCATTCTCCTTTCCATCGCTTTTGAGAATCGGGATCTGGATTTAATGTTGCAGAAACATCTAGGCGATGATAAGCTGGTAACCGACTAGAATTTCTGCCCTCGTAACTTGGGATATTAAGTCCGTTGTATTCGTATTGTGCGTTCGGGTAGGTGGTAGGTTGTCCCGTTTGAAATATCAGGTTGCTACTAAACGTCCATTTTTTATTGAGATCATAACTTGTGGTTATAGAAATATCATGTGTTTTGTCATAGGCAGTGTTATACCAATCCCCATTGTTTATTCCTGTTTCCTCAGGAGTACGGCCTTCGGTTTGTTGTTCAGATTTTGAAAGGGTATAAGCAAACCAGCCTTTAAATTTTCCGACATTTTTTTTGAACAATAGTTCCAAACCATAGGCTCTGGCTTTGCCATTTAAAACAATTTGCTCTATGGCATTATTGGCAATAAGATCGGCACCATTGACATAATCGATTCTATTTTGGATTTTCTTGTAAAAACTCTCCACCTCTAAGCTATAGGCATTATCCTTGAATGATCTAAAATAGCCAATGGCTACTTGATCTAATAATTGTGGCTTAACAAACTTACCGCTAGGTGTCCAGATGTCTAATGGTGTAGGAGAGGTCGTGTTTGATAGAAGGTGCAAGTATTGCGTCATTCTATTATAACTGGCTTTAATTGAAGAGGCGTCATTAAGTTGATAGGCTAAAGAAAACCGAGGCTCTAAATTGGCAAAAGATTCAATGATATCACTTCTCTTGTAATTCTCCTCGCCAATAGGATCTGCCTTTTCATAAATTTGAAGTTCGTTATTGAAGAAGATGGGATTATCATTTTCATAAACATTGAGTTCATCTTGCCCTAATCTTAAAAATGAAGAGACTCTCAAACCATAAGATAAGGCAAGTTTATTGGTCACTTGGTGTTCTGCATCAACATAGATGGCATTTTCAAAAGCGTACTTATCGGTCAACTTAAAGGGGTTGATGCCGCTACTTTCCGAAGAAGGTTTGATGTCTCCTGGATTAAATTTATAATAAATACTGTTGATGCCATATTCTAGCTTAAAATCATTGCTGATGTAGTGTTTCAAATCATATTTTAGGTTGAAATTTGAAATGCCTGAATCCCATTTAAATTCAACGAAATTGAGATTTAGTCCGTAATAATAGTCGGAGTAAATTACTGATAAATTTGAAAATAGCTTATCTGAAAATAAATGGTTCCATCTAAAATTTACAACCGTATTTCCGTAGGTGTTTTCAAAAGAATCGGAAATACTAAACACATCTCTTCCAAAATACCCCGAGAGATAAATATTGTTGTTGTCGTTAAGACGGTAACTTAATTTGGTGTTAAGATCATAGAAATAGGCAATATTATCAATATCGAAGAGGGGCAAAAAGAGGTGGGCATAACTGCTTCTACCTCCAAAAAGAAAGGAACCTTTTCCTTTTTTAATCGGCCCTTCAGCCAATATCCTACTGGATACAATGCCAATCCCACCATTGACGTGAAATTCATTACTATTACCATCTTTTTGGTAAATATCTAATACAGAAGATACCCGACCACCGTATTTGGCAGGAATTCCGCCCTTGTACAATTTGATATCCTTTATGGCATCTGGATTAAATACAGAAAAGAAACCAAACAAATGTGAAGAATTGAAAATGGTGGCTTCATCCAATAGGATTAGGTTTTGATCTGCAGCGCCACCTCTCACGTTAAATCCTGAAGAGCCTTCACCAGCATTGGTAACTCCTGGCAACAGAGTGATGGATTTAATTACATCCACTTCACCTAAGACCACTGGCATCTGTTTGATGGTGTTGATCGACATGGAATTGACACTCATTTGCGGTTTGCGAATGTTGAGTTTTTCTACATCTTCAGTAATCACAATTTCATCTAAGCTTTCGCTGGATTCTTCGAGTTGATAATTTTTGGTAAGATCGGTATTGAGAATTAAGGTTTCAGAAATCGACTGGTATCCTAGATAACTAATAACGACTTTGTATTCACCTTGAGGTAAGGTGATGGAGTAGAAGCCATACTCATTGGTAGTGGTGCCAGTTTGCTGGTCTGGAACAATGATATTAACGCCAATGAGAGTCTCATTGCTTCCGGCGTCTGTAATGCTTCCCTTTAGCGTAAATTTTTCTTGAGCTTGAACCAGGTTGGACATTTGCAATACCACCAGAACCATGAAACACTGAAAGACATTTTTCATCGAAAAAATTTGAATAAAAATAGAAAAGCTCCATAAATACATGGAGCTTTTGTTGTTAAATTAATGGTAATTAAATTACACACCAAGAATTTTATTGAGCGTATCACTAGGTCGCATTGCTTTAGAAACCAAAGCTTCGGTTGGGTAGTAATATCCTCCAATGTCCATAGAATGACCTTGAACATTTATAAGCTCTTCGGTTATTTTAGCTTCATGCGCTTGGAAATCTCTAAAAACGGTCGCAAATTCATTTTTAAGATCCATATCCTTAGTTTGATTTGCTAAGGCTTCTGCCCAGAACATGGCTAAATAGTAATGGCTACCTCTGTTGTCTAGCTCGTTAACCTTTCTTGATGGCGATTTTCCATCAGATAAAAGTTTTTCGGTAGCGTCATCCAATGCTTCAGAAAGTATTAATGCTTTTGGATTATTATTCACTCTAGAGAAATGCTCTAAAGATACCGCAAGTGCTAAAAACTCTCCGAGAGAATCCCAACGTAAGTGATTTTCTTCTAAAAATTGTTGCACGTGCTTAGGAGCTGAACCACCAGCACCAGTTTCAAACAAGCCACCACCATTCATCAAAGGAACGATAGACAACATTTTTGCACTGGTTCCCAATTCTAGAATAGGGAAGAGGTCAGTAAGATAATCACGCAGTACATTACCAGAAACAGAGATGGTGTCTTTGCCATCTTTAACGCGCTCTAGAGTAAACTCTGTAGCTTCTATAGGGGACAGGATTCTAATATCTAACCCTGAAGTATCGTGATCTTTTAAATACGTATTTACTTTTTTGATTAATTCTACATCATGTGCTCTCTTATCATCTAACCAAAAAACGGCTGGGGTTTGAGAAGCTCTTGCTCTGCTTACTGCTAATTTTACCCAATCTTGGATTGGTGCATCTTTTACTTGACACATTCTCCAAATATCACCTTCTTTAACGTCATGAGCGATCAACACCTTGTTTGAGGCATCAATAATCTCTACTTTTCCGTTTGTAGGAATTTCAAATGTTTTATCATGAGATCCATATTCCTCAGCTTTTTGAGCCATAAGACCAACGTTAGGCACAGTTCCCATAGTTGTAGGGTCAAAAGCACCGTGTTTTTTACAGAAATCGATCGTTGCAGAGTAGATACCTGCATAACTACTGTCTGGAATGACTGCTTTAGTGTCTTGTTGTTTTCCTTTGGCGTTCCACATTTGTCCTGAAGTACGAATCATTGCAGGCATAGAGGCATCAATGATAATATCACTTGGGACATGAAGATTGGTGATTCCTTTATCAGAATTTACCATAGCCACATCAGGTGCATGTTCAAATGCCTTTTGAATGTCAGCTTCTATTTCTTTACGTTGCGCTTCAGGCAATTCGTTGACCTTATTTACAAGATTTCCAAATCCGTTTTTCACATCAACACCAATTTCTTTAAAGGTGTCGCCATGTTTTTCAAATAAATCAGCAAAAAAAACTTTTACAGCGTGACCAAAAATAATAGGGTCAGAGACCTTCATCATTGTTGCTTTCATATGTAATGAAAATAACACACCTTTATCTCTGGCATCTTTAATTTGTGCTTCTAAGAACTTTAGAAGTGCACTTTTACTCATTATAGTACCATCAATAATCTCTCCTTTTAAAAGCTCTAGATTATCTTTAAGCACAGTCTTGTTGCCATCAGTATCGGTATGTACAATTTTTACTGTAGTAGCCTCATCTAAAGTAACAGATAGTTCGTTGCTAGCAAAATCCCCTTCAGACATTGTGGATACATGAGTTTTAGAATCTGCAGACCATTTTCCCATAGAATGCGGATGCATCTTGGCAAAATTCTTAACGGCTTTAGGTGCACGTCTGTCTGAGTTTCCTTCACGAAGCACTGGATTTACAGCACTTCCTTTAACTTTTTCATAGCGTAATTTGACAGCCTTTTCTTCATCGTTCTTAGGCTCATCTGGATAGTTTGGTAATTTAAAACCTTGTTTTTGTAATTCTTTTATTGCGGCTTTTAACTGCGGAATAGAGGCGCTAATGTTCGGAAGCTTTACAATGTTAGCTTCTGGACTTTTTGCCAAATCTCCCAATTGCGCCAAAGCGTCAGGGACGCGTTGATCTTCAGAGAGAAAATCTGGAAAGTTAGCCAAAATTCTTCCGGCTAGTGAAATGTCCTTAGATTCGATATGAATATCTGATGATTGCGTAAATGACCTTACTATTGGTAAGAAGGAGTAAGTGGCCAAGGCTGGTGCCTCATCGGTTTTAGTATAGACTATCGTAGCTTTTTTTGCCATGAATTTATAAAATTTAAGGTGTTTGTTGGAAATAAGCTAAATTTTTTAGCCTTGCAAATATACAAAAACAGAGTGGTTTTAGGAAGCTGAAAACACTATGGTTTAGGGTCATTTTATGATTTTATGCCTTTAAATAAGGGAAACTGAAGGATATTTCGTTAATGGTATAAAGAACAAAAGCCATATCACTACAGAAAAACTGTTTTGACATGGCTTTTTAGATTTAGTTTTCTATTCAAATTAATGATTGTTTTAATCATTGGTTTAGAACGCTGTCTTAAACCTTATTTGATGAGATCTGCTAAATCGGTGAAACTGTTTGTAACTTTCAAAATGTATTGACCTGATACAACCAAGTTTCGGTGTTAACTGCTTTTCTTTATATGCTTAAAGTTTTACAATTTGTAAATATCCTTAAGATACTGCCCATCCTTTTCGTGTTCGTTTACACTCCCAGTACTTCTTCAAGGCTTTCGATCTTCTTGATCTTTAAGTATATTAAAGTCTCAGTAAGATGTCATGATTTTTTTGAATTCTGTTTTCACACCAATTCAATTTAATCTCGAAAAACAATTAATATGATAAAGAACGATTCTTTACCAACTACCACGTTTATTAATTTTGTTGATTAACAAACATTTGTCGTGATAATTGTTTGATAAATTTACTAAATAATTACTAATGTATATGTAATTTAACGTTCTAGATATTAACATTATATCAACCATATTTATGAACAACAGTTAATAACTAGAATCAAAAAAGCCCTATAACATTTGTAATGTTATAGGGCTTCATTATTTTATAGATTGAAGATTTATCTTCTAACTTCTTTAATTCTAGCTTTTTTACCAGTCAATTCTCTAAAGTAGAAAATTCTAGCTCTTCTGACTTTACCTTTCTTGTTCACTTCAATTTTTTGAAGTGCAGGTAAATTGATAGGGAAGATACGCTCAACACCTACTGTACCAGACATTTTTCTAATGGTAAATGTTTCTGTAGTACCGCTTCCTTTACGTTGTAATACAACGCCCTTGAAAAACTGGGTACGTACTTTTTCACCTTCTCTAATTTCGTAATACACTGTAATAGTGTCACCAGAACTAAAATCTGGAAACTCTTTTTTTGTTACAAACTCGTCTTGAACAAATTGTACTAAAGAACTCATTGTCTTTTAATTTAAAATGGTTTATTCAAATCAACATTCACGTATCTCGCCAGAGGTTAATCTGAAATTGGGTGCAAATATAATCTTTTTATTGAAATTTCAAACAGGTAAATAGATATTTCCAAAAAAGTAGAACCTCTGCTTTCCCGTTGCAATTAACGCAAATTCAATTGGAATGTTATTAAGGATGTTCTAGTCCAATAAATCGGGACGCCGTGCTTTGGTTCTCAAATAGGCTTGTTCTTCTCTCCATTTTTCGATCTTCGGAAAATTTCCGCTAAATAACACTTCGGGAACCTTCATGCCATCATATTCCCTGGGTTTGGTGTAGATTGGAGGTGCTAGTAATCCATCTTGAAAAGAATCGGTTAGTGCTGATGTTTCATTACCTAATACACCCGGTATTAATCTAATAATGGCGTCGCATAAGACTGCAGCTCCTAATTCGCCTCCAGAAAGCACATAATCGCCAATGGATATTTCTCTAGTGATGAACTTATCACGAACTCTTTGATCTACGCCTTTATAATGACCGCACAGAATAATGATATTCTCTTTTAAGGAAACTTGATTGGCTATACTTTGATCTAATCGCTCTCCATCTGGCGTCATGTATATGATCTCATCATAATCTCGCTCTGCTTGCAATGCAGAAATGCATTTATCTATAGGTTCAATCATCATCACCATCCCTGCACCGCCACCAAATTGGGTGTCATCAATGGATTTGTAGTTTCCTGTAGCAAAATCACGTAAGTTATGAAAATGGACACTCACTAAATCGGCCTCAATAGCTCTCTTTAAAATAGAAGCCTCAAACGGACTTTTAAGTAGTTCTGGTAATACGGTAATAATATCGATGCGCATGTTAAGGTCTTAAGTCGGCAAAGATAATTTAATTGCTGTAAATGCCATTTGAAGATACTATGCTAAAAAATAATTTATCTGAAAAGGATGAATGAAATCTCAATTTTTGAATAATTTGTTGGGAGAGGAATCCTTTTCGTACTTGTTATGAATCGTTATGATGGCAAGTCCAAATAGAACTGCTACCACAATTAGAATGGTGTTGATTAAACCTGTAACTCCAAAGGATATTCTAATTAAAATGGTTGAAATGATAAAACCAGAATTTCTAATAATTTTATGAAATTCATGGGTGTAGAAGAATGAGAGTAGCAATAACACAACATCAACTAAAATTAATACTGTAAAAAATTGATCGAAAAAGAGATTGTTGATGCTTTCAAAAGAGGGTAAATCTTGTGTATCAATAGAAATTTCTGTTGCCCAATTTATGAGCGTGTAAAGCGCCATTGCAAAGAATAATGGGACTAGAATAACGGCAATAATTTTTTTCTTTTTCACAAAACTTTCCACGGTATTAACAAGTTGTGGATTTGTTTCAATTTTTCTTTTTCCTTGTTTTTGAAATAAAAATATCAAGAAGAAGAGTAGGAGCGACGCTATTAAATCATAGGTAAATTGAAGATCACCTTTAATTTCAAACCAATTTGAAGTCAGTTCTAAAGCGGACAAATCCTTAAATAGTTTACGAATGATGATTAGTGTAATGATTTCGTATTGTTTAACAATGTAAGTTGTGAAGGATTGCGGCAAGTAGAAAATGAGGAGATAGACCTCATATATTAGAATAAACGAGAACGGTGTATAAATTGCTGAAATGGGATTGTTGAATAACTCAGATTGCCACGAGAACTCAATAATCTCAAATTTTAAAAGATAAATTAAAGCTAGGTGTACAAAGAAACTGACAATAGCTATATTCAGAATTGTTTTTTCAGCTTTGCCACGCGTGTTTTCAGAAAGAAGTCCATTGAAGATTAGGGATAGGATGTTTTTTGATTTGGACATTTTCTCAAGTTTAAAAAAATCTAGAGGGCATTAGTTAATGGTTTGGTTTGCTTGTAGTAAGGTAATGAATCAAATCATAGGATATACTGTTTATTTCGTCCTGCTTTATATTTTAAAACTATGAACTAATTTACTTTTACGAATTTAAAGCTTGGTTTTCTTCTGTAGTTAGCAATCTTGAATGTATTAAAAACCGAAGTCCCATTGGGATTTCCAAAGAAAAACTTGCGCCTCTACCTTCTGTAATATCTATGGTAAGATGGGTGTGTTTCCAATAGTCAAATTGGTCCTTGTTCATATAAAAATTAACACCTTCAAGTTGACCTAAAAGAATATCACTTTCATCAAGATACATGTCTTCTTTTTCAAAAATCATAGGAGCAGACCCATCACAGCAACCACCGCTTTGATGAAAAATAAGTTCTCCAAACTTTTCCTTTAATTCCCTGACAACCGCTGCTGCGGCTTCTGTTATTTCTATTCTGTTCATATCTTTAAATTTATAAAAAAAGGCTGAATTTTAAGAAATTCAGCCTTACTTAATGTTACGATCTACTAAAAGAAACCTAGTTTATTCTTGTCATAAGAAATCAACATGTTTTTGGTCTGTCTGTAATAGTTAAGCATCATCACATGATTTTCTCTACCAAAACCAGATTTTTTATAGCCTCCAAATGGCGCGTGGGCAGGATAGGTGTGATAACAATTTACCCAAACACGACCGGCTTTAATAGCTCTTGGTATTTGATACAATTGGTGAGCATCCCTCGTCCAGACACCAGCACCTAAACCGTATAAGGTATCGTTCGCGATTTCAATGGCTTCAGCCTCATCTTTAAACTTGGTCACACAAACTACAGGACCAAAAATTTCTTCTTGAAATACACGCATTTTATTATGTCCTTCCAAGATGGTGGGCTTGATATAGAATCCATTAGCCAAATCGCCATCCAATTTATTAGCTGATCCGCCTGCCAAGACTTTAGCGCCTTCTTCTTTTCCTATTTTTAGGTACGATTGAATTTTTTCGTATTGATCATTCGAGGCTTGAGCGCCAACCATGGTTTTTTCATCATATGGGTTATCTTGAATGATGGCATTTGTTCTCGCAACAACACGCTCCATAAAGGCATCATAAATATCTTCTTGAACCAATAATCTCGAAGGGCAAGTACAAACTTCACCTTGGTTAAATGCGAAAAGCACAGCACCTTCAATAGCTTTATCTAAAAAGGCATCGTCTTCATCCATCACGCTATTAAAAAACACGTTTGGAGATTTTCCTCCCAACTCCATTGTTACTGGATTAAGATTTTTAGAAGCGTATTGCATGATCAATTGCCCTGTAGTGGTTTCTCCAGTAAATGCTACTTTATCTACTTTTGAGCTCGATGCTAGTGGTTTTCCTGCTTCTGGACCAAAACCATGAATAATATTAACAACTCCTGGAGGAAAAACATCTGCAATTTTTTCCATTAACAATGTTGCTGAAGACGGTGTTTGTTCAGCAGGTTTTAATACTACACAGTTACCGGTTACCAAAGCTGGAGGTAATTTCCAAGAAAGCATGAGGAGAGGAAAATTCCACGGAATAATTTGCCCGATCACACCTAAAGGTTCTTTTATGTTCATGGAAAGTGTTTTTGAATCCAATTCAGTAGCACTGCCTTCTTCAGAACGAATACAAGCCGCAAAATAACGCCAATGGTCTACACATAAAGGAATATCTGCATTTAGGGTTTCTCGAATGGGTTTTCCATTGTCGCAGGTTTCAACCAGTGCAAATTCTTCAAGATTTTCTTCAATAATGTCTGCTACTTTATTTAATAGCGTTGCGCGTTCTGTTGCTGATGTATTTCCCCAGGCTTCTTTGGCTGCATTTGCGGCATCTAATGCCAATTCTACATCTTCTTTTTGCGATCGCGGATATTTTGCTATCAAAGAATTGTCTATAGGAGACCTGTTTTCAAAATACTGTCCCTCGATGGGTGCAACGAATTTTCCATTGATGAAATTATCGTATTTTTCTTTGAACTTTGGTTTTGAATAACTCATTTGTAATGTTGTTTAATTATTAATTCCTAAATGAATAAATGCTAATTTTGTATAATTTACATTTTTCATAAAGTTATTTTATTATATTGATACTTAGTAGTACATATGTATCATACTCTTGAACATATCTATTCAATGTTCCTTTTGTTGGAAGAAAATAAATGAAACCATCATGAAAACGCTACTCTCTAATCATAGAAGCAATAGAAAGTTAACCACCTTGGTGGAGAACAAAACCACTTATAATGCCGAATATGCTGAATTGAATATATATGAAACTCATGCTTATGCCGAAAAGGTATCATTAACCTTTGATTTTCCTATTATAGCGAGTATGCTTACTGGAAAGAAAATCATGCATTTGGATGGTTTAGATGCTTTTGATTTTTCGCCAGGTGAATCTGTGGTGATGCCAACCAATAAAGAAATGATCATAGATTTTCCTGTAGCCACTAAAAATAATCCTACCCAGTGTTTGGCTTTGGGTATAGATACTGCTAAAATCAACGAAATCGTTGAAAAATTTAATGAACACGTTGCTATTGAAAGCGAAAACAATGCTTGGAACCTTGATAAAACAGCATCACATCTCATCAATAACACCGATGTGAACCATTTGGTAGAACGACTAACTTATACGTTTACAAATAGTAATAAATCTAAAGATGTTTTATTGGATTTAATGATACAGGAGCTGATTGTAAGACTGTTACAGACCAAGGCTAAATCTTTAATAATTAATGATCCTGATCAGGTATTTAACGATACGAGGATTGGTACCGTTATTAAATATATTAAAGAGCACTTGACAGATAAAAACATGTCTGTTGATATTTTAGCTAAGAAGGCTTATATGAGTACTTCGCATTTTCATAAGCAATTTAAAAATACGTTGGGAATTTCACCAATTGATTATATTAATTCTGAAAAAATAAGGCTTTCTAAAAAGTTAATGAAGGCTTCAGAAGATTTTAGAATGTCTGAAATTGCATATAAATCTGGATTTAATAACACTAGTTATTTTAATAGGCAATTCAAAAAAATGGAACTGATGACGCCGCAACAGTTCAAAAAGTCAATTTCTTTATAAAAAAAAGACGGTGATCTGTTAGCTCTTTAAAACAGCAGATAAATCTTTTAAAGATTTGATGACTGCGGTGGGAACGATGCCCCAAGGATCTAAGATAGATTCTTGAGTTCTTTGTAGCCACGCTGATTGCATTCCGTAAGAAATGGCACCTATGACATCAAAAGAATTACTTGAAATAAGCCAAGAATTCGATTTGGAGGATTTTGTTACGTCATTAAAATACTCATAAACTTTAGGGTTGGGCTTAAAACTGCTTACGCCTTCTGTGCTAATAATTCCGTGGAATTTATTAGCGATGTTGGCTTTTTCCAAAAGATTTGATACTGCAGTTTTGCTGCCATTTGAAAATGCATAAAGTTTGTGTCCTGATGCTTTGAGATCTTCTAAATCTTTATCAACATCAGAAAAGGTTGGTAACACCTTATATTCTTCCATCAATTGATTTTTTTGTAGCGCTGATAAATTAATATTGAGGACTTGGCAAGCGAATTCCAAAGCATCTTTTGTACAAATAGAAAAGTCAACATGCGCATTCATTAATCCGCGTCTGAAGGAATATTCTAGTTGTTTATTCCGCCAAGTATCCATAAAGGGTTGTGCTTGATCGCCTATGAGGTCTTGTAAAGAATTGAAGACTCCTGAGGTGTTTATTAATGTTCCGTAAACATCGAATGCTAAGGTATATTTCAAGGGTTGTGTTTTTAATTATTGAATTCTGGGAACTTTTCAATTAACAACAATTTACTCATATATGTTTTGTTGCGTGGTTAAGTCTGTAAGATAGAAAATAAAAACAACGTTGGGAAAGTCCGTAGCATTATAGGATGATCACGGACTTATCAATTGTTTTTACGCTGTGTTATGCACTGGCATTTTTTCATTTGTTGTTGTCAGTGGTTGCTGACTTGTGAGTTTGCTGAAAAAATAAAAAGAAGGAATTTAATTAAACGATTGTCTAAACTCCAGAGGTGAAACTTTTGTCTTTGTTTTGAAAAGTTTGCTAAAAGATTGTGGATGTTCAAATCCCAATTCGTAAGCAATTTCACTGACTGATAAATTTGTTGTGGATAATTTCTCTTTTGCTTTTTCAATCAGTTTGTCGTGAATGTGTTGCTGCGTACTTTGTCCTGTAAACGTTTTAAGCAAACGGCTTAAATAGCTTACTGACACATTTAATGTATCAGAAACATACTGCACTGTTGGCAATCCTTTATGCACTACTTCAATGCCTTTAAAATAATCCACTAGCACTTTTTCAAACTGGTCAAGAATTTGATGATTGACTTTCTTATGCGTCAGGAATTGACGATGATAAAAACGGTCGGCATAACTCAATAAAGTTTCCAAATAAGCAATAATGATATCTTGGCTAAAATTGTCAATATTTGAGTTATACTCTTGCTGTATATTTTCAATAATTCCAATAATGGTTTTTTCTTCTTTCTCTGAAAGCTTTAATGCTTCATTTGCCGAATACTCAAAATACTCGAATTGGTTCATTTTATTTGCCAATGCAGTATTCCAAAGAAAATCAGGGTGAACAAGCAACACCCACCCCGATTGTTTTAATGCTGAATTTTTTTCTTTAGATATACTAAAAACCTGATTGGGCGACATAAATGACATAATACCGTCATCATAATAATATTGGCCTTGTCCGTATGTAACTTGACCTTGACTAAAAACTCTTTTAAGAGCTATGACATAAAAATCCAAAGCCAAATTCATTGGTTCATCAGCATGCCAATGCAGAACGGTTTCAATATCAATAACACTAATTAAATGATGTTCAGGTTTCGGTAAACCCCTAAATTGATGAAATTCGGTTATGGTTTTAATATGTCTTGTCATTTCATTTTTCCTTTTTCACTTCTAGGATAAGTTTTCCACGACGGTGTCCGGTTTCACTTTCCTTGTGTGCTTCCGCAACTTGTTCTAAAGCATACACTTTACCTATAGTGACTTTTACTTTACCTTCATCAATCCACTCTGTAAATTGATTAAGCCACGTCAAATGATTTGTTTGTGCAGCAAGAAATAGTCCTTTAACATTCTTTTTCTCAAGTGCTTCTTTAACCGCGTCGTTAAAAGGAAAATCTACATTCGCACTAATAAAAATCCCACCATTTTTTAATACACTGACGCTTTTTAACCGTTCATTATTATCTCGAACCGTTGATGCTTCAAACACAACATCAATGTCGTGCAACAACTCTTCAAAATGTTGAGTTTTGTAATCAATAATTTCATCTGCACCAAGTTGTCTTAAAAATTCCTGGTTTTTTGTTGAGCCACTTCCTATTACATAGGCTCCTTTTGCTTTTGCAAACTGTACTGCAAAACTTCCTACACTGCCAGAAGCACCTTGGATAAAAACTCGCTGTCCTGACTGTAGTTTTCCAAGTTCAAAAATGGAATTAGCTGCCACAATTGCCGTTAAGGGAACAGCCGAAGCTTCATTAAAAGTAATACTTTTTGGTTTTAATGCAAATTGATTTGCTTTTGCTGCTACAAATTCGGCATAGCTTCCATTTCCTGGAAAGTTAGGGACGCCATAAACTTCATCGCCTTTTTTGAAGTTTGTTACATTTTCCCCGATTTTTTCTACAATGCCTGATGCATCCCAACCTAAAGTCAAAGGCAACTGCAAATATGGTCTCAATACGTCATTGCCTCCATTACGAACGACACAATCTACTGGGTTAATACCACTTGCAAATACTTGAATTAAAATTTCATCCTTAGCAGGAACAGGGCGCTCTATTTGTTCAATTTTCAATACCTCTCTTCCGCCAAATTCATTTATTCTTACTGCTTTCATCTTTATATATTTTGTTAGTACAAAGTTCAGCAGAAGAAAGAACTCCTATGTAGCCAAAATTGACTTTGTTGTAGTCAAAAAAGATATGCAGTCTTAAATAAAATTATTTGAATTGGTGAATAGATTTGGATTGTTACAATTTATCTCCCGTTGTGGTATTTTTTTGTTTGGCTTTTTCGATTTGTAGGGTCGTTCTTTTCTCGCCACTAACTGTTAGTATATTGTTACCATTAGTTATGTATTATCCTACCTTTATTGTTGTTTTTTAAAAATTAAAGTCGTTAAAGTGTTAAATAAATCAGATGAAAAACGTATTATTGTAGTTAACTAACCAAGACGAGTTAATTTTCTTCTCATCATTTTGGGTTGAAAAAAGACAAAATCTTTAAAAAAAGACCCAATGAAAACAACTACACTCGCAGCGTGTCTATTATTTGCTACACAATTAATTTATTCACAAGAAACTATTCCAGCATCTGGAGGTGAAGCCACAGGCAGTGGTGGTTCGTCCTGTTATTCTGTTGGACAATTGGTGTTTGTCACTAATATAGGAAGCGGTGGCACCGTATCCCAAGGTGTACAACAAAGTATCGAACTATATACTTTGAGCAATCCTGAACTTAAGACTGTAAATTTGTCTGCTGTCATCTATCCTAATCCTACATCAGATTACGTAATGTTAGCGATAAGCGATCTTAATTTAACAGATATGAGCTATGCTTTGTACGATTTACAAGGCAGAGAAGTTGCAAAAGGCCTAACAGCGCACACAAATACCGAAATAGGTATGCAAGGCATGGCATCAGGTACTTATATCCTTAAAGTGAACCAAGACAACAATGAATTAAAAGCATTTAAAATCATTAAAAAATAACCAAAAAACATGAAAAAATTATACACATTAGTAGCAGCTGTATTATTAACAGCAATGAGTTTTGCACAATCACCAGAAAAGATGAGTTACCAAGCAGTGGTAAGAGATAGCGGTGATGCTTTGGTAGCTAACCAAGCAGTAGGGATGCAGATAAGCATTTTGCAAGGAAGCATAGCAGGAGCGTCTGTATATACAGAAACTCAGTTACCAACAACCAATATAAATGGATTAGTGAGTCTTGAAATAGGAAACGGAATGATTGTTTCTGGAGATTTTTCAGCCATCGACTGGGCTGCTGGTCCATATTTTATAAAAACTGAAACCGACCCAACAGGGGGTAGTAGTTATAGTATAACAGGCACGAGCCAATTATTAAGTGTTCCCTTCGCTTTATATTCAGCTAATACAGCTGGGTTAGATTTAAAAGCAGATATAGCTAGTCCAATATTTACAGGAAATGTAGGTATTGGAGAAGACCTGAACGTAGTTGGCAATATGTTTTCTAACGGAGGTTTATTTTTAAATTCATGGGATGTTTTCACCAACTCGGGTATTTTTAGTATTAATGAATCTGATATTGCAACACATTTTAATATTATTCCAGGTGGAAATGTTGGTATAGGAACAAGTAGTCCAACAGCAAAACTTGATATTGCGGGAACAGTAAAAATTGTTGATGGAACCGAAGGAGCAGGAAAAGTCTTAACTTCTGATGCTGACGGTAATGCCTCATGGCAAGGAACTAATACGCTCTTAACTACATATGAAGCTACTTCAGGTGCAGTTAATCCATTATCGGCAGACGTTACAGGTTCTTTAATTTATACTCAAAATTCACAATTCCCAAATTTTCCAGAAGACTTACCTGATGGTTTTAATTGCACAATTATTAACTATTCTAATTTTTCATTTACATCAAACGTTTTAACAACAGCCGTATTTGTGACTGATGTTACAGGGACGGCTGGTGCAAGTAGCTTTACAATCCCTTCTGGAGGAACAGTAAACGTGTACGTAATGACTAATCCATCTAATATGCAAAAATTTTATTATATCAAATAATAAAGGAGATCGCGTATGCGTCAATAATAAAATATCAAAACTGATATTACTGTAAAAAGGTAGTATTGGTTTTTTTGTTTTATAAAAATAATGACTCCATGCTTCCTTTTAAGGTAAGTCGGTGGTTTTTTTTTACTTCCATTTTAACAAATCTAAAGTTTTGATTTGTTGCGTTAAGTTATTGAATAGAGCAATTTTTTTCATAATTGTAGGTAACGTAATTGTGTATGGAAAGTTGCGGTATTTGTATGCGAGGATTTTCCGCAGGAAAATCAGATGCATAAAAAACGCAACTAACTTTGATTAAGCACTAAACTAGCAATTTTTTATACACGGCTTAAGTTTACAATTCACTAAATTTAAGTATAAAACAGAAAAGACAAAAGAGAGGAATAAGGTTAATATACACGCAGAGACCTAGATCTCGTCAACATTGAAAACCCCCTCTCTTTTCTACACAGATTTCGTACAGTTCTATGAGGCTTTTAGACCTCGCTTTCAAGTCGTTGAAACTCGCGTAGATTGTCCTTTCAAAAAACATTTTCTTATGAATAAAGATATTAAATATTTTGGTATTGACATTAGTGCGTTAGTATTCGATGTTACAGATTCTGATGGTAATTATTATCAGTTTAGAAACAATGGATTGGGCTTTGAGAAGTTTACAAAACTCTTAAATAACACTAGTCATTGTGTAATGGAAGCTACGGGTTATTATCATTATCAGTTAGCGTACCATTTATTAGAATCAGGTATAAAAGTATCTGTAGAGAATCCATTATCTGTTAAACGTTTTATTCAGATGGGCTTATCAAAAATTAAGACCGACAAGAGCGATTCAAAACTTATTTGTTCTTATGCAGAGCAGGTGGACTTAAAGCTTTGGAAAGGCAACTCTAAGAATGAAATAGAATGTCTTCAAATCACTAGAGCTCTTTCTGTTTATACAAAACAGAGCACTATGCTTAAAAACAAATTACATGGTGAGTCTGTATTGGGCAATCCTAGTAAGGTCGTGTTGACGTCTTTAAAACGTAGTTTAAGACAGCTCCAGAGAGAGATAAAACTATTAGAGGACAAGTTATTAGTTTTGGTAAAAGAGGTTCATCAAGATTTGTTAACGCGATTAAAAACCATACCTGGTATAGGTCCTAAAACAGCCATTACGCTAGTGGTTTTAACAGGTGGATTTGATCGTTTTACAAGTGCAGGTGAGTTATGCAGTTACGCAGGTTTAACGCCAGTGATACGGCAAAGTGGAAGCAGTGTAAAAGGGAGGCCACGAATAAGTAAAATAGGAAACCAGAAACTTAGAAATTTATTATTTATGTGCAGTTTTAACGCTTGTCAATACAATAAAGCTTGTCGTGATTTATATGAGCGAATCGTCGCTAAGGGAAAGAGCAAAAAACTTGCGCTAATAGCGGTATGCAATAAGCTGTTGAAACAAGCATTTGCTATAGCTAAATCAGGTTTGATATTTGATCAAGAATATAAGAGTAAGCTAGTGAGAAATTAATGGAATTTTACTTGTTTTTTACCACAGTACTTTGTTACCTAAAGTGCTTGGAATCTTGCAGATTTTAAAGAAACTTCGATTCAACCGATCTGCGAAGGAGTGAATTCCGCAACATAAAGATTAGATTTTTTAAGATAACGCTACAGATTTGAGTTCCGCATCAGAGTTTTATTCAGGAAGAGTAATGGATTCCGTTTGAGTGAAGTCGTTTTTAGTTTTTTTTAATAATCTGAATTGATTTCCGATAGGATTTGAGTTAGAAGAATTCAGTTCTTTTGTCCGATTCGAGTAAGAATCCGCGTGAGATATTCAAGTTCTAATTACTGAACCAATTAAAAATCATTCTTCACGATTGACCGATTTTGCGTGAATTCGGCATTTTAGGTAACGGCTCCGTATATGAAAAGTAGCGCTGAAAATGAGCTGTTACTTTTCGGATTTAGTACAAGCCGAATTTTTAAGTTTTACTATTTATTTTTATTTGGAAATCGTCAAATTTAAAAATTTGGCGACTTACCAAAAATGCCCGAACCTTTGTGTATGCAACTACTCGCGCTATTTTTTATATACAATGTTACCTGCTGGCTTTTATGATGTCTGTCGTTTGGTCTGTTATACTTTTCGTTTGTAATTCAATGCTAAAAGCTTCTAATTCCGTTTTTAAATTCATTTCCATTTCCAGATAAAATTTGGTAAAGAATTGTTTTTCGATGTCATAGTTTATTTGTCCATTTCCAATTCCGTCCAATTCCATTTCGTAATCTTTAGTGGCTGATTTTATAGTATAAATTTGGTCAAGGTCAAAATATCCAATTCCGTTTTCCACTTTTCTCAAAGTGTAAATTGAATTAATTTCCATTTCAATTGTCACATCTGCAATTGGCATTGACATTGGGTTTTTCTGCTCAAAACTTTCGCCAACTTTAATTTTTCTATTTGGATACTTGATTTGATTCATCATTGATTCCATCGCTGGAAGTAATGTTCTCTTTTTTTCTTCCGTCATTGTCGTGGAAGAAATAGAATCAATTTTGGTTTTTCCGTCAACTGATTTTCCAAAAAATTTTGTTCCGCTAACTAAAGTCGGATTATTGGATTCTAACAATTCTATGTCAATCGGAAATTCATTTCCCTTCAGTTTTCCTGTTTTAGAAACACTTTTTAAAAGACTTGTGTCTTGCGTTATAGTTGGGTTTTCAATTCCGTTATTTTTTAAATTTTGCAGTATTTCGTCCGATGCAATATATTTTACATTGTTTACCGAAATCTGTTTTTGGATCAACGTGTAATTGTAATTTGGTAAGTAACCAACTTTAAAATCAATTTCCTCTTGACTTTTACAAGAAGTAACTGATATTGTCAATAAAATAAGTAGGATTGTTTTCTTCATTCGGGTTTTTTTAGCTTGCAGGTAACGGTCTTGTGTATGAAACGTAGCGTATAAATAAACACTAACTTTTCGGATTTATCACGAGCCGAATTTTTTATTTTTATGTTTAATTTTCTTTTCTAAATATAACCAAATAAAAAATTTGGCGTACTTTGTAAATATACAAAAACCTCTCGGAAAGCCTATAATAGCTATGTTTTATACACGTTGTTGTAAGTAGTGCTTTTCACGTTCTGCTTGGTTTTCCGATGTTTCTTATTTAGTTCAAATGTGAGCGTTGGCAAGACATACTCTTTTGCAATTTTTGGTGTAGCGTTGGCTGTAGCGAATTGCGAATGTGTATGGCTTTATGCTCTGGCATCTCTTTCAGTCATTAAATTTCTATGATAAGCCAGATAATTTTTTCTTTCGTCATTCAAAATATTGTTTTCAAGCCTATAGTCTTGCCAAAATTCCTTTACATCTTCTGCAATTCTATTAGAGAACAACATTTCTCCTTCGTCAGAAAATGAAATATATTTTAAGTCAAATAGAGAATCAATTGTTCTACTTAAAAGTAAGCCATTATTTGGGTCGTAGGCTTCATCTTCATTAGAATCAATAAACGGTTTTATATGACTTGCTATTAAAACAGGATATTCCAATTTTTCAAGCATACACAACCTATGATTTTCGTAAATCAATTCAGATTCTTCAAATAATTGATTCTTGTAAAGAAGATGCATATATGGGTCTCTTCGTCTTGTTGGTATTTCTAATTCCTCTCCAAATATTCTTTTCGCATCTTCCTCAAAATATAATTCATCCCTCACAAAAACTACATCATCAAGTTTTTTAAGAAAGTTTGTCAAATACCCAATTTGGTTATATTTTCTTTCTACAAAACCTATGTCTCTTGCATCTGATACATAACTATTTAATTCTTCTTGATTTATAAAGCCTTTCTCTATAGTTGAAATATCTACAAGCATTAATGCAAGAATTTCTTCTTTTGATAGCTTGCCTACTTCTATTAATGTTTTTATCAAAAAATTAATTTGACTCCAGTTATGATTAACAGTTACTCCACTATTGAACTTTGCATTTGAGTAAACAATTTTTGAAAACAAAGTGTTTCTTTTTTTGTTAGTTCTAGCTTCTAAAAAATCTTTGGTGTTTGAGTGATAAGATTGAAGATGATAGTTTATAAAACCTAACTTAACAAATTGATTAATGCTTTTGCGTACTGAACCCATATCTGTTTTAGGGTAATTTTGATTAACAATATCTTGTAAATCACTATAAAGTTCAGTTGAAAATTCTTCTCCAGAATGCTCGTCAATAAAGTCAGTTATTAATTGTAAAGTTCCTCTAAATCTGTCTCCGTGAATATCTGTGTACTCAACTGTTAACTTCCAATAGTTCTCATAATTCTGCTGTGGCATAATCTTTTTTAATATTTTTTTGAGATAGTTCATTTTTAACAATGAATAAATATTCCTTATTAGTTTCTTTTTTTTCTTTTCCTGTGATTTTGTAAACGTGTTTTCTTTCAATGACTTGCACATTGTCTGAATACTTTTTTAACAAATAAAGAAGTTCATCTTTTGAAGGATAGGAAGAGTTATTATAGCTTAAATACCAATATTTAAAATTTGATAATTTTGAGAATAATTTGTCAAATAATTCAACTGCAATTTTTTTATTAATAAAATTGTTTTCAAAAGGTTCTGTTTTTTTTGAGGTAATAAAATCATCTACTAAACCATAAAACCCAAAGTAATTATTCATTGTGCCTGTGTATGGTGGGTCTAAATAAATAACATCTGCTGAAACTGTATCTAACAAATTAAAAATATCATCATTATATGCTTTGTTTTTTTTGTTGTTGTTAAATACAGCATTGTTATAGTCATCTAAATTTTTCAAGAAATGAAATTTGAATGATTGGTTGTGATAAGCTCTTCTTCGTTTGTACTTTTCATAACTGTATTCTTCATCTCGTAATTGAACAATTTTATCCCAATTAAGATTAAAGCGAGAATATGGCATTTTTCTAATCATAGCTCTTCTGATTAGGGTAAAAGCCAATGATTTTTTTTCTTCTGAATCTAACTTCTCAATGTTATTTCTATATAAATCAAGTTCTTTACATTCTTTTGGAAAAAAATAAACTTCTGAATAATTTTTAAACATAAAACCCTCAAAAGGTTCGCCTGAAAATATTAAATCAATATCTTGCTTGTTAAGAAGCGTTTTGTTGTTTTTTATTAATGCGTTAGCAATATGATAGTTTATTTTTAAAATATCATTTGTATAAACTTCTAAACCTCTACATTTAGCCTCGTAGCTTAAAGAACAGCCTCCAGAAAAAGCATCAAAAAGTGTTTCCGCATCTTGTGGGAATTGGTCGCAAATCCATTTTGCAATTTTTTCTTTATTGCCAATATAATTGACTTTAGGATATTTAAACATTTCCGTTCATTTTGATAATTACTTTTGCAATCGCTTCCGCCATTTTAGGTGGAACCGAATTGCCTACTTGTTGTTGTTGCGATATTCTATTTCCTTTAAATATAAAATCATCGGGAAATGATTGCAATTTTGCAAGTTCTCGAACTGTTAAAGCTCTATTCTGTTCGTAATGAAAAATTTTACGCATATCACCTGTTACACAAACCGAAGGTTTGTCACTTGCGTATTTAATATATTTTCTAACATCACCAGATTTTGGTCTTATTTTTACGGGAATCTCGTTTCTATCTCCACCATCAGAAACATAGCTCATTTTGTTTAGCATTTGTTCTGAATGCGACATTGCAATATGGTTAGGAATCGAAGATTCCTCACCAGATTCTAATTTAGGATATTTTGACAATGCTTCTTTTACAGAAATATAATTTTCCACTTCTTTTGGTGGAAATTCAATTTTTTGGTTTGTTGAAGTACCAATAAAAATTACTCTTTTCCTAACTTGTGGAACACCATAATCTGCTGAATTTAAAATTTTACAATCTACGTTATATCCGAGTTTTTCGAAATCTTTTATTATTTCGTTTCTTGTTTCGCCTTTGTTGTGAGTGTACAATCTTGCAACATTCTCCATCACAAAGAATTTTGGTTTTATAATTTTTACAACTCTTACAAATTCTTTAAATAATCTATTTCTTGGGTCGTCAACAAACTTTCTACCAATATTTCCTGCAATACTGAATCCTTGGCAAGGTGGTCCACCAATTACAACATCTATTTCGTCAAACTCTTTAAGATATTTTATTTCAGAGTCAGATAACTCACAAATATCTTTCTCGATAAGTTGATGATTTGAAAAATTATGTTTGTACGTTTCACAAAATCGTGGTTCAATATCAATGGAAAATACATTTTGAAAACCTTTGTTGTCAAAGCCTAATGAGAAGCCACCAGCACCTGAAAACAAGTCTATATATTTTAGTTTAGTTTTCATAAATCTAATTCAGCTTGTTTAACATTTGTATTCTTTATGTAATTTGCGGTATCTTCTGCTACTGAAAAAATAGAATCCGAACATTTGTATTTAAAGGCTTCTCTCGCAAATTTATCAGCAAAGAACAAGTCCGTTATTTTTTGTAATTCATATTCAAATAGAGTAGCGAGTGATTTTAATTTAGATTTACTGAATTTTTGAGTTCCGTTTTCAATTCTGCTAATTGCACTTGAATTAATTCCGATTTTTGCTCCAAATTCGGTTTGTGTCCATTCTCTTTTCTCTCTTTCAGTTTTAATGAAATGTCCGAAACTTGCCATATTTATAGTTTTATCAAAAAAGGATTTGACCTATTTTTAGCAAATGTAACAATAATTTGCGATTTTTATATCAAGTTTGTTGTTTTTTTTGCGGTGGAAAGAAACAGCTCTTTTATTTTTTGAGCGTTGGCTGAAGTGTTAGGGAAAAAATAAATGTGCTGTTTGTGCGTTGGATTTTTTAGTTCAAATGTTCAATTTTAGCTCGATTTCCGCATTACTTACAACTAGTTATATCTCATCAAATATAACAGTTAATACATGAAATTTACGGGATAAACCAACATTGAGCTTATTTTTACAAAATTAGAATTTAATAAAATTTCACTAATCTAAGATCTCAACCCGCTCTATATAAATGTTGCGTAAAGGCCAATCAGCATCATCCGTTTTTACACTGGCAATCTTATCTGCAACGTCAATTCCGTCAATGACTCTTCCAAAAATAGTGTAATCACCATCAAGTTGGTAAACATCGCGTAACGTGATAAAAAACTCGTAAGGGGATGCCAATTTATAAGGATTGTCTATATCACTACTGGGCATTGAAATTACACCTCTGTCATGATGAAAACCGCGCTTGGTATCGGTTGGCAGTAAGTATTTTCCAATATCGTTTCGTTTCCCCATCACCTCACGATTGTCGGTACTACCGCCTTGAATGATATAGTCTTTTATGACCCTGTAAAACTGCGTACTGTCAAAATAATGTTGCTTGGCCAAAAAAATAAAGTTTGCTCTGTGAAACTTGGTTTCATCAAACAGCAAAATGTCAATATTGCCATATTTTGTAACGAGACGCACCTTGTTTTCCTTATTCTCTTTTTCATACTGAAGAAAGAATTCCATCGCATTTTTATCATTGAGTAGCGGATGTTTACGTTGCTGTACATCAGACATCGTGTCTTGAACCACGGCTTCTTGCTCTTCTACAGTAGTACTATCAACAACTTTCTCGGTATTTTTAAGACTGGATTTTTTATCTTCACAATTCGTTAAAAAAACTAACAGAATAATAAAGCGTAAGAGTTTTAAGGGCATCATGGATTTTACAACATTTAAGGAAACAATTTCAAAAATAATTAATCTAGAGCTTTTGGGCGAATCCTCTCAGTTTAAAATGTCACCGCCATTTAGAAAAGAACTTATTGATGAAAATAGAGCGGCCATGAAAACAGCAAAAAGAGCAGGAGTAATGGCACTATTTTATCCTAACTATAACCATGAAACACACCTCATTCTTATCTTAAGAAAAACCTACAAAGGCGTACATTCGGCACAAGTCGGGTTTCCTGGCGGAAAGTTTGAAAGCTCAGACCCATCTTTAGAATATACCGCTTTACGTGAAACGGAAGAAGAAATAGGCGTTCCTGTGCAAGATATCTCAGTGATTAAAGCCATGAGTCCTTTATATATTCCTCCTAGTAATTTTACCGTAGCGCCTTTTATCGGAATTACGCAAGCGACTCCCAAGTTTGTCAAACAAGATTCGGAGGTTGAAGAACTTATAGAAGTAAAATTATCCGATTTTTTAAATGAAAACAGCACAACAGAAGTCAGCGTAATGACCTCCATGAAAAAAGAATTGAATGTGCCAGCTTTCAAACTGAATGGTTATACCGTCTGGGGCGCTACAGCCATGATGTTGAGTGAGGTAAAAGACTTGTTAAAAATGGTGTTCTGAGCATTAGATTTTCGTAGTTTTGATACTGGCTTTAAACTAAATGAATGGGATTATTTAAGAAAAACCCTTTTGGGCATATACTTTTTATTAAAAAATGGTTGATCAGAATCTTGGGAGCGTTGACTCACCAAAGATTTAGAGGGTTTAATGAGCTACAGATTGACGGCTCAGAAATTATTAAAAATCTTCCAGAGAATAACGTATTATTTATTTCTAACCACCAAACTTACTTTGCAGATGTTATTGCAATGTTTCATGTTTTTAATGCAAGTTTGAGTAATCGTGACGATTCCATAAAGAATATCGGTTATTTGTGGAACCCAAAACTGAATATTTATTACGTTGCTGCAAAGGAAACGATGAAATCTGGTCTTCTGCCAAAAATATTGGCTTACGTTGGTTCTGTAAGTATTGAACGCACGTGGAGGGCAGAAGGTAAAAACATCAACCGCCAAGTAAAAATGAGTGATATCTCAAGTATAGGAAAAGCATTGAATGATGGCTGGGTCATCACATTTCCGCAGGGAACCACCACACCATTTAAACCAATTAGAAAAGGAACGGCTCACATTATTAAACGCTATAAACCTGTAGTGGTGCCCATTGTAATCGATGGATTTAGAAGATCGTTTGACAAGAAGGGATTAAGGGTTAAAAAGAAAAACATATTTCAATCTATGGAGATTAAAGCGCCATTGGATATTGATTATGAAAATGAATCTATCGACTCTATTGTAGAAAAAATAGAATACGCTATTGAACAGCATCCTTCATTTTTAAAGGTGATTTCAAAAGAAGAGTTAGAAGAAAAAGAGCGCTTAAACCAAGAACTCCGTAACTGGTAATACACCAGTTAAACCTCCAGTCTTTTTAACTCGTTGTAATTTTTATTGAGACGGCGCAGCAATATGCCATAAATCAACCTGTAAAATATCCAAATCAACCCAATAAATACTGCGGTAGCAACTATCATGATGAGCATTGAAATAAATAGTTGCTTATCGCTAAATGTTGCAAATTGAGCTGAAATTTTAGGGTCGTTGGTGGTGGTTTCGTACATGCCAAGTGACATCACTAAAAATGCCATAATCAAATTATAGAGCACGTAATACTTAATCACCTTTCGAGTCTTTAGAATGCTTTTCATCAGTTTTCTGACATTATCCGTGACCGAAATCGCCTTATAAGACTTGTATAAGAGATATACAAAAATCAAAATGATGGCGTAACTAAAAATGGTCAATGCCGTTAACATAAGATCACCACCGTACATATTACTCAATTCATTGCGGTACTCTTCCGAAGAAAAATAAGGAATCGTATTAAGCGCAATCCAAAAAAACAATTCTACAATACTAATATAGAAGAGGGTTTTTACAATAGACGACGATCTTTTATGAAGCATTGGGTACAAATCACTGCTCGTAAATTTTTTATCTTTTTGATTGGCATTGGTCTGCCAATCTTTTTTTAATATATCTAATTCATCCATTGGGCTACGGATTTAATATGGTTCTTAATTTCTTCTTCACGCGGTTCATCTTCACTCTTGCATTTACCTCACTGATACCGAGGGTTTCGCTTATTTCACTATAATTTTTATCTTCTAAATATAAAAAGACCAGCGCTTTTTCAATATCATTCAACTGGTGTACCGCTTGATACAGCAATTTTAATTGTTGATCTGCTGTGTCGTCATAAGGTTCTGCCTTAATTTTAAACGCAACCGACTCAAACTCTTGAGTGTTTACACGTCGTTTTGACTTTCGGTACAACGTAATTGCTGTATTTAAACCAACACGGTACATCCATGTACTAAATTTGGCATCACCTCTAAATTTAGGATAGGCCTTCCACAACTGTATGGTAATTTCTTGAAACAGATCATTATGTGCATGTTGGTTATTGGTGTATAATCTACACACCTTATGCACAATGTTTTGATGCTGTTCTAGCAATTCCACGAAATTATGTTCAAGGGCTTTGTCCAAGGTTTTTGATTAGTTAGTTAACTATAAGTAGCATTTCTAAATAGATTGTTACAGCAATTTAAAACTTTTTGCAAAACTAGGTTGTGGGCTGGGCATGTTGTACTTTTATGGTAGTATTTTAATACCTTATTATGAACATCCCAGATACAAAACATCCTAGAGTTATAGTAATTGGAGCCGGTTTTGGAGGCATTCGTTTGGCCAAGGCTTTAGGCAATAAAGACGTGCAATTGGTTTTAATGGATAAACACAATTACCACACATTTCAACCGCTGTTATACCAAGTGTCAAGCTCGGGTCTTGAGCCAGATTCTATTGCGTATCCCGTGCGTAAAATTTTAAAAAAGTATGACAACGCCTTTTTTAGAATGGCAGAAGTGAGCCGCATTGATACCGAACAAAATTATGTTGAGACCAATATAGGTCAATTGAGTTTTGATTATTTGGTTATTGCAACGGGTACAAAAACAAATTACTTCGGAAATAAGACCATAGAGGCCAATAGTATGCCCATGAAATCTGTGCCGCAGTCTCTAGATATCAGGAGTTTGATTTTACAGAATTTTGAAAAGGCAGCTATAGCAGATTCCGAAGAAGAGAAAAAGGCATTTCTTAATTTTGTGGTGATTGGTGCAGGCCCTACAGGTGTTGAGCTGTCTGGAGCCATTGCAGAATTGAAAAATAATATTTTACCAGATGAGTATCACGACCTCAATAGTGATTTAATGCAAATTCATTTATTAGAAGGTGCAGAGCGAGTATTACCACCTATGAGTGAACAGGCCTCAAAAAAAGCCGAAGGTTTTTTAAAGGAGCTTGGTGTGCTTGTACATTGCAATACCATTGTTAAAGATTATGATGGTGACATTATTACCACCAACACCGACTTAAAATTAGCTTCGGAAACCGTCATTTGGGCAGCAGGGGTTACAGGTACTCCTATACAAGGCATTAATGAGAGCGCTATTCATGATAAAACCAAACGCTTTAAGGTCAACCAATACAATCAGATTGAAGGGTATGATCACATTTTTGCTATTGGAGATATGGCGTTGATGACGACAGAGGATTTTCCCAAAGGACATCCGCAAGTGGCACAACCCGCCATTCAGCAAGGAAAGTTACTAGGTAAAAATTTACTAAAACTTGTCAAAGGAGAATCTATGGAAGCCTTTCATTATTTTGATAAAGGTACCATGGCTACCATTGGCCGCAATCGCGCCGTTGTAGATTTAAAACATCTAAAGTTTGGTGGCTTTTTCGCCTGGTTTATTTGGATGTTCGTTCATTTAATGGCACTAGTAGGTTTTAGAAATCGTGTAGTTGTATTTTTTAATTGGAGCTATAATTATATCAATTTTGACAAAGCCGCACGTTTAATCATAAGGCCTTTTGTGAAACATAAATAGAAACATGGGTCAAGGTGTCGCTAAGATACCTTGACCCATTTTAAACTGCGGTAGGATTAAGCTACTTTTAAAAAGTCACATAATTATTTATAGGAAACTTTAAATTTTCAACTCATCGTTATAATTCCACAATTCGGGATGTTCAAATTTTAAATTGATCATTAGCAACTGATATTTGGCCCAATCAACAGTCAAAATATCAATCTTATGCGAATATTGTTTTCTTTTTTCTTTCTTTTCATGTCTTTAATGACAAATAGCCAAACTACCATAAATGGTAGCGTAGTAGATTCAAAAAATCAAATCATTCCCGGTGCAAATGTGCATCTAGAAGGCACCTATGATGGTGCTACTACCGATGAATATGGTCATTTTAGTTTTACTACTGAAGAAGAGGGGTCTCAGGTGCTTCTTATTTCTTATATGTCTTATGAGACTAAAACAATAGTTGCCGAAGTATCGCAACTTAAAGATCTTAAAATTACCTTAAGAGAAGATATGGGGGCTTTGGATACGGTGGTGATTTCTGCAGGATCGTTTGAAGCTAATGATAATAGTAAGGTTTCCGTTTTAAAACCCTTAGATGTGGTTACCACTGCAAGTGCTTTGGGAGATTTTGTGGGTGCACTTCAAACCTTACCAGGAACCTCTACAGTAGCCGAAGATGGTCGTCTCTTCGTTCGTGGCGGTGATGCTAATGAAACGCAGATTTTTATAGATGGTATTCGTGTTTTTACACCCTATACACCAACTGCCAACAATACACCAACCCGGGGACGATATTCTCCGTTTTTATTTGATGGCATTACCTTTTCAACCGGTGGTTATTCTGCGGAATACGGAAATGCACTATCCAGTGTGCTATTGCTAAATACGGTTGATGAGCCAGATCAAGAAAAAACAGATATTGGGATCATGAGCGTTGGCGGAAGTCTTGGCCATACCGAAAAATGGGAGAAAACGTCTTTAAGTGTCAATGCATCCTACATTAACTTAGCGCCTTATATTGCCTTGTTTCCAGATCGCAATGAGTGGGAGAAGCCGTATCAAGGTGCTCAGGGAGAAGCCGTATTTCGTCAAAAAGCAAATTCAGGAATGCTCAAATTTTATGCAGCTTTTGATGCATCCAATTTTGATCTTAATCAAGAAGACATTAATGATCCTAATGGTGTGGATTTTAAATTAAATAATAAGAATTTTTACGCCAATTCTTCATACCAAGGGACTTTAGGCCAAGGGTGGTCTTTGAATACGGGATTGAGTTATACTATCACAAATACTGATATAGGGATCAATACCGATGATATTTCAAATAAGGAAAACAGTGCCCATTTTAAGCTCAAGTTTAAAAAGCGCTTTAATAGCCGATTCAAAATCAATTTTGGAGCAGAACATTTTGTAACAGATTTTGATGAGGATTATATTTCTGAGAATATGTTAAGTCGTTATGGTTTCAAGAGTAACAACTCAGCGGCGTTTGTGGAGTCTGATATTATTTTTAGTAAAAATCTGGCGCTCAAACTAGGGATGAGAACAGATCATTATGCGCTTTCAGATCAACTGAACTTTGCCCCAAGAGCGTCATTAGCTTATAAAACCTCAAAAAACGGTCAGTTGTCTGTAGCTTATGGTGATTTTTATCAAAATGCGAATAATGACATTTTGAAATTTTCAGATACGGTCATCCCAGAACAGGCTAAGCATTATATCATGAATTATCAATATGTCAATAATGGCAGATTGTTTCGTGCTGAACTCTACCGAAAGGATTATAATAATCTGGTAAAATTTGATGCCGATTTTCCAGACTTAAATTCGGTTTATACTAATGGAGGTGATGGTTACGCTCAAGGTTTGGATGTGTTTTGGAGGGATAACACGAGTATAAAAAATATGGACTATTGGATCAGCTACTCGTATTTAGATACCGAGCGCGATTATCGTAATTTCCCTATAGCTGCGCAACCTAATTTTGCAAATACTCATAATTTTTCGGCCGTGACAAAATATTGGATTGAAGATTGGAAGAGTCAAGTAGGGTTTGCCTATACCTTTGCTTCGGGTAGGCCATACACCAATCCTAATACTAATGATTTTTTAAGCGAGACCACAAAAAGTTTCAACAACTTGAGTGTCAATTGGGCCTATTTGTTAAGCCCGCAAAAGATTTTATACCTATCGGTTAATAATGTTCTCGGTTTTAGCAATGTTTATGGCTATCAATATGCAAACACACCAAATGCCGACGGAAATTTTAATAGAAGGGCACTAAAGCCTGCGGCAGATTCCTTTTTCTTCGTTGGATTCTTTTGGACCATTAGTGATGATGGTAAAGACAATCAGTTGGATAATTTATAGGGAATTATGATGTTGCACCTTAGCATCAAATGATCGTGATTTTAAAACGGAACATGTTGCCTAAATAAATGCTTATTTCCACTTAATATTACAGCCAATGCTTGGTTTTTGATCTTGATCAATTTCAGTGTTATCCAATAAGGCATTTAACGCCGCTCTTAGATCTTTACCGGTAACAGGAATTTCATTTCCAGGTCTAGAATCATCAAGTTGGCCTCGATACACTAATTTCAAATCGTTATCAAAAACAAAGAAATCTGGAGTGCACGCTGCGTCATAAGCTTTGGCGATGTCTTGGGTTTCATCATACAAATAGGGGAAAATGAAATCTTGGTCTATGGCATTTTTTTTCATTTCATCTGGACCATCTTGCGGATAATTTTTTGCATCATTACTAGAGATGGCAATACACTCAATGCCTTTGGGGGTGTAATCTTTAGCGAGTTTTGAGAGTTGGGCATTAATGTGCTTTACAAAAGGGCAATGGTTACAAATAAACATAATAACGGTGCCTTTTACCCCTTTAAGCATGTCTAAAGAAGGATAGGTGTCATCAATAGTATTTAAGAGCTCAAATTTAGGAGCAGTTGTGCCTAAAGGCATCATTTTAGATTCTGTACGTGACATTTTTGTCTTATTTTTATAAGATATGGAAAAGATAACGACTTTTGTAGACTTTACAAAGGTAGATTTAAGAGTAGGAACTATTATTGAGGTCAATGATTTTGATGAAGCCCGAAAGCCTGCCTTTCAACTTAAGATTGATTTCGGGGCTTTAGGAATCAAAAAAACTTCTGCTCAAATTACAACAAGATACCAGAAAGAAGCATTAATAAATCGACAGATTGTGGCTGTTGTTAATTTTCCGAAGAAACAAATCGCTAACTTTATGAGTGAGTGTTTATTATTAGGAGCAGTAGACGGTAAGGATGTTATTTTATTAAATCCAGAACGTAAGATCAAAAACGGAACAGTAGTGTCTTAAGCGCACTCTCTGTTTTTTGTGCCCACTCCAAAACGTTAGAGTTTTATAGAGAAGTTTTACCAGAAACACAGTGTTGAGACTTCTAAACATAAAAAACCGTCACTTTTAAAGTAACGGTTTTTTTATGTTTTATGACCAAGGATCTAAATATCGTCAAAACTGATATCTGTAAACTTTTCAGTAGAGGAGGAGCTAATCGCTTCGCCACCTTCAGCAAGATCATCATTAGGATCGTAATCGTCTTTTTTGAAGTCTTTTTGATGACGCTCACTAATGACTTCGTCTCCCTTTTGGTCGATAATGTAGTCTGTCATTTCTTTCAAAAGCTCATTAAACTCAGTAAAGTCTTCTTTGTAAAGGTAGATTTTGTGTTTCTTGTAATGAAAAGAACCATCGTCATTAGTGAATTTTTTACTTTCGGTAATGGTCAAATAATAATCACCTGCTTTGGTTGCTCTTACGTCAAAAAAGTAAGTGCGTCTTCCTGCGCGTTGTACTTTTGAGAATATTTCCTCTTGCTGCATCATTCCTTTATCACTCATGGTTCATTTCTGGTTTTGGTGGTTTTTTAGTGGCTCAAAAATCTAAAAAAAAAGTAAAGTAAGCAACAAATTAATCCATTTCTTTTGCGCTGAGCTGTTTGAGATACAAATCTTTGTAGTAACCATCTGTTTGAATGAGACTTTCATGAGAGCCATTTTGAATGATTTTACCTTCGTCTAAAACAATGATTTTATCGGCTCCTTTGGCAGAAGAGACCCTATGGCTTACAATAATAGTAGTTTTGCCTTTAGACAGTTGACGCAAATTATTTAATATCTTTTCTTCGGTCTCTGTGTCTACAGCAGAAAGACAGTCGTCAAACAATAAGATCTCTGGAGATTTAATAATGGCTCTAGCAATAGAAATACGTTGCTTTTGTCCGCCAGACAGTGTGATGCCGCGTTCGCCCAATTTGGTTTGATAGCCTTTGGCAAAGCCTTTAATGTTTTTATGAACATCAGAGTTTTTAGCTGCAGCAATCACTTCGGCTTCGGTAGCATCTTCTTTTCCAAATTTGATGTTTTGCTCAATGGTGTCCGAAAACAGAAAGGCATCTTGGGGCACATAACCAATACTATCTCTTAAACTTTTAAGATTGATCTGGTCTATAATTTTTCCGTCGATTTTAACACTCCCTTTTTGAACATCATAAAGTCTGCCAATCAAATCTAAAATTGTGGATTTACCAGAACCTGTATTTCCTAGAATAGCGAGTGTTTGTCCAGCCTCTATTTCAAAACTCACATCGGTGAGCGCCTGGATATTGGTATCTGAGTAAATAAAAGTAACATTGTCAAAAGCAACAGTTCCTTGAATTTCTGATGCTTCGGAAATGTGATTTTTAATCTCTGGTTCTTCTTCTAAAAAGGCATTGATGCGTTTTTGTGAAGCTTCTGCTTGTTGTACCAAATCGGTTACCCAACCTACAGTGGCTACGGGCCAGGTGAGCATATTCACGTAAATGAGAAACTCGGCAATGGTGCCAAGATCTTGAATCTCACCATTGATGTATTGCATGCCACCTACATAAGCCACCAAAATATTGCTCACTCCAATTAACAAGATCATCGAAGGGAAAAACATGGCCTGTACTCTGGCCAAATCAATTTGTTTGGCCTTGCTTTCTTCTGAAAGTGTATTGAAAGCATCGTAGTTTGGAGTTTCGATCCCGTAGGATTTTATAACTGAAATCCCGCTAAAGGATTCTTGAGTATAAGCCGATAAAGACGATAAGTATTCTTGAACAATACGGCTTCGTTTGTTAATAATGGTGCTCAATTTATAAACTATAAAGGATAGCACAGGCAAAGGTAAAATGGTATACAGCGTAAGCTTTGGAGCCGTATTAAACATGTAAATTAAAGCGACAACAAATAAGGTGATCATATTAATGGTATACATGATCGCTGGACCTGCATACGATCGTACTTTACCAACATCTTCGCTAATGCGGTTCATTAAATCACCTGTTCTATTCGATTTATAAAAGTTGAGCGATAAATTTTGGTATTGTTGATAAATCTCATTTTTAAGATCATATTCGATATAACGCGATACATTAATAATGGTCTGTCTCATCAAAAACGTTAGAACACCAGCAATAACGGCTGCACCAATAAGGTAAATGATGTTCATCCCAAGGTCATGCTTAAAGGTTTCTGTAGAAATATCACCCTTTACTGCCTGCGAAATTGTGGTTATAGAACGGCCAATGAGTCTCGGTGTAAACAATGCAAAAACCTTTGCACCTATGGTTATAAAAATACCTAGAAAAAGTTTATACCGATACTTATAAAAGTACTTATTTATATGTTGTAATGCTTTCATTTAGCGCGATTGGGCCTTAGTGTATTGCAGGTATATTTACCATGCAATATTTGTTACTCCTTTAATATTCATGTACTTTTGCATCCTTATTTGCTCCAAATCAAAAATGCATTTAATCCTATATGGCAATGACATCAAATGATACAAGTCGCAATTTCGAACGAATTGATTCTGGTCCTCTTTTTGGACATTCCTCTTTTGACGAACACGAACAAATTATTTTTTTCAGCGACAAAGATACTGGTTTAAAAGCAATAATTGGGATCCATAATTCAGTTTTGGGACCTGCGCTTGGTGGTGTGAGAATGATGAATTACGCCAACGAAAATGAAGCATTAAATGATGTTTTGCGCCTTTCTAGAGGGATGACCTTCAAATCGGCCATTACTGGACTAAATCTAGGCGGTGGAAAAGCTGTAATTATAGGAGATCCCAAAACACAAAAAACACCAGAGCTCATCAAACGCTTTGCCGAATGTGTACATAGTTTGGGCGGACATTATATTACTACCGAAGATGTGGGAACAACGCCACAAGACATGGACCTGATAAGAAAACACACTCCTTATGTTGCTGGTATTTCAGAAAGCAATGGTGGCACGGGAAATCCTGCGCCAATCTCGGCTTTTGGAGTATTTATGGGCATGAAAGCTGCCGCTAAATTTAAATTTGATAATGATGTGCTTGAAGACAAAGTGGTTTTTGTACAAGGCATTGGTCAAGTAGGCGAGGCACTTATCGAAAATTTGATGAATGAAGGGGCCAAGGTCACCATCTCAGACATTAATAAAGAACGGATGGCAAAAGTAGCCGCGAAGTATGGCGTCACTATTTATGATGGTGATGATATTTTTAGTGAACCGATGGATATTTATGCACCATGTGCTTTGGGGGCTACTATAAATGATGATAGTATTAGCCGTATGAAAGCGTCTATTATAGCTGGTAGTGCCAACAATCAATTGCAAAATGAAGCACGTCACGGCAAATTGTTGCAAGATAAGGGCATTCTTTATGCTCCAGATTTTTTAATTAACGCTGGTGGCTTAATAAATGTGTATGCAGAATTGGAGAATTATGACAAACAAGAAGTCATGCGTAAGACCGAAAACATCTACAATACAACGTTAGAAACATTAAAACGCGCAAAAGCAGAAGGTATTGGTACTAACTTAGCGGCGATGAACCTTGCTAAAGAGCGTATTGCGACCAGAAAACTTGAGAGATCAAATTAAGCAATATTGCACCTTTTGATTGCTTGATTATTTTAAAATAATACTATTTTTGCACAGCGAATTAAGAGGCCTATCTAAAACCATTAATTCGCTTACTAATTTTTAGTTCTTTGTAAAGATGCTCAACAGACGACACATTCGTATTAAAGTAATGCAAACCCTTTACGCTTCTAAAGGAAGTGAAAGTGAAAACATCAAACCCATAGAAAACTTCCTGGTTAAAAGTCTCGACAGCATGTACGATCTGTACTTGGCCCAGATGTCTCTATTGATCGAAATCCATAAAAAAGCAGAAGATCATCTTGACAAGACCCAGCAAAAGATTTTAGCCACAAAGGAAGAGAAAAATCCAAACGTTAAGTTTATTAATAACGAAGTGCTCCAATTGCTTCGTCAAAATGCCGCTTTAAAAGATAAGTTTGAAGGGCAAAAGGTCAATTTATGGTATTTAGACTTTGAGTACATCGATGTTATTTTTAAAAACATCTTAGAAAGTGATCTTTATAAAGCGTACATGTCTACTAAAACGTCGACGTTTAAAGAAGACAAGCTTTTTTTAATAGACCTTTTTACCGAAATCATTGCACCTAATGATAAGTTGTATGATTTCTTTGAAGATACCCGATTAACTTGGTTAGATGATTTACCTGTAGTCAATACTGCCATTTTAAAACTTCTTAAAAAAGTAAAACCAACTTCTGCGGAAACCATCTTTACTCCAAAATTATTCAAGGATATGGAAGATCGTGATTTTGGGATTGAACTGTTAAAGAAAACCGTTTTAAACCAAGCATCATTTAGTGAGGAGATCTCCGGAAAAACTAAGAATTGGGATGCTGAGCGTATTACTCAAATTGATAACATTTTAATGCAAATGGCATTATGTGAGTTTCAAAAATTTCCGTCGATACCTGTAAAAGTTACCATTAATGAGTATTTAGAGATTGCTAAAGAATATAGTACTCCAAAAAGTAGTAACTTTATTAACGGCATCTTGGATAAGATCGTGAAAGAATACAAATCTAATGATAAGCTACATAAAGTAGGGCGTGGGTTGATGTAAGATCATTTTAACTCAAAGACTGTTAATCTTTTGCTTCAAAAGGGGCCAAAAATTTTAATTCCATAAAATAATTGTTACTTTTGGTCTCTTAAATCAGAAATAACCTAATAAAACAATAGCAATGAAAAAAGTAGTTTTAGGATTGAGCGCACTTTGTATGTTAGCCTTGACCTCTTGTAAAGAAGATGCAACAAGTAAAATTGATTCAGACAATGTAACGGCTGCCGCTGAAAGAGATGCGTCATCTAGCGAATATCCAATGATTTCTTTTGAAGAGAAAGAGCATGATTTTGGTACCATCGCTAATGGTACTCCTGTTGAGACTAAGTTTAAATATACAAACACAGGTGATTCACCGTTAGTGGTTAGCAATATTAAAAGTACTTGTGGATGTACTGTACCTTCAGATTGGAACAGAGATCCTTTAGCTCCTGGAGAGTCTTCAGAATTTACAGTAAAGTTTAACGGTAAAGGAACTAACCAAGTTCAAAAAACAATTACCTTAACTACCAATACTGAAAAAGGTTCTGAAACTGTAAAGATCAAAGCTTTCGTAGAGCCAGATCCAAATGCACCAGCTAAAAGAGCAGGTTCAGCAGCAATTAAACCTGCACAATAATATATATGGGTATTACAGATATATTACCTTTCGTAGCCATGTTTGCAGTGGTGTATTTCTTTATGATTGCGCCGCAAATGAAGCGTGCAAAACAAGAAAAGAAATTTGCAGCAGAGCTTAAGAGAGGAGACAAAGTCATAACAAAAAGTGGATTACACGGTAAGGTGGTTGACTTGAATGATAAAGATAACTCTTGTGTAATTGAAACACTTGCTGGAAAAATTAAATTTGAGCGTTCTGCAATTTCTATGGAAATGAGCAAAAAGCTTAATACACCAGTAGTGACGACGAAATAAAAATAATTATTTATAATAAAAAAAACTCCAGAACGATTGTTCTGGAGTTTTTTTGTTTCAACCGATCTCTCATTGCTCAGAGGTTTTTGTAGGTATCACGAAGTCCTAGACCTCTTAGAATCATGGACTCCATTTTTTCCATTCTAGAGTACATTTTAGCTTCTTATTTTCCGTCTTTAGCTATGCAGAATTATAACTGTATATCTGGAGAAAAGACTTCAAAACTTTCTTTTAATTGAAGGTTGGTCTTAACTTTTCGGCTTTAACGCGGTCAGCTCTGCAATTTTACAGATGACTTCCGTGGCTTTTATCATACTTTCTACAGGTACATATTCATAACGTCCGTGAAAGTTGTGGCCTCCAGCAAATATATTGGGGCAAGGTAGGCCCATATAGCTCAATTGCGATCCATCGGTTCCACCACGAATAGGTTTAATAATGGGCTCTATATTTAATTGTTTCATAGCTTTTTCAGCAATATCCACAATATGTTTTACAGGCTCTACTTTTTCCTTCATGTTAAAATATTGGTCCTTAATTTCAATGGAAATGACCTCACGACCATATTCGGCATTGATCTCATCGGTAAGCTGTTGCATCATTTCCTTTCGTGCTTCAAAATGATCTTTATCATGATCACGGATGATGTATTTTAGGACGGTTTCATCTACGCTCCCTTCAATGTCATGTAAATGGAAAAAACCTTGATAGTCTTCGGTATGCTCTGGTGTTTCTAATCTTGGTAAGGAATTTATAAAGTCGGTAGCAATGTACATGGAATTTACCATTTTTCCTTTGGCATACCCTGGATGAACAATTTTTCCTTTTACGGTGACTTTGGCACCGGCTGCATTGAAATTTTCGTATTCCAACTCGCCAACTTGGCTACCGTCCATAGTATAGGCATAGTCTGCACCAAATTTTTCAACGTCAAATTTATGAGCACCACGGCCAATTTCCTCATCTGGCGTAAATCCTACTTTTATGGTTCCGTGTTTGATTTCTGGATGCTGAATCAAATACTCCATTGCCGAAACAATCTCTGTAATACCAGCCTTATCATCGGCTCCTAATAGCGTTGTGCCATCCGTAACAATCAACGTATCTCCTACATACAAAAGGAGATCTTCAAAATAGGAGGGCGATAAAATGATGTTTTGTTCTTTATTGAGCACAATGTCTTTTCCATCATATAAATCAATAACTCTTGGCTTTACGTTGGCTCCTGTAAAATCTGGCGAGGTATCAAAATGAGAAATAAAGCCAATTGTTGGTACTTTATGATCTACGTTGCTTGGTAAGGTCGCCATAATGTAGGCATTGTCATCAATGCTAACCTCTTGCATACCAATAGCGATGAGCTCTTTAGCGAGACTATTTGCCAAGTCCCATTGTTTTGAAGTACTAGGAGTGGTGTTACTCTCTGGGTCAGACTCTGTGTCGACGGTTACGTAACTTACAAAACGTTTTATAATATCTTTTTTTGCAATCATAGCAGTTGCTTATTCGTTTAAAAATTTAATAAATGCACTTGTATTCAAAAATACCATTAATTTCTAAATTGATTAATTCGAATAGTATGCAAATGAATAGTATTTTTGCATCATAAATATTCAAGATGTATAAAGCCCTCCTTAGACCCATCTTATTCAAGTTTGATCCTGAAAAGGTACATCACTTCACATTCTCATTAATCAATACCCTTAGTAAAATTCCTGGTGTTCCAGCAATTTTTAGAAGTCAATATCAAATAGAGCATAAGGCTTTAGAGCGAGAGCTTTTCGGACTCAAATTTAAAAATCCGGTAGGTTTGGCGGCTGGTTTTGATAAAAATGCGGTACTATACAATGAGCTGGCGAATTTTGGTTTTGGGTTTATTGAAATAGGAACAGTAACACCTAAGGCCCAAGAAGGAAACCCGAAGAAGCGATTATTTCGATTAAAGGAAGATCAAGCCATCATCAATAGAATGGGGTTTAATAACGAAGGTCTAGAAGCAGCTATCTCGCAATTAAAAAAGAATAAAGGACGATTGATCATTGGAGGGAATATTGGTAAAAACACACAGACGCTTCCAGAAGATTATACTAAGGATTATTTAGAATGCTTCAATGAGTTACATCCGTACGTCGATTACTTTGTACTTAACGTAAGTTGCCCAAACGTAGGTAGCCACGCTAAACTTAATGATAAAGATTATCTGGTAGAGCTCATTTCCGAAGTAAAAAAAGCGAATCTTAATTTTAAGAAGCAAAGACCAATTTTATTGAAAATTGCGCCAGACCTTAATACTACCCAATTAGATGAAATTGTAGAATTGGTTGAAGAAACAAAACTAGATGGTGTTATTGCAAGTAATACCTCTACAGATCGTAGTGGTCTTATCGCATCTGATAAGCGCCTTCAAGATATAGGAAATGGTGGCTTAAGTGGGCAACCTATTAAAGACAAATCGACCAAGGTTATCAAATACCTGGCAGATAAGAGTGATAAGTCTTTTCCTATTATTGGAGTAGGAGGGATACATTCTGCAGAGGATGCTTTAGAAAAATTAAATGCTGGTGCAGATTTGGTTCAACTCTATACAGGGTTTATTTACGAAGGGCCTCAACTTATTAAAGCAATCAATAAAGCAATTATAAAAAAAGCGAACCAAAATTAAATTTGATTCGCTTTTCTTCAATAAGTAGGTTAGGTAGATATTAAAATTTAGTTTTTAATGAATGGAATTGTCAGGAGTCCGCTATCTTTAGAAAGCTTGACAAAGTACATTCCACTGTGTAATGAGGCTACATTGATCTTAAGATCAGATAAGCTGTTGATGTTTTTTTGAGCTACTTTTTGACCCAAAGTATTATAGATTTCATACGTGTCTGGCAGTTTAGAATTGTTAGCCAATTTAATCGTAATATCAGAAGTGGTAGGATTTGGGAATAAAGAGATATTATCTTTGCTCAAAAATTGACTAGCTGATAATGTTTCGTTCGCCATGTAGGTTTCTTCACCAGAAGCATAATCACTTCCAGATACAAGAAGTACATTGTTGGCATCTCTTAATTCATAACTTCCACTTCCTCCACTTGAACAACAGATCCCGTTACCAGCGCTATCGCTAATTTCAAATTTATAGCAGTCTGTAGAAATACTGTTTACAGCGAATGTTTCGGTAATGGTGACGTTATCATCGCTACCTTCAGTGTAAGGACCTCCAGAATAAAGTGTATTTCCTTCGCCGTCTTTAAGAGCCCATGTAATTTCAGAAGGACGATCATCTGTGTTGAGCGTTAATTGTAATTGAGATGTGCTTACCGTTCTTACGCCAATGTTGACAAACTCTGCTTGCATCATGCCTATGGTTGTGGCATCATCGCTTGTAATGCTCAAAGCCACATCGTATTTACCTGCATCTGTATAAGTATGAGTTGGGTTTTGAGTCGTGTAATCTACAATGCCATCAGCATTAACATCCCATTCCCAAGAGGTGGCACCAACGCTATTATCTGTAAAGTTTACCGTCATTGAGTTGTTACAATCATTACTGTAAGACGTTTCAAAGGCCACATTTAAATCTGGACAAGTGAGGTTGGCACGTGCCGTTTGATATACGGCGTTGATTCTTGCATACTGTTGAGGAGAAAACACATTTCTACACTCTTTGCGAGAGTAAGACATTAAATTTTGTTCATCTGGAACATAAGTATCGTTGTTAGCATCAACACTGCTTCCTGTATAGGTACATGAGTAATTGACGTTACTGTAGCTTAATTTTGGATCAGCTGGTGTATCACAAATATAATCACCATTATAATCACAGTTTGAACCATCTACAAGCTCGGTAGTTGTAGAAAAGTTACCATGAGTATGAGATAAGGCAAAAAAGTGTCCCATTTCATGAGATAATGTGCTCCCGTTTGTAGCACAAGAATTTTTCATTAAAATGGTTTCTGGACCACCAGGGAAATATGCATAACCACATAAACTAGATCCCGTGGCAGATACCACCGTATTAGCAAAATAAATATTGATAACGTCTTCAATATTATGACTAGACGTTAAAGCACTTTCTTCGCTTTTATTAAAATTATAATACTCTGAGCTATCTATATAGTTTATACCACCACAAACAAAAAATTCTATGGAGGCGTTGGCATAAATAGCGTTCATTTCGGTAATGGCGTCATTGAGTTGAGACTCTGATAAACCACCGCTGCCATCATCGGTTCTTAATACGTGAGCTTTGATTGGGACAAAGTTTAAAAATTCTGCAGAACGAGACATGAACTGTTGGGTGTATCCCTTTTCAATTTTTTGAAGTTCTGGTAAAAGTTGCAAAAAACCAGCTTCGGCTTCGGGGGAAACGATAGTTCCGCATTCTGGTTCAATTTGAGCATTTACGTTGAGGCCGCAAAATGTGAATAATGTGAGGGCACTCAATTTGACTGAGAGTTGTAGTTTTTTAAACATAATAAGTAGGTTAAGATTCTTGACAAACCTATAAATAATATCGTTTAAAAACCAAATTTTTCGATGAAATACATAGTTAAATTTAACATTTATTTTTAAATATCTGATTTTAAGTTAATTAAAAATAGTTAAAATTTCAATCTAAAAATAAATCTCAGAAACCACTTACAGATTAAAATAGAGGGAGTTGGTCTAAAATGATATGTGTTTCATAATTAAGTTTTTAAAAAAAACTCATCTATTGCATTTTATGCATACCACTACAATCCTCTTTTTAATCTTATTTTTACAAAAAAGGAATACGTTGAATTACGAGTTATTAGTGTCTTTTGTTTTTGCGACTGCTGCATTAGCCATTTCTCCTGGTCCAGACAACATCTATGTTATGATGCAAAGTCTGGTTCATGGCAAATGGTTTGGCTTGGCAACTCTTGCAGGGCTGCTATCAGGTTGTTTAGTACACACCACTTTAGTGGCTTTTGGAGTATCGGCCATCATAAAAGAAAATGACACTGTATTTTTTATAATTAAACTATTTGGTGCGTTATACCTTTTATATCTTGCCTTTAGAGTATACCAATCTGATGCGACGTTGCGTTTAGACTCAGATCATGTTCCGAAGAAAAATAAGGTACAACTTTTTAAACAAGGGTTTATTATGAATGTACTCAACCCTAAGGTCTCCATTTTTTTCTTAGCATTCTTCCCTGGGTTTTTATTTAGTAACAGCTTAAGCACAGAGGTTCAGTTTTATATTTTAGGATTTTTATTCATGTTGGTCTCTGCTATTATCTTTGGTGGTATTGCGATTTTAGCAGGACAGATTTCTACTTACGTTAAGAAAAATGCGAGTATTGGCTTGTATTTGAAATGGTTGCAGATTATTGTATTTGTTGGTATTGCCATCCTTATAATGACTTCAGAAAAATAGCCTTCTTTAAACCATTTGAATTCCTATCTTTGGGGTAATGAGCGCACCCTTAAAAATAATTGAATGTCCGCGCGATGCCATGCAGGGCATCAAATCCTTTATTCCAACAGCCCAAAAAGTACAGTATATACAATCTCTGTTGCGTGTGGGATTTGATACTATTGATTTTGGAAGTTTTGTTTCACCAAAGGCCATCCCGCAAATGGTTGATACTTCTGAAGTATTGGCACAACTTGACCTTTCTAAAACACATAGTAAGTTGCTTGCTATCATTGCCAATACTAGAGGGGCCGAAGATGCTTGCAGACATCCTGAAATAGAATATTTAGGATTTCCGTTTTCCATTTCAGAGAATTTTCAAATGCGAAATACCCATAAGACCATTGCGCAATCGGTAATCACGCTTTCTGAAATTTTAGAACTTGCCAATAAGAATCATAAAAAAGTAGTGGTCTATATCTCTATGGGTTTTGGAAATCCCTATGGCGATCCCTGGAATGTGGAGATCGTAGGAGAGTGGACAGAACGCTTGAGCGCTATGGGTGTAGAGATTTTATCGTTGAGTGATACTGTGGGGAGCTCAGACCCAGAGACCATTGATTATTTGTTTTCTAACCTTATTCCTAAATATCCCAAGATTGAATTTGGGGCACATTTGCACACCACGCCAACTACTTGGTTTGAAAAAATTGACGCTGCCTATAACGCTGGATGTATGAGATATGATGGCGCCATACAAGGCTTTGGAGGTTGCCCGATGGCAAAGGATGAACTTACGGGAAACATGCCTACAGAAAAATTACTATCTTATTTTACTTCAAAAAAAGAAAATACCTTGCATGCTATGAGTTTTGAAAGTGCTTATAACGAGGCTACAAAAATCTTCAAAGCTTATCACTAAAGATAACAACTTATAAAGTTTATTTTTTATAATTATCTTTTTTTTCAAGACCTTATTGAGGTGTTTAAAAGTTTATTTAAACTTAATCTAAATAAACTTTGATGATTAAAAGATGTGTTTTATTTTTGCAATCAAAATGCAATAATTGTTTGTATCAAGTCTAAATAAAAACAGTCAATTAACAACACATGAAAAAAATCGCCTTAAGTTTATTAGCCATTTCAGCTTTATTTACGTCATGCTCTAATGATGATGACAATACTATAACACAACCACAAGTGCTAGCTCCTGTAAGCTATACGTTTGAGAGAAACGGAGAGTCTACAGTAGATTTCAACGGTCAAACCACACGAATTGCTATGGCTGGTGAATTGGCGTCAGCACTATTGGTAGAATCAAATACAGAAACGCAACTAGATGGCATGTTTGCTCATGTTGAAGGAAACAATGATTTTGAAGATGCAGATTTAAACGCATCAGATAAAAGTGTTAGGTCTAAAGTTGCTGCGTCTAAAGATTATTTTTCTTCTAACGTAACACTTTCAAACACTATAAAAGCAGATTTTGATTTCTGGATTGAAGATCAAGCCAACAACGTTTTCCCAAATTGGAATAGCATTGCAACCGCAGGAAATGCAGGACAATTGCAACAAGCAGGTGGTGGCGCCATACGATATATAAACGCCAAGGGTTTTGAAAACAATCAATTGGTCTCTAAAGGATTAATTGGTGGATTAATGATTGATCAAATCCTAAATAACTACTTAAGTACGGCAGTTTTAGACGAAGGTTCTAATATTGAAGATAATAATTCTGGTGTTGTAGTAGTAGACAAGACTTACACAACTATGGAGCACAAATGGGATGAAGCTTTTGGATATTTGTATGGTGCAGAAGCAGATGCATCAATGCCTGTTTTAGGAGCAGATTCTTTTCTTAATGAGTATTTAGATCGTTTGGAGGCAGATGAAGATTTCTCAGGAATCGCGCAAACTGTTTTTGATGCCTTTAAATTAGGCCGTGCTGCTATTGTTGCTAAAGATTATGATTTAAGAGATGCACAAGCAAACATTATAAAAACCAACTTGTCATTAATACCTGCTGTAAGAGCAGTACACTATTTACAAGCAGGAAAAGTGAAATTAGATGAGGGTGATATGGCTAGTGCATTTCACCAGCTCTCTGAAGGTTTTGGATTTGTCTACAGCTTACAGTTTACAAGACAACCAAACTCAGCTAATCCTTATTTTACAAATGCAGAAGTCATGGCTTATATCGCAGAACTTTCAGCAGAAAATGGGTTTTGGGATGTTACACCAGAAACTTTAGAGAGCATCTCTCAAGAAATTGCTGCACGTTTCAACTTTACTGTTGAAGCAGCAAACTAAATACTGAGTTGATCTCAAAAGCAAATAGTTCTCATTAGGTTGAACGTATTTGCATGTTTATCTTTGCAAAATGAAAAAGAAAAAGAAATTATGATGAAGAAAATTGTTTTAAGCTTATTTACAATTGCGCTATTAATTGCCTGTTCAGAGTCTGATGACTCTGGATCTGGAACATCGTCAGATGGTTTTGACCGTCAAGCCATGTTGACCAATTGGGCAGATAATATTATTGTTCCAGCTTTTCAAGATTTAAATTCAGATTTAGCAGTATTAAAAACGGATAAAGATGCGTTTTTAGCAACTCCAAATCAAACCACTTTAGATGCTTTAAGAACCTCTTGGTTAGAATCTTATAAGACTTGGCAGTATGTAGAGATGTTTGATATTGGTAAAGCAGAAGAGCTTAACTATGCAGATCAAATGAATATTTATCCTGCAAACATTACTAATATTCAAAATAATATTGCTCTTGGAGCGGGTAATTACAATCTGGCGGCACCAAGCAATAATTCATCTGTGGGTTTCCCTGCTGTAGACTATATGTTATATGGTATTGCAAATACTGATGCAGAGATTATAGGCGCATTTTCAACCGATTCAAATTTTGAGAATAATAAGACATATTTGTCTAATCTTATAGATAGAATGGATGCTTTGAGCCTTTTAATAACTAACGATTGGTTGACAAACTATCGAGATGTTTTTGTTAATAGTACAGCAAATACAGCTACAAGTTCTACAAATAAATTGACCAATGATTTCATATTTTACTATGAGAAAGGATTGAGAGCTAATAAATTTGGTATTCCGGCAGGTGTATTTTCATCAACGCCTTTAAATACTAAAGTAGAAGCATTTTATAATGAAGAAGTATCTAAAGTTTTGGCTGATGAGGCTTTAAAAGCGGTACAAGATTTCTTTAATGGTAAAGCTTACAATTCAGCGTCTACTGGAGAAAGTTTTCATTCGTATTTGGATTATTTAAATACTATCAAAGAAGGTGAGGATCTAAGTACGATCATAAATAATCAATTTAATACCGCAGAGGGAAAAATTCAAGTTTTAGATAATAATTTTTCACAGCAGATCATCACTAACAATAATAAAATGACTGAGGCTTATGATGAACTTCAAAAAGCAGTGGTCTTGTTAAAAGTAGATATGGTGCAAGCCTTAAATATAAGTGTTGATTTCATTGACGCAGATGGCGATTAATAACTATTAACATATGATACTTAAGATTCTTTAGGGACATAATTCTCTAAAGAATCTTTTTTTTTAATGACCACAACAATCAAAACATATCTCAATACAACTACCAATGCTGCGCCTCTTGCAGTATTTCGTGTATTTTTTGGTATCATGATGTGTTTTAGTCTTATCAGGTTCTGGTATCACGGCTGGATTGAAAAATTTTATATTCAACCTAAATTCCATTTCAAATATTATGGTTTTGAATGGGTCAAATCTTTAGGAGAGTATAATTATCTGCTCTTTTTTTTCTGCGGAATCGCTGCGCTTTTTGTCGCATTGGGATTAAAATACAGAATAGCTATTATCGCCTTCTTTTTGAGTTTTACTTATATTGAACTCATTGACAAAACCACCTATCTCAATCATTACTATTTTATAAGTGTACTTAGTTTTTTAATGATTTTTCTACCTGCAAACGCTAAATTTTCAGTAGATAATTTACTTCGGAAAAACAGCTACCAAAACATCCCAAATTGGACGATAGATAGCATTAAATTATTATTAGGTATCGTCTATTTCTACGCAGGAATTGCAAAATTAAATAGCGATTGGTTACTTAGGGCAATGCCTTTAAAAATGTGGTTGCCCTCAAAATACGACTTACCGTTTATAGGTCATAATCTCATGCAACAAGATTGGTTTCATTACGCGATGAGCTGGTCTGGAATGCTATATGACCTCGCAATTCCGTTTTTGTTATTGTATAAGCGCACTCGTGTTTTTGCCTTTGTTTTAGTGGTTATTTTCCATGTGTTTACACGTGTCTTATTCTCCATTGGCATGTTTCCATATATTATGATTGTTGCGACATTAATCTTTTTTGATGCTAGCGTTCACGAAAAAATAATTGCCATAATCAAGCGTACGATCAAACCTTTCCGAAGAAAAGTGAAAGCGTTCCAAACAATTGAAACGTACCGGTTTTCAAACCGAAAGATTATAGTCTCAATTATTGCTGTGTTCTTTGCATTTCAGATGGTATTTCCATTTCGGTATTTGTGTTATAAGAACGAATTGTTTTGGACGGAGGAAGGCTACAGACTATCATGGCGAGTTATGCTCATGGAGAAAGCAGGATTGGCAACGTTTAAAGTCGTAAATTCTAAAACCGGATCGTTTTTCTACGTGGAAAACTCTGATTTTTTATCAGCACTTCAAGAAAAGCAGATGAGTTTTCAACCTGATTTTATTTTAGAATACGCGCATTTTTTAGGAGATCATTTTACAGCCCAAGGCCATGAAAACGTGCAGATTTTTGTAGATAGTTTTGTGGCATTAAACGGTAGATTGAGTCAGCAGTATATTGATCCAACCGTAGATTTATATCAAGAAAAAGAATCATTTAAACCCAAAGATTGGATATTACCATTTAAAGATGAGATTAAAGGATTTTAAATTAATTATAGCGTTTATTTTATTCAGTTTGCCAATTTTTGGCCAGACTGAAATTTCGGGTTATATCACAAATGCAAATAACAACGAGGTCATCTCAAATGTTCAGGTGTATGATAAGGTTTCGGGGTTGTTGACCACCTCAGATGGTAATGGGTTCTATCAATTGTTTACTGATAAATCACAATTGACTTTAGTGTTTTACATTTCAGAATTTGAAATTTTAGAATTAGAGCAAACGGTTACAAAAGATATAGCGCTTAATATTACGCTACAGCCTTTGCAAGAAAACCTTTCAGAAATAATAATTAACGCAAGACGTGCAAAAGTTTTTGAGCTCAATAGATTAAAAGACGTTGAAGAAACTGCCATTTATGCTGGTAAAAAAACAGAGGTTATTCTCGTGGATCAATCTATGGCAAATTTGGCCACCAATAATACGCGCCAACTTTATAGTCAGGTTGCAGGGTTGAATATTTACCAAAATGATGATGCAGGACTGCAGCTCAATATTGGAGGTCGTGGTCTAGACCCAAACCGAACCGCCAATTTCAATACCAGACAAAATGGTTATGATATTAGTGCAGATGTTTTGGGGTATCCAGAGAGTTACTACACACCAGCGGCAGAGGGTTTAAAAGAAATTCAAGTGGTAAGAGGTGCTGCCTCGCTTCAATATGGAACGCAGTTTGGCGGACTCATCAACTTTAAAACAAAAGATCCGAACCCCAGTAAACCCTTAGAGTTAATTTCGAGAAATACATTGGGCAGTTTCGGTTTGTATACCAATTTTACAAGCTTGAGCGGCACCAAGGATAAATTTAGTTATTACACGTATTTCAATTACAAAAAAGGGGATGGGTTTAGACCAAATTCTGAGTTTGAATCTAAAAATGTTTTTGCACATTTAGGTTACAAGTTCAATGAAAAAACGAATATTTCGGCAGAGTTTACCCATTTATATTATCTCGCTCAACAAGGTGGCGGATTGACAGATTCACAGTTCAATGAGGATGCTCTTCAAAGTAACAGATCGCGCAATTGGTTTAAGGTGAATTGGTTGTTGTATAACCTAAAGTTGAGTCATAAATTTTCAGAAAAAACAAACTTTACCTTTAATGCTTTTGGGCTTAATGCGTCGCGCGATGCACTGGGTTTTAGAACCAATCGGGTAGATCAAATTGATCCTAATGAAGAGCGCGATTTGATTAAAGGAGATTTTAAAAACTATGGAGCCGAGGCTAGATTGCTGAGTGAGTATAAGTTTTTTGGAAAAGAAGCGACATTCCTAATTGGTTCTAAATTTTACAAAGCGAATAATAACGAACAACAAGGTCCTGGATCTGATGGTATTGGGCCAGATTTTGAATTCTACAATGATCAGTTTCCGAATTATCCATCACAGTCAAACTTTGATTTTCCTAATCTCAATGTGGCTGTTTTTGGCGAAAATATCTTTTATCTAAATGATAAATTCTCGGTAACCCCTGGTTTTCGTTTTGAATATATAAAAACAGAAAGCGAAGGTTTTTTCAAACGCATCAACACTGACGCGGCAGGTAATGTAATCTTTGAAGAAACGATTGAAGACAATCGTGATTTTGAACGCAATTTTGTTTTATTGGGTGTTGGGCTAAGTTATAAACCAACAACGGCCTTAGAAATTTACGGAAACATATCGCAGAATTATCGATCGGTCACATTCTCAGATATTAACATTAATAATCCTGCTTTTGCAGTAAATCCCAATATTACAGATGAAGATGGTTTTACCGCAGATTTAGGCTTTAGAGGAAACTATAAAAATATAATCTCTTACGATTTAGGCGCTTTTGCATTGTTCTATAATGGACGAATTGGTTTTATACAGAAAGAATTTGATAATGGAAGAATTATTAGTGAACGGGGCAATATAGGAGATGCAAGAATAGTAGGCATCGAATCTCTGGTGGATTTTAATCTGAAGAAAATTTTGAAAATGACTAATGATTTCAGCTTAAATTATTTTGTAAACGCATCTTTTATTTCTTCGGAATATACCCAATCGCAACAAGCAGGATTAGAAGGCAATGACGTAGAATTTGTGCCGGATGTAAATATCAAAACTGGATTAAGATTTGGATATAAAAATCTTCAGGCGAGTGCACAATATTCCTATTTAGGACGTCAATTTACAGATGCAACCAACTCTCAAGAAGCTAATTTAAGTGGTGTAATTGGTGCCATCCCACAATATGATATTTTGGATGTATCTTTATCTTATACTTACAAACGATTTAAATTAGAAACCGGAATCAATAACCTTTTGGATGAGATCTATTTTACGCGAAGGGCTACTGGTTATCCTGGACCTGGAATCATTCCATCTTCACCGCGAAATTATTACGCGACCTTGCAGGTAAAATTTTAATATAATTTTTTAGTCCATTCATCTGAAACAAATGATGTCTATTTTAATTAAAGAGAGATAGTTGTATTTCTCGAAAAATAATTTCATTTTAGTTATCTCTTAATAACTTGATATATCTACCATCATGAAGTTTTTGTTTCAATGTATAATTTTTTGTCTTTTATTAGTATCCTGCGGTGCTAAAAACCCAAAAATATTAAGCTCATCTACCAATAGCGTAAAATCATCTAGTGGTTATACGCCGTTTTTTGATATTACAGCGTATTCAGAGGATGAAGAGTATGGGTTAATTGGGGAGAAACCGGTAAAAGTAGGTGAGATGAGCGTCCAAAATCAGTTACGTTATCTATCGTCTTTAGCTGGTCCCAATGGAGAAGAATTAAAGTTTCATAGAAGAGGATCTTGCTGCGGTTACAAAAGCGAAGGCGCTGCATTTGGATCTGCGCTAGTTGATGTTTATGATGTAACTTATGATGGATTAAAGAAGCCCATTCAAATTTATATCAGTTTCTATGATTTTGAAACCTTATATATTCCTAAAGGTTTTACAAAGAGACTCTAGATATCGTATAAAAAACTTATCTTTGCACGCAATTATAAGCGTAATTGCAACATGACAGCACACGAAAATAAAATTGTTGGAGAAGGTCTTACTTATGACGACGTACTCTTAGTTCCAGCATTTTCAGAAGTTTTACCGAGAGAGGTAAATATTCAAACAAAATTCACGAGAAACATTACTATCAATATTCCTGTAATTTCTGCAGCGATGGATACGGTTACCGAAAGTAAAATGGCAATTGCCATGGCGCAAGAGGGAGGTATTGGCGTGCTGCACAAAAACATGACCATTGAGCAGCAGGCAGAAAAGGTGAGACGGGTTAAACGTGCCGAAAGCGGTATGATTATCGATCCTGTAACTTTACCGATGACGGCTGTTGTTGCTGATGCAAAGGCAAACATGGCCGAGCATGGTATAGGAGGTATTCCCATCATAGACGAGGAAGGAACTTTAAAAGGAATCGTGACCAATCGTGACTTACGTTTTGAGCATGCTAATAACCGCCCTATTGTGGAGGTAATGACCGCCAAGAATTTGGTCACCGCAGCTGTGGGTACGTCTTTAAAAGATGCCGAAAAAATATTACAGCAAAATAAAATTGAGAAATTGTTGATTGTTGACGATAACTACAAATTGGTGGGGTTGATCACATTTAGAGATATTACTAAAGTGGTACAAAAGCCAAATGCAAATAAAGACTCCTTCGGAAGATTACGTGTTGCTGCGGCTATTGGAGTTACTGGAGATGCAGTAGAGCGCGCATCTGCCTTGGTGAATGCTGGTGTTGATGCGGTGATTATTGATACAGCTCACGGCCATACTAAAGGAGTGGTTACAGTGCTAAAAGAAATTAAAAAGAAATTTCCAACGCTAGAAGTTATTGTTGGTAATATCGCTACTGCAGAAGCGGCGAAGTATTTAGTAGATGCAGGTGCAGATGCAGTGAAAGTTGGTATTGGTCCAGGTTCTATTTGTACAACTAGAGTAGTTGCAGGTGTTGGATTTCCGCAGTTTTCGGCAGTTTTAGAAGTTGCTGCTGCAATTAAGGGTACCGGTGTTCCTGTAATTGCAGACGGTGGTATTCGCTATACAGGAGATATCCCGAAGGCCATAGCTGCAGGAGCCGATGCCGTAATGCTCGGTTCTCTTTTAGCGGGAACGAAAGAAAGTCCTGGAGAAACGATTATTTATGAAGGACGAAAATTCAAGTCTTATCGTGGTATGGGATCTGTTGAAGCGATGAAAAAAGGGAGTAAAGACCGTTATTTTCAAGATGTAGAGGATGATATTAAAAAATTGGTTCCGGAAGGGATTGTAGGCCGTGTACCGTATAAAGGTGATTTGGTGGAAAGCATCCATCAGTTTATCGGCGGTTTAAGAGCAGGGATGGGCTATTGTGGTGCTAAGGATATCGAAACCTTAAAGGAAACGGGACGTTTTGTAAAAATCACAAGTTCTGGTATTCATGAAAGTCATCCACATGACGTCACTATCACCAAAGAAGCGCCTAATTATTCAAGATAAGAAAACCTATATATTACAATAAAAAAAACAGCTTCGACACGGAGCTGTTTTTTTTGTAAAGACACTATCTCACTAGAGTCATTCGAAATACACTTGTGGTAAAATCTTAAAGGCGGGATATGCATTCAGCTGTTTTTAATTCGAAGCGTTTCTTGTTTTTAATAATGGAATGTCTTAAAAAAAATCTGCCATCTTTCCGCATCAAAGGATGCAGTAGGAAGGCAGATTTAAAGGATTACAATTCGCTTACGTTTCCGTAGCAAAGTGATTAACTATTCTTTTGCTTATTGATTTCGTCTTGTAATTGGCGTCTCACTTTTTGCTCACGCTCTAAAGCAATACGTCTATGCTCTTCAAATTCCTCTTCGGTTTCTGCCAGAGATATTTTTGCTTGTCTAGTTACAGCATTGCTATTTTTAAATCGGTAGATAAAAAACAGAAGTAAGATCAACAAAATACCAATGATGGCCCACATTAAAGAGCTATAACCGCTTTTACTCATTTGCGCACCAAAAAGAGACATACTATCTTTTTCTGAGATGGTATTGTCAAGATCTTTTTTGGTATTGGAGAGATTGCCCTGCAATTCTGAAATTTCAGAAGCCTGTGTATCTACAATAGCTTGAGTATCTACTAAACTTTTTCTAATGGCTTGTAAAGAATCCATGGTGTGAGCCTTAAGATCATACATCCACGTTTTTTTAACAACTTTAAAGTCTTGAAAACTATTTGATTTTTGAATGACATATTCAAATTGGTTGTCAATTGTACCTTCATTTAAAGATAAATTATCTTCGTCTTGTGCGCTTAAGATTGAAAAACTAAACACACAAAGTGCTGTAAATAAGAGGGATTTAAAAGAATTCATTTTGGTTGGATTCGTTTTAACGATTGGATTATAAGCCGACAATATAATAAATTTATGGGTATTAATAGGCTATTGTATTAACAATTAGTCCCACCATTGGCGGGACTAGTTCATATACGTAAGCGGTCAAGTTTTAGATGTTAAGCGTACTTAATTCAGTAGTATTTTCTATAGCAGTTGAGTCTAAACTGTATTGATATAGACCTTCTTCGCCAATTAAAATCAATTGATCTCCATTAATAATCACGTCAAAAGCGTCTTTATCTATAGAGTGCACTAAGGTTGAATTTTCAGGATTAGAAACATCAAAAATTTTCACCTCGTCGTCACAAACAAATAAATAGTCATTATAAAGTCCAAGACCAATGGGTTTAGTAAGGTTTCTAGAAGAAATAAGAATGGGTTGAAGTACATTGGTTACGTCATAAATCTCTAATACGTTTATGGTAGTTCCGCATCCAATATCGGCGTGCAAGGTCACAAACGCATGCGTGTCATTAGCTACCACAGGATCACAGGCCGTAAAATGCTGTACATCTGATAGGTATTGAGGTTCTTCAGCATTATCGACACTATAAATATACATTCCGTTTTGTGAACCTATATAGAGGTAGGCTTTGTAATTAAAAATGGTTTCTATTCGAAATCCAATATTAACAGTATTGATCTTTACTGGGTTTGCCTGATCAACAATACTAAATACATTTAAGCGACTATCATCCACCGTATAAAGGTAATCACTATAAAGTGCAAATCTGGCAAGAGATCCTGCGTTACCAGTATCGCTATTAGAATTTGTGGGAGATCCTGAATCGCCATCGTTGCTACAAGACAAGACTAAAATTGCTAAAATAAATAGACTATATGTTTTCATGTGTTCTGTTTTTAAAATTAGTTATTCTCTAATATGCTCCACCCAACAATCACTTCATTGTCTTGAAGATCATAATAGCTAAAGCCTTGTGGTGAGAGTAACTGCGGAAAAGCGTCTGCTACGCGTTTAGTAATCTCCATGGTACCTGCTTGGGCGTCTATGGAAAGGGCTACTAAATCGGTAGCATTATTTACATATAGTGTAGATCCCTTTATAGCAAGATCAGATGATCCTAAAACATTGATAAATGCTACATTTTGTGGATTTGAGGGATCAGTATTGTTGATGACATGAAAGCCTTTATCTTTTTCGTGGATAAAAATAAATTGGTCTTTCACATAAATTTTTCCTGAATTTAGAATGGGCTCGGGACTGTTTTGAAACGTGGTTGTTGCTTCAAAAGCATCTCGCTGCATAATGATGGGTTGGTAGTTGTATTGACTTTCTATAGGGCCAAAATCATCATCGTTTCCTCCTGTATACCAACAGGATTGAAAACATAAGCTACAGATTAAAAGTAGCACAAGGGTTGGTTTTAATGTCATAAAGGTCTTGGTTAATGGATTACTCCCTATAGATGCACTAGAAGTCAAAAGGTTGCTTGCACTTTAAAAGAAAAAATCCCGTTTTGAAAAAAACGGGATTTTTAATAACACTTAAAATTAAGAATGGATCCTAGTAATACGTATAGCGTCTTACTTTGGCAATGTATTTTGCCAAACGAATGACTTGATGACTGTATCCATATTCGTTATCATACCAAATATACAAGATGGCATTTTTTCCATCTGCACGAACAATGGTAGCTTTACTATCATAGATAGCAGGAGCAGAGCTGCCAACGATATCGCTGGAAACCAATTCATCATTCATCTCATATTTGATTTGCTCTACAAGGGCACCTTCTAAAGCGTATTTTTTCATAATGGTATTGATACCTTCTACTGTAGTTTCAGAATTGAGCTCTAAATTTAATATGGCTAAAGACCCATTAGGTACGGGAACTCTAATAGCATTTGAGGTCAATTTTCCTTCAAATGAAGGCAGTGCTTTGGTCACCGCTTTTCCTGCACCAGTTTCTGTAATGACCATATTTAAGGCGGCAGCTCTACCACGACGGTATTTTCCGTGGAAATTGTCTACCAGGTTTTGATCATTAGTATAGGCGTGAATGGTTTCTAAATGCCCACTTAACACACCAAATGAATCTTCCATAGCCTTTAAAATAGGCGTAATGGCATTTGTTGTACACGATGCGGCTGAGAAGATATCTACTTTATCAGGATGGTGCTCTGTGTGATTAACACCATGCACAATATTAGGAATCTCTTTTCCTGGAGCCGTCAACAATACTTTGGCGACACCTTTGGCTTTTAAATGTCTGCTTAAGGCCGCTTTATCTCTAAAAGCACCTGTGTTATCAATAATAAGCGCATCTGATATGCCATAAGCGGTATAATCAATAGATTCAGGTGTATCTGCGGAAATGATCTTTACTGTAGTTCCGTTAATAATAAGCGCTTGGTTCTCTATATCGGTAAGAACGGTTCCAGAAAAATCGCCGTGTACAGAATCATTGCGTAAAAGCGAAGCTCTTTTTTGCAGTACCGTGGCATCAATTTTACCGCGGGTAACAATCGCTCTAAGACGCATTTGACTGCCTTTACCAGTTTTGGTCATTAATTCTCTGGCTACTAAACGACCAATACGTCCAAAACCGTAAAGAACGACATCTTTTGGTTTGATGGCCTTCGTTTTTTTGGCATCTGATAATTTATCAGCTACAAACCCCGTCGCATTGCTATATTTTTGATCTTCTAGATGAAACTCATAAGTAAGTTTCCCAATATCTAATTTTGCCGGTGGTAAATTAAGCGTTTTGATGGCTTGAGCAATTTCTACCGAATCAAAGATAGAAATAGGCTTGCCAACAAACTCACCTGCATACTCATGAAGGTTTAAAATTTCGCTCACATTGCGATCAATAAGTTGATTTCTAAAAAGCACCAGTTCAATGGAGTTTTCATACCAAAGATCACTAACAATCTTGATGAATTCTACTGTTGCTCTTCGACGATCGGCCTGAAAGGCGAGCTCGTTTTCGTAAGTTCCGATTAAAGACATTGTTTTCAATATTTTGTATGCCGTTTAGAGCATACCCATTTAGTAAAAAAAATTATTTCAGATTGCAAAAATAGTATTATTCAAACGTTTTCGTAAGCTATTTTAAAAATAAAAAAGCCTTCGGGAATTTTTACATTTCCGAAGGCTTTTAAATTAGTATTGAGGGTGTAATATTAATCTGGTTTTGTGAAATAAACCTCTTTTTCCTCCATGCTACTATCTATGATATATTTCAACTTTTCTAGACTGTTTATGGCATCGCCATAGCGTTCTTTAAAGTCTGCAATATCTTCTACATTTTTAATTTCTAAATCATTAATACCTGTAATAATGGCACCTCTTGCAATTCCTAATCGTTTGTATAGAAACGCATTTTCAGTATCGGTGACCATCACGCCTTTATCAATGTCATATTTTTGCTTGAATTCTGAAGACAGATTGCGTAATTCCATTTCCATAAAGTCAACGCTTATAATATCGCTTTTTGATAATTTGACCGGAATCGTTTTTAGAGTATTATCTCTCAACACTTCTACATTGACGATATCCTCTGGACGTTTTGTTTTTAAGTATCCGCTTAAGTCTGAAAATTTAGAAACTTCTACATTGTCTAACTTTTTGATAATATCGCCTGATTTGATTCCAGATTTTTTAGCTCCAGAATTATCTTCTACGGCACTCACATAAACCCCGTCAATTTCATTAATACCTTTTGAAATAGCTTCTTCAGAATTTCTGTTCAAAATAGATACCCCAAGAATCCCGTTTTGTACGTCTCCAAATTCTATGATATCCTCAACTACTTTTCTTGCAATATTACTTGGCACCGCAAAAGAGTATCCTATGTAAGACCCAGTTTGAGAGGTAATAGCCGTATTGATTCCAATAAGCTCACCTTTCGCATTAACTAAAGCACCTCCAGAATTCCCTGGATTTACCGCGGCATCGGTTTGTATAAATGATTGTGAATTTTTACCAGATAAGTCTCTCGCTTTAGCGCTAATAATTCCTGCGGTTACAGTAGAGGTTAGGTTGAACGGATTTCCAACGGCTAAAACCCATTCGCCAACTCTCGCATTGTCTGAGTCTCCAAATTGTATGGATGGTAACTCATCATCGGCCTCAATTTTTAAAAGTGCGATGTCGGTTTTCTCATCTGTACCAATGAGTTTGGCCTCATAAACACGGTTATCATTTAAGGTAATTGAGATTTTATTAGAGCCCGCAATCACGTGATTGTTGGTAATGATATAGCCGTCAGGAGAAATAATCACCCCACTTCCTGTGCCTATTTGTGTTCTCGGTTGTGCTTGTTTTCCGTAGAAAAAATCTTGCAAACTCGGTGCCGATGATACAATGGCTGTATTTTTAACGTGCACTACAGCATGAACGCTATTTTCAGCAGCTTTAATAAAATCGGGTGCTTCAGCAGTAGACACTCCTGCAATTCCAGAATTGTATGCCGTAGGAATAAACGATGTGGATTGTGTGACGTTAGTGTCTTGGGCTAAAGCCCCTTCTTGGTCAATAATTAAGAGATAGGCAGATAATGATATTACTCCACCTAGCACAGAAACAAATACTAAGGATAAAATCTTTTTCATGATGTTTGTTATATTATAATTAGGTAACGATTAAAATTAATTATTTATTGAATTTTGAATTTAACTTTAACGATTTTTAACGCGTCAAAAAGTGATTGTTAACGCCCGTTTAACAGTTGATGAATTCCCAACAGAATGTCTATATTTGCATCCTTTATGACACTTACATTTTATAAATATCAGGGTACGGGCAACGACTTTGTGATGGTTGATAATCGTCGCAATGTTATAGGCAATTATAATGCCAAACAGATTGCCTTTTTGTGCGATAGGCGTTTTGGTATAGGAGCCGATGGTTTAATTTTATTAGAGAACCACGAAAGCGCCGATTTTAAAATGATCTATTTTAATTCTGATGGAAACCAAAGTTCCATGTGTGGCAATGGTGGCAGATGTATTGTTGCTTTTGCCAAGTTTCTCAGCATCATTGAAGATGAGGCCAGCTTTGAGGCCATTGACGGGATGCACCAAGCTAAAATTGAAAACGACATTGTACATCTGCAAATGCAAGATGTTAGTACCTTAGAAACTTTTGACACACATACGTTTTTAGATACAGGTTCACCGCACCATGTTGCACTTACCGAAAATTTAAAAGGTCTTGATGTTAAGGTAGAAGGTGCAAAAATTAGATTTGGAACGCCTTATGGGCGCTCGGGTACTAATGTAAATTTTGTGAGTAAATTAGATACAGCTGAGTTTGCTGTACGTACTTATGAGCGTGGTGTAGAAGATGAGACGCTGTCGTGTGGTACAGGAGTAACCGCGGTAGCACTGGCCATGAATTCTATTGGCAAAACAGATCAAAACTTAGTCACCCTTCAAACTATGGGTGGAGCGCTACAAGTGTCTTTCGAAAAAGAACAAAAAGCATATACAAACATCTGGCTCATTGGCAAAGCAACTCAGGTTTTTAAAGGAGACATAGAATGGACACTTTAAAAGGAAATCTCATATTTTTAAGGGCTTTAGAGCCTGAAGATCTCGACTATATTCATGCTATAGAAAATGATGAAGATGTATGGGAGTTGAGCAATACGGTTACACCATATTCTAAATTTTTAATTCAGGAATATTTAGATAGCGCACATAGAGATATCTATGAGGTAAAACAATTGCGCTTGGTGATTTGTCGTGTTGAAGATGAACACCCTATTGGATTAATTGATGTTTTTGATTTTGATGCGAAGCATAGACGCGCAGGCATTGGGATCATTATTAAATCTGCAGAAGATAGGCACAAAGGTTTTGGAAAAGAGGCTCTACAATTATTAATGGCGTATTGTCACGAACATTTGGACCTACATCAACTGTATTGTAACATTTCCGAAGCTAACGAACGTAGTTTAAAGCTCTTTAAAAGCGTTCAATTTGAAATTATTGGTCTCAAGAAAGATTGGAATTACATCAAGGGACACTACCAAAACGAATATAGTTTACAACGAATTTTTAGCTAATGTATATTAAGAAAATACTTTGGACCATTACACTTATAGGATTAGTAGCAGCTGCTATTTTTGCCTACTATATTTATAATGCCATGCTGTCTCCTAATACAGCCTTCAATAATGAACAGGCTTATATTTACGTGCCAACCAACGCCTCTTATGCTGATGTCGTAGAGCAATTAGAACCTTTGTTGGACGATTTAGAATCTTTTGATGCTCTAGCGAAACAGAAAAAGTATAATACCAATCTTAAAGCGGGTCGTTTTGCCATTAAAAAAGGCATGACGAATAATGACATTATCAATTCTATACGAAGTAATAACTTACCGGTTCAATTGGCATTTAATAATCAAGAATCTATTGCAAAACTGGCAGGGCGTGTAAGTCAGCAAATTGAGGCAGATAGTAGTGATCTTTTAGAAGCAATGACGGATGAGGCGTTTTTGACGAAGAGCGGATTCAATAAAAAGTCAGCCTTAGGCATGTACATTCCCAATAGCTATGAATTTTTCTGGAATAGTTCTGCGGAAACGTTTAGAGACCGGATGCTAAAGGAGTACAATAGGTTTTGGAACGAGAGCAGAAATGCAAAGGCCAAAGCCATTGGATTATCAAGAGACGAAGTCATGACCTTAGCGTCTATAGTTCATGAGGAATCTAAGCAACCGAGTGAACAACCCCGAATTGCAGGTGTTTACCTAAATAGAATTCGAATTGGAATGCCGCTTCAAGCTGATCCTACATTAAAGTTTGCAGCCTATCAATTGCCACAATATAAAAATACAGTCATTAAGCGGGTGCTTAATGTTCATAAAGAGATAGCCTCTCCTTATAATACCTATAAAAATTCAGGCCTACCTCCTGGGTTAATTACCATGCCAGATATTACTGCTATAGACGCTGTGCTTAATCCCGAAAAGCACAACTACATCTATTTTGCTGCAGATGCTAAAAAAATAGGCTATCATAAATTTGCTAAAACTTTAGCACAGCATAATCAAAATGCAAGAGAATACCAGCGTTATTTGTCTGCTCAAGGTATCAATAAGTAAAATGAAAATTTTTGTATTTGTGCTAGGGCTTTCTTTTATGACATTATTGTCATATCAAGCCCAGTCTCAAATACAAAACGTTTTAAAGCCGAGTGATACTTTAAACAGCACAAGATTACAGACAGTGGTGATTGCAGAGGCCTCATTGGCCGCAGTTACCTTAGTGGGCTTAGATCAACTATGGTATGCTGATTATAAAAGATCTTCCTTTAAAACCATAGACGACTCCAGCGAGTGGTTGCAGATGGATAAACTAGGACATGTCTTTTCTTCTTATCAATTGGGAAGGTTAGGAGCCAACGTAATGAATTGGACAGGAAGCGGTAAAAAGAGTCAACTACTATATGGTTCTACTTTAGGCTTCAGTTTTTTAACCGCTGTAGAGATTTTTGATGGATTTTCAGAAGAATGGGGGTTTTCTTGGACAGATATGGCGGCCAATGCAGCTGGAACCGGACTTTATGTTGGGCAAGAACTTTTATGGGATGAACAGCGCATTACTATGAAATATTCATTTCACAGTACCCGATTTGCCAGTCAACGTCCTGATAAATTGGGCAAGGGATTTTCAGAAGAATTTTTAAAGGATTATAACGGCCAGACTTATTGGTTGAGCGCCAATGTGCATTCTTTTTTGAAGTCATCTAAGATTCCAAAATGGATCAATGTTGCAGTTGGATATGGGGCAGAAGGCATGTTAACGGGTAACGACGAGAATTTAAACGGTAGGTTTCCTAATCAAAATAGGCAGCGTCATTTTTACTTAAGTCTGGACATGGATCTATCTCGAATAGAAACAAATTCTCACCTTTTGAAAACAATTTTTGACGTTTTGAACGTGATAAAAGTGCCATTTCCGACCTTGGATTTCAACGGAAAAAACGGCATAAAACTACACTACATCTACTTTTAACAGCACTTTAACTTCTAATTTTCAGTAATTTAAAAAAAGGCGTATATTTGCACGCTGAAATTGTGAGACCATTTAGTCATCTAATTTCTCACATAAAATTAGCAGTTATGTATAAAAAAATAAGTCATTATTTTGCTATCCCTCTAGCTATTTGTTGTTCATTATTTATGGCCCTCAAACCAAGTCCGGAACTCGACAGAACTTTATATTCTACCGAGGGAATGGAATTTGATTACTCAATGTCTGAGGAAATAGCCATGAGTACAGAATCTAGTTCTATTGATTCTGAGATCACTCCACACGCCGCAGATCATATTTATGTACCGTATCTGGGTAAATCCTATAACGGCTTCAAGGAAGCCCTAGCATTTAAGGAATCTCGTGGTGATTATTTTACCGTTAATACCTTAGGGTATTTAGGAAAGTACCAATTTGGTGCAGAAACTCTAAAATTGATAGGGATTTATAATCCAAATCAGTTTTTGTACAATCCACAACTGCAGGAAAAAGCCTTTTTGGCCAACGCTGCACGTAACAAATGGATATTAAGAAAGGATATCAAGCGTTTTGTTGGCAAAACAGTAGATGGCATTAAGGTAACCGAGTCTGGTATTTTAGCAGCCGCTCATTTAGCTGGTCCTGGAACCGTCAAAAAGTATTTAAGAAGTAATGGAAACTATAATTTCTCTGATGCTTATGGCTCTTCTGTAAAACACTATATGAAAAAGTTTTCTGGATATGATACCTCGTTTATCGTTGCAGAAAAGCGTGCGAAGGCGATTTTATAATATATTTAGAAATTAAAATACGATGAAAACCTGCCTTAAAAGGCGGGTTTTTGTTTTAAAAGGATTTTGTGACCACACCTTTTTGAGGTATGGTCTCTGTAGATACTATTTCGAAATCAACCACACCAATGACTAATTCTTCTTCGGTAATAATTTCGACTTTCCAGAGTCCTTCTTTAACGTTATTCTTATAGGTGTAACCTCTAAAACCTCCATCTCGACCGCCTGTAACATCAAAGCCAATATCTTCGGTAATCTGCCAAACTTCAGTTTGAGGATCGTACCACTGCCAACGGTGATAGATTTGCTTTTTTAAATCGGTAGGTGCAAATACCGAGGAAAAAATATAAACACTTTCATCTGCGTGTCGACGAAATTTGATTTGATGTGCGCGCCAAAAGATATACCATTCGTCTTTTTCGTAAGTCACCAAATACTTGCCATTGGTTTTTTGAACATTATGCGCTACCAAGCCCGTTTCTAAAGCTAAAGGTACTGGCGGAATAAGTTTAAAATAATAAAAGATATTGATAGTTAGATATATGCCGAGAACCATAGTAATAAGTTTACTAAGGTTTATTTCGGCTCTAGTACTCGGGCTAGAGGCATAAATAAACGTAATGAGCGTTAGGGTACAGCCTAAGCTCACTAATCCCGAAATGACAAAAATAGTAGTGTTCATGTCCTTAAATAGGACTGGGATCATAAACGTGAAGAAGGTAAAACTGATAAAGAAATAAACAGTGAACTGTAGGTACTTGTTTGAGATTCGCTTCTTAAGAAATTCGTTGGCTACTAATAGTAAAACCAATATAATAAAGAAGGACATGGTTTTGGAAAGCGAGACTGTTCTAGAGAAATAAATAACATATGCACTTGAGAGTCCTCCAAAAAAGAACTGAATGGCCAGCGGGAAATAAACTTCAAAGCGTCCTATAAACGTACCAACCCATTTACCATCATCCATTAAGTTAAAAAGATAAAGTGTAATTGTTAACGACGTCATGTGCAAGCAAAGCACAAAAATGTCATAGGTACGATCAATACGACCTAAGGTTAACGTATCAAAAATAAAACCACCAATAAAAAAGAGTATTGGGGCATACTTTTGATGCTTAACTACAAACTTTCTAAAAGCGCTATTTCTATATCTTACCAGAGCTCGTTTCATAATTTTAAAAGGACCTCCAAAGATAGATAATTGGGAGTCATCATTGAGATTGAATGTTAATCCGTTTCAATAATTTTCTAACCATTTTATATAAAAAAGCATTCGTTTTCACATAATAAAATGCGATCATACAAACAACAATCATAAATAGAATGGCACCAATCACGGCTTCTAATGGATCTAAAGATTGATTGTAAAAATGCTTTAGCCCCAAACCTGTAAAACTCCCAAAAATGATGATAAAATGAATGACATAAATGGAAAGTGTTTTTTGTCCGATCTTACTAATCAGTTTATGTTTTAAATAAGGTTCGGCAGCATAGAACAATCCTAATAATAGTAGCACATTTCCGAAGCGCATAAAAAGATAATTATAGAAAGCAACGTCCTTAAGTAATTGGATATTTGTAAGCTCATAAAGTTGTATTAAGAACCATGAGGAGTAGTTGAGTAGCAAAAAGCCAGAAACGAAGAAGGCTATTATAGTGAACAATCGAAATTTTGCTTTATGCAGATGATTAAAAAAGAGTGTCGCTAAAAACCCTCCAAATGCCGTAAATCCGAACCAAGGAAGAATAGTGAAAATTGATCCATTGGCTTTGGTCATGTAGTTGGCAAAGAACTTTGGCAGGTAGTCTAAATGTAAATTACGGTATAAAGGTTCTGTAATAAAGCAAAAGAGTCCTAAAACCACTAATACGAAAGAGAGTATTTTGGGATGGTTTCTAAAAAGCACATAACAGCCAATAAGCATAATGAGTGATAACCCAATACATTGTAATACATCAACAACTAAAAAGTAATTATAAAAACGGCCTTTAAGCCAACTAAAAATATCCATGCGTAGCGCATAACCAATAACTAAGAGCAATAACCCTCGATATAGCCCTTTTTTGATTCTGCTGTTATCGTTTTGCTTTGCTTTTGCCTTTAATAACAGGTATAAGAACACCAATCCTGATATGGTAAAAAATGTAGGGGCAGTGATCCCCCTAAAATAGGACCAAATTTGATAGGCCGTGTTGGTGTTGTCTCTATATATTGGGTTTAATAGAGTATCTATAAAATGCCCTTGTAGCATCATTAAAATAGCAAATGCCCTAACTGCATCTATAAAAAAAAGGCGGTCGGTTTTCAAGAGTGTATTGGGTGGTAAAGCGAAATTGGTTGTTGTTTAAAACGTTAAATATACTTTTATTTTTTTACGTCAAGCAAACCGAAAGTTTTATCTTGACAGATATTTATTCAGATGACATGAAATCCATTGACCATATCATTTCAGAATTCTCATCTTTAGCTTGGGGATTGCCGCTATTGATCTTATTGATTGGTGGTGGTTTATACCTTTTGGTAAGATCCAGATTTTTACCTTTCACATTCTTTGGTCATGCACTGAGAGTCTTAAGAGGTAAATATGATGATCCCAATGACCCTGGGGAAATTTCTCATTTTAAGGCCTTAACCACAGCTTTGTCTTCTACTATTGGTATGGGTAATATTGCGGGAGTGGCATTGGCAATTTCTGTGGGCGGACCAGGCGCCATGTTTTGGATGTGGGTTAGTGCTATTGTAGGAATGAGTACTAAGTTCTTTACATCCACTCTAGCAATTATGTATCGAGGCAAGGATAGTAATGGCGAATTACAGGGCGGACCCATGTATTTTATTGTTGAAGGTCTAGGAAAACAGTGGAAGCCACTGGCGATCATGTTTAGTGTCTTTGGGATGTTGGGCGCATTACCTGTGGTAAACGTTAATCAACTGAAACAAGCAGTCAATGATATTCTTTTGGTGCCTAATGGTATTGAAGTTAGCCTCTATACTAACTTGGTCATTGCAGCTATTTTGGTCGTTTTGACCTCTATAGTCATTTTAGGAGGCATCAAGCGTATTAGTACGATAGCTTCAAAACTGGTTCCTGCCATGGTGGTTTTATATTTTGGTTTGGTACTCATTATTCTTGGTATTAATTATACCGAAGTACCCAAATACCTGCAGTTGATCATTACCGATGCCTTTTCGGCCGATTTCATTAAGGGAGACGCCTTTTTAGGCGGAATGCTAGGTGCACTTATCTTATTAGGGATACGTCGTGGTGCGTTCTCAAATGAAGCTGGTATTGGCACGGCACCTATGGCACACGGTGCAGCAAAGACGGCAGAACCAGTTAGGGAAGGGTTGGTAGCCATGTTAGGCCCTGCTATAGATACGCTGGTGATTTGCACGCTAACGGCCTTAGCTATTTTAGTCACGGGGGTTTGGCAAACCACTTCAGATAACGGTGTTACCTTAACAGCTTCTGCTTTTGAAGACGCCATGCCAGGTATTGGTCAATACGCATTAATGATTTGCGTTTTCATATTCAGTATCTCATCGTTGTTCTCTTATTCATATTATGGCTCTAAATGCATGTCTTTTTTATTTGGCGCAAAACACAAGCATTATTACAATTATTTTTACATACTGAGCATCATATTGGCAGCAACCACCGATTTTAGGACCATGATCAATCTTATTGACGGCGTTTTTGCGCTCATGGCAATCCCTACAATGACGGCTACATTAATTATGGCCCCAAGAGTCGTTAAAGAAATTAAGGCCTATAAAAATAGATTAAAAAAAGTTTGAGAATAAGGCTCTATAATTAATACGCTATTTCTTTTTTAATAAGATTTTCTCGTTTGTGAACTGATTGGCTTCATCTAAAAATGCAATCATCTTGTCCCAATTAGAATTTGGCTCGTAATAGCTTTTGTATTGTTTAGAAGTTGTTATTACCAACTGATTGCCTTTGATCTCTGCTATACTTATAAAAGCACCTGTAGTGTTATCAACATTTTTGTTCAGCTTATCTAGGCCTGAGACTTCATAGCCCTCTGGAATATTAAAGGTAATTTCATAATTGAAACTTCTAGGATAGGGGAGATATATATTTTCTGTGCGTTCGCGTTCTTTAGTAGTTAAATCTATTTGACCTCCAATTAATTTTCCAATTTCGATAATGTAATTTGGCCCAGCTTTTTTGATCAGCGCATTTTTTCCTTTAAAGCTTTCGGTAAAAGAAAAATAGGAATCTAAACTATAACGACCATTAGCATTGATATTATAAGTGTAATCTTCTAAGTCATCTACAAAATATTCGCTTTTAGCACTGTTTTCAAAACGCTCTTTTTGTTTGGTTTTTAATTTTTCAATAAGGGCATCCAGTTCCTTTTGATATTTTTCCTTGGTATTCTTTCTTCTAACCATGTCCACCCAAGATTGCGTTTCATATTTTTTATAGTCTTCGGAAGTGTAATCGCTGTAGATTAAACGATCGTATTGTTGGTCACTCTTTTCATGTCCTTTAAAGCTATTAATGGCGGTCAATTCGAATCCGTCAAAATCAGGATTAAGAGTTAAGGTCATTTCCTTTTTAGTTTCATTGTCTTCAAATGTGGAAGAAGGCAATTTACCCGTAGCAACTTCATCAATACGGCTTCTAGTGGCCGATAATAAATAGACATCTGTACCTTCCATTAAAGGTGTAAACTCATTGATATTGGTGTGAGGTCCAAAAAATGACGCATAAAGTGGTTTATTGGCATTCACTTTAACCATTACCTCAATATTTTTCTCAATAAGTAAGTCATCCAATGCGCCGTCATAACGTCGTTTTCCTACTACAATGTCGTAATCAATTTTTTGTTTTCTTAAAAACTCCGTAAAATGTCTGATAAATTGTTTTTGACTCTGAATAAAGACAACGTTATTTCCATAGACCATAAACGGGTAGGGATCTATTTTAGATTCTTTAGCATAAAACGCCTCAAGAAAACGGGTGAGGTAATAATGCCTCATGTAGTAATATGCCGCAGTAACCTTATGCGCATCATCTACAAATGTTTCTCCTTTTAGAAAATCCTTAACATCACCAACATCACCATCTGGCCGAAAACGGTTATCATAAAGATCTAGCACCTCTTCCTTACTTACACTTTTTTTAATGATCTTTTCATCATCGGGAAGAAAGGCTAGAGCACGGTCTTCAAATTTACCTGATCTTGCAAAATATACTTGAAACTTATAAGATGGTAACTCTACCAAAGGATAAAACCAACGCGTGTATTCGCCTTTAGGGATGTTACTTTCGGTTAATTCGTAACGTCTCATGCTTCGTTTTTCAGTAGGGATCTCTTTTAGATCTGGAGCATCATTGTAAGAATTGAAATTGATAAAAAAATCATTCTCTGTCTCGAAGAAGAGTTTATAGTCCATAATAGGGTACTCTTCTCCTAAAGGCTTTTCTACAGGATCAAAACCAAAGGCATAGGTGCTTTTAAAAGGTTCTTCGGTATAATAGAAATAATCAATAATATCTCCCACCTCAAGACTGGAAATGGCAATTTTAGTTTCTCCATCAACTTCTATGGCTTCTTTTTCTGTATCGATCTTAGTCTCCCTGCCATCTGGTTTTACAATTTTGATGCCCACCAAAGTGGTTCCTTTTCTAAACCAACTGTTTTGACCTTTGCTTGAGTAAAATCGTTTTTTATAAGAAAACTCAGAAAATTCTTCAACTGCGGCGATATCTAATAATTTAATACGCTTTCTAACTGAAGTGGTATAATTGACCTTTTTCCCAAATTTGTGGAAATCGTAATTTTCGTTTTTATAAATAATTACCGCAGATTCCTTCTGAAAGGATTCTGGAATTTCGGTTATAGATTTGAATAGATCATCTGGTCCCCAAAAAAAGTTTTCAATTTCTTCATGATTCTTAGTTTGGGAAAAGGCAGTAACTGCCATTAAAGCACATAAAATGGAGGTGATTTTTTTTAACATGGTTGGCGTTGGGTTAGTCTTTGGTAAGAATGATCTGTTCGTTATAAATGGCGTTGAGCTGATCAATAAAATTGTTCCATTGCTCAAAATCTGTAGTTTCTATTTTAGCATTTTTAATACGAAACATCTTTTTATAGACTAGTGCGTCATTTTCTTTTTTGAATTGCACTTGCATATCATAGTTGTCGCTAGACACCGTAATGTCTTTAGGTAAATGTGAAACTTTGTAACCTTCGGGAATGTTTAGTGTAGTTACAGACTCAAGATCCTTTTTAGAGTTGAACATAAAATCTGTAAAGCGTTTTTCCATTTTATGTGATGACAATTCTTTGTCAAAATCAAGATCAATGTAGATGTCATCATCAAATGAGGACACAGCATTTTTTATAATCACATCATAAGCAATGTCAATATTTTTATCGCGGTCTAAAAGGTCGGAAGTATTGATGTTGGTCACCTTAATATTACTGTTGCCATTGTTGAGATAATATTCTAAGAACTCGTCTTTATTGTCATTTTTTAAGGTGTTAAAATAATAAAGAAGTCTCGATCTACTTTCTCCTTGGTAAATCTTATCTACAGAACCCGTGATTTGTTCATCTTCGGAAATGTTAAGCACATAAGAAAACTGTTCTTTATTGAACTCGGCTTCCGCTTGTGGCACGTGCTGCAAAATAAAGTCCTCTCCATTTTCAATCAATACTTGCTTACCTTGAATACGGTCTGCATATTCTCCAAAGGCATTAAACTTTTCCGTAGCATCCAAAAAAACCGTATGTCCATCTTTAAACAAGGTGCAAATCATATGATTGTCTACAGACAGATTTGGCGTAGAATAATCATAGGCAATGTGCTTAGTGCCAATCCAGGTCAATCTCGCATCAAATCCTGCTTCTACAAGCATTTGTTTAGTTAAGTTGGCCATCCCTTTACAGTCTCCATAACGCTTGTTAAACACATTTGCCGCTTCATCTGGTTTAAAGCCTGCAATGCCATCTTCAAAAGCGATATAACGAATGTTGTCTTGAACCCAATAGTAGATGTTTTTTATTTTCTCATCATCAGTGGCTGCATTTTCAGTAAGTTCTTTAACCTTCGCTTTAATATCGGTATTATCATTATCTAAACTATTGACCAAAGAAATGTACCAATTGTATAAGTCTTGGGTAGAGTTAAAAAGCGTTACATTTTGGTCATCATCTTGAAATGATTTTGCTAAAATTAGTAGATGCGGATAGATGTAAGTTGGCCCAGGAGCGTTGGCTTCTTTGTACATCGCTGGGATGTTAGACATGGTATAGGTATATATTTTGTCATCATCACCATTAGTGACCGACGTTTTAATATCGAACCCTTCAAAATTCATGGGTTTTAGCTCAACATCAAGCCAATTAGGTACGGTAATTTCGATGCTTTTATTTGCAATTGGATATTCATCATTAAAATAAAGTTTTGTAAAGTACTTTATATCTTGATAGTGTTTTTCAATATGGGTGAGATAGCGGTACCCTTTTAAAGGAAAATCGATATTGGTATACATCACACGGCTATCGTTATGAAAGAGGTCATTACTTTTATAGGCTTCATCTTTTACATAGAACCCTGCAGTCTTTTCATTACGATACTCAATTTTAAACGTTTCTATCGTAGACTCACCATCATAGAAGCAGTATTTTTGAATATCTGCACGAGAGTCTATGTTAATCATGTTTTCTTCGGAAAGATGAATGACTTCAACCTTGGCATCTCGAGAATTGAGGTCAAAAGTCACCTTGTCTGTACTGCTTATAAGAGCAACATTATCATCAGGAAATAAGGCCTTAAGCTCGTTTGCGGTAGTTAAATCTTCAGAGGTGGGTTCTATACGTTTCTGTGCAAACGCACTGCAAGAAAGCAGTACAAAAAGAAGCATAGTTTGGGCAAAATGCATCATAAGTAAGTAGTTAGGACTGCTAAAATAAGGTTTCGGTTGTAATACCGAAATTTTTAGATTGATTTTCTTTAGAAATCACAAGCCTTCATTAGAATTTATTAAATTGAGGTGCGAACAAAAACCGAAACCTTCGGAAGAAAACAAAACACATGAGTAACTACCACATCAAACATTTAGAAGAATATTACCAAGTATATCGTAAATCTATAGAAAATCCAGAACTGTTTTGGGAAGAGATTGCAGAAGAACACTTCTTATGGAGAAAAAAATGGGACAAGGTGCTTCAATGGGATTTTACAAAACCTGAAGTGAAATGGTTTGAAGGTGCAAAGCTTAACATCACAGAGAATTGTATTGATAGACACTTGGCGACTAGAGGCGAGAAAACAGCGATACTCTTTGAACCTAATGACCCCAATGAGGCGGCAGAGCATATCACCTACAGACAGTTGTATGAACGTGTCAATAAAATGGCAAACGTACTTAAGGGTAAAGGGGTGAAAAAAGGGGATAGGGTCTGTATCTATTTACCAATGATTCCAGAATTGGCCATTTCAGTTTTAGCTTGTGCGAGAATTGGTGCCATACATTCAGTAGTATTTGCAGGATTTTCGGCCAACGCTTTGTCAAGCCGTATTAAGGATTCAGACTGTAAAATGGTGATTACAAGTGATGGTGGCTATAGAGGTGCCAAGACCATAGATTTAAAAGGGATTGTAGATGACGCTTTAAAGGAGTGCCCTAATGTAGAAACCGTTTTAGTGGTTAAGCGTATTTCCGCAGAAATATCCATGAAAAATGGTCGTGACTTATGGCTACAACCGCTGCTAGATGATGCCTCGCCAGAAGGAACTGCAGAAGTCATGGATGCCGAAGACCCTTTATTTATACTATATACCTCAGGATCTACAGGTAAACCAAAAGGGATGGTACACTCCATAGCGGGATATATGATCTATGCGGCTTACACGTTTAAAAATGTATTTCAATATCGAGAAAACGATGTCTATTGGTGTACCGCAGACATTGGTTGGATTACGGGACATAGTTATATTGTATACGGCCCCTTGTGTAATGGCGCAACAAGCGTTATGTTTGAAGGTGTGCCAAGTTATCCGGATTTTGGACGTTTCTGGGAGATTGTGGCTAAACATAAAGTCACTCAATTTTACACGGCACCAACCGCAATTAGAGCATTGGCTAAAGAAGGTGTTTCTCACTTAGAGGCACATGATTTAAGTTCTCTAAAAGTTTTGGGTACTGTTGGAGAACCCATTAATGAAGAGGCATGGCATTGGTATGATGATAATGTGGGCAAAAGAAAGGCTCCTATTGTAGATACCTGGTGGCAGACGGAAACGGGAGGCATCATGATTACACCGATTCCATTTGCAACACCTACAAAACCAACTTATGCCACACTGCCCTTTATAGGCATTCAACCTGCATTGATGGATCAAGAGGGTGCTGAAATTCACGGGAACCAGGTAGACGGACGTCTTTGTATAAAATATCCATGGCCAAGTATGGCTCGAACCATTTGGGGCAATCATGAACGTTATAGAGATACTTATTTCTCTGCCTTCAAGAACATGTATTTTACCGGTGACGGTGCGCTAAGAGATGAAGTAGGATATTACAGAATTACAGGTCGTGTAGATGATGTGATTATTGTTTCTGGTCATAACTTGGGAACAGCGCCTATTGAAGATGCCGTAAATGAACATCCTGCCATATCAGAAAGTGCCATTGTTGGTTTTCCGCATGATATTAAAGGTAATGCGCTTTATGGTTTTGTGACGTTGAAGGATACGGGCGAAACACGAAACCATGACAATTTGAGAAAGGAAATCAATCAAATTATTACAGAGCAGGTAGGGCCTATTGCTAAGTTGGATAAAATTCAATTTACAAAAGGGCTTCCAAAAACAAGAAGCGGTAAAATTATGAGACGCATCTTAAGAAAGATCGCCCAACATGATACCGGTAATCTCGGAGATATAAGCACACTGTTAAATCCAGAGGTTGTAGATGATATTATCAACAATGCACAATAATTCATTTGTTATACGATTTTCTCACTTATAGCAGTAGAAGGGGTATTTGGATCACCATATGATAAACATTTATGAAAGTTTTAATTTGAAATGAGTTAAGGATCCCATTTATTGCAACAAGCGATAGATGGTATTGAATGTATCTTTAAGTATTATTAATTTTAAAACGAAAACATTATGAATAGCGATCAATTTGAAGGAAAATGGAAACAGATTAAAGGTGATTTCAAAAAGAAATATGGTAAGATCACTGATGACGAGTATGCAGAAGCAGAAGGCAACATGGATAAGCTTGCCGGCAAGATGCAAGAGAAATATGGTAAGTCTAAAGAAGACGTTAAAAAAGAAATCGATAACTGGTAGAATTTTCAGTTTCGATTGAGAAAAGCGCTCCCTACAAAGGAGCGCTTTTTTGTTTCATCAAATAAAAATTAAAAATGAGATCAATACGTATAATGATTCTTTTAATGGCGTTAGTGCTATGTAGTTGTGCCTCTCAAAAGCATAAGAATATTGCTTACTTAAATACCGAAGCACCTCAAGAGGACTTGAAGCTAAATGTATTTGAACCTAGGGATCTAGAATCAAAACGTCCAGTGGTGATTTTTGTTCATGGCGGTAACTGGAATTCTGGAAATAAAAACACCTATGGTTTTTTAGGAAGAAATTTGGCTAAACATGATGTCATTACTGTTATTCCCAGTTATACCTTAAGCCCTCAGGCTAATTTTGATACTATGGCTTCTCAAGTTGCACAGGCTTTTATTTGGACCAGGGATCATATTTCAGAATATGGCGGAGATCCAGCGCAAATTTACCTTATGGGGCATTCGGCAGGTGGCCATTTGATAGCATTGGTATGTACCAATCCAAAATACCTTGATAATCCGAAAGCTATTAAAGGTGTGATTTTAAACGATGCTGCTGGTTTAGATATGTATACTTATTTACAGGAACATCCTCCAACAATCGCAAACAACTATCGTTCTACTTGGACGACGAATCCTGAATTATGGAAGCAAGCGTCTCCTGTATATCACCTTTCTGAAGAGATGCCGCCATTTATGATTTACGTTGGAACAAAATCCTATGAAAGTATAATTAGACAAAACGCAACATTTCTCAATGCACTTCAAGAGTACCAGCCTGACGTGACGCCAATTTATCTCAATAAGAAACACGTCCCCATGATGACGCAGTATTTCTGGCCTTGGAGCAATCGCTATGATGAGGTTTTAGATTTTATTTTTAAAGAGAAGCACTAAGCATGACTTCATAAGTCAGGAAGTTTTGATACTGTTGATAACACTTTACGTCATCATCTTATCTTTAAAAGCAGTAATGTTTTCTAAAGCTTCTCCTTTTACCAACCACGATACACCAAAGGCAATAACAGCTATGGTTTCAAAGATATAGACGTAAAAATCATTGATTAAAAAATTGATGTTTTTCCTTTCTAGAAGGATGCCAACAATTAAGAGTGCAACGGATACAAACACCACGTTACCGCAGATTTTGTAAATGGAATTGTGTAAATCTTTATGTCCTCTAGTAAATTTATATTTTGACATCCAGCCCATACATAATATAAAAACACCTGCACTCACTAAATGTATGGTTCTAAATGTAGCATGATCATGACCAAATAGCGGATAGTGTTTTGTGATACACAGCTGATCGATTGCTATACTTGTGCTGCCCTCACAAACTGTAGGTATAAATACCACGATGAGTGCGGCAAATCCGCCAATATTAGTTAAAAAGTCATCGCTAATTTGCTCTGTCTCCACATCTTTCTTGTACCCTTTGTATGAAATTAAAAATAAAGCGAAAGCAGACAGTATGATTATGAAAAACAATGAGGATAGTGTAGCATAGTAATAATGACTTAGAGAAGACAAGAACTCTCCTATGGCAATAGGCAATATAATAGGCAGACATAGTCCCAATGCGCCTATGAGTTTTCGTATTCTATAATCTGAAATATGAAGCGGTTGATCTTGCATAAACTTAAAGGGTGCTTTTAGCTTTATCTAAGTTAATAAATATTAATTAGTTGTTTGTGATTTGAAAATTTTAATAATAGAAAAGAGGTCTGAAAACACAAGCTTTCATAGGTTAATTTATAATGATATTTTAACTTAAAAATTTTCGGAAATTTTGAGTTTGGTTAACCATTTTTTAAACCTTGGTTAACTTTTAACTTCTTTAAATAGTTGGTCTTTGCAAAAAAAACCAATGGAATTATTTTTAATCAGTTTCGGAGCTTTGTTTTCGATTATGAACCCTCTCGGAACCGTACCTGTGTTTGTGGGATTGACTACAGATGCTACAAAAAAAGAACGGGCAGTCATTGCATTTTGGACGGCAATAGATGTATTTGTAGTGCTTTTGCTATCATTTTTTTTAGGTAAGTATATTTTGAGTTTTTTTGGCATTAGCCTTAACGCACTCAAAATTGCTGGAGGTTTAATTATCGCCTCATCCGGATTTGCGTTGCTCACTGGTAAATTTCGCGAGCATAAGGGGATGAAACGAGATCGTGTTCAAAAAGACATTCATACAAGAGATTCTATTTCTTTAACGCCTTTGGCAATACCTATGTTAGCTGGCCCTGGAACCATTTCCTTATTGATCGCCTATAATCAGGAGTATCAAACCAGTATTGAAATCGTCACCATACTTGTAGCTATGATTGTAGTTACCGGTTGTATTTATTTAATATTGAAGAGCGCTCACCTTATTGTGAAAATACTAGGAGCTTCGGGTATCAACGGACTCTCAAGAATTATTGGGTTTATTGTAATTGCTATTGGGGTTGAATATATTATTTCCTCAGTAGTAGAAATTGTAGAGCGATTTCTATGATTAGGCCTTCAACGATCGTCTATGGTGATTTTTTAAGGCTAATAATGTTACTAAAGATAATACTCCAAATACTGAAAATCCAATAAACAATGGGAGTACAGACGTTTTAACAAAACCTCCTATAAAATTTGCTATTGGAACTGCCATCACGGTAGAGACAAAACCATTAATAGCTGCGCCAATACCGGCTATATGACCTAAAGGCTCCATAGCTAGAGATCGTAAGTTTCCGAAGAGAAACCCAACGCAGAAAAACTGAAGCAGAAAAAAAGTTATTAAAATTTCAATGGGTGGATTATCTCCAGAACTGTAGATCAACACATATAATATGGATATGGCAGCATACCCAATAGTAGCGGCGTAAGCGATATTAAAAGACCCAAACCGCATGACCAATTGGCTGTTGGCAAACGTTGCAAAACCTACGGAAAAAGCAGTACTCGCAAAGATGTATGGAAAGAGTTCTCCTAAATCATATTGTACTTGAAAAATCTGCTGAGACGTACTCAAATACACCATAAAAGATCCTGTGATAAAGCCACTCATTAAAGTGAAGGCAACCGCATCTTTGTATTTTAAAAACTCTTTGGTTCCCGTTAAGAATATGCGAGGTCTAAATTTTACCCGTTTAGCGCTAACTAAAGTTTCGGGCTGCCGTAGCCAAAACCAGATGACGATAAGCGTACCGATGATGAGGTTAACGTTAAAGATGGCTTTCCAATCAAAAATATTCATTAAAAACTGTCCGTAAGTAGGGGCCACTATAGGTACCAAAATAAAGAACATTACAATGATAGAGATGATCTTTGCCATAAAATCGCCACTGTAAGAATCTCGTGTCATAGCAATGGCCATAGTTCTTGGAGAGGAAAGACCAATTCCCTGAAAGACGCGGGCTACAATCATAATTTCAAAATTATTGGTCGTAACGCAAACAATACTTGAGATCAAAAAAATCGCAAAACCAATATAAACCATAGGTTTTCTGCCCCAACTATCTGATAAAGGACCAAATATAAGCTGTCCAAAACCAATACCTAAAAAGATCATGGTAATCAATAATTGACGATCACTAATTACGGTAACCCCTAAGTCTCTGCTAATGTCTGGTAATGCAGGGAGCAAAGCATCAATAGATAATGCCACTATTGACATTAAAGAGGCCATTAATGCTACAAACTCGTATTTGAACTTTGGGTTCTTTTCCATAATGCAAAAGTAACTTAAATGATTTTATTTTAACGGTTTGAAATATGAACAATATCGATCATAATGTTTGCTCTAACACAGGCATTAAGGCTTATAATTAATGATTTTATTGGCTTTAAATGCTGGTTTATATTTAGAAATGCCAGTCTGAGAATAAAGATCTAAGCGACGCTTTTGAGAGTGAATTTAAAATACCAATGTAATACCGTATCGTCAGATTTTTAATTATAAGATGTTTTATTGACAGACAGTGATACTAACATTATCATGCGACCTTATATTTTGTAGATTAACATATGAGATTTAAAAAGCTATTATAAATATTTATTTATAATAGCTTTTTAAAGATAATTTTTAGGTGCTGATAATGGGTTATATATAATTTTTTATTGAGTTTAGGCTAAACCTCTTTTCAGAATTTATACTCTAATTATAGTGGGATGTTACCGTGTTTACGTTCTGGACGCAAAACCTCCTTGTTCTCTAGCATCGAAAACGCTTTAATCAATTTTCTTCTCGTATCTTTTGGTAAAATCACTTCATCTATAAATCCGCGTTCTGCAGCGCTGTAAGGATTGGCAAACAATTCGGCATACTCAGTTTCCTTTTCTTTCCATTTGGCATCTTTGTCTTCTGCTTGATTAATTTCCTTTTTAAAGATGATTTCCGCAGCACCTTTTGCACCCATAACAGCAATCTCTGCGCTTGGCCATGCAAAGTTCATATCGCTACCAATATGTTTGGAGTTCATAACGTCATACGCGCCACCATAAGCCTTTCTAGTAATCACTGTGACTCTTGGCACGGTCGCCTCACTAAATGCATATAACAGTTTAGCACCATGAACAATAATGCCGTTCCACTCTTGGTCTGTACCAGGTAAAAATCCAGGAACATCCTCTAAAACCAATAATGGAATATTGAAAGCATCGCAAAAGCGAACAAAACGTGCTGCTTTCTTCGCACTATTGACATCTAAAACTCCTGCCAAGTACATGGGTTGGTTGGCAATTATACCAATACTTTTGCCTGCTAACCTAGCAAACCCTACGATGATATTTTCGGCATGATCTTTATGGATTTCATAAAAAGAATCGGCATCAATAATGCCTTTAATAACCTCGTGCATGTCGTAAGGTTGGTTGGTATTTGCTGGGATAATGTCAGAAAGTGATTCTCTAAGTTCATCGCCTAGCTTAAAAGGAATAGCCTTTGTAGTTTCTTTGTTATTTTGAGGGAGATAACTCAGTAGTTGTTTTAAATCTTCTAAACAAATGACGTCATTTGCCGAAGTTTTATGAGCTACCCCAGACTTTGTGGAGTGCGTACTAGCGCCTCCCAACTCTTCTGAAGTCACATTTTCGTTTGTCACCGTTTTGACCACATTAGGTCCTGTAACAAACATGTAACTGGTATTTTCAACCATCAATGTGAAATCGGTCATGGCAGGAGAATATACAGCACCTCCTGCACATGGCCCCATGATAGCAGATAATTGCGGAATAACCCCAGAGGCCTGTACGTTTCTAAAGAAAATGTCGGCATAACCTCCAAGAGAACGAACGCCTTCTTGTATACGTGCACCACCAGAATCATTGAGCCCAATAATAGGTGCACCAACTTTAACCGCCAAATCCATCACCTTACAAATCTTTTCAGCATGGGTCTCTGAAAGCGAGCCGCCAAAAACCGTGAAGTCTTGAGCAAAAATATAGATGAGTCGCCCGTCAATTGTACCGTAGCCAGTAACCACACCGTCTCCATAAAACTGCTGCTTATCCATACCAAAACTCTTGGTACGGTGAGTTACCAAGGCACCAATTTCTTCAAAAGAACCTTCATCTAAAAGATAAAGAACACGCTCTCTAGCGGTAAGTTTCTTTTTTTCGTGCTGTTTATCAATTCTTGCTTGTCCGCCGCCTAAATATGCGGAAGATAGTCTCTTATTAAGATCTTCTATTTTTTCTTTCATAATCGATTTTCTAGGAAACACAATTGTTTAAAATCGTGTGGTTTGCTAATTTAACGCGTGTACTACCAACTACATTAATCGGGTAAACGCAACAACTTTTGCTTAGCCATATGAGATTTTATGGCGATTAATGCCGCTATTCTGGCTTCGCTTTTTTGTTGTTCAATTAATTTTTCTGGAGCATAATGATTTTTGACAAAATGGGTGTCAAAATTTCCACTACGGAAAGCGTCATGCTCACATACGTAGGTTCCAAAGGGTAAAGTGGTCTCTACACCTTCAATCTCATAAGCAGCAATGGCTTCTATCATCAATTCAATGGCTTCTTCTCTGGTATTGCCGTAGGTGATTAATTTTGCGAGCATGGGATCATAATAAATGGGGATATCCATGCCTTGTTCAAAACCATTATCTACTCTAATGCCTTTGCCTGTAGGCAGTTTATAGGTATCTAGATGCCCCACGCTCGGTAAAAAATCATTGAGAGGATCTTCGGCATAGACTCTTAACTCTAGAGCATGGCCTGTTATTTTTAAATCAGACTGCTTGAAAGGTAAGGTCTCACCGCGAGCTACTTGTATTTGAAGTTCTACTAAATCGGTATTGGTTACCAACTCTGTAACGGGATGCTCTACTTGAAGCCTTGTATTCATTTCGAGAAAGTAGAAATTGTGTTGCTCATCTAAAAGAAATTCAACCGTTCCGGCACCAATGTAATCACAAGCTTTGGCCACCTTGACTGCGGCTTCGCCCATTTTCTGTCTCAAGCTTGAAGTTAAAACACTAGATGGTGCTTCTTCCACAACTTTTTGGTGACGTCTTTGAATACTGCATTCGCGCTCAAAAAGATGAACAATATTACCATGCGTATCGGCCATGATTTGAATTTCAATGTGTCGGGGGGTGGCTACATATTTTTCTATAAATACTGAGCCGTCCCCAAATGCATTTATAGCTTCGCTAATAGCTCTGTCCATTTGAGATTCAAACTCCTTAGCATTTTCAACAATACGCATCCCTTTACCACCGCCTCCTGCAGAAGCTTTAATGAGTATAGGAAAACCAATGGCATTGGCTATTTTTTTTGCTTCCGGAATGTCTGTAATGGCTTCATCGGTTCCTGGGACCATAGGAATATCATAGGCTTTGACCGCCTCTTTAGCTGCCAATTTACTCCCCATGATTTTAATGGCTTTAGACTTTGGACCAATAAAAGTGATTTGATTGGCTTCACATAATTCTGCAAAATCAGCATTTTCACTAAGAAACCCATATCCTGGGTGTATAGCATCTACATGCATTTTTTTTGCAACTTCTATTATTTTCTCACCTAATAAATAAGATTTATTTGAGGGGGCTTCTCCAATTAAAACGGCTTCGTCAGCAAACTTGACGTGTGGAGATTGTCTGTCAATCGTTGAGTACACCGCTACGGTCTTAATCCCCATTTTTTTCGCGGTTTTCATAACCCGTATGGCGATTTCACCTCGATTGGCAATAAGTATTTTTTTCATGCTATAAATTGAATGCCCTAAAGTTCAGGATGCTGAAGTGTTATTCAACATCTGATAGGGATGAGTTTATTTTCAAAAATAATGAAAACAAAACAAACTAAAACGATTTCGGAATTGGTATTAACACTTCCAAAACATGTCGCTTAATGAAATTGCAGTACCTCTAAAGCGTAATCCTTTGAAAGCTGTTGTTATCATTTCAGCTAAAAAGAAAGACGTATTTTAAAGTGTTATCTATTTAAACATATCCATTCCAGGAATGTTAGGCATGCCATCTTTAGCAGCGGCAGCAACTTCTGTTTCATTGATAGTGGTGGCACGTTCTATGGCCTTATTTAAGGTAAGGATAAGATAATCTTCTAGCATTTCCTTATCTTCTAAAAGGCTATCATCCACATCTATAGATTTAATAGTTCGGTTAGCGGTAATCGTAATTTTTAATTTACCATCATTGCTCGACTCATCGATAAGAACGGTATTCATGCGTTCTTTAGTTTCTTCTACTTTTTTCTGGGTTTCTTTGAGCTTACCCATCATGCCCATCATATCTCCAAACATCGTATGTCTAATTAAAATTGTTCAAAGCAAAATTACTAAATTGCCTCACCATAAAAAAGAAAAATGAAGAAGACCATTTCAGCACCTATCGCAAGACAAATTCCGAAGACGTTAGAAATACATGACGACATTAGGATTGATAATTATTTTTGGCTAAACCAAAGAGAAGACCAACAGGTTTTGGACTATTTAAACGCCGAAAATGAGTATTACGAGCAGGAGACTGCTCATACCAAGGATTTTGAAAATGTGCTTTTTGAAGAAATGAAAGCTAGAATTAAGGAGGACGATTCGTCGGTGCCTTATAAATACAACGGGTATTGGTACATTGTTCGTTATGAAAAGGGAAAGGATTATCCTATTTATGCGAGAAAAAAAGAAGACCTAGAGGCTCCCGAAGAATTGTTATTTGATTGCAATGTGATGGCAGAAGGTCATAGCTACTTTAGATTGGTGGGATTGAGTGTAAGCCCAGATAATTCTATGATTGCTTTTGGTTTAGATACTGTTGGAAGACGCCAGTATACACTTCAAATTAAAAGTTTAGTTACTAACGAAGTCTTTTCAGATGTTATAGATAACACAACAGGATCTTCAACTTGGGCCAGTGACAATAATACATTGTTTTATACTAAGAAGGATGAAAAAACACTGAGATCTGATAAAATTTACAAGCATAAAATTGGGCAGAAGAGTGATGATGATACTTTAGTTTTTCATGAAACGGATGATACGTTTGGTGTTGCTGTTTATAAAACGAAATCTAGAAAATACATCATTATCGCCTGTTACAGCACAATGACCAATGAGTTTCATGTATTAGATGCCAATACGCCCAATGCTGATTTTAAAGTATTTCAAAAACGAGTTAGGGGATTAGAGTATAGTATTGCACATTATGAAGATCGATTTTATATTCTCACCAATTTGGATAAAGCCATTAATTTCAAACTCATGAAAACGTCTGAAGATGACACTGAAATTGAGCATTGGACAGAGGTCATTTCCCATAGAGAGAATGTATTACTTGAAGATATTGAAATATTCAAGGAGTATTTGGTGATCAGTGAACGCAGTAACGGTTTGAATCAAATTCGTGTAAAACGTTGGGACCAAAAGGAGGATTATTATTTACCGTTTGACAATGAAACTTATACTGCCAATACAGGAACTAACGTTGAGTTTGATACTGAAATCTTAAGATACGGCTATAATTCTATGACGACGCCGTCATCGGTTATCGATTTCAATATGAGAACCCATGAAAAGGATATTAAGAAAGAGCAAGAAGTACTAGATCCTAATTTTAATAAGGATGATTATGTTTCTGAGCGTCTTTGGGCAACGTCTAGAGATGGTACTAAAATCCCGATGTCTTTGGTGAGGCGAAAGGACGCTAAGTTAGATGGAAACACGCCTTTGTTACAATATGCCTACGGAAGTTATGGTTCTACCATTGATCCCTATTTTTCTACCATCCGTTTAAGTTTGTTAGACCGCGGTTTTATTTATGTGATCGCACATGTGAGAGGCGGGGAGTACTTAGGGCGCCAATGGTACGAAAATGGAAAGCTATTGAGCAAAAAAAACACGTTTACTGATTTTATTGATTGCTCAAGATTTTTGATTGATATGGGGTACACTTCCGAAGCACACCTTTATGCTATGGGAGGGAGTGCAGGAGGTTTATTGATGGGTGCCATCATTAATGAAGCCCCTCATTTATATAATGGTGTCATCGCGGCTGTGCCTTTTGTAGATGTAGTTACCACAATGTTAGACGACTCTATTCCTTTAACAACTGGAGAGTATGACGAATGGGGAAATCCCAATGATAAGTCTTACTATGAATATATAAAATCCTATTCTCCATACGATCAAGTAAAAGAACAAGCTTATCCAAATTTGTTAGTTACAACTGGACTACATGACTCTCAAGTGCAGTATTGGGAGCCTGCGAAATGGGTTGCTAAGTTGAGAACTTATAAACAGGATACTAACAGGCTTTATCTCGTAACTAACATGGATGCGGGTCACGGCGGTGCTTCTGGGCGTTTTGAGGCTTTGAAAGAAGATGCGCAAGAATTTGCATTTCTTCTCGACTTAGAGGGAATTACTGGCTAATTCAAAAAAAAGTATTAATTTTGCAAGGTTTTAGGCTTCAGATTTCTATTTGATTTGAAGTCGATAAATAGCATTTATGGAAAAAGACATTCAAGTATTTGATAACGTTTTACAATTAATTGGTAAAACCCCTCTTATCAAATTAAACAAAATGACCGAAGGATTTCAAGGCGATTTTTTCGCGAAGGTAGAAGCTTTCAATCCAGGTCACTCGTCAAAAGATAGAATTGCACTACACATTATCGAAGAAGCTGAAAGGCAGGGCATCCTAAATCCAGGAGATACCATTATTGAAACGACTTCGGGCAACACTGGTTTTAGTATTGCCATGGTAAGTATTATCAAGGGGTATGATTGTATTTTAGCGGTGAGCTCAAAATCGTCTGCAGATAAAATCGACATGTTAAAGAGCATGGGCGCTCAAGTTTATGTTTGTCCGGCAAATGTTAGTGCAGATGATCCACGTTCTTATTACCAAGTAGCCAAGCGCTTACATGGCGAAATCAAAGGGTCAATATACATCAATCAGTATTTTAACCAATTGAATATCGATGCGCATTACCAAACAACTGGTCCTGAAATTTGGGAGCAGACCAAAGGGCAAATCACGCATTTAGTGGCTTGTAGTGGTACTGGAGGAACAATATCTGGAATTGCTAAATATTTAAAAGAACAAAACAAAGACGTTAAAGTGATAGGCGTTGATGCTTTTGGATCTGTATTAAAAAAATATCATGAGACTCGTGAGTTTGATGAAAAAGAGATTTATCCTTACCGCATTGAAGGTTTAGGTAAAAACCTAATCCCAACAGCTACCGATTTTGATTTAATTGATAAATTTATTAAGGTAACCGATGAAGAGAGTGCCCATACAGCAAGAGAGGTCTCTAGATCAGAAGGTATGTTTGTGGGTTACACAAGTGGTGCTGCGATGCAAGCGTTAAAACAATTAAATGCCGAAGGAGAATTTAAGGAAGGAGACAAGATTGTGGTGATTTTCCCAGATCACGGTTCGCGATATATGAGCAAAGTCTATAGCGACAAGTGGATGGAAGATCAAGGCTTTTTTGATAGTAAGACCATTGCCTCTGAAACTATTCAGTATATAAAATAATGATTATCTAAAGATTAAGACATCCTATCGCGTTTAACTGCGATAGGATTTTTTGTATTTTGATGTCTATCATTTGTGATTGATAAAATTATTATGTGGTCACCATAATAATAACTAATTTTGTAGCAACTAATTTGACTAAAACTAGCTTTTAATGAAGGATTTATTTGAAAAGATTTATAGAGATAAAGGGCCTTTAGGAAAATGGGCCTCTCAAGCAGAAGGTTACTTTGTTTTTCCTAAACTGGAGGGCCAAATATCCAATAGAATGAAATTTCAAGGAAAGGAGGTCGTTACCTGGAGTATCAATGATTATCTAGGACTTGCGAACCACCCAGAAGTGAGAAAGGTAGATGCAGAAGCTGCTGCACAATATGGCTCAGCATACCCAATGGGTGCAAGAATGATGTCTGGACATACAGACCTTCATGAGCAATTACAAAAAGAACTTGCTAGTTTTGTGAGTAAGCAAGCCGCTTACTTATTAAATTTTGGTTACCAAGGTATCATGTCTACTATTGACGCTTTAGTGGCTAAAGATGATATTATTGTTTACGATGTAGATTCTCACGCCTGTATCATTGATGGTGTAAGACTCCACATGGGAAAACGTTTTACTTACAAGCACAATGATATTGAGAGTTTAGAGAAAAATCTTGAGCGTGCCACTAAAATGGCAGAGCAGACAGGAGGAGGTATTTTAGTGATCTCTGAAGGGGTTTTTGGAATGCGAGGTGAGCAAGGTCGTTTAAAGGAAATTGTAGCGCTTAAAAAGAAATTTAATTTTAGATTTTTAGTTGATGATGCGCATGGTTTTGGGACCCTTGGTAAGACAGGTGCTGGTGCTGGAGAAGAGCAAGGTGTACAAGACGATATTGATGTTTACTTTGCAACCTTTGCGAAATCTTTAGCAAGTACAGGTGCATTTATTGCAGGCGATAAAGAAATTATTGATTATTTAAAATATAACTTACGTTCGCAGATGTTTGCAAAATCGTTGCAAATGCAATTGACCGTTGGAGCGTTAAAGCGCTTGGACATGTTGAGAACGATGCCAGAACTTAAAGAAAAGTTATGGGAAAATGTAAACGCACTTCAATCTGGATTAAAAGATAGGGGTTTTGACATTGGAACTACGCAAAGTTGTGTAACACCAGTATATTTAAAAGGAAGTATTCCAGAAGCTATGGCCTTGGTTCGGGATCTTAGAGAAAATTATGGAATATTCTGTTCTATAGTAGTTTATCCTGTAATACCTAAAGGGTTAATTTTACTAAGAATGATTCCTACAGCTACGCATACCTTACAAGATGTAGCTGAAACCTTAGACGCTTTTGATGCAATTAGAACGCGTCTTGAGAATGGAACTTACAAGCGACTTTCTGCTGCTGTTATGGCTGCAATGAGGGAGTAGTAGTTTAAATTATAATTAAAAAGAAAACCGATAATCTCATTTAGAGTTTATCGGTTTTTTTTCTGTTGTATTAAAAAAATGTTTGTAAATAAATTCGACGAAGAAACATACGCCAACTATCGAAAGGGCTACAATAACTCCTGTTGGATTGCTTTTAAATTGCTGAAATATCAATACTACTAATGATATGATGCACAGTACAAATCCAAATAAAGGAACCCATCTATTGGCGCCAATTTTATCATGAATTTTAAAGCCTGTATAGTTTACTGCAGAAAAAACAATAAGGAACCCGACGCTACCAGCCGTAGATATGCTTTCCAAGTTTAATAGATTAACCAATGTTAAGGTGGCTACTGCTGTAATGATTAACCCGATGGGTTGGTTCCAGAGTTGGCTAGTGAGCTCATGAGGTAATTCATCATCTTCCGCAATAACATAACTTACACGACTACCACCATAAAGCGAAGCATTTATTGCTGAAAATGTAGAAATCAAGGCAGCTATCGTCATTACTGTAAATCCGGCTTGTCCCAACATGGGTTTTGAGGCTTCGGCGAGGACATACTCTTGGGAAGATTTGATGGTATCAAAGGAGAGTGAACCAACTGTAACTATAGAAATAATGATATAAAGTAAAATCACAAAGCCAATGGAGTAGTAATAAGCCTTTGGAATGTTTTTCTTAGGGTTAATGAGGTCTGATCCAGAATTCGCTATAAGCTCAAAGCCTTCATAAGCTACAAAAATCACCATTCCTGCAGTTAGGATTTGCATCGGACTTTCCCAATTAGAGACCATAAGTTGTGAAGTGTTTGCATTTCCGAAGAGTCCATAAATACCAATCCCGATAAAAGCGATAAGAATTATCAATTTTATAGCTACCGAATAAGATTCAATTCTGCTCACCACTTTAATGCTGTAATAGTTAATTAGGGTTGCCAAGATAACAATGGCACTAGAGTAAATATGCGTGTCTATAGTTTGGCTTCCTGTGATATCAAAAAGATTGGGAGCATAAGATCCAAATGCCGAAGCATATAAAGACAGCATGATGATGTAACTTACCCAAAGAAGGTTATTGATACCGCCGCTAAAGATTGTTTTACCGAAGCCTTCATTAATATACTTTACAGTTCCACCTTTATCGGGGTAGGTCAAAGTCAATTTTACATAACTGTAAGAGGTGATAAAGGCAACAATGCCTGCAAATAAGAAGGCAACGGGTGTTGCACCCTTAGATAAGGAGACAGCTAAACCAAGAACGGCAAATATACCGCCACCTACCATCCCGCCAATTCCAATGGCCATGGCGTCTTTTAGTTTGATTTTATCGTTGCCCATCAGTCTTTTTGATGAAATGATTTTATTCAGAAAATAAAGTCTAAATAAGTGATTTTCTTAAGGTTTTTCTACGTTTATATACTTTGGGATCAAAGTGTTTCCAGATTTTGTGAATCGCTTCATTATCCTCTAATTCGGGAGTTCTAAAACAGGTCTGAATCCCCTTTTCTGTAAACGTTTCGTAATACTCATTAAAGATCACAGCATGAACACCTTTGTTCTGGTACTCAGGATGGATCCCGATAAGGTAAAAAATAACGTCTTTACTATTCTTTTTCGCATTCAAAATATAACTGAACCCAAAAGGAAAAAGCTTGCCGTTTGCCTTTTTCAAAGCTTTAGCAAAGGCTGGCATCACAATAGCAAAACCAACAAGTTCATCATCTTTGTCAACCACAAATTTGATGTATTCTGGATTTACAAAACTGATGAATTTTTGTTTGAAATACTCCTTTTGAACATCTGTAATAGCAACAAATGAAGCTAAAGATGAGTAGGTGGCATTAAACAAGTCAAACATTTTATCGGCATAAGGCATGACCTCTTCCGTTTTGGTAAAGACCAATGCTTTAAGTCCGTAGCGTCTCTTGATGAGCTCTTGTGCTTTTTTAAAAGTCTCGGGCTTAACATTGGCAAACGGGAAGGTGCTTTCAGAATAGTGTTTTTCAATAACGTACCCATGCGCTTTATAATGATCTATATAATAGGGGTCATTGTACCATGTAATCATTGGTGCGATAGAGTCGAAACCTTCGGTCATGACGCCAACCTTATCAAGGTTTGAAAATCCAACTGGCCCTTCCGTAAATTCTAATTGATTTTCTTTTCCTATACGTTCTACTTCAGCAAGAAGTGCTTTAGAAACGTCAAGGTCATCGATGAAGTCAAACCATCCAAAACGCATTTTCTTTTGTTGCTGCTCTTTGACTTCTAACCAATTGATAATTGCGGCAATGCGACCTACAAGTTCACCATCTTTAAATGCTAGGAAAAAACGCGCTTCGGCATCTTGAAAAATAGGGTTTTTGCTTTTATCAAAGGTCTCTAATTCTTGTTTGATTATTGGTGGAACCCAATATTTAGAATTTTTATAGATTTTAAAAGGAAATTTTACAAATTGGGTAAGTTCCTTTTTAGACTGGATTTCTTTTACTTCAATCATAGTATTTCGGACTTAAAGGCTGCCGTCATCATCAACGTCATTTGTTCTTTTCTTTTTGCCCTTTTTAGTTTTTGGTTTTCTTTTATCGGCATCCTCCACAGAGTTGCCATTGTCAATTTCTTTATCCTGATGAAAATCAAAGCGGTAGGATGCGCCAAAATTGACACCAAAAACTGATGGAGTGTCTTTTGCATTGAACGTTAAAGCGGTATCTAACTGGAAATTCTTACTCATTAAATAACCGCCTCCAAAACGAAAGAGATTGTCTGCATAAAAATCGCTTTGGATGCCTTGCGTTTCAGCAAAAATCACCCATTGAGGATTAAAGGAATGTGTAAGTGTCACGATGTATTGAAAGTCTGAGTAGTCTGTGCCTATTCTATCTTTAAGAAAATTCATGACTAAAACCCAGCCACCAGAAAAATTATTTTGGGTTGCAATCATCACTTTTGGACTAAAACCTTCTACACCAGGCGCAGTGTAAGGATTGTCTGCTGTATCAAAATTAGCACCACCATAGATGGAGATCGCAGGTATTAGTGATTTCCATTTAAATCCTCTATTGGCATAATAACTATATAAATTAGGCTTTTCTTCTCCTGCCTTTTTGTAGGGATCATAAATCAAGTATTTAGCTCCAATAGTGAAATTTTTAAAATTAGACCTTTTGGTATCGGCACTAATCAAAGATCGATTATCGGTAAAGGTATCATTTTGATAAATCCCTTCAATATTGATTTCTAACTCCTCAAAGAACAATCCGTAACGTGCCGTAAAATCTGCTCCAAACCCTGAGACCTCATATTTAAGAGGTGTATGCTCTTCTTTTACAATATAAGGGCCTACTTCAAATTGAAGCACATTGGTGCCCACAGAAAATGCACTTTTTGAAACACCAGGTCTATTGGAGTTGATCACATCTGTATACTGTGCAAAACCAAGGTACGACACGAGGAATAGGAGTGCAGGCAGTAAAGTCTTTAACATAAGTGTAGGGTTTCGATGAAGGTCAAATATAGAGATTTTAAACAATTTTTAAGTATTTATACTACATTTTAAAAACAGATAATTGTATTTTTGAGCAAAATTGAAGTCATGCTACAAACCGCGTCTTTAATGGGGTTTTTGAGAACGATATTAATTATTTTATTAATATACTATGGTGTAAAAATCTTAGCGAGATTGTTTGCACCATATTTTTTGCGATACATGTCTAAAAAAATGCAGGAGCGTTTTGGTGGCCAATTTCAGCAGCAACAAAGACAGCGCACCCAACAAAAGAAAGAAGGAGAAACCATAATTGATAAAGTTCCTAAGTCTCATCAAGAATCAGATAAGACCGTGGGTGAATATATTGATTATGAAGAGATTGATTGAAATCGAGCTTTTGTTTCGAGGTTTGACTTTTTTTGGAAAGACGATTAGATGTCATCCTTTTTAATACTGTTAAAGGGGATTTTCCCAAATATTGATTACATTTCATCTTTCAACATATTTAACTAGCTTTCATGTCCTTACCTTTTAAAAAAATCCTACCGCATGTTCTTGTTGTTGTAGGATTTATTATTATTTCATTAGCTTATTTTAGTCCAGTATTACAAGGCAAAGAGATTCTGCAAAGTGATATCATGCACTACATTGGTATGGCTGAGCAACAAAAGGAATTTAAAGCCTCTACAGGAACAGAAACCTATTGGACCAATAGTGCTTTTGGAGGCATGCCTACCTATCAATTGGGTGCTAGATATCCACATAATTATATTAAAAAGTTAGATCTCACTTTACGTTTTTTACCACGTCCCGCAGATTATCTATTTATTTATTTATTAGGTTTTTACATCCTGTTATTGGCATTAAAGGTTGACTTCAAATTGGCGGCTCTCGGAGCCTTGGCTTTTGGTTTTTCAACCTACCTCATTATTATTTTAGGAGTGGGGCACAACAGTAAAGCGCATGCCATTGCTTACATGCCTTTGGTTTTGAGTGGTATTGTTCTTACGTTTCGAAAGAAATATATTTTTGGGTTTTTATTAACCGCCGTAGCCTTGGGGTTAGAACTGGTCGCTAATCATCCGCAGATGACCTATTACTTGCTGTTTTTGGTAATCATTTTAGGGATGGCTTATTTGATTGATGCATTTAAGAAACAGGCGTTGCCACATTTTTTTAAATCTGTTGGGATTATGGCTGTTGCTGCCATTATTGCCATAGGTTTAAATGCGACCAATCTCATGGCGACGCAGCAGTATGTCAAAGAAAGTACACGCGGACAAAGCGATTTGACCATTAATGCCGATGGGTCTCCTAAAGAGGTGACCTCAGGATTGAGTAAAGATTACATTACAGAGTATAGTTACGGGTTGCTCGAAACCTTCAATCTGTACATTCCGAGGTTTTTAGGCGGTGGTAGTGGAGAAGACGTTGGTAAAGACTCTGCTTCTTATGAATTTTATAAAAACATAGGTGCTAATCCTACACAGGCCTTACAAGAAGTTAAAAACACCCCTACATATTGGGGTGAGCAAACCATAGTTGAAGCACCAGCCTATATTGGAGCTGTTGTGCTGTTTTTGTTTGTATTCGCGTTATTTATGGTTAAAGGGCGTTTAAAATGGTGGCTTGTGGGCGGTACAGTATTTTCACTTATTCTATCTTATGGAGATAGTGCTCCATTTGCGTTTTTGACAAATTTCTTTATCGATTATGTGCCACTTTACAATAAGTTTAGAGCGGTAAGTTCCATTCAAGTCGTATTAGAGCTATGTATTCCTGTGTTGGCAATTTTTGGATTAGTCAAGCTTTTTAATGATTTTGAAAGTGATGATAAAAAGTTGAAGGCACTTAAAATTTCCGCAGCCATTTGTGCCGGACTCGCCCTTATGTTTTTGCTTTTCAAATCTGCAATGTTCGATTTTGTTGGTGCCAACGATGGTTACTACAGAAACGCTTACGGCGAATACGGCCAAGCTTTTGTAGATGCTCTTAAAGAAGATCGAAAAAGCTTTTTTACGCAAGACACCCTGAGAACATTGATTTTGGTACTACTATCTGCTGGGGCCATCTTTATGTTTTTAAAGAAAAAAATAGGTCAAAATTTAGTGATAGGAATTTTTGCATTGTTGATTCTTTTTGATTTGGTAGGCGTTGATCGTCGTTATGTCAATACCGATAATTTTGTATCATCACTACAGGTAAATAAGCCTTATCAGGCCAATGCTGCAGATAAAAAGATTATGGAGGACAAGGATTATTTTAGAGTTCTTGATGTCTCTCAAGCCAGTCGAATGCCAGCCAGAGCAGCTTATTTTCATAACTCTTTAAGCGGGTATCATGCCGCGAAGTTGAAACGATTTGATGAAATTTATGATTTTCATATTGCTAAGAATAATGTGGAAGTTTTAGATATGTTCAATACGAAATACGTGATTGTTGAGGATGAGTCTGGACAGGTTACTGCGAGCACCAATTATACCAGTCCCAATGGCAATGCTTGGTTTGTTTCTGAAATAGAACTCTTGAATTCTGCCAATGCCGAAATTTTAGCTCTTGATAGCCTGAATACGAAAAGAAAAGCGGTGACGACGGTTTCAGAATTGAAAACAGAACAATTTATTTCAGATTCTACAGCGACCATTAGGTTGACAAATCATCAACCTAATGCCCTCTCCTATAAAAGCAGTAATCCTAATGATGGGTTTGCAGTGTTTTCGGAAATGTATTATTCGAAAGGATGGACTTCTTACCTCGACGGTAAAGAAGTCCCCCATTATCGAGTGGATTATACCTTAAGAGGCATGCCTATTCCTAAAGGAAATCATGTTATTGAATTCAAATTTGAGCCACAAGTCGTTCAAACAGGAAGTAAAATTGCTTTAGCCAGTTCGGTGTTACTTGGGCTCTTAATGATTGGCGGAATTTTTCTGAACATTAAACGAAAAAGGGAATAGCATAAGGCTCAATCAAGAGGTCTTTTTTGAGATATTTGTGCTATTGTTTTCAAATAAATCAGCATAAGGGTTTAGCCTTAGCTTTAAAAAGAGGTCTTACTCCAGCAAAAGTTCAATATGAAAAAAGCACTCATTATTACATATTATTGGCCACCTGCTGGAGGTCCAGGAGTGCAACGTTGGCTCAAATTTGTAAAATACCTTCCAGACTATGGCGTGGATCCCATTGTGTATTGTCCTGAAAACCCTAGTTATCCAATTGTAGACGAAAGTTTACTTCATGAGATTCCCAATACGGTTCAGGTATTGAAGCAACCCATTAACGAGCCTTATCGTTTCGCTAAGGTGCTCTCTCAAAAGAAATCGAAAAAAATTAGTTCTGGCGTAATTCCTAAACCTCATAATCAAACATGGGTTCAAAAACTAATGCTTTACGTGAGAGGTAATTTTTTTATTCCCGATGCAAGAAAAAATTGGATAAAACCTTCCGTAGCATTTCTTTCAGAGTATTTGAGCCAACATCAAATAGATACGCTCATCACATCTGGCCCACCGCACAGTCTCCATTTGATTGGTTTGGAATTAAAAGCGAAATTTGGAATCAAATGGCTGGCAGATTTTAGAGATCCATGGACCACGATAGGCTATCACAAACAATTGAAACTAACAAATTCTTCTCAAGAAAAACACCTGCAATTAGAACGTAAAGTATTGCAATCTGCAGATCATATTATTGTGACCAGTGACAATACTAAAAAAGAATTTGTATTAAAAACAGATAGCCCAATTACGGTAATTACTAATGGTTACGACAAGGTAATACAAGACCAACCTGCTAAAGATGATCAATTCACACTGTCTCATATAGGATCTTTACTGTCAGAACGTAACCCTCTAAAATTATGGGAAGCAATAGCAGAGCTCATCGCAGAACATCCTGAGTTTAAGGATAAATTTGAGCTTAAGCTCATAGGCATTACGAGTGAAGCGGTTCTTGAGTCTCTCCACCATCTCGGATTAAGTGATTACGTTAAAAATATAGGATATGTGTCACATAAAGAGGCTGTTATAGCGCAAATGACTTCTCGCGTATTGCTCATGGTAGAAATAGACTCTGAAGACACCAAAGTAATTATTCCAGGGAAATTTTTTGAATACATGGCTTCAGGCACACCTATCTTAGCGGTCGGTCCCAAAGACACCGATGTGGAACGTATTTTGAGAAACACAAATACAGGCGGCTATTATTACTACGATCAAAAACAACAGATGAAGTCTCAGATTTTATTGTATTTTGAGGCTTATAAAACCAATTCTCTATTTGTAAATGCAAGAAATTTGGATCAATTCACACGTAAATCATTGACTGCAGAACTAGCTAAACTCGTTTAGTAATAGATCAAAGTATGGTGATACAAATAGTAGAGATTTTGTTTTAAGAGCACATGGGCATCGTTATCAAGCAATCGTTTAGTAATACCATAACCACTTACCTTGGTTTTGGTCTTGGCGCTGTGAGTACTTTATTTCTGTATACTAATTTTATAAGTGATGTTTACTACGGCCTTATAGCCTATATTCTTTCTGCAGCCAATATCATGATGCCGCTCATGGCTTTTGGCGCACACAATACCATTGTTAAATTTTATTCTTCGCTTAGAACCAAAAATTCACTCAACAGTTTTTTAACATTAATGTTGTTTTTGCCCTTAGCACTTACAATCCCTGTCGGCCTAATTGGTTATATAGCATATGATGCTATTGCAGGCATTATCTCTACAAAAAATGAGATTGTAGGTCATTATTTATGGTATATTTTTATCACGGCCTTGTCTATGGCGTATTTCGAGATATTCTATGGTTGGGTAAAAGTGCAAATGCAAACTGTTTTTGGAAACTTTATGAAAGAAGTGTTTCATAGAGTGGGAGCAATGCTCTTATTATTCGCGGTGTATTTTGAATGGATTTCGGCGGATCAATTTATCATTGGCCTAGTTGGTACCTATGTGCTGCGAACGTTTATTATGATGCTCTATGCCTTTAGTAAACGACTACCCGTGTTTAAGTTTGATCGCATAGATAAATTAAGCTCTATTATTAAATATTCTACCTTAATCATTGTCGCTGGTTCTGTTTCTACCTTGATTTTGGACTTGGATAAAGTGATGCTTAATAATTTTATTAACTTAGAAAAAGTAGCCTATTATAGTGTCGCCGTTTTTATTGCCACAGTTATAGCAGTACCGCAACGTGCCATGCATCAAATTCTTTTGCCTTTAACGGCACAGTTTTTAAATGCTAAGGATAAGGTGGCTCTAAAAGATTTATATCAAAGAAGTTCTTTAACGCTCTTTGTTGTTAGTGGTTTGGTCTTTTTATTGATTGTTCTTAATATCAATCAGCTCTACGAGATTATTCCAGAGAAATTTGGAGGAGGTTTAGCCGTGGTATTTTTAATTAGTATTGCGAAACTGTATGACAATCTGTTGGGCAACAACAATGCCATATTATTCAATAGCGACTACTATAGAGTAGTATTGATTTTTGGATTCTTACTCGCTATTTTAGCAGTTATTCTCAATCTATTTTTTATTCCTAGATATGGAATAAATGGTTCAGCCTTAGCCACATTTTTAGCGGTTTTTATCTACAATTCAATAAAAATATACTTTGTAAAACTTAAATTTAAAATGCTTCCTTTTACTTCGGAAACTTTAAAGGTGGGGCTTTTAATTACAGCGCTGACGCTTTTATTTTACTACTGGGAATTTCCTTTTGATGCTTATTCAAATATTCTATTGAAATCTTTAGCCGTGAGTGTTGTTTATGGATTGGTGATTTTAAAGCTTCACATTTCCGAAGACATATCGTCTATGATTCTAAAGATCTTAAAACCAAAATCAAAATAGCGTTTTGGATTCTTAGTATAAAAAAAGATTCCCGCCTAAGCGGGAATCAATGAGAAAGTCCCATAAGGTGCTTTAAGGCATACAACTTAAGGGACAATCTACTAACCAACCAAAACAATCAATAGGTTACGAGCGTGATCTCGAAGATCTCACACTTTTATTATTTTTGTTACTTCTTGCCGGCGCATTAGATAAAGAACCTCGATTTCTTGTAGTATTTGATGAACTACTTCTTACAGATCTTGTGTTTCTATTATCGGCTTTACGAGATATACGAGAATTTGAACTGTTTGGTTTTCTAACAGATGTGGTTTTAGATCTCGTGGCATTAGTTCTAGGTGTTACCGTCCTTGAAGATCGGTTAGCACTGGTATTGTTTGAGCGGCTTCTAGTATTAGTATTTACTGCTCTATCGTTGTTACTTCTATTTGATCTTGAAACCGATGCATTACGATTGGTTTGTCTCGTTGGAGCATTTGCTGCAGAACGGTTTCGTGTTGAAGCTGTTGCTTCTTGTCTGTATCTATTGTTGATAGAAGAATTTCTACGTCCTGTAGTCGCTACGGCACCTCTTCTGCTATTTACGCGTACTGGTTGTCTATAATTATTAGCATAAGGTCTGTAGTACGCATGTCTCACTGGCACATAATTTCTTCTATAGGGTCTTGTGTTTACAATACAATACTGTCTTGCAGGCACAACGTAATAATTATGCCAAGGTCTATAGACATAACTTCTGTTGTAAACATTGATAAAACCAGTATAGTGAGAGAAAGCTCTATGTGTGTTGTAATACACATATAATCCTCCAACTCGATTAATACGGTCAAAGTTGTTATATCTAATAATAACGTCACCTACTTGGTTAACACGACCATAATAATCATAAAACACTGGTACGTTTTCAATTTGTACGATGGCACCAAAATCATCATACTGCACGTAAGGATTGTAATCATATCCAGTGTTAAAACTTATGGAGACGTTAGGCGTATTAATGCCTACATTAACATTTGGGCCATAATTAGGCATGTAAAAGTCAAATTGACCATCTGGGAAAACAGAGAATTCTACTCCTCCTTCAACGAAAATGAAAGAATTGCCGTAACCTCTATTATAACGATTAGAAGAATTTGAATCTGAGGTCTCGATAGATGTTGCGTTCGCTCCTGTGACTACTAAGAGCATCGCCGTAAATAGTGTTGCTAATTTTTTCATGATCGTAAAGTTTTAATTGTTACGATAGGATAAAAACAATTAGCGTGCCAAAAAACCGAATCAAGTATTATGTTTCTGATATACAGATGAATAAAATATTTTATTGAGTTTCGATAAGCTTAAAATATAATTCAGAAGCCATTGAAATGTAAATAAATCATCAAATTTTTGTTAATATATATCTTCGGTTTTATACATTTCAATTTGATAAAACTGTAATTTCGTTTTTACCTAAATAAACATAATGACATTGACAGAATTCGCACCTATCATAGAAGTTATTGAGGAAGCCTACGAAATCCCGCACCTCAATGCGACGCGAAAAATATCGGCAGTTTTGCCATACGATTATTATCAAACCGATAAGCGCTATCCGGTACTATATCTTCAAGACGGACAAAATCTATTTAATCCATTAGCTCTCTATGGAGATTGGGCCATAGATAAGTCTATGGAAAAATTGGCCGAGGAAGGTATGAGCGATATCGTAATTATTGCCATTGATCATGGTGAAGAGGAACGTATTAATGAGTATTTGCCTTATTATCACCCAAGATTTGGAGAAGGAAAAGGGAACTTTTACATCCAATTTATGATTGAGCGCCTGATACCCTATATTAACAATAACTTTAGAACTTTAACCGATTTTGAAAACACAGGAATTGGTGGCAGTTCTATGGGTGGACTTATAAGTCTTCATGCAGGGCTTTCTAATCCTGGAGTATTTGGGAAAATGATGATTTTTTCACCAAGCTTATGGATCTCTAAAACTATTTTTAATAACACCAAGTCTTTTGAGCCGTTAGAGGAATCAAAGATTTATCTTTATTCTGGCGGAAAAGAGAGTATAGAACACCTGCCAAATGCTCAAAAACTAGGGAGCATTATCAAAGAAAAAATGATCAAAGGCCATCGCATCGATTTTCATTTTTCCATTAATGAAATGGGGAATCATGCGGAAGTCCATTGGCGCGAAGAATTTCCTAAGGCCGTAAAATGGCTTTTTTTTAACTCATAACTATGACATACCAGCAAGCTAAAAACTTAACGACTTCAACAGATTATATTCTCCCTTGCCGTGCTTCGGAAATAGATCAAATCAAGAGTTATATTCCTATAGAAAAACCAGATTTTGACGGCGCTTTTGGAAGCTATCAATTGCTTTATGGCGCTGATGGTAATCGAATTTACCTTTTAGGTTTAGGAGGAGATAAGCACACTCCCAAAATAGAGGAGGCGTTTAGAAAATTAGCTTTTGAAACTCAAAAATTCTGGGGGAAGAACATTCAGGTATACGCTGAGAGCTTAACCCATCACGATATTAAAAAGGCTGTTATTGGTTTGGAAATGGCGACATATCATATTGCTGCTTTTAAATCTGAAATAAAACAGCAAGAAGCGCCAACAATAACATTTGTTTCAAGTTTTAAAGACATTGCTACAATTTTAAAGGAAGGTCAGTACACTGGAGCAACTATTAACCGCATAAAATCATTGGTTGATGCTCCTCCAAATGTCAAAACTCCGGAATATTTAGGGGATTGGGCAAAGTCTTCCGCAGAAAACTCAAATTACAAATGCACTGTTATTAAAGGAGAAGCTCTAAAAAATCAGGGGTTTGAAGCAGTGATTTCCGTAGGGAAAGGAAGTGTTCACCCACCAGTTGTGATCGTATCTGAATATTATGGTGCAAAAAAAGATGCGGTAGATATCGCATTGGTAGGCAAGGGCATTACGTTTGATTCTGGAGGTCTGTCTATTAAACCCTCAACCAATCTTCATTACATGAAAAGTGATATGGGAGGTGCAGCCGTAGTACTGGGTGTTATTGAGCTTATAGCAAAATTGAAGCTGAAAATTAATGTGGTTGGAGTAGTAGCTTCCGCAGAAAATGCAGTAGATGGTAACAGCTATCGTCCTGGAGATGTGATTAATTCGTATTCAGGCAAAACTATTGAAATCATAGATACCGATGCCGAAGGACGTTTGGTTCTAGCAGATGCTTTGAGTTTTGTAAATCAAAAATTTAAACCCACATATTTAATTGATTTGGCAACTTTAACCGGTGGTGTTGTTCGTGCCTTAGGGTATTCCGCAGCAGGCATGTTTACCAAAAACCAAGAGATGGCCGAAGAAATGTCCAGCTTAGGAAATACGGTGCATGAACGTGTTTGGCAATTGCCATTATATGAGGATTTTGAAAGTGATCTTCACTCTGATATAGCCGACATTAGAAATTTTAGTGGCAAGTCCATAGCAGGTGCTATCAATGCCGCAAAATTTTTAGAAGTTTTTACAGACGCACATTACCGTTGGATGCATTTGGATATTGCTGGAGTTTCTTTTGGAGATTCTCCCTATGCTAAAATGAAAAGTGCTTCAGGTTATGGCATCCAATTGATTACAGCATTTATAACGTCTAAAGTCTCAAAATAATATCAGATTTTTCGTAATTTTAACGGGATATCTTATTTGATATTTTTAATTCAGATGGTGATGATATCAATTTAAAAATATGATTATCAATTTATGAAATACTTTAATTAAACTAAAAACACATGTCAAAGCTGCAATTGAATTTTCTCTGTATTTCTACATATTACAAGGGTGTTGATTTTTTGAAAACCTGTAAAGCCGATGGGAATCATGTGTATTTATTAACCAAAAAGAAATTGGAACATGAGGCTTGGCCTTGGGAAGCTATAGACGATGTATTTTACATAGAAGATTGGAATCAAAATGACGTTGTAAAAGGGATTGCCTATCAATTTAGAAACATAAAGTTTGATCGTTTTGTGGCTTTAGATGATTTTGATGTGGAAAAAGTTGCCTTGCTGCGGGAGCATTTTAGATTACCAGGTATGGGAAGAACAACGGCCCATTATTTTAGAGACAAGTTGGCAATGCGCATGAAGGCTAAAGAAGAAGGCGTGAATGTACCTGAGTTTACGTCGCTTTTTTATGATAATGATATCAATGCTTACGCAGATCGTGTGGAGGCACCTTGGTTACTTAAACCTCGTATGGAAGCCAGTGCTACGGGAATAAAAAAAATTCATAGTAAAGAGGAGCTATGGCAAATTGTAGACGGATTGGGAGATGAGCGCGACAATTATTTAATTGAAAAGTTTGCTCCTGGAGATGTATATCATGTTGACGGTCTCAATAACGAAGGAAAAGTGGTGTTTTCTAGAGTAAGTAAATATTTAGACACTCCTTTTGAAGTGGCTCACGGCGGCGGTATTTTTAGATCAGCAACTTGTGAGATCGGCTCTAAAACAGAAAAAGCACTTCAGAAAATGAATGCTCAGGTGATGAAAGCCTTCGGAATGCAGTTTGGGGCATCACATACAGAGTTTATTCAAAGTAAGTCAACCGGTGGACTGTTTTTTCTTGAAACCTCTTCTAGAGTTGGTGGTGCTAACCTTGCAGAAATGGTTGAAGCCGCTTCTGGCGTAAATCTGTGGGGAGAATGGGCTAAAATTGAAGCTGCCAACTTGCGCGGGTTATCCTATAGTCCTCCTAAATTGAAAAATAAATATGCAGGAATTGTTGTATCTCTTAGTCGTTTTGAACATCCAGACACCTCTAATTTTAAAGACGCTGAAATTGTTTGGAAAATGCATAAAGATTGGCACATCGGCATAATCGTGGCGTCAGATTCTAGCCAACAGGTATTCGATCTTCTTGAAAAATATACCCAAAGAATTGCTAAGGAGTTTCACGCCAGCATCCCCGCTCCTGATAAATCGTTATAGACTTCTTTCAAATTTATATTAAACTATCTTTTTAAACAGATAGTGAATATGCCTTAATCTAAACCTTATTAAGGTGTTGTGACTTCCACGTTAAAGAATGGCACTAGGTTTAAATTAATAAGTATCTCACCTTTCTATTTTTTATCTTTTCACTGAGAAATTGCTATAAATCAATCTTTTTATAGAGTTTTTTACCCGTATTCTATTTGGGCTTTTTTTTAAAGTTTATAATAAAATCTTACCTCAATTATAAAAATGGGTTAACGTTAAAATCGATAAAACACACACTTCAACGATAAAACACTGAGATTTGTTATCCTAATAATATATGGATGTTTGAGTTAGCAATAGGGATAGGTTTAGGAGTTTTAGGATTTATGATCTTAAAAGTTTTGTTTAAAGATGTTTTAGAAATCGATAATAAAGTAAACTATGAGAACAAGTATAAAATACCAAGTCGGTTTAGAAACCCTTCAAAAAATTCTTCTAACTAGCCTAAAGGCAGAGGCTTCTTACGAGCACTTGATGTCACAAACTAAAAATGAAATCATTTTTAAGTGGCTAGAAAACCGTAAGGAATGCACAACAGACTTTATTCTTAAGGTCTTAACCCAATTAGAGAATATGGAAGCAACTGCTCCACAAATCTCTAACATTCAATATAAATTATTTAAGTTACTATCAGATATTAAGTCTTTGATTTTTCCTAAAGGAGATGCAGATATCATTCGAGAAGGTATCAACGTGGATGGCCAATACCTCAAAGGCCTAAATGAAGTCCTTAAGGACCCTACTATTACAGATACGCTATACAGCTTATATAGCAAACAGATAGAATTACTTAGAGCTTCAGTAAAACAAGTAGAAACAGATCAAATTATTCTTCAGTAGTCAAGGTTTTTATTTCAAATTATTTTCCAGTTTTTAAGTTGCAATGCAACGCTTTTTAGGGTTTCATAATTGAGCTATCTTTTTCTCTTTTTAATATTATAGTTCTATGTCAGTATAACTATATTTATTTTGTAAATTTGCCTGCGTTTAACAGCGCAACATGACAACTACAAAGTACATTTTTGTAACTGGAGGAGTAACCTCTTCATTAGGTAAAGGAATAATTGCCGCCTCTTTGGCAAAATTGCTTCAGGCTCAAGGTTATAGAACTACAATTCAAAAATTAGATCCATACATTAACGTCGATCCAGGAACTCTCAATCCATATGAACATGGGGAGTGTTACGTGACAGATGATGGTGCAGAAACCGATCTTGATCTTGGTCATTATGAGCGCTTTCTTAACGTGCCAACCAGTCAGTCTAATAACGTTACCACTGGGCGCATTTACCAAAGTGTGATTCATAAGGAACGTCGTGGTGAGTTTTTAGGAAAAACGGTTCAAGTTATCCCTCATATAACTGATGAGATAAAGCGACGTATTCAAATTTTGGGGAAATCTGGAGATTATGATATCGTTATTACCGAGATTGGTGGTACTGTAGGTGATATTGAATCCTTACCTTATATAGAAGCCGTTAGGCAGTTGAAGTGGGATTTGGGAGAGGATAATGCTATCGTTATCCACTTAACCTTAGTGCCATATTTGTCTGCAGCAGGTGAATTAAAAACAAAACCAACCCAGCACAGCGTAAAAACCTTAATGGAAAGCGGCGTTATGGCCGATATTTTAGTGTGCCGTACTGAGCATGAACTTCCTGAAGATTTACGGGATAAATTAGCCAAATTTTGTAACGTTCGTAGGGAAGCGGTTATTCAATCTATAGACGCATCTACCATTTACGACGTACCAAATTTGATGTTAGATCAAGGTCTGGATAAGGTTGTGCTTAAAAAATTGGCGTTAAACAGTTCTGTACCAGATTTGACCCATTGGAATCAGTTTCTAAGTCGTCATAAAAATCCTACCGTAGAAGTTACTATCGGACTCATTGGAAAGTATGTAGAATTACAAGATTCTTATAAGTCCATTTTAGAAGCATTTATTCATGCCGGAGCAGAAAACGAGGTAAGGGTTAAAGTAGAATCCATACATTCCGAATATATTACTTCCAAAAATGTAGCAGAGAAATTAGGTCACCTTCATGGTGTTCTAGTTGCTCCAGGCTTTGGGGAGCGCGGTATTGAGGGCAAAATTGAAGCCGTAAGATACGTTAGAGAGAGCAATATTCCATTTTTAGGAATTTGCTTAGGTATGCAAATGGCAGTTATAGAGTATGCTCGTAATGTATTGTCTATAGCCGATGCCAATTCAACTGAAATGGAAGAACGTACTAAAAACCCAGTAATTGACTTGATGGAATCTCAAAAAACCGTCATCGATAAGGGAGGTACTATGCGTTTGGGTTCTTGGGAATGTGACCTTTTAAAAGATAGTTTAGCCTATAGTATTTATGGTCAGTCTAGCATCAAAGAGCGTCACCGTCATCGTTACGAATTCAACAACAGTTTTAAAACTCAAATTGAAGATGCAGGAATGATCGCCTCAGGTATCAATCCAGAAACGGGCTTGGTAGAGATTGTTGAAGTACCAGACCGTAACTGGTTTATTGGTGTACAATATCATCCAGAATATAAGAGTACCGTAGCCAATCCGCATCCACTTTTTGTGGCTTTTGTAAAAGCTGCATTAGATTTCAAAACAAATACAAATAGTGTCAGTATGGCACAAAAACAATAGTTGGATAGTTTTTTGGTAAACAAAAATCATATGCTCTAAAAACGTTTCAGGTGATATACCGATATTTTTGGGACCGAGATGTTTGAATTTAATGACTATGGAAGAAAAGAAATTTGACTTAAAATCGATCATAGGCTTTGTGCTTATTTTCGGAATTTTAATCTTCATGATGTGGAAAAATCAGCCCACACCTGAAGAATTAGCAGAACAAGAGCGGCAAGAACAGATTGCTGCAGAGAAAAAGGCAAATGCTGAAAAAGGCGATACAGATGAAAAAGTAGTTGTAGCCGAAGATTTTTCTAACGGAAACGGGACAGATTCAGTACAGCTAGAAAATTTAAAAAATAAATTAGGAGCCTTTGCTTATTCGGCAACACTTCCATCGGCTAATGAAAGTGAAACGACTGTTGAAACCGACGTGTTATCGCTAAAATTCAACAATAAAGGTGGATTTCTTTCCGAAGTAAAATTAAAGAACTACGTTGATTATGACTCGGTTCCTATTTATCTTATTCAAGATGGTAATGAGTTTTTCAACATCAATTTTGGCACTGCAGACAATCGTATTTTAAATACCAAAGACCTTTTCTTTGAACCAACGGTCACTAAAAACGGAGATAATACGGTGGTATCTATGAAACTGAAGGCTTCTGGCAATCAGTTTTTAGAATACCGTTATGAACTTCAGCCAGATAATTACATGATGGATTTCTCTATCAGATCTAAAGGTTTAGGCTCGGTAATCAACAGCTCTCAAAATATTGATTTGGACTGGAAACTTAAAACTTACCGTCATGATCAAAGCATTAGTTATGAAAATAGATATACGCGATTAACTTACATGCATGACGGTGATAAGATCAGTAAACTTAATCAAACTGGTACTGAGGAAGAACTTATAGAAGATGTCAGATGGTTGTCTTATAGACAGCATTTCTTTAGTTCTATTCTTGTAGCAGAACAGCCTTTCAAATCTGCAACAATCTCTACAATGGATTTAGTTGAAGACGAAGAAGTAGATTCTGTATTTACAAAACAATATACATCAAAACTACCATTAACTTTTACAAATGGCGAGGCCAACAACAATTTTAAGTTTTACTTTGGCCCAACAGATTCAAAGATCCTAAAGCAATACGATTATGAGCTCGATGAAAGTATCCCGTTTGGATGGGGTATTTTTGGGTGGATTAATAAATCTTTATTTATTCCGCTATTTAGCTTTTTAAGTGGCTTTTTACCTTACGGTATCGCCATTATTGTAATGACCGTTCTTATTAAGTTAATGATGTCGTTTGTACAATATAAGCAGTTCTTGTCTCAAGCTAAAATGAAGGTGCTTAAGCCAGAATTAGATGCAATTAGAGCGAAGCACAAAGACAACAAAATGAAGGCACAGCAAGAAACCATGGCCTTACAAAATAAGGCAGGAGCAAGCCCTCTAGCGGGATGTTTGCCTGGTCTTATTCAACTGCCTGTATTTTATGCGTTATTTATGTTTTTTCCAACGGCTTTCGCTTTGCGTCAAAAGAGCTTTCTTTGGGCAGACGACTTATCGTCTTATGATGTGATTGCACAATTGCCGTTCACTATTCCGTTTTATGGTAGTCACGTGAGTTTGTTTCCAATATTGGCAGCAATTGCTATTTTCTTTTACATGAAAATGACCACAGGACAACAAGCAGCATCACAACCTACACAAGAAGGAATGCCAGATATGGCGAAAATGATGAAATACATGATCTATTTCTCCCCGCTGTTGATGTTGGTGTTCTTTAATAAATATGCTTCGGGATTGAGTTTATATTATTTTATTTCTAACTTAATTAGTATTGGGATCATGCTCGTGATCAAGAATTTTATTTTAGATGAAGATAAGATCCATGCGCAGATTCAAATGAATAAGAAAAAGCCTAAAAAACAAAATAGGTTTCAGAAGAAAATGGCAGATATGATGGAGCAAGCCGAACAGCAGAAGAAAGGAAGATAGTTAATTGTTTTCTGATATATATTCCTCAATAAGAAAATCCGATACATGAAGTATCGGATTTTTTTTGTGCTCATGCATCAACACCAAGTAGCTTTTAGATTGGATCATTAGCACAACTGAAATCGTAAGCTTTAAATAGTTTTCTCTGTTGGAATAAACAATTATTCTTAACACTATTCGAACAGCAGCTAAGGATTAAAAATTGGTACATAATATATTCATTTACACTTCAATCTTATTGATACCCAAGACAGATTGGTATCGTTTAAAATGACTATGGCTTATGTAAGGTGTGAATTTAAAATTATGGATAGAGCTATTTTTTAAGACGCATAAAAAAAGCACCTCAAAATGAGATGCTTTTGTTTTATTTATCTTTGAATTAAATTAATCTTCTTGTAGTGGCAACAGGACTTGATCAATTGCGTGTACAACCCCATTGGTCGCTTGTATATTTACTAATTCTGGTATGATATTACTTACTCTATCATTATCGTCAGTAACCGTTAATTCTGTTGCATCCAAACTAATATTTCCTCCCAAAGATGGGAACGATCCATTTAATCCAGCTAATCCAGATGATTGTACGTTACCAGCGCCTGTAATATGGAAAGTCAAAATAGCATCAACAGTGGCAGTATCTACATCACCTAATGCTGTTTCCCCCGAAGGATCCAAATCAAGTAATAAAGCTTCGAAAGCCGCATTTGTAGGCGCTAATATTGTAAATGGTCCAGCGGTCGCATCCGAAACTGTAGGGATATAGCCTCCTGAAACAGTTGGAGTTCCTGAATCCGCAGATGCTAATGCAGCAACCAAACTTGATAAGTTAGGATTAGCTAATGCATGATCTGCAATAGTTGGAGGCATAATTACAGAATTAACAATATGCACAACTCCGTTGGTAGCCATAATATCTGCTGTAATTACGTTTGCTCCAGCGTTGATATCGGTACTATTTTCTGCACCCCCATTTAATTCAACGACATTGCCATTAATATTAAAATACAAACTTAAGTTTTGGTCGTCGGCACCTGAACCCAAAGTGTTTACGTATCCAGATCCAGCAGTTGTAAGATCACTAGCCATAATTGTTTCGCCACTAATGACATGGTTTAATAATACGTTTTCTAATATATCATCAGGCACATCAGCCAAAGTCGCCCAGCCATTTGCACTTAGAAGTGCGGCAAGAGCATCATTTGTAGGTGCGAAAACGGTAAAAGGACCGTCACCTTGAAGAGTCATATCCAAATCTGCTTCTTCCAATGCAGCCACTAAATTAGTTAAATCAGCACTAGCATCTGCAGTCGCAAATATGTTTAGCAATGTTGGCTCAGGAACCGGTGTTGTTGCGTCGTCGTCATCGCTACAAGCTTGAAAAGCAAATACCACAAATAATAGTGGTAATATTTTAATCGTTTTTGAAATAATTTTCATTCTTTTGAGTTTTTTGTGAATAGTTATTATTAATAATTAAGTTAGTCTGTTCAGTAAATTTACGAAATGGTTAAACATTTAGACGTCGCAATTCTTTTTTTTATATTTTCTTTAACAAGTGCACTCAGTGCTCAAAGTGTTAAAAATAGCTTTGATTCAGAGGGGAAAAGGCACGGTGCTTGGCGTAAAAATTTTGATAAAACCAATCAACCCAGGTACGAAGGTGAGTTTGATCATGGTAAAGAAATCGGACTATTTAAATTCTACACTCTTAATAAAGGTAAAAGTGTTTTAAGTGCTACCAAGCAATTTAATAAAGAGAATGATAATGCAGAGGTTAAGTTCTTTTCGTCTTCAGGTAAGTTGATTAGTGAAGGCCAAATGGACGGTAAGCTTTATATAGGTCAATGGACATTTTACCATAATAAGTCTAGTGCAGTCATGTCTAAAGAAACCTATAATAACAGTGGTCAATTAGAAGGAGAGAAAACGGTCTATTATCCTAGTGGTCAAATTGCAGAAACGTCACATTATCACAACGGAAAACTAAATGGTCAAACCTTAACCTATTCTGAAAACGGACAGCTTTTAAACGATTTTCAGTATGAAGACAACGAACTTCAAGGGCAGCTAAATACTATGATGCAGACGGTCATCTAGCGTCTGAAGGACAATATCAGCATGACCGCAAGCATGGTGTCTGGACCTATTACAAAAATGATCAATTTTTAGAAACAATTGATCACACGAGACGTTCTAAAAATCCAAAGAAGTAAATTTTCTTAATCCGTAGTCAAGTAATATTCAACTTCAAGTTAGACCTCGGTTATAAGTTTCTGGATCTATAAAACTGGCACACAAAATTTCCGTAAATTTGCAAATCGTAATAAGGTCAAGGAATTTTACATTTCGGTCTTTTGTAATGTAAGCCTTTAGACGTTATTTCGATTAAGACGTATATGGAAATGAAAAGAGTAATTGTTGGTCTTTCTGGTGGAGTAGATTCTAGTGTTACAGCCTATTTGTTGAAGCAACAAGGGTATGAAGTTATTGGCTTGTTTATGAAAAACTGGCATGATGACTCTGTGACGATTTCAGATGAATGCCCATGGTTAGATGATAGTAATGATGCCATGCTAGTGGCAGATAAATTAGGAATCCCATTTCAGACTATAGATTTAAGTGAGCAGTACAAAGAGCGTATTGTGGATTATATGTTTGATGAATATCAAAAAGGAAGAACTCCAAATCCAGATGTGCTCTGTAATCGCGAGATCAAGTTTGATGTATTTATGAAAATAGCTCTAGATCTTGGAGCAGATTATGTGGCTACAGGTCATTATTGCAGAAAGGGCGAAGTCAAAAAAGAGGGTGAAACCTTTTATCAGTTGCTTTCGGGCGTAGATACCAATAAGGATCAGTCTTATTTTCTTTGTCAATTATCTCAAGACCAATTAGCGAAAGCCTTATTTCCAATTGGAGAACTTACAAAACCAGAGGTAAGAGCTATTGCAAAAGAACAAGATTTGATTACTGCCAATAAAAAAGATTCACAAGGACTTTGTTTTATAGGAAAAGTGCGTTTGCCAGAATTTCTTCAACAAAAATTAAAACCACGTGAGGGTATTATCGTAGAAATCGACAAGAATCATCACCATTACAACGATGAAACTCCTGAATTTACGTCTAAGTTTGAGGAACTGAATTTTTTATCCAAAAAACCAGAGTATCACATTTCCGAAGGTAAAACCGTTGGCAAACATCAAGGCGCTCATTATTTTACTAAAGGCCAGCGCAAAGGATTAGGTGTTGGAGGAATGGTTGAGCCACTTTTTGTGATTGAAACAGACGTTGATGAAAACGTGATTTATACGGGTCAAGGCCATTCTCATCCAGGTTTATCTAGAAGAGCTTTATTTGTAAACAATGACGAGTTGCACTGGGTAAGAGAAGATCTAGCTATTAAAGAAGGAGAGCAGATGAAAGTTTTGGCAAGAATTCGTTATCGTCAAGCTCTTGAGCCGGCAACGCTTTATAAAACGGATAGCGGATTGTATGTTGAGTTTGATAATGCTCAATTTGCTATTGCAGAGGGCCAGTTTGTAGCCTGGTACCTTGGAGAAGAATTGGTGGGTTCTGGTGTAATTTGCTAATTTGTTTTGTAAATTTATTGCAATATGCCAATTAGCTTTAAATAAAAAACAATGATGAAAAGACTTCTACTTTTATTATGTGTCATGTTTAACCTTATGTTACATGCTCAAGAAGATGCATGGGTTTATTTTACAGATAAGGATAATGTAGAAGCATCCATCAATAATCCCATTTCAATACTTACCCAAACTGCCATTGATAGAAAAGCTGCTAAAGGTATTGCAATTGATGCAAGAGATGTTCCTGTAAATGAAGCTTACATTACTTTGGTAAAATCACAAGACAATATTCAAGTTTTGGCAAAATCCAAATGGTTTAATGCCGTTTTTGTAAGAGGTACAGATGCAGATGTTATTAATGACTTACTGCTTAACGATACCTTAGAATTTATAGACTATATAGAGTTTGCAGACCCTAATCTCAATGATTTAGAGCGCGTATCTCAATCTGATAGTGAATTTTTGATTGAAGACACATTGATTTCTTTCAACTACGGAAGTGCACAAAACCAGGTCGAAATGATAGGCGTAGATCAGTTGCATCTTGAGGATTATACGGGTGAAGGCATTATTGTTGCAATTCTCGACTCTGGGTTTCCTAATGTAGATACTATGGGTGCTTTTCAAAGATTGAGAGATAATGAGGATTTATTGGGTGGCTATGATTTTGTGGATCGAACAGAAGACGTTTTTAATTTCTCCGGAAATGATCATGGTACAAAAGTATTGAGTGATATGGCTGGCTTTGTTCAAGATAATTTTGTGGGTACAGCTCCTGATGCTTCATATTATGTATTTAGAACTGAGGATGTCTCTAGCGAAACACCAGTAGAAGAAGGTTATTGGGTTGAAGCAGCAGAGCGTGCAGATAGTTTGGGAGTTAACGTGATTAATACGTCTCTTGGTTACAGGCTATATGATAACATCAATTACAGTCATACCAATCAAGATTTAGATGGTAGCACGACGTTTATAACGAGAGGAGCCAATATCGCTAATGAAAAAGGGATTTTGGTTGTAACCTCTGCAGGTAATTCAGGTTCAGCAGGAGTAGTTGCTCCAGCAGACGGCACAGGCGTATTTAGCATAGGTGCTGTAGATGCCGATGGAAACTATGCGGGATTTAGTTCTCAAGGAAGTGATTTTCAACCTACCATAAAACCAGATGTAGCAGCCCAAGGTCAAGGCTCTTTCGTTATTAATAGTGCTAACGCTATTGTTTCTAATAACGGGACCTCTTTTAGTTCTCCTATTATGGCTGGGGGTATCGTCTCTCTCATGCAGGCTTTACCCAATGCAACTAACGAAGAGATCAAACAGTTTGTTAGAATGTCTGCCTCCCAATATGATAATCCAGATTATTTCTTAGGTTATGGCATACCAAATTTACAAGAAGCCTTAAATATAGGTCTATCTTTAGACCAACAACAAATTACAGAACTCAAGGTGTTTCCTAATCCGGCAGAAACCATTTTGAACATTCAAACTCAAATAGGCGAGCATTCTACGAGGCTTAGAATCATTAATATTTTAGGCAACACAGTGTTAGAAAAGACGCTTTATGACTCACATACCGAACTGGATGTAAGCAGATTGAATAAAGGAATGTACCTCTTAAACTTTCAATCAGGAGGAGCATCAAAAACGTTTAAATTGACTAAATCTTAATGAGTAATAGAATTACATCACTTTTCAATATAAAATACCCCATAATACAAGCGGGTATGATTTGGAATAGCGGTTGGCGCTTGGCATCAGCAGCGAGTAATGCTGGAGTACTAGGTTTGATAGGAGCAGGGTCTATGTATCCAGATATTTTGCGAGAACATATTCAAAAGTGCAAAAAAGCCACTAGCAATCCTTTTGGTGTTAACGTGCCCATGTTGTATCCCAACATAGAAGAGATTATGGATATTATTGTAGAAGAAGACGTCAAAATTGTCTTTACCTCTGCAGGAAATCCTAAAACATGGACCAATTGGTTAAAAGAGCGAGGTATTACCGTAGTGCATGTGGTAAGCAGTGTGAAGTTTGCTTTAAAGGCTCAAGAGGCCGGTGTAGACGCTGTGGTTGCTGAAGGATTTGAAGCAGGCGGACACAATGGAAGGGAAGAAACTACAACTTTGACCTTAATTCCTATGGTAAAAGAACAATTATCAGTACCTTTAATTGCTGCAGGAGGCATAGCCACTGGACAAGCCATGTTAGCTACTATGATTTTAGGAGCAGATGGCGTTCAAGTGGGAAGCAGATTTGTTGCTAGTGAGGAGTCTTCTGCTCATGAACATTTTAAAAAGATTGTTGTAGATTCTAAAGAAGGAGCTACGCAATTGACTTTAAAAGAACTCGCACCAGTGCGATTGATTAAGAATAAATTTTTTAATGATATACAAACACTCTATCAAAAAGGTACGACTCCAGACGAGCTTAAGGAACTTTTAGGACGTGCTAGATCTAAACGAGGAATGTTTGAAGGCGATTTACAAGAGGGAGAATTGGAAATCGGTCAAATATCAGGTCTTATTCATGAAGTTAAATCTACAACACAAATTGTTGAAGATATGATTTCAGAATTTAGAGATGCTGTAAAACGTATTGAGAGCGTTAAATTATAAATTGAACTTGCTAATTGAATTAAACAGATTATTAAACAATGATTAGGGACTATTGGAAAGAAGAATGGAAGGATATTGTCTTTGACGATAAAATTTCAGACAATGAGAAATTTCAAATTTCAAACTACGGAAGAATTAAAAACTGCAAACTCGATACACCAGAGTTAGTCAAGCAGTATTACATTAATGGGTATCAAAATTTACCGTTAAAGCAAAAAGCAAATGGTAAGCAAACCAGTAGATACGTTCATAAACTGGTTGCGCAGCATTTTTTGGAACAAGGGGAAGGTATTTATGTCATTCATTTAGATTATGATAAGACCAATAATAAGGTTGAAAATCTAAAATGGGCCACAAAAAGAGAGAAAGAAATACATCAATTTACAAACCCAGAGTACATTAACCGTCCGCGTAGAGTAACACATTCTAAGTTGACAGAAACTAAGGTGAAATTGATTAAGCGAAAAATTAATGATCCCAACCGAAGAACCCGTCTAAAGATGATAGCAAAGCAATTTGGAATATCAGAGATGCAATTACATCGCATAAAAACAGGCGAGAATTGGGGCTACGTTACCGAATATTAAAGAACACATTAGAACTATATAAAATGACAAAAAGAGGCGAAAGCCTCTTTTTGCATGAAACGTTTTTAAGCACAAAATTTAATCCCTCTAAAAAATGTGCCAAAAAGTTTCTGTCCCAAATACCTAACCTACTAAAATAAAGTATCTGTTAATCAAAAATAGGTCAAAAATCATGGTGCCCTTTTAATGCTCTTGGTTTTTATGAACATTTTAAGATGATAACATTTTATTTAGAAAAATATTAAGAACTCATCAATCACTTTAGTTGTCTCCATAGACATATTCGGAATTGAAAAAGTTATTTTTGCGCTCTTTAAATGAAATCTGGAAATGCTTAAAGATTATACCAAGGAGTTTAGCTACAATCTCAAATTGGCGGCACCTGTTATTTTAGGAATGCTCGGCCATACCTTCGTTGGTTTTGTTGATAACGTTATGGTGGGACAATTGGGTACAGCGCAATTGGCTGCTGTGTCTTTAGGTAATAGTTTTGTTTTTGTGGCCATGTCTTTAGGCATCGGTTTTTCAACCGCAATTACACCTTTATTGGCCGAGGCAGATACCTCTAAGGATTTTGCGGGTGGTAAATCCGCATTTAAACACGGTCTGGTGCTTTGTACCATTTTAGGTATCTTGCTTTTTCTAGTTGTTTATCTTTCTAAACCTTTACTTTATATCATGAAACAGCCTCCAGAGGTTGTTGATTTAGCAGTGCCTTATCTTGATTTAGTAGCGCTTTCATTGGTGCCGCTGATCATTTTTCAAGCTTTCAAACAGTTTAGTGATGGTCTTTCTATGACCAAATACCCAATGTATGCTACCATTGTATCTAACATTATCAATGTGGTGCTCAATTACATGTTTATCTTCGGTAAATTTGGATGTCCAGAATTGGGAATCGTAGGAGCAGCATATGGAACGTTGATTTCTAGAGTAGTGATGGTATTGCATCTATGGTGGATACTAAAACGAAAAGAAAAGTCGAAAGCCTTTGTTACCCATATCAAGTTCTTTGTATTAGAAAAATTAATGCTTAAAAAACTCATTTATTTGGGAACTCCAAGCGCCATGCAAATGTTTTTTGAAGTCGCCATTTTTACTGCTGCTATTTGGCTGAGCGGCTTATTAGGTAAAAATCCTCAGGCTGCTAACCAGATTGCGCTTAATCTATCTTCAATAACCTTTATGTTTGCCGTTGGTTTAAGCGTGACTGCAATGATAAGAGTGGGCAATCAAAAAGGACTTGGACATTTTATACAATTAAGACGTATTGCATTTTCTATCTTCTTATTGGCCTTCTTATTTGCCTGTTGCTTTGCCGCAATATTTGCTTTATTTCATAACGAATTGCCTAAGTTGTATGTAGATTTTGATGACGCAAAAAACTATCAAGATAATTATGAAGTCGTTAGTATCGCAGCGCAGTTGATGATTGCTGCTGCCATCTTTCAAATTAGCGATAGTATTCAAGTGGTCGTTTTAGGAGCACTTAGAGGACTTCAAGATGTCAAGATCCCAACCCTTATTACTTTTGTAGCGTATTGGCTCATCGGTTTTCCTGTTAGTTTTTTCCTCGGAAAAGAGGAAGCCTATGGTAGCTTTGGCATTTGGCTTGGTCTTTTGGTAGGTTTAAGCTCTGCCGCAATTTTACTATGGTTAAGGTTTAATTATTTGACTAAAGCCTTAACTTTGAAAACTACTAATGTAAATATCTAATATTATGAACTTACCAAAATATATTCTCGGCGATAATACAGATTATCCTAACGCTATTTATGTCATACACACAGAGTTCCCAAGATTTGTTATTAATCTAGAGGATGATGAAGTGGAATGGTTAGAAGAGTTTGATAAAGAGGACGAAAAGGAAATTGAAAATGAAATGGAGAACCTCATTCAAGAAGCAACAGATTTTTACGATAGAGAGGTGAAACGATATGATGAGTAATGATTGACCAATTAATAGCATACGACAAAGAACTTTTTATATATCTAAACGGTCTCGGTACCACATTTTGGGATGCATTTTGGTTAACCTATACAGCCAAAATACACTGGATACCGCTATACGCAGTTTTGGCTTATCTTCTCTTCAAAAAGCTTAACACTAAGCTATTTATATTGATGTTGGTGGTTGTTGCATTAATGATCACGTTTACAGATCAAGTTACTAACCTCTTTAAACATGGTTTGGAAAGATTAAGACCTTGTCATGAGCCAGGCGTTGCAGAAGTGATGCGTTTGGTGAGAGACCGATGCGGTGGAAGATTTGGCTATTTCTCAGGGCACGCCAGTAACTCAATGGCTTTGGCTGTTTTTATAGGAATGACCTTAAAAAGCGCATACAAATATCTCGTTTATTTTATGATTGTTTGGGCTTTGGCCATGGGTTATAGTAGAATTTACGTGGGAGCCCATTATCCTCTTGATGTGGTAAGTGGAGCTTTGTTTGGAGGTGTTTCAGGATATATGTTCTACCGTTTAGATAGATATCTCCAAACACTGTTGAAGCTTAGGTAATTTAATCCTTTCTAGATAGGATATAAAAATCGTTTTGAAGACGCCCTTTGTAACCACGGCTTCCTTTCTCTGAAATATTAAGGTCGTAAGATCCTTTTTTCTCAAGGTGATAATTGCTTTCTAAGAGTTTGAGGTCTTCAGGCTTTAAGTCGCTTGTTAGTACACCAAACCGATCTTCAGAAGGAAACGAAATCACGCTGTCTGTTCTCATTTGTGGAATTTTATCACCAAAGTCCCAAAGCATTTCTGGCGCTACATAATCGAGTCCATAAAGTTGCAATTTTGCTTCTTGCAACTGCACATGTAATTGAGAAATAGAGCTATAATTTTTACTTTTTAAAGCTTCGGAAACGGGAAGACCAAAGCATAATAGGGCCGCAAAAAAGCAAATATTTAGATAGAACGTGTTTATTAGATGCTTACGTTGTAGTTGTATTATTAGTAAAATTCCAATAACAACCATTGAAATACTTAGCACTAAATAACTCCAAAACACTTCAGATAAATTTTGATCTAGTATAAAGAAAAGAGCTACTGGTAAAGCAATTGCTATTAACGCCATTAAACCAAAATGGAGATACACAGGAAAGCGTTCTCTCTTCTCTTTTATGTGCTTAAAGTTTTGAATTAAGTATTCGATGTAAAATCCTGAATTAATGGCTAAAGGAATTAAAACTGGCATTAAATATCGTGATTTTTTTTCAGGAATAATAGATAATAAAACAACCGCAAAGAGCGTCCAAAATAAGCTAAATTGATAAGCCTTTAAATGCCTTACTCGAGATTTTAAATACGGGTAAAGCAGTCCTACAATTGCTGGTATCGTCCACATACCACTTTGCACAAAAAAGCTCCAATAGTAATAAAAGGGTCTTACGTTGTAACTTGACCAATTTCCAGTTTCTTTTTCTGCAATGGCCTTAAATGTTTCTGGATCTTCTAACCGTACATAAATATACCAAGAGCCACCAATAAGAAGCGCTAAGAGTAAAGTTCCTAAAAAAGCAAATACTAACTTTTTAGAAAATTGATATTTAAAAGAACAACCGTAAGCCAATACAAATGGAAGCAAGAGCACGTAAAAAGACACTGGACCTTTGCTTAAAATAGAGCAGCCAATAAAAATCCCAGCAAGTACCATTCGTTTTAAAAAAGCTTTATTGTCCTTAAATAAAACGAATATGTGATAGATGCCCATCATCATAAAGCCATGGGTAAATATATCTGAGGGCGCTTCAAAAGCAATGGCTATCACATAAAATGAGGTGACCAAAATAAGCGCGTTTTGCAAACTTTGGGATATGTTTTCGGTTAATTTTTTTGAAAGTAAATAAGTGTATTGAGCCGTTATAAACATAAATACAAGCGCAGGGAAGCGCATGGCAATGTTGCTTTCAATACCAAATATTAAACCAAACAAAGCACAGATCCAACTGGGTAACGGTGGCTTTTGATAACGCGCCTCACCATTCATGGTGGTCAACAACCAATTTTGATCGGTAATCATTTCTCTGGCCGTAATAAAATTTCGAGCCTCCATAATACTTACAGGAATCACATTTAAGTTGAAACCCAGCATTATAATGATCAGCACAGCTAGAGTGAGAAAGGGATTATTTTGAAATTTCTGTAGCATCTGCTTTATGAATTAAATAGATGTTTCTTGAGTAAATGATGGAGCCTAAACCGTGACCAAGAATAAGAACATAGTCGATTCTAATAAAGGCATAAATTAAAATAAGAATAGAGCCAATAAGACTCAAAAGCCAAAAACCGAACGGTAGGGAAGAGGTTTTTCTTTTTTCCGAATACAGCCATTGATACACAAAACGTAACGTAAAAATCACTTGAGAAATGATGCCTAAAACCAAAAGCCAATACGGGATAGCTTCATTTTGAAACAATAGATCTAAATCGATTCTATTATTATTAAAATAATAGATCACAATAAGAACAGGGAAAATAATCAAGAACCATTGTACCGCTTTTGGAAATTTTTTCCATTGTCCTTGCAGTTGTAAATTACGAATGTAGATGTAATAGGTTAGAGATTGGCCCAGCATGATTGCAAAATCAAATCTAAGGTAGCCATACATAAAAAGTAAAACGCTAGCTAATAAGCTTAAAGTCCAAAAGAGTGTGGGTGTAATGACACGTTTTTGCTTTTCTGAAGTCACCCATTGAATAATCAGCCTTGAGGAAAACAAAATTTGAGCTAAAAACCCAATACTATATATAAGCCAATTGCTCATTTACTTTGTTTCAAAACCTGATAGTTGATGTATTTCTTCTTCATCCAGAGGTAGGCAAAACAATCCATGAGAGGGCCCAAAAGCCGATTCCATAAGCCAAATTTTGCCGTACCAGCAACCCGAGGAAAATGCTGAACAGGAATTTGTATAATTTTACCATTTTGAAGCAATATCATCGCAGGTAAAAAACGATGTAAACCTTTAAACATGGGAATACGCTTTGCGTAATCTGTTTTAATCACTTTTAGGGGACAACCTGTATCGTCCATTCCATCATGGGTAAACGTACGCCGAATGCCATTGGCGATTTTTGAGGACATGTTTTTGACGAAACTATCTTTACGATCAGCTCTAACGCCAGTTACTAAATCATATTCTCCAATGTGTTTCAAGAGTTTATTAAAGTCTTCTGGAGCAGTTTGTAGATCAGAATCAATGTAGCCCACCAATTCTGTTTCTGTATGGTCAAACCCAGCCTTAATTGCAGCACTAAGACCGCGGTTTTCAGTAAAAAGTAAATATGAAAAATTGGATTGACGTTCACAAATAGATTCTATGACGTCCTGACTTTTATCTTTAGACCCATCATTAACAAATAGTATTTTAGTGGGCTTAATGGCTATTTTGGTATAGTCTAGGAGCTCTTTTTCTACTCGTAATAGATTATCTTCTTCGTTGTATACAGGAACAACAATTGTAAGTTTATAGTCCATTTATGAAAGTTAGTTGGACAAAAATATTGTTTTTTATTCAACCACTTGTGATTTCATTTCATATAAAAACCCTTATTTTGTATTTCTTTACAATCAAATGAAAATACTTATTACAGGAGCCGCTGGTTTTATAGGCTCACATACAGCAGAACGTTTACAAAGCCTAGGCCATGTGGTTGTTGGCGTTGATAATTTTAGCGATTATTATAGTGTTATATTAAAACAACTTAATGCCAAAGCACTCACCGAAAAGGGAATCAGCATTATAAAGAAAGATCTAAGGGATGAGGACTTATTAAAAGTTCTACCAAACGATTTCGATTATATCTTTCATTTTGCGGGACAACCTGGGATTTCCCAAACGTCCACATTTGAAGACTATTTCAGTAATAACATTATCGCTACCAAAAATTTGGTCGATTTTGCAGAAGGCTGTCCTAATTTGAAATTATTGGTCAACATAGCAACCTCGTCTATTTATGGTCTTGAAGCGACACATCCCGAAAGCTTTGCTCCAAAACCTGCATCACACTATGGGGTAACCAAACTTGCTGGTGAGCAGTTAGTGCTCCAAAAAAGTAGAGAGCAACTTTTAAAGTCTTGTTCACTACGGTTATATTCGGTTATAGGTCCGCGCGAACGTCCTGAGAAAATGTATACCAAATTGATAGATCTGGGTTTGAAGGATGAGAAATTTCCTTTGTTTGAAGGGAGTGATACGCATTTGCGCAGTTTTACTTACGTGGGAGACATTGTAGATGGCATTGTAAGTGTTATTGGCAAAGAGCAACTTGTAAACGGAGAAATCATCAATCTCGGGACAGAGGTGGAGCACACCACTAAAGAAGGCATAGAAGCTGTGGAGCAAATTTTAGGTAAGAAAATCCATCTTAACGTCATACCAAAACGACCAGGAGATCAATTGCGTACTAAGGCTAATATAGATAAGGCTAGGAGATTGTTGAATTACAATCCGCAAACAACCTTATTAGAAGCTGTAGAGAAACAAGTCGCCTGGTTTAAAGCGAATTTTTAAGTTTCAATAGATTTTCGGCTGCAGCAAAAGGTGTAGTTTTTCCTTCAGCAACAAGTAGTAATTGCTTTTCTAAGGCTATCTTAATTTCAGATTGGTTGAAAAATTCAGACTTAAGACGGTCTTCAATAGTTTGTAGCAGCCAAAACTTATTTTGGGACTTTCGGTTTTTCTCAAAGAAGCCATTGCCCTTTACATTGGAAACATAAGTTTCTACCAACTCCCACACATCAGCAATACCTTCTCGATGTAAAGCGCTACATAACGTGACTTTGGGTTGCCATTGCGACTCCTTTTCTGGATAGAGATGCAATGCCCGCTTAAATTCTGATTTGGCCATTTTAGAGGCTTTTTTATTCTCTCCATCGGCTTTATTAATGGCAATAGCATCTGCCATTTCAATAATTCCTCGCTTAATACCTTGAAGCTCGTCACCCGCACCAGCTAATTTCAATAGTAAAAAGAAATCGACCATACTATGTACGGCAATTTCACTTTGGCCAACACCAACAGTTTCAATAATTATGGTATCAAAGCCAGCAGCTTCACAGAGAATAATGGTTTCACGAGTTTTTCTAGCAACACCGCCTAAAGAGGATCCAGAAGGTGAGGGGCGAATAAAAGCTTGCTCATTCTTAACCAAATCTTCCATTCGGGTTTTATCTCCAAGAATACTGCCTTTACTCAAAGTACTGCTTGGGTCTACAGCAAGTACAGCCACTTTTTTCCCCTGAGTTGTTAAATGCATGCCCAAGGCTTCTATAAAAGTGCTTTTTCCAACTCCAGGAACACCTGTAATGCCAATTCTAACAGAGTTGTTGGCGTATGGCAAACATGCTTTGATGATGGCATTTGCTTGATTTAGGTGAGAGCGATTGGTACTTTCTACTAAGGTTATAGATTGGCTGAGGGCCGTAATATTTCCTTCTATGACTTTGGAAACCAGATCATCTGTTGATCGCTGTAACTTGCGTTTTTCCTGAATGTTTTTAATGGCATTAGCATTAGAAAGTGCTGCGCTCGAGACGCCGCTAGTTTCTTCTAAAGCAGATGTTTTAGATGCTTTTGCCAATTGCAGTTATTTTTGTTCTTTCATCACTTCCAATGGAACAGCTACCTTGGTGTGGTCCCATGCCATGGTTAGCTCTAAATTATCTGTACTGTTGTCAATGGCAATAGTAAATTGCTCAACGGGTTGATCTAACTTTTCAACAGGTACATCAATTTCTAAAATATCGTAATTGGGATCCCACATAGGCTGCATTTGTTCATCTACACCCCAAGGGTATTGTTTCGTATTGAAAATCACATTCCAAGTGGAGTCTTTTGGTACTGTCCATAAAGTATACACCCCTACAGGTAAATAAATCCCTTGAACCATCAAATCTTTGTTAGTTTCAAATGTCGTAGCCTCATTGGCACCAGTACGCCAGACTTTTCCGTAAGGAACCAATGCTCCAAAAATCTCACGCCCTTTTTTTGAAGGCCTATTATAGAATACATTTAATTTTAAGTCATTCATCTTAAACTCTACAGTATCCTTCGGACTCAAACGTGGAGAAAATATATTTTCAACAAAGTAAGAGTAGCAAAATAAACCTATGGCAATAATGAAAAGAAATATTAGTAGGCGTTTTAAAAACGTATTCATAGCAGGGGATTTCTCTTTATTGTGAGTGTAAATATAAATGAATTTGATTTTTTGACTAAGCTCTTAACGTTGTTTTCATATAAAAATTTAAAAAAAAGCGAAAAACTTTGCAACACTGTATCATTTGTGTCGTCCTTTAAATGAACTATAATCAATCAAAAGAAGTTTGAACGCCTTACAAGTGGATATTATTGAACAATGCAAGCGTAACGATCGTAAAGCGCAATTGCAATTATACCAGCAATATTGTGATGGAATGTATGTTGTTGCAAATCGATTTGTAAGAGATTCTATGGAAGCTGAAGATATCGTTCAGGAATCTTTTATAAATGCTTTTGCCAAACTAGATCAATTTCAAGCAGAAGTAACTTTTGGAGCTTGGTTAAAACGTATCGTGATCAATAAGAGCATCGATCTTCTCAAATCTAAAAAGCATATGCTGCAAGATTTGGACGAGGTGCACCTTAAAGTGGTTGATGAACCTTATGAGAACGAATGGTTGGTAGATGATACTATTAGCATTGAAGATGTCAAGCAAAGTATGTCACAATTACCAGAAAAATATAGAGTAGTGGTGACGCTTTATTTAATGGAAGGTTATGACCACCAAGAAATTTCCGAAATTCTAGATATTTCAGAAATAGCATCAAGAACACAGCTTTCAAGAGGAAAAGCAAAGTTAAAAGCACTTTTAAAACCTATGTACAATGGCACAAGATCTTAGAGAATTATGTAATACTGAAGGGCAAGACAAGCGAAGCACATCGATGCCGAAAGGTCATGAGGCGCGATTTCTCTCAAAATTAGAGGAGACTTTCCCTGAGCACAGCATAAAAAAATCGAATTCTGTTTTATGGCGTATAGCCGCAAGTATTGTGATACTTATTGGTTTGGGATTTACGACATTTAAATATGTTAATCCTACTGAAATGATGCCCTCCGATGTAGTGACGCAAGACAGTCCCTCACATGAAACGTCACTAAAATCTTTAGGAGATGTGTCTCCAGATTTAAAAAAAATAGAACATTACTATTTGGCTAACATTAATTTAGAGCTGTCAAAGGTCAAGTTAACAGAAGACAATAAGGAGTTGTTTGATGGCTATGTGTTTCGTTTGGCAGAATTGAATAAAGAATACAAAAAGCTATCGTTAGAATTGACAGAAAACGGCCCGAATGAACTTACGGTAAGTGCACTTATCGATAATTTGAAATTAAGGCTTAATTTATTATACCGCTTAAAAGAACAATTGGGTGAATTAAATAGTTCAACCGAAACATCATCATCAAAAAACATCAGTTAAATCAACAAAAGGAAATCTGAAAGCTTGCAATACCCAAAATCAAATGACGCGTTTGGTCGTTTTCAGATTTCTTTTAAAACTTAAAACAAATGAAAACAAATCTTATAAAATTAGTGCTGTTTGTGTTTACATTGAACCTAGGAGCACAGCAAAATAACATCAAATTATCTAAACATATAAAAGTAACTAAAGACGTTACAATTGATCTTAATACCAGTTACGTTCAATTAGAAATTGATACTTGGAATAAGGATGAACTTGAAATTGAAGCCTTTGTTGATGACAAAAAATTATCTGGAGACGCTTTAAAGAATGCTTTAGAACATTGGAAACTTAAAGTAGAAGGTTCTGGAGATTATGTAAAGATTTCTTCGGAAGGAGCTCAAGGTACTTGGAGTAGTCTCAATGATTTAAATATAAATTTAGAATCTTTAAATCTTGATTTGGAAACTATTTCGAATCTCAGCGACTTCGAATTTGGATTTTCTGAAATGCCAGAAATGCCAGAGCTTCCAGAATTACCAGAAATGGTGCATATGGATGTTCCTGAAGTACCAGAATTACCAGAGTTACCAGAACTTCCGGAAGGCGTCCATACCATTAGTTTTGATGCTGAAGCTTATAAAGCTAAAGGAGAACCTTATTTAGAAGCTTGGAGCAAAGACTTTGAATCTAAATACGGAAAAGTGTATAAAGAGAAAATGAAAACTTGGGCCCGAAAAATGGCAAAGGTAGATTTTAAAGGCTATGAAAAACGAATGGAAGTTTGGGGCGAGAAATTTGGTCAACAGTTTGGTGAAGATTATGAAAAGAAGATGAAAGCGTGGGGAGAAGAATTTTCAAAACGCTTTGATGGAGAATGGGCAAAAGAAATGGAGGCTTGGGGCGAAAAATACGGCAAGCAAATGGAAGAGCGTGCTAAACAAATGGAGGCCAGAACAAAATCTTTAGAAGCGAGAGAACGAGCAATACACCAACGTCAATCTATGGTTAATGATCAAAAGGCAAACTCAAAGCAGCACACTGAAGAGGGCATAAAACGTGTTATCAAAATCAAAATGCCAAAAAAGGCCAAACTGAAAATGAACGTAAGACACGGTGAACTTAAATTGTCTTCTATAATCCATAACCTTAAAGCAGATTTATCTCATACGGGACTAATCGCCAATCATATTAACGGTATGAGCACGTCTATTAATGTGGCCTATTCTCCTGTGCACATTGATTTGTGGAGTCAAGGGGAACTCAACTTAAAGTTTGTGCAGCAGGCATATATTTCCAATTCAGAGCAATTAATGCTTAATAGCAACTCCTCTAACATCACCATAGACAATCTTTCTCATAATGCTATTATCAATGGTAGTTTTGGCGATCTGGTGATTTCTAAAATTTCAGATGATTTTTCAAACCTTAACATTGTATTAGAAAATAGTGATGCCGTAATCACGCTTCCCAAAACAGATTACAATGTGTATTTTAAAGGGAATCGATCTAAATTAAATAATGAGACCACCACCCAAAAAACCATTGAAAAAACAAGTAGTGGCGTTCGCTCTGCCAAGAGCATCGTTTTAAATACCAAATTTAGTGATGTCACTTTAAAGGATTAAGATAATGACGCTCTGTGCCTTGATTTAGTGTTAAATACAATTTAAAAGATTATTTTTATTCTGTTTTAAACCAACCGAAATCATGGCACGACACTTTTCATCCTTTTTTGTTTTACTTTTTTTAACCGCATGTTTTTCTTGCAAACAAGATAAACCAACAGAAACTCCTAATGAACAATCTTCAGCTTATGCCGAATTTATTGGCAATATGCACGAAAATGGCTTGACTACAGGTAATGTTTTGGTATATGAAAATGGCGAAATCATTTATCAAAATGCTAACGGACTCCGGTCTATAGCTCCAATAGACTCACTTGATTTAAATTCACAATTTCGTTTGGCATCTGTGAGTAAGCAGTTTACAGGGATGGCTATCATGAAATTAAAAGAAGCTGAGCAATTAGATTACGACCAAAAGGTCAATGCCATACTTACCGATTTTCCGTATGATCAAATTTCTATTAGACAACTGTTGCACCACACATCAGGATTAGCAGACTATGAGCGGTTGATGCATGAGACTTTTGTAAGAGAAGATTCAACCAAGCAGTATATTTTGGGTAATGATGAAATTTTAAAACAGTTTTATCGCATCAAGCCAGAATTAGAGTTTCAACCAGGAGAACGTTGGGAATATAGTAACACTGGGTATTTATTATTGGCGTCTATTGTAGAAAAAATCTCTGGACAACATTTCAAGGATTTTTTAAAAGAAAAAATCACAGATCCTATTGGGATGGACCACACAACGCTTTACAAGTACCAGATTGCTGAAGACAAAAAGATGCCAAATCGGGCTTATGGCTATACTCTAGAACTCAACCAAAAAGACTTTAGCGCTAATGATTATGATTTTTTAAATGATGTAAGAGGGGATGGCGGCATTTATTCTACATTAGAAGATCTCTACAAATGGAATATGGCCTTAGCAAATCATACCATAATTTCTAAAGCCTATTTAGATGAAGCCTTTACGAGTGGCCAATTAAACAATGGTGAAAAAACCAATTATGGATTAGGATGGTTTATAGAATCTGAACCCAATGAACCTTTGGTGGTCAGTCATTCTGGCGGTTGGGTAGGTTTTGCAACCTTTCTTTACAATGAAATTGATGCTAAAAGTGGTTTTATAGTGCTCACAAATGCTTCCGGAGAAAATTATGGAGCGTTAGTAAAGGGGGTTCAGGCTATAGAAGCTGGTGAACCTTACAGCATTCCAAAAACTAAAATAAGTAAGGTTATGGCTAAAACCATTTATAATACTGGTATTGATAATGCCATTAAGCAATATGGAGAATTAAAAAACACTTCAGAAGAGACCTTTGATTTTAAAGAATCTGAATTGAATATTTTGGGATATGGACTACTTAATGCGAACAAGGTAAATGAAGCCCTAGCGGTTTTTAAGCTTAATGCAGAAGTATATCCCGAATCGGCCAATGTTTATGACAGCTATGGTGATGCCTTGTTAGAAGCGGGAGATTCTCTGAAAGCATTAGAGCATTTTAAAAAGTCCTTTGCTATGGATAATTCATTAGATTATTCCGAAGAAAAAGCAGAAGCTTTAGAAAAATTACTGATAAAAAAATAAACATTAAATGAGTCATTCTCTCGAAACTCTATTGACTGAAATAGAGGTGAGTTCTGTTTTAGAGGCTTCAATTTCAAAAGACAATTACGTTGCCATAGATCTTTCAACAACCAATCAAGAACTAAAAGATATAGATGTATCCTCTTCGGAAACTTTAGGCCTTTATATCAATAGGCATATCAAAAAAAGTGACGCAACTGTTGCTTACGGTGGCTATATTGAAACCCGAAACATTTACAACAGAAGCACTTACTTTAATTCGGAACAAAAGGATACAGAACGGAACATTCACTTGGGAACTGATTTATGGTTGCCAGTAGATGCTCCCATCTTTTCACCTATTGATGGCGTAGTGCACAGCTTTCAAAATAACAGAAATCATGGTGATTACGGGCCCACCATCATTTTAGAACATCACATTGAAAACTCTAGATTTTATACACTTTATGGGCATCTTAGTTTAGATGCTCTTAAAACCATTAAAGTTGGTGAAACCATAAAGAGAGGATCAAAAATTGCGACTTTAGGGCCGCCGCTATTCAATGGCGATTATCCACCGCATTTACATTTTCAAATAATTAAAGATTTAGGGAATCACAAAGGAGATTATCCTGGGGTTTGCTCAATAAGAGATTTAGAGTTTTATAAAGGAAATTGTTTAGATCCGAATTTAATATTGAGACTCTAAAACCAGCATTTTATTTGGCAATGGTAAAGGTAAAGGTACTGCCTTTTCCTTTTTCTGACTTAAGAGAAATAGTACCTCCTAATTTTTCAACCAAACTCTTCACCGTACTCAAGCCAATCCCGGTGCTTGATTTTCCGTTATGACTTTTAAGCGTCTTGAAGATTTTAAATATGACGTCTTGCTTGTCTTTTGGAATCCCGATACCATTATCGCTCACAGAGAATTTATGAAAAAACAAATCAGAATTGTATTTAATTTCTACAACTCGTTCTTTACTAGTGTTATACTTTAAAGCATTGTCAACTAAGTTGATGAGTATTTGATATATAGCAGGTTTATTGATGTTTTTTATAATAACATCTTTAGGATACTTGAGCTTGTCTTCTTTTGTAATTAAAATGTATTCAATATCATCAGCTAGCTCTTCTACAGAAACATCTTGATTTTGATTTTTAAGTAGTTCATCAGATTTGTAATACATTAAGATCCCGTCAATATAATCTTTTAACACGGTTGTAGATTCTTCGATATAATCTAAATATACCTTAGATTCTTCTGATAGACTATTTAAATCATCTGCACGCAGTAACGCCGTCAAAGAGGTAATATTGGCCAAGGGTGACTTTAAATCGTGCGAGACATGACCCGCAAAATCATTGAGTTGCTCGTTTCGTTTTTGAAGTTCATTTTCAACGCGTTTGTGGTTAATGTTCTTTTTTCTTAATTCAAAAAGGTTGACCACTTGAGTGCTCAAGATTCTTATAGCCTCCTTTTGTTGATTGTCTAATTCACGAACCTTATAATCATAAACGCAAATGGTGCCTAAGATGTAACCATCTTTATTGGTCAAGGGGATCCCTGCATAAAAGACAATTTTATTATGAGTTACTAGTCTCGAATTTTTAAATCGCTTGTCTTTTCTAGCATCGTTAATAATAAGTAAATCTTGTTGCTGAACCGTGGTATTACAGAAGGAAATTTCTCTAGCGTAATCTTTACTATAAACCCCTAATTTTGATTTGAAGTAAAATTTATCATCTCCCATGATCGAAATCAAGCTTACGGGAACATCACAGATCATAGCGATCAACATATTGATATTATCGTAATCACTCTCAGGCTCAGTATCAATGATTTGATATGAGTTCAAGACCTTTAATCGTTCGTCTTCACTATATTTCGTCTCTATGGGCTCCATTTGTAAGAAAAAATCTTCGACAAGTTACGTACGAAAATATAAATACCGCGTTTTTAATACGTTAAAAATTTTCAAAAACTCCAAGTCCAAATAATGCAAAGTCATATTTCACAGGGTCTTTAACATCTAATTTTCTTAAACTAGTGTCCAATTCCTTAACTGCCTTGGCATCATTTTGTTTTCGTTTCAAAAGCCCTAATTTTCTTGCAACATTACCAGAATGTACATCCAATGGGCAAGATAATTGGTGTGCAGATAGACTTTGCCAAATCCCAAAATCTACTCCATTTTGATCCTCCCTAATCATCCAGCGTAAAAACATATTGATACGTTTCGCTGAAGAATTTTTTAAAGGATCACTCACATGTTTTTTAGTTCGCTCCAGATGTTCAATTTCAAAAAAATGTTTTTTAAACTCATGTATTGAATGTTGAAGACTGTTTGTCTTCGAATGTTTTAAAAATACCTGCTCCAAGCCACCATGATGTTGATAAATATGATTTAAACTTCTCACAAATTGAATAAAATCGAGTCCATTAAAAGTGCGATGCACAAATGGCATTAGTTTTTCTAAATCACTTTCTTCGTGATTTTTAATAAAGTCAAAAGGGGCTTGGTCTAATAAATCCATCATTTTATTGGCATTGGTAAGAATGCTCTTTCTATTTCCCCAAGAAATTGTTGCCGTTAGGTAGGCGGCTATCTCAATATCTTCTTTTTTTGAAAACCGATGCGGAATTTGAATAGGGTCACTCTCAATAAATTTAAGGTTATTGTATTGTAAAACTTTAATGTCTAGAAAGTCTTTAAGCTCTTCTTTTCTCATTATTATTTTATTTGAAGATAGCAATCGTTTAAAAAAGAAACGAATAATCTTTTAATACTGCCACTTCATGCACAAAAAATGTATGTATAGTATTGTATAATAAAGCTATAAGGGAGTTTAATTATACAAATAGTATTTTTAATTGCTTGATTAGTTTACCTATAATATCCAATACTTGTAATCTTACATTGGTTAAATTATCAAAATTAATTGTATTAGTGTTTTACAAAGTAAAAGCTAATGTTGATAAGTGAATTTTTTTCATAAAATTTTAGTTTAAATTATTTACTCAACCTTATCATATCTACAAATTTATAGCATAAAATATTTTTTGAGTAGCCCATTCGGACAAATCAATAGCCTATTCGGACACATAATCGGTTTGTGTGAACACTTTATCGATGATTTTATGTTTTAGCCACTAATTTTAATGGCTATTTTACACAAGTTAAAATCAAGCTAGTGAGCTTTTTATAAATTTTTGGTTTAAGTATATATAGAATACGGCAGACTCTTAGTCTTATAGGTTATCGGGACGCACTTCTGAAGGGAGTTTTCCGTGTTTTTTCTTGAAAGTAGCACTAAATTTACTAGAGCTTTCATAGCCCACTTCCTTAGCGATATGTTTTATTTGCATAGTAGTATTAACTATAAGTTGCATAGCCAATTCCATTTTTTTATCAATATGGTATTGCAGTATTGAAGTTCCGTAAACCGATTTGAAATCCATTTTGAGCTTAGAAGAAGATATATTGAATATTTTGGCAAGTGCATCAATCCCAATAAACGGTTTGTATAATTTTGTAGAAACCATTAACTCGCATTTTGAAATGGCATTATAATCAACAGTGCTTTTTTCCTGATACTCGTCGGTTCTTTTATCGGCAAAAACATTTTTAAAAAAGGCAGATATTAAGCTTAACGTTTGTGCTTTTAATATCGTTTTGTTAAAAGCATCAGTATTAAATGTTTTTAACGTGTGTAAAATCTCATGAGACAATCCTTGGGCATTGGGGACAATGTCTGAATAAGTAATAAACCCTTTATCTGAATCTAAAAACTTTTTAAAAGGAATCTTACGGTCTAATGCGTCTAAAGGTACATTTTTTTCAATCCAGCTCGGACTTAAATAATAAATATAAAATTGGCATTTTGATCCTTTGTAAAAACAAGCACCTACATCTGTTCCAGGTTTTTTGAAACCCCAAAATTTGTTTTGAAAAGGGACCTTATCTATAAATCTATTTTGAAGTTTAACCTCGCTGTCAAATACGGTAAAAGTGATTGAATAATGATCACTAGGAATTTCCTTGGCATAATTGGATTTAATTACGGTGTCGTACTTAAAATCTAAATTAGTGATGGTAAGCCATAAACCCTCATCAATTTTTCTATAGCGCATTTCTCCTTTAATAAAAGGATTGTTTCTATAAACCACTTGTTCCTCAGTATCATGTTTACTTCCTGGCGATTTAATGGTAGATTCTATGAATAACTCGGGCGTGTTTGCTAAATATGGAAACTCAAAAAAACCATCTTTATAGAACCTGAAATTAGGCTTAATAAGTTGATACCATTTTGATATGTTCATGTTTCTATCTAATTGTTATTTCTTTTTTAATTTTAAAAAGCATTTTTTTATTCATGATTTATTATAACATGAAAAGGCAAATTATTAATAAATGTTATTAAACATTAGAAATAATGCCCTTTCTCTTTTTTTTAGTGAATCGTATCATTAATCCAAAAATACCCATTTGTGTCAGTCTTAGTGGGAAAATAGTTAAACTTTTATCAGCTATTTACTAGTTTTATGAAAAAAAAAAATGAAATCATTCACCATAAGCTTATTTACAGCAATACTCTTCATTTTACCAATTACAAACCATTCTCAAAATCAAGGTCTACAATGGTTAGATATTGAACTGAGTAATTACAACTATCCTTATAAAGTTAATTCCGTAACGCTTGATATTCAAGATCAAAAACTTGATATGGTATATATGGATGTTCAACCAGATAACTATAATGGCAAAAACGTTCTATTACTTCATGGCAAAAATTTTAATGGAGCGTATTGGGAAACGACCATAAAAGCTTTAGTTAAAGAGGGGTATAGAGTGATTGTTCCAGATCAAATTGGTTTTGGAAAATCTTCAAAACCAGAACATTTTCATTATACCTTTCAACAATTGGCCTTAAATACTAAAAGTCTATTGGATACTTTAAAAATTAGTAAGGTTGCGGTTTTAGGACATTCCATGGGAGGGATGTTGGCCACAAGATTTGCCTTAATGTTTCCTGATACTGCGGAAAAATTAATTTTAGAAAACCCAATCGGACTAGAAGACTGGAAATTAAAAGTGCCATACAAACCTGTAGAATGGTGGTATCAAAATGAATTGAAAAAGGATTTTGAAAGCATTAAGTCTTATCAAAAATCAAATTACTATGATGGGAAATGGAAACCAGACTATGATCAATGGGTCAATCTTTTGGCAGGTTGGACTTTAAACTCAAGTTATAAGCGTATCGCATGGAACGCAGCGCTTACTTATGATATGATCTTTACACAACCCGTAGTGTATGAGTTTGATCAACTAAAAGTGCCAACCTTGCTGATCATTGGTACTAGAGATCGTACTGCTTTAGCTAAACCTTTAGTTTCAGAAGACGTGAGACAAACCATGGGATTATATGATCAATTAGGAAAAGAAACCTATCAAAAAATTCCAGATGCTCAATTAGTTGAAATCCCTGAAATAGGACACCTTCCACATATCGAAAGCTTTGATGCCTTTATAGAGCCCTTAAAAAAGTATCTAAAGCAATAAAAATTCAAAAGGTCTTGGCTAAGAGGGTTTTCAAGGCCACTAGATACAATGCTTTTGATATGGTTTTTTTCTGAATTTAAAGCTTGACTCCAAATTTAAAGCTTGACTCCAAATTTGAAGCCAAGCGAAACGTTGAAATGATTTTGATTTCCTGTTTCCTCTAAAATATGTTCATTAAAAAAATTTTCGGAATAATCATCCATAAGGTTGTGTATGTCTGGGTTATACATTCGGTTTGGATTTTTGATCTGTTTGAAACGAAGACCAAACCCGCCATAAACATCAAAATATAGCGCCTTTCCAATAGGTAAATTCAGACCGTATTTTAGATTGAAAATGTTTGCTTGTTTTTGAACAATTATAGGTTCATTCCTATAAAAACTTAGGTCTTCATTAGTAATAATATAGTCAATATTATCTGTAAATTGAGTTCTCAAGAAACGTGCCTCTAGGCCAATATAATCATTGATATTTGGATTTGAGGAAAGATGCAGAAGGTTGTAATATTTAATTTCAAACCTTAAGGAGTGCCCTTGATCTTTAACTCTTAACGAATTAGAAGAAGTTGAATTTGGATAAATGTATTGCATACCATATTCTGCACTAACGCTAAAGTTGTCCCTAGGAAAGTACTCTGTGCCAAGCGTCACTGTTGGTCTAGAAAATACATCTATTGCCCTTAATGGAGACGTGTAAATAAATATGGTATTACGCTTAAATGGCGCTATTTTCTCTTTGGTGGTATACAGTTGATTTAGGCTAGAATCCTCAACAAATCTAATATTATGGGGATAGGTAAAACGCTTTTCATTAGTTAAATCGACAAGTATCCCCAATCCATAAGTGTATGGAATATTTAAAAAAAGCAATCCTGAAGTTTTGCGCTTAAAATTAAATTGAGCCGTGATTGAATCCTGCAGGACTTCAAAACTAAGCGAATCTTTGGATCGTATAGGATGAATTTTTACAAACGCTTCGTCTAGAACTAAGGTGTCTTTCTTATAGATAATTTTACTATGCTCAGGAGCGTAAATTTTTACTTTGGTGGTCTTAGAATTAAGAATGGTGGTGCAACTACTTAATAGAAGCATCGACATGAAAAGCCACGAAATATGTTTGAGCATTTGTTTTAAGATGATGATTGCTCTAAAGATGCGATTAACATAGAAAGGTTGCGTAATGCAATATCAAAAATTTAGAAAATTTTTGAACGGAACTATATTAAAATCTTACCGTCAACCATGGTCAATTTACGATCTGCCATATCTGCTAGTTCTTCATTGTGGGTAACGATCACGAATGTTTGACCAAATTCATCTCTTAATTTAAAGAAAAGGTTATGGAGATTCTCTGCAGATTCGCTATCTAAATTACCAGAGGGTTCGTCTGCAAAAATGAGTTCAGGGTTATTGACCAATGCTCTTGCAACTGCAACACGCTGTTGCTCTCCGCCTGATAGTTCGTTGGGTTTGTGATGGTATCGGTTAGAGAGGCCTAAAAAGTCTAAAAGTTCTTTTGCTTTATGTTCTGCTTCTTGTTTTGATTTTCCGAAGATAAAAGCAGGGATACACACGTTTTCTAATGCAGAGAACTCAGGTAACAATTGGTGAAATTGAAAAATGAAACCAATGTGCTGATTTCTAAACTTAGCCAGCGCTTTATCTTCTAAACCAGGTATTGCTGTATTATTGATAATCAACGTGCCATCGCTCTTTGGATCAATTTGGTCTAAAGTCCCAAGAATTTGAAGAAGCGTTGTTTTTCCAGCACCAGAGGCGCCCACTATAGATACAACTTCGCCTTTTTCTATATGAAGATCTACGCCTTTTAATACTTGTAGATCACCGTAATATTTATGAATATTTTTTGCTTGTATCATTCGCCTTTTTAAGAGATTTCAATGTAGCACATAATATAGAATTACACAATCTATGAATTAGATTTCTTAGCTCCTGAAAATAAGCTTTTGATTTGGTTATAATCCACAAAATACTGCAATCTCAGTGAAAAGAAATGAAGTGTGGGTTGCTCAAATAAGGTACTTAGACTCTCGCTATAGGTTCTAGAAGATACGCGATCGTTATTGAACAATTGATTTCGATAAAGGGCGGTCAAAAAACTACCTGGGGCAAATTGCCAAGTATAATTAATGTCAATATTCCAAGTGCTAAAATTAACATCAGAGCTTTCAAGGTTCAAGTCTGAAAAATTATTTGGGGATTTTGCTAACCGGCCATTGTCCTGTAGTAAATAGGGGTGGTCTTCATAAGTTACGGTACTCCAATAATTTCTAAACGTAAGTCCTAAAGAATGTAAAGGATTAAAACTGTAGGTCCCACGAATGCTATTGATCATGGTCACTTGGTCCCGCTGTCCAAAAACAATAGCGTCGGCCAACGAGTTTGAATTATTGGCATAACCACGATCCCTAAAGATCTCATTGTATTCAAATCCAAATACCACTAATAAATTGTTATTGAAACGCACTCTTGGTCTGAGTTCAAAATAAGCCTGACGCGTTTTTCTATCGTCCTCAATAATCATAGAACCACCAATATTGGCATCTATTGCAAACGTATTATTGTAATTTGAGGAGATGTAAATTCTCGAGCTCAACAAGTTTTCATAAATAAAATAACGGCCTTCGACTCTTGGCTCAAAATAGTCATATTGTTTTCCTGGCTCAAAATTGATTTCTGCTCCAAAATTATGGAGGGATTTACTTTGAGCATTAAACTCTCCACCAAAACCTTTACCCGTATAGGTGTTGGGGTTGGCTAATCTGGTATAGTTAATATAGGTACTCCAACGGTAGTTGTTTAAATTTTTAGTAGGCTTAAAGGTTTGAAAATCAAAATCTACCCCAAAATTATTGAAGTTATTTCTAAAGATGAGTCCTAAATCATTATTGTCAAACTTTGTATCGGCATAAGAATGATCAAAACTATATCTATAGTTTCCATGTATTTTACTTGCCATAAAGAATGAGCTAAACCCCTGTGATGTACCTTCTGCTAGGTTAATATTGCTCACTCTAGCTCTTCCGAAGAGATTATAGGTATTTCTTTTATTGGTAATATCTGCAACAACGGCTGTGACGTTACCATCCCTAAAATGACCATTTCTAGTGACATTGGTATTGATCAAACTTACCGAAGAATTTTGATTAAACTGTTGATCAAGAACTAAGATATTATAGTTTGATAAGGGTTCTACTAAGGTTTCTCTAGAACTTTGATTGATGGTGTCTCGAACGGTTGCATAGGTCTTTTCTGTAATGGCGTTAAAAAAACCAACGCCTAAACCATTTTTTGTTCTCCCGGAAACTTTAGCGGCATTAAGTACTTTAACGTTGCTAGGGTAATTTACCACGGTTTCATTATCTTCAAGAATAACTTGCCCAATAGGAGAACTACCAACCCGTCTAGAAAAAAACAAATCGCCTTTGTTAAAAAGACTCACCCCTTCGGTGAAAAATTGTCTTCGCTCTGAAAAGGTTTGTTCAAAGGGACCTAAATTGAGCTCTACATTATCAAAGCCTGCTTGACTAAAATCAGGGATCAAGGTCATATCTAACGTAAAATTCTCGGTGATACCGTATTTCACATCAAGACCAAATTTAAGATCGGTGTCCGTTGTACCATCAAAACTATTTAATAGGCCTGTTGTAAATGGATAAAAAGCCAATCGGGTAGGGGGTTCTATATTTTTTAAATTATTGAGTTCGCCATGGTATAGCCCAACATTGCCTTTGGTGACATCTATAGCATTCCAAGTATATTGCGAGCGATAACGTCTAAAAAAACGATGAAATTGGATGCCCCAAGTTTGAACTTCTCTATTTGCAAAACGCAAAGCCCTATAAGGTATTTTCATTTCAAGCGTCCATCCTTCATCGGTCATTTGTACTGCACTTTCCCAAACGCCATTCCAGCCAAAATCTTCGCCATTACTAGGTGAAGCCGTAGCATCTGCTTGAACTCCAGAGCTAAATACAAAAAATTCGGTATCATTCTGTGCGTCGTTATTGGGGTTGAGAATAAGACCGAAGAAATCGGTTTGTCCAAAATCATCTCGACTTGTAATCTGGCTCATGATTTGTGAGGGGTCATCATAAAGATAGGCTGCTAAATAGATCGCATCATCATCATAACTCATCTTAACAATGGTTCTATTAGAGAGCGAGTCTTTAATACCTGCATTGGGTTTGAACTGGGTAAATCCAGAAGCTATATTAGCTTTTAACCAAATGCTATCATTAAGATTTCCATCAATTTCAGGAGCTATTTCAGTACGTTCAATTTGTAATTGCTTTTTTTCTTGTGCGGAAATTTGAAGACCAAGAAAACATAGTAAAAAGATAAGAATAGAGAGGAAACGCATGATAATATAAGTAGCGAAAAAAACGCTTTAAGTTTAGTTAGATTTGTTAGGATTGCAAATCTATCGAGGAGTGCTTGGCTTTTGTCTTAAGTAAACGTTAAAATGATACATTCGTAATAGGATACGAATGTATTATGAATTTTATAATTGAAAGTGCAGAATTTAATAATAAGAACTAAAATCAATAACCTCCTATAGGTTCATGATTTTAATTAACACTTGTTTGACGAACTGTCAGTCTCGTTTTTCGGAATGAGTTTTGATATTATAATTGAGAACTATTAAAATTATAATGAACTTAGAAACACTTTCGAAATATAAAAAATTGGTCTTAGGTATCTTATTTGATGCTTTAGGCTTTGTAACATTTTTCATCCCTGGGATAGGGGAGTTTGCAGATGTCATATGGGCGCCTGCCTCTGCCTATTTGATGACAAAACTTTATAAAGGGAGACCTTCAAAAGTAGCAGCAGTCGTATCATTTGTAGAAGAAATTTTGCCTTTTACAGATGTCATCCCAACATTTACATTAATGTGGCTTTATACTTATAAGTTTTCCTCAGAGCGGAAACAAGATACTTTAAATTAATAGGCTCATTTCAAACCTAAAAGAAAACCCTTCTAACCTATATTAAAGGATAGAAGGGTTCTTTCATTTACAACCTTAATAAGGTTGTTAGTTGGATACTGTATAGTTGAAAGAGCCTTCAGCATCTGTTGCGCCTCCAGCATTATTGATTAAACCTTCACTAACGCCATCTGCTGATTTATTAGCTTCATGGCGTAATATGACGTTTAAAGTGCCAGAAGCAGCTTCTCCAGTAATGAAAATAGTTTCTATACCAATTGGATTGCCATCACTATCGGTATCATTATAGCTAAATTCGATATTAGATCCTTCAGAAAATACGTAGAAAAACTGGTGATCTTCAGCTTCTTCTGCAACTTCTAGCGTAATATCCTCAGCAGGTGTTTCAATTTCGTTTAAAACTTTGACCGTACCGCTATAAGTGGTAAATGCTGTAAGTTCTCCAGAAGCTGTGGCTACAGGAACATTTGGGCCATCACCATCAATATCGGTAGAAGTAAAAATTACAGGAGTGCCTGTGCCTTGTGGTGTTAAGGTTAAACGAACTGTTGTAATTACTTCTTCTTCGTTTACAGGTACAGGGTTGCTGTCATCATCTGAACAGCTTGTAAATGTTGCCACTCCTAAAATTGCGATAAGAAAAAATTGTTTCATTGAATTAAATTTAGATTTATGATTTATCATTTGTTTTAAATTAAATACGTGTGATATCATTAAAAAGGCTTTTAAAATATTAATAATTAAGTCGTAACTGTAAAGCTACATTTCTACCTAGGTCATCAGCAAAATAACGCAGTCGGTTGAGATAAGATCTGTAATTAGTGTTTAATATATTGTTGACACTTAAAGCAACATTTAGTTGAGTTGCTTCGGAAATTTTAAAATTTACATCACTGTAAAAATGAAATAAATGGAAAGCTGGTGGCGGTGAGCTAACATTTAATAAAACGGTTTCCTGAGTTTCTGTAACAAAAACTTCGAAATTGTTGTTTGGAAAATTGGTTTGCTCAAAGACCCATTCGCTTTTAAGAGTTGCGCTAAAATTATTCCAATTAGCATTTTTGTAAGTCAACTCATTAATGGTATTGAAAGCAGGAATATCGATGATAGGGCGATTGTTTTTGAGATCGTTCGCTTTTATAAATGAAGTCTTGTCTTGAATTCCCCAATTATCAGAAAGGCTATAACCGGCATAAACATCAATACCATAAAACTGAGCATTGGTTTTTTTATAATCCCAAACGGGAAACGCGCCACGAATGGTTTGCTCAACTCCAGTAGGCTCTAAATAAATAAAGTCACTAATGTGATTGTAATAAGCCTCTAAGTTCAGTTTGAAATTGGTTTTTGTATAGTTATAAGTTACAGAAAACCGATTTGAAAATTCTTGCTGCAAACTCAAATTCCCAAGCTCTATACGTGCTGCAGAGTGATGCAAACCATCGCTAAACAGCTCCGATACATTTGGTGATCTACTAGATAAACTATAATTACCCAACACAGTACTGTTGTCATTCCATTGATATTTGGCACCTGCCGAAGCTGACACATTATGGTAATCTAAAACAGGATTGGTCAACAATTGAGTTTCAAGCTCTTCAATTACAAATTCAGGAAACAGTTGATCATAACCACGTTCTATCCATCTTGATGTTCGGTAAAATTTCTTGGCATCAATTCTGTTAAAATCATATCTAATTCCGGCATCTAGAGTTAAACGATCTGTCGTTCGCCATTCTGTAGTAAAAAATGCGCCCAAATCGTATTTATTGTAATCGGGAATTAAACGCCTAACACCGGTCCCAGGATTGGCAAAGTTATCTTGATAACGCGCCATAACCCCAAAATGGTGTTTAAAATAAGAAGAGGCATCTAAAATAGCATCTGCCTGTAAGGTATGCGTTTGGAGTTTTAAGTCTAAGGCTGGTTTGTCTTTGTTTTCTCCTCTTCTGATGTCGAATTCAAAGCGTTGATTATTTTGATAATCATACTGTAAATTCACTTTTCCGAAGTTTTTAAATCGCTTGTAATAAGACGCCTTTACCAAATGATGGGTGACATCTTGCTTAGGTGAATTAATATCATAACTAAAATCCTCGATAGTATAAGGCTTACCAGAATTAATTGCTGTTACCAAATCGGCTACACTACCAATATGAGATGATTTCAAAATACCAATTTCATTATTGAGATAGCTATAATATACTTCGAAACCAGATTCAAATTGCTTTTTGCCTAAACGAAAAGAAAGCCCTTTAGATTTTAGCCCTGTATTTGTTAAGCTATAGTCTGGAGCCTTATAATCACCATTTTGTTTATAGCTGCCTTGCACCGTCGCAAACCATCCAGAGGCATAAGTTTTATGTAAATTGGATGAAATACTATAATTACGCCCATTAGATTGCCCATTAATAACGCTACTTCCATAGAGCGAATCTTTTAAAATAATTCTAGAAGGCTTAATCACCACAACTCCGCCAATGGCATCTCCGCCATAAGCAAGTGCAGCAGATCCTTTAATTACCGAAATTTGATCTGCTGTATTGATGTCAATATTTGGAGCATGTTCAATCCCCCATTCTTGATCTTGGAGACGAACACCATTATTTAATATTAGTAATCTGCTACTGTGCATACCATTGATCATTGGTTTAACAATGGCATTTCCTGTATTGATGGAGCTCACTCCAGACACTTCCTTTAAAGCATCACCTAGATTCAAGGCGCTATATCGGTTTAGCGTTTCAGATTCTAAAACAGTTTCCTGCGCCGTTTTAGTAACGTCTCTTGATCCATTACTTATTACCGAAATTTCATTCAATTCTTCAGTATGGTGTTCCATATAAATGGTTTCCTTTCTATCGGAATTTATGGTATAAGTTGTGGTTTTATCTTCACAGGCAATGTGAGAGATCTTTAAGATCAACGGACCTTCACAAAGGTTGTTGATGGTAAAGTTTCCGTCGAAATCTGAAGTCACATACTTTTGAGTAGACTCAATGTATATGGCTGCAGCAGCTATTGGCGAGTTGTCGTGAAAATCAATCAACTGCCCCTCAAACGTATAAGTGCAATCTTGTGCAAAGCCAGATCCAAAATGGATCAAAGCCAAACAGCATAAAAAATATTTCATGTAATGGTGTTTAGTGTAAGTATATTTTTAACAATATGCTACTAAACACGGTGGTCCTCGAAGGTAAGCGGTACGTTGCTGATGACCATTTAAAAAGGTATAATGTTCAAGATTTAACTCTTGAAATTGTTCTGAAATAAAAATTTCGTAGTTCGCAAATTCAAAACTAAAGTTAGTGTTGAGTTTGAATTTATAAAATTCGCAGTCTAAATCCAGTTCGTGTAGATGACTTTGATTTTCTCCTTTACAAACCACATGTTCGTGGTTTTCAAAAGCATGCGCCAGCTTTACAACACTAGGCAAAAGCAAAGCCATCACTAAAACTAATAGTGAGACTCTAAGTGCGTTATGTGGTTTGTGCTGATTCATTAATCTATAAAAGTTCCTAATCCGAAACGTCTGAGCATTTTTTTTTCAAATTCCCAGAAAAATTTAAATTGACCAAATAGCCAACCAAAAGACACTAGTAAAACCTGATAAAAAATGAGTCCAATGATAATGAATAAAACCCAATAGAGTATTGGGTTTAAGTTTTCTTTAGTAATTCCGATGAGTTTTATAATAGGACGTCCCACAAACACTGATGATGATCCCGTTAAAGCAAAAACGATAAAGATGCGAATCATCTCCCAACGATAGGTTACCACCCATTTATGCTCTAATTTTTTAAAAATGAACAGTATCAATTTCAGCAGTAAGAAAAAAAGGAGTGCGGCAATAGCTATCGTTATTATAATAGAAACAGCGGGCAATATTACTGAGGCCAATTTAAAGACGCTATAGCCCAAGCCAATTATCCCTAGTAATGGAAATAACAATTGCCAATCCTCTTGAATCTCCCAACGTGCCTTAAAATTTTTTAACATAGCTAAAATTGCCATGCAAAGATAAAAAGACCTTATTAAATTCTAGGTAGAAAAGAAGACAAACGTTGATCATAAGTTAATTGAAAATAGGTGAAGTAGTTAAAAAGCTTATAGTTAACCTCGTAACCGTAATCTATATTTGAACGATAATCGATTTGCAACTCGTACAAATTAGGATCAAAACGTTGTGGTTGCAGTACTCTTGTGTTCCAAGCATTTACCCACTGTATGTTTCTAGCCTCCATGTAGGATTGGGAATAATAACCTTCTGGTCTCGCGATACTTGCCAACCAGGTATTAAATCCAGGTTCAATAATGATGATTTCATATTCGAGATCATCATTGGCAATTTTAACGATATCTTCCTCAGGGATATTTTCAAGATCAGGTGAATTGGATACATAATTTGATGTGCCACAATTAAAAAGGGTCAGCGTTAAAAGGAGTGTGATTACTTTTTTCATCTTTTTTATTTTAAAGTTACAAAATTAGGCGGTTGAAACGACTTCAATCCCTCTGCGAAATTAGATCCAAAGTTCAGGTTTTAAAACCTGAAATGAGTGAAACCATCTTTTGGCTGAGGGAAACAAATAAGCCAAACAAATTGTTTGGCTTACGTATCCTTTTAAAAAAATCGTCTATGCACTTCATATGATCCTGAAATCATAAAGGCGCATTTATTTTCCGCCAAAAAGTCCACCAAGCATTCCGCCTAGTCCGCCTTTGTTCTTGTTTCCGCCTAAAACCATGCCCGCAACATCGTCAATAACGCTACCGTCATTATCGGCATCTAAAATAGCTTCTAAAAAGCTTTGCTCTTGTTTGGCAGAGTTACCCCCAAGAAGACTGCCTAGCATCCCTTCAAGTCCACCAGCACTATCAACGTTTTTTTCTTTAGTCTGTTTTGCTAACATTCCCATCAAGATTGGTGCTGCAACTTTCAATATTTGGGATACAGATCCTAAATCCATTCCAGATTTGGCACTCAAGGTCTGTTCTACTGTACTTTGTTTTCCTCCTAAAACATGACCTAAGATTTTACTCCCGTCATTTAAAACGTTAGCATCGACACCTCCACCAAATAATCCGCTGAGATTATTAAGAATACCGCCGTCATGTTTATTTGAGTTTAAAGCGCTCATAAGACCTTGGGCGCCTTCTGGTGTTGCTGCGTTGCGTTTCATTGCTGTCATCAATACAGGTAATGCCATGGTCAAAACACTTTGTGTTTTGTCTTCAGGCTGATTGGTTTGATTGGAGACCCCACTAATAATGGCTTTTCCTGTCTCGCCGTTTAGTAAATCTAAAATTCCGGACATAATATTTTGTTTATATGGACTAGTAATATACAAAAAAAGCCCGTGAATTTGAGATTATCACGGGCTTTCAAAAGTGAGATGAAACTTATTTTCTAAGCTTCCTGGGTTTTTAAAATACTAATAATTTGTTCTGCGAGTTCAGTACCAATTCTATCTTGAGCTTCATTAGTAGCAGCACCAATATGTGGTGTTAATGAGATTCTACCATTCATTAATACTTGAACAGCTGGTGTAGGCTCACTTTCAAAGGTGTCTAAACCAGCAAAAGCTACTTTTCCAGTTTCTAGAACTTTTACTAAAGCGACTTCATCAATGACGCCTCCTCTTGCGGCATTAATTAATCCTACGCCGTCTTTCATCATTCCTAATTCTTTTTCACCAATAATATAACCATCTTGTGCGGGTACATGTAAGGTAATAAAGTCTGCTTGCTTGAGAATATCATCCATTGGTTGGGTTTCTATTTCTACATTGATGTATTGCCCATTGTAAAATTCAACCTTAATGTCTGCTTTGCCTACAAATTTATCGCTAGCAATCACTTTCATTCCAACCCCTAAAGCAATTTTTGCAACTTCTCTACCAATTCGGCCAAAGCCTATAATCCCCAAGGTTTTTCCTCTAAGTTCTACCCCTTTAGCATAATTTTTCTTAAGATCTTTAAATTTGGTATCACCATCTAATGGCATGTGTCTATTAGAGTCGTGTAGAAAACGTACCCCACCAAACAAGTGAGCAAAAACTAATTCTGCAACAGATTGAGAAGATGCAGCAGGCGTATTGATGACGTGTTTTCCTTTACTTCTTGCATATTCTACATCGATATTATCCATACCAACACCACCGCGTCCAATAACTTTTAAATTATCGCAAGCATCAATTAAGTCTTTGCGAACTGTTGTTGCACTTCTCACTAAAAGGACATCAACGTTGTTGGTGTTAATGTAATTTGTTAGTTGCTCTTGGGCTACAGTTGTAGTTTCTACTTCAAAACCGCCTTGTTTCAAGGCTTCAATTCCGCTTTGTGAGATACCGTCGTTTGCTAATACTTTCATATTAATTTTTATTATTTTTTAGATAAAAACTAGGTCTAGCTTTTATCTTTTTAGTTATTATGTGGGTTAAGTATGCTAACTCTAATTGTTAAGCTTTACGCTCTAATTCACTCATGACATCTACCAATACGCCAACACTTTCTAATGGCATGGCATTGTACATCGATGCTCTATAGCCTCCAACGCTTCTATGACCGTTAATACCGTTGATATTAGCGTCTTTAACCATTGTTTCAAAAGTATCCTTAAGGTTTTCATTTTCTAAAGTGAAGGTGGCATTCATTATTGACCGGTCTCCTTCAGCAGCAAAACCTTTAAAAAGCGGATTTAAATCAATTTCAGAATAAATCAATTGGGCTTTCTTCTTATTTTCTTTTTCAATCGCAGCAATGCCTCCTAAGCTTTTTAACCATTGCAGTGTGAGCATAGAAACGTATACAGCAAAAACAGGAGGCGTGTTATACATGCTGCCTTTACTAATATGTACGCTATAATCCATCATAGATGGAATTTTACGAGAAACTTTACCTAGAATATCTTCTTTAACTACAACAAGCGTTGTGCCAGCCGGACCCATATTTTTTTGTGCACCCGCATAAATTAAACTGAATTTAGAAAAATCCAATTCACGAGAAAAAATATCACTACTCATATCACAAACCATTGGGATCGGTGAGTTTGGAAATTCTTTAATCTGTGTTCCAAAAATGGTATTATTTGAAGTACAGTGAAAATAATCGTGATCTTCTGGAATACTATATCCTTTTGGGATGTAGTTGTAATTAGCCTCTTTAGAAGATCCTACTTCTAAAATATCGTCATAAATTTTAGCTTCTTTGATGGCTTTATCACTCCAAGTTCCTGTATTGAGATAAGCCGCTCTTTTTTCTAAAAGATTTAAGGCTACCATTAAAAATTGCGTACTGGCGCCTCCTTGTAAAAACAATGCCTTATAGCCCTTTCCTTCAAGACCTAAAAGCTCTAAAGCCAATGCTCTTGCATTTTCCATAACATCGACAAAGGCCTTGCTACGGTGAGAGATTTCTAAAATTGAAAGTCCGTCATTATTGAAATCCAATATAGACTGTGATGCCTTTTCAAAGACTTCTTGTGGCAATATGCAAGGACCAGCACTAAAATTATGTTTTTTCATGAAGATATAGTTTGTTCTGAAATTTCAGAATGCGATTAATGTTGATTTTTTGAATAGTGTTTTACAAATGTAAGGGTATCCAATTCACTAACAAAGGTGGTAAATTCTCAAAAAAAAAGGGTTAAGAAAATGATAACTTATTAACAGATTGTCAACGCAAACGAAATAGTATCAACATCATCGGCATAGTCCCATAGGTTTGGCAATTGGGTTTGTCCAAATTCAATTTCACTTGCTTTAAAGCCACTTGCTACAACACATTGAATTTGATCTTTTTTATTTTCGATTTCGGTTTGTAATGCCGCTTTAGAATCATAATATTCGTAGAATAGCGTCGCAATAGGAGAGGCGAAACTTTCATCTTCTTTAATCATTAAAAAGCCATTTTCAAGCATTTGAAATTCGCTCATTAAATAAACGGCCTTATTGTAATCGTAATTATTAGCGTATTTGTTTTGGTGAATAATGGGATGCCAGTTATACATTGCTTTAAAAAACAGCTCAAAGTCATAGTCTTTAGGCACATAAAGCTTGGATACATTTCTACAGCCTAAGCCATAATACCTAAAAATATCTTCGGAAAGTGCTTTAAGTTGATCTTCATTTTCCTTTCCGGTAAGGATGGCAATAGAGTTTCGGTTTTTTCTAATGATGGACGGCTTATCTTTAAAGTAATATTCAAAATATCTAGCGGTATTATTGCTTCCTGTAGCAATAACCGCATCAAAATTCTCTAATTTACCTTCCGTAAATCGTATTCTATTTCGAAAACCGGGCTCCACATATTCCAAATATTTGGCCAAGTAGGGCAGTAGGTGCTTATCATTAGAAGATTGCTTTACCAATACCGAATGATCAGAAATAAGTACCGAAATAAAATCATGAAACCCAACCAAAGGGATGTTTCCGGCCATGACGATTGCAATGGTCTTAGGTGTTTCAATATGAAATGTATACTTGCTTACCCATTGTTTGATCTGATTTTCTTTTAATTGTTGAGACCAGCCTTCTAATGCGAAGCATATGTTTTCTTTAGTGAACCAACCGTTAGTTTCACTGGCGAGTTTCATTTGATGCTGAAATCCTTCAAAAAAAACATCATTATGGAGAATAGCATCGTTACGTGTGATGCCTTCTGTTGAAAATTGACTTAGAAACTTGCCTAAATGAGTTAAAGCGTTAATTCTTTGTTGTAAATCCATAAGGGGTTTGGTTAAACGAGGTATAGGCGTTATTTTTGCAAGCGTTTTAAGAATGCAAATTTAGGAAACAAAAACGAAAGATTACTATGGCGATTGTAATAACAGATGAGTGTATCAATTGTGGCGCATGTGAGCCAGAATGTCCAAATACAGCTATTTACGAAGGTGCTGATGATTGGCGCTATAAAGACGGTACAAGTTTAGAAGGAAATGTGGTTTTGCCTAACGGTAATGCCGTTGATGCAGAAGAGGCACAAGAGCCTGTAAGTGATGAGATTTATTACATTGTACCAGATAAGTGTACAGAATGTAAAGGCTTTCATGAGGAGCCGCAGTGCGCTGCAGTGTGTCCTGTAGATTGTTGTGTGCCTGATGATGAGCATGTAGAATCTGAAGAGGTGCTTTTAGGAAAGCAACGCTTTATGCATCCTGAAGATTAAATGAAAATGAGATAATATATAAAAGCCCTAAATCAATATTTAGGGCTTTTTTTATATCAGAATAATTGGGTTCTCTAATTTTATTTCATGGCAGAAAGCTCAAATACTAGATATTGCATCAGTCGCTCAACGCTGGTAGCTTCGTCTGTTTCATTTTCAGTATGAAAAGAAGAGTAGAGCACAGCGCCTTCATCATGTAAAAAGGTATAAGCTAAGTATTTGCTTTCGCTTATTCCATTATATTCTACAGGCCCGTATAACCAAGGTATTACCGTTTCGGTATCATAGGTGTCAACCACTTGCCAAGAGCTAAGAAATTCATCTATTGTCACGGTATTGTCCGTTAATTCTATTTCAAAATTGAGTGACAACCAGCTGGCAAGATCTTCATTTAATAATTCAGCTTCGGTAGATAATGATGTACCAGAATGGATAGGTTGGTAAAAATCAATATAATCTTCACCGCCATTAGTGATATCCTCTAAGTAAGCAAACGCCCAATCTGTAGCATATAAGAGTCCGCCATTTGCTACATAATTTGTTAGATTGTTGCTAAATTCTATTTTACTTTCATTTAAACCACAATTTAAAAAGATGATATCATAGCTGTTCAAAAGATCGGGAGACTCAATTAAATCTGCAAAATCAAAATCTACATTAGGTTGCAATTGAGAATTAGTGGTTCTATTCATGTGAGATAGACTATTGCCATGGCTTTTATGAGGTTCTGCTTGAGAACGGCCAAAAATATTTTGTCCTTCTATAATATCAAAAAGTGGTTCTTGGGTTTCAGGGTTAACGAGACCTATATTGTACAGCACATCTTCGATATGATCATAGCTTCCGGTAACAACTGCAATATTTGGAAGATCTGTTACGGCAATAGTTTCTAAAATAATTTCTAGAAGGTCATTTGCATCATCAATGGTTACGGTTCTTGAAGCCGAAAATAAACCTTTAGAAAGCCGAATATCATAAGTGCCAGGAGTCAACTCTTCTAAACTAAACTCACCTAAACTGTTGGTCATTTGTGTTTTCAATAACAGGCCTTCCTTGAAGAGTTCGATTTTAGCTTTTGAAATAGCGTCTTCACCATTTGGAGTTACAAACTTGCCAGATATAAGATAGGCACCGGTAGTATCGGTTTCTGTTTTATCATCTGAGCAAGCAAAGAGCGTTAATAATAGGAGTAGAAGGCTAATTGATTTTTTCATTGTTAGAGGGTTATATGGATTAATTTGAAAATACAGATTCTTAAAGATATAAAAACACAAGTATATCTATCTATTTAACAGTTAAGATGCGTTTTTCCCTACGTTTCAATGAGATATTTAAATTTTTTCTAAATTTTTTTTTTGTTAAATGGGTTGAAGGTTTGATTCTTTATAAGAAACTAAAGTCGAAATCGTTTTAAAAAAGTCTTAATTGTAGGATGATTTCTAATGATAAACTATAAGTAAAGTCATGCTTAAATACTTATATTTGCACTCGCAAAAAAAAGATTTTCGTTTACACGGAAACTATTAAATACATTATTAATGAAAGCTGGAATTGTAGGATTACCAAACGTAGGAAAATCGACCTTATTTAATTGTTTATCAAATGCCAAGGCTCAAAGTGCAAACTTTCCGTTTTGTACTATTGAACCAAATATTGGGGTTGTCAATGTTCCGGACCCAAGACTGGAAAAGCTAGAAAGTTTAGTAAATCCTGAGCGGGTTATGCCAGCTACAGTTGAGATTGTAGATATTGCAGGTCTTGTAAAAGGCGCTAGTAAAGGAGAAGGTTTAGGAAATCAATTTTTAGCAAATATTCGTGAAACAGATGCCATTCTTCATGTTTTGCGTTGTTTTGATAATGAAAACATTATACACGTTGATGGTAACGTCAACCCAATTCGAGATAAGGAAACCATTGATATGGAACTCCAATTGAAAGATTTGGAAACAGTAGATAAAAAATTAGATAAAGTAAAGCGTGCTGCAAAAACAGGTAATAAAGAAGCTCAAAAAGAAGAGGCTGTTTTGCTTAAGCTGAAAGCAGGATTAGAGGCAGGAACATCTGTAAGAGCTTTGGAATTTAGCGAAGATGACTATAACGATTTTGTTAATCCAGCTCAACTTATTACCGATAAACCTGTAATGTACGTTTGTAATGTTGATGAAGGAAGTGCAACTACAGGAAATGCATACGTAGACAAAGTGCTTGAAGCCGTAAAAGATGAAAATGCTGAAGTTTTGGTACTTGCTGTAGGTACAGAGGCCGATATTAATGAATTGGATGACTACGAAGAGCGCAAAATGTTTCTTCAAGATATTGGTTTAGCTGAGGCTGGTTCTGCAAAGCTGATTAGATCTGCTTATAAATTATTAAACCAACAGACGTATTTTACGGCTGGTGTAAAAGAGGTTCGTGCTTGGACTATAGATGTTGGGTCTACAGCACCTCAAGCCGCAGGTGTGATTCATACCGATTTTGAAAAAGGCTTTATTAGAGCAGAAGTCATCGCTTATGATGATTTTGTATCTCATGGTAATGAGGCTAAAGTAAAAGAAGCAGGAAAAATGCGTGTTGAGGGTAAAAATTACACGGTTAAGGATGGTGATGTGATGCATTTCTTATTTAACGTATAGTATACCAATTAAAACTCACATTGTAAAAAAAAGCAAGCCTAAAATAGAACTATTTCAGGCTTGTTTTTTAATGTAATAACTTCTATAAATTTTCCTTTACAGAATAACGGAGCTTTAAAACTTAAAGCTTAAACCCACGCCTTGATAACGTTCTCCTTTAGGGGTTAGATCTGTAAACGTTCCAAAACTGAGTTTTTGTTCGTTACCCTTTTTGTGTAATTCTGGAGTATAATACCCTACAACAGCGCCTAAACCATAGCCTAAAAGCACGTCAGTTAAAAAGTGTTGTCCAGCCTCCATTCTTAAGTATCCTACTGTGAGTGGTAAAATTGCCGCTCCCGTCCAAACGTAGGGCACGCCCTTAGAGTCTGGATTAAAATCCTGAAATACTTTTGCAGCAAAAAATGTAGCCGCAGTCGTGGCTGCAACATGTCCAGAGTAAAATGAGCGCTGCCCGTTATTACGAGTACGTCTTTCATCTGGTATAGCATCGCTGTATACATATGGTCTTGAACGATTCACCAAACCTGCTGTAATTGCATATAGGGAGGCTGTTGTTGCTAAACTTTCGATATAAATACCAAATAATTGTCCACTATGTTCATTAGCTTCATCATCAAATAATAATGCAAATGGCGCTACAAAAGATAGAGCAAATGGAATATCGCTTAATGTACTTGCATCCTCAGAGTCATTTCCTGCAACCCATTTGTCAAGAAAATTAATGTTATCTCTATTTGCCAAAACCCGATTAAGCTCTTCCATGCTAATGTCTTCTTTATTTTGAATGAGCAATAATCCACCAGCACTGCCAGCAAGTGCTGCACCAGTCCAAATACCATCTGTAGTCCAATTCCATTCATAAGGAGAACTGTTAGTTTGGGAGAAAGTGCTCAAGCTCAAAAGCGCAAAAAGAATAATGATCAAGAGATGTTTCATGTGTTTATTTTTCGGCAAAAATAGATAACCGCGCTTTCTGTGATTTGCTCAAAAAAGCAAATAAATTAGCTTAAAGCATAAAATCGATAAGAAATACTGAGGTTCTCAACAACATTTGTTTTTTATTGTTAATTACTTCGTGGCATCCTTATTTCATTTTTTACGACGTTGTGTTATATTAGCGTACTATCTAACGCCGCCTTTATTTATGACTGAAGAAACCAAATATACCGAAGACAACATACGCTCGCTGGACTGGAAAGAACACATTCGTATGCGTCCTGGTATGTATATTGGTAAACTGGGAGACGGCTCTTCACCAGATGATGGTATTTATATTTTATTAAAAGAGGTTTTAGACAATTCCATTGATGAGTATGTGATGGGAGCGGGTAAAACCATTGAAATTTCCATACAGGGCAATAAGGTAATTGTACGTGATTACGGCCGTGGTATTCCTTTAGGGAAAGTGGTAGATGTAGTGTCTAAAATGAATACTGGTGGTAAGTATGATTCTAGAGCTTTTAAAAAGTCGGTAGGTCTTAATGGTGTTGGTACAAAAGCCGTGAATGCCTTGTCCCATTACTTTAGGGTTGAATCTAATCGTGATGGTAAATCTGCTGCTGCAGAATTTGAGCAAGGTAATTTGATGGATGAAGAACTTTTGGATGATACCTCACGTCGGAAGGGGACCAAAGTTTCTTTTATTCCAGATGAAACCATCTTCAAAAATTACAAGTACCGTAATGAGTATGTTGAAAAAATGCTCAAAAACTATGTCTATCTAAATCCTGGGTTGACTATAGTATTCAACGGAGAAAAATTTTATAGCGAAAACGGACTTAAAGATTTATTATCTGAAAACATTGCCGAATCAGATCGACTTTATCCAATCATCCACCTAAAAGGTGATGATATTGAAGTTGCGATAACGCATAGTAGAACTCAATATAGCGAAGAATATAGAAGTTTTGTTAACGGACAGAATACAACACAGGGTGGAACGCATTTATTGGCATTTCGAGAAGCTTTGGTAAAAACAATTCGCGATTTCTACGGAAAATCATATGAAGCTTCAGATATTAGAAAATCTGTAGTTTCTGCCATTTCTATCAAAGTCATGGAGCCCGTATTTGAAAGCCAGACTAAAACTAAGTTGGGTTCTACAGATATGGGAGGAGAGCTGCCAACGGTGAGAACATATATCAATGATTTCTTAAAAAAATATCTAGATAATTACCTTCATAAAAATCCAGAAACCGCAGATAAGATTCAGAGAAAAATACTTCAGGCAGAGCGCGAACGTAAAGAGCTTTCTGGTATTAGAAAATTAGCTAAAGACAGAGCTAAAAAGGCAAGTCTTCATAATAAAAAACTCAGGGATTGTCGTGTGCATTTTGGAGATACTAAAAATGAACGTAATCTAGAAACAACACTCTTTATAACAGAGGGGGATTCTGCTTCGGGAAGTATAACAAAATCAAGAGATGTTAATACTCAAGCGGTTTTTAGTTTAAAGGGGAAACCACTCAATAGCTATGGTCTAAGTAAGAAGATTGTGTATGAAAATGAGGAGTTTAACTTGTTACAAGCTGCGCTTAATATTGAGGATTCTTTAGAAGATCTTCGGTATAATAATGTGGTTATTGCGACAGATGCTGATGTTGATGGCATGCACATTAGACTGTTGCTAATTACATTTTTCTTGCAGTTTTTTCCTGAAGTCATTAAGGAAGGCCATTTATATATTCTTCAAACCCCATTATTTAGGGTACGTAATAAAAAAGAGACGATTTATTGTTATACTGTAGACGAGCGTATAGCAGCCATAGAGAAATTGAAGCCAAAACCTGAAATTACAAGATTTAAGGGGCTAGGTGAAATCTCACCAGATGAGTTTGTGCATTTTATTGGCGAAGATATTCGTTTAGATCCTGTAATGCTAGATAAGGATATGTCTATAGAAGAATTGTTGTCATTTTATATGGGTAAAAACACACCTACGAGACAGGAATTCATTATTGATAACCTAAAAGTTGAACTGGATATTGTAGAGTAACTATCATGCGCACCAATAACGGCAAAGTCAAAAATACTATTGTATCGGTTTATTTTATAATGATTGTATTAATCATTGTATTTGCTACTTTATCCCGAATGTTTTCAGATTTTAATACGCACAGTGCCTTAATTCTTGGTGGTGTGGTCTTAGCTTTTGTGATTATTTTCTTTTTGGTACATAATATTTCAAGATATTTTGAATATGATAGTGATGGTAGAAAAGTAATCATCATTAATAAGGGGCTTTTACTTTCTGACCGATTTAATTATAGGGAAACACGATTGGAGTTTGAAAAAGACCGGTTAGAAGCATATAAAATCCACAACTTTTTTTTCTATAGAACCTTAATTGTTTACACCAAAAATTCAAGAGGTAAAACAAACAAGGAAACGTTTAATATTACTCTTTTGGGCAATAAAAAACGCAGATATATTAGGCAGTCATTAAGTAAGATTATTAAATTGAACAAAACAGGAGCGATCATTAATGAGTGAAGATACCAACGACTTAAACATAAATAGCGAACAACCCGATTTGCCTCAAGAAAGCATTACCAGAGTTACTGGAATGTACAAAGATTGGTTTTTAGATTATGCATCTTACGTAATTTTAGAGCGAGCAGTACCTGCTATAGAAGACGGTTTTAAACCTGTACAGCGTAGGATCATGCACTCTATGAAAGATCTCGATGACGGCCGCTACAATAAAGTAGCCAATATTGTAGGTCATACCATGCAGTACCATCCTCACGGTGATGCGAGTATCGCTGATGCCATGGTTCAAATTGGACAAAAAGATTTACTTATCGATACTCAGGGAAACTGGGGTAATATTCTCACTGGAGATAGTGCTGCGGCTTCTCGTTATATAGAGGCACGTTTGTCAAAATTTGCGTTGGATGTTGTTTATAATCCAAAAATAACGGACTGGCAGTCCAGTTATGACGGTCGTCGAAAAGAGCCTATCAATCTTCCCGTCATGTTTCCATTACTTCTGGCACAAGGTGGAGAAGGGATTGCTGTAGGGCTTTCTACTAAAATTCTACCTCATAATTTTATTGAACTTATAGATGCTTCCGTTAAACATTTAAAAGGAAAGCGTTTTACAATATATCCAGATTTTCCTACTGCAGGCATCATCGATATTAGTGATTATAAAGATGGTCTTCGTGGAGGTCGCGTTCGCGTGCGTGCTAAAATTTCGCAGTTGGACAAAAACACACTGGTAATTACAGAAATTCCTTTTGGCACCAACACTTCTTCTCTTATTGACTCTATTTTGAAAGCCAATGATAAAGGGAAGATTAAGATTAAGAAAATTGAAGACAATACGGCGGCTAATGTTGAAATACTAGTGCATTTACCACCTGGTATTTCTCCAGATAAAACCATAGATGCCCTTTATGCATTTACCAACTGTGAATCTTCTATTTCTCCTTTAGGCTGTATTATAGAAGACAACAAGCCCTTATTTATTGGGGTAACAGAGATGTTACGTCGTTCTACGGAACGAACAGTAGAACTGCTGAAAAGCGAATTGGAAATTAGACTCGGCGAGTTTGAAGAACAATGGCATTTTGCTTCTTTAGAGCGTATTTTTATTGAAAACCGTGTATATCGCGATATTGAAGAAGAGGAAACATGGGAAGGTGTTATAAAGGCTATAGATAAAGGTTTGAAACCTTTTACTAAGCATTTAAAACGCGAGGTAACAGAAGAGGATATTGTTCGTTTGACCGAGATTAGAATTAAACGGATTTCAAAATTTGATATAGATAAAGCGCAACAAAAGATTGATGCCTTAGAAGATCAAATAGCAGAGGTAAAGCATCACCTTGCCAACTTAATTGACTATGCGATAGCATATTTTGAGCGTCTCAAAAAAGACTATGGCGCAGGAAGAGAGCGTAAGACCGAGATAAGAACGTTTGAAGATGTGGATGCCACCAAAGTGATCATTCGTAATACAAAACTTTACGTCAATCGTAGTGAAGGGTTTATAGGGACATCTTTAAAGAAAGATGAATACGTATGTGACTGTAGTGATATTGATGACATTATTTGCTTCACTAAAGACGGCAAAATGATGGTAACTAAAGTGGATACCAAAACCTTTATAGGCAAGGATATTGTGCATGTTGCCGTGTTCAAAAAGAAAGACAAGCGCACCATATACAACATGATCTATAGAGATGGCAGTAAAGGGCCAACGTATGTGAAGCGATTTGCAATTACGGCTGTTACTCGAGATCGTGAATATGATTTGACCAATGGCTCTAAAGGATCCCTGATGTGGTATTTTTCTGCAAATCCTAACGGAGAGGCAGAAGTAATCACCATTTATTTACGTCAAGTTGGAAGTATTAAAAAACTAAAATGGGATCTTGATTTTGCTGATATTCTCATTAAAGGCCGCTCTTCAAAAGGAAATACGGTAACAAAATATGCCATCAAAAAAATTGAGCTTAAGGAAAAAGGGGTGTCCACTTTAAAACCACGAAAAATTTGGTTCGATGAGGTCGTACAACGACTTAATGTTGATGATCGTGGTGAACTTTTAGGTGAGTTTAGAGGCGAAGACCGATTGTTAATTATTACACAGTCTGGAGAAGTTAAGACGATACTTCCTGAAATCACGGCTCGTTTTGATGATGATATGATTGTTTTAGAGAAATGGAATCCTAAAAAACCAATTTCTGCTATTTATTTTAATGGAGAAAAGGAACTTTATTATGTGAAACGATTTTTAATTGAAAATGAAGGCAAACAGGAGACGTTTATTTCAGACCATCCAAAATCGCATCTCGAAATCGTATCTACGGATTGGAGACCAATGGCCGAAATAGAATTCACCAAAGAACGCGGTAAAGACCGAAAAGATAACGAGACGGTGAATTTAGAAGAATTTATAGCTGTTAAAGGAATTACTGCCCTAGGCAACCAACTTACAAAAGAGAAAGTAAATCAAATTAGTATTTTAGATCCGTTACCATATGAGGCTCCTGAAGACATTCATGCAGAAGATGTGGAGGTGATTGATGAAACTGAAGTTGACAGTGACAATGGAGCATCTCAATCAGGAGAAAAATCTTCTGCCAATCAGGCCTCAAAAGATCAAGATGCTGACGATAGTTTAGATAAGGATGGAGAAGGGCAAACCACTTTGTTTTGAAAATAGTAAGCTATGAGTTGATAATAGCAGAACTTAACCCTTAGTTGATTCGTATATAGAAATCAAGACGATACGATTGCTCATAAAAATTTCACAGAATTTGTTATATTGATGTATACACGCTATAAACGAAGTGAGAAGTGTCCTCTTACCTCAAAATCAATTTCTCCCTTTTTAACTTTTGCTAAAAACCAGTAGTCTGTTGCTGGCATTTGATGCCCATTATAAGTACCGTCCCATCCTTGCGAAGTATGACTTAATGTGGTTAACAATTTACCATAGCGGTCAAAGATATAAACCATGGTGCCCGGTAAAGTCTCAACACCTGTGATGTGCCAAGTGTCAAAATAGCCATCGCCATTAGGCGTAACGAATGCTGGAGCATCTATAACTACAACGTCTTTAGTGACCTCTGAACAACCATTGAGATCAATAACAGTAACAGTGTGGTAGCCCAAGGTGACGTTCTCAAAAACATTCGATTCTTGAGGACTGAGATCATCTAATTGATAGAGATAATTGCCAATCCCGCTTATTGTAATTGTAATGTTGTTAGGATTTGAAAAATCTACGGTTTCAGTGAAATCAATACTTGCTGCTTCAGATTCTGATACATTAAAAACAGTTGTGGTAGTACATTCATATTCTGAAGTAACAGTCACAGAGTAGGTGCCTACTTCTGTAATTTCAATTTCGGGAGAAATAGCGTTGGTAGACCATTCATAAGAATCGTTTGGATTGTTGGTATTTGCACTAACCAATAACGGTAAATCATCTAGACAAATCACTTGATCAGGAATATCAACTATAGGTTTTGGCCTTACAATAGTTTCAAATTGTGTTAGAGAGAAACAACCAGTAGTGTTATTTTCTACTCTCACAAAGATGATGTCATTGTTAGTGGCTTCAAAATCATTGGACAATGCGTTGATAGCATTTTCTGCATCTTCTAAATTCAAGTAGTAAGAGACCGTGTGGTCATTTTGGGTTTGATTACCCAGAACGATTTGATTTTGTTGGGTAAAATCAAAGTTGAAAAACTGATCATAATCATCATCGCAAGTCTCTAATGGAGGAGGTTGATTTGCTATAGGACGTTCATTAATCACCAAATTAAATTCATGAATATAGAAACAATGCGTGGTTGAAAATTCTACTCGTAAAAATAAGGTTTCAACATTAGAGGTGTAAAAATAAGTATCCTCTAAAGGATTGCTTTGGTTGAAAGCGTCATTTTCCGAAGCATAATAGCTCACAATAATATTAAAACTTTGATCAAGCCATTGTACATTAAAATCTGATAAGGTGACAAAACCGTCTGCTTTAATACAAGCATTATAGGTTTGTACTGGATTAATTTCTGGAGGAAGATTAACATCTATTTCGAGACTAACCCATTGAAAACAATCAGAAATGGTGTTATAAACCTTAACAAAAATAGTCTGTGGGCTACTGATGTTCTCGTATGCTGCAGGATTAGCTATGGGACTTGTGTTGGATTCTAAGTCAGTTAATGATTCAAAATAAGTGATTTCAACATCAGGGTTAAGGGTATCAAAAAGTTCAGGTTCTACTTGGGTAAGATCAAACATGGTAATACCATCATAATCATCGTCACAATTTGCAATTGGATTTGGAGTATTTGGATGTTCATTTATAATCAAACCAAATTGGGTTGTGCTAAAACATCCCGTCTCGTTGTTCTCAACTCGTACATAAATGGTCTGAGAATCTTGACCTATTATAAAATTATCAAGCGGATTTGTTTCTGAAATAGCATCAGTCTCATTAGCATAATACGTCACAGTAAAAGCATCAGCATCTTGACTGCCCAAGACTTCTGGTGTTAAGGTATAGATATCAAATTCTTCCAAATTATCATTACTGATATCATCACAAGCCCTTAGATCTCCTGGTGTATTTGCTATGGGTAATGCATTTATAACTAAATCAAAATTGTAAGTGGTCCAACAACCCGTGACTGGGTTTTCAATTCGTATAAAAATAGTATCAGTATTTGAAGTATAGGTATAATCTGTAGAAAGCGCATTGATATTGTTTTCGGCGTCTGAAAGCGAACCGTAATAACTTATCAAAAACGATGAAGGCGTATTATTGACAACAGTATCTATTGTGCTAAGATCAAAACTAGACTCTACATTTTCGCAGATATCATAAGTCTCAAAATCATTAACCAGAGGCGGAAGATCAACACTCAAGTTAATAGGTAATGCTACAGAACAATCGGAAATGGTATTATTGATTTTAATATATACGGTTTGAGGATTAGAAGTATTGGTATAATTTTCGGGATCACCAATAATTTCGGTATCCGTTTCTGCACCCTCAAAAGATTCGTGATATGTAATGATAATGTCATCTTGCCTTACATCTAAAATTTCTATTTCCACTTCTGAAATATCAAAATTCACAAATCCGTCGTAATCAGTATCACATTTAACCAAGTCTGAAGGGCTCCCAACAATGGGCAATTGAATAATGTCTATCTGAAATCCAGAGACAGCAGTACAATAGGTTCCGTTTTCAATTCTAACAAATATCTGTTGTGGATTACTGGTATTAGTAAAATTAAGTGGAAGCTCATTAAGATCTAATTCGGCCTCATATTGGGACAAATGAAACGAAATCTCTAAATCTTGGGATATCCCTTCTGAAATCTCATCGACTTTATCGTTGAAATTAAAGTTCTCTACGCCATCATTACTCGCGTCATCGCATACAAAAAAGTTAGAGGGCGCATTAAATAAGGGAAGCGCTCCAACCTCTATATCAAAGGAGTAAGTTCCAAAGCATTGGATGTCATAAATACTTTCTATTCTGATATACATCGCCTGCGGACTCGTTGTATTTTGATAAGGTGCAAATTTATCGATGATATTTGTACGATCAATGGCGTCTTGTTCTGTTTCGAAATAGAGCACATCAAATCCAGATAGACCCTCAAGAATTTCAGCATCTTTTAAATAGAAATAGAAGTCGGTAATTAAATTCCCGTCTGGTTCACAATTGGCAAAATTAGAAATCGTGATATTTTCTAATAGCGCACTTATGGCAGTGTAAAACCATACAATATTGAAACATCCGGATGTGACATTTTCAACACGCACATAAATATTTTGGGAGGCCGTATTATAGCTTTCCGGTTCTAAAATATTACTGACATCATTAAATGCATTGTCATAATTATCAAAAAACTTAAGCTCTAAATTAGAAGTATCTTCAGTAATTTCAGGAATTTTAGAGGTAAGGTCCACAACATAAAACCCATCGGTATCATTATCACAAACGATAAGATCTGTAGGGAAATAAGCGGTTGGTGCAGAAGTCACGTTAATAGTTAAAAGCGCTACATCATAGCAACCTGAAACCGAATTCTCAACTCTTACCCATAACAGTTGTGGGTTTGAAGTGTTGTAATAATAGGGCGGAAGTGCATTTTCCTGATTGGTAGCGTCATCTTCGGTTAAATAATAGCTTACACTAGCTCCGTTGACGCCTGTTGAGACATAGTCGTTAAAAGACTCCAGATCTATAGAGGTGAAGCCATCGGTATCAACATCACAATAATCTACGGTACCCGGTTGAATATCAATAGGCGGAGTTACTATCAATAAAACTACGGCAAATTCTATACAATCAGAGTTAGCAACAGTCGCATAAAGTGTCATTTCTGTATCCACTTCATAAGGAATACTGTCATCAAGGGCATTTACACCATTATCTAAATCTTCTTGTGTTTCATAAAATGTGACCACTAGTTCTTCATAGACGCCAATCATTTCAGTAGCTACTATTTGAAGATCAAAAGTTTCAACATCATCACCAGATGGATCATCACATTCGTAATGTGCTGCTCCAGAAACACCTGTCTCCACAATACTTGTATGGATCTCTAAGGGCACTATTGTAGAACAGCCCGTTGCTTCATCTACAATTCTAATGTAAATAAGCTGTAAATTGGAAACTACATTTTGATAGTTAGAGGCATCTGCAATTGGATTGTTACCCGTTTGCGCGTCACTTTCACTCAAGTGAAAACTTACAGATACTCCCGTAAGCCCTTGAAGAATATCATCTATTACTTCGGTTAAATCAAAATCGGCAAAACCATCACCTCCTTGGTCACAAGCACCTAACCATTGATTTTGGTCGGCATTGACTATGGGACTTTCTTGAACAGTAATATGTACTGATGTTGTATTAAAACATCCTGTTTCAGCATTAAAAACTCTTATGTAAAGTGTGTCTTCAGAATTGACCGTATTATAAGGTGAGAACACAGGGTTTGCTCCAGAATTCGCATCTTGCGGCGTGAAATGATAGCTTACAAATAGATTAGGATTACCTCCAGTAACTTCGTTACTTGTTTCATTTAAATTGATGAGTGCAGAGGCATCAGCAGTGCCATTGTTGCAAGCAATAATGTCTTGAGGCTCATTAATTTCAGGGGCTTGGTTCACAATGAGATTAAACATGGTATAGGTTGTGCAGCCGTTAACCGCATCCTCTGTTCTCACGTAAATAGTTTGAGGAGAGGTTGTGTTTTGGTAGACTTCTGGAAGTGTATTTGTATTATCCTGCGCATCGTCTAAGGAGAGATGATAGCTGACGACGTAGTTAGATGGTGGCAATGCACTCAAGATTTCATTCTCTTTTGAGGGCAAATCAAATATGGCGATACCGTCATCAGCCGCATCATCACATAATATATAATCTGAGATGTTGGTTGTAGATTGTTCGGAGTTTAGTGTGACTTGAATATTGTCTTCAATGATACATTCACTGTTATTCAATCCAATAGTAATTTTTACCGTGTAAAGACCAGATGCGGTTGCATTTAATGTCGAGTTGGTTTCACCAGCAATTGGTAAGCCATTAAGAAACCATTCATAGTCTGCAAAACTATTTTGTATGTCTCCGTCTAATGAAGTAGAATTAGCACAAGTCACTATATCTGGACCAAGATTAACCGAAGCATTAAAACTATTACTTTCTATAAATACGGCTGAATCATAAAACTCATCACCTTGATCTGCAATCACTAATTTGATATGGTATGGTACATTTGGATTTATATCAGCAAATGCTGTCAATACTGTGGTCCTGCCATTGTAATTGGTGTCACCAATATTATAACCCTCGAAATAAGCTTCATTAGAGGCGGTGCAAAACCCTGCAATATCGTCGTGAATGGTGTTCGTGTTTACAGGAATGTTGGTATTGGGAATTAATGCGATATTAGTGTATGGCTCTGAAGTACCAGCTTTCTTTATTAAAAAAGCAAAGCCATCCGAATAGGAACAAGGGTTTGCGTTTAAATATTCTTCGGAAGCTAATAAGTACTTAAACTGAATTTGATTGGCAACAGATGTAAAATCAAATTCAATAGAGGTTGCATTTATGGTATTGGAAATATTAAGGGCATTTTCTAGATCTGTATCGGTTCCCCAATTCTCGTCACCTTCATTAAGTGGACTTGTGTTTAAGGAATTACCTGCTGAGTCAATGCTTCCCGTGGTAAGAAGGATGCCGTTTTCAAAAGGAAAATTAGAGGATGCACTGTTAAATGAGCCAAAACTGCTTAATCCGCTGCTTTGTCCATTAACGCTCGTAGAGATGTTACTTATATCAACGCAACCTTGGCCCAAATTGTTCTGGATTAAGGCATTTATTGGTAAAGAATCATCTGTGGTAATTTGTTGGGCTTGCGTGGCAATAGCAAAACCAAAAACTACCAAAAAAAGAATTTGGTAATAGTCTCTCATTAAATGGTGCCATTTATAATGAGATTAAGTTAATTGTGCAGACTTGAGTAGGGAAAATTATGAAGGCTGAAATTAACTAAAAATTGCCATTCAAAAGAATTTTTTTGATAAAATCAATATTTTTTACGATAGAGTCAATTGTAATAACAAATATTATGCATTTCTTAATATCTCAAAGCAAAATGTCCTCGAACTTCAAATTCGTCACTTCCGTCTTTAACAACAGCAACATACCAATAATCTGCTGCGGGCATTAATTTACCATTGTAAGTTCCGTTCCATCCCGCTGAAGAAGAGGATAGGGTTTTTAATAATTTTCCGTATCTATCAAAAATATATACTATTGTTCCTGGTAATCTTTCAACTCCAGTAATATGCCATGTATCAAAACGACTGTCGCCATTAGGCGTCATGAATTTTGGAGTATCTATAATCACTATGTCTTTACTAACCGAGGCACAGCCATTTTGATCTATAACAGTAATGGTATTATTTCCCAATGGCACATTCTCTAAAACATTAGACGTTTGAGGAGCTAAATTATTGATTTGATACAAGTAATTACCAATACCACTAATTGTAACGGTAACGTTATTAGGATCTGAAAAATCAATTGTTTCAGTAAAATCGATAGAAGCGGACTCAGATTCTGAAACTTCAAAAACGCTAGTAGTAGTGCATCCAAAAGAAGATGTTACTGTTACACTGTAAGTTCCTGTTTGATCGATTTCAATTTCTGCAGTTGTTTGGTTTGTGGACCATAAGTAAGTATGGTCTGGATTATTGGTTTCTGCGCTTACTAATAATGGTAGATCATTAAGGCAAATAACTTGTTCTGGGATATCTACATATGGTTTAGGTCTAACAACCGTCATAAACTGTGTTACACTAAAGCAATTGGTCTCAATGTTTTCAATTCGCACATATACAATCTCGAAGGAAGATGCCTCGTAAGTTTCAGGTAAAGCATTTGTACCTTCATCAGCACTCTCTAAAGAGCCGTAGTAGCTAATAAAATAATCACTTGGGTTTTGTCCGTTTAGTACAAAAGTATCTTGCTGTGTGAAGTCGAAATTGTAAAGGCCATCAAAATTATCATCGCAAATTTCCATCTTGGGTGGTTCGTTGGCAATAGGTAATGGGTTTACCTTTAAATTAAAAGGATGGATATAAAAACAATTGGTTGTTGAAAATTCTACTCTAACATATAATTGGTCAAAATTAGATTGATAGAAATACACATCATCTAGAGCATCTACTTGACTCATAGCATCAGCTTCCGAAGCAAAATAATTAATTAAAACATTCGTGTTTTGCTGAAGAAGGATTGGATTGAAACCAGATAGCAATGTGTTTTGCTCCAAGTTTTCGCATATGTCATAAGTGTCCAATAAGTTGATGGCTGGTGGAAGATTGACATCTACAAAGAAATTGACATAGGTAAAACAATTGTATTCAATATTAAAAACTTTGACAAAGATGGGCTGCGGATTAACGTTATTTGAATAATTAGTTGGAGTTTGAATTTGATTGGTATCTGCATTTAAGTCCTCTAAACTTTCAAAATAAGTAATGATATCATTTGGATTGGAAACTGGATACAGTTGAGATTCTACCTGAGTAATATCTAGAGTAGTTAACCCGTCATAGTCTGTATCGCAAATCATGATGACACTAGGCGTCTCCGGATGATCATTGATCAATAAATCAAACTGCGTTGTATTGAAACATCCAGTCGTGTTATTTTCTATTATAGCGTAGATGGTTTGAAGGTGTTGGCCGTTATAATTCGGGTCTAAGACGTTGGTTCCATTTTCAGCATTAATTTCAGTCTCATAATAGGTGACTGTGAAATTATTTGGATTTTGAGTGCCTAAAATAATATTACTCTGATTTGACAAGTCAAACAGGGTAATGTCATCATTTGAAGGGTCATCACAGGCTCTTAGACTATCTGGCATGACAACATCAGGTAACGGATTCAAAATGAGCTCAAATTCCTTGATGATGTAACATCCTGTCGTCTGATTTTCTAATCTCGCATATAGCATGAGATTTAAACTGGTATAATAATATATGGTATCAAGAGCACCTGTTTCGCTCTGTGCATCGGCCTCTGAAAAATAATACGAAAAGTTAGTGTTGTTGGTAGTGTCTGTTAGAGAACTATTAATATCGCTCAAATCAATAAATCCTTCTTCAATATCGCAACCATTGTAAACTTGTAAATTGGTTAGAGCAGGAGGGGTATCCACTACGAGGTTTATAGGCAAAATCACATTGCAGTTAGATAGGATGTCATTGACTTTTATAAACACAGTTTGTGGGTTGGATGTGTTCGTAAAATTAGTTGTGTTGGCTATGATGTCTGAATCATTTTCAGCACCGGTAAAAGAATAATGATATGTAACTTCAATATCTTCAATTCTTACATCTGTAATTTCAACTTCGGCATCTGTAATATTGAAAACAGCTGTCTCATCATAATTGTCATCACAGATTACAAGGTCTGAGAAAGGACTTACATCTGGAGCAGGAATCACATTGATTACAAAATCTACTATAGAAAAACAGTTGGTTCCATCATCAATCTTAGCAAACACTTGTTGCGGATTATTGGTATTGGTATAACTGCCTGAAACCTCATTAATACTTGTTAAAGCATCACTGTATTTTGTGTAAAAAGAAATATTCAAATTTTCAGAAATACCCGCTATAATTTCTTGGTATTTATCGTTAAGATCAATAGTTACCTCCCCATCATTACTAATATCATCACATAAAAATATATCTGTAGGTTGGTTGAAGTCTGGTAAAAAGCCAATAGCCAAATCAAATTCTGAAATTCCAAAACAAGACGGATCATTTAAGCTTTCAACACGAACGTAAATTGTTTGCGGAACGGAAATATTGGTATAGCCACTAAACTTATCGATGATATTGACACGATCTATGGCATCTTGCTCTGATTCGAAATACAGAACATCCTTATTGTCTTGACCGTTTAAAATATCTTCATCTTTAAGATAAAAGAAGAACTCAGAGACGACGGTGCCATCTTCTTCACAATTTTCAAAATCTGAAATATCCTCAAAAACAGGAACCGTATTGATATATACCGGAAGCTCTACTATAGAAAAACATCCTGTAGTTTGATTTTCTACCCGCACATAAATAATTTGGGTGTTAGAATTATATGAACTAGGAAGGGGTATCGCAAGTTCGTCATTAACCGCTTGGTCGTTGGTTTCATGAAAACTGATCTCGAGGTTAGTGGTGGAACTTACTATTTCTGAAATTTTAGCGTTAAGGTTAATAAAAGCAAACCCATCTTGATCACTGTCACATATAATAATATCTGTAGGAACGCTAGTAATAGTAGCAGGGTAAACGTTAATTGTAATAGGAGCAACATCAAAGCATGAGGTTTGAGTATTTGTAACTCTTACATAAAACTGTTGCGGGTTAATGGTATTTGTAAAATTATTGTTTAAGCGATTCTCGTCATTTAAGGCGTCATCTTCGTTTCTATAATATACTACGAAAGGATTAGAAATACCTTGACTCACATAACTATTAAAAGAATTGAGAAATATCGTTGTAAAGCCATCGGTGTCATCATCACAGTAATCGACGGTGCCCAAAGGTTGAATTTCTATTGTAGGATTAATTACCAAATATGTTGAAACAAAAGTGGTGCAAGACCCAATTTGCGCCGTAATAAAAATCTCTTTTGGGCTAGAACTCACTTCAAACGGAACCGATATATCCAAAGGGTTTGAGCCATTGGTTTGATCTGTTTCATTGTCATAATAAGTTAAAGTAAAATCATCAAAACCATTCAAAACTTGCTCTTCAACTTCGACCAGATCAAATTCAGCAATTCCGTCTCCAGAGGCGTCATCGCAAACAAAGTTATCACTCAAATCTAAACCCGTTTCGGCTAAGTTGGTATGAAGTTCAATTGGAGCAATTGCCGGACAGCCAGCATTTGGATCAACCACCCTAATATAAACGGTTTGAAAATTGGCTACAGTATTTTGATAAGTAGAAATACTTGTAATGGGATTAGCACCAGTTTGAGCAGCAGCCATAGTTTGATGAAAACTGACATCAACACCTGTTACACCCTGCAATACGTCATTAACTATGGTGTTTAATGCAAAAACCGCAAATCCATTACCGCTAGTGTCACATGCATTGATATAATGTGTTGTATTCACATCAATATTTGGTATTTCTAAAACCGTAATATCAAAAGATGTTATATTAGAACATCCTGTTTCTGGGTCACGAACATTAATATATAATGTTTCGTTTGGAAGCGTATTGGTATATGGTTGATTCACTTGATTTGTTGCATTGATCGCTTGATTCAAGGTTCTGTGATAGCTTACTAAGAGTGCATCATTACCATTGGTCACTTCTAGAGTTGTGTTTTGCAGATTGATGGAGGTGCTACCATCTGACGCGCCAGTATCACAAAGCGTAATATCTGAAACAGTACCTATGGCAGGCAAAGGCTTCACAATGAGATCAAAATTTGAAAAAGACACACAGCCATTGTCAATATCCTCAATTCTTACAAAAACGTTTTGAGGATTTGAGGTGTTGTCATAGAGAGTAGGGAGCGCTCCAGTATTATTTTCAGCACCGTTTAGAGTAGTATGGTAGGAGATATTATAATTAGAACCTGGAGGCACGATAGCAAGCACATCGGTATCTTTTTCTGAAAAGTCAAATGTCGTACTGAAGTCTTCAGTTTGGTCATCACAGAGTTCATAATTAGGGATGGGCTCTGCCGTTTGGGCACTAGACAATACAACCTCTATAAAATCCGAAATCACACAAGTACTGCCATCAAATTGTATGCTGATTTCAACTCTGTAGGTTCCCGAAGTATCTACATTTAATGTTGGAGCATTTTCACCAGCAATAAGATTGTCATTAATGAACCAAGAGTAGGCTGCAACTGCATTACCTATGTCTGCATTTAATACTGCCGAATCTGCACAAGTCGAAATATCTTCACCTAAATCTACAGAAGCTTCTGTTGTGTCACTTTGTATAAAAACTGCGGAATCATAAAAACGATCTTCATTATCTGCAATTATAAATTTAATGGTGTAATTAACGTTTGGCTGAATTGAAGCAACAGCAGAAAGCACCGTGGTACGCCCATTAAAATTAGTATCACCAAGACCATAACCCTCAAAATACTCGGGATAAGAGGCATCACAATAGCCGAAAATCTCATCGTGAATATTAGTGGTGTTTACGGGTAAAGAAGTTCCTGGAACTGTAGCAATATTAACAAAAGGATCGGTTGTTCCAGCCTCTTTGATTAAGATAGCGAAGGTATCAGAATAGTTACAAGGATTGACTCCAAAATATTCTTCTGAAGCTAAGATGTAATTAAAGGTAACTTCATTACTAATCGAGGCAAAGTCAAACTGAATGGATGTTGCATTTAAAGTTTCAGAAACACCGAAAATATTTTCTAGATCTGGATCTGTCAACCAATTATCTTCACCTTCGTCTAAGGGTAACGGGATTTCTGTATTTCCTGCAGAAATCACGTTTCCTGTAGATAAAACGATGCCTTCATCAAACGGAAATTCAGAACTTCCTCTTTGAAATAAGCCATAACTGTTTATGTTATTGACGCTACCATTAATTACAGAGGACACATTTGATACATCTACACAGCCTTGCCCTAGTGTATTGTTCACCAAATTACTCAAAGGCAAATTGGTTGACGTACTTATCTTCTGTGCGTAAATCACTGAGCTAAGCGTCACTAAAATTGACAGTAGCAATAAATCTTTATATCTAATATTTGATAGAACGATGGCGAAATGGGATTATGTATTTTTAAGTTTCATCAACCTTTGATAATCTTGCAAAAATAAATAAAAAAGGGTTATGATCACGTTTCTCAAGCAAAACTCATACAATAGTCTGTTAAAATTCAGAATTTTAGCCACCATTAGCGTCTAATGGTGAAGTGACCTTGAGCCTCAAATTCTATAGTTCCTTTTTTCACCTGAGCAACCCACCAATAATCTGATGATGGCATATCTTGACCATTATAGGTACCATCCCAACCTTCAGAAGAAGAAGACAATTGCTTTAATAATTTGCCATAGCGATCGTAGATGTAAACGATAGTACCAGGCAGGGTCTCAACTCCCGTAATATGCCAAGTATCGAAATATTGATCACCATTAGGGGTCATAAACTTGGGAGCATCAATCACCAAGATCTCTTTGGTAATTTCAGAACAACCGTTAAGATCAATCACGGTTAATGTGTGATATCCTAGTGGGACACTTTCGAAGAAGTTAGATTCTTGTGGCTCATCATCATCTATTTGATATAAATAATTACCAATACCACTCACCGTAACGGTAACATTGTTTGGATCTGAGAAATCAATAACTTCTGTAAATTCAATATTTGCAGCCTCAGACTCTGACACTGAAAATACTCTAATAGTCTCACAACCAAAAGCAGTAGTCACTTTTACAGAGTAGGTGCCCACTTCTGTAATTTCAATTTCTGGAGTGGTCTCATTGGTTGACCATAAATAGGTATCACCTGTAAAGTTAGTATTTGCACTCACCACCAATGGTAGATTATCTAAACAAATTACCTGATCTTGAATGTCTACAATGGCTTTAGGATGCACAAAAATAGTGAACTGGGTAATGTCATAACAGCCCGTAATATCGTTCTCAACTCTAGCGTAGATCACATCATTGTCCATTGCCTCGTAAGTTGGGTTTACTCTATTCACATCATCTTGAGCAAATACCAAATCATTATAATACGTTACCGTAAAATCATTAGGATCTTGAGTTCCCAATATTTGGGCCTCTTGCTGGGTCAAATCAAAGACAAGGAAACCATCAAAATCATCATCACAAGTTTCTAAGTCAGTAGGTTGATTTGCTATCGGTAATGGATTCACTTTCAAATTAAAGTCATGGATTATAAAACAACCCGTTGTTGAAAACTGAACTCTTGCCACCAATACATCATTTGATGTTTGATAATTATAGTTGTTATCTAATGCATTAGACTGATCTCGAGCGTCTTCTTCCGAAGCATAATAAGTTACAACTACATTCTCTGTTTGTATCAACAAAGCATCATTAATGGCTGTAAGATCTGTAATGGCATCTGCATTATCACAAATTTGAAAATTATTGATAAAATTAATAGCAGGAGGAAGGTTCACGTTTAACTCTAGAGGAACCGTAACAAAACAATTTGATATGGTATTAGCCACTCTTACAAAAACCGTCTGTGGATTAGATAAATTGGTGTAGTTTGAAGTATTTGTAATTTCATCTTCCTCTAAAACAGCATCTGCCTCAGACTCGTAGTAAGCAATATCAATATTGTCTTGTCTTACATCTAAAATATCAAATTCTGATAGTGTTAAATCAAATTGAGCAATACCATCATAATCGACATCACATTGATCAAGACCTTCTGGTATGTTGACATCTGGAGCAGCAATAACACTCAATACAAATGAGGTATAAGACTCACAGATAGATCCGTTATTGATTCTAGCATAAATTTGCTGAGGATTCACAGTGTTTTCAAAAGTCATAGGTATGGCATCCACATTGTTGATGGCATCGAGTTCTGAAGTATGAAAGGTCACGTCTTCAATGTCTGAAATACCATTCGTGATTTCGCCCATTTGAATGCTCAGATCAAAAACCACGCTTCCATCATTTGAAATATCGTCACAAACAAATATGTCTGTAGCTTCATTGAATTCGGGATTAGTTCCTACTCTTATAGTAAAAGAGGCTGTAGTGTAACAGGTTGCATCGGTAATGTTTTCTACACGTACATAAATGGTTTGTGGATTAGACAGGTTTTCATAAACTTGAGTTTTGTCTATAGCATCAACATCGTTCTCTGCGTTTTGTGCATTTTCGTAATAAAATACTTGTTTACCACTTTGCCCTCCTAAGATATCAGCATCTTGGGATTGGAAAATAAATTCTCCAAATCCGTCATCGCCTTCCTCACAAAATTTATAGACGCTAATTGGGTTTATTACAGGTAAGGTGTTCACAATAATATCTAAATTCTCTAAACTGTAACAACCAGTGTTGGTATTTTCAACACGTATGGTGATCACTTGCGTCATGGCGCTAAAGAAAGAAGGATTTGAAATGGCGTTGGTTCCAGCTTCACCATCAGAAACACTCGTGTGAAATGTGACGTTTCTATTGGTGGTATCACTAATAACTTCTGAAATTTTAGCATTTAAGTTTACAACAGCAATCCCATCTTGATCTTGATCACAAATGATAATACCTTCTGGAGCTTCGGAAATTGGAGCTTCTAATACCGTAATTTCAAAAGATTGAACTGAAGCACACCCAGTTTCGTTTAATCTAGCTCTATAATAAAACACCTGTGGATTTGTGGTATTGGTGTAATTAGAAGGAACAGCTCCCGAATTATTATTGGCATCGTCTTCATCAGTGAAGTATTTTACATTAAATCCAGGCTCACCGTTAGTGATCGCGCTATTAAATTGGTTTAAATTCAATGCTGTAAAACCATCTTGATCTTCATCACAAACAATTTGAGAGCCAATCGATTCCACTTCAATAACGGGATAGATAATCAGTTCGATTTCGGCAATTTCAGTACAGATTGGACTTGTTAAAGTAATGTAAAGCGTTTGTGGATTAGAACTTGGAACAAATTCTACATTTTGACTTAGCGCTCCAACACCGTTACTTTGATTTTCTAAAGACGTATAAAAGTCAATGGTAACATCTTCTAAATTGTTAATGATATCTAAGGCGATATTTGCAAGGTCAAAACCTTCAATACCGTCATTCCCTTCATCACACAAAGAAAATTCTTTAATATCTGTACCAGTTAATAACAGATTGGTGTGAATTTCAATTGAGGTCACAGAAGCACATCCCGTTTCATTATCTACCACGCGAATATATACTTCACCTTCCTCAGCTTGCGGATTAGTGTAAGCTGTTTCATCTAAAATAGGATTAATGCCTTCGTTAGCATCTAAAGCCGTTTCATGAAATGTAACGGTTACTCCAGTCAAGCCGTCTAAAACATCTGCTGTAATTTGGGTTAAATCAAATTCAGCAAAACCATTATGATCTTGATCACAAGCATCGATGATATGCGGACCAATATTGATTACAGGTTTGTTAAGTACATCTATAGTAAGAGTGGTGGTTGAAGAGCAACCTGTAACCACATCAGTTACTCGAACATATACCTGCTCATTGCCATTACTATTCACATAGGGTAATGGTATTGCGTTCTGGCCATTTTCAGCATCATCAAGATCTAAATAATAGGTAACGCCTAAATCTGGATTTCCGTTGGTGATTTCCTCATCTTTTTCTGAAAGATCAATAATGGTCGCTCCATCGTCTGCAATATCTGCGCAAGCAATTAAAATAGTTGGAGGCGTTACCTCAGGAAGTTCGTTTACAATTAAATTGAATTCAGTATAGGCTAAACAACCGTTAATTTCGTCTTCAATTCTCACAAAAATAGTTTGAGGATTTGACGTGTTCTGAATAGGTGCCGTAATTGCACCAGAATTATTTTGAGCGCTAGTGGCACTATAGTGATAAGAAATTAGATAACTTGAATCTGGCACAGCATCTAAGGCCTCATTGGTTTTTACGGTAAGATCAAAAGTTTCGGTGCCATCAGCATTAGCATCACATAATTGATAATCGGTTATGGCATCTGCAGATTGGGTAGCACTTAAGGTAACTTCTACGCTATCTTCTATGGTACAATTAGAGCCCGCTAAAGGAATTGAAATTTCTAATTTATAAATTCCAGATTGATTTACAGTTAATTGTGGTGTATGTGCTCCAGGGATAAGCTCATCATTCATATACCAAGAATAAACGGCTTGCGGGTTGGCGATGTCGCCTTCTAAAGAGACTTCACTGGCACAGGTTTGTATGTCTGAGCCCAAATTAACTTCAGAGTTAAAGCTATTGCCCTCTATAAATACTGCTGAATCGTAATTTTGATCGGTTTGATCAGCAATCACTAGTTTGATACTATATTGTACATACGGCGTAATGTCTGCCGTTGCTGTCAAAACTTTCGTACGTCCGTTATAGTTGGTGTCTCCTACATTAAACCCTTGAAAATAGTTGGCATTTGAAGCATCACAATACCCTACGATTTCATCGTGAATGGTCTTGGTATTGACCGGTGTGGTCGTATCAGGAATAATAGCAATATTTTGATAAGGATCAGAAGTTCCAGCTTCTTTAATCAAAAAAGCAAAACCGTCAGAATATTGACAAGGAAAATTTCCAAAGTATTCTTCGGAAGCTAAAATATAATTGAACTGCAGTTGGTTGGTTATAGAAATGAAGTCAAATTCAATTGACGTTGCATTTAACGTATTGCTAATGCCTAGAGCCTCTTCGAGGTCGGCATCTGATAGCCAATCGGTGTTCCCTTCGTTGAGAATGTTATTGTTCTGTGAATTTCCGCCAGACATGGGGTTACCTGTAGACAACATGATGCCGTTTTCAAAAGGAAAGTTAGAATTTCCATTTTCAAAATAGGCGAAACTGTTAAATCCGTTAACCGAGCCATTAACTTGTGACGCGATGTTTGAAATTTCAACACAGCCTACAACCAGATTGTTTTCGACAAGCTGATCTACGGTATAAGCGTTGTTAATGTTGATTTGTTGCGCATTGATGGTGTAACCAAAAAGGAACGTGAGGGCAATGAGGGTTTTGTAGAAATGTTTCATCTTTAAGCGGTTAAGTTTATGGTATAAGAAGGGCGTTAGTTTGGGACTTAAAAACCTTCTGTTCTAATAGTGGGACCAAAGTAATCGATAATTAGACGAAATACAAATAAATACGTTGAAATACATGAATATTTAACGTTTAGACGAAAAATTGTATGGTTTGTACTAAAATAATTATTAGAATGAAGCTCGTGATTGATGCTTCAAGTCAAGTCTGACTTACAATTTTCATGCTTTGTTTAGAAAAGCACAAAAAAAACCAACGTTTATTAGTACGTTGGTTTTCAGTTCAATTCTAAGATGCTAAAATTAAAATTTAGCACCTAATATTTAAGATTTTCTAGATCGTCATTAACGGTATTTGACGTTTTAACGATTTTTTTAAGAGCTTTCATGATATGTTGATTTTGATTGATGAATACGATTACAAACGTGTTCTATAACGACGTTTACTGTTCCATGTACTTGTTTTTGTTTGCTCTAATGTTGCTGAAAGTTGATTGTTGTTTAATGTTCTCATAATGTTATTGTTTTAAGATTGATGTTTGATGTTCTACAATTAAAAGACGATTGTTTTCTACAAATGTTACAGAGCGTTAGTTTACTGTTTAGCGTAAGACCATCTAATTTTGATTTTGAAATAAAAAGTATAGGTCAACCCCGATCCTTGTTTTTTTTCTAAATAAAACGCTGTTTTAATCTCTCTATTCTTTTTTGAAAGACCGAAATGAGATAACTTTGTATCATTATGATATACCCTAAAATACCATTGGCCCAAACGGTTGTGCAAATGTGCCGGCAAAAAGCAGTAAAGCATATTGTTATTAGCCCTGGAAGTCGCAACGCACCGCTTAATATAGGCTTTACCAACGATGAATTTTTTACATGCTACAGTATTGTAGATGAGAGATGTGCCGCATTTTTTGCCTTAGGAATTGCTCAGCAACTTAGAGAACCAGTGGCTCTGGTATGTACTTCTGGCAGTGCCTTACTCAACTATTATCCCGCCATTTCAGAAGCATTTTATAGCAATATTCCCTTAATAGTGCTTTCGGCAGACCGGCCTAAGCATTTAATAGGTATTGGGGACGGACAAACCATCAATCAAAAAAATGTGTTTGAAAATCATAGTTTATATTCAACAGACTTAAAGTTGGATTTGAAGGATGAGCACCGATTATCTGAAAAAGAAGATCTCCCCATCTTTAAAAGTCTGGAAGGGAAGCTTGAACGTTTTCTTGGTCTTCAGCAAAACATTCAAGATGACAACGAAGAAGAAATCAATACCGCATTTGAACTGGCAAAACTAAAGCAAGGCCCCGTGCATATCAACATTCCGTTTGACGAACCTCTTTATGAGACCGTTGAGAAAATGTCTGTAAAGCCAAGAATAGAAAAGCTCGATTTCAAAAAACAAAAAATTGATGATGTAGAGGTAAAAGATTGTATAGATGAGTGGTATGGTGCTTCAAAAAAAATGATCTTGGTAGGCGTACTGCCTCCTAATCAAATAGAACAACGCTGGCTAGAAGAGTTAGCTAACGATGATAGCTTAGTTGTTTTTACCGAAACCACTAGCAATTTACACCATCCCAATTTTTTTACGAGTATTGATAAAATGATAGCCTCCCTGCAAGAGGAGGAGTTTCAACAATTACAACCCGATATTTTATTGACTTTCGGCGGAATGATTGTTTCAAAAAAAATCAAAAAATTTCTCAGATCTCATCAGCCCAAACACCATTGGCACGTAGATCCAAAGTCGGCTAATGATACTTACTTTTGTCTTACTAAGCATATAGAAGCAACCCCGAATGCCTTTTTGTCAGAGTTTCTTCCTAAAATAACGCACACCTTAAAAAGTAATTATCTGCCCACTTGGACGGCTGTTAAAAAGCACCGTAATAGAAAACATTTAGAATACATACGTCAAATTCCTTTTAGCGACTTTAAGGTATTTAGTTTCATTTTAAAATCTCTACCTAACAAATCACAATTGCAATTAGGCAATAGCTCTACAGTGCGTTATGCACAGTTGTTTAATCTCAATCCTACGCTAGAGGTTTTTTGTAATCGAGGTACCAGCGGGATTGATGGTTGTACATCTACAGCAATTGGAGCAGCAGTTGCTAGCTCTAAACAAACCACATTGATTACTGGCGATTTAAGCTTCTTTTACGATAGTAATGCGCTATGGAACAATTACATCCCCAAAAATTTTAGAATTATCCTAATCAATAATGAAGGTGGTGGTATTTTTAGAATTTTACCTGGCGATAAAAACACACCTAATTTTGAATATTTCTTTGAAACCACTCATAAACTTACGGCTAAGCAACTCTGTGAGATGTTTAAATTTGAATACCTCGCCGCAACAAATGAAGTACAGTTAGAGCAATCCTTGTCAAAATTTTATAATAAATCGAAACGTCCGCGTCTTTTAGAGGTTTTTACACCTAGAACTAAAAACGATGATATTCTCTTAGATTATTTTGATTTTATCGCTTAGTTAAGCAATCTCTTGATTATAAATTTATAAGAAATCTGTATTTTTAAGAAAAATTCAATTAACCCAAAATCAAAATTATGAGTAAAAGAGATGAGTTGATCGCAAAATATGCTGCAGATTTAAAAGAAAAGTGCGATGTTAATCCAGACATGAATTTATTGACAAAGGTAACCATCGGTTGCGGTCCGTCGATTTATAATGCCGATTCCGCAACGGTTTCCAGTTCTGATGAGAAGGAGCTTGCAACGGTTAAAAATAATTTTCTTATCAAAAAATTGGGACTTTCTGAGAGTGATGCCCTAGATGTTGCCATTGATGCTGTTATGGAAAAATATGGAAAATCCAATCGCAATAAATATCGTGTTGTTGTGTATTATCTATTAGCGACTCATTTTAAAAAAGAATCCGTTTACAATTAATATGGTTTTAAAATAGCCTTGATTTTTAGCATTACTGAAATCACAAACATAAAGACTCTCTATTAGATTTAAATAAAATCAAAAATAGGGAGTCTTGTCATTTCTAATGTTTCAGGCTTTGGCGTTTTTCCTATCTTTGCGCCATGATAAGAATTGGAGATTTTAATACACTCGAAATCATTCGAGAAACAGAACAAGGACTTTACTTGGCAGATACTGAAGATAACGAAGTATTATTGCCCAATCGCTACGTTCCCGAAGCGTTTAAAATTTGGGATAAAATAAAGGTTTTTGTATATCTTGATAATGAAGAAAGACCAGTAGCTGTAACAGATGAGCCTTATGTGGTAAGAGATGATTTTGCCATGCTACGCTGTAGTGATGTTACTAATCACGGTGCTTTTTTAGATTGGGGACTCGTCAAGCAATTGTTTTGCCCATTTAAGGAGCAGGCCTTTAAAATGAAAGCCGGCGGTTGGTACTTGATCCATTGTTATCTAGATGAGGAAACAGATCGATTGGTAGCCTCAAGTAAGACCAATCGTTTTCTAGACAATTCAGAACTTACCGTTCAAGAATTTGATGAAGTAGACCTCATTGTCTCTCACCCATCAGATATTGGGATGAACGTGATTGTAAACAAACAGCATCACGGCCTTATCTTTAATGATAATATTTTTAAGGATTTAAGTATTGGTGATCGTTTAAAAGGACATGTCAAAAAAATACGTCCTGATAATAAAATTGATATTGTTCTAGGTAAAATTGGCTATCGAAAAATTGAACCGAATGCAGATCTCGTTATGCAGCATTTAGAGGATAGTAAAGATGGATTTTTACCTCTTAATGATAAATCTGCACCTGAAGCAATTAAAAATGAGCTTCAAATGAGTAAAAAAACATTCAAAAAAGCTATCGGTACGCTATATAAGCAAAGGTTAATAAGTATTGAAGAAGACGGCATTCGTCTAATATAATTCTATTAGAAATAGATTTCAATACGATTATTGAAAATTGACTTCACGGTTCAAATCTGACATCCTTGCGCTTTCAGATTTGAACAAAATAGATATAAACATTATTTTTGCAGCTAAATAAAAAGCCATGAATAAAGCAGAATGGGTTACGGTTAAAACCTATGAAGACATCACCTATAAAAAGAGCAATGGCGTTGCCAGAATTGCATTTAATCGGCCAGATATAAGAAATGCGTTTAGGCCAAAGACCACTTCAGAACTTTACGATGCATTTTATGATGCCAATGAAGATGTAAACATAGGTGTGGTCTTACTATCTGCAGAAGGACCTTCTTCTAAAGATGGTATTTGGAGTTTTTGCTCTGGAGGAGATCAAAAGGCGAGAGGTCATCAAGGCTATGTTGGTGATGATGGTTACCATCGCTTAAACATTCTAGAGGTACAACGTCTCATTCGTTTTATGCCAAAAGCCGTAATTGCAGTTGTTCCTGGTTGGGCCGTTGGTGGAGGCCATAGTTTGCATGTTATTTGTGATTTAACTCTTGCCAGTAAAGAGCACGCCATCTTTAAACAAACCGATGCAGATGTCACAAGTTTTGACGGGGGCTACGGGTCGGCATACTTAGCAAAAATGGTAGGGCAGAAGCGGGCTCGAGAGATATTTTTCCTCGGAAGAAACTATAACGCTCAAGAAGCCTTTGATATGGGCATGGTAAATGCCGTTGTTCCGCATGATGCTTTAGAAGACACTGCCTATGAATGGGCACAAGAAATTTTAGCAAAATCACCTACTTCTATAAAAATGTTGAAGTTTGCTATGAATCTTACCGATGATGGTATGGTTGGCCAGCAAGTATTTGCAGGTGAGGCTACACGATTAGCTTACATGACAGACGAGGCAAAAGAAGGCAGAGACGCATTTTTGGAAAAACGGAAGCCGAATTTTGTTAAAAAATGGATTCCTTGAATCAGCCAAAAGCCTTTGCATGTTTAAGAACTTAAAACCATGGTTATCTGCGTTTAGATTACGTACACTTCCGCTTTCCATTTCCGGGATTATAATCGGCTCTTGTTTTGCGCACTATAATGGCGCCTTTGATGGAATGGTCATGTTTTTGGCGCTTCTTTTAACGACAGCACTACAAGTGTTATCAAATTTGGCCAATGATTATGGAGATGGGGTTAAGGGTACCGATAATGATACCAGAGTGGGACCACAGCGTGCTATACAAAGTGGTGCAATTACGCCGAATCAAATGCTAGAAGGTATAAAAATCAATGTTTTGATTGTTGTGGTACTTACCATGTTACTCATTTTTGCAGCCTTCGGAAATAAATATTTTTTATACGGGTTGCTCTTTTTTGTATTATCGGGCTTGTCCATTTATGCGGCGATCAATTATACAGTGGGCAGCTCTGCATACGGTTACAAAGGATGGGGAGACGTTTTTGTATTTTTGTTTTTCGGAATGTTGAGCGGAGTTGGAAGCTATTTTCTATACACCAAGCACTTAGACCATTTGATCATTCTTCCATCTGTTACTTTGGGTTTATTAAGTGTGGGCGTTTTGAATTTAAACAATATGCGTGACATTGACTCTGATGCGGGTTCTAATAAGCGCACTTTAGCTGTTAAATTGGGAAAAAGAAATGCGAAAATTTATCACTTGACTTTGATTATATCAGCTATGATTATCGCTGTGATTTTTGCGCTATTGTATTTTACTTCATTTTGGAACCTGATTTTCTTGGTCACCTTTGTACCATTGATCATTCATATTAAAAACATAAGTAAGGCTGTTACTGCAAACGATTTTGATTCTCAGCTAAAAGTACTGGCATTAACTACTTTTGCCCTATCGGTTTTATTGGGTTTAGGCTACATTTTGTAAATAATCTTTAGGTTCCATAGTCTTCCTTTTTTTTAGTTGTGGTAATGTTTTTTGTACTTTAGCTTTAACTCAAAAGCGCTTTCCCAATGAAACATGTATTACGCCTCATTATTAGTTTAGTTTTTGACACGTTGTCCCTAAATGATCAAACTAATAGATGATCGGTTTTAGAAGGTTAAAACAACAACATTGTAGAATTAGATTAAATAAAATTTTTCAAATATTTTTGTATTCAAATAAAATTCGATCCTAATGAAAATTACATTTTACGGTCACGCAAGTCTTGGCATTACAGTTGACGATACCCACATTTTAGTAGATCCTTTTATCTCCCAAAATCCAAAGGCTTCAAAAATTGATATCAATACGCTTAAGGCAGATTATATTTTGGTAACTCACGCCCATCAAGATCATATTTTAGATGTTGAGGCCATTGCCAAAAGAACAGGTGCCGTTGTAATTTCTAATTTTGAAATAGCCACCTATTTTGATAATATGGATATTGAGAATCACCCAATGAACCATGGTGGTCAATGGGATTTTGAATTCGGAAATGTAAAATATGTAAATGCCATCCATACGTCTTCATTTCCTGATGGCAGCTATGGTGGTCAACCAGGCGGATTTGTAATTGAAGGTGAACACAAAAACATTTATATTGCCGGCGATACTGCTTTAACGATGGATATGAAGTTGATCCCTTTGTTTACAAAGCTAGATTTGGCGATTTTACCAATAGGAGATAATTTTACTATGGGTGTGGATGAAGCTATTATGGCCAGTGATTTTGTTCAATGTGATAAAATCTTAGGGGTGCATTACGATACTTTCGGTTATATTGAAATTGATCATGAAGAAGCAAAACGCAAATTTTTCAGCAAAAACAAAGATTTGATGCTTCTTGAAATTGGCGAATCTATTGAACTATAATAGTGCTGGTAATTTCAGTTTGTACCTTTTTGAATAAATTGTAATCGTAGAACAGGATTGTTCTCTTTTAATCGGATTAACCCAAAAGCGATAACGTTTGAGTGTTAAATTATATCATAAAATCGTTGAAATACTACAAATAAAAATTAGGAGTGTTTTGCAATATGATGGATTTGATATAGTTTTACGCCCTAAATGAAAAAGCACTTCCAACATATTCTGTTCTCTTTAAGTATTCTACTTTTGAGTGGGTTTGTACAACTATATGCAAGTTCAGGATATAGTGCTCAAAATCATTTCGTTTTCCAACAAGAAAATAATTTAAATGATTTTGTAGATTTCGATGCGTATCATCAACGTCTTCTCGAATTAAATAATAGTTCAGAAACAGAACATATGCATCAGCTGTTTGCAGAAATAGCCGATGTTGAAGATTCAGAAGAGAATGAAGAAAAAGCAAGTACTAGCAATTCATCTCAGTCCTTTGCTTTCTTTAACTCTGCGCGTTTGCATGCTGCACAGTGTGCTTATTTTTCTTCTCAGCTCAAGCGGGAGTTTTTAAATTATGAACATGTAATTTCAAAACCTTCCCTTAGACTCTACTTAAAATTTCAGGTATTCATTATCTGATCATTTGGTGTATACAGACATAACTTCATAAGTCTGTTTTTTATGTAATTATTTCAAAAAAGAAAGTACTGCCATACTGAAATGGAAGTATCATTTACATTAACTCAATCTATATCACCAATTATCTTATCGTATCGTTATGAAAAACTATGTTATCGTCATAGGCATGCTTGTGCTTTTATTTCACACAAGCTGCGAATCAAAAAAAGAGAAAAAAGAAGAACACACAAAATATCTTGTTACCAACCCCATTAAAAAAGACACTTCTGTAACTAAGGATTATGTATGTCAAATCAATTCTATAAGGCATATTGAATTACGAGCTCTTGAACGAGGTTATCTACAAAATATTTATGTAGATGAAGGTCAGCGCGTGACTAAAGGCCAAAGAATGTTCCATATCATGCCCAACATTTATGAGGCCGATCTTCAAAAAGCTACTGCTGAAGCCAAAGTTGCCGAAATAGAACTAGATAACACCAAGTTACTTGCAGATGGTAACGTTGTTTCTGAAAACGAACTGGCAATGGCCAGAGCTAATTATGACAAAGCTAGAGCAGAAGTAGCGCTTTCTGAAACACATTTGGGTTTTACCAATATCAAGGCGCCTTTTGATGGCATCATGGACCACCTACATGTTCGTGAAGGTAGTTTACTAGACGAAGGTGAATTATTGACTACACTTTCAGACAACAGTAAAATGTGGGTTTATTTTAATGTGCCAGAAGCCGAATATTTAGACTATATCATCAGTGCAAATAAGGATAGTAAAAAGGAAGTACAACTCTTAATGGCCAATAATAAAAAATTCAATCAAAAAGGTATCGTTGAAACCATTGAAGGTGAATTTAACAACCAAACGGGAAACATTGCCTTTAGAGCAACCTTTGATAACCCTGATAGTATTTTGAGACATGGAGAAACAGGTAGCGTATTGATGACCATCCCTTTTAAAGATGCCATCATTATTCCTCAAAAAGCAACTTTCGAAATTTTAGATAAGAAATACGTATTCGTCATTGATAAAAATGATGTGGTGCAACAAAGAGAAATCACTATTGCGGCAGAAATGCAACATCTCTTTGTAATAGATAAAGGATTGTCTGTTAACGATAGAATATTGGTAGAAGGTATTCGAATGGTTAAGAACAAGGAAAAGATACATACCAAATTTGTAGAACCAAATGAAGTTTTATCTCACTTGAACTTATACGCCGAGTAATCGCAATTAAAATCTTGACGACAGATGTTTAGTAAATTTATAAAAAGACCGGTTTTGGCAATCGTCATATCGGTAATCATCGTATTCACGGGACTGCTCTCTATTAAGCAGTTACCAATTTCACAATTTCCAGAAATTGCACCAACTACGGTAAACATATTTATTGCTTATCCTGGTTCTAGTGCAGATGTACTGGTAAAATCAACGCTCATACCTCTAGAAACGGCCATCAACGGTGTGCAAGGTATGCGTTATATAGCTTCTGATGCCACAAGTGCGGGAGAAGGAACCTTACGTATTATTTTTGAACCTGGTACAGATCCCAACCAAGCGGTAGTAAGGGTAAAGACCAGAGTAGATCAAGTTATGCCGTTATTGCCAGAATTGGTGCAACGAGAAGGGGTTATCATAACTCCTGTGCAGCCAAGTATGTTGATGTACGTTAACTTGTACAGTAATAATGACGATGACCACGAGCTATTTTTGTATAACTACGCGTATACCAAAATGATTCCAGAAATTCAAAGAATCGATGGTATTGCTAGTGCGCAAATTCTTGGTAGCCGAAAGTATGCCATGAGAGTTTGGTTAAAACCAGACCGTATGCGTGCCTATAATGTTTCCGCAGAAGAAATTTTAAAAGCCATGGAAGAGCAGAGTATTTTGGCTCGACCTGGAAGGATTGGTCAAAGCTCTGGTAAAACATCACAATCGCTTGAATATGTGCTCATGTATCAAGATCGATATGATGAACCTGAACAATATGAGGATATTATTATCAAAGCCAATGAGGATGGTGAAATCTTAACCTTAGGAGAATTGGCCGATGTTGAATTGGGTAGTGAGTTTTTTGATATTTATTCTAATTTAGATGGAAAACCTTCGGCATCCATTGTCTTGAAACAAACATTTGGTAGTAATGCCAGTGATGTGATTCAAGAGGTAAAAGATAAGCTCGAGGAACTTCAGGAAGACTTACCAACAGGGTTAGAATATAGAATTAGTTATGATGTGTCTAACTTCTTAAATGCATCTATAGAGCAGGTAATTCATACACTTAGGGATGCATTTATTTTGGTAGCTATCGTGGTATTCTTGTTCTTGGGAGATTGGCGTTCTACGTTGATACCAATCATTGCTGTACCTGTTTCTTTAATTGGGGCCTTTTTTATCATGCAACTCTTTGGTCTTTCTATTAACCTGATCACGTTATTCGCACTGGTTTTAGCTATTGGTATTGTGGTTGACGATGCTATTGTGGTGGTCGAGGCCGTGCATGCCAAAATGGAAGAAACCCATTTGGGACCTTATGAAGCTGTTAAATTGGTGGTTAATGAGATTGGTGGCGCTATTATAGCTATTACTTTGGTGATGGTCTCTGTATTTATCCCCATAGCATTTATGACTGGTCCAGTTGGAGTCTTCTATCGCCAATTTTCAATAACAATGGCAGGATCTATTATTCTCTCGGCCGTTGTGGCTTTAACTTTGACGCCGGTACTTTGTGCCATGATCCTTAAAAATGATCATGGTAAACCCAAGAAGAAATCACCTGTAGATAAATTTATCGATTGGTTTAACAGAGGTTTTGAACGATTGACTGGTAGATACGGTAAAATTCTTAACCGCATCGTGGCTAGAAGAGTCTTAACCTTTGGGATCTTAATTGCCTTTTGCGTCGGTATATTTTTAACAAATGAAGTTTTACCAGCAGGATTTATTCCAAATGAAGATCAAGGTATGATCTATGCCATCATTCAAACACCTCCAGGATCTACGTTGGAGCGTACCAATGATGTGGCCAGAAAACTTCAGAAAATCTGTGAAGAAACGGAAGGCGTAGAATCGGTATCTTCTTTGGCGGGATATGAAATCATGACTGAAGGTCGAGGCTCTAATGCCGGGACTTGTTTGATTAATTTAAAACCTTGGTCAGAACGTCATCATTCAGTTCACGAAATCATGGAAGAGCTGGAAGAGGAAACCAAAAACTTAGGAGCGGTCATTGAATATTTTGAACCGCCTGCAGTACCTGGATTTGGATCATCTGGTGGATTTTCTATGCGTTTATTAGATAAAACAGATGGCACCGATTATCATGAATTTGAAAAAATCAATAACAATTTCATGGATGCGCTTTCTAAGCGTGAAGAGCTTGCCGGTTTATTCACGTTCTATTCTGCAAATTATCCGCAGTATGAACTTAAAATAAACAATAAGATTGCCATGCAAAAAGGGGTGACCATTGATAAAGCTATGGAAAACCTCAATATTTTAATTGGTAGTACGTATGAACAAGGTTTTATCCGTTTTGGTCGTTTCTTTAAGGTGTATACTCAGGCAGCACCAGAATATAGAGCACTGCCAACAGATCTTGAAAAACTTTTTGTTAAGAATGAAGAGGGAGAGATGGTACCTTATTCGGCCTTCATGAGCATGGAGAAAAAATTGGGTCCTAATGAGATTACACGTTACAACCTTTACAATTCTGCATCTATAAGAGGGTTGCCTGCGCCTGGATTTACTAGTGGAGATGCCATAGACGCCATAAATGAAGTTGCAGAATTGACCCTTCCAAGGGGTTATGATGTTGCTTGGGAAGGTTTGTCTTATGATGAGGCTCGAAGAGGAAATGAATCAATTTACATTTTTATCGTCGTATTAATTTTCGTGTATTTTGTACTTGCTGCACAATACGAGAGTTTCTTATTACCATTTGCCATCATTCTGTCCTTGCCTGTTGGAGTTCTCGGTTCGTTCGTTATGCTTAAAGCAATGGGGCTGGCCAATGATGTTTACGCACAAATTGGACTCATCATGCTGGTTGGCTTACTCGGTAAAAATGCGGTACTAATTGTAGAATTTGCAGTACAAAAACGACGACAGGGCAGTACTATTTTAGAATCGGCCATAGAAGGTGCCAAAGTACGTTTTAGACCTATTTTGATGACCTCGTTTGCGTTTATAGCAGGTCTTATTCCATTGGTATTTGCACATGGTGCAGGTGCTATTGGTAATAGAACTATTGGAGGATCAGCTATGGGAGGAATGCTCATGGGAACCCTATTTGGGGTATTGATCATCCCTGGCCTGTATTATATTTTCGCAACAATGGCAGATGGTCGTAGCTTGATTAAAGGAGAATCTAACGAGCCTGTTTCCGAAGAATTTATGAGAATAAGTGAGAGTGAAAGTAAAACATCTTCTAGACTCCGCAAAATCAACAAGCTTTTGAAAAAACTAATTAAAAAAGATAGTGATGAACAATAATATTAGAAATCTAATTACTTACAGACGTTCATTTGTATTAAGTTGTCTTGCCGTTTTGGTGTTCTATTCTTGTGTCCCGACCAAGGTTGTAAGAGAAGAAGATAATTCGGTACCAGATCTCTATAATGCATTGGCTACAGACACCACAAATGTGGCAAAGGTCAATTGGAAAAATTTCTTTTCAGATGAAAATTTAGTCACATTAATTGATAGTGCTTTGGTCAGTAACCAAGAGCTCAATATCATGTTGCAACAAATAGACATTTCTAAAAATGAAATTAGAGCAAGAAAAGGTGAGTATTTACCGTTTGTAAGCGCCTATGCTGGAGCAGAAACAGAAAAGGTAGGTGAGTTTACTAGAAATGGTGCCGTTGAGCAAAATTTGAACATTCGTGAAGACGAGGCATTTCCTGATCCTTTATCCAACTTTTCTTTAGGGCTTTCAGCCTCTTGGGAATTGGATATTTGGAAAAAACTTCGGAATAGCAAAAAAGCAGCTGTATTTGAGTATTTATCTTCGGTTGAAGGAAAGAATTTTATGGTCACCAATTTGGTGTCTGAAATTGCAGAAACCTATTATGAGCTATTGGCGTTAGACAATCAATTGGCCATTATAGAGCAGAATTTAGAACTTCAAAAGAATGCTTTAGCAATGGTAAAACTTCAAAAGCAAGCCGCTAGAGCTACAGAGCTGGGTGTACAAAGATTTGAAGCAGAAGTTCTTAAGAACAGAAGTAATAAATATCAAATACAACAGCAAATTGTAGAGACCGAAAACAAGATCAACTTTTTACTTGGTCGATATCCACAATCTATAAAGAGGGATTCAGATAACTTTATTGAGCGTAAAATTGATACCGTCTATGCTGGAATTCCATCACAATTATTAGAGAATCGCCCAGATATTCGTCAAGCAGAGTTTGAATTGGCAGCGGCAAAATTAGATACCAAGGTCGCTAAAGCTGGTTTTTATCCTTCTTTGGGAATTAAAGCTGGCGTAGGTTTAGAGGCCTTTAATTTGAAACATTTGCCAAGTACACCAGAGTCTCTTGCCTATTCTTTAGTGGGAGACGTTGTAGGACCTTTGCTTAATAGAAATGCCATAAAAGCGAATTATCAAAATGCAAATGACAGACAGCTACAAGCAGTTTATGAATTTGAAAAGACCATTTTAGGGGCTTATGTTGAAGTCGCCAATGAGCTTTCTAACATTCGTAATCTTAAAAATAGTTATGATCTTAAAAGGGATCAAGTTGAAGCATTAACAACCTCGATTGATTTATCTACAAGATTGTTTCGCTCTGCAAGAGCCGATTATATGGAGGTGTTACTTACCCAAAGAGAGGCACTGGATGCTAAAATTGAAATTGTAGAAACTAAAAAAAATCAGTTGTTAGCTAATGTGCATATTTATCGTGCACTCGGCGGAGGCTGGAACTAAAATCTTTTAGTGTTAATAGCAGTTAAAGGGTCATCTCACATCATGTGGGATGGCTTTTTTTCATTATAAACGTAACGTCTATTTTTAAGAATGTCAAGTATGTCATTCTAACTTTATCTCATGGGGTTTATTTTGTAATTTTGATGAAATTGCAAGAATGAAGCTTCAGAATCTTTTAGTGGTGTTACTATTTTCTTCAGGAGGAATGTTTGCTCAGGTAGAATCTGGCAAAACTGGGGCGTGGTATATGTACTTTTATGATCATCAATTTAAAAATAGCCGTTTTGGGATTCAAGGAGATGCACAATACCGAAATTGGAATCTCGGTGGTGATTTAGAACAACTTTTATTAAGATCTGGTTTGACTTATAGACCTAAAGGTGTTGAAGCAAAATTTACCCTAGGTTACGCCCATGTGACTTCTGGCGAGTTTGGAGATGAGAATAATACGTCTATGGAAAACAGAATCTATCAAGAAGCTCTTTTACCTCAAAAATTGGGCAATCGCGTTTACCTTACCCATAGATTTAGATACGAACAACGATTTGTAGAAGATCAAGATTTTAGAACACGCTATCGCTACAACCTCTCTATAAACATACCGCTAACTAATAAGGCTTTAGAAGCTAATACCCTTTATTTAGCGTTGTACAATGAGTTATTTATTAATGGACAAAAGGACATAGGAGATGACCGTACCGTGGCATTATTTGATAGAAACAGAACGTATTTGGGGCTTGGCTATGTTGTAAATGACGGCATACGTTTTCAACTAGGTTGGATGAATCAAAAAACAGATGCTATTGGTAAAGCCCAATTACAGCTTAGCATGCATCATAATTTTTAATTAAAACTTAAGCAAAAACATCATATGAAGGCATCATTTCAACCTTATACCTTAAATTTTAAACAAGCGAGTGGGACATCAAGAGGCGTTTTGAAAACTAAGGATACTTGGTTTATTATAATTAATGACGGAACCAAAAAGGGGATTGGTGAGTGTGGAATGTTTAGAGGATTGAGCTTTGACGATACACCCCATTATGAGGCAAAATTACAATGGGTTTGCGACCATATTAATTTAGGATTACAGGCCTTACTTATTGAAACTACCCAATACCCGAGCATTCAGTTTGGTCTAGAAATGGCATTTAAATCTTTAGAAAGTATTGATGGTTTTGAATTATTTCCTTCAAAATTCACAAAAGGCAATGATGCTATTTCAATCAACGGACTCATTTGGATGGGTAGCGCAACGTTTATGAAAGAGCAAATTAGAGAAAAAATAGATCAAGGTTTTAAGTGTATTAAATTAAAGATTGGTGCTATAGATTTTTCTACGGAAATAGGACTACTCAAGTCCATCCGTGAAACCTATTCTGCTCAAGACATGGAGCTTCGGGTTGATGCCAATGGCGCCTTTTCGCCAAAAGAAGCTTTAGAGAAATTAGACCAATTATCTAAATTTGATTTACACTCCATTGAGCAACCCATTAAACAAGGGCAGTTAGAAGCTATGGCAAAATTATGTGAACAAACACCTTTGTCAATTGCTCTAGATGAAGAATTGATAGGTGTTTTTTCCGAAGAAAAAAAAGAAGCGCTTTTACAACAGATCAAACCACAATACATTATTCTGAAACCCACTTTGGTTGGCGGCTGTTCTGGAAGTGAATCTTGGATTGAAAAAGCAGAAAGTCACAATATAGGTTGGTGGATTACGAGTGCTTTAGAAAGTAACATTGGTCTCAATGCTATTGCACAATGGACCTATACTTTAAAAAATAACAGACCGCAAGGTCTTGGGACAGGAGGTTTATTTTCCAATAATTTTGATGCGCCTTTGCTTGTAAAAAATGGTAAATTGCGCTACGATAAATCGATCTCATGGTCTATAAAAAATGACCATTTTAATTATTAATTCACATAGAAAAAGGGTTATGTTTATAGCACAGGCTTTTAAAGCCAAACACGAGTTTTGGAGATATTTAGTAGGGTCATTAATTGTTTTTGCTGCATCAACCGTAGGGCAAGTTCCTTTTATAGTTGTTCTATTTATTAAAGCAATTAAAGACGGGAAAGGACTCGGTAGTATTTCGGAGGATACGATGTATTCTATGCTCGATCCAAATCTATTTTTATTTTTGATTTTACTATCCTTTGCTGTTGGTTTTATCGGCTTGTTTTTGGCTGTAAAATACATACACCAACAAACCATGAGGGCTATTGCTACCTCTAGAATAAAACTAGATTGGAAACGCATTTGGTTCGCCTTTATTTTTTGGGGTACTATTTCATCTGGACTGGTATTGTTAGACTATTTTTATTTATCACCAGAGAGTTATGAATTTAATTTTGAGCCACAACGGTTCATCATTTTATGCGTTATTGCCGTGGCATTAGTACCCATACAAACGAGTCTTGAGGAATATATTTTTAGAGGTTATTTGATGCAAGGTTTTGGAATGTTGGCAAAGAACAGATGGTTTCCATTACTGATGACGTCATTAATTTTTGGCCTTTTACACATTGCAAATCCAGAAGTTGGTAAACTTGGTTACGGTTTATTGGTTTACTACATTGGTACAGGATTATTTCTGGGCATCATCACGCTTATGGATGAGGGTATGGAATTAGCTTTAGGGTTTCATGCCGCAAACAACTTATTCACCGCCTTATTGGTAACCTCAGACTGGACGGCTTTCCAAACCCATTCGATACTAAAAGATGTGGCAGAACCAAGTTTGGAATTTATAGATATGGTATTACCTGTGTTCATCATATTTCCTATTCTATTATTTATATTCGCTAAAGTGTACCGATGGAAAAACTGGAAAGAAAAACTCTTTGGAGAAGTACATGAACCCGCAAACGAAGATTACAAAATCATTGGAGAAGACTCCTATACAAATCAATAGATATGACACCAACTTACGACAAAATCCACTTAAAATTTAAGTTAAACGGTATTAATTATGATCATGCCGAGCTTAAGGAAGTTGCTTACAGCTTAGTAAAAGAAGGAGAAGTTTATGAAAAAGTAGTAGGTGATTTTCTACTCGATTGGTTAGATGAGAAGCCTCATGTTACCGTAAATACATCTGGATCTACAGGACTGCCTAAAAAAATACTTTTACAAAAGCAATCCATGATCAATTCTGCTTTAGTTACAGGTGATTATTTTGAACTAGAGCCAGGCAATACAGCCTTGCATTGTTTGCCAAGTCGGTACATCGCAGGCAAGATGATGTTGATAAGAGCTATGATTTTAGGTTTAGAATTAGATCTGGTTTCACCGTCTTCAAACCCAGCTTACGATGATGAAAAGGTGTACGATTTTTGCGCAATGATTCCACTACAGCTCAAAAACTCATTAGGTCGTTTAAAGCATATCAAAACATTGATTGTAGGAGGAGCTCCAGTTCCAACTCCGGTTAAAAATCAATTATCTAATGTAAGCGCTAAGGTTTATGAAACCTATGGAATGACCGAGACCTTAAGCCACATTGCGGTGAAACATCTAAATGCCGCTTCGGAAGAGGATGCGCATTTTGAACTTTTAAAAAATATTTCTATTCATAAAGATGATCGGGATTGTTTGGTTATTAATGCACCTCAATTAACAGAACATGAAGTGGTCACCAATGATATTGTGAATCTCATTTCCGAAGACACCTTTGAGATTATTGGCCGTTATGACAATATGATCAATTCTGGCGGAATTAAATTGTTTCCAGAGTTGATTGAGAAAAAACTTCAAGATCAAATCGAGCAGCGGTTTTTTGTTGCTTCGGAAATAGATCAGGATTTAGGGGAGAAGGTGATTTTAATTATTGAAGGAAATTCCAACGAATTAGATACAGCCGTATTTGATGATCTCGAGAAATTTGAAATTCCGAAGGCCATCTATAATCTTCCTAAATTTATAGAGACTGAGACCAAAAAAGTGCAACGTCAAAAAACTTACGACGCTGTTTTTGCATAGTTTACTCATTGAAACTGGTGTTTAACTCATTAGTGGTTTTATAGAAGTTGGTTTGTGTTTAGGTTTGATTAGAACTTAAAACACAAATCAATATGAAACATTTACTACACATTGCATTTATACTTTTATTAAGTCTAAATGCATCGGCCCAAGAACGAGAAATTCACGGTATTGTGACATCTGCAGGAGAAGGATTACCATTACCAGGAGCTAGTGTCATTATTAAAGGGACTAGCAAAGGAACCCAAACAGATTTTGATGGTAAATACGTCATTAGAGCCAAACCTCAGGATGTGCTTATCTTCTCTTATGTTGGCCTGAAGAGACAAGATATTAAGGTTAACGACGCTTCAGAAATAAACGTAGCCCTTGAAGAAGATAACGCAGCACTTGAGGAAGTTGTTGTGACAGGTTATGCTGGTATAACAAATGATTTTTACAGAAAATCTAAATCGACCGTATCTTATGCTTTGTCTGGAACTGTCTCAGGAGTACAAATAAATACAACACAAAGATCTAACTCTGCCATAAAAATTAGAGGAGTAGCTTCTGCCACCAACAGTGAGCCCTTATTCGTTTTAGATGGTGTGCCCATCACAGAGTCAGAGTTTAGAGCCATAAAGACAAAAGACATCAAGCATGTTGAGATCTTAAATGCACAACAGGGAGGTGCCCTTTATGGTTATCAAGGATCAAAAGGTGTTATTTGTTTGCGTACCAAAGGACAAAAAAACAATCCAGACCTGAGTATCGTCAATGAATTTTTGAATGAGTCTTATGAACAGATTCAAGAGAATCCATTTAAGCGATCAGAAATAGCGCCATTGTCAACCTTTTCCATAGATGTAGACAAAGCGGCCTATAGCAATATTAGAAGAATGATCAATAACGGACAAAAGATTCCGAAAGATGCTGTTAAAATAGAGGAGATGGTCAATTATTTCAATTATGCTTATGCACAACCCAATGATGAGCATCCCTTTTCTATAGATACCGAAGTTGCTAAAACGCCTTGGCATGATAAAACGAAATTGGTTAAAATAGGCTTACAAGGCAAAACCTATGAAAATGAAGCATTGCCTGCCTCAAATCTTACCTTTTTGATTGATGTTTCTGGCTCTATGGATGCTACCAATAAATTACACCTTCTTAAAAGTGCATTTAAGTTGTTGGTAAATCAACTTAGAGCAAAAGATCACGTATCTATTGTGGTTTACGCAGGAGCAGCTGGTGTTGTGTTAGAACCAACCTCTGGAGACGATAAAGAGAAAATTATTTCCGCTTTAGAGCGATTGCAAGCTGGTGGTTCAACGGCAGGAGGCGCAGGTATTGAATTGGCGTATCAATTGGCCGAAAAAAATTATAAAAAAGACGGAAATAACCGTGTGATTCTGGCGACTGATGGTGACTTTAATGTGGGTGCTTCAAGTGATAAAGCTATGGAAACATTAATTGAAGAAAAGCGTAAGTCTGGAGTATTTTTATCAGTTTTAGGCTTTGGTTATGGTAATTATCAAGATTCAAAACTCGAAACGCTTGCAGATAAAGGTAATGGAAACCATTCTTATATTGATAACATGCAAGAAGCTCAAAAAGTCTTCGGAAAAGAATTTGGTGGGACTTTATATACGATTGCGAAAGACGTCAAGATTCAGGTGGAATTCAATCCTAAAAAAGTACAAGCTTACCGATTAATAGGTTATGAGAATAGATTATTAGCCGATGAAGACTTTATAGATGACACCAAAGATGCTGGAGAATTGGGAAGCGGACACACAGTTACAGCGCTTTATGAAATTATCCCAGTAGGTGTGAAAACCGATTACTTGCAGTCTAAAACCACATTAAAATACACAAAAGTAGAGTCTCTAGATGATTATGATGATGAGCTTTTTACGGTTAAATTTAGATATAAAAAACCAGACGGATCAAAAAGTATAGAAATGGTGCATGTACAAAAAGACATTGTGAATACACCTACCAAAGACATGAGTTTTGCAGCCGCCGTAGCACTATTTGGAATGGAATTAAGAGCCTCTAAATATGCGAACAATGCTCAAATTCAAGACGTTATCAAGCTCGCAAAAGCGGGTAGAGGTATTGATGAAAATGGTTATAGATCTGAATTTATTAGACTAGTAGAATCCCATTCTAATTTATAAGAATGTATAGTTATGTGAATAACCCCTATCATTTAACGACCGTCGGTTTGCAAATTGGTGGGGGATATTTACAATATAAACATTTCTTTTTTCAATAAAATTTTTAAAAGCTTAAAAGGTTTGGCAAAGACTTTTTGAGCTTTTTATTTTGGGGGTTACGGATCACGACCTTCACTCACTCAAAAGGCTACTTGACTCATTATGGGTTTTTTATAAAGATTACCAACGGTAACTTTATTATGAACTAATAATCCAAACCTTATGAAAACTACATTAACAATCCTCTTTATCGGTCTTTTAAATTTTACAAGCTTAGCTCAAGACAAACCAATTGAAACAAAATCCATAACTCTAGATCAGCTTATAGGCTTTACGGTAGATCAAATTAAAGTAAGAGATACATCATCTACTAAACTTTTACGTCAATATTGTTTTCTAATTGAAACTCCTACTGGTGTCATGGCAGCAGAAGATAAGGTCATCTTAAAGCAAGCATTCAGATTGATTTCAAAACGGATGAATGCTACAGATTCTCTGTCTATAGTCACCTATTCGGGTTACAGTGGTTTGGCTTTAGAACAGTCTTCCGCAAAAAACAACAAATCCATTTTATATGCTATTGAGCATTTGGAAAAGAGTCAACTGTCTTCAAATAAAGATGGTATTAGCTTAGCTTATGACTACATGAATGACCATTTTATTGATAATGCCGAAAATTTGGTCATCATGGTAAGAAACCCGAATGCATCTCAACAAGTCACTAATGATTTGAACAATAGCAATATCTCCGCTTCAAATGCAGTACCAAATAAAAAAAATAGCGCTGTTTTAATTACGGCTATAGCCTTACTACCCGAGCTTATTTCTGTAATTAAGGATTAGAGGTTTTACGGTTTAATATTAAAAAAACGATGGAAGCAAGAAGGCCAATAATACTAAACAGAGCTAGCACTAAAAAGGCATGCTGGAGGCCTAAAACCTTATCTTTTTGATCTAACAACACACCAAACATGGGGCCTGAGAAAATTTCTGGAGTGTATCCTAAAACAGAGACCAATCCTACTGTGGTTCCCGTTAAGGCCAGAGGAATGTTGGCCTCTTCTAAAGTTGCGAAATAGAGTACCCTACAGGCATAAACTCCTGTAGCGATCATCACGGTATTAATAATAAATAACCAAATATGCCCCCCAGTAATAGTTCCAAAACCGAGTATCATACTAGACACAGCCGCTAAAATAAAGCCAACAATTAGCCAAATGGAAGCTCGAGAACGGTCGGCTAATAGACCGATAACAACTCCAACTAAAGGTCTAAGATAAAGGAGACCAGCGCCAACCTTTGCTGCTTTGATATCGTCATAATTCATGGCTGTACTGGCATAAAGACTAAAGAGGTCTGTTGTTTTATAGCCTACGTAAGCACATAAAATAATCATGGATAATAGCCAAACCGAGGGTAACTTTAGTAAGGCTTTCACATCAGACCATTTTAGTTGATGAGTTATCGTTTCGGTTTTAATGTTTTTTGTTTTCATGAATAAAAACACTAAAACACCAGTAAATGCAACAAAAAACGAAGACCAATAAATGACCTGTTGAAAAGCCGTTTTTCGTTCAATCAATGACGAATTGGAGATATCATCATCCATAAAAAAGGCAAAAATAATGACACCGAGAGTCCCGATGAGCGCTGCTACAAGTCCGCGTCCACCATCCAAAAACCCAAACGCCATTCCTTGCCGTTTTTCACCGCCCCATATACGAGTAGCCTTGATGAGTGCTGCCCAGAATAAAAATATCGTTGTAAACCCCCAAAATCCATATAAAAAGAATAATCCATAGAGCGGTGGATAGCTCGCCAGATAAAAGCCTCCGCATGCAGTTAAAATTAATGCAACCGACATTAGGTGATGTGGTTTAAATTTATCTGCCAACGGACCTCCAAAGAGATAAGAAAACAGAGCGACGATACCGTAGATGGAAAAGCAGGTTCCAATTTCAGTATTGTTAATATCAATAACTTCTAAGAATGTTGGTCTAAAAACACGTTGTAAAACAAAAGGAAGCACGAACACAGCCTCTCCTGCTAGAACAAGCAGGATTAAATAAAAAACAGATGATAACCGTTGTTTTGCTATCATCTGTTTTTATAAATTATAGAATGAGTAGTCATCAAAAATCACACCTGTAAAACGCCCATATTAAATTTTTTCTCAATAGGAGCGTGGTTTGCGGCTTCAATCCCCATGCTTATCCAAGTTCTAGTGTCTAAAGGATCGATCACACCATCTGTCCAGATACGCGCTGCGGCGTAATACGGAGACACTTGTTGATCATAGCGATTCTTGATTTTATCAAAAAGTTCCTTTTCTTTTTCTTCGGTAATTTTCTCACCTTTCTTCTTTAATGAAGCCGTTTCAATTTGTAACAGTACTTTTGCTGCAGAGTTTCCGCTCATTACTGCGAGTTCTGCACTTGGCCAAGCAGCAATTAATCTTGGGTCATAAGCCTTACCGCACATGGCATAATTTCCAGCACCATAGCTGTTTCCAATAATAATAGTGAATTTTGGTACTACAGAATTACTAACTGCATTTACCATTTTTGCGCCATCTTTGATAATACCGCCATGTTCAGACTTACTACCCACCATAAATCCTGTAACATCCTGTAAAAACACTAACGGAATTTTCTTTTGGTTGCAATTTGCAATAAAGCGGGTGGCTTTATCTGCACTGTCATTATAAATAACACCGCCAAACTGCATTTCACCTTTCTTAGTTTTAACTAGCTTACGTTGATTTGCGACAATACCAACGGCCCAACCATCTATTCTAGCATAAGCCGTGATAATGGTTTGTCCGTAGCCTTCTTTATATTCGTCAAATTCACTGTCATCTACCAATCGTTTGATCACCTCTTTCATATCATATTGATCTGCTCTTGAGCGCGGAATAATTCCATAGATATCTTCAGGATTCTCTTTTGGTTTTTTTACCGTTGATCTATTAAATCCGGCTTTATCATAATCTCCGATTTTATCCATCAGTCTCTGGATGGTATCAAGGGCATCCTTATCATCTTTCGCTTTATAATCGGTCACACCAGAAATCTCACAATGTGTTGTAGCGCCACCTAAGGTTTCATTATCTATCGTTTCGCCTATAGCAGCCTTAACTAGATAACTTCCTGCTAAAAAAATACTTCCTGTTTTATCAACAATTAGGGCCTCATCACTCATGATAGGTAGATAAGCACCTCCAGCAACACAACTCCCCATTACCGCTGCAATTTGAGTAATGCCCATACTGCTCATCACGGCATTATTTCTAAATATTCTACCAAAATGCTCCTTATCGGGAAAAATCTCATCTTGCATAGGGAGATATACGCCAGCAGAATCCACTAAATAAATAATTGGTAATCTGTTTTCTATAGCGATTTCTTGTGCCCGTAAATTCTTTTTTCCGGTAATTGGAAACCATGCCCCAGCTTTAACGGTGGCATCATTAGCCACGACGAGACACTGTTTTCCTTTTACATAACCCATCTTCACAACCACTCCTCCAGAAGGGCATCCACCATGTTCTTCATACATATCTTCGCCGGCAAAGGCTCCGATTTCTATTGATGGTTTTTTAGAATCCAATAGGTAATTGACGCGCTCCCTAGCAGTCATCTTACCTTTTTCATGATGTTTTTCAATCCGTTTTTCACCTCCACCTAATTTGACTTTTGCCAGTCTTTTCTTTAGTTCTGAAAGGAGTAATTTATTGTGATCTTCGTTTTTATTGAAGTTTAAATCCATTGGTCTTTAAGTTTGTCACGAATTTACAAAACCTATTGATGTTGCGGAAGTGAATATTTTGTTAAAATACAATACATGGAAATAGTTTCCTTGGAAACTAAATTAAATTTTTATAAATTTGTAGAAACAAAATAATCAACATGAAACGTATCATTGTATTTGCAGGGAGTAATAGTTCTACATCAATTAATAAACAATTGGCAACATATGCTTCCATTTTAACCAATAATGCCGAAGCCACTATTTTAGATTTAAATGATTTTGATTTACCTATATACAGTACCGATTTAGAATCAAAAAAGGGAATTCCAGATGAGGCCCTTCGATTTTTAGAACTCTTAAGAACAGGGGATGGAATCATCCTATCTTTAGCAGAGCATAACGGCAGCTATACCACTGTATTTAAAAACTTATTTGATTGGCTATCTAGAGCCGAGCAAAAAAATTGGTTGGGAAAACCAATGCTGCTTTTAGCAACATCACCAGGAGGTCGCGGCGGACAAACGGTTTTAAATATAGCTGTAGAACGTTTCCCATATCACGATGCTGATATTGTAGGAGAGTTTTCATTACCCTCTTTTCATGATAATTTTTCTAATGGAAAAATCACTAAAGCAGAGCTGGATCAAGAATTAAAGGAACAAGTTGAACAATTTAAAAACGCATTGTAATTATGGATATTAAGCAAGATGAAGCGTCATCTAAAGGTCGTTTTTATTACGAAAAAGATGGAGAAACTAAAGCGGTCATGACGTATAGCCGAGCAGGAGAAGATAAAATTATTATTGATCATACAGAAGTAGATCCTTCTCTTCAAGGTGAAGGTATAGGTTATCAATTAGTAGACGCAGCCGTGGAATATGCCAGAGATCACCAAATAAAAATTATGCCACTTTGCACGTTTGCAAGTGCCGTTTTTAAAAAGAAACCTGAATATAATGACGTTAAATTTTAAAAACGCTTTATCCTTTTTGAGCTTTAAAATTTGAACGCTAATCACATACCCATGGGAGATTTATCAAAAGACATCAACTCTAAGTTTGACAATTATAAGGTAAAGGCATTGTTGAATATTATTTATACTTCAAACTGGATTTCGAGTTGTCAGAATGAGTTTTTTAAAGATTATGGGATTTCACCCCAACAGTATAATATCTTGAGAATTCTTAATGGAGCAGACGCGCCTTTAAAAGTTCAGACCATTAAAGAGCGAATGTTAGAGCGCTCTCCAAATGCTACGCGGCTTATGGATAAACTATGTGCTAAAAATTACATTGAGCGCATCCCATCTGCAGAGGACAGAAGAGTTGTTAAAATAGCCATTACCCAAGAAGGAAAAACATTGCTAGAGAATATACCTAAAGACTTTAATATGGATTTGTTGAAGAATTTATCAGAGTCTGAAGCCGAACAATTGAGTCTTCTTTTAGATAAGATGCGTTAATCTCAACATGACAATGTTCAATTGAAAATAATATAGAAATGAAACACAATACCATAAAAACAATAGGAACGAGTGAGTTCGTCAATATGGGACCAATTAGACTCAGACAGCCGTTGCCAACCCAAAGCATCGATATGATTGATCCTTTTATATTGTTACATCATTACGGACCTTATGAAATATCAGAAGCACATAATCCATTCGATTTGGGACCGCACCCACATCGTGGCTTTGAGCCGGTTACGTTCTTACTACAAGGTGAGCAGTTGCATCGCGATTCCTTAGGTCATGAAAGTGTAGTGAAATCTGGAGATGTGCAATGGACTACAGCAGGAAGAGGTATTATACATGCTGAAAAACCTTCCGCAGAATTTGTAAAAAAAGGTGGCATTATTGAGGGCATTCAGCTATGGCTAAATCTTCCATCTGAAAAGAAAATGATGCCAGCAGCGTACCAACATGCCAAACGAGAGGAGTTTAATGTGGTCATTTCCGAAGACAAAAAAGTACACACAAGAATTGTTGCTGGAGAACTAAATGATCTCTGTGGAAGAATAAAGACACAAACTGCTGTAAATGCGTTTATGATTGAGGCGCAAGCAGGAGGTGAGCAATCTATTTTATTCCCAAAATCTCATAGTGCGATGCTCTATCTTTTAAAGGGAAAAGTGACGGTTAATGCTTCGGAAACTTTAGAATTAGATCAAAAGCAAATGATTGTCTTTAACCAAGATGGCGATGGTATACACATTGAAGCAGCATCTGATAGCGTACTGTTATTTCTCTCTGGAGAACCGTTAAATGAAAAAGTCTCTACTTACGGGCCGTATGTTATGAATACACAAACGGAAATAATGGAAGCCATGCGAGATTATCAAATGGGAAAAATGGGCTTTTTACCAGTAAATTAAAAAAGCCACTGATTTTCAAAAAAAAATAATGCAATATTAAATTTAAATCCCTTAAACGGGTAATACCTATGAAAACAATAGTTCACAGAGCAAATGAAAGAGGAATGGCGAATCATGGATGGTTGCAGGCCAATCATTCCTTTAGTTTTGCAAATTATTATAATCCAGAAAAAATGAATTTTGGCGCACTGAGAGTTATGAATGATGATGTTATAGCTCCCAAAATGGGTTTTGGAACACATCCACATGACAATATGGAAATTATTACCATTCCATTAAGTGGAAGCTTAAAGCATCGTGACAATATGAAGGATGAATGGCAAGCTATTGAATCTGGAGAAGTTCAAATTATGTCTGCGGGGACAGGTGTGACACATTCTGAAATTAACGGGAGTAATGATGATCATTTAAATTTGTTTCAAATCTGGATAATTACTAACAAACACGGTGTTACTCCGCGATACGATCAAAAAAGATTTAAAAAAGAAAATCGTGACAATGAGTTACAGGTTGTGGTTTCATCCATTGATCATCCTGTGGATGGTAGTTTATTGATTCACCAAAATGCCAAAATCTCCAGATTAGATTTGAGCAGTGGTAAATCATTTGATTATAAAATTGAAGATCCCAATCAAGGAGTATATGTTATGACCATTCAAGGAGGCATTAAAGTTGATAACAAAGAACTTGGTAAAAGAGACGCCATTGGTGTTTCTGGAACAGATGGTTTTTCAATAGAAGCGACGAAAGATTCAGAATTATTACTTATTGAAGTCCCTATGATTTAAGTATTTATATCGATAGAGTTAAAGCATTCCGTAAGGAGTGCTTTTTTTTATTTAAAAAAGTACGATATTTGTTGTTCGCTAAAAAACTAAAACATGTCAATGAACAAAAATACAGTACTAGCTTGGGCTACTACAATTATGATTATAGTAGGTTTAGGACTCATCGCTATGGGTGCCTTTAAATATGATGATGTTGCTGGTTGGGGATTTGCTTCTGTAGGTGTTGGTTTTTTTGCAATCGCTTGGGTATTTAATGCCTTAAAAGGACGTGTTTAGGCTTTTTTCTACAAGATAAAAATACTTTAATTTTTAACACATATTTGCTGGTTCATACATTTAAGTAAACGAACAAAATTGGTTATCTTTGCAATCCCAAATATCACGGGAAAAACTTAAAAAAGTTATGCAAAAGAAACTTGCGAATATCCTTTTTTCTACACGACTTACCGCGCTTCTTTTTATTGTTTATGCAGTTGCCATGATTGTCGGTACATTTCTTGACGCTGGTCAAGACACCTCTCCAACGCCTTTTACAAGACATTATATTTATAATACTTGGTGGTTCGAGTTGATTATGGTGCTTTTTGTAGTCAATTTCGTCGGAAATATATTTAGATATCGTCTTTTAAGAAAAGAAAAATGGGCAACCTTAACGTTGCACTTGGCTTTCATCTTTATATTTATAGGAGCAGGAATCACGCGTTATATTGGATTTGAAGGTTGGATGCCCATTAGAGAGGGAGAAACCGAAAATACATTTTTAACAAGAGAGGTATATATCACCGCATTTATAGATGGTGATTTAGAAATTGATGGCCAATTACAGCGTAAGGTAGAACAAGAAAAGGTTGATTTTTCTGAACGTTTGGATAATGATCTTGAAATCAACACGCAATATGATGGAACGCCTGTAACTATAGCGGTTGAACAATTTGTAGAAGATGCCGAGCTTGATATTATTCCTGCAGATACAGGTAATCGTTATTTAAAATTAGTTGAGGCCGGTGAAGGCGCATCACACAGCCATTTTATTCAAGATGGAGATCAAGAACTTATTCATAACATGGCCTTTACGCTCAATAACCCGAAACCTGGAGCGGTAAATTTAACAACAGATGCAAATGATGCAATATTTATAGACTCTCCTTTTGAAGGCGATTACATGACCATGGCGACTCGGGCAACCGGTACTTTGGTTAAGGATTCTCTTCAGCCTTTACAATTGCGATCTCGATATCAAATTGGCAATATTGCTTTGGTATTCCCAAAACCAGTGGTTCAAGGGGAATTCGGTATTGTAAAAAAATCTAAGTTATTAAGAAGCGATGAAGATGGTCTCGTTGTTAATGTTACCGCAAATGGTGAAACGAAACAGCTTAATATTTTAGGCGCGCAGTATCAAGACGGAAAATTTGAACAAACCAAAGTTGGCGGTTTGGAGGTTGCCGTAAAATACGGGTCTATTGTAAAAGAGTTGCCATTTAGCATTAAACTTAATGATTTTGAGGCGGAGCGCTTTCCTGGTACAGAAGATAGTTTCTCAGCGTTCTCTAGCGAGGTCACGGTATTAAATACAGAACAAGGTGATTACGATTATAAAATTTTTATGAACCACGTCTTAGACCAAGACGGCTATCGCTTTTTTCAATCCAGCTTTGATCCTGATGAGAAAGGGACTCGTCTTTCAGTCAATCATGACCAATGGGGCACTTGGGTCACTTATTTTGGATACATGCTTTTATACTTCGGCTTAATGGCGATTCTATTTGATAAAAAAACGAGGTTCGCAGATTTAAAGCGAATGCTAGAAAAGGTGAAGACTAAAAAATCAAAGGTGATTACTGTAGCATTGCTTTGTTTTAGTTTAACTGGATTTGCTCAAGAGCATTCTGAAAATGATGCCCATAATCATACCAGCGATAGCATTCAACAAACACAACACTTTGAAGAAGATGGTCACGACCATGGCGCCAAAGTAGAGGTCATAAAACCGACCAAAACCGAAATAGATTCTGTAATAAGAGCAAATATCACTCCTAAAGAACATGCAGATAAATTTGGAAGATTGGTAATACAGGATTTTAGTGGGCGAATGATGCCCATGGATACCTATGCTTCTGAAGTTTTACGTAAGCTTAGTAAAATAGACCATTACGAAGAGTTTGATGCCAATCAGGTAATGCTGTCTATGCAAGAAAGCCCTTTGTTTTGGTATAATGTACCTCTTATTTATCTCACAAGGCGTAAGGCAGATACCATTAGACACATTATTGGGGTTGATAAAGATCAAGAATATGTTGCACTTACCGACTTCTTAAGACCAGATGGATCTTACAAATTAGCGCCGTACTTAGAGGAAGCTTATAAAGCAGCAGTACCTAATGGATATCAAAAAGAATTTAAAGAGGCCGACCAACGCGTCAGTCTATTATTTAGCACGGTTGATGGTCGGTTTATGAAAATATTTCCAGTTCCTAATGATGAAAACAACACTTGGATTTCGCCGTTGGAATATAAAGAGGAATATGCATCTAAAATACAAGATACACTCTACGGAAAATTTATAGAAAATAGTTTCAGTTTTTATCTCCAAGAACTTTACAACGCTAAGCAGACGGGTGATTTTGAAACCCCCAACAAGTTGTTAGAAGGTTTTAAACGAAGTCAAGCCAAAATGGGCAGTGAGGTCATGCTTTCCGACGATAAAATTGAGACCGAAATTCTCTACAACAAATATGATATCTTTAAGAAGCTCTTTGCGTATTACATGATTGTAGGTGGGATTTTGTTTATATTATTGATTGTTCAAATATTCAAATATAAAAGTAAGATTCTCAATTATACCGTTAACGGATTGGGTATTGTCATCCTTTTACTGTTTATGGTTCATACGGCTGGCTTAATTGCACGTTGGTATATTTCTGGTCACGCACCGTGGAGTAACGCTTACGAATCTATGATTTATGTGGCTTGGGCAACCATGTTTTTCGGGCTTGCTTTTGGTCGAAAAAGCATGTTAACATTAGCGTCAACCGCTTTTGTAACTTCGATGCTCTTAATGATTGCACATTGGAACTGGATGGATCCTGCCATTTCTACACTTCAACCTGTACTAGACAGTTATTGGTTAATGATTCACGTTGCAGTAATAGTAGCAAGTTATGGTCCTTTTACCTTAGGAATGATTTTAGGGGTTACTGTGCTCTTATTAATGATATTTACTACCAAAGACAATAAGGAAAAAATGCTGCTCAATATCAAAGAGCTCACTATTATTAATGAAATGGCCTTAACGGTAGGTTTGGTCATGTTGACTATTGGAAATTTTCTAGGCGGCATGTGGGCCAATGAAAGCTGGGGACGTTATTGGGGTTGGGATCCTAAAGAAACTTGGGCACTGATTAGTATCATGGTTTATGCATTTGTAATACACATGAGGTTAATTCCAGGACTACGTGGTCGTTATGGCTTTAATTTAGCGTCGATTATTGCTATTGCAAGTATCATCTTCACTTACTTTGGTGTTAATTTTTACCTATCGGGATTGCACTCTTATCAATCAGGACAACAAATTGCAAGTGTTCAAATCATTTTAATCACGCTAGGTGCTGTTACCGTTTTGGGCGCATTAGCGTATCGTAAATATGTAAAATATTACAAGAAATAAACGTCACTTGCATTGTTTATAAATACCAGCTCTTTTGTGAGCTCGAAATTTATAATTCAATTTTTATTTTTAAATAATGCCGAGCATGTAGTTGTATAGGAGGCCTATTAATATGGCGAGTCCAAAGCTTATAAGCGTCCCTATGAGAACATATTCGGTAAGTTTTCGGTCTTTGGCTCTAGAGAGATCTCCGAACCTAAAAATAGATTTTGCGGCTAGTAGAAACCCGATACCTTCCCAAAAGTTCATAATTACAAATAGAAAAACAAACAGTCTTTCTAGAACCCCTATGATGGTACCAGCATTTTCTAAAGAATCTTCATCGTTTTTGTAATTTTCTATATTCCACCTAGAAATAATAGTTTTCATTACAATTGAAGACATACTTGTGACTGCAATCACACACGCTAAAAAAAGTAAGCTCATAGTTGCATCAAGTTTATGATAATGTGATAGATAGGGCTCGTAAATTTCTACCACTCCCGCAATAACAATGAGATGCGCCAATTGATCTAGCAAAAACAGCCAACGTTTATTCTTTTTATTCTGAAGATGTAACTTGGCTAAATCGATAAGAAAATGACTGGGAATGATGATCAAGAAAGCGAGCCAATAGTCAAATTTAAATGACAGCACGATCAATAATAAAAGCGCATGTACTGCCAAATGCCAATACAAGTATTTTGACAGATGCTTATTCTTGTTTTTATCTTTAACCCATTTTTGAGGTTGTAGCACAAAGTCCCCTATAAGGTGTGCTAAGATGAGTTTGATGAATAAAAGAATCATAATGTGCTTATTTGAGATTTATAATAGGCCAGAAGTTTTGACAATTCATCAAATCCGCCACGTTTGAGACCTTGACTTACATTACTTTGAGTGGTTTGTAGTCTCTTAGCAATTTGTTGTTGGTTATAATCTGGGTAGGTCAGCGCTAATTCTATAAGTTCTGCAACGGTAGACGTCCAATTATCAATAGTAACGGAAGCGAGCTGAAACATAAGATTTAGCGTATTATCTAAATCACTATCTTCTGTTTTTATAGCTAGATTATTTTTTTTGAGTTGTTCAAAGCTATGCCCAGAATTAATAAATGCGGTGCCGTTAGATGCTGTTATTTTTTCAGCATTATAAGTTTTCTCTCCAATACCAATAGCAATCCTGACATCAAGATCTGATTGAAATTTTAAATGCGCCTTAATCATAAGTGCGGCATATAATGCTTTTTCAGGTTGCGTTTCTAACTGAAAGCTATCACCTCGGTAGAGTTCCCAATCTGTGGGAGCGTTTCCAAAAACATTGAGTACTGTTTTTAATACGTCCACCCATTTGTCGGGATCAGAATTCTGGGAATTTACCATATCCCCTGTAAGTATTGCCGTCTTCATAAGATTAAAATACGTTCAATTTAAATTTTTATAAGTAAATAAGCACCATGATTTATGCTAAATATAATTGATTTAGATTATAATATCAAATATAATTGATTTAGATTATAATTTAAGTTATAATTGAATTAGATTATAATTATAATTTCAAGTCAATATTTATAAAGACAGCTTTCTCCTAAATTATAATAACGTAAAAGAGAATAGTTGCTCTCGATAATAAATGGCCTTGGTTAATCTTCGTTAACTGAGAAAAAATTAGGTTTCAAGTCATCTTTTTAAATTAAAAAATCACTTAAAACATCTAAATTTGCAGGCTAAAATATTGAAACATGACATTTTTTAAAGAGTTTAAAGAGTTCGCTGTAAAGGGCAATATGATGGATATGGCCATCGGAATCATTATTGGTGCTGCATTTAATCAAGTTATAGACGTATTAGTAAAGAAGATTTTTATGCCACCGCTCTCATTAATGACAGACGGACTCAACTTTCAAGATAAAAAATACATCCTCAGGGAAGCAATTACCGATGCTACTGGCACAATTACAAGTCAAGAAGTGGCTATAGAATATGGCACTTTATTTGAAACCACTTTAGATTTTTTTATTGTAGGAATTACAGTGTTTGTTGTGGTTAAAGCCATGAACCAATTAAAAGAAAAAGCTCAAGACCCTAAAAACCCAGTTGTAAAAACCCCAAAAGATATAGAACTGCTTTCTAAATTAAATGATTTAATGGAAGAGCAAAATGCTTTGCTTAAAACCAACAATAAATCAGCACTTTAAGTGAGAGACTAATTAATATATTGATAGAAACTTGCGACGAATATGAGGGTCCATAGACCTGTTCTAATCCAATTTAATTTTACCAAAGCGTTCAGTGTTTCTTTAGAGTAATTATGATCTGATATTTTGTTATGAAGCGGTACAAATTGAAAAAAGGTTGACAGCCAAAGTAGGAGCACGGTGACACTTCCAAACAGGTTAAACCAAGTTTGAACTTGAAAAATCAAATAACCGTAAATTGCTAATTGAGCGATCATTAAAGGCATCACAACCATACCTAAACGTCTCGTGTAGATCTTGTGCCATTTTATGAGATCCTGGGTTTCATAAAATTTAAAGCTGGGATAAATGATTAATTGAACTATCCAAATCAGAACAACAAGTCCAAAGTCAATCAGAACACGCCAAACTTCAATCATCGCTCTCGTCTCCTTTGCGATCCTCGATTTTTATCCAAAGTTGTTCTGAATTTAAATAAAAACTTCCTACATAATCGAAATTACAATCATTGGGCGCAATTATGGATAAAAATGGCTCATCGTTTTTATTTTTATATAAGTAATACGTCTCGCCAATAATAGGTTCAAAATTAAATTTAGCGTTATAAACCAAATTATTGTACTCTAATGACTGCATGACTTTGTCATACTCGGCTTTTAACTCAAGGTATTTGGCCTTAATTTGTGTATTTGCTTTATTAACATTTCTACTTTTCCAGGCATTCGTATCTTGAGTTATAATGGCAGGTGCTCCTACATTAGTAGCATACGGCAAGAGGGAAGCTGTATACTTTTGCTCTTCCTCATCAAACACCACTTGATCTGGTTTTTTTGTCTTACTCATTCTCCTATCGTTTTTACAAAGATAAAGCACCCAATTTTATGGATATGGCTCAATATTTCTTAAAGTTATGTTAACTTTGCCTGATAATTATGTAATTATGGATTTCTATAAAAAAATAGGGTTTGCAAACCTATTTATTTTATTTCTCTGCGCAGCTATAATTTTGGTTGCAGAATATTTATTTTTAAAAGGTGACCAGTTACACGCTATTTTTATAGGACTTTGGGCACCTACATTATTAGGAATAGTAATTTTTATTAAACAAATTAACAATGGACGCTAACGAGATTGTATTTTGGTTTTCTGGTATAGTGGCCTTCTGCGTTGTTATTTGGGCTGTCCTAATTATAAGAACTTATAATAGGATTGATCGCAACAAGTAGCAAAAAAAGTAAGTTCAGTAAAAAAACAACGTGATTCAAAATTTATCAAGCAAAGCTTTTCTTTTCTGTAGCGTGATGTTTTAATGCTTTATAGGATATTTCGTTAAAATGTGAAATCACGAGATCAGCTTTACTATAATCTTGATCTTTTGAATGCAAGCTATTGTATCCTACACAAAATATATTAGCAGATTTAGCAGCTTCAATGCCATTAGTTGAATCTTCGATTACAAAACAATGTTTTGGGTGATGACCAGATAGTTCAGCTGCTTTTTCAAAAATCTCTGGATGTGGTTTAGATTCTTTAAGATCTGCACCGCTTATTTTAGCTTTAAAATAAGGATTGAGATCAAATCTGTCAAATATTCTATTGATATTATCCATTGAAGCAGAAGACGCTAATACCAAAGACATATCACTAGCATGATAATCTTTTATAAGGTCTAAGACACCATCTAAAAGTTGCAAAGACTCATCAGACTCAAAAAGCTTTTTAAAATAATCTCGTTTCAAATTCATTAAAGTATCCGCCACAAGTGGCAGATTAAAATGTTCGATAAGCTGTTCGCAAATATTTTGCGTAGATTGACCAGTATAAGAAGCGTACAAATCTTCTGATACTTCAATATTCACAGCGTTAAACATTTGGTAATAAGCATTTCGATGAAGTGGCTCAGTGTCAACAATGACTCCGTCCATATCAAATAATACGGCTTTAAACATAGCAAGGCAATTAATTAGGCTCACGAATATAAAAAATTAGCCTCTTAAAATCAATACTCAGGCAGAAATTTGTTTAAAAGAAACAAATATCCGACAACCTAAATTCATAACAGTTTAAGACATAATCATTAGTGTATTTTGGTTTTAATGTCTTAGTTACCTAAGAGATAGGTCACCATTTTTTAAGATTTTTACTCTATATAATTTATGATCAATATCAATTGAGAGATTATTCATAGATCAATATTGCTATAATTGTAATTAAAATCTTACTTTTTTATATATTATATCGAATAATTTAGTTAAATATCGGTTTTATTGCTGAGTATACTTTAAATTGGCTGAACCTTAAAACCTACTTATTATGAAAAAATTAAACTTATTATTAATTGGAAGTATCGTGCTTTCTACAGTGAATGGCTTTGCCCAAAATGCGAACAAGAAAGATTTTCATGCATCCCCAAATCCATCTTATGAAATTAAAACTACGAAAACATTCTCTAATTTTACGGCTTTAACTTTTGATACTTTAGACTCCTCAACAGAGTTAGGTGACAACATAGGCGTTTACTATTTACATAATTCCAGATCTTTAATGATCAAGAATATCAATGTTGAAAAAATAAGCAAATTGGCCATTTTTGATTCCAGAGGTAACCATTATGGCAGTTTTGAGGCTAATGAATTTGATAGCGATCAAAAATTGGACCTGACATCATATGAATTTAAATCAGGTTACTATATTATTTTGATAGTGATCCACGATAAAACCATCTCTAAGAAGATTTATATTTCAGCCTAAGCTTTTATAATCTAAACAAGTACTTACTGAGTTTTTACTTACTTTTGATTTCAAAAGAATTTTGATGTCAAAAGAAAAATTTGGAGTAAATACCATTTGTACACATGTTGGGGAAATAAAAGACGAACAGTTTAAGGGAGCTGTGTCGCCGATCTATTTGTCAACCTCTTATGAATTTGATAATGTTGACGTTAAGCGTTACCCTAGATATTTTAATACGCCTAACCAAACCCACTTATCTAAGAAAATAGCAGCTTTAGAACATACTGAAACGGCCATGATTTTCGCAAGTGGCATGGCCGCTATCAGTACAATGCTTCTCGCATTTTTAAAACAGGGAGACCATATTGTAGTTCAAAACACGCTATACGGTGGTACCAGTAATTTTATTCGAGAAGAATTTCCAAAATATGGTATAGAATTCACTTTTACTAATGGCTATGAAGTTGCCCATTTTGAAGATGCAATACAATCAAATACCAAGGTCATTTATATTGAAACGCCTTCAAATCCTTTATTGACCATCACCAATATTAAAAACATTGCAGACTTGACTAAATCTAAAGGTCTAGTCTCAATGATTGACAATACCTTTGCAAGCCCTATAAATCAAAACCCCGCCGATTTCGGGATTGACCTTATTATACATTCTGCTACAAAATACCTAGGCGGGCACAGTGATATTCTTGCTGGTGCAGTTGCCGGTTCTCATATACACATGGAGCGGATTTGGAATGTAGCCAAAAACCTTGGTGGAAGTTTAAGCGACATGACCGTCTGGATGTTGGAGCGTAGTATGAAAACATTAGCGCTAAGAGTTAAAGCACAAAATAAAAACGCCCAAAAACTTGCTGAGTTTTTAGATAAACACAGCGATGTTGCTAATGTATTCTACCCTGGTCTTAAAAGTCATCCAGAGCATGAACTAGCCAAAACACAAATGCGAGGTTTTGGAGGTATGCTTTCCTTTGAATTAAATGATGGCATCGATGCCATGACATTTCAAAAACACTTAAAACTTATCAAATCGTCAATGAGCTTGGCTGGTGTGGAAAGCACCATGCTCTTGCCTTCACGAACATCTCACGCATTGCTATCTCAAAATGAAAGAGACCAAATAGGAATTAGTGATCGTCTTATCAGATTTTCAGTAGGTATTGAGACTTTTAAAGATTTAAAAGCAGATATCAAACAAGCCATAAAAACAACAAAATCATAATTAAGTGCATAAAAACAACAAACACTCAGAGAATTACGATTTTCAAGAGTTAGTGACTATAGAAAGCGAGCTTGCTCAATTTGTTCATACCAACAAGTTTGATAAGATCACTATTGATTTTTCAAATTCTAAAGCAGTAAAGATTTTAAATAAAGCTTTACTTAAAAAGCATTACGGTATTCAATATTGGGAATTTCCGAATGAACATTTATGCCCACCAATACCAGGTCGGGTGGAGTACATTCATGTTTTAAATGATTTGTTGAAATCATCTGGATTGAACAAAGACATTAAGATTTTAGACATAGGAACGGGTGCAACCTGTATTTATCCATTGTTAGGGTCTTCGGAATACGGATGGCATTTTATAGCATCTGAGCTAGATCAAAATGCTTTAAAAAATGCAGAGGACATTCTTCGGAAGAATGATCTAAAGCGTCAAATAGAACTTCGTTTTCAAGAGAATCCTCAGCGGGTTTTGGAGGGGATCTTAAAATCTTCAGATAAAATTTCGGCAGCAATGTGTAATCCGCCGTTTTATAAAAATGAAATGGAAGCTGAAGCTTCAAATGAAAAAAAATTGAAAGGGCTTGGTTTGGACGCTTCGCAAGGGAAAAGAAATTTTAGTGGCACTTCCAAAGAACTTATCTATCCTGGAGGAGAGAAAGCCTTTTTACACAACTACCTTTACCAAAGTTCTCTGCAAAAAAAGAGTTGCTTTTGGTTTACAAGCTTAGTATCTAAAAAAGAGTTGATCAAAACGATGAAAAGTTCTCTAGAAAAACTCGGTGCAACCGAATTTAAGGTCATTCAAATGGAATTGGGAAATAAAATAAGTAGAGTAGTGGCCTGGTCTTTTTTAAACCCTAAGGAACAAGAAGCTTGGAAGAATAGTAAATAGTAGTTAAAAAGTTAGTTAGAAGAAATACGTTACATATGAAATTAGACATACTTGCGTTTGGTTCTCACCCAGATGATATAGAATTAAGTTGTGCAGGCACCATTGCTAAAGAGATTGCCAATGGGAAGAAAGTGGGAATTGTTGATTTAACTCGGGGCGAACTAGGTACTAGAGGCACAGCCGAAACTAGAAAATCTGAAGCTGCAGAGGCCGCGAAAATTTTAAAAGTACATGTTAGGGAGAATCTCGCCTTTGATGATGGGTTCTTTATAAATGATCAAACACATCAATTGGAGATCATTAAGATGATTAGAAAATACCAACCTGAAATCATTTTATGCAATGCTATTAAGGACCGCCATATCGATCACGGCAAAGGAAGCCAATTGGTAAGAGACGCTTGTTTTTTAAGTGGCTTAAAGAAAATTGAAACATCTCTTGAGGGTGAAAAACAAAAACAATGGCGTCCCACTCAGGTTTATAACTACATCCAATGGCAACCCATTGAACCAGATATTATTGTAGACATCACAGGCTTTGAAACCATCAAAATGGAATCTGTTTTAGCTTATAAAACACAGTTTTATGATCCAAATAGTAACGAGCCACAAACACCAATATCAAGTAAAAATTTCACCGATAGCATTTTGTATCGCGCAAGAGATCTCGGAAGACTCATTGGTGTAGAATATGCAGAAGGCTATACCGTAGACCGTTACATTGGCGTAGATAGTTTATTTCATTTGAAATAATAATTCTAAAAAAAAGTCTTTGCAGAATCTAGTAAATCATTTACATTTGCAATCCAATTTACAGTGGTTGATGTTATGTCCTTGGATATAATAAACAACAAAACGCTTAAATTGAAAAATGGTGGTTGTAGCTCAGCTGGTTAGAGCGTCGGTTTGTGGTACCGAAAGTCGCCGGTTCGAACCCGGTCTTCCACCCAAAAATAAAGCTTCCTATATTTAGGAAGCTTTTTTTGTGGTGTTAATCAAGCAAGTTGTAAACCATTGAATAAAAAAGCCCCGAAACTTTTTGTTTCAGGGCTTTCCAATTTAGTTTTGAAGTGCTTCAAACTTCAAATTATTACACTTTATAACACTTAAAGCCTTCGAGTAGTTCAAAAGAAAATCGATGGTTTCTTCCTTCGGGTTTAAATCGTCCTTCTTTTTAGGACATTCTGAGTAAAGTTTTGCCATTTTAGGTTTATTAGTTGATTATAATTTAATAAACGTAACAAAACTTCACTTATTGTATCAATTTGTTAAAACGATATTATTTTTGTCAATGACCTTTCTTAGATTGATAAGCGCATAGCGCATTCTTCCTAAGGCGGTATTTATACTTACGCCAGTACGCTCTGATATTTCCTTAAAGCTCATATCCTTATACATACGCATCACCAATACTTCTTTTTGATCTTCTGGTAATTCCTCAATCAATCTGCGTACGTCACATTCTACTTGATCCTTTATCAAGCGTCTCTCTGCATTTAAAGCGGGATCCCCAAGAACCGAAAAGATGCTAAACTCACCAGAGTTATCAAATTTTGGCATACGGTTATTGCGTCTAAAATGATCAATTACCAAATTATGGGAAATACGCATAACCCAAGGTAAAAATTTACCTTCTTCATTATACTTACCAAGTTTTAGGTTTCTAATTACCTTGATAAAGGCATCTTGAAAAATATCTTCGGTAACATCTCTATCGAACACCTTCGAATAGATGAAACCATATATTTTTTGTTTGTGTCTTTTGATTAATACGGATAGTGCACTTTCGTCACCATTCATGTAGTTCTTAACTAATACAGCGTCTGGGATAAGCTCTTGATTCATAATACATACTTTAAGGGCAAAGAATAAACTCAGCTTGGGGTTAAAATTTTTTAAAGTAATATTATGTTATAGGCGACTTATTTTTAGTTATTTATGATTCCAAATATAACAACATTCATTCCGAAAAAACAAAAAAAGATAACAAACTTTAACAATTTAACATACAATAATCCATTTTAAGGGCTTGTGTAGATAGCTTATCTTTGCGTTTTCTTTTATAAAATCTGCTATGGCAAATCATATATTGGATGTAAATCCAAAACACAATATCATCATCAAGGGAGCTCAGCTCCATAATTTAAAAAATATTGACGTCGTTATTCCTAGAAATAAACTGGTGGTTATTACAGGATTATCTGGTTCTGGAAAATCCAGTTTGGCCTTTGACACGCTTTATGCAGAGGGCCAACGTCGTTACGTAGAAAGCCTTTCTAGTTATGCGAGACAGTTTTTGGGTCGTTTAAATAAACCCAAGGTAGATTACATCAAAGGCATTGCTCCGGCTATTGCTATAGAGCAAAAAGTGAATTCTACCAATCCGCGCTCCACAGTTGGCACAACTACAGAAATTTACGATTATCTAAAATTATTGTTTGCCAGAATAGGGAAGACGTATTCCCCTATTTCTGGAGACTTGGTCAAAAAGCATCGCACAAAGGATGTTTTAAATCTCGTAAAATCTTTCGAAGAGCGTGAAAAGCTTCTTTTGCTTGCCCCAATTACTCTAGAACCCGGTCGGAGTATGGAAGATAAACTCAACGTTTTAAAACAACAAGGATACGCTAGGATTCAATATAAAGAAGATGTTCTTAGAATTGATGACGCTATTGAAAAGAAGATAAAGGCTGATGTGTTTTTAGTGGTAGACCGAATCATTGTAAAACATGAAGATGATTTTTACAATCGCCTGGCAGATGCCATAGAAACGGCTTTTTTTGAGGGTAAGGGCACCTGTATTATCGAGTCTTTATCAGATAAAAAGCGAACAGAATTCAATAATAGATTTGAGCTTGACGGCATGGTTTTTTTAGAACCAAATCCACATTTATTCAGTTTTAATAATCCATATGGCGCTTGCCCAAAATGTGAGGGTTACGGTGATGTTATAGGTATTGATGATGATTTAGTGATTCCAAATACTGCTTTATCGGTTTATGAAAATGCTATTTTTCCTTGGAGAGGCGAAAGTATGAGTTGGTATAGGGATCAATTGGTAAATAATTCTCACAAGTTTGACTTTCCTATACATAAACCATTTTTTGAACTTTCTGATGCGCAAAAACAACTCATTTGGGAGGGCAACAAGTATTTTGAAGGCTTAAACGACTTCTTTGCAGAGTTAGAATCTAAAGCCTACAAGATTCAAAATAGAGTCATGTTATCGCGCTATCGGGGGAAAACAAAGTGCAGCGTTTGTAATGGGAAACGATTAAGAGTTGAAGCCAATTACGTTAAAATAGCCAATGTTACCATTACCGACCTAGTTGAAATGCCTCTCGATAGATTAGTCATTTTCTTCAAGCAGCTCGAACTAAATGATCATGATCTTCAAATCGCAGAACGCTTACTTAAGGAGATTAATAGCAGACTATCATTTCTAAGCAATGTTGGGTTAGATTACCTTACCTTAAACAGAAAATCAAATACGCTTTCTGGTGGAGAAAGTCAAAGAATCAATTTAGCAACGTCTTTAGGGAGCAGTCTTGTAGGTTCTATGTATATTTTAGATGAGCCCAGTATTGGTCTGCATCCTAGAGATACTGAAAAGCTAATTACCGTCTTGAAAGCCCTTAGGGATTTAGGCAACACCGTTATTGTGGTTGAACATGATGAAGATATCATGCAAGCGTCTGATGAAATTATTGATATTGGTCCAGAAGCTGGAACATTTGGAGGAGAAGTTGTAGCCGTTGGCACCTATGCCGACATTCTTAAATCTGAGTCCTTAACCGCCAAATACCTCAATGGTACTATGGAAATTGAGGTTCCGAAGAAAAGAAGACAATCAAAATATCATATTGATATTATTGGTGCTAGAGCAAATAATCTTCAGAATATAGACGTCACATTTCCGTTAGAAATGTTAACCGTAATCACAGGCGTTTCCGGTAGTGGTAAAAGCACCCTAGTCAAGAAAATTTTATTTCCTGCCATTCAAAAGGAGTTAACGGGATTTGGAGATAAGCCTGGGCAGTTTTCAGAATTGAAAGGAAATTATAAAAACATTAAACAAATTGAGTTTGTAGACCAAAACCCAATTGGTCGTTCTTCACGCTCAAACCCTGTAACTTACATCAAGGCTTATGATGATATTAGAGCACTGTTTGCAAATCAAAAACTAAGTAAAATAAGAAATTTTCAGGCAAAACATTTTAGTTTTAATGTTGATGGCGGTCGCTGCGAAACTTGCAAAGGGGAAGGTGAAGTCACTATCGAAATGCAGTTTATGGCAGATGTACATTTACTCTGCGAAACTTGTAATGGTAAGCGTTTTAAAAAGGATGTTTTAGAGGTCGCTTTTGAAGGTAAGTCTATTGATGATGTTTTGAACATGACCATTGATGACGCTGTTGCCTTTTTTGAAACGCACAAGCAAGATAAAATTCAGAAAAAACTACAACCACTTCAAGATGTTGGATTAGGCTATGTCACCTTGGGGCAAAGCTCATCAACCTTATCTGGTGGTGAGGCTCAACGTATAAAATTGGCGTCTTTCCTCGGAAAAGGGAGCAAAAGTGATCATGCGCTCTTTATTTTTGACGAACCAACCACAGGATTGCATTTTCATGACATCAAAAAATTGTTAAAGTCGTTTCAGGCATTAATAGCAAAAGGCCATTCTATAATTGTAATTGAGCATAATTTGGATTTGATAAAATGTGCCGACTATATTATTGATTTAGGGCCAGGAGGAGGAGATCGTGGCGGAAAATTATTAGCAGCCGGAACACCTGAAGACATCGTTAAAAACAAATCTTCAATTACAGCAACATATCTCAAAGACAAACTATAAAGACGCTAAATTTTGGAGCTCTAGTAAAATAGAAACGCATAAAAACCAATAATCACAGCCGCAGTGGGTAATACAAGAGCCATAAAGGTAAATGTAGCAACGTTGCACTTAAAGAAACTCCAGAACCATCCGTTTTGGTAGAAGCGCTTAAGTGCAATAAATAGATAGAAATAGGTGGACAGAATGGTCAACCAATCCAACCAATCAGGAATATCCCAAATTAAATTCAATCCAAACACAAAACTGAACACGATAAATAGAAAGGAGAAAAAGTAAAAGCTAAACACTAAATGATGGGCATAACGACCTCTGTTATAGTATAACAGTTTTAGAATAAGTGCAAAGAGCGGTAACAATATAAATAATGCGATGGGAATGGTATCAATAAATGTTTTTAAAATACTACCACCGTCTCTTTTTTTATAGAACTTCAAAGCTTGTGCGTAAGCTTTTCTTTGAAACCAGCCCGCATCACTCTCCATACCCATAGATTTATAAATATCGGTTTCTTTAGCATCTATATTAATTAAAGAATCTATCTCTTCAACATCAAAACCAAATGATACCTTATTCTTTTCAACGCTCTCATTTGAGAGTATAGAATCGACGGCCTTATCATCTAAGCCACTTAACCATTGGTTCTTTTTTAAGAACGCTCTAGCTTCTTCTCGTTCGGTAGAATCAGATTGTACTGCTCTTATAGAATCGAGCACAGATACTTTTTGTTTAGTCGTTAAGTCCCTTTTTAACTCTTCGTTTAAAGTTTCAGTTTGGTCGCTTATAGAAAACGATAAAATGGAGAAAAACACGACCGATATAAATAAATACATCTGTGCTGGGTGCAAAAACATCAATCGTTTGCCTTCCAAGTATTTTTTTGCCAAATATCCAGGCTTAGCTATTAAGGGCCAAAAACTTTTAAAAAATCGCGCATCAAAAGAAAAATAATTGCAGATGGTGTTGTAGAAAAGTACCTGCAAGGTCAGTTCTTCATTTACTTTTTGTCCGCAGTTGGGACAAAATGTAAACTCAGGTAAAAGCTGTGATTCACAGTTTTTACATTGTAAGTTTTCTGATGCCATTGATAATGATTGGTTGTTGGTATAAAAATAGTAAAAGAATTCACTTAAATCACGTAGAGCACTAAATCAAAATAAATACAACTCACCTTAAATACAAAAAAACGACTGCGTTTATAAATAATTCAAGTGTCTAAATATTAATAAGTTGTATTTATTGGCACGTATCTTGTTTTAACAGCAGAAATCGATTGAGTCTTTATGGGGATGTTTTTCTCTTGAAGTCTTTTTCTTAAAACCCTTTTAATTATGAAAAAACAGGTACTTCTATTTACAGTAATGTTAACCGGGTTAGCAGCTGTAGCAGCCGAGGACTTTTTTGTGCAACCTCAAGATTTTAATGATAATTATAATATTGAAAGTCACTTTGCCGAGCCCGTATCATTTGTTGAACGAGGTGTTGAGTTTCTTGTTTTTCCTGACGGCAGTTTAGATTTTAATACACAATTGCAAGTGAGTTCTTCAGAGACTTATTATAAGAGCTCAAGATCAAGAAGAGACATGTTGAATACCACTTACGGAGCACCAGGAACTGTAAACAGAATTCATTATTCTGAACCTCGTTCTAGAGGCGTTCTTATTACCCATGATAATGATGGTAAAGTGAGACGCATAGGTAATATTTTTATCAATTATGATAGGTTAGGTCGCATCAAACGTGCAGGTTCTGTATACATGAATTATCAACGAGGTAATGGTTTGCTAAGACAGGTTGGTGGATTAAAAATTCAATATAACCGATGGGGAGAGATTATACACTTTGCGGGGCAAGTAAATTATAACAATCCCTACGTTAGCAATCATTATAATAGTCAAGGAACAATTGGAAATTATGATGCCAATGATCATGACTATGACGATTATTTCTACTACCGCTCTAATGGTAAAGTCCAAAAACAAAAGAAAATAAAAATAAAGACGTAAATAAAAAGAGCGCTCATTAATTTGAGCATTTAAAACCCATAGATCTCCTCAAAGTCTATGGGTTTTTGCTTTTAATGAATAAATTAGTTCTGTTTTGGATTGAGAACAATAAAAGGAATAATCATTTCTTCTAAAGAAACGCCACCATGTTGGTAAGTATTTCGATAATAACTTACGTAATGATTATAGTTGTTGGGATATGCTAGAAAATAATCGCTTTTTGCGAAAATAAATGAACTACTCATATTAATAGAGGGCAGTTGTATTGTTTTTGGATCTTTGGCCACCAAAACGTCTTTCTCTTCATAAGTAAGACTTCTTCCTGTTTTATAGCGCAAGTTTAAGCTTGTATCTCTGTCTCCAATAACTTTTGAAGGATTCTTAACATTAATTGTACCGTGGTCTGTGGTTAAAATCAATTTAAACCCTAATTGTTGTGCCTGTTGTATCATCTCGAGAAGTGGCGAGTTTTTGAACCAGCTCACTGTCAATGATCGATAGGCTTTATCATTTGAGGCTAATTCCTTCACCACATCCATTTCTGTTTTTGAATGCGAGAGCATGTCTACAAAATTATACACAATAACAGACAAGTCATTATCCTTTAAAGTTTTAAAATTTTCAACCAGTTTTTTTCCTGCTTTGAGATTGGTGATTTTATGGTATTCTGTCTTTAAATTTTGAAGTCCCAAACGCTTAAGCTGCCCCTCTAGGAACTCAGCCTCATGTAAATTTTTACCACCATCATCTGTATCATTTTTCCATAGTTTTGGGTGCAATTTTTCCATATCACTTGGCATTAAGCCCGAAAAAATGGCATTTCTTGCATATTGCGTTGCAGTAGGCAATATGCTATAGAAAGGGGTTTCTGAAACCTTCTTATAATAATTGTTTACAATAGGCTCAAATGCTTTCCATTGGTCATACCGTAAATTATCAATTACCACTAGAAGCGTAGGCTGCTTGTCACTCAACTCTGGGACCACCTTATCCTTAAACAAGGTATGGGATAGCGTTGGAGCATCTTCTTTAGGTTCAAACCAAGACGGATAATTCTTGTCAATAAATTTACCAAATTGAGAGTTTGCCTCTGCTTTTTGAGATTCAAGAATTTCGGTCATACCTACATCCTCAATATCTTCTAGCTGCAATTCCCAATAAATCAATTTTTGGTAGAGCTCACTCCATTCTTCAAAACTATTTACCATAGAAAGATCCATGGCTATTTTTCTAAACTCCTGTTGATAGTTTGATGTGGTTTTCTCAGAGATCAATCGAGAATGATCCAAATTCTTTTTAATGCTTAAAAGAATTTGGTTAGGGTTTACGGGCTTAATTAAATAATCGGCAATCTTATTACCAATGGCCTCTTCCATAATGTACTCTTCTTCACTTTTAGTGATCATAACTACCGGAAGATTAGCTCGCTTTTCCTTGATTTCATTAAGGGTTTCCAATCCAGTCAATCCTGGCATATTTTCATCTAAAAAGACAATATCAAAATTACTATCATCAATAATTTCTAAAGCTTCTGTACCACTTTGACAGGTGGTAACTTTATACTGTTTTTTTTCTAGAAAGAGGATATGTGGCTTTAAAAGGTCAATTTCATCATCTACCCAAAGAATATTTATAGTGTTCATGTATATTTGTTTAAATTAAAACTTTTACGTGCTTGAAGGCTAGCAACAAACTCAAAATCTTTAACGACCCAATTTACGGTTTTATTACCATTCCTAATTCGCTCATTTTCGATTTGATTGAGCATCGCTATTTTCAACGGTTACGAAGAATATCTCAAATGGGTCTGTCTTATTTGGTCTATCCGGGTGCGCATCATACACGATTTCATCATGCGATAGGTTGTATGCATTTGATGAAAAAAGCTGTAGATGTACTTCGTTTCAAGGGAGTTAAAATTTCCGAAGATGAAGAAAACGCGCTCTACAATGCCATTTTACTTCACGATATTGGTCATGGTCCGTTTTCACATGCCATGGAACATAGCATCGTGAACAATGTATCCCATGAGCAGATTTCCACCTATTTTATGGAGAAACTCAATCATGAATTTAACGGAAGTTTAACTCTGGCCATATCTATTTTCAAAGGCGACTATCACCGACCCTTTTTGTGTGAACTCATTTCTAGCCAATTTGATATGGATCGTGCCGATTATCTCAAAAGGGATAGTTTCTATACTGGTGTAGCCGAAGGTAATATTAATAGTGAGCGTCTCATTACCATGTTAAACGTTAGAGATGAGCATATTGTAGTTGAAGAAAAAGGGATTTACAGTGTAGAGAAGTTTTTGGTTGCCAGACGGTTTATGTATTGGCAAGTATACCTACACAAAACAGGTATTGTTGCAGAACAGTTGCTTACACGGGTTTTAAAAAGAGCAAAAGAGCTCACCCAACAAGGTTATGTTTTAGAGGCAAGTAAGCCTTTGCAATTTTTCTTAACTACAGACATTTCCTCTAAAGGGCTAGATGATGATTCTCTAGAAACCTTCTCAAAATTAGATGATACTGATATTTTAGCGGCCATGAAAACTTGGCAATACCAAGAGGATTTTGTGTTAAGTCACTTGTGCAGCATGATCATTAACAGGGATTTGCTAAAAATTAAATTGAAAAATAAACCGATTAAAAAAGAACTGTTAGAAAAACAATTAAAGAAGTTACTCGAGCGCTATCCTATTTCTGAAGCAGAGGCCAAATATTTTGTTTTTACAGATTCGATTTCAAATCAAGCCTATCAATCTAAAAAACAGCGCATACAAATTTTACAGAAAAGCGGTAGGGTGGTTGATATTTCAAAAGCATCAGATCAGTTTAATATCAAGGCCTTGTCTAAACCAATTGTCAAATATTACATCTGTTACCCCAAGGTTTAAACCCAGTGCTTTGACACCTCTTAAAGTCATCCCTAAATACAAATAGAATTTATCTGATACATTTTTGTTATTTTTGCGGCAATGAAGTTTACAGCACAACAAATCGCTGGAATTTTAGAAGGAGATATCATTGGTGACACAGAGGTAGAAGTTTCTAAACTTTCAAAAATAGAGGAAGGCACAGAGGGGTCATTGACTTTTTTAGCCAATCCTAAGTATAAGTCTTATATATACTCAACAGAGGCCTCTATTACTATTGTCAATAAATCTTTTGAGCCAGAACAGCCCTTATCAACCACTTTGATTAAAGTAGATGATGCTTATAAGGCCTTTTCTAAACTGCTTGAATATTATAATCAAATCAAATTAAATAAGCACGGGATAGAGCAACCGTCCTATATTTCAGAATCTGCCACCGTTGGAGAAGATGTCTATATAGGAGCGTTTTCTTACTTAGGAGACAATGTGGTTATTGGTGATAATGTTAAGATTTTTCCCAATAGTTATGTCGGTGACAATGTTAGCATAGGACACAATACCGTTCTTTTTGCTGGTGTAAAAATTTATTCTGAGTGTATTATTGGCAAAGACTGCGTTATTAATTCTGGTGCTATCATTGGTGCCGATGGTTTTGGATTTGCACCAAATGAAAAAGGAGAGTATCATAAAGTTCCTCAAATCGGAAACGTGATTATAGAAGATTATGTAGACGTAGGTGCCGCTACCACTATAGACCGTGCAACCTTAGGGTCTACTATTATAAGAAGAGGCGTAAAGTTGGACAATCAGATACAAATTGCCCATAATGTAGAAGTTGGAAAAAACACTGTGATTGCTGCTCAAACGGGAGTGGCCGGTTCAACCAAGATTGGTGAAAATTGTCAAATTGGAGGACAAGTTGGTATTGCCGGTCACATTTCCGTAGGGAATAATGTAAAAATACAGGCACAATCTGGTATTGGCAGAAATATTAAAGATAATGAAGCTATTCAAGGTTCACCGGCCTTAACTTATGGAGATTTCAATAAATCTTATGTGCACTTCAAAAACCTACCAAAAACTATCAAACGTTTAAACGATATAGAAAAAAAACTCAATGGCCATAATTAAAACAGACGTCAAACAAAAAACCATAGGAAAAAGAGTATCTCTTACAGGTGTTGGTTTACATACTGGAAAAAATGTAACCTTAACGTTTTGTCCTGCTGAATCTAATTCTGGATTCAGTTTTAAAAGAATTGATCTAGAGGGGAGTCCGCAAATAAATGCAGATGCCAACTACGTCACTAACACACAGCGTGGTACCTGTCTTGAAAGAAATGGCGTGACCATACAAACCTCTGAGCATGTATTAGCGGCTCTAGTTGGGATGGATATCGATAATGCCATCATAGAACTTGACGCTTCAGAACCACCTATTATGGATGGCTCTGCAAAATTCTTTATCAAAGCCTTAGAAGAAGCAGAAATTGTTGAACAAGAGGCTTGCAGAGAAGAGTATGTGGTAACAGATGTGATTTCTTATTTAGATGAAGACTCTGGAAGCGAAATTATTGTTATGCCTGCAAAAACTTACCAAGTAACCACTATGGTCGACTTCGGAACCATGGTTTTAGGCACCCAAAACGCAACCTTAACAGATATTTCCGAATTTAAGTCTGAAATATCAGATTCAAGAACCTTTAGTTTTTTACATGAACTAGAAACACTTTTAGAACATGGTCTTATTAAAGGTGGCGATTTAAACAATGCTATTGTTTATGTGGATAAGGAATTATCTGAAGCCACTATGGAAAAATTGAAGGTTGCTTTTAATAAGGACTCTATTTCTGTAAAACCTAACGGAATACTAGACAATCTTACCTTGCATTACCCCAATGAAGCTGCCAGACATAAATTATTGGATGTGGTTGGAGATTTGGCTTTAGTGGGGACAAGAATACGAGGCAAGATCATAGCAAATAAACCGGGACATCAAATCAATACCCTTTTTGCAAAAAAGCTTTCAAAGATCATTAAAAATGAGCGTCGAAATAATGTGCCCAATGTTGATTTAAATCAAGAGCCATTAATGGACGTTATGAAGATTATGGATATGCTACCACATAGGCAACCATTTCTTCTTTTGGACAAGGTTTTTGAACTCTCAGATTCTCATGTCATCGGGATGAAAAACGTCACCATGAATGAAGAGTTTTTTAAAGGGCATTTCCCTGGAGCTCCTGTAATGCCAGGAGTGCTTATCGTAGAAGCGATGGCGCAAACAGGAGGTATTTTAGTCTTAAGTACAGTACCAGATCCAGAGAATTACTTGACCTTCTTCATGAAGATTGATAAAGTAAAATTTAAGCAGAAAGTTGTACCAGGAGATACCTTAATTTTTAAGTGTGATTTGATTACACCTATAAGACGTGGTATTTGCCATATGCAGGGCTATGCTTATGCCAATGGAAAATTATGTGCCGAAGCTGAACTGATGGCACAAATTTCAAAAGTAAAATAATTAAAATCGTAATTATCATTAGATATTCAATCTCATTTTATCAATTGAGAATGTTTCAGATAAAAACCGAATTAACAGCTATAACATGAACCAACCTTTAGCTTATGTGCATCCCGGTGCAAAGATTGCCAAGAATGTAGTCATAGAACCTTTTACAACCATATATAGTAATGTAACTATTGGTGAGGGGACATGGATAGGAAGCAACGTGACCATAATGGAAGGCGCTCGGATAGGAAAAAATTGTAATATTTTTCCTGGTTCGGTGATTTCAGCAATACCACAAGACTTAAAATATAATGATGAGGATACGTTAACCATAATAGGCGATAACGTGACCATTAGAGAGTGCGTTACCATCAATAGGGGTACCACCGATAAGATGAAAACCGTGATTGGCGATAATTGCTTGATCATGGCCTATTGTCATATTGCCCATGATTGTATTGTAGGAAATAATTGCATTTTTTCAAACAATAGTACCTTAGCCGGACACATTTCTATAGGAGATTACGTAGTATTGGCAGGAATGACTGCCGTTCACCAATTTTGTTCTATAGGAAACCATGCCTTTGTTACAGGAGGATCCTTAGTAAGAAAGGATGTCCCACCGTTTGTTAAAGCTGCACGTGAGCCTTTGTCTTACGTTGGAATTAATTCTGTAGGCCTTCGCAGACGTGGTTTTTCTACCGATAAGATTAGAGAAGTTCAAGACATCTATCGTATTCTTTATCAAAAAAATTATAATACTACCCAAGCATCAGATTTAATTGAGGCTGAAATGGAAGCCACACCAGAGCGTGACGAGATTCTTCAGTTTATAAAGAATTCACATCGAGGCATCATGAAAGGGTATTTTAAATCAAATTAATACAAATCACTAAATCATCCACTTAGGTGGAACATAAAATTATGGCAAGTACTTCAGACATAAGAAATGGATTGTGCATCAGATACAATCACGATATTTTTAAAATTATTGAATTTTTACACGTGAAGCCAGGCAAAGGTCCTGCCTTTGTAAGAACTAAAATGAAAAGTGTAACGACGGGGAAAGTATTGGACAATACATTTTCTGCTGGTCATAAAATTGATGATGTTAGAGTAGAGACTCACAAATTTCAGTTTCTTTATGCTGATGGTGAATTTTACCATTTCATGAATCAAGAAGACTACACCCAGATCCGTTTGTTGGAAGCGGCTTTAGATCGTCCAGATTTATTGAAAGAAGGTGAAGTTGTCACCGTTTTGATCAATACCGAGGATAATATGCCATTATCTGTAGATATGCCAGCGAGTGTTATTCTAGAAGTATCACATACAGAACCTGGAGTTAAAGGAAATACGGCCACAAATGCAACCAAACCTGCAACTGTAGAAACAGGAGCAGAGGTGAATGTGCCATTATTTATTAATGAAGGCGATAAAATTAAGATCGAAACAGAAAAAGGGACGTATAAAGAGCGTGTTAAAGAATAAGGTTGAATTTCAACAAATCAACGAATCCATCCTATACTAAACAATGAAATTCCCAAGAACGTACACTCTTAAAGAAATTGCCGAACTTATTTCCACGGAATATGTAGGTGCAGATGATTTTCCTGTTTTGGGAATGAATGAGATTCATGTCGTGAATTCCGGTGATATTGTCTTTGTAGATCATCCCAAATATTACGATAAAGCTTTAAATTCCGAAGCCACCATAGTGCTTATCAATAAGAAAGTTGATTGCCCAGAAGGTAAAGCATTGCTCATAAGCGACGACCCTTTTAGGGATTTTAATAAGCTTACGAGTCATTTTAAACCTTTTCAATCTTCTAGTGTTTCCATTTCAGATTCGGCAAGCATAGGAAAAGAAACCATCATTCAACCCAATTGTTTTATTGGTCATAATGTTACCATTGGTGAGAATTGTATCATCCATCCCAACGTTAGTATTTACAATGATACGGTCATTGGCAATCACGTTCAAATACATGCTGGTACAGTTATAGGGGCAAGCGCCTTTTACTATAAAAACCGTCCAGAAGGTTTTGACCAACTCAAATCGGGTGGTCGCGTTGTCATTAAAGATCATGTTGATATTGGAGCACTATGCACCATTGATAGAGGTGTAACGGGTGACACGACCATTGGGGAAGGTTCTAAATTAGACAATCAAATTCAGGTTGGTCACGACACATTAATAGGTAAAAAGTGTTTAATCGCTTCACAAACGGGTATTGCTGGATGTGTTGTTATTGAAGACGGAGTCACAATCTGGGGGCAAGTCGGGATTAAAAGCGGCATCACATTAGCAAAAGGCACTACCATTTACGCCCAATCTGGTTTAGGCCATTCCACAGAAGAAAACACGGCTTATTTTGGATCACCAGCTGTAGAGGCCAGAAAAAAATTCAAGGAGTTAGCCTATATCAATAAACTTCCCGAAATCATTAAGAAATTAAATAACATTTAAATGTCAGCAAAAACTATTGCGCAATCATTTTATAATCTTGACTTAGCAAAAGATGATCATGCCATAAGTTGTATTCATAAAGATGCCAAACTCAAATGGCATAGCAGTAAAGGGTATACTATTCTAGATTATAACGGGATGGATGCCATGCTTAAAGAATTAAGGCGGTCTTTTGAAAGTTTTAGGTATAAAATAAGTCACGTCTTAGAAGATAATGATACGGTAACACTAAGATATACCATTTATGCAGCCTCTATTGAACGGCCCGATAAAGAAGAAGCACTAGCACATTTTATAACAATTTGGGAAACAAAAGACGGTAAGCTGTTTAAAGGTTTTGAAATAAGCCAATTGGCCGATGATAGTCAAGAAAGCTTAAACTCTTATGCAGAAATAAAAGTCTAAAAAACCCTTTATAAATAGTCGTTAAACCTTTACTTTTGTCTATAATACGTTAAGCCTTTGCTTAAGGTATTATAATCTCATAGTAATCAACACAAATCAATTAAAAATATATGAGCGTTTTAGTAAATAAGGATTCAAAAATAATTGTTCAAGGTTTTACAGGTAGTGAAGGTACGTTTCACGCTGAACAAATGATAGAATACGGTACCAACGTTGTAGGTGGTGTCACTCCTGGAAAAGGTGGTCAAAAACATTTAGACAGACCTGTGTTCAATACTGTAGCTGAAGCAGTTAAAGAAGTAGGAGCAGATACAACCATTATTTTTGTACCACCAGCATTTGCTGCAGATGCCATTATGGAAGCTGCTGATGCAGGAATTAAAGTTATTATTACGATTACTGAAGGAATTCCTGTAGCCGATATGATTAAGGCTGCAAACTATATCAAACATATGGATTGCCGTTTAATTGGTCCTAACTGTCCAGGGGTAATTACACCAGGAGAGGCTAAAGTAGGGATTATGCCAGGCTTCGTTTTCAAAAAAGGGAAAGTAGGTATCGTTTCTAAATCTGGTACCCTAACTTATGAAGCAGCTGATCAAGTTGTAAAACAAGGATTAGGCATTACTACGGCTATCGGTATTGGAGGAGATCCTATTATTGGAACGACCACTAAAGAAGCTGTTGAATTATTAATCAATGATCCAGAAACGGAATGCGTTGTGATGATTGGTGAGATTGGTGGACAATTAGAGGCAGATGCTGCTAAATGGTACCAAAATAGTGGAAGCAAAAAACCGGTTATTGGTTTTATCGCTGGAGAGACTGCACCTGCAGGACGTACTATGGGTCATGCTGGAGCAATTGTAGGAGGCAGTGATGATACTGCTCAAGCTAAGAAAGCTATTATGAAGGAGTGTGGTATCCACGTTGTGGAATCACCTGCAGAAATCGGCAAAAAAGTTGCTGAAGTTATGGGTAAATAGTTGTTTACCTGTTAAAATATTTATAAATATATATCGTTATAATTCCGTTGCCCTTACATTGGACAACGGAATTTTTTTTGTAATTACACATAAATTATTAAAACCACTCCAACTAATTTAAACCAATCTTAAATGAAACAGATCAAATTTTTTACGTTACTTTTTATAGTAGCGTTGGCGTTTAACTGTAAAGAATCAGAAAAAGATTCTAAGACAAAAGACTACGCCGTAGCGACTAATACCGATGACAACGGTTTTAATTATGAAACCATTAATAACGATCCCACGGGATTACGTTTGTACACTTTAGACAATGGTTTAAAGGTATACTTAAGCAAAAACGTAGACGAGCCTAAAATTCAAACTTGCATCGCTGTAAGAGCTGGTTCTAATTATGACCCTAAAGAATCCACTGGTCTTGCTCATTATTTAGAGCATATGGTTTTTAAAGGAACGGATAAAATCAGTGCCTTAGACTGGGAAAAAGAGAAAGTCTACTTAGATTCAATTTCTGAGTTATACGAGCAGCACAGAGCCGAAACTGATCCAGAAAAGAAAAAAGAGATTTACAAAAAAATAGACGAAGTGTCTTTAGAAGCGTCCAATTACGCGGTTGCTAACGAATATGATAAAATGATTAGTTCTCTAGGAGCAACAGGCACTAATGCATATACCTGGTTTGAACAAACAGTCTATACCAATAAAATACCATCAAACGAGTTGGACAAATGGCTTGCTGTAGAAAATGAACGTTTTGGCCATTTGGTATTGCGTTTGTTTCATACAGAATTGGAGGCTGTATTTGAGGAATTCAATAGAGGCCAAGATAACGATTACAGAAAAACTTATGCTGCTATGTTAGAAGGCTTGTTCCCTAATCACCCTTATGGTCAACAAACCACTATAGGTACAGGAGAGCATCTTAAAAATCCTTCCATGGTAGATATCCATAATTATTTTGATAAATATTATGTGCCAAATAATATGGCAATTGTACTTGTTGGGGATATTGATTTTGATAAGACTATTGAAAAAGTCAACAATACTTTTGGGAAATTAGAGAAAAAAGAAGTTGAACATCCTTCATTACCAAAAGAAGATCCTATCACAGCTCCTGTAGTGAATGAAGTGTTCGGACCAACTGCAGAGTCGGTATCTATAGCCTTCAGAACCGACAAAACAGGAAGTGAGCAAGAAAAAATGGTCACCATGTGCGATATGATCTTAGCCAATGGTAATGCCGGACTTATTGATTTAAACTTAAATCAAAAGCAAATGGTACAAAGTGCTGGTTGTTCTCCTACATTCTTAAAAGAATATGGATATCATTCTTTTTCAGGAACTCCAAAAGAGGGACAAAGCCTTGATGAAGTCAAAGATCTATTACTGGCACAAATTGAAAAATTAAAAAAAGGTGAGTTTGAAGATTGGATGCCAACTGCTGTTGTCAATGATCTTAAATTAAGCCAGACCCAACGCTATGAAAATAGTACTGCACTAGCTAATATGTATGTTGATGCGTTTATCCAACATGAAGATTGGGCCAATAGAGTGAAATTTTTAGAGGACCTTAAAGCTATCTCCAAGCAAGAAATCGTTGATTTCGCAAATTCTTTTTATAAAGACAATTATGTAGTAACTTATAAAAGACAAGGTACCGATGATTCTATTGTAAAAGTTGAGAATCCTGGTATTACCCCGGTTAATCTTAACAGAGATAAGAGCTCTGAATTTATGAAGACTTTTAACGAAACAGAGTCTGAGATGCTAGAGCCTAAATTTGTAGACTATAAGAAAGCCATCAAGGAAACTGAACTGAAGAACGGAATCGATGTATCGTATATCGTAAACGAACAAAATGATTTGTTTGATATGAATATCATTTTCGATATGGGTAGTGATAGCGATAAGAAATTAGGTTTGGCTGCAGGATATATGGAGTATTTAGGTACCGATAAATATTCTCCAGAAGAACTAAAAAAGGAGTTCTATAAATTAGGAATCAATTATTATGTAAGTGCTGGATCTGAAACCACATACGTTGGCTTAAATGGTTTAAAAGAAAACTTGCCAAAAGGCTTAGAACTTCTTGAGCACCTTTGGAATAATGCAGTGCCAAATCAAGAGGCTTACAACAAATACGTAGAGTCCATTGCAAAAGACAGAAAAGATACAAAGACCCAAAAAGGAAGCATCTTGTATAATGGTTTGATGAACTATGGTAAATATGGAGAAAATTCTAGACTTCGTAACATTTACAAGGTTGAAGAATTAAAAGCCATTGACCCAATGGAGCTTGTAGACATCATAAAAGATATGAAAAATTACAAGCAGAGAATATTCTATTATGGTAAAGATTCTGACGCTGCCGTCGCAGCATTGAATGAAAATCATAAGGTCGCAGACCAACTTAAAGACTATCCAGAAGCAATGAGTTACACCGAAAAAGAAACTGGTGGCAACGTCTATTTTGTAGATTTTGATATGGTACAGTCTGAAATGTTATTATTGGCCAAAGGAGATCCTTTTAAAGCCGAAAATATGGCAGCCTCAACATTGTTCAACACGTATTTTGGAAGTGGCTTATCGTCAATTGTATTTCAAGAAATAAGAGAATCGAAGTCTTTAGCCTATTCTGCATTCTCTAGCTATCAAACTGCCAGAGATAAAGACGATTCTAACTATGTTATGGCCTATATGGGAACTCAAGCTAACAAATTACCACAAGCGGTTGACGCCATGATGGAATTGATGACCAATATGCCTGAAGCCGAAGAGCAATTTAATGCTGCTAAGGAGGCTGCTTTGAAAAAGATCGCTGCGGAACGTATTACCAAGTCTAGCGTTTTCTGGAGCTATGAACGTTTAAAAAAGCTAGGTATTGATAATGACAATCGCGAAGACATGTACAATGCCATAAAAAATATGACAATGGAAGATCTTAGAACATTCTTTAACGAGAACATTCAAGGAGAACATTACAACGTTATGGTTATAGGTAATAAAAAAGACATCGATTTTGAAGCACTTAAAAAACTAGGTGAAGTTCAAGAGATGGACGTTGATTATTTATTTAATTTTGATCAACCAGAAGAGATTAAATTATAACAAATACGCTTACTTTTAAAACAAAAACCTCACAGATTCAACTTGAATTTGTGAGGTTTTTTAGCTTTCGGACAATTTGTTATTGTTATATTTGAGTCGTAAGCATTAAGCGTGTTTTCTTACTTTTAAGACCTATAAGTTTTAGAGGTTTTTTCATAAGAAAATGGTGCTTAAGCTCTAAAGAAGATTAAAAACTGTATTCAAATTAACTCATATGAAATTACTTGAAGGAAAAACAGCAATTATAACAGGAGCCAGTCGTGGTATTGGTAAAGGAATTGCGGAAGTTTTTGCAAAACATGGCGCTAACATTGCATTTACATATAGCTCATCTGTAGGGGCTGCAGAAACCTTAGAAAAAGAACTCAATGCTGAAGGCATAAAAGCCAAAGGCTACAAAAGTGATGCTGCAAACTTTGATGATGCTCAAAAATTGGCGGAAGAGGTGTCAGCCGAATTTGGAACCATTGATATTCTTGTCAATAATGCAGGGATCACTAAAGATAATTTGCTCATGCGTATGGGCGAAGAAGATTTTGATAAGGTCATTGAGGTCAATCTAAAATCTGTGTTCAATATGACGAAGGCGGTACAACGTACCATGCTGAAGCAACGTAAAGGTTCTATCATCAATATGAGCTCTGTTGTAGGAGTTAAGGGAAATGCCGGTCAAACCAATTATGCAGCATCAAAAGCTGGTATTATCGGTTTTTCAAAATCTGTAGCATTAGAGTTAGGTTCTAGAAATATTAGAAGCAACGTGATTGCACCAGGGTTTATTGAAACAGAAATGACCGCAAAATTAGATGAAGAGACTGTTAAAGGATGGAGAAATGCCATTCCTTTAAAACGTGGAGGGACGCCTGAAGATATTGCCAATGCTTGTGTCTTTTTAGCAAGTGATATGAGTGCTTACGTTACAGGGCAGACCTTGAATGTTGATGGTGGTATGTTGACTTAATAATAAAACCTTTATAATTATGATGAGTAAAAAACTTCTATTTTTTGTCTGTTTTTTGATTTTATTTAAAGTTTCTGCTCAAATTAGCGTAGGGGCTAGGCATGTATGGAAAATGAAAAAATTTCCGAAGGGTCAGCTAGATAAATTTAAAAAGACAGAAACAATTTTTATTTTATCAAATATTATAGATACTGCCTCATATCAAAAATTATTAAAGGATTCTTGGAGTGTTACCCCTTATAAGTTGGTTAACCGAGAAGATTTTGATCTTTTAGATTATATGGATATGGATGGTAATTTTTCCTTTGCAAATCTAGAAGGATTGCATAAACAAAAGACTACGAAGTCAGGACTTGTCGTCGACTACCTTTATCTATATATTAATTTTTATATGATAGATTTTGAAGGTTTTAAGGATGATGTATCGAAGTTAAAAAAGAATAAAAGAAGTTATGAAGGTGATTTCAATATGGCATTAACCTCAAATACACAAAAAATTGCTCGAATAGAAATGTTCCCAAAAGACACGTTTATTCCAACAGCACTATCTACTAACTCTGAAGTTATTATGGATAGCATATATAACAGAGATGTGTTTTATAACTATAAGCCAGGTTTTTTGAAAAATTACTTTCAAAAGGTCAATAATCAATTAGTTGATGAGGAAGAATACTGGATGTATGAAAACGATTTTTTGCCAGAACTAAAAAAACTTTCCAAAACAATATTGTATATACCAAATTATCATATAATTAAGTTTAATAGTAGGAAAATGACCGCCAAAGAGGATAAGGAAGGTTTTGAAGAGGTTTTGAGCGGTTATGACTACGAGTATCAATTTCAAGATGAGATAGAAATGGATGAAAGAATTTTATCCGGTGAAGAATTCTATTACTTGAGATTTGTTAGAGTCAATAGTCAGAAGTTTGTCCAAATTGTAAATTCTAAAACTGGAGAAATAGTTTATCGAGACTATATTGCTGGCGCGCTGTCTTCATATAATTTAAAAAAAAGGCATATTAAAGACATTAATGATCTGATAAAAAAGGCTTTAAAAAAATAATTGATTTAACTTGAATAGTATTCCAATTATAATTTTAGCAGTAATCATAGCGCTAGCAATAGCGCTTTTTCAGTATGTCTATAAGTCAAAAAAAAGAACCAAAATATATTGGCTTCTAACAGCCTTGCGTTTTGTTACCATTTTTTCCATACTTCTATTATTAATCAACCCGAAATTTGATAGCATTTCCTATTACAACGAGAAACCTAATTTGGTGGTTGCTGTAGATAATTCAGAGTCGGTTGATTATCTTGGGAGAAGTGAAGAAGTGATTAGTCTCATCAATAGTCTAAAAACGAATGATGCTCTTAATAAAAACTTCAACGTTCAATATTTCACCTTTGGATCTAATGTAACGCGTACCGATGCTCTATCCTTCAAAGAGAAACAGTCTAATATGGCCCTGGCTCTCGAAAGGTTTAAAGAGGTTTATGGCAATTCAGTGGCACCAACCTTATTGATCACAGATGGTAATCAAACTTACGGGCGTGATTTCACCTATTTAAGCAAAACGTATAAACAGCCCATATTTCCAATAATTTTAGGAGATACTACAACCTTTACAGATCTTAGAATTTCGCAGCTTAACGTAAATCGCTATGCGTATTTAAAAAATAAATTTCCAGTAGAATTAATTGCCACCTACGAAGGAAATACTGATGTCAATACGCAGTTAAAAATAACTTCTGGAAATGCCACGGTATTTTCAAAACCCCTAACGTTTAGCCAATCAAACACCTCGGAAATCATAAGCTTCACACTTCCCGCAAATCGTGTTGGTATTTCAGGCTACAAAGCAGAATTACTTCCTTTGGAAAATGAAAAAAACGTGATCAATAATGTAAAGAATTTTGCAGTTGAAGTCATTGATCAAAAGACCAATGTTGCCATTGTATCAGAGATCATTCACCCAGATTTAGGTGCTTTAAAAAAAGCAATAGAAAGTAATGAGCAACGGCAAGCCAGTATTGTGACTGTTGAAGAATTTTTAAAACAATCCAATGATTTTCAAATGGTGGTGATGTATCAACCATCCACGACGTTTAAATCAGTTTTTGAAGAAGCCAACCGATTAAATCTCAATAAATTCGTTATTACAGGAACCGATACCAATTGGTCCATATTAAACACACTTCAAACAAATTATAAGCAACAAATCACGAATCAATCCGAAGATTTTCAGCCTAGCCTAAATCAAAATTACGGAACCTTTACCATAGATAATTTAAGTTTTAACGATTTTCCTCCACTGACTTCAGAATTTGGAGAAACTACCTTTTCAGTTCCCTTCGAAACCATTTTATATAAAACCATCAATGGCACTCAAATAGACGAACCACTATTGTCAACCTTCGAAATTAATAGTAGGAGAGAAGCCTTGCTCTTGGGACAAGGGCTATGGAGATGGCGCGCACAGACCTATTTAAACCAAGGAGATTTTAATGCATTCGATGATTTTATGGGTAAGTTGGTTCAGTATCTCAGCTCCTCTCAACAAAAAACAAGGCTTAATCTTAATTATGAGTCTTTTTATGATGGCAATGATAATGTAGTGATGACGGCACAGTTTTTCAATAAAAATTATGAATTCGACGCTAATGCCAATCTAGATATCACCTTAAAACATGAAATTTCCGAAGCAACAACCACCTTACCTTTTGTTTTAAATACAAACAATTATCAAGTGGATTTAAGTGGCTTAGAACCTGGCGACTATACGTTTACAGTATCGGCTAGCAATGAGACTATTTCAAAATCTGGCGAAATTAAAATTTTAGAGTATAATGTGGAGCAACAGTTTTTAAATGCAGATGTTTCCAAATTACAAACGGTAGCGACTTCCTCTGGCGGAACCTCATATTTTATAGACAACACCAAAGATGTAGCCAATGCGCTACTTAATGATTCTCGTTTCGTAACCATTCAAAAAAGCACTAAAAAAGTCGTACCTTTGATAGACTTTAAGTATCTTCTTTTATTAATTGCACTTTGCTTATCTGCAGAGTGGTTCATTAGAAAATATAACGGTTTAATTTAAATTAAAACTATGGAAAGATTACCAAAAATTGCAATACCAGCGGTCATTGCAGTTGTTGTATTGATTATTTTATTAGCAAAATCTGCGGTCACTATTGATTCTGGTCAAGCAGGAGTTCTCTACAAAACATTTGATGAAGGAGTTGTAACAGATAACCCACCATTAGGCGAAGGATTTCACATCATTGCACCATGGAACAAAGTATTTGTTTATGAAGTTCGTCAACAAGAGTTGTTTGAGAAAATGAAAGTATTATCCTCAAATGGATTGGAAATTCAAATTGATGCCTCTGCTTGGTATGAGCCGGTTTATAAAGACTTAGGTAATTTACACCAATCTATAGGTAAAGATTACTTACAGCGCGTTATTCAACCAGCCATTAGAAGTGCTGCTAGAAGCGTTGTAGGAAGATATACACCTGAGCAATTATATGCCAGTAAAAGAGATGCCATTCAAGACGAAATTTTTGAAGAGACAAAATTGATTTTAAACAAACAATTTGTACAATTAAATCAAGTTTTGGTGAGAGATGTGACTCTACCTAATACCATTAAAGATGCCATCGAACGTAAATTAAAGCAGGAGCAAGAGTCTTTAGAATATGAGTTTAGATTGGTTACTGCAGACAAAGAAGCTCAAAAAGTAAGAATTGAAGCTCAAGGTAAAGCCGATGCCAATAAAATTTTAAGTGCATCACTTACCGATAAAATTTTGCAGGACAAAGGTATTGATGCCACTATGAAATTAGCGGAATCGCCTAACAGTAAAGTTATTGTTATTGGTTCTGGAGATAGTGGATTACCTATTATTTTAGGAGATCAATAAGCTTAACAGAATTTTAATAAGCAAAGAGTAGCATATATTTGATTTTATTTATGATCTTTGCTAAATAATATAAGACGCATGACATTTATTCAAAACCATCATCATTTTCATTCTGGCAATCAAGCGAGCTGAAAATGTATTGAATAAATTAAAATATATTTGAAACCCGTTTGAGCTAATCAAACGGGTTTTTTCGTTTCTATAATTCAAGCAATTAACAATTAAAATTACCTCACTCACGTGAGCACTACAGATGAAAAAACTAAAAATTGCAGTACAAAAATCAGGAAGACTTCACGACGATTCGATGGCCATTTTAAAAGAAGTTGGGATTTCTATAGATAATGGTAAAGAACAATTAAAAGCAGCCGCTAAAAATTTTCCTTTGGAAATTTTCTACCTTAGAAACGGCGATATCCCACAATACTTAAAGGATGGTGTCGTTGATGTGGCCATTATTGGCGAAAATGTGCTCATTGAAAAGGGAGAAGATATTGCTATCGTAGAAAAGCTAGGGTTCTCTTCTTGTAAGGTGTCTGTAGCCATTCCTAAATCAGCGAAATATAATAGCGCTAAAGATTTAGAAGGAAAACGTATTGCCACATCTTACCCAAATACCGTAAATACATTTTTAGCAAAAAATAATATCAAGGCTCACCTTCACATCATTAACGGAAGTGTAGAGATTGCTCCCAATATCGGTTTGGCCGATGCCATAGTAGATATTGTTTCTAGTGGTAGCACCTTGTTTAAAAACGGACTTAAAGAAGCAGAGGTCATCTTAAAATCTGAAGCAGTCCTTGCGGTATCTCCAATGATTTCAGCAGAGGCAAAGAGCATTTTAGATAAGTTGCATTTTAGATTAAAATCTGTTTTAAGAGGGAGACAAAGCAAATATGTGCTTCTCAACGCACCTAACAATAAGATAGAAACTATTGTGAGTATTCTTCCGGGTATGAATAGTCCCACTATTTTACCTTTAGCCAGAGAGGGCTGGAGTTCATTACATTCCGTCATCAATAAAAATGACTTTTGGGAAGTGATTGATGAGCTCAAACAAAATGGAGCAGAAGGCATTCTCGTTTGTCCAATTGAGAACATGGTGCTCTAAACAAGCACTGCCTTAGGTATTAAAAACTGAAACCAACGTCTTAAAAAAATAAGCATGAACATCATACTAAATCCAAAAAAATCAACTTGGTCCAACGTTTTAAAACGCCCAACCAAAACTGTTGAGAATATTGAGCATACGGTCAATGAAATTTTTAATGACGTTAAACGCCATAAAGACAGTTCAGTTTTAAAATACACCGAAATGTTCGATGGTGTAAACTTAGATCATCTTTTGGTTTCTGAGGAAGAACTAAACGCTGCTTCCAATCACATTTCCGAAGATTTAAAAAGAGCAATTCAAACGGCTAAGCAAAATATTGAGACCTTTCACAAAGCTCAAAAAACTGAGAAAATCAAGGTAACAACCACTACGGGTGTGGATTGTTGGCAAGAAAAGCGTCCCATCCAAAAAGTTGGGCTTTACATTCCTGGCGGCACGGCACCATTATTCTCTACCGTTTTAATGCTTGCGGTACCAGCTAAAATAGCGGGTTGCAAGGAGATTGTTTTGTGTTCTCCACCAAATAAGCAAGGAAAAATAGCCCATGAGATTCTCTACACAGCTCAATTATGTGGGGTCACAAAAATTGTAAAAGTAGGAGGAATTCAAGCCATTGCAGGCATGACCTTTGGAACGGAAAGTATTCCTCAAGTCTATAAAATTTTTGGTCCAGGAAACCAATATGTCACCGTTGCCAAGCAACTTGCTACTAAATTTGGAGTCGCTATTGATATGCCCGCGGGCCCTAGCGAATTGTTGGTTGTAGCAGATGATTCGGCCAAGGCGAGCTATGTAGCATCAGATTTGTTGAGTCAAGCAGAGCATGGATCAGACAGTCAAGTGATTTTGATTTCTACATCCAAAGCACTCATAGAGGCTGTTTCTATTGAAGTGGAGAAGCAAATCCAGGCCTTGCCAAGAATGGAAATGGCACAAAAGGCTATCGATAATTCGAATTTGATTTATGTTGAAAATGATGCTATTGCATTAGAGATCATTAATGCCTATGCACCCGAACATTTTATCATCTGTACCAAAAATGAAGCATTCTACGTTGATAACGTTTTAAATGCAGGTTCTGTTTTTATTGGTAATTTCACACCTGAAAGCGCAGGAGATTATGCCTCTGGAACCAATCATACCTTACCCACCAATGGCTACAGTCGCTCTTATTCTGGAGTAAATTTAGATAGCTTTAATAAGAGCATCACCTTTCAAAAAATTAGTGAAGAAGGCATTCTAAATATTGGTAAGACTATTGAGTTAATGGCAGAGGCAGAAGGTTTGCATGCCCATAAAAATGCAGTAACCTTAAGATTAAACGACCTTAAAAAATAAACATGACAACAGATTTCAATCTAAACGAGCTGGTTAGAGATAATGTAAAGGCCATGAAGCCTTACTCTTCAGCACGCGATGAATTTAAGGCGATTGATGGTGCTCAGGTTTTTTTAGATGCCAATGAAAACCCTTTTGAAAATGGACTTAATCGCTATCCAGATCCACAGCAAGGCCAATTGAAAGCAGCACTTTCTAAGTTGAAAAACATAGCTGTAGAACATATTCTATTAGGAAATGGCAGTGATGAAGTTTTGGATTTGATCTTTAGAGCTTTTTGTGAGCCCAATAAAGATAATATCATTTCAGTGCCGCCAACCTACGGCATGTATGGTGTTTTAGCCAATCTCAATGCTATTGAAAATAGGGAAATTCCCTTAGATCCTGATTTTGAACTCGATCTTGATAACATCTCAAGAGCAACGAGTACTCATACCAAACTCATTTTTATATGCGCTCCCAACAATCCTACGGCCAATACATTTGCGCCTAATGCTATCGAAAACCTCTTGAAAACCTTTAATGGTATCGTTGTTATTGATGAGGCCTATATTGATTTTTCAAAGCACAAGAGTTGGACGAGCCGATTAGAGGATTTTCCAAATCTTATAGTCACTCAGACGCTTTCAAAAGCCTACGGAATGGCAGGTATTCGATTGGGTATTTGTTATGCTTCCGCAGAAATTATTGCCATTTTAAATAAAATCAAGCCACCATATAATATCAATGAACTAACGCAGCAAAAAGCTCTGGAACGATTATCTCATCCAGAAAAAGTAACAGAAGAAATCCAAAAGATCTTAAAACAGCGTACCTGGTTAATTTCAAAATTAAAGCAGAATACTATTATTGAAACTGTCTATCCGTCTGATGCTAATTTTGTTTTGGCAAAGGTTGATGATGCTAACAAACGTTATGATCAATTAATAACACAAGGGATCGTGGTTAGAAATCGTAGTAATCAACCCGGTTGTGAAAACTGTTTGAGATTTACGGTGGGTACCCAATTTGAAAATATTAAATTAGTTAAAGCACTAGAAGATATTGCAGTAATATAACCATATACCTTCTAAAAAATAAAAGAAGATCATGCCAAGAGTATTATTTATAGATAGAGACGGAACGCTTATTAAAGAACCCGCTGACCAACAAATTGATTCCTTCCAAAAATTGGAGTTTTACCCAAAAGTGTTTCAATACTTAAGTAAAATTGCAAAAGAATTGGATTTTGAAATCGTTATGATTACAAATCAAGACGGCTTAGGAACAGAAGTGCACCCAGAGGATAAATTTTGGCCAGTTCATAATTTTGTGTTGCAAACATTCAAATCTGAAGGAATTATTTTTAAAGAACAGTTTATCGATAGAACCTTTGCAAAGGATAACGCCCCAACCCGTAAACCAAATACAGGACTTTTGACTCAGTATTTTTCTTCGGAATACGATCTTGAAAATTCATTTGTCATCGGTGATAGGTTGACAGACGTTGAACTTGCCAAAAACTTAGGTGCCAAAGGTATTTTTATTAATGATCACACACATTTAGGCACTAATGAGATCACTGTAAAACGGGATGATTTAGAGGATTTTATTGCTTTAGAATCTAATGATTGGGAGGAAATCTATACCTTTTTAAAATCTGATGCCAGAACAGGAAGCTTAGAACGGAACACCAATGAAACCAAGATTAAGATTGATCTTAATCTTGATGGTACTGGAAAGAGTAAAATTGATACAGGTCTTGCTTTTTTTGACCATATGCTAGACCAAATTGCAAGACACGGTCAATTAGACTTAAATATCAAAGTAGATGGCGACTTAGAGGTTGATGAGCACCACACTATTGAGGATACCGCTATTGCATTGGGAGAGCTATTTGCTCAAACCCTTGGTAATAAATTAGGTATAGAACGCTATGGTTTCGCATTACCTATGGATGATTGTTTAGCCCAAGTAGCCATAGATTTTGGAGGTAGAAACTGGCTAGTATGGGAAGCAGACTTTAAAAGGGAAATGATTGGTAAGATGCCTACCGAGATGTTTTACCATTTCTTTAAATCCTTTACAGATGGGGCAAAATGCAATTTAAATATTAAAGCCGAAGGGACTAACGAGCATCATAAAATAGAAGCCATTTTTAAGGCCTTTGCCAAAGCTATTAAAATGGCCGTAAAACGGGATTTGGAGAAAATGATTTTACCATCAACTAAAGGAACCCTTTAAACAAAACGCATTTGAAACTTGTTATTATAAATTACGGCGCAGGCAACATTAAAAGTATTCAGTTTGCTTTTCAACGTTTGGGCATTGAGGCCATCTTAAGCGATGATCCAGATGAAATTCAAACAGCAGATCGTGTGATTTTTCCAGGAGTAGGTGAGGCGAGTTCTGCCATGACGATGTTGAAATCTTCGAGGCTAGATCTTTTGATACCCAAACTAACACAACCGGTTCTAGGTATCTGTCTAGGCATGCAACTCATGTGTACATCTACAGAAGAAGGCAACACCAAGGGGCTTGGCATATTTGATGTGGAGGTCAAAAAGTTTTCAAAAAAAGTTAAAGTTCCACAAATGGGATGGAATACCATTACAAATTTAAAATCTGACTTATTTAAAGATATTAAAGAACAAGAATTCATGTATCTTGTTCACAGTTTTTATGCCGAAATAAGTAATGAGGTCATAGCAACCACGTCTTATGAACTGCAATATGCTTCTGCGCTTCAAAAAGACAATTTTTTTGGGGTACAATTTCATCCTGAAAAAAGCAGTTTGGCAGGTGAACAGGTGTTAAAGAATTTTATAAATATTAAATAGCTAAAGGCTATTGGTACCAAGTGATGGGCTAATAGTTAAGAGCAAAGCATAGTAAATGAGAATAATTCCAGCAATAGATGTTATAGATGGTAAGTGTGTTCGCCTCACTAGGGGCGACTATAATACCAAAAAAGTGTACAATGAAAATCCTGTTGAAGTCGCAAAAGCATTTGAGAATGCGGGCATTCAATATTTACATTTAGTTGACCTAGATGGTGCAAAAGCACAGCATATTGTCAACTATAAAGTCTTAGAACAGATTACTTCTAAAACCAACCTAAAAATTGATTTTGGAGGTGGTTTAAAAACCAATGAAGATTTACATATTGCTTTTAACTCAGGTGCTCGCCAAATAACAGGAGGAAGCATTGCGGTTAAAAACGCTAAAATATTTGAATCTTGGATACAAAAGTATGGTGGCACAAAAATTATTTTAGGTGCCGATTGTCAGAATGAAAAAATAGCCGTCTCTGGATGGCAAGAAGAAAGCGACCTCGATATATTGCCTTTTGTTAAAGACTATCTCTACAAGGGCATACAGTACGTGATCTGTACAGACATCGCTAAAGACGGCATGTTAGAGGGACCTTCTTTTGATTTATACGAAAAGCTCATTCAAGAAACCCGGGATATTAAGCTGGTAGCTTCTGGAGGGATAACCTCAATAGAAGATATCAATAAGCTTGAAGATATTGGTTGCGAAGGCGCTATTATTGGTAAAGCGCTATACGAGGGTCACATACGTCTAAAAGATTTGGAAATCTACGGTTAAACCATTAGAAATTTCGATTAAAACTTATGCTTACAAAACGAATTATCCCGTGTTTGGATATTAAAAATGGAAGAACCGTTAAAGGGGTTAATTTTTTAGATTTAAGAGATGCGGGTGATCCCGTTGAGCTAGCTAAAAAATATGCCAAACTTGGTGCCGATGAATTAGTGTTTTTGGATATTTCGGCAACATTAGAAGGCCGAAAAACCATGATAGATCTTGTGTTAAAAGTGGCAGAGCAGGTGAATATCCCGTTTACGGTTGGTGGAGGCATTTCAAGCGTTGGTGACGTAGATCAGCTTCTAAAATCTGGTGCCGATAAAGTGTCTATCAACTCTTCAGCAGTAAAAAGACCAGAGTTGGTTACAGAGCTATCCAATAAATTTGGAAGTCAATGTGTTGTGGTTGCTATTGATGCCAAAGATATAGATGGGGAATGGATGGTACATTTAGCCGGCGGTACAATTCCCACAGATTTAAATTTATTTGATTGGGCAAAAGAAATGGAGCTAAGAGGAGCTGGAGAAATACTGTTCACATCCATGAATAATGATGGCACCAAGGCTGGTTTTGCCAATGAGGCTTTATCGCGTTTATCAGAAACAGTCAATATCCCAATTATAGCCTCTGGAGGTGCTGGAACCATTCAGCATTTTGTAGACACCTTTAAAATAGGCAAAGCAGATGCTGCATTAGCGGCAAGCGTTTTTCATTTTGGTGAGATTGAGATTTTCGATCTTAAACGAGAATTGAAGCAGCAAGATATTGCTGTTCGACTTTAAAATACTCTTGCTAAGCAATTATAAATCAACAGTTAGATTGCTTTCAAACAAATAGCACAGTTTCTTAGAAACTAAATAAAATAAGTTTTGATGACTATAGATTACAGTAAAAATAACGGACTCGTTCCTGCAATTATTCAAGATGCAACTACCAAAAACGTACTCATGTTAGGGTATATGAATGAGGAGGCACTAAAAAAAACACAAGACACTAAACTGGTCACTTTTTTTAGCAGGAGCAAACAACGCTTATGGACCAAGGGCGAAGAAAGCGGAAATGTGCTGCACTTGGTAGATATTAAATTAGATTGTGATAATGACAGCTTGCTAGTTACCGTAAATCCCAAAGGCCCAACGTGCCATACAGGCGCTGATACCTGTTGGGACGAAACCAATGATCAAACTTTTGGTTTTCTTTCAAAATTGGAATCGGTCATCGAAGATCGCAAAACTAACGCTTCCGAAGACACTTCTTATGTGGCTTCTTTATTCGCAAAGGGTATTAATAAAATAGCCCAAAAAGTAGGCGAGGAAGCCGTTGAAGTCGTGATTGAAGCAAAAGACAATGATGATAACCTCTTTTTAAATGAAAGCGCTGATCTTCTATTTCATTATCTTATTTTGCTTCAGGCTAAAGGGTTTAAAATGAATGATATTGTTGCTGTTCTAGAAGATCGGGATAAAAAATAAGCCATCGCTATAAAGCAATGGCTTGTGGACTTAAAGATTAGTTTAGAAAGTTCAATCAGTCATAAGCACCACTTTTAAGTTGGGATAGTTTGTCTTGAGCGCTTTCTCTAGACCTATAACGTGTGACGCGCCAACAATAACAATGTTTTTTTCCAAACCAGAAGCTATTACTTGCTCGGCAATGTTCTGAGACATTCTAAAATTACGTGCGTTCCAATATTTTTCACCTTCGGTACAACCAGATGTTTTAACTTCAGCATAAGTAAAAGCGCTTGATTTATGGAGTCGTTCTAAAGATTTACGGCTATTGATATGTGATCCTAAACCTCTAAAAAGCGCTGGTATAATTGCGGAATTATATCCTTTTTTATTCAATTTCGTATTAATGGCGTTATTACCATTGTACTGCCCTTCTTTTGAACATTTGCTCCAAGCCTCATGATACTTTCCGTTGGTACGTTGATCATCCATAGACTTCAATAACTTTATGTTCTGATCTAAGGCCAACTTAAATGTAAGGTCACCATCCTCATGGCGTGTAGGCTTGTGCGAACCTTCGCTGCCGTAAGTTTTTATATAAGAATAAAACTCATAATTGGCATGATCTCTATGATAAGTAAAGGTTTTTATGAGGAAGTCTAAGTCGTTATTATTCATAGTATTAAAATCTCTTTTTAAGATGGACTGAAATCTATTTTCATCTGGAGTAAATACAGATTGTATTGAATCTGATAAGCGATAGAATTTTTGATAGCTTTTAGACCATCCGTCTTTTAAATAGGCCCAGCTAAGACTATCAGTCCCTCTAGGACTTTCAACATAAATAGCATCTGGATGGTATGTGATGGCATCCTTGAGCATCGGCTTGTAACTCCGTTTTATAATTTTAGGAACGGTATGCATGGTTCCCATGATATAGATTTCTTGAGGATTTTCGGTTTGTGCATTTGAGCTTAAAATTCCGAAGAAAAAGATGGCGATTAAAGTGGTGATTGTTTTCATAATAGTCATGTGTTTTGATTAAACTTTCTGAAAACAAATTTAGAAGAAGACCTTGCTCTAATTCAATAATAATGGGACTTTGGGGTGAAATCAAATGCTGCTGTGGTGAAATTAATGGTGTTAATTTAAAATGTTTTAGAATAAAGACAAACTTCTAAAATCATAATCCTAAAACAAGCTTAGATTGCTCTAAATAAGTCTTAGAAATTGGCACTTCTATCTGATGGGAAAGATGAATTATAGGTTTTCCTTTTTCGGTTTTCCAAGATTGAAAATGATAAGGATTGATCACATAGCCGCGATGCGTTCTTAAGAGATCGGGAAACGTATCGGCAACAACCGATAGTTTATTTCTAATAAGGGTCTTTTTCAGCACATGTCCGTCAAGGTAAAACACCTCGATGTAATTATCAGAAGACTGAATGCTAATCAAATCCTGCTGTTGAAGTCGCAAGCCTTCATAATGACCTTCTCCCTTAATTTCAATTTTTTGATCCTCAAACTGTTTCTCTTTGTATTTGCCAAAGCCAAATCGTCCAATAAGTAAAACGGGAAGTATAGTAAGCATTGCGGGAGCTAAAATAGCCCTGAAATGAAACCACAAACTATAAGCATTGGGATGCCAATGGACTATAAATTGCAAATAATAAAAACGCATAACCACAACCGCAATACCTATAAATAAGATCAGTACTAGTAGCTCATCTCGAAGTCGCCATTGACCGCTCTTATGATAAAGCCATTGCTGAACGGGTAACAACATTATATAGATGATTGCTGTTAAAATGCCATAGAGTGGGAGATAAATTAGCTTTTCAGTAGCGTTAAACTCATTGACGTCAAGCGGCTCTGTAAAATAGAGAAATACAAATACCCAAATGGCCAAGCCTAAGGCGATCAAGAGATGGTGCTTTATAGATGGATCAAATGGATACTTTACAGTCAAATTAGAGGTTTACGTTTAGATTTTAAAAATAAGATTTTATGCGGAAATCCCAAATCAACAAAAACGCTAATAATTTTATAATCTTCATCAAAATAACTTACTTGCGTGCATGTTTACAAAGCGCTTTTATTACGTAGTCTCCATTCAATATTTAGGATATCGATTTCATGGTTGGCAAAAACAGCCAAAATTGAAAACCATTCATTTTATGATTGATCGCACGCTCAATTACGTGCTTGAAGGCAAACGCTTTAAAACGTTGGTTTCTGGACGAACAGATGCCATGGTCTCTGCAAATGAAACTGCTTTTGAATTATTTGTTTATCATGAAATTGAAGATAAAGAGGCTTTTATTGCCTTATTCAATCACAATCTTCCTCAAGATATTAGAGCGTTAAAAATGGAAGAAGTGACTGCCGAGTTCAATATCATCCAGCATTCTAAGGTTAAGGAATATGTTTATGTTTTTACCCACGGCCAAAAATGTCACCCCTTCTGTTCTCCAATAATGACCACCTTTTTAGAGCCCTTGGATATTGAACTTATGAAAAAGGGCGCAAAATTGTTTGAAGGGCTTCATAATTTTAAACCCTATTGTTTTAGAGCCACTGAGAAAGGACTTTATGAGCGTGAAATTTTACATTGTGAAATTACAGAGAACACCATGTTTACTGCAAATTTCTTTCCTTCGGAAAGCTATACGCTCATTGTTAAGGGTAAGGGTTTTGGTCGAAATCAAATCAGGCTCATGATGGGCACACTAGTCAATCTAGGAAGGGGAGACGTGACCTTAGCCTATATTGAAAACTCATTAAAACCCGAAAGCACCGAAGTCATGGGCTTTGTTGCGCCAGCTTCTGGTTTAATCTTAAACAGTGTTGAATTTGAATAGTGTTTAAATCTTCAATCGTGCACTAGCCATAACGCGTTGCTCTGCGTAATCTCCTTCCAGATATTTTAAATATCCTACAATACCAATCATGGCTGCATTATCTGTGGTATACTCAAATTTAGGTATGTAAGAGGTCCATCCAAATTTTTGCTCACCAGACATCAATGCCTCACGAATACCGGAGTTTGCAGAAACACCACCCCCTATTGCAATATGTTTGATACCAGTTTGCTTACTGGCCGATTTTAGTTTGTCCATCAAAATCCCAACAATAGTATATTGAATAGAAGCGCAAATATCATTTAAATGTTCTTCAACAAAATTGGGATTGGCTTTAACTTGTTTTTGTACAAAATAGAGAATCGCCGTCTTTAATCCCGAAAAGCTAAAATTAAGTCCGTCTACTTTAGGTTTTGTAAACGCAAAGGCTTTTGGGTTGCCCAGTTTAGCACGTTTATCAATCTCTGGACCAGCGGGATATCCCAAACCGAGAAGCTTTCCGCTTTTATCAAATGCTTCGCCAACCGCATCATCAATAGTTTCTCCTATCACTTCCATATCAAAATAAGAGTCCACTTTAATAATCTGAGTATGACCGCCAGAAATTGTCATCGCCAAAAATGGAAATGGAGGCTTCTTGTAATCCTTTTCATCTATAAAATGAGCCAAAATATGAGCTTGCATGTGATTGACATCAATCAATGGAATGCCCAACCCAAAGGCAAATGATTTTGCAAAAGAGGTACCCACCAGTAAAGAGCCCATGAGTCCGGGGCCACGGGTAAAGGCAATAGCATGCAATTGTGATTTATCAATAGCTGCTTTTTTCAGAGCTTGATCAACCACAGGCACAATGTTCTGTTGGTGGGCTCTAGATGCGAGTTCTGGCACCACACCACCATAAGCTTTATGAATGCTTTGATTGGCAACAACATTACTTAAAATAGTGTCGTTACAAAGTACAGCCGCCGCTGTATCGTCACAGGAAGACTCAATTGCTAAAATGTATATTTTTTGTGAAGCCATTAGAAGAAATTAGGCACAATAATTGTTAATTTTGAAGTCAAAGTTATAACTTTCCATTCGCATCAGAAAATTTCTCAAAATAGTCTCAAAAATTGTAGCAATCATCTTGCTACTGTTCATCATTTTGGTGCTGTTTTTTTCTATCCCAGCGGTTCAAACGTATTTGGGTAAAAATGCCACCAATCGTATTAATAATGAGTTCGGCACCAATATTAATATAGGGAAAGTTGGTCTACAATTTAATGGCGATGTCGAACTAAAGAATGTGTTTATTGCCGACTATAGAAAGGATACGCTCATTAATATCAACGAGCTGAACACCTCCATTCTAAGTTTTAGAAATTTATACAACGGTTCTCTAACCTTTGGAGATATTGATATTATTGATCTCACGTTTAATGTGAAAAAATATTTAGATGAAGACGAAACCAATCTTGATGTTTTTGTCGCCAAATTTAATTCTGACAACCCCAAAACCGAAGACAATCAATTTTTGCTCTCTTCCAGTGATGTCTCTATCTATAACGGCATCTTTAGAATGCTTGACGAAAATCGTGAAGAAGAAAAACTTTTAGAATTTTACGACCTCAATATCAACGCCACAAATTTTGTGATCTTTGGTAGCGACGTCAATGCGCGCATCAATACTCTAACGTTTAAAGACACGAGAGGCGCTTATGTCAAAAACATGATTACCGATTTTGAATATACCTTAGACCACATGAGTTTTCAAAATCTAAGCATCAAGACCGAAAACTCTAACTTAAAAGGTGCTTTGCGTTTTGACTACAACCGTGAAGACTTTATCTATTTTGAAGATAAGGTGAACGTTACCGCTAGTTTTAAGGATTCAGAAATCTACCTTAATGATCTCAATACATTTTATGATGAGTTTGGTTCTGACCAAAAAGCAGAAATTAACGTTGATTTTTCTGGAACCCTAAATAATTTAAATGCCAATAATCTTGAAGTCAAAACCAGTTCAAGAACTCGAATTTATGGAGATCTCAATTTCAAAGACCTTTTTAATACTGAAGAAGGCAACTTTTCTATGGATGGGCGTTTTGATAACTTGTCTTCTAATTATTACGATCTAAAAGCCCTATTGCCAAATATTTTAGGAGAATCTATTCCTTCTGTATTTTCCAAAGTAGGCAACTTTACCATTTCCGGTAGGTCTTACATTACAAAAAACACCATTGATGCCGATTTAAGAATAGTCACTTCAATAGGAAATATCGTTTCCGATATGAAAATGAATCGGGTAGATGATATAGACAATGCAAGTTACGTTGGTAACGTAAAATTTGAGGACTTCAATTTAGGCGCCTTGCTCAATAATGAAGATTTAGGAACAACATCCTTAGACGTATCTGTAGATGGTGTAGGTTTTACCTTAAAAAATCTAAGCAGTAGGGTGCAAGGTGAAATTTTTGAAATTGAATACAATAACTACAATTATAAAAATATTGAAGTTATCGGAAGACTTGGAAATAATATTTTCAATGGTTTTTTAGAGGCTAAGGATAAAAATTTCAAATTCAAGTTTGATGGTTTGGCCGACTTGTCAAAAGAGATCAATACCCTCAATTTTGTGGCCAACGTAGAATATGCAAACCTTAGGGCACTTAATTTTATTACCAAAGACAGTATTTCAGAGTTTAGAGGTATGGTAACTACCTCTATGAAAGGTTCTAATATTGATGATGCTTACGGTTCTTTAAATTTTAGAAACACCACTTATGTTAATGAGCATGACCAATATTATTTTAAAGATTTTAAAATAGAGTCGCAGTTTGAAGGTACCAAAAGAACCATTACTATTGATTCTCCAGATATTATGGAAGGGACCTTAAGCGGAAACTTTAAGTTTAAGGATATTGGTAAGCTGGTAGAAAATTCTGTAGGAAGCATCTATACCAACTACGTCCCAAACGTCATTGAAACCGATCAATATCTAGAATTCGATTTCAATATCTATAACAAAATAGTGGAAGTTTTTTATCATGAGTTGGAGTTGGGTGCAAATACCAGAATCAAAGGCCGCATGGAAACTGATGAGAAACAGTTCAACCTCACCTTTAATGCGCCACAGATTAAATTGTTTGATTATTTTGCCAACGATATTTCTATTCTAATAGACAATAGCAACCCCTTGTTCAATACGTATATTGAGATCGACACGCTCTACACCAAATATTATGACGTCTCTAAATTCAGTTTAATTAACGTTACCCAACGTGATACGCTATTTATTAAATCTGAATTTCAAGGCGGGAATCGAAACACCGATAATTTTGACCTCAGTTTATTTTATACCATTGATGAAAATAATAAATCCGTGGTAGGATTTAGTAGATCTAAAGTGACCTTTAAAGGAAATACTTGGACAATCAATGAAGACAGAAACAAATTAAACAAGGTGGTCTTTGATCGAGAATTCAAAACTTTCGATATTAATGAAATGGTCATGAGCCATTTTGAAGAACAGATTGAACTCTCGGGTATTGTCAAAGAAAATAACTACAAAGACATTCGGCTTGATTTTACAGATGTCGATTTAGATAAAATAACACCTAGAGTAGATAGCCTGACGCTGAAAGGTAAGGTCAATGGCAAATTGGAAGTTTTGCAGGAAGATGGTATTTATATACCAAGTTCTAATGTAACGATTACCGATTTTAAGGCCAATAATTATGAACTTGGAGATTTAAGAGCGGCCATCGTTGGCAACCAATCCTTAACCAATTATAATGTAGATATTACCCTTAAAAATGATAATTTAAAATCTTTAGATGCCAAAGGTACTATTGATGTAGAAACCAATATCATTGATTTAGACGTTGACCTTGACGAATTTCTTTTAGACCCCTTAGATCCTTTCGGAGCTGGCGTGATTACCAATATAAGAGGTCTGGTAACAGGGAGCGCCAAAGTTACAGGAGATCTTAAAAACCCAGATATTAATGGAGAATTGCTCTTGGATAATGCTGGGCTCACCATTCCATATCTAAATGTAGATTATAGTTTTGATTTTGATAGTAAGGTAAAATTAGAATCCCAGAAATTTATTTTTCAAGATGTAGAAATTACAGACTCTGAGTACTTCTCAAATGCAACGCTTAATGGATTTATTGGACACAAAAGTTTCTCAGATTGGAAATTGGGTCTAGAAATAGAAACCAGTAGACTTTTGGTATTAAATACCACTTATGATGAAGAGCAATTATATTACGGTACCGCGTTTGTTGATGGTATCGCAACTATAAAAGGCCCCACAGATCAATTGATCATCGCTGTTGACGGGAGCACCGCAAGAGGGACGGTTTTTAAAATCCCATTAAATGATCTCGAAACTTATGGAGACAACTCTTACATCCACTTCTTGAGTCCTGAAGAAAAACTAGCCCGATTAAAAGGAGAGGTAATTAGGGATACCGAGGTCAAAGGGCTTGAGTTACAATTTGATTTAATTGTAAATCCTTATGCCGATATTGAGATTGTAATAGACAAAAATTCAGGCAGCACCATCAGAGGTTCTGGTAACGGTAACTTACTTTTTGATATCAACACGAACGGGAAATTTCAAATGTTTGGTGATTTTCAAATTGTTGAAGGAACATACAATTTTGCCTACGGCGGATTTGTTCAGAAAAAACTAACCGTTGTGCCAGGTGGCTCTATACGTTGGGAAGGCGATCCGCTAAAAGCCCAAATTGGTTTAACTGCGGTATATCGAACGCAGGCAAACCCTTCGGTGTTGCTAGATAATCCCATCAATAGAAGTATTGATGTAGAGGTAGAGGTCAATTTGGCTGGACAACTAGAACAACCCGAACCCGATTTTACATTTAATTTCCCAAATGTAAGTTCCACAGTAAAATCTGAGCTAGAATACCGTTTAGAAACCAAAGAAAGTAGAACCAATCAAGCGCTCTTCTTGCTATCTACAGGCTCCTTTGCCAGTGAAATTAGTTTAGGACAACAAGCTTATGGTACCATATCAGATCGTGTAAATGCTTTTTTTAATAGTTTCTTGACCAATGCAGACGGTAAACTTCAAGTAGGTGTTAATTACGAGGTTGGCGAACAAACTACAGATTATGAAACCGATGACCGCTTGGGGCTGACCTTGAGCACCAAGATTAGTGACCGGGTACTTATCAATGGCAAAGTAGGCGTGCCCATTGGAGGGGTCAACCAAACGGTAATTGCCGGAGATGTTCAAATTGATGTTTTACTTAATGAAGAAGGGACACTCACCGCTAAATTTTTCAATAGAGAAAATAGCATTCGTAATTTTGGTGAAGAAATTGGATATACCCAAGGTGTCGGTATATCTTATAATGTAGAGTTCGATACTTTTAAAGAATTGTTCGAGATTATTTTCTACGGAAAAAATAAAATTGATAAAGAAGAAACCCCTAAAAAGGAAGATGAAGAATCTGAAGAAGATCTCACTCCCGATTTCATAAATATCAAGTCAAAAAACGATTAATTAAGTAATTCATACTGTGTGTTTTTAAGAAAAATAAGTTTTTTTATTAACGAAAACGTTTGATATTTAATAGGCCTCCCAAATAATAGCTAATTCCATTTATATTGTTGTTTTTGTTTACTAAGTTTACTTATTGAAAGTTAAAAAACAATGTCAAAAACAATAAAAAAAATAGGAGTCATGACCTCTGGAGGTGATTCTCCAGGAATGAATGCCGCCGTTAGATCTGTAGTAAGAACTTGTGCTTATCATCGCATTGCGTGCGCTGGTATTTATCGAGGTTTTGAAGGGATGATTGAAGGAGATTTTATTGATATGGATGCCCGTAGTGTAAAGGACATCATCAATAAAGGTGGAACCATTTTAAAATCTGCACGTTCAAAAGAATTTAGAACTCCAGAAGGACGAAAAAAAGCTTACGATAAACTTACCGAAGCCGGTATTGATGCCTTAGTCACTATTGGTGGAGACGGTACCTTTACTGGAGCTATGATTTTTGGTCAGGAATATGATTTTCCCGTGATGGGAATACCAGGAACTATCGATAATGATATTTTCGGTACAACGCATACCCTTGGCTATGACACTGCGCTAAATACGGTAGTAGAAGTCATTGATAAAATTCGTGATACGGCAAGTTCACACAATCGTCTCTTCTTTATTGAAGTTATGGGCCGAGATGTTGGTCACATAGCACTTAACGTTGGTGTTGGTGCTGGTGCTGAGGAAATTTTAATTCCCGAAGAAGATTTAGGTTTAGATCGTTTGTTAGAATCATTAAGACGTAGCAAGCGCTCAGGAAAATCTTCTAGTATAGTTGTTGTAGCTGAAGGCGATAAAATTGGTAAAAATGTATTCGAGCTAAAAGATTACGTAGAGGCCAATATGACAGAGTACGAAGTGAGAGTTTCGGTTTTAGGTCATATGCAACGCGGTGGTTCGCCATCTTGTTTTGATCGTGTACTTGCCAGTAGAATGGGAGTAAGGGCTGTTGAAGAGCTTCTTAATGGCAAAACAGCTTATATGGTTGGCTTATTGAATGATAAAATGGCATTAACGCCCTTTGAGCAAGCTGTAAAAGGAAAATCAAAAATCAACATGGAATTACTTCGGGTTTCAGAAATCATGACCACTTAAAAAGTATTAGAATAGAATTAAATTAATAGTAAATAAATAAACAAATACAATGGCAAATTTAAAATTAGGAATAAACGGTTTTGGAAGAATCGGAAGAATCGTATTTAGAGCAACTGTTAACCGCCCAGATGTGGATGTCGTTGCAATTAATGATCTTTTAGATGTAGAGCACTTAGCTTACTTGTTAAAATACGACTCCGTACACGGAAATTTTGACGGAACAATAGAAGTTAAAGACGGTCATTTGGTCGTTGACGGTAAAACCGTAAGAGTTACTGCAGAGAGAGATCCTAAAAACTTAAAATGGGATGAAGTAGATACAGACGTTGTTGCTGAATGCACAGGGATCTTCACTACTTTAGAAACAGCCGATTATCACATACAAGCAGGCGCTAAGAAAGTTGTGATTTCTGCACCAAGTAAAGACGCACCTATGTTTGTGATGGGTGTTAATGATAGTAAATTAACAGCAGCAGATAAGATTGTATCTAATGCATCTTGTACAACAAACTGTTTAGCACCTTTAGCTAAAGTTATTGATGATAACTTTGGTTTAGAAGAAGGGTTAATGACAACCATTCACGCAACTACTGCAACACAACTAACTGTTGATGGTCCATCTAAAAAAGATTTTAGAGGCGGTAGAAGTGCACTTTTAAATATCATCCCAGCATCTACAGGAGCTGCAAAAGCAGTTGGTAAAGTATTACCAAAAGTAGATGGTAAACTTACAGGTATGGCTTTTAGAGTACCAACCGCAGATGTTTCTGTTGTAGATCTAACCTTCAGAACTGAAAAAGAAACCAGCTTAGAAGAAATTAAAGCTGCGTTTAAGAAAGCTTCAGAAGGAGAAATGAAAGGTGTCCTTGGATATACTGATGAATTAGTAGTATCTCAAGACTTTGTTAGCGATGCACGTACAAGTATTTTTGATGCAGATGCTGCTATCGAGTTAAATTCTAAGTTCTTTAAAGTTGTATCTTGGTATGACAATGAGTTTGGATATTCTAACAAGTTAGTTGATTTAGCTCAAAAAGTAAATTCTCTATAATAAGTTTAAACATAAAATCCGTAGTCACTAAGATGCACAAATATTGGGTAACTTAGATTTCTACGGATTTTTTATACACCATACACATGATTTTAATTGTAGATAGTGGATCCACAAAATGTGACTGGATCGCAGTAGATAAAGATGGAAAACAACTCCGCGAAAAAATTCGTACTAGTGGCTTAAATCCCGCTATTCTTAAGGAAAATAAGATTAAGAAAATCATCAAGGAGAGTGAAGAGTTAATGGATTTGAAAGAAGCCGTTACCCATGTTTTTTTCTACGGTGCTGGTTGCGGTACAGAAAAACCGAGAACCATGTTAGCACACGTTCTTCAATTTATTTTTGTAAATGCTGTAGTTGATGTTCAAGAAGATACAATGGCGGCGGTACGCGCGACATTAAATCATGATGACGAAGCTGCTGTGGTTTGCATTATGGGTACTGGTTCAAATTGCAGTTATTACGATGGTAAAAAGTTACACCAACGTGTTAAATCTTTGGGGTATTCCTTAATGGACGACGCTTCTGGAAATTACTTCGGAAAAGAGCTCATTAAAGACTACTATTACAATAATATGCCAGAGGAGATCAAAATCGCCTTTGAGCACAAATACAATTTAGATCCAGACGTTATAAAATACAACCTGTACAAGCAACCAAATCCTAATGCATATCTCGCAAACTTTGCAGAGTTCATGTTTTTAAATAAGGATTCGGAATATACCAAGAAGCTTATTAAATCAGGTATTACAAGATTTGCCAATAACATGATTTTTCAATATAAGGAGGAAATAAAAACTGTTCCAGTACATTTTGCAGGATCGATTGCGTTCTTTTCTGAAAATGAAATTCGTGAAGTCGCAGCAGAAATGGGATTCATTGTCGGTAATTTTGCAAGACGCCCAATTCAAGGCCTTGTAAAGTATCACACAAAAGATATGTAAACTATGGAAATAGCACTTATTGCCCATGATGGTAAAAAAACAGAAATGGTTCAGTTTCTAAATGAACACAGGGCAATACTACTTCAAAAGAACATCCAACTGGTGTCTACCGGTACCACAGGTAAAAAAGTAAAAAAAGCCGGTTTCGAGGTAGAGCGCATGCTTTCCGGTCCTTTGGGGGGCGATGCACAAATCGCAGCACGTGTTGCTGAGGGTAAATGTCATATGGTACTCTTTTTTAGAGATCCCTTAGAAAAACACCCTCACGAACCAGATGTATTAATGCTTATGCGTATTTGTGATGTACATGATGTGCCTTTGGCCACCAACCCTGCTACCGCACAACTATTGATTAAGGCTATGTCGTTGCTTTAAACGATTTTACAATAGCAAAACAGCACACCAATACCACAGCACACAATCCGAATGCCAATGCTGTTTTTCCGTAGATAAAATTACCTATGGCAAATAAGGTGCAATACACACCGATAACCCCACAGAAAAATCCTAATATTTTCATTCCGAATCCTTTAAACTTAGATTCGCTACCAAAAATCAGACTATCAAAGGAATTTATGGTTTCCTCGTTTGAAGGTTTTGTGAGCAAGGTGACAACAACCCATCCAATGGTGGTTACCAGAACTCCAAAGACCAATTGCCAATGACTTTCCAATTCCACAAACGGTGTATCCATTTTTCCATTTACAAAAAAGAATAGCGCAATTCCAAAGGAAATAACCATGGCAGCAATTTCAGAATACGGATTGATACGATGCCAGAACCAGCGTAAGATAAATAGCAACCCCGTACCGGCACCAATTTGTAACATCAAATCAAAAGCATCTCTTGCCTCTTCAAGCACCAATGCCAAAAGTGCAGCGCACACCATCATCACTACAGTAGAAATTCTTCCCGCCAATACTTGTTCTTTATCTGAAGCATTCTTTCTTACAAATCGGGCATAGAAATCATTGACCACATAAGAGCTTCCCCAGTTAAGGTGGGTGGAAATGGTGCTCATAAACGCAGCGATTAAAGAGGTAATGACTATTCCTAAAAGTCCTGCAGGCAAAAACGTAAGCATGGCAGGGTAGGATAGATCATTCTTTACAAAGGAAGATTCCAATTCTGGAAATGCGGCTTGTAAACTTTCGATGTTCGGAAAAATCACAATGGAGGCAAGACCAATAATGATCCAAGGCCAAGGCCGTAAGGCATAATGGGCAAAATTAAAGAATAATACAGCCCAAGTCGCATGTTTTTCATCTTTGGCAGCAAGCATACGTTGTGCAATATAACCACCGCCGCCAGGCTCTGCACCAGGGTACCAAACACTCCACCATTGTACAGCTAACGGAATAATCAATAAGGGGATAAAGAGCTCTGGTTTTGAGAAATCTGGAAGCATTGCTGTTTTTTCAGCAACTTCAGGAGTGGCTAATAGTTTTTTGATACCTCCAATTTCGGACATATTGACGATATGGATGGTTGCCCAAATACTCCCAACCATCGCGATGATAAATTGAACGAAATCTGTCAGCAATACGCCTTTTAATCCGCCCAAAGCAGAATAAACAACCGTTACTACCGATGCGATGAAGAGTGTTTGAAAAGTTGTGAAACCAAACATTACATGACCAATTTTTATGGCTGCCAAGCACACATTGGCCATAATGACAACGTTAAAGAACACTCCTAAATAGATGGCTCTAAAGCCACGTAAAAAAGCGGCACTTTTTCCGCTGTATCGCAATTCGTAAAACTCAAGATCTGTGGTAATTCCGCTACGTCGCCATAACTTAGCATAGAAAAAAACAGTAAGCATGCCGGTTAACAAAAAACTCCACCATATCCAATTTCCGAAGACACCATCTTCTCTAATTACACCAGCAACAAAGTTGGGCGTGTCTGCAGCAAAGGTTGTTGCCACCATACTCACGCCGAGTAACCACCAAGGCATATTTCTGCCAGAAAGAAAAAAGGCCTTAGAATCTTTACCTGCTTGTTTAGAAACGTAAACGCCAATAGCAGCAAATAAAGCCAAGAAAAATATAATGATGACCCAATCTAGTGTAGAAATTACCATATTAAAATAGAGAAAGGTTAGACAAACAAATCTAACATTAATATTGAAATAAACACAGCCTCATTATTTAATGACTGGGCATAAAAAAACCGACTCAAGTGATATTAACATACCTGAGTCGGTTTTTTCTATATTTTGAAAAGAATTAATCTTCTACAACGTGCATCACTGGGTTTTTATCTACCCATTTGCCATTTTTAGATTCCCCGAGAATAAGAACGTCTTTAGTAAGCTCATATTCCTTGATGGTCCTCATCATTTGTTCTTTTGTATCTCTATGTAATTTAATACCTGTGTTTTTACCCTTATTTCTAATCTCTATATAAAATCCATCCCTGAATTTAATTGGTCTTGTTGGAGGTCTTCCCATGAATGTGTATTTGAAAAAATTTATTTTGGCATATTAATAAAAAAATAAACGATACGCAAGTGTATTGCTATATAAAATCAAGTCTTTTTTAACAACGAAATCACCCTTAAATATTTTGTGATATAAATGGGCTCCTAATCTTATAAAATTGATATTTTTAACTTGAAAGTTCAAGACATGAAAATGAAGCTAAAAAGAAAGAAAAAGTCCTATAAAGTCAAAAACTTACCTCCAGGAACAATGGCCTATCAAGGCAAGAAGGAGGTGACATCTACTTCAATTGATATCATAAATTACAATCAAGATACCTATCATGTTAAGAATTCCAAGCTTATTAATGATGCGTTTCATTATAAAGGAACTAATCAAGTAACTTGGGTTAATATCAATGGCCTTAATAATTTAAAAGATATTGAGGAGGTTGGCGAGCACTACAACATCCACCCCCTTACTTTAGAAGATATTGTAAATACCCATCATCGCCCAAAAATTGATGAATTTGAGAATTATCTGTTCATCGTATTTAAGATGCTATATTTTAAAAATGACGAAGAATTGCAATATGAGCATGTTAGCATGATTGTAGGAGAAGACTACATATTGACATTTCAAGAAGCAGATGGGGATGTGTTTGATGATTTAAGGGAGCGTATATCAAGCTCTAAGGGGCGCATAAGAACCCAAGGCGCCGATTATCTCATGTATGCTATTCTCGATGCTATTGTGGATAATTACTTTTCAGTGATTGAAGCTTTTGGTGATAAAATAGAAGATCTTGAGGGTAATATTTTTATGGCTAACACCGACAGTAATGAAACACCCAACCAAATTCAAAGCTTAAAACAGGACATCCTTAAGATTAGAAGGGCAATCTTTCCGCTAAGAGAGGTCATTAACAGACTAGAAAAAGCAGATGTCAATTTTATTGACGTTAAAACAAACAGCTATTTACGCGATCTTTATGACCATATCATTCAAGTGAGTGAATCTATAGATTTGTACCGGGAGATGGTTTGGAGTTTAATGGACATGTACATGACCATCATTAGCAATAAAATGAATGAGATCATGAAGGTCTTAACCATTATTGCCACCATTTTTATTCCGTTGACCTTTATAGCGGGGATCTACGGTATGAATTTTAAAAATATGCCTGAGCTTCAAACCGAAAATGGATATTTCTATTTATTAGGAGCTATGGCTATTTTATTCTTATTTATGTTAAACTATTTTAGAAGAAAAAAATGGCTTTAACACAATTTAAGTTAATAAACCTTAATGAGCGTTAAAGCCTGTTAATAGCGTTGTAATACCTCTCAATAAGCTGTATCTTAGTAGTGTTAAAAGAAATTATTAATACTATTAAACCAATACACATGAGTTATTTAAATATGTCTGAGGAAAAATTAATACCAGTAGTGGTAGAGTTAAATACCTTACTTGCTGATTATAATGTTTACTATCAAAAAATGAGAAATTTTCACTGGAATGTATTAGGTGAGAATTTCTTTGACTTACATATCAAATTTGAAGAGTTATACACAGATGCTAGAACCAAAATCGATGAGATCGCAGAACGCATCTTAACTTTAAGATATCACCCAATGAGTAAGATGAGTGATTATTTAGAGGCTTCCGCGGTTAAAGAGGTATCACCTCTAAAAACGGATAAAGCGATGGTTAAGGAGATTTTAAACGATCACAAGATTATTTTAGCACAAATGTCTAAGGTAATTGAGAAGGCAGGTTCTGCTAAAGATGAAGGTACCATTGATTTAATTGGTGCTTATATTAGAGAGCTTGAGAAATCTAGCTGGATGCTGAATGCATGGTCTAAAAAATCATCTGATCATTTAAAAAGTACCATTATAGAATCTTAAAAGTTATAATTATATAACCTTAAGGTTATAAGCCAAATAAAGGGAATTGAACCAATTTCTATTTATTTGGCTTATTTTTTATGTAAAATTTGCACTATCTGTTTTTTGTATTACATTTATCCCCTTAGATCACTAACAATTTAAACCAAATTTAAGATGAAAAAACTAGTACTATCCATGGTGTTTATGTTCACATTAGCTACCGTATTTACAAGCTGTAGAGAAGAAAAAACACCAGACGAAAAGGTTGAAGAAGCAATGGATGATGTTGAAGAAGATCTTGAAGATGCTTCTGACGATGTACAAGATGCTGCAGAAGACTTAGAAGAAGAAGTTGAGGAAGCTGCTGAAGAAGCAAGTGACGACAACTAATACATAAGAGTATCTACTAAAAAGTCCTAGCTAATGCTAGGACTTTTTTTATGGTATATTTTTCTTAATTCTTAATTCTCAATTCAAAACGAATTTCAATCTAAAAAAACTCAAATTTCACAAGGCTTACTTGATATCAATAATATCATACCTGGCGTCATTAAACGAGATTTGTTCACCTACCTTTTTGTTTAACATTAATTGACCAACAGGAGCGTTTTTTGAAATTACAAAAAACTCTTGATCATTTAAAGCAATTTTACCTAAGCTCACACCGATAAAGAAATGTATAGTTTTGGTCATGACCAAGCTTCCTAAAACGACATAATCATTTTGTATTTTGGGATTGATCAATTTTAAAGTATCTAGCATTTTATGGGCATCACTCAGGTATTGCGCGTTTTTTTCGAGATCATTCAACAATTTTCCGTTACCAGAATCATCATCCTCGTCACTGCTTTTATCGTTGCTCTCAATAGCGTCTTTTATAGTGTCGATCTCGTTTTTATAGCTAGTAATACGTTTATTAACGTGCTCAAAGCAAATTTGTAACAATTCAGATTTTATACTCATATAGCTTCGGCAAATGCGCCATTAAATAGTTGGATATTGCTGATAAGGCGTTCCTTTGTAATATTCATCATACGTTTGTTAAGAGCAGAAGAGTTTTGAATATATAGTGCATATTCTTCCGCAGTAAATTGTCCTATCACCATCCCTTTTAGAGAATTTCTAAACTTCATATCCTTGTTGATCGCATTTTCTATATACGCCAACTGCTTGGGGAGTTGAAGTTCATAAAACACATTCTTGCGTTTTTTAATGTAATTTTTAAACACTTCGATAAAAAGCTCATTTTGCATTTTAACTATAGGTCTTAGCGTTGCGTTTTGAAAGCGCTCATCGCTCGTCATATCATCATTGACCAAGGCTGTTGCAATAGTTGGCCTTATAGATATTAGGTCTTTGCTTCTTTGTGTCATGGCTCTGATTTTTAATAAATGTAGGAAGAATACGATTGACTATCAAAACTGAGCGCTTATGTTGTTAACGAGTTTATCAACAAATGACGGTATACCTATAATATTGGCATTATGAGATTCATCATACAATCGTTTTTATAGCTCAACCTAAATAATATTCCTGTAAAAACCTAACGGCTCATTACATCCTCAGTTTGTAAAAAATACCTGCAACTATTCTCAAAATCGAAATCAACATAAGATTGGTACAGATTTTTAAAGCCTTGAAATTTCAAGTATCTTTGAGTTAAATTCGTCAGTATGAAATTTGGAAGCGTTGATAACCCTCAAGACCTTGACCTCAGTCTCCCTAATGATCATATAGATACGGCGCGTGTTCTTGAAAAATCAAAAAACGATGTGCTGCCTCAAATTTTTGTAGGCTGCGCTAAATGGAACAGGGCAGACCTTAAAGGCTTCTATCCTAGAGGCACTAAAGACGAACTGGGGTATTATTCCTCTCAGTTTAATGCTATTGAAATGAATGCGACGTTTTATCGTATTTTTCCTGCGGAACAATTTGCGACCTGGTATGACAAAACACCAAAAAACTTTAAGTTTTTCCCAAAATTATATCAAGAGATTAGCCATTGGAAACGCCTGAGCGGCGTTGATAGTGTTGTAGAAAATTACCTGAACAATGCAGCCAACCTAAAAGAAAAGTTGGGAACTATTTTTTTGCAAATGCATTCTAATTTTAAACCTAAAGATTTTGATAGGGTCATTGATTTTGTAGAAAGTTGGCCCAAAGAGATCCCTTTGGCTATAGAGTTTAGACATACAGATTGGTATAATGAGACTGTAGTAGCAGATCAACTTTATGATCTACTCGAGACCAATAATATCTCTAACGTGATTGTTGATACAGCTGGTAGGCGAGACTTAATGCACATGCGCTTAACCAATAGTACCGCTTTTGTAAGATACGTTGGTGCCAATCACAAAAGCGACTATACACGACTTGATGAGTGGGTGCAGCGCCTCAAAGAATGGAAAGATCAAGGGATTGACGAAGTTGATTTCTTTATTCATCAAAATATAGAAAAAGAGTCCCCACTCTTATCTGCCTACTTTATTGAACAACTCAATACGGAATTGGGTTATGATTTAAAAATTCCAAATAGGGACGAGAACACCTTATTTTAAAACCAATTAAAACCGAACTTAAATGCGATTTCATACAAGAAAATGGGTAAAGCCCGAAGATTTAAATCCCAATCAAACCTTATTTGGAGGACAACTTTTAGCTTGGATTGACGAAGAAGTGGCCTTATATACTGTGATTCAGCTAGAGAATTCTAGAGTCGTTACCAAATACATGTCTGAAATTAATTTTATGGCCTCTGCAAAGCAAGGAGATATTATTGAAATAGGTATTGAGGTTCTTAAATTTGGAAATACGTCCTTATCCATGAAGTGTGAGGTACGCAACAAAATGACCAGAGGCACCATTTTAACGGTTGACAAAATCATCATGGTCAATTTAGGTGAAGACGGAAAGCCTGCACCTCATGGAAAAACAAAGATTGAGTTTGTAAAAGACCGCTTAGAAGACAAGTAATTTATAACGCGTCTGAAGACGGTGCTAAAATACAAGTAAGCTCATAGACTTCTAAGTCAAAATAAGGTACCGCTGCTAGCGCATGATCGAAAATGTCAGACATGATGTATTCATAATTCTGCCAACGTTTATCACTACTAAAACAATAAATCTCTAACGGAAGACCTTGAGCTGTAGGAGCCAATTGTCTCACCATAATAAACATGTCTTTATTGATTCCTGAATGGTTTTCAATATAGGTCTGTAAATATTTTCTAAACACGCCCAAATTGGTCAAGTTGCGCCCGTTGATGAGTACCGATTTATTGGCGTTGTTCTCTTTATTAAAACTATTGATCTCCTGTTGTCGATCCCCAAGATATTGACTAATTATCTCAATCCTTTTTAACTCCTCGATCTTATCATCAGTTAAATATTTGATACTTTTTGCCTTGAGCAAAATAGACCGTTTAATTCGTCTCCCTCCAGAGGCTTGCATGCCTCTCCAATTCTTGAAAGAATCGGCAATAAGCGCATAAGTAGGAATGTGGGTAATGGTCATGTCAAAATTCTGCACTTGAACGGTAGATAAATTGATTTCAACAACATCTCCATCGGCGCCATATTTATCCATAGTAATCCAATCGCCAATTCTAACACTATCGTTGATGGCAACCTGAATACTTGCAACAAAACCAAGGATGGTGTCTTTAAAAATCAACAATAAGATGGCCGAAGCAGCTCCTAAAGTGGTGAAGAACTTTAAAAAGGATAAATTGATCAATACTGCCAAAGCAGAAGCAATCCCGATGATCCATACAAAAAGCATCACCACTTGTATATAACTATCAATAGGCTTATCTCTTAGACTAGGAAGGGTTTTGAAGTAACTCTCAAAGGTTCTTAAAATGCTTCTAATGATCCAAACAATAATGACTATGGCAAATACTTTAAGTAAGATAAGCACATAGGTCTCAAACTGAGGAAAATCGTAAAAAACAACAGGAAATAACTTAATGGTTACGATTAACGGCACAATATGGGCAATATGACGTGGCGCCCGGTGATTTACCAAAAGGTCATCAAAGTTGGTTTTTGTGCGTTCAGATAATTTGGTGAACGTGTTGATCAACAACTTACGTGTAATCCTATCGGTAATGTAAATGATGATGAGAAGTGCAAACAATAAACTAAGCATATTAAAATACTCAGCCGCACGTTCTGACACGCCGATGCTTACAAAATAGTCATGGAAAAAACATTGTATGTCTTTCATGAGTTGCGCTTAGGTTTCAAATATTTATATTCAACATAAAAGGTGCCAAACGGAATGATGGATGCCAGAAGTACAATGAAGAGCGTTTTTTTGGTCCATCCCATTTCCGAAGCTAATACAATCGCTAAAACAATATAGGCCAAAAACAAGATACCATGTGGCATCCCCAAAAGCTTAACGTATTGCGGGTCATTCGCAAAATACTTGATAGGCACGGCTATAAACAAAAGAAGAATGTACGAGATGCCTTCAAGAAGCGCTACAAGCCTAAAACTATTAAATAATGAAAACATAAGGTTCCAAATTTTGTGCAAAATTACCTTATGTTAACTGATTCTGACTAGTATTTAACAACTTTTTTAGTAAACTGAATACCACTGTGGTTATCTCTAAATTTGGCAAAATAAATGCCAGAATTAAGATGACCTAAATTGAGAGTATTCATATCCGCCGCTATGGTTGACGTTGTTATAATTTTACCATCTAAACCAATGAAGGTCATGACATAGCTAGAGGTGTTTTTGTTTTGAATTTGCAACTGATCTTGAAATGGCATAGGAAAGATAGAAATATGATCTGCTATGTTGATTGTTGGAATGCTGAGACTGCCTTGAAAATAAGTTTGGGCGAGATCAAAGGCACTATTTCCTAACTCATAACCAAGTTGTCGACCTCTAATATCGTCAATAGGCGGGTGAATGCCTCCATAGATTCGAGATAAGCTCGCTTGATCGGAAGCATCCCGATAGGTAGCCCACTGCAGCACCATATCTTCGGAAGGTCCCGTTTCAAAAAATAAGAAATCGTTTTGTGTGACGTTAAATGTCCCCATACCATCAGGAAAAAATGGATTATCGGTCAGTCTTGTCAGTACTTCGGCAGCAGCTCTAGAAAACGTAGAGTGCCCAGAAAGGTAACCTGCAAAATTTGGAGTTACAAAAGTACCGCGTTGGTAGGGCCACCAATGCGTACCAATGATCCAATCGACACCGGCAATATCAGTCGTAGGATCTTCAATAAAGTCTGGGCCTTTCCAAGCTTTTATTTTAATTCTATTGACGTTTTCATCATTATCACCACTTAAAGGGTCGCCTGAAGTAATTAATTCTATTGCACCGGTAATCAAGGGTAAACCATGTGGATCATAACTAGGTAGACTACTATCAGAACTTTGTCCTTTTCCTGCCATATAACGAATGGCAGATATTGGTCTCACATAGTCGTAATAGCCTTTAATACCCCAAATATTCACGGCGGTATCGTGCATGGCACCACCAAGGGCTAAGTAAGATTTGACGTCCCACTCCAGATCGCTTACAACATCGCCCTCTCCCGCAATACGCTTTTCTAAAGAGGGATGATCGCTCACATAGTTTAAAATAGTAAACCAATGTCCTGGAGGGGTTTCAGAAGCAGGACCATCTGCCCAATATTCTGCAAGTACACGACCAAAATCAGCACGTTTCACCAGTTGCGTTTCATAAGGTTGGCCAGTCGCAGGATTAAGATCGTAACCTGTACTAGAATCGCCCCCATTGGTAAAATCATAAAAGGCTTGATATTCCTCAAAAGTTTCAGGAAGGTCTAAAATATTCATATTACCTTTAGAAGCTGGTGAAATATCAATCATTGTAGGGTCTTCGGGATCTAAATGAGAAGACCAAGTGGCTACCATTGCAAAATTCCATTTGTAAGGATCGGAAATACCATCTTCATTGGAGTCTTGAATATAAACTGGAGGTCCCGGATTGTTGTAAACATAGCAATCAAAACTGTTATTGATAATTTCCAAGTTTTCAGAAGACAATGCAAAAGGCGTGACCTGACCCCATTCTGCACCTAAGAATGCAGGTGTACTCAACGGAAACTCATTACCGCTTTGATCAACATAAACATCAAAAGCCAAGGGTTGCCAATGGTTGGGGTCAATAGGATTGGTCTCATAGTAGTTTTCAAGAATCAGTGGTGGGTTGAAAGGTGTATAAAAACTATTGGCGTAATTGGACTGTTCATTAGAATTATCCTGCAAGCCAAAAGCAATCATTTGAGCTCCCATATAATTTCCTAAAGCCGCATAGCTCCCGGTACTGTAGTCAATGGATGTGATATTGGAGTCATAGCCTAGAGTTGTAAATAAAGTTTCAAACTCTGAGAGCAAGAAAGCACCATTGGGTGAGTTTTGAAAACGGTGGTTTAATAAACGTAGCATGGCATAGCTCATGATTTCCTCTCTTGCAGCATCTAATGAAGAAGGAGTTGCAATACCTGTAAAGACACAGTTAAATCCGCCAAAATCCTTACCTAAAAATACGGTTTCTGCATTCTCATCAAAAAGCGCCCAAGCATCATACATCACAACCGAGGTATGAAACAAGTTTCGAGCATGCACTGTGGGACGTGCTAAATCATTACGTATAGCTATAAGCGTCATTTCATTCCATTCTCTTGCTACAGAATTCTGCGCATTACAGATGACCACACTAAATATAAGAAGCGCATAAGTAATTTTTTTCATAGATAAAAAGTTGAGTTGAGCGATGCTCAAAATTAACAAACAATTTCACCTGTAAAAATTTTAACTAAACTTTAAGTTTTAAAATTATGCTTGAAATTCAATTTAAGAGTGTCGCTTTTTTTTGAATTGCAATTTATCATGACCACTCGGCAGCGTTAATTCGTATTGCTTTTAGTTATATATTTCAGAGAATGAAAGCATTTAAAAAAAGAAAGACCGCTATATCAGCGGTCTTTCCTCGGATTAATTAACCAATATTAAGTCGGTTAAGTAAATGCTATTATTTTTTTTCTGCCATTAGAGCGAAAAATTTATCAATGTTTGGAAGAATCACCACACGGGTTCTTCTATTAGTGGCTCTATTTTCTTTAGTATCATTTTCTACTAAAGGTTGATAGAATGAACGTCCTGCAGCAATCAACTTCTCAGGTGCAACGTTGTATTTGTCTTGCAGTTTCTTAACTACAGCTGTAGCTCTTAAAACACTCAAGTCCCAATTATCCTTAATTGCAGAAGAGCTTACAAACGCTTTGTCATCTGTATGACCTTCAATCATAACATCTAAACTTTCTTCAGAGTTTACGATTTTAGCAATTTTAGCTAAAATATCATTGGCCTTATCGCTAATGTTATAGCTACCAGACTTAAATAACATTTTATCAGAAATAGAAATCATGACAACCGTTTCTTCAATATTGACATTGATATCGTCATCTTCCTCAATGTTCTCCATAGACTTTTTAAGGTTGAATTGAACAGCAAGGTTCATACTATCTTTCAATGTCTTGGCCGTCGCCATATAAGCTGGAGGTACATTTTTTAGTGTTTCTCTTAAAGCCTCTTTCTGATTTTCAGAAATAACTACACCATCTACGGTTACCAATTTGGCATTATTGTCTTCAGTAAGTGAGTTTATTTTAGAGTTATAGTTGTCAACACGTGCTTGAATTTCGTCAAACTTAGCTTCCAGTTCTTCTTTTTCAACTTTAGTTTTAGTCAGTTCACTTTTTAACTCTCCGTTATCTTGCTCAAGAGCTGTATATTTTTTCTTGGATACACAAGAGGTCATTAAAAATGCAAGTGCTACAATTACTGTAATTCGTTTCATATTGTATTCGATTTATTTTTGGTTACTGTCTCTATTTACGACAGCATTCGAGATCTAGATGTTTGCCCCTAGAATTTTCACATTTCTTTATGATATTCTGAACATCAAATAATAGGAGTGAATGTCTATTTAATAGTTCTTCATTTTAGACTGGCGCTTCTCTAATTGTCTTAACAATTCAGTTACCGTTTCTGCAACAGACTGTTCAAAATTATCGTGAGAACTTTCAGCAAATAGGCGAGGTCCAGGTGCACTTAAACGAATACCACACTTCATACCAGTTTCATCACTAGAGGTGTTTTCTTTTTTGAAAAAGATGTCTGCTCTGGTTACAAATTCATACCGTTTAAAGACTGGTTTTAATTTTTCTTCAGTGAATGCTTCTAATCGTTCACTAGCGCTAATGTCATGATATTCAAAATTGGTCGTCATAATATGTATAGTTTTAGAATTTCCGTAGAAATTGTTATTAATAGTTTGGAAAAGATAGGCTTTAAAGGCGGCACCAAATAGCTGAAATCTATTAATTCTTGACGCAATCCCTAACACTTGATATTTGCTAGTGCAGAAGCCTAAAATAGGCTCTAATAACAAAAGCTTTAACCCATTGCATTTAAATGCTTTGGTATTGAAGTTTTAGCCAATGAATTTAATATCTTAGAATGCTCTAATTATAAACGATGGATCTCCAGATTATTTTAATATTTTCCATCATAGGGGTATCTATCGTGCTTTTTGTCACAGAGATCATGCCTATTGATAAAATTGCTTTTTTTATCATAGTGGCCTTGGTGCTTACCGGTCTCACTACCCCAGAAGAAGCCATAAGTGGCTTTGCCAATCCTGCAACCATCACGGTTTTAATGTTGATGATCATGGCCATAGGTTTAGAAGACAATGGCGTTATCCAGCTTTTTAGCGATGCTATTAAACGTCTTAGTTTTTTACCACTCATTATTATGGTACCTGTATTTATGATTGTTTCTGCGGGAATTTCATCTTTTATAAGCACAACAGCTGTCGTGGTTATTTTTTTAAAAATCATTGCCCAACTCTCTAAAAAATATAATTTCTCGGTACCCAAGCTCTTAATGCCTATTTCATTCGCTGGTATTTTGGGAGGAAGCTGCACGCTTATGGGTACGTCAACCAACCTTTTGGTAAACTCGGTAGCGGTAGATTATGGGATGGAGAAGTTTAGCTTTTTTGAGTTTTCGCTCTACGGACTGGTATTATTGGGTGTAGGCGTCGTGTTCATGTCTATTGCCAGTAAATGGTTGCCCAAAGGCGGGGAGAACACCTTGAGAACCTATAATGAACAATCTAATTTTCTGTTCACTTTAACGGTAAGAGCCGAATCTAAATATGTAGGACAAGCATTTTCAAAGGTTCCGTTTTATGAAAACCCAAACATAAAGGTCCTTAAATTGATTAGAGGTGAAAATGTAAATACAGCACCTGGTAAAAACACCACCTTACGTGCCGAAGATCAGTTGGTCTTGATGAGTGACATTCAGGATTTTTCTTTAATTTCTGAGGATGATTTTGTGTTGTCTCTTAAAAACGATGAGATTAAAGACAATAAGGTCATTGAGGAAAATATTGCAACAACTTTTGTAGAAGTATTGGTCTTACCCGGATCTGAATTTATTGATAAAACCTTACAGGAACTCAAAGTGATCTTGCATAAAATTGGAGATCCCGTCGGTATTCAAAAAAAGAAAATGCTCAACCTTAAAGAAAAGGTCTATTTACCAAAAGCCATAAAAAAGTTGATTGTAAAAGCGGGTGATCGTCTTTTAATTAACGTCGATAAAAACCAGATGGAGGTTTTTTACGAATATAATAATATCGTGGTATTGCGCCAGCATGAAGATGACTATCAAGTTAATCGTTACAAACAAGTGTGGTGTATGATGGTTTTAATAGCCGTAATCGGTTTGGCGGCTACCAGTGTGCTATCCATTTTAGCGAGTACCATTGCTGGTGTAGGCGCACTGCTTTTGGCTGATTGTATCAACTTGAACAAAATATATAAAAGAGTGAATTGGCAAATTGTGTTTTTATTGGCAGGAATGATTCCCTTAGGAGTAGCCATGGGCAACACGGGCGCTGATATGTGGATTTCAGGAAAACTCTTATCTTTGTTATCTGGTCAAGCACCCGTTATCGTTTTGGGATCTTTGTTTGCCATGACGATGCTTATGAGCGGCTTTATTTCTAACAATGCCACCGCTGTTATTGTTACTCCAATTGCCATAGCTTTAGCCACCGGTTTAGATTTACCGTTAAAACCTTTTGTGATTGCGGTAATGTTTGGTGCAAATTTTAGCTTTTTTACACCCATGGGCTATCAAACCAATACGCTAATTTACGGCACTGGTGCTTATAAGTTTAAGCACTTTTTGATTGTTGGAGGGATGCTCTCCATTATTTTATTAATTGTTGGTACGCTATTATTATCAACCCTATTAACACCTTAAATTAAATTATGATACATTTTTTAGAAATCGGTATGTATGTCGATAAAATCTATGATAAGCTAGAAGCCTGGCTTAATGCAATTATTTTAAAACTGCCCAACTTTCTCTTGGCCATGTTGGTGCTTTTTGGCTTTTATTATCTCGCCAAGATCGTTTCTGCATTGGTTTTAAAATTGCTTAAAAAGAAAATGGATAACATTTCCGTGAGACGTATCATCAAGAAGATGGTCTTTATGGTCATCTTTTTAGTCGGTTTTTTTATAGCCTTAGGGATTTTAGATTTAGATAAAGCCTTAACCAGTATCCTTGCCGGTGCAGGTGTTGTGGCCTTGGCCATTGGTTTGGCATTACAAGGCACATTAAATAATACGTTCTCTGGAGTGCTACTGTCGTTTATGCCTAGAATACGTATTAACGATTATATCGAAACTTCAAGTCATAATGGATTTGTTGAGGAAATATCCCTTCGGAATTTTGTACTCAGACGTCCAGACAACCATATCGTGGTCATGCCCAACTCTCTCATTGTTGATGAGCCATTTGTAAATTACTCTCTGACGGAAAGAAGTAGAATCACCGTTAAATGTGGGGTAGGGTATAGCTCTAGTCTTCGCAATGTAAAAGAAATGGTGACCAAACTCATGGCTGAGCATTTTCCGCAGAAAGATGGTGAAAAAGTAGAGTTCTATTGGTTAGAATTTGGAGATAGCTCCATTAATTTTATGACCCGTTTTTATATTGATTACACCAAACCAAGTCAAATGTTCACTCAACAAAGTGAAGCAATCATGCTCATTAAAGAAGTGTTTGATAAAAACGATATCAATATTCCATTCCCTATCCGTACGTTAATGATGGATACCAAGGTAGAGATTGCCAAGGAGGAATCTTAAAATCTGATCGTTCATTAGGGCGCAAGACTTCAGTTTGACTTGCATCTTAATTAATTTGTAACTTAGAGGTTTTCTAAATTTACGCTTATAAACCAAGTTGGTTAATCCAACGGAATTTAAAAGTGTTTTTAGACAACCTCTTTTTTATGAAGTTTTTTAATAAACAGCGCTACAGTCTATCTAAAGGCAGCGGTCTTGCTAAATATTTGAGCTACGCCATAGGTGAGGTCATCTTAGTGGTTATTGGTATTCTCATTGCTTTAGCCATTAATAATTGGAATGAGCAGCGTAAAGCAGAAGACAGAACACTTACGCTCAAAGCCAGAGTTCTAAAGCAAGTTGATAGCGACTTAGAAGTGATGCAACGCTATCGGATCAATCTCGATACCTTGCAGCAAGAATATCTAAAAGTTTTAGAGAAAGCACACGATAGTTCCCTTACCAGGTTTGGCTCAAGAGTGGCATCCCTCATTTTACAAGTAGAGGTGTTAGAGGTTGATAATAGCACCATCAACATGATTGATAATGTCTATTTGGAAGATAATGAAGTGGCTAGAGAGCTCAATGATATGAGCGGACTCTATAAACTCTATTTCAAAGATATGAAAGCCGTAGAAACCATTGTATTTGATGCCATGGTTGAAAATCTCAAAACACTTGAACGTACTGAGGCGTGGTATCCAGATTTTATTACCAATTTTAATTGCTCAGATGAATGCATCGCTTATCTGTTAAACAATTCTGAATTAAAAGCGCGTATCGCCTCTTTGAGATATTTCCTTATTGACGGCTATGGGGGTACCGTAGATGATTTTTATTACGACTTAAAGGTCTCTCGAGACGAACTTTATAACACTACACTAGATAATTAATACATTATGACGCGACTTTTTATTCTCATCCTTACACTATCCCTTTTTAACACTCAAGATGGTTTAGCCCAATCCAAACGCCAAAAGAAAAAAGATAAGGAAAAGGCAGAAGCCAAAGCTGCCGCAGCTGCTAAGCCAGACAAAGACGCCATTAAACCCTATAACAAGGTGATTACTAAAGAGGCGATTACAGATGATGGCTTATTTAAAGTGCATAAAGTAGGAGCGAAGTACTACTATGAAATCCCAAACGATTATCTCGATACTGACATGCTTTTAGTAAGCAGAATTGCCAAACTCCCAGCTAATCTCGGAGGCGGCTACTACAATGCGGGAACAAAAACCAATACACGTCTCATTCATTGGACGCGATTTGACAAGAAAATACTCATCAAGGAGAAATCTTATAATGCCGTGGCCGATGAAGCATTGCCTATCAGCATTTCTGTAGCAAACAATAACTATTCGCCCACCTTATATGCTTTTGATATTGAAGCCTTCAGCCCAGATTCTACTGCTGTGGTCGTAGATGTTACCAAATTTTATGACAGTGATGTGAAAGCCATCAGCGGACTCTCATCACGGTTGCGCAGCACCTACAAAGTCAAAAACCTAGATGCCTCTAGGAGTTTTATTACCAGTATGAAAAGTTTCCCGCAGAACATAGAGGTGGTACAAGATCTCACCTACAATGCTTCTGAGCCACCGTCTACAGAATCTGCGGAAACCATCAGCCTTCAAATGAATCAGAGCATGGTATTGTTGCCAAAAGAACCAATGCAACCTCGTTTTGCCGATGAGCGTGTGGGTTGGTTTACTTTCAGTCAAGTAGATTACGGAAGTGATCAGCTTAAGGCCGACGAAAAAACCTACATTAGAAGATGGCGATTAGAACCTAAGGACCCTGAAGCCTATGCTCGTGGTGAATTGGTAGAACCCGTAAAACCAATTGTATATTATTTAGATCCCGCCACGCCCGAAAAATTGCGCAAATACATGAAAGCAGGGATCGAACTTTGGCAAAAACCCTTTGAAACCGCAGGTTTTAAAAATGCCATTATTGCAAAAGATCCGCCAACTAAAGAAGAAGATCCAGAATTTAGTCCCGAAGACGTGCGTTATTCTGTAGTGCGTTACGTGGCCAGTGAAACTAGAAATGCCGTGGGCCCTAGTGTGGCCGACCCAAGAAGTGGTGAAATTATTGAGAGTGATATCATTTGGTATCATAACCATTTGCGCTCGTATAGAAATCGTTATTTATTGGAAACTGGTGCAGCAAATCCTTCGGCGCGAAGCTTAAATACTCCAGACGAGGAGATCGGTGAGATGATGAAAATGGTCATTGCCCATGAAGTAGGCCATGCGCTCGGTTTACCACATAATATGAGTGCCAGCAAGGCTTATGATGTAGAGAGCTATAGAAATGGTGATTTTACTCAAGAGTTTGGGATTGCCTCGACGATTATGGATTATGCCCGTTATAATTACATTGCCCAACCTGGCGATGAAAACATTAGGTTTATACGGCAGATTGGTCCGTATGACCATTATGCCATCAATTGGGGCTATCGCGATATTCCCGCGGCTTACACAGCAGAGGCTGAGCGTCCTGTGCTAGATGCTTGGATTTTAGAAAAGGCAGGCGATCCTAAATATGTCTTCGGAAAGCAGGGTAGCCGGTTTGATCCAACCTCACAAACAGAAGATATTGGAGACAATGCTATCGAAGCCTCTAATTATGCCTTGAAAAACTTAAAGGTGGTGATTCAGAATTTGCCAGAATGGACCAGCGATCAAACCAATGATTATGAAGATTTGGAGGAGCTCTATGGCGAATTGTTGAGCTGCTATAACCGCTATGTCTTTCATGTGCTTAATTATGTAGGCGGTGTAGAAGAACACTTGATTACCCCCAAACAAGGCGGCTTGGCCTATAATGCCGTGCCTAAAGCTAAACAACAAGCCAGTATGCAATGGGTGCAAAACAATGCTTTTGAGACACCCCAGTGGTTGTTGGATAAACGCTTACTTCAGAAAATTGATTATGGAGGCTATACCCAGCGCCTGAGTCGTCTACAAAGCCGTTATATCGATGCACTCCTAAGTTTTGACCGATTGGGGCTACTGATGGATCACCATACTTTAAACGCCGATAACTATTCTGCTTTAGACATGTTACAGAATTTACGTAAGGGCATCTGGAAAGAAGTAGGAACGAGTAGCAATGTAGATGTTTTCCGAAGAAATTTGCAACGTGCTTATGTGGATCGCATGGCGTATCTCATGACTGAAGATCTTGATCGTGACCGTACAAACCAATATTATGATGTCAATCAAAGCGACGTTAGAGCCTTGGTGAGAGGTGAACTTCAAACGTTGAAACGCCAAGTAGAGGCCGCTGCAAAAAAACAAGTAGGAACCGAAACCCAATACCATTATCAAGATATTGAAGCCCGTATAGATCATATCTTGAACCCGAAATAAGATTAGTGCTGAAGGTGCTGCTGTAGTGAATCTAAACTTTATGGACGAAGATAGGATTCAAATCGATTTAAGACTTTATTAACAGTTCATATTAAAATAAACTTAAAATAAGTCCCGTTTTTACGTAATTTCTTGATTTTGTTTTATATTCTTACATAATAATTAAACAAAAAAAACAATGACTTACATAATTATCGTTTTAAAATTTATTGTTTCTATTAGCCTTATTAATGTGTGGCTGATACAAAAAGATGCACCTACCAAATGGCGTGGTGGTAATGCCCAAAACCTGAAACAAGAATTTGAGGTCTATGGTTTGCCCGCTTGGATGCTTTATGTTGTAGGAGTTCTGAAGGTAGTCTTAGCGCTTTGTTTGTTAGCTTCAATCTGGTTCACTCTATTGGCACAGCCTGCCGCTTTAGCACTTGCAGTATTATTACTCGGCTCTATTATCATGCACTTTAAAATCAATGATCCTTTATATAAAAGCATGCCAGCGGCTATATTTCTTGTGCTTTGTTTGATTATTGCTTTTTCTGATCAAATAATAGCTTAAACGAAGGCTTTAAAAAATAATAGTGCCAAATATAGATTGAGTAAAGCATACATTAATGCTGGAGCCGAAGCCACTACAGAGTCTTTGATTTTTAATCGTACAAAAAAGCCCAAAAACATGAGTACGCTAAGACCCGCAGCACTAATAGCCGCTATTGTTACAGACATGTAATAGCCAATTCCCAAACCTAAACCGCCTAGCAATTGTAACATGCCCACAAGATTTCGTTGTTTGCTAAGACCAAACCGTTCAAATTCTTTGGCCATGCGCTTAGAAGTTAAACAGCTTAGGCCGTAAAAGAGAAAGGAGAAGGATGAAAACAATGTAACTATGGTAAGCGAACTTGGCATCTTTGTTTTTTTTACAAAGATAGTTTTTTCAATATTGAAGTGACGTTGAGATGAAAAGCTCTATTTCAAGTAAAAAGAAACAAGAAAAAAAACTGCGGTTTAAGATATTATAACAATAAGAGCATGCTATAAAGATTGATTGATTGATTGATGATCTGTGATAAATAGACTTCAATCTGTTGTCTCAACTCAATAACAAATTAATTGAAACATAAACAACTCATCCAAAATACAAGATAAAGTGTTGCTATCATCCAATTTTCGCTCTCTTATGAGGTTAACACCCAAAGAAGTTTTCTTTTTATCCAGACCAAGATTCTGGATGTATGTACTTGGAACTTTTCTTGTAGGTGTTATGTCTTCAGGAAACCTATTTGTTTATGATACGACTACTACCATACTTTTAATAGTATTCGGCATATTTTTCTCTTTACCAGCAAATGTGTTTATTTATGGTGTAAATGATATTTATGATTATCAAACCGATATATATAACGAGAAGAAAGTAAAATATGAATCGGTACTAGAACCCGAAAAACATAAAAGTCTGTGGTGGATTATGGGAGTGCTACTCATTCCTTTTGTGCCTTTCTTTTTTATGGTAAATGTGTATGCAAAATTAGCCTTAACCGTATTTTTATTCACAGGGTTATTTTATTCTGCAGCTCCCATACGCGCTAAAAGTAAACCACCATTAGATGTTCTGTTTTCTGCAATAATATATGTGTCACCAGCACTGGTTGGCTTTTTTATAACCGGCAATACAAACATTCAATGGTTAGCCGTAATAGGCGGACTTATTTGGGCATTCGGGATGCAAACCTACTCGGCTATTCCAGATATTGAAGCCGATGAGAAAGCTGGAGTACATACTTTAGCCACTATGCTCGGTGAGAAAAAAGCCCTTTGGTTCTGCTTATTGGCCTATCTCATATCTGCTTCTATAGGCTTCTATTTTGTAGGTGTTATTGCCATCTCTTTTGGACTTATTTATGTCGCTATCGTATTGCTTAGTATCAACAACAAATCAAAGCTGTTTAAATATTACACCTATTTTCCACTTATAAATGTGGCATCTGGAGCAGTTTTATTTTTCTATATGTTTTTTCAAGATATGTTTTAGTGAGTCTACAGCGACTCTAAAGGTCTTGGATTTTTAATCTTTTGAATACGTTTGTAAACGAGTTCTGCCGAAATCAAACAAATTGGCATCCCAATCCCAGGACTTGTACCTGCGCCTACATAATAAAGGTTTTTCACCTTCTTACTATAGTTTAAAGGACGTTTTAGGGTTTGTTTTAAAGTATGTGCCAAACCTAAAGCGGTACCTTTATATGCATTATAATCGCTTCGGAAATCGTCGCTCCAGTAAGATCTTTCGTAAACAACATAGTCTTCCAGATCTGGAAGGTCTAAATCGGCTTTCATAAGATTTAAAATTTTCTGACGGTAACTTGCCATAGTCGCTTTAGATAGTTCTAAACCTGGAGGAATAGGTACCAGAACAAACAAATTATCAGTTCCTGGTGGCGATAATGCCGGATCAGTTTCCGTAGGCTTACAGATGTAATAACTGGGATCATCTGGGAGTTGGGGCGTATCAAACAGCTCCTTAAAATTTTGTTTCCAATCTCCACCGAAGCGAAGGTTGTGATGACTTAAAATATCTAATTCTCTGTCTAAACCCAAATACATGATAAAAGCACTTGGACTAATGACGGCCTTTTCCCAATACTTCTCAGGATAGGTTTGATACCGTTTCTCAAGCAAATGTGTTTCTGTAAACCATAAATCGGCATTAGAGATGACCATATCAGCTTCTAACACACTGCCATCCTCAAGTTGTACACCCGTAGCTTTTTTATTTTCCACTATGATTTGAGACACAGAACTATTGGTTATAAATTGAGTGCCATGTGCTTTATTAATAGTGACTAAAGCCTTTACAATCTCATAAATACCACCTTTGGGGTAATAAACGCCCATATTAAAATCTATGGCATTCATGATGTTATACATGGCAGGAGTTTTTGACGGATCTGAACCCAGAAACACTAAGGTATATTCTAGTATTTTTTTGACACGATCACTTTTAAACCAGCTGTTGAGATAAGATTGCATGGTTTGAAACGGATTGAGTTCAATCCCTTTTTTTATCACATCCCACTTTAAAAAATCTAAAGAAAACCCAAGATTACGATACATGAACGTATTTTTCGCCATCTCATATTGTTCACCAGAACGTTTGAGGTATTCTTTAATCTTAGGCGTAATACCGGGTTCTAACTGTTCGAAAAGAGGTAAATCTTTTTCTAAATCGGAATGAATATCAACTACAGGTAACTCCTTATCATTAGAAAAAAACACACGGTAAGAGGGGGAAAGTTTAACTAGATCTAAGTGTTTTGAAAGATCTTCATCTAGTAATTTGAAATAGTGTTCAAAAACATCGGGCATTAAATACCAGGAAGGCCCCATATCAAAAGTGTAACCGTTGGCTTCAAAAATATTGGCACGACCGCCTAGATTGGTGTTTTTTTCAATTACAGTAACTTCATATCCAGATTTAGCCAACAAGGCAGCAGCACCTAAACCTCCAATCCCAGAACCGATAATGATGATTTTCTTTTTCAATAGTGTAAAAATATTGATGCTAAACGTGGTATGAACATATTTAAGAAGAAATTATGAGAAAACTAATTATTGGCAAAACAAGTTATAGCCATTTACTAATTCTATGGTGTTGGCTCCTTTTTTATAGCCACCTTTCTTGAATCTAATTTACTTTGCTATCCACGACAATTTTTAACAACCTAAATTTATTTTTTATTGAAACGTACTTAGTAATACAAAGCGTTTCGATTGACAGTAATTACAAAAACTATAAACTAATTTAGGAAATACAAATAAACTTGGCAGGTTGAAAAATCAGAAGGACAGTGTTTCAGAAGTTAGATCGCATCATTGATTTCAATCCAATAACCGTTTGGATCTTGAAAGTAAACCTGTTTAACCTTATCTTTTCGAATATAATCTTTGTTCGGTGTATCCTTCCAGTCTGAGTAATCGATTTTTAATGCTTCCAGATGCTTGATCAAGGCATTTATATCAGTTGTTGATAACGCAAAATGAACGGCCTTATTTATTTTAATTTCAGAATTTGGACGAGGAATCAGATGAAGCTGTTTGCCTTCACCAAGGGATAGCCATCTCGTTTTTGAGTCTGAAGCCGTATTCTTAATCTCCTCAAGTTGAAGAACCTCCTGATAAAATGCAACAGATTGATCCACATCTTTTACAGAAAGGGCAATATGATTGAATAAAAAACTAAACATAAATTGTCTTAATTATACATGAGAACGTCAAACGTAATATAAACCGTCTCATAATTTAGTTCAAAATTATTGGATAAATTTAGGTCAACTAAAATACATTTTATCAAATACTCCGAAGGTTTTTTATAAAACAATCGTTCTAATTAAAATTTAGAACGCGTTACCAAAAGCTCCCCAGACGCTTCTATAAGCCCTTATATTCTTTATACCTTTGGAAATTCTAAAACTAAAGAAGCCTTTCGCAGTATGAAGATCACCAATGCCCATCAAAATAATCTCAAGAATATCGATTTGAACATACCTGAAAACCGTTTAATCGTGGTCACCGGGTTGTCTGGCTCTGGGAAATCTTCCTTGGCTATGGGCGTGATTGCTAATGAAGGCTACCGTTACTTTCTAGAAAGCTTACCAGCGTATAGTCAACAAAATGGGGAAATGATTCCCACGGCAGAGGTCGATGATCTTGAAGACTTACCACCTGTAATAAAGGTAGAACAAACCAAACGCTTCCAATCCATCAATGCCACCTTTGGAACGCTCTCTGAGTTGGCCGCCATCTTTAGAATTATTTTTGCCCGTTATTCTGGTGAGAATACCATGAGCAAGTCCCTGTTTTCCTTTAACCACCCTAAAGGCGCCTGTGAGGTGTGCCGTGGCATTGGTGAAGCAGAGTATATTGATCTTGACAAATTGGTGGGTGATCCCAATAAAACCCTGAGAGAAGGCGCTATAACAACGACTTTGCCTAACGGCTATATCGTATATTCCCAAATAACGGTAGAAGAACTTAATAAGGTCTGTAAAGCACATGGCTTTTCGGTAGACATCCCTTGGAAAACACTGTCTGAGGCACAAAAAGACGTCGTTCTAAACGGTAGTGATCGGCTCAAGGTCTTCTACGGAAAACATGGACTGGAGTCACGTCTTCGTTGGCAAGGTATTAAGGCCAAACCTCGCGAAGAGGGCTACTATAAAGGAATGCTACCCATCATGCAAGACATTTTAAGACGGGATAGGAATCCCAATATCTTGAAATTTGCAAGCTCTAAAGTCTGCCCAAGTTGCAAGGGTGGCCGTATTAAAGCCGAACATCTCAAATACCATTGGAAGGGCTTAAATTTTCAAGACTGGATGGAGCTGCCTTTAACCGATTTGTATGCGCATCTCAATCAACTTGAGTTAAATAGCGGCGAAAAGCTTCTGGTCGATAAAATGGCCACTCAGTTGTTAGATCTCATTCGTCTAGGCATGGACCATTATCAATTGAGTACACCGAGTACGTCCATCTCTTCTGGAGATGGACAGCGCATTAAGCTCATCAATCAAGTCAATAGCAACCTGCAAGGAATACTGTATGTGTTTGATGAGCCTTCTATTGGCTTATCCGCCAATTACCAAAGGTATCTGCTCCATATTTTGGACCGATTGATCAAACGTGGCAATACAGTCATGGTGGTAGAACATGACTTAGACTTCATAAAAGCCTCGGATTGGATTGTAGAGTTAGGACCTAAAGCCGGAATTTACGGCGGGGAAGTGGTTTATAACGGTACCACGGCAGACTTTTTAAAGGTCAAAAACCGCAACAGTCCTACCTTATCTGCCATTGCAATGGTGAGTGCTGAAAAGGCTCAAAATTCAGAAAACAATAGCATAAAACAGACGCTAGCCAACCTTCAGCCAAAAACAAATCAATTAGCTGTGGTGAGTCGAAAAACACCTCAGTTTTTAAAACATATCACGAGTTACTGCCAACAGGAGGGTTTAAATCTGCTAACGGTCAACGATCAACCCATTGGTAAAACTCCACGAAGTAATCCAGCAACTTATACAGGTTTAGCGGATAAGACCAGGGATCTGCTGGCGAAAACCCAGGAAGCCAAATCCTTAAATCTTGGAAAAAGTGCCTTTTCCTTTAATAATAAAAAAGGACGCTGTGAAATTTGTGAAGGCGCTGGCGTGATTACCCTTTCTATGAGCGTCATGGGCAGCATCAACCAAACCTGTCCCACCTGCAACGGAAAACGGTTTAAGGCGGAAGTGCTTCGCGCACATTATAAAGACAAAACCATAGCCGCTATCTACAATCTCAGTATTGAAGAGGCTTACGATTTCTTTTCCGAAGAAAAGAAGATTACCGAGATCTTGTCCTTAATGATCCAATTGGGTCTGGGATATATCAAACTTGGTCAGCCTTCTAACACCTTATCGGGAGGAGAAGCACAGCGTATTAAACTGACCAAACACTTCGCCAAAAAATCGAAACAAACGCTTTTGGTGTTGGAAGAACCTAGTATAGGATTACACCATCAAAATGTGGTGCAATTGTTGGACGCCCTCAACCAACTAAAGGCGCAAACGGCAGGCATCCTGTGTTTTGAAAATCATCCTTTATTTCTTTCTGCTTGTGATATTTGGGTAGATAATGCATTAGAGGTTGAAACTATTGCCATAAATGATGAAGCGCCTCAGCAAAGAGATCACATTGCTATTAGAGGTGCAAGAACTCATGCACTCAAGGACTTGGATTTGGATTTTCCCAAGCAACAGTTATCGGTGGTTACGGGTATATCAGGCTCGGGTAAATCGTCTTTGGTAATTGATACGTTGCACGGTTATGGACTTCAGGAAATGACCAAACAGTTTTCGGCATACCAACAATCTAGAGTAGGAGTGAATTTTCAGTTTGACGTCAATTATATTGAAGGCCTAACACCTAGTATTTGCATTACAAGAAAACAAAAAAACGAGTCCCTACGTTCGGATATTGCAAAGCAAACGGGCATTGATAAAGTCTTACGATTTGCTTTTTCCCGAAAAGCGCAATATGAAGGTGAAGAGTTATCTGCAAGTCATTTTTCTAATAACCACGAATTAGGAAAATGTACCATTTGTGAAGGTATTGGTCAAGAATTACGTCCCGATCTTGATAAGTTGGTTTTAGATACCAATAAAAGTATTGCGAGCGGTGTTTTTAGCCACAATAAAGCCATTGGTTATTATGGAGACCCTTTAGGGCAACATATGGCCATTTTAAAGGCAATAGGAGATGAACATGATTTTACTTTGGAAACCCCATTTAATAAACTCTCATCACAACAAAAAGACATCGTGTTGCATGGTACCGGAGATCGAATTTGGAAAGCCAATTGGGTCTATCAAACAAAAACAAGACAGGGAACGCAAGCGCTTAGTATGCCATGGAAAGGTTTGTTTACCTACCTACAAGACGAATATTATAAAACTCGAAAAAACAAAAACATCGGTCATCTTACAGCGCTTTTTTCTCAACAGGAATGCAGCCATTGTAAGAGCAGCGGGTTAAAACCGGCGCGATTGAAGTTTCACATTGGGGGCAAATCCATTGCTGCCATTACCGCTATGGATTTTAAAGCGCTAGGCGAGTGGCTATCTCAAAATACCAGTACTAAAGATATTGACGGACAACTGCTCTCCAAAATTGAGCCGCACCTTCACAATACCATTGCAAGAGCAAAGGAACTGCATATTGATTACCTGCAACTCAACCGAAAATCACCAACACTTTCAGGTGGAGAAAATCAACGGGTGGCTCTCATCAAGCAGTTAAAGAGTCCGTTAAAAGGAATCACCTATTTATTAGATGAACCTTCTGCAGGCCTATCTCAAGAAAATATTCCAGACTTGATACGCATACTGAAAGAGCTAATTGCTAAAGGAAATACTGTGATTGTGATTGAGCATGATAAATCCATCATTCATGCGGCAGATCATATCGTACAAATTGGACCAAAAGCAGGAGCATTAGGCGGCTATATCACCTATGAAGGCAATACAGAAGGATTATTGCAACAACCCGGTTGCCATCCTTTTTTAAAAGCACCTAGCAAAACCGTAAAACTTAAAGACGGGACAACGCATGTCAACATTAAAAAGTTAGCCAAGCACACCCTATCGAAAGATAAATTACAGGTACCCATTGGCGGTATCACAGCGCTAACAGGGAAATCTGGCGTTGGTAAAACCACATTGGTAAAAGACATCTTGATCCCAAGTATCAAAACCAATCAACCCATCAATTGTAGTTACATTGATTTCCCAAAAACGTATAGTGGCGCCCATTATTTTGAACCTAAAAAACTAAGAACCTATAACCAGACCTTACTAGTAAATTACTTAGGTTTGTTAAAGGACATTAGTGCTCTATTTGCTAGTAAAACCGACTTAAAAGCAAAAGACTTCTCATATAAGACCAAAAATAGCCAATGCCCAAATTGTAAAGGCATGGGATATATCGAAACCAGTTTAGACCTTGCAGCCAATGCCATTGAAATTTGCGAAGTATGTGATGGCAAACGTTATCAACCCCATATTTTAGCTTATGAGGTGCATTCTAAAACCATTGCTCAGGTTCTGGCGATGACTATTGCGGAATTAAGTTTATGGAGTTCAGATTTTAAAATAGCTGCTAGTAGCGAAGCACTTATCAAAAGTTTAGAAGCTATTGGCTTGGCACATTTGAGTTTAGAACAAACGGTGCAGTCGCTTTCTTCTGGAGAGAAGCAACGTTTACTGTTATTGAACTGGCTGAAAGAGAGTCCTGAAAACGAGCTCTTTATTTTAGATGAACCAAGTACTGGCTTGCATTATGCAGATATTGATTTGCTTTATGAGATCTTAAAAGAACTGAGTGCTACAAATGACATCTTGGTGATTGATCACAACCCATATCTACTTGAAAAAATAGGAGTGGGACTGGTTTTGAAGTAAAAATTATTTAATGGATTAGCATTTGCACGACGTGATGTTTTCCAAAGCACATTTCAGGAGTTCTATGGAAGATCAACTGAATTACATTTTGATTCATCACCAGGCTCTTAAAGTTTGAATTCCTTAATATTTTCATTGATATCAAAAATATGAGGATAGTGTGCTTTAATATTCTGTTTCATAAAATCAATGGGCACATCTTCAAAATGGCCGTAATCGTCAATGTATTCCATAAACCGCAGGCCATTGCTGTTGTACTGTTGTAAAAACGAATGCTGTTCGCCATCAAAATCCAAAGGGTCTACATTCAATTTCTCACACAAGGACGCATTAAATGCTGGCGACATTTTTAACCAAGTATTCCCTAGATAGGCGTTAACCATGCCATGAGGCGTTAATTCATTAGACCCAAACTTTTCGGTCAATCGTTCTACTGCAATATGGTTTTTTACTTTCCCAAGATGCAATCTTGCCGGTATGTCTAAAGCACGAAGGCAAGCAATTAACAGAATGGCTTTTTCAACACAATTACCAGACTGTTTTTTGGCGATATGACTTGACTTATACTTTTCTTCTGAAAGACTGATCGTGTAGGGATCGTATGTCCAACCATCACGTACTTTGGTGTATAATGCTATGGCTTTGGCTTTATCTGAAAGCTGTTCAGTTTTTAACTCAGAGATCAGCTCTTGAATGGGTGCGGTCTCAAAATCAAAAAAATAGGTCGGTTTTAAATAAGGCATAGTGTTTATTTGCATATTAGTGGGTTTATTCAATCAAGTTGAAGACTTGTTCTTATAAGTACTGTTATAAGTAGCTTCTGTCATATATCCTAAAGCTACTAATTCGCTTTTATCTTTTAGTTCTTTTAAAATTCCGCTTTGTAAATAGAGAATACTATCTGCTAAATCTATGATATGTTCATAATCATGATCAGTGATGATAAATCCTTTTGATGATTTCATGCTTCTAATATATTTAATAATATAATCCCTTACAATTGGACTGACCCCATTAAATGGCTCATCAAGTAATATAAATTGTGCTTCAGAATGAATAATTAATAAAATTTCAATTATTCTTTTTTCTCCACCAGACAAATTTTGATTTCTTTGATGCAGTAATGGCTTCACATATTCGTTCTCCAATACTGCTTTTCTATTATTTTTTTGAAGAAATAAACTAATCAATGTCTTTATTGAAATGTTATTTGGCAAAAAATTATTTTGAGGTAAATAGTTGATGAGATTTCTTCCATCGGATACGTTCTTTATAACTTCATTCCCAATTCTCACAAATTTGTAATCTGATTTTTCCGTTCCGAAAATAATTTTTAAAAGAGTAGATTTTCCTGAACCATTTCTACCAATCAAACCTTTGATTTCTCCTTTTACACAAGAAATAAAAACATCACTTAAAATGACTTTGTTGTCATAAGATTTTGTGACGCTATCTACATGAAGTTTATTCATATTAAAATTAATATCAATAGATTAATTAATCCAATAACAAAAGTTGACATCCAGAGCATGACATTACTTATTCCTGAATTATAGAAGAAATAATATTGGTTTTTATGTTTTATTTCATAGAAAAAATAGTGCGTAAAAGGTGAAATGAACAAAAAGCTCAAACCAATCATTTTTGGTTGAAAATCAAATAAAATTCCGACAATCATGGAGAGTGTATATGATATAAAAAATATCTTTTTCTGAAATAAAAGTATGTTTTTGATGATTTTCAAATATTGAATTATAGAGTATTGAATTAAAATGAGTTGAATAGTTGATATGCTTAATTTATCACATTTTAAGGGAATTAGTTACAAGCATTATGGAAATTCCTACAGTCCCGATAAATTACAGGGTTTCTCTCTTAGATAGCCGTGCGCTAGTAAAAATGATAAAGGACCTGATACAGCCAGTTATTTCGTTTTTCAATTAATAAAAATATTTCCAAATAGCTATAACGAGAACAATCACCAAAATAATTCCAGCAACAATTAATTGAAACCTGTAGTATGTTGATATTTCATTCCAAAATGATTTTTCCCCATTTCTAATTTCTGGTAATTAAGAATCCCACTAATATAAAAATTATCATTTTAAACACCACAACTTACACCTATACGTTTTATTATGAAACGCTCAATAGCGGTTTAAGAACAAAGTGAGATCCTCAAAAGCACAATAGTCTTCAGCGACTTTCAATTCAAGTTGAATAGCAAGTTCCTTCAAGTCTTATCTTATTTTAAAACAATAGCGTAACACTAAAAAAAAAGAGATGGGCTGCTCACAAAATTTGCTATAGGAAAGCGATAAAGAGATATCTTTGTTTTGACCTTAAGAGGCATATACATTTAGAACACTATGATCAAAAATACACTTTTTATACTGATGGTATGGTTGACCATCAGCACACTACATGCGCAGGATAATTTCTTGATAGGCACTTGGACTTATGAGAAAATACCTGATCATGTAGATATTGACGACGAAGGTCTTGAAATCGCCAATGAGTTCTTTAAGGACATGAAGCTATCGTTTGACCAAAGTCATTACAATCACCTTGTCATGGGGAAATTAGAAACGGGGACCTATGCGCTTTTATCAGACAGCACCTATCAATTTAACGCTTCAAAAGGGTATAGCTATGCTGTTGAATTAATTGCCCTAAGTGACTATCAACTCATTTTTAAGCAGGACAGTCGGGAATTGCAATTTTCAAAAATCAGTACCAACCCTACAATTGAAATCGCAAAAAACACCATGGCGGAGATTGTGGGCATTAAAATCAATGCCGCAGACTTGATTGGTACATGGTTTTATAACGGACGCATAAAAAATGGAAAAGAGAGCGATTTGATTTTAAAACATAATGAGACTGAAATCGTTAATTATACCTTTCTTGACACAGGTGATTTTATAAACAGGTCGCCTTTTGAAATTGAATTAACGGGAACATGGAGCATTGATGCAGATCAACAAACCTTGTGGATTGATAGCGATAACCTCAAGGAATCCCTAAAAGTTGTAAAATTAGATGCTTCGGAACTGTATGTCTACAATCCTAAAAACGCGTCGGTCTTAAAATTTAAGAAAGCCCAAGAATAGGATGAGGCGTTAAAACCTTAAGCTTATCTGCTAGAGGTTTACATCTTCCAAAATCTTTAAATTTAAAGAACATCTCTAAACTCAATCTTCCTTCTTTAGTAAAAAAGCATAGGCCTCCATGCCTTTGGTATGCTCAAATATCACCTTAATCACTCCTATAATTGGCAAGGCGATTATCGCGCCTACGGTGCCCCAAATCATCGAGAATAGAATGATCCCAAACACGGTAATAAAAGGATTTAGACCCGTTTCATCACCAATAATCCAAGGTGTGAGAATGTAATTTTCAAGCAATTGTGCTGCCGAGATCACAGCAAGTACAATAAGGGCAGGAGTGGTGCCAGCGTATAAATAAGAGAGCATTAAGGCAAGACCTCCACCAATAATATTTCCTACATAAGGAATAATTGAAAATAATGCTGCAAACAAGGCCAAAAACAAAGCATATGGCACAGAGCCCAACATAAAGCCAAGGTAATATATAACGAACAGCATCACCATGATCTTGGATTTTCCGAAGAGATAACTGCTAATAATGGTTGCAGCACCACTTAAAAGTCCCGTCATAGCAACGGCATCAGAAGTTAATTTTTTAAAGAACCGAATGAACATGCTTTTTTGCATGAGAAGAAGTACAATGTAGACAAAAATGATGAGCGATTGCGACAGTAGATTGACGAAAGAGGACACCGCACTGCTTGCCAAACCTTCGAGTTTCTCAACAAGACGTTTGTTATTATTGATATAGTCCTTGTATTCCCAATTTAAGGTTTCATTGGCCCATTCACTTAGCGCATTCAATTTTTCTGTGGATTTGTCTTTAATGGTAGGCCAATCGTCTACAATGATATTTATTTGCGAACCTATGAACCAGCTCAACAATAAAAAAATGACCACCATCAAGACAATAGAAATAGAAATGGCCAACCAACTGGGCAAACCCCATTGTTGTAGCTTTTGAGTGGGTTTGTCTAAAAGAATGGCAATAATAGCGGCAACCACTAAAGGCAGTAAAAGCGTAGCTCCAATATATAGAAATGCCAAAATGCCACCAACAACAAGCATGGCTTTGATGAGATAACTTCCTGAAACTTCTATTTTGGATGCACTCATAAGTTCTAACGTTTAAAATGAAATTGAAATGTTTGCATGAATTGGTCTTGTAAAGTTAGTAGAATTATTTTAGCTCATATTGAAGTATGGGATATGTCTTGATTTATTTGGAAAAGCTAGGTATTTCAAAGGTCTTTGCAGATGTTATTATGAAAGGAACATAATTTCCAAAATAATTGCAAACCAAGAAATCTGTAAGATGATATGAGAAACATAGAGCAAGACACCATTCTCCGCTTATTATTGATATTCTATGTAACTTGTATGTACATTAAATAGCAGTGTGCTTTGAAACAGATGAGCGTAAAAAAAGGGGAATTGCTGCAGCACAGCGGCGATTTGAATACTAAGGTGTATCACGTGATTTCCGGACTCTTGAGAAGTTACACTATAGACCAGAAAGGCAAAGTGCATATCTTTATGTTTGCACCAGAACGCTGGACCATTGCTGACAGTCAATCAAAAGACCGCCCTTGCGATTTGTATATTGATGCTCTAGAAGATTCCGTAGTTATGGTAACAGCAAAAGACCTCAACCAAGAAAGCAAAAATGTTGCTGCGCTTATTAAACGCATGTCGGTATTACAAAAACGGGTGGTTATGCTTATGAGCTTTTCGGCTATAGAGCGCTATGCTCATTTTGAAGAAACCTATCCTGAAATACTACAACGTGTCCCTCAAAAAATGGTAGCGTCTTATTTGGGTATTACGCCAGAAGCCCTAAGCAAACTCAAAAAGGAACGTATGAAATAAAAACGTAAAGTGTCATTTCTTAATCTACATTAATGTGTAACATGTTTCTGTAAAGCATCTTTGTGATTCTAAAACATACTGAAATGAAACAACTCACTACCGTATTAAAAACAGCTGCTCTATTATGGATGGTTTGGGGCCTTGTGCACATCTTAGCTGGCATCATGACCATGAAAGGGATATTAACAGATGATATTACCGCTTCCATTACTGGCATTGCAGATGCAGTAAACCCCAATAGTCTTCAGATGGATTACCCAAAAGCCACTGGCGCTATTATAGGGCAACACGGATTCAATTTACTTTGGATTGGACTGGTCACGTTTATCGCTGCCTTCTATATTTGGAAAGGGCAGACAAATGCCATTTTTATCGCCGCACTGGTAGGTGGATTGGCAGATTTAGGATACTTCCTATTTTTGGATCTGGGCGGATTTGTAAAATTTGTTCCGGGGACAATGATGACCTTAGTGTCTTCTTTAGCCATTATCCTAAGTTTTTATGTGTATTTCAAAAGACGACAAACTTCTATACCGGCATAAGGAATATCATTAAAACACCTTGCGAACAATCTTCATTTTGAAATTCATAAGGTTTTTTAAAAAAAGTAAATAAGGCGACTGCTCAAGACCTAAGGCTTACGTTGTTTATATTTCAAAAGCGCGATGAGCGACACCAAAGCCCAAACGCCTTCTAAGATGATAAACGGCACGTAAGCCATTCGTATAGAAGCCCAACAGGCCAATGTGGCACCAACGAAATTGAGTAACATAAACAAAAGAGCGCTATGTTTGATCTTGCCTAAAACATTAAGAATGTAAGCAAGTAATATCAAAAATACTCCAATAGAACCAATCGAGTCTGTAAAATTCATAGCTTATACATTGATGTTTCTATTGGGGTTCAATATGATTTTCTTATCTGATGGCTTTTCTTAGTCCTTATCAAGTTATAATTCAATTGTAGCTTTATGCAATTCCATGTTTAGTTTTAACTTCTAAAACGTCAAAACAGTTCCCGATTTTAAAAGATACATTGCAATCACTGTAAATCCAATACCATATAATATAGCCGCTTGCCAATAGGACAATCGCGTTGGCCAATGTGTCCACATCTTTTCACCATATTTTTTTTTCGCATAACCACGAGTCAACCTCCAAAAAAGAAAAATGAATATTAAAAAAATCAGTAGTGCTATGAATGCAATCCATTGATGTCCCATTTGTTTAGTTTTTTGTGTTCGCGCTCATTTCAGAAAAAACGTACACTAATTTTAAAAGCTTACCGAAACGCCATTATGCCGTGGCGCGCTTCTCTGCTTGCTCTTGAATCACCGTCGCTAAGTATTCTGCATCTTTTGAGACACCGCCTAGAGTTGCAGAGCCTCTCGTAAACAGCCATGGCAGCCCTATAAAATAGAGTCCGTCAATGTTGCTTACCCCTCTGTAATTTTTAGGATAGCCATCAGAGTCCAACTCTAAACCATCAATCCATGTAAAATTAGGACGATAGCCCGTGGCCCAAATCACGTTTTTGATGCTAGATACTTTTTGGTCTTCAAAAATGATCTGCTCGTTCAAAGCATCTTTTGTTCTCCCTACAGGGATGACATTCTCTCTAGATAGAATTTCTTTAACATCGGTACCTATTACGGGTTGGGTTATAGAACTGAGACTTTTACCTATCCAACTGTACTTATTATAACTCAAGAATCCAATCTTTGTAAACCACCACCAGAGTGTTTTTCCTAAAAAATTCTGGGGTAAGGACTTAACAGTGGTATCTCCAGAAAAATAGACTGTTCTTGAGGCATCTTTAGAAATTTCGTTTAAGATTTGATATCCAGAGTCTCCACCACCAACAACTAAGGCATCGCCTTGTTCTAACTGTTTTTCACGCTTATAATTATTACTGTGCATTTGAAAAATGTCATCAGCCATTCTCTTATGACAGGGTGGTGTGTAGGGAATATGGAAAGGTCCTGTAGCCACAATAACGTTTCTTGCCAAGATGTTACCACCGTTGTGCACCACCTCAAAACCGTCTTCTGTTTTATGTACGGAAGTGACCAAGGTGTTTAACTGCACCGGAATCTTGAAGACATCCACATAATTTTTAAAATAGTTGGCCACCTCAAATTTGGTTGGATAATGGCCCTTCGGGGCATCAAATTCCAGCCCTGGCAAATGATTGAATTCGGTAGGCGTAAATAATTTTAGAGAATCCCATCGGCTCAGCCATGAAGCTCCAATCTCGTCTTTACCATCTAAAACAATAAAATCCTTGTCCATAGCTTTTAAGTGATAAGCCATTGACAAGCCTGCTTGTGCCGCTCCTATTACTGCAAAATCTAACATGTGATGTATATTGTGATCCCTACAAAAATAGTCACAAATGCCGTATTTACTGAATAATTGCGGATTTTAATCTTGAAAGTCAAAAAGAAGTAAGGGATTACGGTTTTTTCTAAGAGGCTTTTCATTGTGATATGCTCACTCAAAATAGATGACGACTCAACATTACAATTGTATTTACTAAATTGTGATCTAAAATGACAACACCTTCTGCAATACTTCACACCGAATGAAACACCTTTATCTACTTCTTTGGCTACCTCTAACCTTGCTATGCGCCAGCTGTGCCGATCAACAAGACACACAAACCATTGCTAAAAAGAATCTTTACGAACTGACTTTACCTAGTTTTCTTTCAGAAACTTCTAATTTAAATGATGATGCCTCCCTTCAATACCAACATTTGTTTAAAGAGTTTTATGTGGTGGTTATTGATGAGCCAAAAGAGGAATTTCATCAAGTATTAACAGATTATGACTTAACAGAAACCTATACTTCTGATATAGAGGGTTATACCAACTTGACCTTAGACGATATGAAAACCGCATTGACCAATCCTACCATTTCTGAAGTTTCAGAGGACAATGTTAACGGTTTGCCAGCACGGTTTGTTACTGTAGATTCTAAGATTGAGGGCATCCAAATCTATTATGCCTACGGCATGTACGAAGGTCAAGACAACTATTATCAGGTCATTGCTTGGACCCTAAGTGAAAAACAAGATACCCACAAGGCTAAGATGCAGGATATTTTAGAAAGTTTGAATGAACTCAGTAAAGGAAGCAAGAAAAAGATGATGGAGTAGGGCTTCAAAACCTAGTTTTAAAGCTCTGGCTATTTATGACGCTTGAATCGGTTTCTTTTTCTTTTTGTAATGGCGACCATACCACAATAAAACTCCTGTAACAGGCAAACTAGCGGTTAGTAAACTGATTAAAAATACAATAATCTTTCCTACAATACCACCTATGGCTCCTATGTGTATGTCGTAATTCATACGCTGAATTTTGTCAGCGACCTTAGCATTCTTATAGCTCCCGTAAAGACTTGGTGTTTCTATTTCTTGTAATGTATGTTGGTCAAAAAATCGATAATCGGAATCGTAAATCAGGCCTTTACTTTTCGAAATCTCAACAAAAATACTTTCCTCTTCAGTGTGGGGATAATGCAATTCAAAACTTTCTGCATTCGGTAATGCCTTATGAAGCCTTACAATGAGTTGATCCATTGGGCTAGTCTTATCATGTTCCAACGGTTCACTTTTATTTTCAGGAATAGTAAAAGCAATCGCTTTCTCGCCTCCTGTAGCTTTATAAACACCATACCTCAACCAATTATAAGACATCATAGATCCCGTAAAAGCCAAAATTAAAGCCAAGGTGCAAATGTAAAAACCAACCACGGTGTGCAAATCAAAATTTTTACGTTTCCAACGGGTGGTCGCTTTCCAATCAAATGTTAAGCGTTGCTTTAGGTGTTTACGTTTCTTCGGAAGCCATAACATAAACCCTGAAATAATAATGAGTATAAAAATTAAAACGGAAATACCAACAACATGCTCTCCAATGGCTTTAGGCAACCAAAGACGTATATGTCCCTTTAGTACAAATGCAAAAAATCCCGATAGGTGGTCATCGATTTGAATCACGTCTCCCGAATAAGGGTTTAAGAAAACACTTTGATAGAATTCTGGTGCTGCATCATAAAAAATCACTTCAATGGCATCGTCGCCTTTCTTAAAAACCGTACCGTGAACGGTTTGATTGGGAAATACTTCAACGGCAAGATCCCTGGCTTCCGTAGCTGTTAATACGGGCGCATCTTGTGCGATAACGGTTTTATAGTCGTCATAAAGACTCTCTATGTCATCTTTAAAAGCCCAACAGCAACCCGTAATGGCTACAATAAATACAATCAAACCGGTGGCAAGGCCTAGTATTTTGTGTAATTGAAATATAACCTTCTTAAATGTCATCTTTTAAATATTTAAAAAGCGCAGCCTAAAAAAAGCTGCGCTTTCTGACTCGACTAATTAAAATTGATATGATATTTTCGCTAATAACGCTCTTGGCATCTGTGGCGTAATAGTGGTCCAACCCTTATAATATTCTTTATTGAAAGCGTTATTCAATTTTAGACTAAAACGATAGCGATCTGCTTGATAAAAGATGGAAGCATTTGCAATGGTGTAGCTTGGTAAAATAAACTCACCTGTAGAAGCATAATTGATTGCAAAGCGTTCACTTGCACCATTAAAACCGGCACCAACGCCAAAGCCTTCTAAAGACCCTTCTTGAAATTCATAATTTGCCCAAAAATTATAAACGGTTTCTGGTCCTGCCTCCAATGGTCTTCTATTTAAGATTTCGGCATTATCAGATTTTGTGGTTTCGCTATCGTTATTACTAAATCCGGCTCTAATGTTCAAACCGTTAATTGGGTTGGCGTTGATTTCAACTTCAAAGCCTTTGCTCACCACTTCACCACCTTGAATTTTATTAAAGGGAGATGAGGGGTCTGTAATAACACGATCCTTCACTTTGATATCATAATAACTTACGATAACATTCAAACGGTTATGAAATAAGTTGGTCTTGACCCCAAACTCGATCTGGTTGGCCTGTTCTGGATCAAAAGTTTGTAAAGATTGAATTTCGTCAGGATTACCCACCAATTGTGGGGCTACGTTTGTAAAGCCATTTTGATAATTTCCAAAAATAGAAACCTTATTCTTAATGGGCTGAAAAAGAAGTCCGAATTTTGGAGATAAGGTCGTCTGATCGTAATCATCTTCAAGATTTGACAAATCCCCTTCGTTATCAAAATGATCCAACCTTAAGCCAACCATAGCTGAAAAGTTATCGGTAATATTTAAAACATCAGAGGCATAAACACTGTAGATACTGTATGTTGATTTTAGATTGTTGACAGCTTGTGATGCCAATACCGCATCAACTGCCGATGTTGACAATGGATACATATCATTTTCTATCACCTCCCCTGTAAAAGGGTTGTCTCCATTAGAGCCACCATTAGGGGTAATGTTGCCATAAAAGGCATAACCAGTACCATTATCGGTTTGTGTGGCACTAAAGTAATCCAACCCAATAACCACTCTATTTCTTAGAGATGCGACTTCAAAATCACCAATAAAATTTTGTTGAATGTCCGTGGTTTGTGTATTGGCATTCTGCTTGTTAATGTATCTGGTATAGGTGTTACCTTCCAATAATCCGTGATCAAATAAATACGAATAATAGCCTTTTGTTGAGGTTACACTTTTAGAAAGTAAGGTTTGTGATTGCCAAGAATCCGATAGCTTATAATCCATTTCAACTCTATAGTTCTGGGTTGGATTTTGTAGGCTCAAGTCATTGCTTGTAAATGAGAGTTTATTGTTGTAATCCAATGCTTCAAGATTGGCAGCTACGGTGGGTGCACTTCGGTTTAAGAATAAAAACATAGGGTTGGTTTGCTCCGCTTGTGTAATTTCACCATAAAATGAAAATGACAATCTGTTATTCACGCGATACGATAGAGAGGGAGCCACAAAAAAGGATTTCCGGAATCCCGCGTCCTGAAAACTTTGACTCGTGGTATACGCAGTGTTCAATCTAAAATATAAATTATCTTTTTTGCTAAGGGCTGTGTTGACGTCCCCTACAATTTGATTAAAGCCATAACTTCCCGAAGTAAATGATAAGCTACCACCAGAACCTTCATAAGGTTTCTTAGTAACCACGTTAATAAGTCCTCCGTAAGAACTCACCGCATTACCAAATAAGGTTGCAGAAGGGCCTTTTAAAACTTCAATACGTTCAATGTTTGCAGCATTAATTGTTCCGTTGGTTATGCCAGGTAGACCGTTCACCAGTTGTGGTTGAACGGCAAAGCCCCGAAGCGAGAAATAACCGGCGCCATCACCACCACGACCAGTAGAATTCCATAATTGCTCAACTCCAGTAGCATTTTTCAAGGCATCGTCAAAATTTGTGACCACAAGAGACTCTAAGAGTTCTGAGGTAACAGTACTATAGACTTGAGTGTTTTCGATATCTTTTAAAGGCAGTTTTGAAACATAAGCCGTTTTTTTTCTGGAGAATTTATTACGACGCTCCCCTTCGATAACAACTTCGCTTAAAATCTCATTGCCTTCATAAAGCACTATGGATGGGACATTGGTGCGCTGATAATTTGATACAGAAACAGATAGTTCTCTGGTTTTAAATCCCAAATAGGTAACCATCAAGGTATACTCTCCTGGCTCAATCTTGTTTAATTCAAACTCACCGTTGTTATTGGTTTGAACGCCTTTACTGGTGTTTTTCAAAAAAACGTTAACGCCTTCTAGCGGCAATTCGGTTTGGTCTGTTACGCTACCTATGACACTACCAGACTGTGAAAACGCGAAATGGGTTAGCAATAAAAAGATGACGATAAGAATTGGTTTATTCATTAGTTTTTATTTAGACTTAGTATAAATAGATTATTTTTGGCAAAAGTATCTATGTGCTTTTACATATCCAAATTATCTAGAACAAATCTAAATAATAAATCCTAACAGCTTGAATGCCTCATTTTACTGTAGTTCATATATTATCTAACCTACCATTGATAATTAAAACGCTGCTTGAAACACGACTACTGTCTAACATAACCTGAGTTGCATCTCATTTTATAATCAAAATGATTGAGCAAACCCATGAGATCAAACGGCATCAAACATCTACGGAAACAGGAACAATTGGTATCAGAATAAAAGACTATAACAGTGATACGGTACGAGATACTGCTGGGTCAAAAAAAGCATCTCAAATTAATGGGATTTTGATTCCGATGGAACACCTACAATAATTAATTTAGCAGCAGATGAAATCACTCCGTTTCAATTTTTAAATAGTTATGAAGACATGTTTTATAAGCGTATTAACGCTACTCGTTTTATCCTGTAATTCGGAAATTAAGAAGGATACCCCCAAACAATCACCAATAAAAGCAACAGAGACCTCAGGCATCCCTGTATTGAACTTTGGGACCATTCATCTTAGCGGAAGCACAGACGCTTATGCCTCAATTACAGATGTTAACAACCCGCAATCTAAAGCAGCAATTAAAAAGATAGTAGATGAGCTGGTGGCCTTTAAACCCACCATTATCTGTGTTGAAATTCCCCCGGAAAGCACTGAGTTCATGAACGAGACCTATCAAAACTATAAGACCGATCGCACCAGCAGAATTAATTATTCCGAAGAGGTCAACGTCATAGCGATGGAAGTTGCTAGATTAAGTGGTACCAAAACCATCTATGGCATTGATAACCCTATTGGTTTTGACTACCCCAGCTTAATCCAAATAGCCAATCAGAATGCGGAAGACAGCCTACAAGTTCAACAAACCATGACGTACTACGAACAGTTGAATGAGAAACCCTTGTTGGAACAGTTTGAAGAAATTAATACCAAAGCCGCTAAAATGGCCACCTTTGATTTTTATAATGTATTAGCCACAATGCATACACCAGATCAATTTGAAGGGGCAGATGTTATTGCAGAGTTTTACAAACGCAACTTAAGAATGTATACCAATTTCTCAGACATCCCAGTGACCAAAGCGGATAGAGTATTGATTGTGATGGGCGCAACTCATACAGCGTATTTTGATATTTTTATAGCAAACAGTTCAAAATATACACTGGAAAATGCGAGTGACTATACCCAGTATGCCAGTGAGCAATAAATCCTATCAATGTCTAAGTTTTGAATAGTTTTCGGCCCTATGACTATGAGAAACAAAGCGTAGATAAGAAAACGAATGAACAGCTGAGACCAAAATAAAAGCCTGCAAACACGAAGTCTACAGGCTTTTGGCTATGAATCAATAGGGATTACATAGGGATTATTTTAAAGCTTCTAATAATTTTTCAGCAACTCCGGTTGAAGATGCTGGGTTCTGGCCTGTAATCAAAAGACCATCTTGCAACACATATGGTTCCCAGTTGTCGCCATTAGAATACTTAGCGCCACTTTCAATCAACATATCTTCTACCAACAATGGCACAACATCGGTTAATCCTACGGCTGCTTCTTCTTTGTTTGAAAATCCAGTCACTTTTTTACCTTTCACCAACAGCGTCCCATCACTGTTTTTAACGCCTTTTAAGGCAGCAGGGGCGTGGCATACAAATGCTACGGGCTTATCTTGGCTATAGAATTTTTCTATTAAAGCAATAGAAGTGCTATCGTTGGCCAAATCCCATAATGGACCGTGACCTCCTGGATAAAACACCGCGTCAAAATCATCTGGATTCATATCCGATAATTTTTTGGTGTCGGCAATACGTGCCTGCGCTTGTTCGTCTTTATCATAACGCTTAGTGGCTTCTGTAGCCGCATCTGGAGCATCACTGGTTGGGTCTACTGGTGCAGCGCCTCCTTTTGGCGTCGCAATGGTAATGTGTGCGCCTTTATCTAATAAGGTGTAATATGGGCTAGCAAATTCTTCTACCCAAAATCCTGTTTTCTTTCCGGTATCTCCCAATTGATCGTGAGATGTTAATACAAATAATACATTCATGTCTTTGTCTTGTTTTATAGTTGTGGTGTCTTCTGAAACCTTTTCAGAAGAACTTTCTTTTGTCGTTTGCTTACAGCTGGATGCTGTAAGGATCGTGAGCGCTATGGCTAATGATGGAAAAATTCTCATAACTACGGCTTAATAGGCCATTTTTACAATCTTTTCCACCTGATCTGGTGATAAGGACTGGTGTTCCCCTAATCCTTTCCAACCACGGTCTGTAAAGCGTTTTGATATTTTTTCTGCAGTCCCTTCATAGTCCTTGGTGTAATCTGATAACTTAGTATCAATGCCTAGGTCATGAAAGAAGGCTACCGTTTTTTCTATGGCTGCGTAAGCCTTATCATCGGTACTGCCTTCGGTAACATTCCAAACACGTTCTGCATACTGGGCTAGTTTTTCTTTCTTAGTCTCAAAGTTGAATTTGTAATGGCTCGGCGCAATAACGGCTAGGGTACGGGCGTGATCAATTCCAAATAAAGCGGTGAGTTCATGACCCATAGCGTGTACCGCCCAATCGGTTGGAACACCTTTTTGAATGAGGCCGTTTAAGGCCATCGTACAACTCCACATAAAATTAGAGGCTGCTTTGTAATCTGTTGGATCTTTCAACACCCGAGGCGCTACTTCAATAAGTGTTTGTAAAATGCTCTCGGCAAAACGATCTTGTAATAAAGCACCAATCGGGTAAGTCATGTATTGCTCTAAAACGTGGGTAAATGCATCGGTCAATCCATTTGCCAATTGACGCTCGGGGATAGAGGTAATGACTTGAGGATCTAAAATAGAGAACACGGGAAACAATCCAGGTCCGCCCATAGCGAGTTTTTCTTGGGTCTCTTCTCTCGTGATTACCGATCCTGAGTTCATTTCAGAACCTGTTGCAGGTAAGGTTAAAACCGTACCAAAAGGCATGCCTTTTTCTGTTCTTATATTTTGGGTTAAGATATCCCAAGGGGTATCGCCATCATATAAAGCGGCTGCCGAGAGAAACTTGGTCCCGTCAATCACCGATCCGCCACCTACGGCCAATAAATATGTGATCTTCTCGTCTTTAATAACGTTGAGCGCTTCCATCAATTTTGCATATTCCGGATTGGCGGGAATCCCACCAAACTCCACAACGTCTAATGCCGATAGAGCGGATTTCACCTGATCATAAATACCATTTTTCTTAATACTGCCGCCACCATAGAGTAGCAATACTTTGACATCTTTTGGGATTTGGCTGTCGAGTTGTTTTATCGTGTCCTTTCCAAATATGATTTTGGTCGGGTTATGAAATTCAAAATTGTTCATTGTTGTTTTGTTTTTGGTTTGTAATTGTGATGTGCACTCAAAAAGAGAATTACTCCATGACTGTGACTAATTCGTCCATTGGTTTTCTTACCTTAACCAGGTTCACCAACCAATCGTCTTCTTCTTTTCTATAGCCTAAAGGCAATAAAACGGCACTGCGCAGTCCTTTTTCACGAAGTCCTAAGATCTTATCTACGGCGTCTGGGTCAAACCCCTCAATAGGTGTGGCATCCACACCTTCAAAGGCCGCTGCACTAATGGCTTGAGAAAACGCGATGTAGGCTTGTTTTGCCGTATGATTAAAATTCTCTTCGGCATCTTTTTGCGGATAAGAGTTAAGCAGCATCTGTCTGTAATTCTCCCAACCTTCATTTTTAAAGCCACGAATCTCGTTGGTCAAATCAAACATGTAATTGATGCGATCTGCCGTATAGGTATCCCAAGCAGCAAAAACGAGTAGGTGAGAACAGTCTGTAATCACACTTTGGTTCCAAGCTACTGGTTTAATTTGTTCTTTAATATCTTGATTCTTAATCACTATAATTTCAAAAGGCTGTAAGCCACTTGAGGTAGGCGCCAAACGTGCAGCTTCTAAAATGTGATCAATTTTAGCTTCGGCTACTTTTTCACCGTTCATGGCTTTGGCAGCATAACGCCAGTTGAGTTTATCTAATAATTCCATTGTATGTTATTTTATAAGTTGGTTGTTGTTTTTGTTGCTTGTGCTTTAATGGCTTCTGAGCTAAAGATGGTTTCCGAAGTGCTTGCATCATTTGCTAAGTGAATCATGGCTCGTGCGATGGTTTCGGCTTCAATGATTTGGTATTTTTTTAACGGACCTACAAGCAGTGGCTGAAGGAGTTCAAAAAAACGTAAACCCAGTTGTTCCATAGTGCGTTTTTCGTCACGATCCCCTCCAATTAGGGCGGGTCTAAAAATGTAAGTGTGCCTCACATCTTGCTTTAAAACATCGGCTTCCATCTCGCCTTTGGTTCTATTATAAAAAATACGACTCTCCTCATCGGCTCCCATGGCAGAGATCACTAAAAACTTAGGAATTTGCTGTGCCTTTACCAATCTTGCTGCCGCCACAGGGATTCCATAATCTATCTGTCTATACAGATCTTTATCTGGCGTCTTGCTCGTGGTGGTCCCAATACAACAATAGACCTCATCTGCTGTAAAGTGAGACTTAAATTGATCTAATTGTAAAAGGTCTCCAATATACTGGGTCACTTTTGGAGGTAAACCCTCTAGTTTTGATCTGGAGATCAGTTTAATGCTATCGTAACGATCATCCTTAGCAAGTTGGTCTAAAACACAACCGCCTGTAAGACCTGATGCTCCTAATATAATGGCTGTTTTTTTCATCTTATTTAAGCACTTTAATACTGCTCCAAGCCGCTTGATAAGCGTCTTCTAATTGATTTTTATCCAATTGAAATGCGCCTCTGTTTTGAGACATCATCAAAAAGGAGAGCGGATTAATGGCATAGGCATATAGTAGGTAGTTGGATAAGGGCTTGATGATGCCCTCCTTTTTACCGCGTTCCCATAAATCGAGTAGAGGCTGTAGATGTCGAATCCCTTCTTGTAAGCTTGGTTCATCAATTATGGGCGTATTATCACATTGTGCCAGAAACATGGCATTTTCAGATTCTTCAAGCTTGAAATCGGCGATACGTTTCCAAATGATTTCAAAACCTTCTGCAACAGACATCGTTTCATTATAATTCGCAAAAGCATACTTAGTGTATTCTGCCTTGACATCAATGTAAGTCTTATTGACCAAATCTTGCTTATTTTCGAAATAGAGGTAAATGGTCGCCGGAGACACATTGGCCATTTTCGCAATCTTATTCATAGAGGTGGCATGAAAACCATTGTCATTTACCAATTGAATTGTTGCTCTTACCAGTGCATTACGTTTGTCTATACTTTTTTGAAGTTGGGCCATAATTATTAAATTCTGATACAAAGGTATGACAAAAATGAACGTTCATTCTCTTTTTAACAAAACATTAAAAAGCAAAGATTATAAACAACAAAAACGTATAATTTTATGAGGTAGGAGCAGATCTAGAATCTGTGCTGCTATAAAAAAAGCCCTTCCAAAATGGAGGGGCTTTTAATGCAAATGTAAGTGTTAGGTTAAAACCTTAGTTCACCATTAACTTTTTAATCAGTCCCACATTGGCGCCTTTCAATTCCATAAGGTACATGCCGGTATGGAGATCCAAATACAATTCTTGTGTTCCGGTGTTTAAGGGGCTCTCAAAAATGAGCTTTCCTTCCAATGTATAGACATTTAAGGTATTAAATTCGGAATTGTTAGCGATAAATAATCTGCCCTCTGTAGGGTTAGGGTAGATGGCAATATTTTCCGAAGAGATAGGATCCACTCCCAAGAATACACAGTTTACAGGATCAAAGAGTACTTCTCCCAAGCTAGAATCGTCTACTTGGTGAACAATCACCGCTTCTGCATCTTCAAGGGTAATGGGTGCGTTGGCTTCATCCCAACAATTATTCATGGCCGATAGTGTGTTTGAGGTGTTGTTGTACAAGGCATAAGTGGTGCCGCCATTGCCGTTATCAGAGAATACATTTTGACCTGCATTCCCGTCGTCATCCCCAAGGTTAATAGAAGCGCCAGAAAGCACCGTGATACCCCATAAATTACGACGGATTTGGTTACCTCTGGCAACAACGTCCATACTGTTTGAGCCATTGCTCAAAGAAATCCCACTCCCGCCAAGGTTAGGGTTGTTCTGCGTATCATTATCCTCAATAATATTATCTCTTATATAAGCAAAAGAGTTACCTCCAACCACGGTAATCCCGTAACGGTTATCTTGTATGATATTGTCATCAATAATGGCCTTAACATTGCCACCAACAAGATTGGCCACGGCAATCCCTCCAACACTGGTTAAACTAACATCTCCTTTAATGGTATTCTGAATGATCTTTAAGGTATCTGTCGTCATGGTAGCACCCATGTTAATTTGGGGCCTGTTGGAATTTTCCTGATTGTTCCCCTCAATGTAATTGTTGAAAATATAAGCAGACACTGCATTGTTAGCCCCAGAACTAATGGCTGGGGTTTCATTAAAGGTAATGCTGTTGTTGGTGATTTGCGCGACGCCTCGAGACAGCGCAATCACACTTCCTGTAGCAGCGCCAGAAACATTATTGGTTACTGTACAATTGTTAAGGGTGAAGGTTTCGGTGAGCACACGCAGACCACCACCGTATTGAATAGTGGAATTTTGAATGTCCACCTCAGAAAACTCCTCAAACCTGAAACCCTCATAAGGTGCTGCGGTATCAATGGCGGTAAAAGTAACGTCTTCTGCAGTGACCGTAAAGGTCCCAAAAACCGTGATCAACAGCTCTGCGCCAATCTCTAAAGTAAGATCAGAATCAATCAAAAGGGTATCATTCTCAGAAATAGTAATATTTCCCACCATGGTATAGGTGGCTCCTGAAACCGACATCGTACTCGGACTCTCTGTTACCAGATCATCTAAGCTATAAATCATCCCGGTATTTGGGGTGGTATAGTCTTGTGCAAATCCCACGGTAATGATGCCGAAGGTTAAAAATAAATGGAGTAATCGTTGTGTCATAAAATTGAAATTTTAAAGTTTTTTCTAAAATTAAAAAATAAGCAAGGATGTGTGCTGTTAAAATCACTTTTTCTGTAGGAAATAGTTGAAGCCATTTGAATCCAGACCTAAAATTTCAGGAAAAGATAGCGGTTAAAAAAAGACGCCTATTTCGTTGGAAATAGGCGTCTTTAATGACTTAAATGATAGGCTTATCTTAAAGCGCTAAGAAAAACATAAACTGAACCTTCACTATAAGTAAAGCATTTTAAGTTACTGCTTTAGAAACCTAAACGTGTTTCCATTTGAGAATTCCATAAGGTAAAGTCCTTTGGAAAGGGTTTCAATAGTTAATCTGCTCTTAGGCTGAAGATCACCTTGCATGACTTCTCTTCCCATAACATCATAAATGCTAAAAGCTTCTGTTTGGGTTAAGCCTGTAATGCTAATCACATCGCTTGAAGGATTAGGGAACAATTTGAAAGCCATACGCTCAAAACCAGCCGCGCTTAAATTGGAAGGTTCAAAACGATACACGGTTCCGTTAGGAATCACACCATCTAATACTGCAAATTCAATGTCATCAGTGTCTGTAACTACAGAGACGCTTGGGTTTGTTGGAGAACCGATCAAGGTAATCGCTCCACTATCTCCCAAAGCACCAGTATCAAAGTTTATCGACTCCACTAAAACTACCGAAGAACCGCCAAGATCATCAAAGGCCAAATCAAGGTCGGTAATATTATTGGGGCCAAAGTGTATTTCAATACTATCATCTGCTTCAAACAACCATAATTGAAAATTGGTGAAATTGCTATTCGCCGCTCCATTGACTTCAACATCGCTATAAAAACCAACATTATTCCATTCCACTTTTAAAATACGGTTACCCGCCGTTCCTTCCAACTTATAGGAGATCGGAGAGAGTGAGCCCGTTGGAGTCCCACCCGTTTCACTATCATAGCCCCTGTCTATAATATCAGCGCCGTAGGGTTGCAAGATAGACACAAAGCCAAAATCATTAGGTACATTGACTAATAAGCCACCAAGTCCAATTTCAGAAAGATAGAACGTACTTAAGGGCACACCAAAATATTCAAAGTCAAAGCCAACAGGAATAATGAACGCTGGGTCATCCCAAGTGGCAGTACCGTTTAAAGACGTACTCCCCGTCAAGTTGCTATACTCTGCGGTAGCAATAAAAAAACTGTAAGATTGTGCCTGGCTTTTTAAAGCAATTGCACAAACAAAAACAAAAAGTAATTTTTTAAATTCCATATACAAATTTTGATCAGGTTAAACGGCTGAAATGTAGTCATTTTAAAAACACATAGGCTGCTAATTTTCAGGTCTCAAACGCGATTTTTTCAAAAAAGAACGCCGTGTTGCAATAAGAAAAGCGATATGTATACACCCTGTTTTAAAGCTAATAAATCCGTAAATTAGCGGCAACACAAAAAATCTTATGAAAATAACACTAAAGTATCTAACTCTAAGTACCCTCATACTCCTCATCTGTAGTTGTAATGAAGGGAGAGAGATGAGTTCTATACATCCCGAAAACTGGTCCAAACGCACCACCACTGTGCCTGCTAAGGATTCCTTGGAGTCTGGCACATCCTACCTTTCCATTTATTCTCAAATTTACAGCACCTCAGAACATAAAACCCATAACCTTACGGCTATGGTGAGCTTAAGAAATACGAGCATCTCAGATACCATTTATATCCTAAAAGCCGAATATTTTGACACCCATGGCAAACCCGTGCGTACCTATTTTGACAACCCCATCTATTTAGCACCTTTAGAAACTACCGAAATCATTATTGATGAGGTAGATATCACCGGAGGCACTGGATCTAATTTTATCTTTGAATGGAAAATCCCTGCAGGCACGCCGCAGCCTTTATTTGAGGGCATCATGAATTCTACCATGGGCCAACAAGGGTTGTCCTTCGCCACACAAGCAGTTCGAATCAAGTAATCGTTTAGCCTATATATTGTAATCGATGTAATGGATTTAAAGGAAACAGCAAAAGCATATAAGAAGGAGCAGTTTGACGACTTTGGCCTTGGTGAGAAAGCCACATCTGGGCATTATCGAGTATTGAACAAGGATGGATCCTTCAACATTAAAAAAGACAATGTACCGCTTCTGGAAAAAATCAACTTCTTCCATACACTGGTGTCCATGTCTTGGCCACGTTTTTTAGGCTTAATACTCTCTACCTACTTCTGTGTGAACCTGCTCTTTGCGTCCATTTACATGATCATTGGCGTTGAACACCTCACGGGAATCTATGGGGTCACACCTTTTGAACAGTTTACCGAGGCTTTTTTCTTTAGTGCCCAAACCATTACCACTCTTGGCTATGGGCAGGTAGCCCCTACAGGAATTTTGGCAAACATTGTAGCGGCTACAGAATCTATGATGGGGCTTTTAGGCTTTGCTTTGGCCACAGGGATGGTCTATGGCCGATTCTCGAAACCTGCCGCCAAACTTAAGTATAGTGATTATGCGGTAATGGCGCCTTATAAAGACATCAACGGTTTTATGTTTCGCGTGGTGAACCCGCACGGCAATCAGCTGCTTGAGGTAGAGGCTTCGGTCTCGCTCTCTATTTTAAGGGAAAATTCTGAACTGAGAAACTTCTATCCTTTAGATCTCGAACGTTCTAAAGTGGTGTTTCTTCCTGCGGTATGGACCATCGTGCATCCCATCACCAAAGAGAGTCCGTTTCAGGAGTTAAGTGTTGAAGACCTGTTCCGCAGAGATCTGGAGATCATCGTGGTCATTAAAGCTTTTGACGAAACCTTTTCCCAATCGGTCTACTCCCGATCGTCTTATAAATTCAATGACATCAAATGGGGTGAGAAATTCAAATATTTGATGTCTCATGAAAATGGAAGAGTCTCGGTAGATGTCAGTGGCATCAGCAGTACCGAGAAGGCTGAGTTGAATGAAGTGCGTTTTGATTGATTGAAGCTGTTGTAATCTTACAATTTACGACTGTTCAAATATCCCTTTAAGGCTTCTCTATACTTACTTCCTATAGGTATTTCAATAGTCCCGATGAGCACACATTTACCATTATATTGGCTAATTTTAGATAAAGGAACAATGTAAGATTTATGGATTCTCATAAATTGATGCCGTCTTAAAACATCTTCAAGGGATTTTAGAGTTTTTAGCACCATACAGAAATTATGTCCTGTTACTATTTTTGCATAATCCTTTAATCCTTGAATATAGTCAATATCTGCTACGGAAATTTGAATAAACTCATCACCTTCCTTTACAAAAAAAGAGGCTTCTAATTGGGGCTCTTGATCTTGTTCTTTTAAACGTTCAAAACGTTGTATGGCTTTGGTGAATCGTTCAAAAGAAATAGGCTTTAATAAGTAATCCACAACTTCAAGGTCAAAACTTTCAACCGCATAGGCACTGTAAGAAGTGGTCATCACAAATAGTGTTTGGCCTTGAGATAGGGTCACAAGCTCAATACCAGAAACCTCAGGCATAGCAACGTCTGTGAAAGCAAGATCAATGTCATGTCCCTCGTTTAAATAGTTAAAAGCAGCTACCGAATTGGTAAAGGTCTTTACGACCTCAATATTAGAAAATCGTTGTAAATGATGTAAAATCACATCTATGGCTAAAGGTTCATCATCAATAATGATAGTTCTATATAAATTCATGTCTTTAAGGTAAGTTTAAGATAAGCACTATAGGTCTTTTCTGAAGTGTTCAGGTCTAATTGTGAGGTTTTAGGGTACACTAAATTTAAGCGTTTTCTCATAGTAATGAGTCCTTTACCTATTCTATCAGATTCTTGAAAATGTTGTTTGGCAAACAAACTGTTTTCAACTTTAAATGAAAGCACGTTAGATTTTAGATGTAAACTAATGGTCACAAAAGCATTATGGTCGTTGGTATAAAAACCATGTTTAAAAGCATTTTCCACTAAAGTAATGAGAAGAAATGGGGCTATCCATTGTCCATCAGGAGTATCGCCTTCCGTAGTAAATTTTATGTTCGCACTTGTACCAAATCGCATGTGCTCAATAGAGATATAAGCATTTATAAAATCGAGCTCGCGACTTAAAGGTACTTGATCCCTTTCCATATCATCGGTGAGATAACGCATCATATTCGAGAGTTTCATGATGTACTCAGAGATGTCAGCATTCTTTTTGAGGGATAAACTATAGAGGGAATTGAGAGCATTGAATAAAAAATGAGGGTGTAATTGCTCTCTAAGTAATTGCTCCTTAGCCAAAGTTAACTCACGCTCTATTTTCTGTTGACGATTAAAAACGTCTAAATGTTGCACAACATATAACATCAAATAAAATAATAAGGTTTGCCCTAAAAGACTTTTAAAGTACTTAAAGGCATTACTAAAAGAAGCATCACTATGTATTCTAAAGTCCTTTAGGCCTGCAAGTCCAAATAGTAAAAACACAAATACAAGCACCCAAAATAAACGTTGCCAATCACTTCTCAATTTAAAAACAAAAAATACGAGCGCCGTTGCAATAAAGCCGCTAAGAGCATTTTCTACGGCATCACTGGTAAGAAAGAACAGCCAATCATCTGGCAAGGTCTGTAGCGCCTTATAAATGACGCTAATGATAATAACCGCTACAAACCCAATATTGAAAATAAGTTGGATGGCTTTTATCAGTTTGGGAGATTGGTATGTCATATCAGGCATCAATTAGAGGTCATACTGTAAATATAGACAAACACCGTTAACGAGCGTCGAGCAGGAGCAGGGGCTTGTCGATTCTCAATACCCATAGGTCGATAAGGTTTTAAAATTATTTCTAATAATCATAGGTTGCCACTCAATTTAAATAAAACATAATGAAAAATTATTTCTTCTTATTCTTCATATGCCTGCTGTCAATAATAGGGTACGGCCAACAATTACAACTAGAAAAGGCATCACCATTTACCGCCGTAAAATGGACCAATGACATGCCTATTGTACAATACGAGAATGAATGGTATGAGCTTCTACAATTGGGCAATCATACCGCTACAGCACTGATAGCCTTTTGTAAGGAGCAGTATGGTGATAAATGGAAAAAACGATTTTCAGAAGATTTGGTAGAGGTCTTAAAGGCTATGGGAACCCCGCCTAATACGCAAGTAAAATTAGTATTATCCAAGAGGACTTCTCAAAAAGAGGTTTTGGGGACATATACTCGCCAGAATAGAGATCAAGTCTGGGCATATAGCAAGGCTCAAGAACATATCATAAAAACCATGCCTGCGGCTCAGGCTATGGCAGATATTTCGGAGTTTCAAAACAGCCTTGAAAACCAATCGTCTTACATTCAAATTACAGATTATGATTACAAAGCCGCTCTTAAAAATCTAAAAACCAAGGTTAAAGCATCTCAAAATCCGATTGATATCAACTGGTTAGCTCATGAATTAGCGCAAATTATGGCAGAGATTGGAGATCGTCATTCTTCAGTAAAGAATGAAGGAATGGTCCCTATAGGTGAAACATCCGCCAATTGGCAATTGCCATTTTCATTAGCATCACTGCAGCATGAAGCAGTCGCTCTAAATTGGCTGGAAACCAAAGAACACTATGGTTATGTTTATAAAAAATATCCTTTTGTAAAAACCATAAATGGTAAGTCCATTACTAAGCTAATAGATAGCTTGGCATATCGATCTAAAAAGGCACCAAAAGAAGCAAAGTTTTCAAGAGGACTCGCTGAAATAGAGGAACTCGGCATGTTACACTTCAAAAACAACTTAAAGTTAAAAAAAGAGATCACCTTAAGGTTTACTAACGGTAAAACAGATACCATCGTCAAGCTACAGTTACAAAATAAGAATATTCAATATGAATCCGCACTAAAGAGAACGCTAGCCTTAACATCCAAAGCCATTCAGCAAGGTGATTTTACAACGATGGCCCGTCGTTTATCGGGAAACATTGGTTACATCGCGCTTCCTAGAATGTATCACTTTAAAGACATTCAAGGGCTAGAACAGTATATAGACAGCACCTTAATATCCTTCTTAAATACAAAAGCTTTAATTATTGACTTACGCTTTAATCCGGGAGGGCGCAGAGATCTCATTCAAAAATTTGCTAAGTATCTCATCCCAAAATCTCATTCACCGTGGGTAGCCAATGTAGCGTATCTACGTACATCCCAAAAGCATGAGGTACACGCCTCTATGTCCAATAGGTTATTGTATCCAAAAAACTCAAAAGTATTTAATGATCAAGACAAACGGGCTATAGATGTGTTTCTAAAGAACTTTAAGAGCCAAAGGTCTTTTGACAAATCGAAATTTAGTGCTCCTCATGTGATGGTTTTAAAAAGTGGTGATACGCCGTACAAGAAACCAGTGTACATTCTGGTAAATCAAGATAGTTTTAGTGCAGCTACCGTATTCACCAGTGCTTTTGCAACTTTACCCAATGTACAGATTGTTGGCGTTACTACAGATGGTTCTAGTGGCAATTCAGGGGTCATCCATTTATCCAATTCCAGCATCAGGCTAAGAGTGTCTACCATGCTCTCATTTCAGAGAAACGGATCTACATTAGACGGCAATGGCACAGAGCCCGAGATCTATATTCCAGAACCTGAGAGACAGATTTTATATGGATCAGACCAACAACTGCAACAATTACTCAAGATCATTAATGCACAATAAATCAAGACACCGCTGCATACTGCTGTAAAAGGTCTAAAGACACATATTTCAAGGCCAATGCATGCGTGGCATTTAAATCCACCAAAGGCGCTACATTGGCTTTTTCAGCTTGTTTCCAACGAGAGACACACAAACACCATTTGTCGCCAGGTTGTAATCCAGGGAAATTCCATTGCGGGATGGGCCGCATCAAATCATTGCCTTTAGAGGCAGAGTATTCTAAAAATTCTTGGGTAACAATGGCGCAAACCACGTGCGTACCCACATCATCTGGCGTGGTATTGCAAAAGCCGTCTCGCAAGTAGCCCGTCATCGGGTCGCAAGAGCAATTTTCTAAAGGAGTACCAAGAACATTGAGACTTTGGGTTTTACTAGTCATAGAAGTTGTTTTTAAGTTGAATTGTAAAGATACTATTTGGTAAGCGCATGCATATGATATGAGAAACTTGTCTAAAAAGAACACCCTTAACTTTTTTCTTTAAAGCTATTTGAAAGTAACAATATTAAAATCTGCATTAAAATGAAGTCTTAAAAAACGTTCAAATCTATTTAAGTTACTTTTGTAAGACTAAAATCAACAGCATTGATAAACCAATACCTAGAAGAGGCCAAGCGTGAACTGGTAAATGGCCATGCCAAAAAAAGACATCCCTTTCGATACTTCGTTTTAGCAACAAGTGATGGCAATACCCCACGTCTAAGAACGGTTGTGCTGCGCAAAACTTTTTCAGATTTAAGCTTATTATGCTTTACAGATGATCGCACTCAGAAAATAAGCGATATCAAGCATAACCCAGCGTTCAGCGCTTTATTTTACAATCCCAAAAAACAATTACAAATTCGTTTAGAGGGAACTGCAGCACTCATTACCGATAGCACTCAAATTGAAAGCTATTGGCATACTGTTCAAGCATCATCACGAAAAGATTATACCACCAATCGTTCACCTGGCACACCGATAGCTGCTCCAGAAGCGGTTAATTATAGCTCTGAAGAACAGCATTTTTGCGCTATCAAACTCCTACCAAATACCATGGAGTATTTGCAATTAAGCCGACCTAATCACATTCGTGTTTTATTTTCAAAACAGGACCAAGACTGGTTTGGTCAGTTTTTAGTACCTTAATTAAGAATGTGCTAAATAAAACAATGAGTACCGTTCTATCAATAGCTGTTAGCGCTTAAGTTTCAGAAATTGTACTTAGAAAGATAAAGCATCTCATGATTTAAGACCGGCAGCCCTTTGAAAGTTTTAGCGCTTTAGAACACATTGCAATTGGAGACCTGTGAACGCTGTACGGATTAATAGTGCAATTCATCTTTGATTTCAGTACCGATGTCATTTTAGAGCGGAGATTCGCTTTGAATTTCGCTTTGATTTGAGATTCAATTTGCGATCGTATTTTGGCTTTAATCTTAGATTTGAGTTTCGCCTTTATCTTGTTCTTGATCATCCTTCGTAATATCATAACTTTTTAGTTAAAGATAAGGCTTTTTGTTCTGGAAATTGCTAGATTACTTAAACAGAATAAAACGATATGATTTTACAAAGGTGTTGCTATAGAGCGAGCACATCTATATCGAACGTTTACTTGGTGTTTAATAATACCTATTATCAAAAGCCGCTGAGATGTTCCTCAAAAACAAGAGCCTTAAATTTTAAACAAATTCAAGCGCCATAGCCCAATAATAAAATCTAAAATTACCACTATTCAAACGTATGCCGTTGCTCTGCAACCACCGAGGCGTTTAACAATTGGTGAAATCGTCTGATGCTATCAAAATCTTTGGTAATGGCTTCGGAAACCGCAATCCCAGAAATCCCCGTCTCCAAAATGCCTGCCACATCTTCAATCGTAATGCCACCAACCGCCAATATCGGCGTTTCAGTATGCAGCACGTCCATAATGGCGGCATAGCCCTTTATCCCCAAAACTTCAGGCAGAGGCGCTTTGGTGTTGGTAAACCGAAACGGTCCCAAACTAATGTAATCTACCTGGGCTTCAATCAAGCGCTCACAATCCTGCAAGGTGTTGGCCGTAGCACCAATCATTTGCCAAGAATACAAGTGTTTTCGAGCTTCGGTAGGAGAGACGTCACTCGGTCCCAAATGCACCCCATCAGCCTTAACCGCTTTGGCAATTTTGTAATGGTCGTTAATAAGCAATCGGGTTTGAAAATGAGCCGTCACCTCTCGAGCCTCTTTGGCAATCTTTAAAACCCGTTTCTCGCTCACATCTTTTAAGCGCAACTGTACCAACTCGGCGCCAGCAGTGCAGGCACGTTGTATATGGTCTAAATGGGCTTTGGGTGAGTCGCCTTGGGAGATATAATGAAGTTTAGGAATAATCATCGTCTGTGGTGTTTTAAAATTCAAAGATCGTCATTTATAATGGCTTCGGAAATGGGATGGAGTGTAAAGATAAATAGTTTAAAGGGAAATGGGGTTACTCTGAATAAGGGAAGGCTCTAAGCATAAAACGTATTTTAGGCCTCCACTTGGAACGAATTGTTAAAACTATCTCTACGTTCGTTAAAATTTTGTGCCAAATGGCACTATCATCTATTTTCGCGCACTTATGCCATGGTCAGCGTAAAGATCTCACCAGGTAATATTTAGGATATAAGCACTGGTGATGTCAAGATACACTTCTATAAAATCAATTGTTGTAAGGCTATTTATAGTTTTTCTTTTTAGCTTGCCAATGCAAATTAAGGGGCAGAACGTCGATAATTTGAAAGAGTTTTTTACCTTTTATCCCAACAGAAAAGCTGTCGAGCAGGATTCAACCATCTATGAACAAAAGTTCATTACGGCACCTGTTGTAAGCTATTCTCCCGAAACCGATTTTGGCTTTGGCATTGGCGCTAAATACCTCTTTAAATTCAATGGCAGTGGTGAGGAAACCAGAGTCTCTAACATGCCAATGACCTTACAGTACACGCTTAACCAACAGTTTTTTCTGTATTCTGGTTTTGAGGTCTTTACCAACCAAGAAGAATGGGTGATTGAAGGCAATTTGTTATTCCAAAATTATCCGCGATTGTATTACGGCATAGGAAGTGATACTCCTGATAGTGCAGAAGAACAATACGATTACTATCAGTTTTTATTAGAGCCTATTTTTCTAAAACAACTATTTCATCGCTATTTGTTTATCGGGGCGGGATTTAGATACAACCACATCTATAAAACTGAATTTGATCCTGAAGGTCTTATTGCCCAAGAAGCTATTAACGGATTTGATGGCTCCACCTCAGTGGGAGCAGAGGTGGCCATGCTGTATGACAGTAGGAGCAACATCCTAAATGCACAAAACGGTTGGTATCTCGAGTTTACCCACGGCATCTACGGAAAAGTATTGGGAGGCACCAATAGCTTTAATCTCACCCGTTTTGATTTGAGACATTATATTGACGTGTCAAAAAAAAACAATGACATCATTGGCGTTCAAGTGCTAGGGCGGTTTTCTCGTGCCGATTTACCCTTTTCAGAATATGCCTTCTTTGGCAGTAGTGAGATCATGCGTGGCTATCAAGAAGGACGCTTCGTAGATCGCGATTTACTGGCCACTCAAGTGGAGTACCGAAAGAATTTTGAAGATACCAGATGGGGTTTGGTAGGATTTATAGGTACTGGAGACGTCTACCATAATGTCAATCAATTTCAGTTTAAAAATCTAAAACCCAATTATGGAGTCGGCGCCCGCTTTATGATCGACAAACAAGAAAATCTCAACCTGCGCTTCGATTTGGGCTTTGGTAAAGGCACCAACGGTTTTTATTTGGGAATTTCCGAAGCATTTTAGAATAGACGCAATTTTGACTGCTTAGTAATAGTTCCTAAAGCCTCCATATGTCTTCGGAAGGCTGGTCGCGTTTGAAGGATGACCCATCAATAACCGTCATTAATGATAGCTTCAGAAATAGAACACCTCAATAATAACAGCCGTTCAAACAAATCGCACCACATCCAAAACCCCATTCGGAACAGAATAGTATGACATCCCTATCATTTCTAGAATTCATTACATTTACACAAAAAATAAAGGCTTGGATTCATTAACCCAAATCGTACTAGGCGCCGCAGTAGGGGAAGCGATATTAGGAAAAAAAATTGGTAACAAAGCCTTACTGTATGGGGCCATAGCAGGAACCATCCCCGATTTAGATGTGCTTGCCAATTACCTCACCGATACGGTAACCGCCACAGAACTGCACCGCGGTTTTAGCCATTCCATACTGTTCTGCCTTATCGTAGCTCCGTTATTAGGAGCGCTGGTCAACAAGATAGAACGCCGCTATAATTTGGGCTTGAAACCTTGGGCCCAGCTTTTTTTCTGGGGACTCTTCACGCATCCCATATTGGATGCCTTTACCACCTGGGGCACACAATTGTTTTGGCCGTTCCAAACGCGCTTGGCATTCAATTCTATTTTTGTGATAGATCCCTTGTACACTTTGCCTTTTTTGGCGTGTACCGTAGCACTGATGTTCTATAAGCGTAATTCAAAAACCAGACGTAAGCTCAACCAGATCGGTATCATCATCTCCACCTTCTATTTGATCAATACCGTCGTCATCAAATATGCCGTTCACAACCGCTTTGAAAAAGCTTTAAACGAGCAGCAGTTAAGCTATTCTAAAATAAGTACCAGACCCTCACCAATGAATACCGTCTTGTGGAATGCCAATATCGAGACCAAAGACAGCTACCTCATTGCAGACTATTCTTTATTAGATACCAAACCCATAAGCTTTACAAGCTACCCAAAACATAGGGAGCAATCACAAGCCATCAGGAAACACCCCAAAGTGCAACGCTTAATCGCCATCTCCAATGGCTGGTTCTTAATGGAACAAAAAGCAGACCAATGGTATTTTTATGACCTTAGGTTCGGACTCCTCCCGAAAAAAGACCAAACGGAAAGCTTTGTATTTGCCTATACCCTAAAAGAAGACAACGGCGCACTCACCGTTCAAGAAGTGCCAAAGTCTAGTGAAGACGCTACCTACGCCATGAGCGTTCTTTGGCAACGTCTCAAAGGCAATTAAACATTTTACGGAAATGAAGACTATCTAATTGATGAAGGAACTTATTATTTAAGATACGGAGCAATAACTGTTTTCGATAAAGGCAAATACATCACTGCTTGAAAAAATCCTAACAGAGTTCCACTTGTATTTGCTAAATTAGGTGATTAAAACATGCGTCAAACTACCCCCAATTACTTTATGATGCATTTACCAACGAACTTGCAAAACAAATGATTCAAGCTAAACATTGCGATTTATGCGCATACTCAAAAAGGGGTTTGGAAAATGGTTTGACTTGTGGTTTGACAAACAAAAAACCGACATTTAAAAACACCTGTTCTAGTATAGAATTCAGTAAGTCGCTTAGAGACTACTTGCCTGAATTGTTGAATAAAATTGAACAATTAAGAAAACGAAAAAGATCTGTCTATTTGAAATTTATAGTTTGTGCACTAATTGGGTTGATCATAATGGTTGGGAGCGGTATAAAATTGATGCATGGATTTGAAATGGACTTTGATTATTCAGATTATTTGAATTTTAAAGGCAGTTTGCTAATGCTTTTGGTTGGATTTTTTTTACTATCAAGCGCCTTCTGGATTCTAAATAAATACAAAAAAGAATTCATAAAATTTGAATCTGATAAGAGAGCAATTGAATCGGTTCTTGATAATTACGACATTGATATCAAAACAATAATTAAAAGTAGAAATTAAATAAGAACAACACCAGAACAACGTGTCTAATTAAAGGCTTAATTCATTCCCTAAGTGTCGTTTTCTTTTACTAAATTAGAGTATAGACAGCGCAAACAACTATACATGATGGCGTTACAACATTTTTGAAATCCGACGCAATGGAAGAAAATTACTCAATATTTAGAAAATTTCCGACTTTAGAACAAGCAAACGAATTGCAAGAGTTACTAAAAGAAAACGGAATTGAATCTTCGTTGGCAGACAATGTCCCATCAGTGGACGCTACGTTTACTGGAAACACATTGCAAAACGAAATTGAAGTTCGTATAAAACAATCCGACTTCAAAAATGCCGAAGATCTTCTTGAAAAGAAAGCGGAAGAATTAATTGATCACATCGACAAGGAGTACTATTTATTCGACTTCACCGATGAAGAGCTTTATGAAATTTTATTAAAGTCAGACGAATGGAGTGCCTTAGACTATAGTCTTGCGCAAAAAATTTTAAATCAAAGAGGGAAAACAGTTGATAAGGCACTTTTAAATTCTCTAAAAAGTGAAAGATTAAAAGAATTGGCAAAACCTGAAGAAGATCAAAAATCTTGGATTATTGCTGGCTATATTTTTTCTGTTTTAGGAGGTTTATTAGGGATAGTCATCGGTTATTTTCTATGGACTTCTAAGAAGACTTTACCCAACGGACAAAAAGTGTTTTCGTATTCGGAAACCGATAGACAACATGGTAAATATATATTTTACATTAGTGTAATCATTGGACCAATAGCTTTACTTTTAAAAGTGTTTGGCCAAATTTAAATGCTTAAGCATCGTCGCTCACACAAACTATAATTTTATGTCGAATTCTAGACGACTCACAAAAACCCTAGCAAAGATCTCTGCACAAAACCCCAACCATAACACATAAAAAAATCCCGATTTCTCGGGATTTTTTTTAAGCCATAGGCCTATAATTGTTATTTAAAGCTAAGCTTATTGTTGCTCACTTGGTACAATGTACATATCATTAATATTCACCCGTTTTGGTTGGGTCAACGCGTAATGAATGGCATTGGCAATATCCTCAGCCTCAAGCGTGGTCATTTTTTGCATCTCCTTCATTTTTTCTTGGATGTCCTCATCGGTAATAGTATCCGTCAGTTGGGTATCTACTGCACCTGGCTCAATCGAGGTCACGTTGATGCCATATTCTGGCGCCAGTTCTTGTCTAAGCCCTTCAGAAAACATTTTTACGGCCGACTTCGTTGCACAATACACGGCACCTCCAGGAAAATAACGGTGCGCTGCCATAGAAGAAATATTCACGATATCGCCGTTTTTATGCTCCATAAGTTGTGGTAAAACGGCTGCAACTCCGTTTAGTACCCCTTTAATGTTCACGTCCACCATTTGTTCCCACTCGTCGGTTTTCAATTTGTTAACGAAAGAGAGGGGCATGAGTCCGGCATTGTTGATTAGCCCATCTAACTTGCCATAAGTCTCCACGGCTTTATCTACCGCTTTTTTAAAGTCGGTTTTACTGGTGACATCACCTGCGGCCACCAAAGCCTCACCGCCGTTATGCGTTATCTTTTGTTGTAATACCTGTAATTCATCTTCACTTCTCGCCATTAAAACCACCTTAGCGCCATCTTCGGCCAGTTTGTGAGCGGTGGCTTTACCAATGCCGCTAGAAGCTCCTGTAATCAATATAACTCTGTCTTGTAAATTCATGTTGTTTTTGTTTTATAGTTCGTTACCGATAACTTAACAATTAAGCAGCAATGTTTGAAGCTCAAATGCCACAGAGTCTGACTCATAAGGCCAAAAACGCCAAAATTGGTGATAAAGTTTTGTTAATTGAAACCACATGATCATAGTGAAGCAATAGCAGCTAAAATGAAATTAAAAACTTAAAACGCTGTAACAAATTCAAAAACCCTTGGTCTAATACCTTGAATGTAAACAGAAACCGCAAAAAAAAATCAATCCAATGAAAACAACAGTCTTAAAAATAATGAGCACAGTGTTGCTGTTCGTAGGCTTTCTTCCGCAAGCAAATGCACAGGACATTACAGGAGCTTGGGAAGGCACACTCACCGCCCAAGGTGCCGAGATTCCATTAACATTTCACATTACCAAAAGTGATAATGTCCTGTCTTCCACAATGGATAGTCCATCACAAGGGGCTATGGCAATTCCTATGGATGTCACTACCTTTGTAAATGACACATTAACGATTCAGTTTAATCAAGCTGGAATAAAATACATAGGCACCATGTCTAAAGACAAAGTTACAGGAACCTTCCATCAAGGGTCTAACGAGCTAGCATTAACGCTCAACAAAACCGTAAAAACGCTACCTGGCAACACAGCCTTACCGTCCTCTCAAGAGGAATTGGACAAATTGGCGAGTTATAGCCCTATAAAAAGCTATAAATATTCGGTGGCAGATTATTTTGCCAAACCAAATGCCAGCGCCTTTAATTTTTCGCCCAACGGGACCTATTTATCCTATAAGGAAAAAGATGCCAACAAAAAAAACCACGTTTACGTCAAAAATCTGGAAACAGAAGCAGTGACGCGGGTCATTGAAGAAAAAGAGGAGCTCATTAGAGGCTTCGGCTGGGCCAATGATAATAGACTCATCTACATTATGGACAAAGGTGGTAATGAAGATTATCACTTATATGCCGTTGATCTTGATGGTACTAACCAAAAGGAATTAACCCCTTTTGAGGGCGTAAAAGTCAACATCCTTAGTAATTTAAAAGAGGATAAAGACCACATGATCATTTCCATGAATCAAAATAACCTTCAAATCTTTGAACCCTATAAAATCAACATCGTTACTGGAGAGCTAGAGCAATTGTACAACAATGAGGATGCTGCCAATCCCATTAATGGCTATGATTTTGATAAGGATGGCAATTTAAGAGGATTTACAAAATTACGCAACGGTGTCAATATGGATCTATATTACACCACCGACGGTAAAAATTTTGAGGTACTTAAAGCCTTAAGCTGGAAAGACACCTTTAGTATTTCGTCTTTCAATTATGCTACCGAATATCCGCATGATGCCTACGTGATTTCAAATTTAGAGAGTGATAAGGTGCAAATCTACCTCTATGATTTAAAGGAAGACAAAGTCATTAAGAAGCTATTTTCCAACGATAATTATGACGCCGCTGGCTTATCCTTATCCAGACACAGAGGGTATGAGCTGGATTATTTTTCATACGAAGGCGAAAAAAGAGTGGTGGTTCCTCAAAGTGCGTATTATAAAAAACTGCACCAAAAAATCACTAAGAAATTTCCAAATTACAGCTATTCCATTGTAGATAACACCGATGATGAAAGCAAATACTTGATCTTTCTCCAAAGCGACAAGCTGTATGGCACTTACTATGCTTATGATGCCAAAAAGGACGAGTTCCAGTTATTATACAATCTCATGCCCAATCTCAATGAAACCGATATGGCAGAGATGCGTCCCATTTCCTTTAAAAGTAGAGATGGCAAAACCATTCATGGGTATATTACCTTGCCAAAGGAAGCCGTCAATGGCAACAAGGTACCCGTGATTGTGAACCCTCACGGTGGGCCACAGGGCATTAGAGATTCTTGGGGGTTTAATCCAGAAGCACAATTGTTCGCCAGTCGTGGGTACGCCACGCTACAGGTTAATTTCAGAATTTCTGGGGGCTATGGCCGTGAGTTTCTAGAATCTGGATTTAAGCAAATTGGCAGAAAGGCCATGGATGATGTTGAAGATGGCTTACAATACGTCATTGACCAAGGTTGGGTAGATAAAGACAATGCCGCCATTTATGGGGGTAGTCATGGTGGTTATGCCGTATTACGTGGTCTTACCAAAACGCCCGACCTTTATGCCTGTGGGGTAGATTACGTTGGAGTCTCCAACATTTTTACCTTTTTTGATTCTTTTCCAGAATACTGGAAACCCTATAAAGAAATCGTAAAGCAAATTTGGTATGATGCTGATATTCCTGAGGAAAAAGCAATCATGGAAGAAGTATCGCCCGTGTTTCATATTGATAAAATAAAAAAACCATTGCTTGTGGTGCAGGGTGCTAATGACCCAAGAGTAAACATCGATGAGTCAGACCAGATTGTTAATGGTTTACGTGCCAAAGGTGTTGATGTGCCCTATATGGTAAAATATGACGAAGGCCATGGGTTTGGAAAAGAAGAGAACCGCATTGCGCTCTACGAAGCCATGATGGGCTTTTATGCCAAACATTTAAAAGAAAATTTAGAACAGCCTATAAAAGACTAAGCACAGTCTTAATAGTAGCATTTAAAAAGCCCCTTAATAATTTAAGGGGTTTTGCATTTAAAAAGGGTGCTTATAATATTATGGAAAGGTTAAATAAGTTAGGGGAGTGGGTCTCATTTTTTGATGATTGAATGTTATTTTAGTGGATAAGTTTAAGGTGTAAAGCCTTATATTTGAGGAGCTGTAACTAGTTCTATGCAATTTAACCAAACCATATGCCAAAAACAATAAGTCAAGGATTTGACATTCTTCATACTAGACTTACACCAAACACTACTGAATCAAACGCAGTAAAAAATCATCGAGCTTCTATAAAAAGCTGTCTTGAAAATAATTTTGGTATGATAAATTTTTTTAAAACGGGTTCAAATGGCATTGGCACAAGCATAAGAGGTTATAGCGATACGGATTATTTTGCAAGTATACCAACAAAAAATCTCAAAGAAAATTCTGCTACGACTTTAAGGGAAATTAAAGAAGTACTTCAAAAAAGATTTCCAACAACTGGGGTTTACATAGATAGTCCTGCTGTTGTCTGTCCATTTGGTACTCAAAATACCGAAACAACAGAAATTGTTCCTGCTGACTTTATAAGATTGCATAATGGAAATAACATCTATGATATTCCAGATGGAAATTCGGGCTGGATTAAAGCTGGACCAAAATCTCATAATCAATATGTAAGTGAAATCAACAAGAACTTATATTTTAAGGTAAAACCTTTGATAAGATTTATTAAAGCTTGGAAATATTATTGTAATGTACCAATTTCTTCATTCTATCTCGAAATGAAAATTGTTCAATATGCAAAAGACGAAAGGTATATAGAATATTCTATAGATATTATGAAAATAATGGCATCATTACTTGATAATAATCTACCTGCTCTACTTGACCCAACGGGTATATCAGGTTATATTTATCCTTGTTCAACTGAAGCTAAAAAAAAGGATTCATTATCTAAACTTGCAACTGCAAAAAGGAGAAGTGCTAATGCTAGAACTTCAGAATATAATGGAAATCTAGAAGATGCCTTTTATTGGTGGAATCTCTTTTTTAACGAAAAATACCCTTCATACTATTAATTATGAATACAATTATACAAGACCAAAATACAGAACCGTATTTAAGGCTATTAAAAGCTCAAAACTCTGCGTATGATAAAGCAAAGAAATTTCAAATTATTGATATAATTAGTATAATAATAGCATTGTCACCGACAGTATTATTATTCTTTGACTTAAATCACGCCACACTAGTTGCTGTAATTGGTGTTATTTGGACATTAATTTCTATTTTTTCACAAGTTTTTATGGATAAGCAAACCAAAACTGGAGCAATTATTCAAGACCAATTTGATACGGATTTATTTAAAATCGAACGAAATGAAATTTTAGTTGGAGATAAAATAGAAATCAGTAAAATACTTGAATTAAGTAAACGAAATAAAAACAAACACTTAACGAATTGGTACTCAACAAAAATTAATACAAATTTAAAACACGAAATTGCAGTTCTTCTTGCTTATAAATGTAATGCCATTTGGGGGAAATCTCAAAGAACTCAATTTACAACTTTTATAAAAGTTATGATTGTTTTATACTATGGAGGAATGATTGCATTATCTCTATACAAGAATACAGGATTATTCGATTTAATTGTTTGGTTAGCACCTTCAATTCCAGCATTAGTTTTTGGAACAACAACAATAAAAGCTCAAAATGGAATAATTGAAACCTACGAAAGGATAAACAAAATCATAGATAATTTATACAAGGAGTTCAAAGAAAACAACTCAATTCCTAGCAACATTGAGTTAAGACAAATTCAAGACTTATATTATACACAAAGATTGATATCTAATAAAGTACCTAATTGGTTTTATAATATTTTCAAGAAAAAAACAGAAGGAATTGCAGATGAGTCGATTGAAATAATGATAAACGAATAAAAACTGCATAGAGCAACGTATATATCTCCTATCTAATCAGTTGCTTAATCGAAGCTAAGGCATTTTTGGAAGTCCGCTAAATTTTTTAATTTGGCTTATTGAAAAGAAAAGGTAATAATAAAATTAAAAAATTCGGCTCGTGCTTAACCGAATAGTTATCGCTAATTTACATGCTATGAGCCATTTATAATACCGTTGTGTACAATTAATAAAATCCAACCAAACTTGAAAAAATCATTTGAAATAGAATTTGACTGGAAAGATTACTTCGTAGTGTCAGAAAATTATGTAAGGCAAAAAGAACATTCTGAAATAGAATTTAAAGAAAGTTTTCACAGCCCAAGACATAAGGACAAAAAATTACATAAATGGATTGCAAGTTTTGCGAATGCAAACGGCGGATTAATTATTTACGGAGTTAAAAACAATGGAGAATTAGTAGGATTAAAAAATGACAAACTTCAAGATTTTGACAATAAAGATTTGTCTCAAGAACTACTTGACTATTTTGCGCCAGAAATAGAGTTTGAATTATTCATCAAAGAAATAAATGAGCTTAAAATTGGTTTTTTATATATTCATAAATCTAAAAACAAACCTGTCGTTGCTATAAAAACAGCAAACAACAATATACAAGAAAGTGATATTTTCTATCGTTATCCTGGTCAAAGCAGGCGAATATCATATGGAGATTTACGAAACATAATTGAGGAAAAACATAAAGAATTAAATGATAATTGGCTCAAATTAATCAATAATGTTGCTACCATTGGAGTTGAAAACATTGGACTTCTAAACATTATAAACGGAGAACTCATTGGTTCTAAAAACAAATTACTAATCCCAGAAGAACTATTGAAAAAAGTTTCCTTTATAAATGAAGGTAAATTTGTTGAGAAAGATGGAGCACCAACACTTAAGTTGATAGGAGATGTTCAGCCACTTGATAGCAATAAAATAATTCAACTTGTAGAAAACAAATATCACATAATAACTCATTTTGAATTATTCAATTCATTTTTTGAACAAGAATTGGACTCTGATAGTGCTAGAGAGTTTTTTAGGAGAGTTTTGTACGAAAACACAGTTTATTACCCAATTTACTTTTACATTTCAAAATCAAATTTGAATCAAACACAGATATCAGAATTACTCAAGACTGAACAAGGCAATAAGGTTGATGATATGAGAAAACGATTTAAACTTGAAAAAAGCAATTTTTCGAAATTTAAAATAGGTAATATAACAACAGGTTCAGACGCAGCAAAAAAAATAACAAAAGCAATAAAAGAGTTAACAGAAAATAAACAAATCAATTTTAAATCAATTAGTACAAGGGAATTAAGATATTATATTCAAGCCATAACTCATCTTAAAGAAGACGAGATAAATATGCCTTATATTATGAGAATTCTAAAAGATATTTATGATAATTGTTTTAATCAATCTGGAACGACAAAATCGTTTATCCGAAAAGCTATTTGTCACATAGATTTAATTTTATTTGGAAAAGAATTTTATGAATCATAATAACTGTACACAACAAAGTACTGTGGTAAAAAACAAGTAAAATTCCATTAATTTCTCACTAGCTTACTCTTATATTCTTGATCAAATATCAAACCTGATTTAGCTATAGCAAATGCTTGTTTCAACAGCTTATTGCATACCGCTATTAGCGCAAGTTTTTTGCTCTTTCCCTTAGCGACGATTCGCTCATATAAATCACGACAAGCTTTATTGTATTGACAAGCGTTAAAACTGCACATAAATAATAAATTTCTAAGTTTCTGGTTTCCTATTTTACTTATTCGTGGCCTCCCTTTTACACTGCTTCCACTTTGCCGTATCACTGGCGTTAAACCTGCGTAACTGCATAACTCACCTGCACTTGTAAAACGATCAAATCCACCTGTTAAAACCACTAGCGTAATGGCTGTTTTAGGACCTATACCAGGTATGGTTTTTAATCGCGTTAACAAATCTTGATGAACCTCTTTTACCAAAACTAATAACTTGTCCTCTAATAGTTTTATCTCTCTCTGGAGCTGTCTTAAACTACGTTTTAAAGACGTCAACACGACCTTACTAGGATTGCCCAATACAGACTCACCATGTAATTTGTTTTTAAGCATAGTGCTCTGTTTTGTATAAACAGAAAGAGCTCTAGTGATTTGAAGACATTCTATTTCATTCTTAGAGTTGCCTTTCCAAAGCTTTAAGTCCACCTGCTCTGCATAAGAACAAATAAGTTTTGAATCGCTCTTGTCGGTCTTAATTTTTGATAAGCCCATCTGAATAAAACGTTTAACAGATAATGGATTCTCTACAGATACTTTTATACCTGATTCTAATAAATGGTACGCTAACTGATAATGATAATAACCCGTAGCTTCCATTACACAATGACTAGTGTTATTTAAGAGTTTTGTAAACTTCTCAAAGCCCAATCCATTGTTTCTAAACTGATAATAATTACCATCAGAATCTGTAACATCGAATACTAACGCACTAATGTCAATACCAAAATATTTAATATCTTTATTCATAAGAAAATGTTTTTTGAAAGGACAATCTACGCGAGTTTCAACGACTTGAAAGCGAGGTCTAAAAGCCTCATAGAACTGTACGAAATCTGTGTAGAAAAGAGAGGGGGTTTTCAATGTTGACGAGATCTAGGTCTCTGCGTGTATATTAACCTTATTCCTCTCTTTTGTCTTTTCTGTTTTATACTTAAATTTAGTGAATTGTAAACTTAAGCAGTGTATAATTCATTGCTAGTACTCGCCTACTTACGAAAATCCTCGCGGATTTTCTATTTGGTTTGTATTTGCTGAAACACGCAATAAACCTTATACAATTACGTTGCCTGCAAGCTGAAAAAAACATTAAGAATGACAAAAAACATTGCACTTCTGATTTTAATTTTTATTATTTCAAATTGCTCTGCACAAGAAAATTTAAAAGACTTTTATTATCCATTTTTCAATAAAACAGAAACCAAAGTTTATAAATACGTAGATAAAAACGACTCGACAAAAATTGAGTATTGGAAAGTAATATCAATTCCCGAAACAAATGAACTGAAAACAGTTTCATATGATTCTGACTTTAACGTTTATAACACTTTTGATGAAATTATAACTGAAAGTGGAGCTGAACTAACTGCTTACTCTGACTTTGAATTGAATGACAAAGGAGAAAGAAAGGAGATTAAAGCCAAAGTAATCGATAAAGATGTTTACAAGTGGAATGGAGACAATGAATTTACTTATTCTGTTAAATATGTAAATAAATATGGCCGTTTCGACTTCAAAAAGAAAAGAGCGAAATCTGGACTTGAAAATATTACTGTAAACGGAAAGAAATACCAAGCAGTGAAATTTAGAGACGAATATTTAATTTTAGCACTTGACCACGATGTTGAGCAGAGATTTTATCAAGATGCATTCTATGTGAAAGACATTGGAATGATAAAATATAAAAGGAAAATCCCAATTCAACACGATCTAATCGAATTGGAATTAGTGGAAATCCTATCAGAATCGAAATTTGAAAAAATAAAAGCCAGCAGGTAACACCGTATATAATTTATTGCTAGTTCTAGCCTACTTACCTAAATCCTTCTGGTTTTTATTTGCTAAATTAAGTGATTAACCATAAATCTAACTATACACAAGTACGTTCGCAAACATTAAAGTAAAATCCCCAGAATGAAAATTTCTAAAAATAAGATTTTAACTATTTTGGTAAGTCTGATCGGAATATTGAATTACGGACAAAGTAAAATTAATTCTGATATAATATCCACTTGGAAATTCATCGAAAACAAAACTGAATCAAATCAGAATAAGATTGATGTTGGGGAATTAGTCATCTATGGTGACGATGGTGAAATTGAAAAATCCGTAACAGAAAATGGAAAAAATTATAAATCAAATGATAAGAATTTTATTTATGTAAAAATTGATAAGAATTTCATAACACAGTATTACTATGGTAATGCATATCGATATAAATATACTTTGAAAGATAATACAATTAAAGTAGGTCAATATGTCTTAAATATTGTCTCTTTAACAGAAGAAATATTGATATTAATGGGTGAAAAAGAATTAAAATTTGAAAAAGTTGAAATTGATTTGAATTCGTATAGACTTTACAAGAATAAAGAACCAGTTTATGGTCTATTCAATCCACTTATTCTGTTTTCCTATCCAAATGGCTAGGGGTTTATTGATAGTAAAATAACGTCTGCTAGCATTCCCCACTCGCTAGCGCTCGTTTTAAACGAGTGCTCGTACAGTTTATCAAAGAGTATTCATTTCTATATTCGTCAAGGCTTACCGGCATCTACCTTACAATAAAAAGACATCCATATGGAAAGCCTTATGTCTGGGATATGCCGTAAGGTTAAGAATGCAACAACGTAAAGCAACCTATTTAAAATTATAAATTCGATATTAAAAACATCTTAGAAAAAGATGAATTCGAAACTAAAAAATATAATTTAGTCTATCAAAATTAAGAACACATCATGGTGTTACAACATTAAATTCAAAAGCAAAAAAAAGACTTAAAATGGATATAGAACCAATAACCTATTACTTTGACTTTATTAATAGAAATGCGATCACCGTAAAACAAAAGCAACCATTCTTTAATTGGGTAAGCGCTGTGTTTCCTGATGACGCACCTATGACCCAAAGCGATGAAAACAATATTTATCTCTTACGAGAAATGGACAACAACCAAAAAACACGCCATTGGATAAAAAACAACTTCGACAAAATTTTCTCAAATGAACTAAACGATTGGTGTATGGACGAGACCGAATGGCCACAAAAAAGAACATTCAAAATGTTTTCGGAATGGTTTGATATCGAAGTAAGCTCAATGGTACTAGATTTAGAAGAGTCTCCAATTACTAAAGGATAACAATGTACTGTCCTAAAAAAACAAGTGAAAAGGCGTTACCATTTCACGAGAACACTTCGACAGGTAGCAAACAGTGTTGATCTATTTTAGAACATAGTTGAGTCAGTTAGGGGAGTGGGGTCGTTTTTTGAGGGTTAAATCTTATCTAATTTGTTGATCTGGAGGTGTAAAGTTTTATATTTGAGAAGATATAACTAGTTGTAAAACATTTAACATACGTCCGAATAACTGAATGATTACAAAGAATAAAGTTTCTAATTTAATTCCAAAAATACTAATCGGATTCGCCATAATTGGATTTATAATGCTGTGGTTAATTTTTGGTGGAAGTGGAAGATACCGAAACACAACTTTAGACTCCGATTTAAGTAGGTTATACCCTTTAGCAATTGGAATAGCTTTAATTATTCCATATTTCATCTATTTGTTTACATCAAAATCTAAACAGAAAAAAGTACTTAAAAGTAACCCTAAAGATTTGAGCAAAATCGGACTTACTACAATTGAGTATTTTGAGAAGAAATCTAAAGAGAATACTTTCGAGATTTATATAAAGAATAAAACTTCTGAAACATTAATTGTGAATAGGAAATCTCAATTGGAATCTAATAGTTGGTATATTTTCAGAACTGATAAAAACAAACCTATTTATTTCAGTAATGGAATTGAATTCCATATTGACAACGAATTGAATCTAGAAATAATTGATTTCAGAAATCAAATAATCGGATTGGGAGACGACTATTTCAAAAAAAACAGTGTGCCTGAATATGTAAATTGGGCATTTATTATAGCTAAACCGAACCAAGGAGATGCAATTGAATAAAAGACGTTTTGTATTATCGTATATAATTAATTTCTAGGCTTGTACATACTCTAAAAATCCAACGGATTTACCTCCGGTTCGTTGTCTTTTACTATTTTAGTTGCTCAACCACGCAACAAACCATATACAACAACGTACTGTAGTAAAAAGGCATTAACAGTTCATGATAACACTTCGGCAGGTTGCAAACAATCTTGATCTATTTTAGAAAATAGTTGATCCAGTTAGGGGAGTGGGGTTGTTTTTGTCCTTAGAATGTTGTGTTACTCTGTAAGTTTAAGGTGTAAAATCTTATATTAGAGGAGATATAATATGTTGTGCGTCATAAAAACCCCACGCTCATTGGCACATATATTTTTTTCCGACCCACAAATTCAACCCTGAAAAACCAAAAGAGCCAAACCGCGTAAGCGGTTCACGAACACCGATAGAAATAAATTTTCAGTGAGTAATCCTTCCAACGCTCGAAAGACTTACATCTTTACGAAATCTTTATAACTCAATCACTAAATTTGAACAAAAAATGTGGACTTACTGAAAACAAGAAAATATAGCAAGAAAAATCAATACTTAATAAGTGTTTTACTTATTGTGTTGACTTCTGTGTTGTGTTTTTTTTCGGTTGACATTATTGGCTACAAAGCTGTTGCTCTTATTTTACTTTTAGTTGTTTCAGTAAATGCTATTCTTTTTGATATTTTTCCAGTATTGCTATCGGCATTATTAAGTGCATTGATTTGGAATTTCTTTTTTATTCCACCAACCTTCACTTTACATATTGGTACAGCAGAAGATGGTTTGATGTTTCTAATGTATTTTGTGATTGCTTCAATAAATGCAGTTTTAACATACAACATCAGAAAAGTAGAACGAAAGGAAAGAGAACAAGAAGAAAAGGAAAAAGCTATCAAACTTTACAACACCCTACTTAACTCACTTTCTCACGAATTGAAAACCCCTATTTCAACAATAATTGGTGCCATTGACACGATCAAAGACAACCCAACCAAACTTTCTGATCATAACCGTAAAGAACTTTATTCTGAAATTGAAATTGCCAGTTTTAGACTAAATCGACAAGTCGAAAACCTTTTAAGTATGAGCCGACTTGAAGCAGGTTTTATTCAACCGAAAGTGGATTGGTGCGACTTGAACGAGCTTGTGTTTTCTGCGATTAAAGACAATGAAAATGACGAGAAACATCACAAGATTGTATTTACATCAAAGGAACATCTACCATTAGTCAAAATTGATAGTGGTCTTACGGAGCAAATTCTATTCAATCTCATACATAATGCAATTCAACACACACCTAAAAATACGACCATAACAATTCAACTCGACCACAATCTAACACATTGTTTCATAGAAATATTTGACAATGGTAAAGGATTTCCCGAAAATGAAATGGATTATGTTTTTGACAAATTTTATCGTTTGAAGCAAACAGCCACAGGTGGAACAGGTTTAGGGCTTTCAATAGTAAAAGGCTTTACTGAAGCAATGAACGGTAAAGTACTTTTAGATAATTTAAAGGATGGTGGCGCAAGATTTTTAATTAAAATTCCGTGCGAATTTTCTAAAAACACAAATTTGGAAAATGAATAAAGCAGAAATACTTATTATAGATGATGAACCTCAAATCAGAAAATTGCTTCAAATAAACTTGGAGAGTAATGATTATAAAGTAGTTCAAGCAAGTACAGGAAAAGAAGGGTTGATTTTGTCAGCTAGTCATCCACCTGATTTGATTTTACTCGACATTGGATTGCCTGATAAAAGCGGTCACGAGATTTTACAAGAACTACGCGAATGGTATAACAACCCTATCATCATACTTTCGGTTCAGGATAATGAAACCGATATTGTTTCAGCGCTAGACAATGGAGCAACTGACTATTTAACCAAGCCTTTTCGCACAGGCGAACTTTTGGCAAGAATTCGTTCAGCAATTAGAAGAAGCCAAAATACCGAGAACAAATCAGTCATTATTTGTGGATACATTGAAATTGATTTGGTAGCCCGAATTGTCAAGCGAAACAATGAAGTCATAAAACTCACATCCACAGAGTATAATTTATTGGCTTTGTTCGCTAAAAATGAAGGTAAAGTTCTTACACATCAATATCTTTTAAAAGAGATTTGGGGCTATAGCTATCAAACCGAAACACAATATTTGCGCGTCTTTGTTGGTACACTGCGTAAAAAGATTGAAGAAAACCCTAATAATCCGCAACACATAATCACAGAAAGCGGTGTTGGTTACCGCTTTCAGTAATCTTTATAAAATCTTTATAGAGACTTACCAATCCTTGATTTTTTACTTATCGCTTTCATCTGACCTTTGTGGTATCAAAAAAAATACAAAAGGATGAAGTGGGATATTTTCTATGATGAAGGACAAGGCAACCCTACGAATCAATTGGCGATTGGTATAAGGAAATCAAGCATTTATTATACCCACAATTGTAATGGTGGTTTTAGGAACTGCTGTGTAACTCTATTTCCGATTTTCCATTTCTAATTTTTATAAGCTATGAAATGCCCATTAGCATGATCAGCAAACCAACTGATAATGACATTAACGGCATTCCATCTGACCATTAAAAAACAAATAAATATTAGCAGATGAATAGTGACATATCAATTTCGAAGAAAATGGCTGATACGATTGTTCAAGTTTGCTTTGATGTAGTAGAATTTTCAATGCTTTACGAACAAGACCATCCTAATAGTGCAAAACAGATTTTTCAATGCAATCAAAAAGTAAAAAAAGGCTTGAAATGTTTTGTAAATGCTAAAAACCAAACGGATTTTAAAAGTAAGGTTCCTGATTATCAGAATACCGTGAAATTAGCGAAGCAACTCTATCAAGACATCCAAATTCCTATTGAAAGTAAGGATAAAATCATTGTTCAGCTTACAAATCTTCAATCGCACTTAAATGAGCTAAAAGAAGAAGCCTCGACCAGCCAATATAACCAACAATCTTAATATAATTTTATGTACAAAACTTTTATAAAACAGGTAGCTAGTCTGCAAATTATTTTAGGATTTGTAATGCTTGTGCCAGCCATATTTGCCGTCATCTATCAAGAATGGTATTCCCTTGCAGGTTTTCTTATTGCAGGAACATTTACAGCATTGTTAGGGTATTTGGTTTACAGACTTTTTGAAAAAACAGAAGAGCCTAAAGAAAAACATTCACTCGCCATAGCTGCCATTGGTTGGCTTATGATAATGATTTTTGGAGCAATTCCCTATTTTGTAATTGCTCATATTACACCATTTGAAGTGATGCAACAATTGGTTCCCGTTGGAATGGATTATACTTCAAGTTTATTGAATTTTCGAAATCCACTGCATTGTCTCTTTGAAAGCACCAGTGCCTTTACTACCACGGGTTTAACAATGGCTTATATTGAACCTTCGGTTGGTAAGTCCATTTTGTTTTATCGTTCATTTTCTCAATGGGTTGGTGGAGCAGGATTTATAGTAATGGCAATAGCAGTTTTCAGACACTTGCCAGGTCAAGGAGCCATTCAACTTTATGGTTCAGAAGCTAGCGGTACGAAATTAAGAACCAATGTAATAGAAACTGCAAGAGCTATTTGGAAAGTATATGTTGTCGTGACGCTTTCAATGTTCGTTTACATTGCCATTGGCACCTACTTTATATTACCAAACTATCCCTTATCTGAAAATATTTTTGATGCTATCAACCACGCTATGACAGGACAATCTACAGGCGGATTTAGTACGCTTGATGACAGTATTGCAGGCTATGAATCTGCTAAAATGGATATGTTGTTCTTGCTTCCAATGCTTCTTGGTGGTTTATCAATTCCTTTTTTCTATCGTTTCATTTTTCAGCGAAAAATAAATGAATTATGGAAAGACATTCAAACGCGTTCAATGATTATTGCTTCTATAATTGGCGGTGTGGTTTTGTCTTTATTTCTAATGAACTCTGAATTAGTTTCCAACCCATTCAGAGAAGGAATGTTCCAATTTGTGAGTGCGCTTACAACTACAGGTTGGCAAACATCCAATATTGGTGGATGGGATGACCTATCTGTTTTGTTTATTGTAGCTGGTGCTATGATTGTTGGTGGTTCGGCAGGTGGCACAGTGGGTGGTATCAAAATAATTCGTGCGTTGTTACTACAAAAAGGATTAAGATGGCATATCAACAAACTATTTCTATCTAAAAACACCATCAAGTCTGTACGCTTTGATAATAAACTAATGCTTCCAGAAGAGATGAGTTCAGAAATATCTAGAGCAGGAATCTTCACTCTTATATACATCTTGTTTGTATTTGTGTCCACCTTGTTTACAGTCTATTTTATGTCGGGCGATTTTACATTGGCAGATGCCATTTTTGAGTCTGCATCAGCACAAGGTACGGTTGGGTTAAGTTCGGGCATAACTGACCCAAGTATGAATCCAATTTTAGAAGGTGTTTACATCATACAGATGTGGGCAGGAAGAATAGAAATCATACCCATTCTGATTTTATTGAGAGTACTATTCTATGGCACAAAACCAAAAATCGTTTAATATTTAAAACTAAATAACAACATTATGCATATCATTATTATTGGTTCAGGAAGAACCGGAAAACACGTCATCGAAGCAGCAGTAAAAGACAATCACGATGTATTCGTGATAGATAAAAACAAGGAAACAGCCGATTGGGTCGCTTCCCATTTTGACTGCGTGGTTATCCACGCAGATGCAACCAGTATTGAAGCGTTAAAAGAAGCCAATGCCGAAAAAGCAGATGCCATAATAGTTACCACTAATGATGATGCTGTTAACTCTTTAGTTATATTATTAGCGAAACAATTAGGCGTTAATCGTTTGGTAAGTTCTGTTAACAATGAAGAGCATTTATCAGTTTTTGAACAACTTGGTACAGATACAGTAGAAAGTCCTTACCGCCTAAATGGAAGGTATTTGTACAGAGCTGTTCAAGGACCTAATGTAAAAGAGTTTTTAGATCTTGGAGATGGTTATGAATTATTAGAAATGCAGGTTGAAAAAGATTCTAAAATTGCCGACAAGTTAATTAAGGAATTGAACAAACAAAGAATTTTGCCATCCGATTCACGCATCATTTTAATTAAAAGAAATAATCAAATTATCATTCCAGATGGCGAAACTAAAATCGAAATATTAGACATTGTTGTGGTTCTTTCACAACGCAAAAAGGTAACAGAAGTATCCAATCTTTTCGGAAAGAAAAATTAAACCAATAGGAGATGAAGCAGATTTGTCAGTTAAAAATACTTATCGCACTAATTTTTTCAAGTTCAAGCATATCGGCACAAGTGGATAGCACTTGGCACCAAAAACCGCAATTGAGTATTTCAGGTTTTGCAGACGTTTTTTATGTCTATGATTTTAATCAGCCACAAGGTACAGAAAGACAACCGTTCTTGTTCAATCATAATCGACACAACGAGTTTAACTTGAATTTGGGACTTGTAAAAATGGATTTTGAACATGTAAAATACCGAGCCAATTTTGCACTACAAACAGGTACTTATGCCAATGACAATTATGCAGCAGAACCAGGTCTTTTGAAAAATATCTTTGAAGCGAATATTGGCATTTCACTGAATAAGAAAAATAACCTTTGGCTAGATGCAGGTGTTTTACCATCTCATATTGGCTTTGAAAGTGCTATATCAATGGACAACATGACTTTGACGCGTTCTTTGTTGGCTGAAAATTCACCTTATTTTTTAACAGGAGCAAAACTGACTTTTAACCCAAATGAAAAATGGGAAATAGCAGGATTGATTGTTAATGGTTGGCAACGCATTCAAAGATTGGAAGGCAATTCATTACCATCTTTTGGAACACAAGTGAATTTCAGCCCAACTAATAAAGTCACTTTAAATTGGAGCACATTTATTGGAACTGATGACCCAGACACCACAAGAAGAATGCGCTATTTCAATAATTTTTATGGTCAATTTCAACTAACTGAAAAGTTTGATTTAATTACAGGCTTTGACATTGGAACACAACAGCGAACAAAAAACAGTTCCGCTTACGACTTTTGGTTGAGCCCTGTCATTATTGGACAATACACGATTAACGACACTTGGAAAACTGCTATCAGAGCAGAGTATTATCAAGACGAGACAGGAATAATAATCCCAACAGGAACAATGAATGGCTTCCAAACCACAGGACTTTCATTAAATCTAGACTATTCACCAACCCAAAACATCATTTGCCGAATGGAAGGTCGTTGGCTAAACAGTAGAGACAACGTTTTTGAAACCAAAAACAATTTCACAAACGACAACTTTATGATCGGAGCATCAATAGCAATCAAATTTTCGGAAACTCTAAACAAATAGCCAACGCTAAAAGCCAAACAATTATTCGCTGTTGTTTATAACTCAAAAGTGCTCATGAATGCTTCGCATTTGGTAAGTCGAACCAGCCAACACACAAGCCAAAACTTGTCAAAGAGTCTGTCTTTGCCAACGCTAACAGACGAACGAAAAAAAGTACGAACGCACAACAATGTATAAGCGTAATGCGGGTTGTATGGCTAGAATTCAGTATTTTGGCATCTATCAAAGTTTAGTGTGGGCGGAAAGTGAAGTGCCTTGAAACCCCCGAACTACGTTTATACTAGACCGTTGTAGCTAATTAAAAACAAAACCATGAAGCAAAAATTATTATTGGCATTACTACTAATTTTTTCAATGAAATCATTTTCACAAGACTCGAAATTTAGTCTTGAATTGAATTATCCAATTCCAATTGACGAAAATTTTATCGGAAAAAATTTTAACGGCATTATTGACGCTGGACTTAAATATCGTTTCGTGAATTTGGAGGTTATTAGTATTGGTGCCGCTTTCAATGCAGGAATGTATAAAAACACAAAAGGAGACAGAGTTCAACCTTTTGACGTTACAACTTATATTTTCAGTCCTAAAATCTATGCTGAATTTAATATGAAATCAATAACTAAACTTCATCCCTCTCTAGGCTTAGGCTACTCTGTAATAAATTCTAAAGCAGATGTTTATAGATTTAACAATCAAAATAATTTTTCTGTGAGTTCAAGTGAAAAGGAAAATGGAGTCAACCTCAATTTAGGTGTAGCTCATGACATAACCAATAAACTATTTGCCCAAGTTCAGTATGATTTTATAAAAATAAGCGTTGACAACGAAGTACCTGACATAAAATATAATTCAAATATTAATATTTTAAAAATCGGACTAGGTTACCGACTATAAAAACTACCTAAATCAATGTAAAAATTAATTGCTAGTGAAAGCCTACTTGCCACAATCCTATAAAATCTCTCAATGAAAACAATGTCAAGGCTGTTATTTACGCTCACGTTTTTAGCGTTAGGCACCGTATCCTTACGAGCCCAAGACTGTACTTGTGCAGAAACATTTGAAAAAGTCGTTCAGGTGTATGAAAATGATTATGCGTTATTTCACATCAAGGTCACCGAGACCAATAGAGCTCTTTATGATGCCAATACAAACCTGTTTCGGAAAAAAACCGATCGTGTTTCTGCCATAGAAGAATGCCTTCCTGTACTTGAACAATGGCTCCAGTTCTTTAGGGATGGCCATACTTATATCAGATTCAAAGGTAACAGCGCCATTACAGACACCAGACGCAGCATCGTGATGGATAAGAACGTTTTCCTCAAACAAATAAAAAACATAAAGAAAACCAAAACCCATAAAGACAATGATCTCTTAGGGATTTGGAAATATGGGGCTTATGAAGTGGGCATTATGCCAAAAAAAGAGGCTAACAATGAATTTATTGGTGTTATACTAAACAGTACCAATGTTCTTTGGAAACTTGGAGATCTAAAATTTGAGCTCAAACAAGTATATGGTAATGATTATGAGGTGGTGTATTATATGGACAACAATAGCGGACGAAAATTGAAGGGCAAACTTCAAAACCAGGAACACTTAGAATTGATCGATTTCAACAATTGGGTAAAGGTTTGGCCGTCAAATACACATACAGTTACAAAAGCAGAGGAAGCAGAGCTTTATAGTGATTTCCATTTTCGAATGATAGATGGAAAGATTCCCTACATTCGTTTCCCTAATTTCTATGAAAAAGAACCAGCATTTGTAGACAGCTTAATACAAGCACATCATCAGGAATTGGTCAATGCCGATTTTTATATTGTTGATGTAAGGGATAACAACGGAGGTAACGATGCCGTTTATAAGCCCCTTTTTCCTTACATATTATCTGGGCCTATTCAAACACCTAATTACGGCCTCTGGCTCTCCAAAGGCAATATTGATATTTTTCTGGATGGCCGTAAGCCTGAAGAACTGGATGAGGAGGGCAAAGCAGAATATGATTACCTCTCCTCTTTAACAGGATCAGTATTCTGGCCAGATGGAGATGAATATGCCAGTACCTCAATACCAGATACACTTTACGCGCCCCATCAAAAAGTAGCAGTGCTCATAAATAAAAAAACCATTAGCTCAGGAGAAACGTTTGTCTACAGGACAAGGCAGAGTGAAAAGGTAATTCTCTATGGGCAAAACACGGCCGGAATAATAGATGGGTTTAATGTGCTCACGAGAAGAATAGACTGTTTTGACCTTAATTATCCCTCCTCTCTACGGGCAAAGGATGTTGCTAAAAACCCCATAGATCCTTATGGTATGGCACCAGACGTGTATATCGAGGAAAACTTGGATGTCTTAAAATTCGCCATTGAACATATGTCAATCTTAATTGATAAAAAATAAGACAGTGTTTAAGCCAGTTGTTAACAATACACTGTGGTAAAAATTAAGTCAAAAGGCACCTTCCACGAGAACTCTGCTATAAGTTGCAAACAGTTTGAATCTATGTTACAAAATAATTGAGTAGGTTAGGGGAGTGGGTTTGTTTTTGTCCTTAGAATGTTGTGTTACTCTGTAAGTTTAAGGTGTAAAACCTTATATTTGAGGAGATATAACGAGTTGTGCTTAATTTTGGAAAAAACCTGTTTGCTCAATCAAAACACGAGTTTACTCATTATGGATTTGAGTATTTTCAAAAATAAGATAGATTTGATTTTATAGACAATCTTAAAATGAAAAAAACAGTTGCACTAATTATAATCTGCCTAACAATTCAATATTCATTTGGACAAAAGCAAAATGATTTTTACACATCATTCTCGGAAAGCGGAATAAAACATAATCTGAATTTTGACGAAAATAACATAGTCAGAATTGGCAGTATTCGTCGACATATGTCACCCTTTTATAACCTCGCTGGAACTTATAAAAAAAGAGGAGATTCGATTTATATAAAAATCCAGAAAATCAACTCTTTCGAATTACCAAAAGCGAAGAAATTCGGATTTGAATCATTTAGCGAAATGGAATTAATCCTTTACCAAGATGGTTCGGAATTAATCGACCCAAAAAACCAAACTGTTTATGTAACGTCAAGACAATTAAACAGAAAAAAGATAAAACGAAAATCCATAGCTTTTATAGACGACAAAAAATATATTTATGAAAGGCTTGTAACAGATGGTTATGGATTAATAAGAAGAGAACCGAGAAAAAATAAGAGATTCAATAAAGCATTAGCCAAAGTTCTAGAAAATCCTGACAATTACGAAACAAAAGTAATTCGTGGATTAACTGCCTATGAAAAATATGGACTGATTGGAATAAACGGAGTGTCAATTATGAATAAAAAAAACTAAGCACAACAACGTATATAGCTCATAGCTAGGCAGTTGATTAATCGAAGTTAAGGTATATTTGCTAGTCTGCCAAATTTTTTAATTTGGCTTATTGAGAAAAGATAATAAGAAAAATTAAAAAATTCGGCTCGTGCTTAATCCGAAAATAATTTTATAATTTGCACGCTACGAGCCATATACAATACCGTTGTGTGCAAGCTGAAAAAATAAACAGTGTGAATAACATTAAATAAAAGTTAATACAAATAATGAGATATATATTTCTATTTACATTTTTGCTGTGCGTAGACTATTGTACAGCACAAGTTGACCAAAGCGACAAGCAAAGGCTCATTGTTACTACCGACCTTGGAGGTACAGACCCCGATGATATCCAATCTATGATTCATCTTTTGGTTTGCTCTAATGTAATAGACATTGAAGGCCTTGTAAGCTCCCAAGTTTGGATAGATGATCCTGACAAGACCGACAAGATAATTGAATCTATAGATTGGTATGAAGACATATTACCCAACTTAAAAAAGCAAGCCCAAGGATATCCCGAGGGAAACTATTTAAAGTCAGTCACTAAGCGAGGTCAAGCAAAATCTAATATGTCTGGTGTCGGTAAGGGAAAAGACTCTCCTGGCTCAGAACTGATTATTTCTGTAGTAGACAATAAAGAAGATAAGCGACCGGTATGGATTTCTGGATGGGGAGGCATGAATACTCTTGCACAAGCCCTTTGGAAAGTAAAGAATACTCGAAGCAAAAATGAACAAAGAGAATTCATAAAGAAAATTCGGATTTACGATGTGCTTGGTCAAGATGATGCGGGTGCTTGGATTGCAAAAAGTTTTCCTGACATTGTTTATATACGCAACAAAAAAATCTATGGATGGGCTCCATCTGACGAATGGATTAAGAACAATGTTCAGAATATAATGCCATTAGGACAATATTATCCTGACAGGGTATGGGCCACGGAAGGCGATACTCCTGCTTTTCTTTTTGTATATGTCAATGGATTAAACGCACCAGAACACATAGATTACGGAGGATGGGGTGGTCGATTTTCCACAGAAAAAATAAGTGGAATACGCGGCATGGATTTTATTGTCAAGAGTGGTAAAGATGAAACACAATATGACCCTTATTACATGTACGGCAGTACAGAAGAAGGCATTGAAGCCATAAACAATTGGAAACAACACATTTTTAATGATTTTGCAGCCCGTATGTTGTGGACTACCACAGAAAACTATTCTGCTGTAAACCATCATCCCGTAGCTATTGTAGATGGCGATAACTCATTGAAAGTTATTAATAAAAAAGCGATTTCTGGAGATTCTTTGATTTTTGATGCTTCGGCATCAAATGATCCTGATGAAAATACTCTGGATTATAAATGGTCGGTTTATAATGAACCAAGTACATATAAAGGTGCAATAACAATAGAAGAAAGTTCTTCATCAATATGTAAAATACTTGTACCTTCTGAGGCGTCAGGCAAGACAATACATCTTATTTTAGAAATAACTGACAACGGCACTCCAGCTTTGACTGCGTATAGACGAATTGTAATAAATGTAGACAAAAAAGAATAATTAAAAGCCAGCACAAAACACAGTGTTAAAACAATTGCTAGGTCTGTATTCATCGGAAAGTCCTTGGGGACTTTCCTAACGTTGTTTTTCTTTATCTATCTTACAGACTAAACTACGCAACTGTTCTTACTTCAACCGTTACCTGCAACTCAAAAAATACTCTCGTCCTAAAATAGGTTGACTAAAAATTAAACACTTTTAGTACACTATGGAAACACCAAAGAATGGCTCCTGCCGAAAAAAACAGTACCAAAAAATAAGTTTCGACCTGAAACTTTCCATCATTGACGAAATTGCAAACGGACAGACCTCCGTCAATCACGCTGCAAACAAGTACAATATTCCCAGAAGCTCCATTGAGTATTGGATCAAGAAATTGAGTAACTTCGAGAACAAATCCAATACAATGAGTAAAAACCAAGAAATCAAAAAACTTAAAGAGCGCATCGAGGAACTTGAGTTCGTCAAGGACTTCCAACAGGACGTGATAGCTGACTTTGAAAACGTTACGGGAGAGCATCTCTCAAAAAAGTACTTGCCCGAAGCATTAGTAAAAGAGATAGAGAAAAAGAGAAAAGACCTTACAAGGTAAAATGGCTCTATCAATGCTTCGGGATAAGCAAACAGGCGTACTATAAACGTCTAAAGGCAAATCATGATAAAGAAAAAAGAGATCAAACAGTCCTGGACCTTGTGCGTCAGAAAAGAAAGATCCACTATAGATCAGGTTGTAGAAAATTGATCAAGTACATTGGGAGCGAACTTAGGGAAAACAACATAAAAATGGGAAGAGATGCATTGTTCGACCTACTAAGATCCTATGGAATGCTGATCAAAAAAAACAAACGCTATCATATTACAACAGACTCCAAACATCTGTTATACAAATCTCCAAACCTCATAAAAGACTTGGAAATTACCCATAGCGAACAGGTATTTGTCAGCGATATAACCTATATAAAAACAGATGACGGTCACGCTTATTTGGCACTGGTAACAGATGCCTACTCTAAGAAACTAATGGGTTGGGCATTGGACGACAATATGAGGGCCACATTGGTCGTAAAGGCTCTGGACATGGCCATAAAGAACATGGAATTCAAGCACGAGAACATCATTCACCACTCGGACAGGGGCATACAGTACTGTTGTCCAGAGTTCACTGATTTTGCAGAGAAAAACAACTTTATACTTAGCACAACCCAGCAGTATGACCCTTATGAGAACGCAGTGGCAGAAAGGATAAACGGGATACTCAAGTATGAGTTCGGACTCAAGAAAACAATCAAGAGCGTAGATATCGCAAGGCTAATCATGAAACAGGCAACACGGATATACAACCAGCAAAGAATCCATTGGAGCCTGGGGCTCGAAACACCTGAATGTATCCACAAGAAATACAACCCAATAAAGTACAGGTCATACAGAAAGAAAACGGCCTAGGAATGTTGGCAACTTTTTTAAAACCCGAAGGGAATTATTTGAAAAAAGTTGTCAATGTTCCCTGTAAATTTTAGACATTTATAATGACTTTTTAACCCAAAAAATGGTCAACCTATTTCAGGACAAGACAAAAATCTCGGTCATAAATTTAAAACATCGAAATGAAATGAAAAAAATGGTATTACCATTAGTGCTTTTACTAATTACAAATCTTATTGGCGCACAAAACACAATTCTCTGGTCTATAAATAAATCCGATTCAGAGAAAACATCTTATATTTTGGGAACATTTCATCAAATGGGAAATTCATTTATTGACGATAGACCTGAAATAAAAAGATTGTTAAATAAATCCGACATTGTCATTTTCGAATCCATAGAAGATAGATATGAAAACATCACCAAAGTTATGCTAAACAGAACCGATGATTTTTCATACAGAGAATATCTAAACAAAGATGATGTTGACTTTTTAGAAGAATACACTGCGAATTGGGAAGTTCCGATTAGTAAACACAAACCAGCCGAGCTTTTGGTACGATTAGAACAAGAATACTCAAAAAAAAATTGTGGAACGATAAACTCAAACGACACATCCGAGCATATGGATGAATATCTGCAATCAATGGTCAATCAAGACAAAAGTAAAATTTTAGGCTTAGAGAGTCGTTCGGACCAATTTAATGCCATCAATATTGTAAATAATGAGGAAATGACTTGGGAAAAAGCAAAAAACGCATTCTCTAATTTGGAAAGTAAATTCCAAAAAAATAAATTTAAAAAAAGGGTTTGTGCAATGGCAAAAAATTATATGAAAATGAAATTAGATTACCAGTTTGAAGTTAAATGTGCAGAAAATGATGGAATTTTATCAAACAGAAATGAAAAATGGATGCCAATAATAGAAAATGCAATCAAAAATTATAATTCAGCATTTATCGCAGTAGGTTTACTTCATCTGCAAGGACAATGCGGAATTATTGAACAACTAAGAAAAAACGGATACGAAGTAAATCCTGTAAAATTGTAACAAGAGCAGCAGCTAACATATATAAGCTATGGCTTGCTTGGTCTGTGCCAATTTGGAAATCTTCTGATTTTCCAAAGGCAGGTTTTTATCCCAAAGATTCGTACTAAAACACGCCACAGCTCATATACATTACCGTCAGTAATTTAAAAAAAACGTCTATTTAATGAATTTTAGAGTTAATACTGATACTTGGTTTATCTTCTGCATTTTATTTATATCTGCATTAGCCCTATGTATGATCTTATTCATTATTATTCCTTTTTTTATGAGAAAAAAGCAACTGAATAGAATCAAATCTAGAAACGAGAAAAAGATTTTTAAATACAGTCAATTAGACAGAAAAAAAAATGAACTCAAATTATCAGTTCAAGAAGAGGACATAAAAAAATTAAAAACAGATATAAGTGATTATCTATATGAAATAGCGCAACCAGATTCAAATAGCCCTAATCTTATTCTCTTTTATTCCGATTTTGAAAAAATCTATCCAAATTTTAGCCAATCTTTGAAAAAAATAAGTCCGAATATTTCTGCAAATGAATTAAAGCTATGCGCCCTAATCAGGTTAAATTTAAGTTCAAAAGAAATAGGGCAAATATTAAATATTACTCAAGATAGTGTAAATAAAGCTAGATATAGGTTGAGAAAAAAATTAGGGCTTACCTCTAATGATGATATTTTCACAGCGCTTTTGAATCTGACATAGTGATAATTATACCCTTGTCCATCATTTGTCTATGACCTAATTTTTGAACGTAAAGCAGCAAGATGGTTATTTGTTAAAAAATAATATCATGAGACTATTTGAAATCATTTTACTCCTTATTAGTTCAATTTTTCCTTTGTACATTTCAACTAAAGGCTATCAACTCAGCAAAAAATTTCCATTAATAATTATTGGAGGAGTTTTTATCCTACATTTTATTCTCGAAGGATACAGATGGCAAATGATGCCGTGCTATTTAATAAATCTAATTTTAGTTTGGTGTCTTTACAAAGCGTATGCATTTTTTAATGGAGGATGGATTAAAAAAATTATAAGTGGATTAACATTCTCGGCATTGCTATTACTTGCTTGGAGTTTACCTAACATTCTGCCTGTTTTTAGTTTACCCACACCAACTGGAAAATATAAAATAGGTTCAGACTATATGCATTTAAAAACAGATAGAGCCGAACAAATCACAGAGAATACTGATGATAAAAGAGAGCTCATGATCAAGGTTTGGTATCCTGCAAATATCAAAGATGAAGATAAAGAACCTTATCTAAATGATGGCGATAGAATTGGTTTTGCTGAAAAATATGGCTTACCAAAATCGACTTTCAATTATTTAAATTATGTTGAAACACACACTTATAGATCCCCTAAAGTAGCAAACCAAAAGTTCCCTGTTTTAATTTTTTCTCACGGTTCTTATTCTAAAGCTTCAGGTTATTATGCAATTATAGAAGAGATTGTAAGTCACGGCTATATTGTTTTAAATATTAATCATACTTATGAAAGCACAGGCACTTTGTTTCCTGACGGTACAATAAAGCTCTACAGTAAAGAGTATGATGAAAAATACGTTAGTACTCAAGAAATGGCCGAATTAGCGTGGAAAAGTCAGCAAGATTTTAACAATGCTAAAACTGAAAGTGAAAAGTTTACAGTTTCACAAAATATCTTGAAAAATTATATTGCTTCAGAGATAACAAAACGATGGTCAAAGGATATTACTTCAGTAATTGATACATTAAAAACTTGGAACAAATCGTCATTTTTAGCAAATCATTTAGATACAAATAAAATAGGCGTTTTTGGGCATTCTCAAGGAGCTTCTGCAATAGGCCAATCACTTCTAGAAGATGATAGAATAATTGCTGGTTTAAATTTAGATGGTGTACAATGGGGAAATATGATAGATTCAACTCTCAACAAACCTTTTCTTTATATGTCTTCTGAATGGGTACCTCCTCATCCCAATTTTAATAAATATGCCTTTAGAAATGGAAGTTCTGCCGCTTTTTATAAAGCCAAAATTAATAATAGTGGTCACGCTAGCTTTATGGACATTCCATTGATGGTTAATTTGCAACTTATAAACGAAGCGGGAACGATAAACCCCAACAGAGCATACATGATAACCACAGATGCCATATTACAGTTTTTTGACATGTACTTATTAAATAAACCAACCAATTTAATGGACTTGAAAACTAAATATAGTGAATTTGAAATTATGCAAAAAAAATAATAAAACTGGCTAGTACACTCTATATAAAATGCTGTCAAAGGCTGAGGGAAACGAACCTTTTACTTATTATTTATTGGATTCATAAAAACCGAAAAGTAATGGCATATCGAATGGCTGAATATTGTTATTTTCGAATTTCAGACACTACAGTTGATTATGATAAACTATCAGAAATATTTGAAAATAAAAAATAGTTATTTACAACACCGCATAAAATGAATTGCTAATTTAAGCCAGTTTAAAACAGTCCTCGCATCCTCTATCTGTGCTTTATTTGCTGACTGTAGCCCAGCTCATTTTATAAAATCGTCTGCTACGAGAGCTCGATAAAATAAAAAATGAACGTACAACATTACAAACCAAAACATAAAACCTTAAAAAAGCATATTGCTGGTTATTATTTTATGACCAAAAGCGAGTCTAGGTTACCCATCCATTATTTAACGTTTCCCACTAATAATCTCATTGTCAGCACAAGCCAGGATGCTAATGTTCAATTTGATTTTGAAAAAATAATGGTAACACCTTCAAAAAACAAAAATATAGTTACCGATGTAGTGTTTAGATATACCAAGCCGTATGAAGTCTTCTATCAAGAACCAACTAATGAAATAACCATTAAATTTAATCCTCTGGGAATAAACCGATTTGTCCCTAACATTTCAGAATATTTTGACAAGGGATCTTGTACAAATTTTCAACCTTTCAATGATTTTAATTTTGAAATGCAACTGATTTTTGACATAAGCAACCGAGACCAGCAAATTGAACAACTAGAAAAGTATTGGTTATCAAAATTTAGAGCTGTTGAATTGGATAGATTAGAAACGTTATTGCGTGATTTAGAAGGCGAACTTAGTATTGGTGAAATCTCTGAAAAATACCAAATTTCAAGACAATATCTAAATAAGCTCATTCTAAAGAATTTGGGCAAAACACCTTCGGAATATCGAAAAATATATAAATTTAGAAAAGCCTTGTTAGATTTTAAGAGCGTAAATAATCTCACCGAGCTTTCCTATAAAAGTCTTTTTCACGACCAATCTCATTTTATAAAAGAATTCAAATCACTTACCAACATCAAACCCAGTTCGTTTTTTAGAAACATAGATTCAAATAAGGATATTGCCTGGTTATTTATATAAGGTAGTTTCCATTTTTACAATTTAATCATGCTAGAGATACTTTAATTTGTAGAAATATTCTAATCGATTTTATATGAAAAAGTTATTATGTTCCGTCTTTTTAATCACAATGATCCTAAATCTATACGCACAATCCAATCAAGAAAAGGAACCCACTTTTATCAAGGCAGGAAAGTTATTTGATTCAGAGCATGGAACAATCCTTGTAAATTACATCATCAAAATAGAGAATAACAAAATAACTGAAATTGGAAAAAATATCACCATTCCTAAAAATGGAAAGGTGATTGACTTAAGTGATTATACTGTGCTCCCAGGATTAATTGATGGTCACACCCATTTAATGACGCTAGATGACTTAAATGATGATTATCCTATGGCTCAAAAAGTATTATTTGAAGGAGATGCCTTAAGAGTTCTTAGAGGTGCCAATAGAGCTAAGACCTGGCTGGAAGCAGGTTTTACAACAGTAAGAGATTTAGGGGATTCTGGTCCCTTTCTTGATGTGGCTCTAAAAAGGGCCATTAATGAAGGAACAACTGTTGGTCCTAGAATGTTTGTCTCGGGACCGATTATCACTTCTGAAGGTGGTCAGGTTTTTGGTCTGTTAAAAAGTGAACGCGGAGTAATTAAAGACGAATATACCATAATTAAGAATGTAGATGATGCTATTAATGCAGTAAGAATACACGTAAACTATGGTGCAGATCTTATCAAGATTTGTGCTAATAATTCACCAAACAATACGAGTCTTACCATTGACGAAATGAAAGCCATCGTTAAAATGGCGCATCGGTATAACAGAAAGGTTACAGCGCACGCCACATACGACATGGCGGTTTGGGAAGCTGTAAACGCTGGTGTCGACGGAATTGAACATGGCTATCAAATTTCAGATACCACATTAACGCTTATGGCAAAAAAAGGCGTAGCACTAATCCCTACAGACATCTCCAAACCGCTGTATCACAAAGCTTATGATATCTTAGATTATCAAGGAGACAGAGATGCTGCAATTAAAAGTATTAAAGATAACTATCAAGACAGGTTGCAAAGAGCCATTAAAGCAGGAGTGACCATCTTAACAGGGTCAGACAACTATATTGATTTTAAGATGCCGCAAGGAGAAGCTGCAAAAAATATCCTTATATCGTATGAAGAAGAAGGAATGAAACCTTTTAATATTCTGCAATCCTCAACCTACTTATCAGCGAAATTTATGGGTAAAGAAGATGAACTCGGGATTTTAAAAGAAGGTGCTTATGCCGATATTATTGCTGTAAAAGGTGATCTGGAACATGACTTTTCAAATACAATTTTCAATGTCGTCTTTGTGATGAAGAACGGTGAAATTTATGTTGAAAAAGAGTAGATACTGGCTAAAACCGTATAAAACTAATTTCTATGAATTGCCTATCTAAGGACGTTCTTTTGAGATTTACAACTATTATTTATTTGCTGATTTAGATGTTTAAATCAAGCTAATAATCTTAAATGTTATACATTGGCGTCAATTTTTTAACAAAACGGAAATGAAAACACTATTAAAAAAAATGAGGTTATTGATACCAAAAACCACTAAGTATTTTTTTGACTTTTTTGTTGTCTTTATTGGGGTTTTTCTAGCATTTTGGTTGAATGCGAGAAAAGAAGAGCAAAATAAACAGGAAGAGGAGGTTCAGGTGTATCGTGCCATATATGAAGATTTGAACGCGTTCTATATTTCAGGTCGAGAAGAAAATAAAAAAGGGTTTATCAATTTATTTCAGAGAATAAAAAATGATCTAGATAGTCTTATTGCTATCAAGCAAATACCTGCGCATAACCGTCTATATGGCGATTATTGGCATTTAGAGATTATCAATGCCTTATCAAATAGTGGTAGACTAACAAATATAGATGCCGAATTATTTAAAGGATTAGCAAACCTTAATACTTCCCATCAAATGTTTTTAGATGAAATTGAAAGCTTCAACCTAAAATATGAAAACGACATTACAGACCACTATGAAGAAGGAATGGATTATTTCTATAAATTAGACGCTAATGAACCTAAAGAGAGAATAAAAATTTTACAGCATCGATTAAAGCGTATTATTTCACTTGCACAAATGCTTGTTGATAACGCAGAAACTGCAAAAAATTATCTTAATGAAGAATTTGGTTTTGAATAAAAACGACACGCCAAAGATGGATATAATTAATTACTTGGTTCACGATTACAACAAAAGTCCTTCGGATTTCCCTCTAGCTCAGTTTCTTTTACTGTTTTAGTTGCCTACCAACACAACTAACCATAATCAATTACACTACCTACAAGCTAAAAAACGACAATTCGACTTCAATAACTTAAAACAAAGGATCTAAATTCTATTAAGAATACTTCAGTTATATTTCAAAACAGAATGGTTAAAACCATATATTGCGGCATTATTATGGTTTAACATTTCACCAATAAATAACCTATAATAGAACCTTTTCTATTATGTATTTTTTAAAACCTAACCCCCCATTTTATGAACAATGTTATGTTTCGATCATTGCTATTAGCAGTTACAGTGTTGTTGTCTTCCTGCCAAAAAGATGATAGTTTTCCCCAAACCGATTATTCCATCGAGTCCAATGATTATTTCCAGATTAGCAGCAATTATCCCAATGGCTGGATCAAAGAGGCTAAACGAGTAGACAATCTTGAAAATCCATATGAGGAGTTTGAATATTATGAGAACGGTTATATAAAATCTGCTAAAATCTATTCCAGCTTTCCGCAACAACATGTATACATGGAAGTGAGCCGCAGTGAAGACAATAAACCGCTTTGGTCTAAATATTATACTCCTGAAGGTGATCTATGGTTTGAGACCGCATATGAGAATGGACTGGCTTCAGAGAAAAAAGTTTACAGCGAGAAAGGCTTTTCAGTGTATACTTATGAAGAAGGTGACCTTATATCCGTAGAATTTACAAGTGCCAATAATAGCGGAACAAGTTCAACTATTTACAACAAAACTGAAGGGACCAGAGCAGTTACGATTATAAAAGACGGAGCAACCATTCTAGAAGCAGTCTATCCTTACACCGAAAGTATTGGTGCCGCAATACTCACGAACAACCAGGTGCCACTGGCTAATCCCTTTGCCAATCCTGAAGGCAACTATAGCGAAATTAGTGAAGCTTTCTCTCATAATGCTATTTGGCAAAACAATGCCAACCCCATCGAAGACGTGCCTCAATATCGTGACTTTTACGAATTTTACGCTCCTAATAATACCTTTGCCACGAAATTTGCAGTCAGCTCAGAACTTTACCAATCGATAATTGAACAGTATCCAGTTACCGAAGATCAAGTTCTTACTTTAAATTATAGGTATAAAGAGGGTAGCAGTGACTTTCTCCCTCCTTATGAAGAACGATTGTCCCTAACTGACGAAATGGAACAGGATCCTGCCCTTTTCGAACTGAAATACGGAAATGAATATGTTGAAAAAGTGCATTACGGTAAAATACTCTATATGGTAGGGGCCTTACGTAATGTGCCTACCAACGATAATGCAGCTAATGAAATTAAAAATTTAGCCAGAAAGAAAATGAATTTCATCATTGATGGGGATGATCAGCTAACTGCTGAAGAACAGGAAGTATTAGATAAAGTGTGGTTTGAAGTAAAGTTTTTCTCGAGGCTCAAAGCTCATCGCAATGGAATTGTTTTAAATAACAGCGACGATTATAATGCGGTTATTCAGGAATTTCAAGATTCAGAAGCTTCGATCATTCAATTAGAGTATGCTGCATTTGAACATATGATTAGCGGAAATTAAAATTTATAACAACACCTATCAAAGAAGTCACCTATTTTAAAAAGGTGGCTTTTTTTATTTCCGACATTTTTTAGCTAGCGCTCGTTTTAAAGAATGACTTACCAATTATAAAAAAATGTGCCTTCCGATGTATCATTCACAATGCAAAAATCGCATCCCAATCAACAAACCAATTCAATTTTTTCTTATCTTAACTTAACATAACCAACTCAACACCAAATGCCTAAGCAAAAAGGAATTTTTCAAATAGTAGGCACCATAAACGGCGTATGCTATTACAAACGTAATGGAGAGTTCATCTCACGTAAAGCCGTAGGGCCCTCAAAAGAGCGCATTGCTAATGATCCTGCGTTTAAACCCGTCAAGCAAAACAACCAAGAGTTTGGCATGGCTTCCCATTTCTCTAAAGCAATACGCCAAGGTTTGCCCTCATCAATTGCGAGATGTAGAGATACGTATATGGCAAGCCGTATGTCTGGAATCTGCCGTAAGATCATCCAAAAGGGGAGTGGTGCCAAAGGAGAACGGGAAGCCAATCTACAAAACTGCCCAGAAGCGCTCATCGGCTTTGAGCTCAACAAATACCATTCTTTTTCAGAAGCATATCTCGCCACACCACAGGTATCCATAAATCAAGATCGCAGTAGGGCAAGCATCAGTATTGAAAAGATTAGCCCAAACCAGCTCAGAATATGCCCAAGCTCAGCAACCCATTTTCAATTGACCGCTACACTCAGCCTAGTACCCAACTACCAATGGCAACCAGAGATACAACAATACCAAACGGACTATCCAGAGAGTATCGGTTTAAGTAATACAAAATACACCAAGCCCTTATCGTGTCATACAGAACATCTCAACATCAACCTGAGACCTATAACACCAACCTTAGGCAATCTTCCGCCCGACTTAGCAATAACGATCTGGTTGGGCATCTCTTATTTACATTTCCACCAAAAACAGTTTCAGCCTTTGTCAAGCCAACAGGCCGCGCAGTGCATTGCCGTATGGTAAACCATAGCGTAACCGTACCTTATTAGGGTTTCACCCGTAGTAAAGCCGTATCAACATCGGGTCTATCCCATATCAACCTCGGGGTAACGTCGCTTATAAAGTAGGGCAGACCTAGCACTATTTATGAAGCAAATCAAGCAATCTCACAGGTAATTGCTATAAAAGTTGAAACCGTAGGTGCAAAAAAGTTTTTAGTTGAAGTAATGAATAAAGATTATTTAGCACAATATATACATGATTCAAAAGATGCTCCGTTTTAATATGATCTAAATTATAATCTTGTGTAGCGTAAATTGCCAGAGCAATTTGATTTTATAAAACAATTTAGCGCTTAGCAGCGAATATTTTGCATAACGGCTAATTATAGCTTAATAATATTTAATGATCAGTTGGTCGTAAAATAGCTGTTACATAATTACTCACGCATTTTAATTTAATTGTTAGAGTTCGTGAATCTCCTAAATTCGATTTGTCTGTAGATATAAACCTAAAGGCATCATATCTACAACTATGTAAAATAGAACAGAAAAAGTTCTATTCACTAATTTATTTATGATAACAACAGTCCTATAATTTATATTATGTAAAATAGACCGCTCAGCCACTTTACGAATCTTTGCCCGAAGTTGTTTAGCTATTAATATAAAAATGAACGTTTTCAAATCTACAATAAAAAAATGGTAAATCAAAAAGCAAAATAACAAATACGGTTCAAAACGTCAAATTCCGCTTCGCTCCAAAAATTTGCCTTATTTGCCCTCGTATTCGTATGTAGAGGCTAAAATTTACCAAAGAAAAAAAATCAAAAAAAAGTCAAAAAAAAAAAATTTATTATCACTCTATTGTAAAAGAAAAATGAGGACAAAATTTGCCCCCATTCTCAACCAAAAATTAACGCCATGACACGCAACTTTAAATCATTTCCTCGATGATGTAACCATTAAATTGAATGTTTAAAGACCTTTTTTCACCATTACGTAATGCGACATATAAAGAATCAAAATAAACATCATCATGTTCAATTAATCTACCACTTTGATGTTGAAATCTTAGCACAATAGTATTATCAAAATTATATCGCATTTCCGAGAATAATTCATAATTCCACTCATCGTTAAGAATTAAATTTGAAACCCATCTTATATTTCCATAAAAGAAACGTTTCTTTTTACCAACATCCAAACGTTCACGAAAATAGGCTGATTGCTCATAAGGTTCACCGAATTGTCTTTCAAAAAAACGAATAGGTTGTATAACCTTATAATTTTTATCCTCAATCCTAATAACGGATTTTGTAGGTAAATCCCCCTGATATTGCATTTCTGTTTGACTCATAATCTTAAGATTTCATATTTTTAGTATCAACACTTTTATATTTTTCATATGTACGATAGCCCGCCATCCCGAGCATACCCAATACAATAGTAATTAATTGACCTATTTCTAATTCAGGAGGGCTAACGGTAACACCTGAGGCACTTAGAACGAACTCTAACAAAGGTTGAAGGATAAAATTGTATGCAAGAGCAGAACCACACACCCAACCGATAAAAGGACGCCAACCCGCAACAAAAATAGATTTGTGATTAGCCTCTACTTTGTTTAACTCAACTTGTAACATATCAGATTGTCGCATCTGTTCTGTTAAACGCTCAATAAACTCACGTTGTTTTTGCTTATTACCTTTAAACAAATCCCAAAAATCCGAAGAATCAAGAACCCCGACCAATATTTTTATGATTTCATTCATTGCGTTCTAGTCTTATTAATCTATTATTCAAATCATGCATCATTTTTGAATTATCCCTGATATCACGACTATTAAATTTTGAAGCCTCTATTATCGGAGCAGTCTTATCGATATACATTTTTTCAGTAAATCTAGGCTCAGATAAGTATTCTCTTATTTCCTTACGATTTGCATCGTCGTACTGTTTTGAAATTAAAAGCATTTGTACTTGCTGCTCTAGCAATTTTTGACCGTTAAAAACACCTATTATCAAAAAAAGCATCAAAGCTTGTACAACTTTTATAAATCCATCGATATACGGACGGTATTTTTCGTTAAACGGACTATTATTTTCAGTAGTTTGGGGCATCTAAAAAACAATTTAAATTATGGGTAATACAGAAATAGCAGTAGGACTAACAATACTAGTAATTGTATTAATAATATTTTTTTCGGGCTTTATTATCGGAAGAGCTACCAAGAAAAGGTAAAAGCGTATAAATATATTCCATATCTGATGGAGATAATTCAGATAACATCATATCCATCAAGGATATTTCATCACCTATAAATGAATCTTGTGATCCAGTTCCATAGGTTTCTGAATAATTACGCAAACCAAATTTATTGGAAACTTTGTAAAAATCGGATTTACTAAGACCTTGTAAAGTCTGAAAAATAACATCTTCATCAGTTCCAAATCCTTTCATCGCATTATAAAGAACATCAGCCTTTTGTTGTGCTTGCAAGTCAGTTAAAGAACTACCAACTGAATTAGCTGTATCTGACAACTTTTTAAAAAAAGCTGAAATTTCATCTTTTAAAAAGTAATAAACCACTATAATCAATATGATAGGCAAAGCGTATTTTGACACCTTATCAAGTAAATTAGTGGTTTTACCCAAACCTTTTGAAGCTAATTTATAAACCATTATTAAAGCGAATTAAACCAAATTTTATTATACCAAGACGTTCTATAATTTTTAATCCCTTGCATTCTAAAAGACTCAGATGCATGGTTACGAATAAAAGCGTATAAATCATAATCAAAAGAAAACTTTAAACCGTAATACTGTGAAAGTCTTTGTAAATTCCAATCATTCCAACCTGACACAAAATCCTGAAAACCTGAAACATCGTCGTTTTTTATAAAAAACATAAATTTTTGCAGATGTTCATCCAAATCATTCACCCAATGCGAAGGAGTCAATTCTTTAGGTGTTGCAAAAATCCAGTTTCTAAAAAAAGAAACCTTATACACCAATAAACAAAAAAGAAGAACTAAAAACCCCATTATATTTGATATAAATTTCATATGCCCGTTAGAGTTATTGCAGTTTGTTCGGCTTCGCATTTTGTTTTACAAATATTATGAATCTGATTTCCAAAAGGCAAATTTGGTAGAATTTGCTTACATTTAATCATACATTCAACCATGTTAAACTGATTATCTGTTATTTCATCAATTGTACCAATAAAACCACCACTAGCACCGCCAGTAGAATCCACAACATCAACATTCGCATCAGCACTACTTTTTTTCGTCCTGTTTTTAAAAAAAACAACTATAATCAAAATAGGGATGAGAAGTAACAACCCTATTTTAAGATAATTATTTTTAGTTTTATTCTTTTTTAAAGCCATTTAAATACGTTTTAAATTAACCATCGAAACTGGTTGTACAAACTTTGAAGATACACTCTTAATTGTACCTTTTGGGTTAACGTGAGCTAATAAACCGCCTTTTGGATCATCACATTCACACGGTTTATTTGGAGTTATTTTTTTTGTAAACCACCCACCAACAAAGGCAAGACCACCAATTAATAAAATTAAACCAAATTTTAGCGGATTTGTAGATTTTGAAGCCATAACAATAATTTTAAATTTTTAAATAATTTTCAGGATTAACAAGTTTATTTTTTTTATAAAATTCAATATGAATATGGTTTTGCATCCCTGAATTATAACCATATTTTAATTCAATATCTTGAGCAGTACATAATTTCTGACCTTTTAAAATAGTTGCACCGACACTAAACATTGGATAAACATACATTAACTTAACTCTAAAATCAGACCATTCACCCAAACCAACAATTTCAACAAGATCATAATTTGAATCATTCGCATAAGGTTTACCGAATCGATTAATTTTACAATCAAAAGGAGCGTAAATATCGTCGTTATGCGACTTTATCAGATCAACCCCATTATGCTTGTAATTGCCCCGCTTAGCGCCAAAATGACCGCATCCCATAGGATCACATTCACGCATTTTTTCATAATTACCACCAAAAGAAACTTTTTTCTTAGAAGTCATTAGATACAGAATTATAGTTATCGGAATCAGTAGAAAATAATGCATTTGACAAATTTTTAAGCAGGTCAAACAACGTATAAACGGAAGCTATTAAACCTATAACAGTAATTAAATTATTCGCTAACTTGTTCATCTTGTTTTAGATTTTCAGTCTCATTTTTTTCAACTTCATCAAAAGCAACTTTAAACTTTGAATCAGTTGTTTTAACAGATTGAGTTTTAGTAAACATGATTTCGTCAATATCTGTTTTTAATTCAGCAAAGCGAAAAGAAACAGCCTGAGCAACACGACCCCATTTACCAACATTTTCAAGAAAAGAAAACAAATTTGACGTATTCCCGACCACTTTTTTAATACTTGGTATTTTCATTTTCATAATTAATTATAATCTTTTGAAATGTGTTTTCCGCAATAACCACCATTTGAAGCTTTTGGATTAATAACCCAATTCCATTCTTTGATATAAACCTTTTGATTTGCTAAATCCAACATACCACCTACAATAACATTTTGTTTCATAGCTGCACTTTGGATAACCGTAACTGGCAACCAATGGTGACCAGTTTCTGTAGCAGTTATTTTTACCTCACGATCTTTAGGAAAAATAACCTTATAACTATGCATTACACCATCGGCAACTTTCCAAGCAGTTATAAATCCTTTCCTGATACCTTCATCAGATGATTTATCAAACTTAGTTTGAATTTTAGCACCACTTTTCGCGGTATTAGTCGAACTTTTTTTACTGTACGTTTTAGCCATGATATTACTTTTTAATTACTTTAACTTTTGAACCACCTAAAAATGTTGTACCAACACTCACAGCGATTATACCCAATACCGCAACTATTGCGATAACTCTTTTAATTTGTACGGATTTACTGATGTCAGCAAATAACCATGTTTTAATATTATCCATCGATTCTGAAAATTTTATCGGTTAAAGGTTTGTTTGATTTATAATTTTGATAAATGTTATATAACGGAAGTGAAAAAGCTAGTAAACCCATACCAGCATAATTTAAAACTTTGGTTGATTTCTTTTGTAGTGAATAAACTGGATAACTTACTGGTGTATTTTCAGACCAAGTGTGATTAAAACCTTGAAAATCCCATTCTGATTTTGGCTTAGTTTTCAATGTATAGGTTAAAATATACCTTGATTGAAGTTTACTAACAAAATCATTAAAATATGGTTTCAAATTATCCAAAAAAGTAACATAGTTTTTTAAAGCCTTTTTTGAACATGATTTCCAATTAGCTGACGTTTGTATATAAGTATACATTGAAATGTTAGTAAAAACAGCCTCAGCAATAAAATTCAATCTATTAACTACCTCAGTTTCTGTGGTTGCATCATTTAACCAATCAAACAACTGTGAAAAATAAGGAGCTTGAATAGTCTGTATTTCTTGTTTAATTTCTGATGGTAAAAATGTAGAACCCAACAGCTTATTCCATCTGAAAAAACAGCTAAAATTGTACCTTCTAAGAAACCCGAATAATCAAAACCAAGTAGATCAGCAATTCCAGCACCCATACCAAGAATACCCAAGGAATCACCAGTTAAAAAAGAAGCAATACCACTACCAAAACCACCTAAAGAACCACCAACCGAATCAACACCACCAAAAATATCAGCCAAACCACCACCAAAACCACCGCCCGAAGGCTGAACTGAATCTGAACTAAAATATCAAAAATATCATCTAGAAAAGACCCACCACCTAAAGATGGTGAGTTTGATCCAAAAACATTATTGAAAATAGAACCGTCAGACATAGTTTATCTTTGAATTGTTAAAAAATAAACAAAATCCTCACCGTTCATATTATGGAAACGGATTTCAGGAATTGAAACTAAACCTTGTCTAGTTGGAGCAAGATTCGATAATTTTTGAACAATATTAACACCTAATGACCACTTTCAAGAATCTGTGACCTTCACGTATAGCCGTATGAGTGTTTTTTAACATGTCATCCTGACTAATTAAAGTTTTAAAATCATAGCTAACATCTCGTCGTGCATTCTGACCTTGAGCATTTTTATACTCACTTAAAATCGAAACATACATTTTCGTTTGAAGTGAAAAAGGATAAGCAACCAAATCAACATTAGAAACATCAACCCTTTCATCAGTTTTATCTTCATCTAATGCAAACTTCGTAATCTTAAAAGGAGAACCACCCGACAAAGAATCCCATTTCTATAGGTAACAGTTTGAGCTGATGCCAAACCAGTCATTTTAACGATATAATAAACATCATCATTATCTAACTCCAAAACACCACCATAACTAACCAACAAATGCAAACCTTGTAAAAGGTCACCATCTTCACTATATATAAGAAAAGGAAGTTTGCCACCAACCATAGCATTACAAAGAGAAAAATACGTTAAAACCGGCATTTTTGGAACGACGGTTGTTTCTCCAATAGTTTTGCCACCCTTTAAAATTTCAATAGTAGAAGAAGCCTTAATAGAATCAATAATTAAACCTTGAGTAAAATCTTTTAATTTAAATTCCGTCGCAACGGTGTTAGAAGTATGAACAACCATAATATTATTTTTAAACGTTTATTAATTTTATATTACAAATATGCAAACGATCAATAAAAAACTATACGCACAACGTCAATTCCATTTGTAAAGGCTTGATATATTCCTTTTTTTCAAATGTTTGCTTTATTTCCTTTGGAATTGATTCAAATAATTTACGCATTTCATCTACTTGATTTTTATACCAATAGCGGATTTTATTCCAAACATTAATTCTTTTTTCCCTTAATTTTTTAAAAACATTACCTACAATAGATAAACATAATCAGAGTCTATTTTTATTTCTTTTAATTCACATGAAGAACTATATAAATAACTAAGTATATCATCGAACTCTTTACATGTATCATAAAAGTTGGATATTCCATTTTTTTCAATTCATTGGAAGCACCCCACAAAGCACCAACAATTGGACGTTTATCGGTTTCTTTTTTGTCATATACTTGACCATATATGAGGTAGCGTTCTTTATATTTTTTAAAGAATGAACATCAGTTGAATTCGGATTTTTATGTTTGTTTAAATAGCCTAATGGTTCTAATTGATTATTCAAATACGGTTAATATCCTTATAATCAACCCAACGATCCATTAAAATATGAAAATGAATATTCCCATTTTTTTGGGGTTCAGCTTTCCAAACATAATAATCTACTTGATAGCTTTTCTTCATATTATCCATAAACGACTTAACGATTTGCGTAATACCCTATCATGGTGAACTTGTTTATCAGGTAATGTAAGAGTTACAAATTTACAAATCTTTGTTTTTGGATAGACTTCTTTTTATCATAATTAATTGCCACGTAATTAATTAAATTTTCTATTGATTTACGAACCGTTTTACTTGATTTTTTGATAAAAGCCAATTGGCTTAACATTTATATCATAACGACGCTTCATTTCAACAGTATGAAGATCATGTAAATGGGTTAAATCACTTGTATAAGTATTTATACTTCAACCTCATTAACTGCGTTTAACTCGTCCAATTCAGTTTTTATATAACTTTCTTGATTTTGTCTCAATGATTTTCGACAACCATTACGAACAAAATCTAAATGTGAATTATCCCATAATTGTAATATTGCCCCATTACGTACTTGAAATATGCGCTTGATAGTCATAGTTTTTAAAACAAAAAAAATTTGAAAGTGAATTTTTACGGTTATTACTTGGATTCGTTTTTACCGTTACTAATGATAAACCAAGAAAACAAATCAGAGATTTGTTATAGCTCGCCCTTATATATGCGACGTATTGTATCGTAATGGCAAAAGAGTAGATTATCAGCTATATATTGAAAAGCTTGATTATACGTATCGATCTGAATGTTTGAAGGGGGATTGTTGAATAAGTCTGAAACCTTATCCTTTACAAACTTTCGTCTGTTTTGCTTATTATCTGAAGAAATTTTTTCATAATTCTCATCTCATTAAATTCTTTAACTGATGACGCAAGAAGCTTAACATTAATATCAGTATGTAAAACGGAATAACCCCGATATCGGTAACAACGCATAACTTTAATTGATCCAAGGCGTAAACAAATGAAATCCACTAAATCAGGTAAATTCTCATTTGAAACTTTCATCTTCTATATGTACCGTTCTGTGTAAATGAACTTTCATAATTGTTGTGTTTTTAGAATCAGGTTTCCAACCTGAATTAATAGACTTTACCATCTTTGCAATTCGCATTCGTCAGCAATGTTCTATTTTATGAACTTCATGATCTTTATATTCATTTACAGCGAAATATTATGTGAACCGTGAAAGGAATCTTCCATATAACGGAAAAATACCTTCTAAAACGGTTAGGAACTTTAATTGAAATCCTACTGTATTTTTTTGATATTGCATTTTCATAATTCTTGTCTTTTAAGATTAAAATATTTCTCAGCATCGTTGAAATTGTATTTCGAAGTGTACTTAAAACGACTTCACGGATAATGTTTTCTCAGTGTAGTACAGAAGATCACGCAATGCGTTTTAATAGACAAATACTCAATCATTATGAGTATGTCTTTAGATGTATTAGGAATGGTTAAACCGACTTCATTAATAAAATCAGTATTCGTTTGGATCTTCATTTTCTAAGGATTTATAAAATTTATTTTCATCAATAATTCGTTGTTCGAAAAAACATCATTCCAAAAGTCATAACCCTCATCTGTAGAATACCAATCAAAAGCGTTTTCTAGTTCATCCGATGGATATAAACAGGAATCGGCATCTAAAAATTTAAACCCCGTATAAAGGTCACAAGCACGTTGACCCAATCCTCACCAAAGGCCATCAAATTTTGTCTAACAGTACTCATATCGATTGTCTATAAAATGAAACATCCCGCATAATTGATTGACTCAATACTTTTGCAGGAAGGGAGATTGATTTTTCTGACCTATTCTTATAAAAATCAGATATACCGCAACAAACATCATAATGCGCTTCTAAAATTTGGAATGATTTTCTGATATATGGCTCACAGCCGAAAACCTCGAATTTCTTAGCATTTAATTGCTGAATGCCTATAATCTTTGAAGGTAAATTGTGAGAATCTTCTAAAGCATCAAGATTGATGGCAAAAGAATTTATAATGAGTATTTAAAGAAATTTGAACCTCTAATTTTTGGGATATTGTATCAAGCTTTTTATGTGATTGATAGCATCCCTTTTTATAAAAAGTCCGTGATGTTATTACATCAACGGAATAATGGGTTTTAAATCTAAATGTGTTGAATGCTTTTTTAAAGCCTCTTTTAAATCATTGAATCTTCTAGCATTGTTTTTTGGTTATAAAAACAACAACGAACAAAAACAATTCCATATAGAAAACGTTTTAAGTTAATCCCCTAGCCCGAAGGTATTAACAAAAATACACCTTTAAAAGTGTATTAGTCTTTATATTATGTAAAATAACCGCTCAGCCACTTTACGAATCTTTGCCCGAAGTTTTAGCTATTAATATAAAAATGACGTTTCAAATCTACAATAAAAAAAGGTAAATCAAAAAGCAAAATAACAAATACGGTTCAAAACGTCAAATTCCGCTTCGCTCCAAAAATTTGCCTTATTTGCCCTCGTATTCGTATGTAGAGGCTAAAATTTACCAAAGAAAAAAAATCAAAAAAAGTCAAAAAAAAAAATTTATTATCACTCTATTGTAAAAGAAAATGAGGACAAATTTGCCCCCATTCTCAACCAAAAATTAACGCCATGACACGCAACTTTAAATCATTTCCTCGATGATGTAACCATTAAATTGAATGTTTAAAGACCTTTTTCACCATTACGTAATGCGACATATAAAGAATCAAAATAAACATCATCATGTTCAATTAATCTACCACTTTGATGTTGAAATCTTAGCACAATAGTATTATCAAAATTATATCGCATTTCCGAGAATAATTCATAATTCCACTCATCGTTAAGAATTAAATTTGAAACCCATCTTATATTTCCATAAAAGAAACGTTTCTTTTTACCAACATCCAAACGTTCACGAAAATAGGCTGATTGCTCATAAGGTTCACCGAATTGTCTTTCAAAAAAACGAATAGGTTGTATAACCTTATAATTTTTATCCTCAATCCTAATAACGGATTTTGTAGGTAAATCCCCTGATATTGCATTTCTGTTTGACTCATAATCTTAAGATTTCATATTTTTAGTATCAACACTTTTATATTTTCATATGTACGATAGCCGCCATCCCGAGCATACCCAATACAATAGTAATTAATTGACCTATTTCTAATTCAGGAGGGCTAACGGTAACACCTGAGGCACTTAGAACGAACTCTAACAAAGGTTGAAGGATAAAATTGTATGCAAGAGCAGAACCACACACCCAACCGATAAAAGGACGCCAACCCGCAACAAAAATAGATTTGTGATTAGCCTCTACTTTGTTTAACTCAACTTGTAACATATCAGATTGTCGCATCTGTTCTGTTAAACGCTCAATAAACTCACGTTGTTTTGCTTATTACCTTTAAACAAATCCCAAAAATCCGAAGAATCAAGAACCCGACCAATATTTTTATGATTTCATTCATTGCGTTCTAGTCTTATTAATCTATTATTCAAATCATGCATCATTTTTGAATTATCCCTGATATCACGACTATTAAATTTTGAAGCCTCTATTATCGGAGCAGTCTTATCGATATACATTTTTTCAGTAAATCTAGGCTCAGATAAGTATTCTCTTATTTCCTTACGATTTGCATCGTCGTACTGTTTTGAAATTAAAAGCATTTGTACTTGCTGCTCTAGCAATTTTTGACCGTTAAAAACACCTATTATCAAAAAAAGCATCAAAGCTTGTACAACTTTTATAAATCCATCGATATACGGACGGTATTTTTCGTTAAACGGACTATTATTTTCAGTAGTTTGGGGCATCTAAAAAACAATTTAAATTATGGGTAATACAGAAATAGCAGTAGGACTAACAATACTAGTAATTGTATTAATAATATTTTTTCGGGCTTTATTATCGGAAGAGCTACCAAGAAAAGGTAAAAGCGTATAAATATATTCCATATCTGATGGAGATAATTCAGATAACATCATATCCATCAAGGATATTTCATCACCTATAAATGAATCTTGTGATCCAGTTCCATAGGTTTCTGAATAATTACGCAAACCAAATTTATTGGAAACTTTGTAAAAATCGGATTTACTAAGACCTTGTAAAGTCTGAAAAATAACATCTTCATCAGTTCCAAATCCTTTCATCGCATTATAAAGAACATCAGCCTTTTGTTGTGCTTGCAAGTCAGTTAAAGAACTACCAACTGAATTAGCTGTATCTGACAACTTTTTAAAAAAAGCTGAAATTTCATCTTTTAAAAAGTAATAAACCACTATAATCAATATGATAGGCAAAGCGTATTTTGACACCTTATCAAGTAAATTAGTGGTTTTACCCAAACCTTTTGAAGCTAATTTATAAACCATTATTAAAGCGAATTAAACCAAATTTTATTATACCAAGACGTTCTATAATTTTTAATCCCTTGCATTCTAAAAGACTCAGATGCATGGTTACGAATAAAAGCGTATAAATCATAATCAAAAGAAAACTTTAAACCGTAATACTGTGAAAGTCTTTGTAAATTCCAATCATTCCAACCTGACACAAAATCCTGAAAACCTGAAACATCGTCGTTTTTTATAAAAAACATAAATTTTTGCAGATGTTCATCCAAATCATTCACCCAATGCGAAGGAGTCAATTCTTTAGGTGTTGCAAAAATCCAGTTTCTAAAAAAGAAACCTTATACACCAATAAACAAAAAAGAAGAACTAAAAACCCCATTATATTTGATATAAATTTCATATGCCCGTTAGAGTTATTGCAGTTTGTTCGGCTTCGCATTTGTTTTACAAATATTATGAATCTGATTTCCAAAAGGCAAATTTGGTAGAATTTGCTTACATTTAATCATACATTCAACCATGTTAAACTGATTATCTGTTATTTCATCAATTGTACCAATAAAACCACCACTAGCACCGCCAGTAGAATCCACAACATCAACATTCGCATCAGCACTACTTTTTTCGTCCTGTTTTTAAAAAAAACAACTATAATCAAAATAGGGATGAGAAGTAACAACCCTATTTTAAGATAATTATTTTAGTTTTATTCTTTTTAAAGCCATTTAAATACGTTTTAAATTAACCATCGAAACTGGTTGTACAAACTTTGAAGATACACTCTTAATTGTACCTTTTGGGTTAACGTGAGCTAATAAACCGCCTTTTGGATCATCACATTCACACGGTTTATTTGGAGTTATTTTTTTTGTAAACCACCCACCAACAAAGGCAAGACCACCAATTAATAAAATTAAACCAAATTTTAGCGGATTTGTAGATTTTGAAGCCATAACAATAATTTTAAATTTTAAATAATTTTCAGGATTAACAAGTTTATTTTTTTTATAAAATTCAATATGAATATGGTTTGCATCCCTGAATTATAACCATATTTTAATTCAATATCTTGAGCAGTACATAATTTCTGACCTTTTAAAATAGTTGCACCGACACTAAACATTGGATAAACATACATTAACTTAACTCTAAAATCAGACCATTCACCCAAACCAACAATTTCAACAAGATCATAATTTGAATCATTCGCATAAGGTTTACCGAATCGATTAATTTTACAATCAAAAGGAGCGTAAATATCGTCGTTATGCGACTTTATCAGATCAACCCCATTATGCTTGTAATTGCCCCGCTTAGCGCCAAAATGACCGCATCCCATAGGATCACATTCACGCATTTTTTCATAATTACCACCAAAAGAAACTTTTTCTTAGAAGTCATTAGATACAGAATTATAGTTATCGGAATCAGTAGAAAATAATGCATTTGACAAATTTTTAAGCAGGTCAAACAACGTATAAACGGAAGCTATTAAACCTATAACAGTAATTAAATTATTCGCTAACTTGTTCATCTTGTTTTAGATTTCAGTCTCATTTTTTCAACTTCATCAAAAGCAACTTTAAACTTTGAATCAGTTGTTTTAACAGATTGAGTTTTAGTAAACATGATTTCGTCAATATCTGTTTTTAATTCAGCAAAGCGAAAAGAAACAGCCTGAGCAACACGACCCCATTTACCAACATTTTCAAGAAAAGAAAACAAATTTGACGTATTCCCGACCACTTTTTTAATACTTGGTATTTTCATTTTCATAATTAATTATAATCTTTTGAAATGTGTTTTCCGCAATAACCACCATTTGAAGCTTTTGGATTAATAACCCAATTCCATTCTTTGATATAAACCTTTTGATTTGCTAAATCCAACATACCACCTACAATAACATTTTGTTTCATAGCTGCACTTTGGATAACCGTAACTGGCAACCAATGGTGACCAGTTTCTGTAGCAGTTATTTTTACCTCACGATCTTTAGGAAAAATAACCTTATAACTATGCATTACACCATCGGCAACTTTCCAAGCAGTTATAAATCCTTTCCTGATACCTTCATCAGATGATTTATCAAACTTAGTTTGAATTTTAGCACCACTTTTCGCGGTATTAGTCGAACTTTTTTTACTGTACGTTTTAGCCATGATATTACTTTTTAATTACTTTAACTTTTGAACCACCTAAAAATGTTGTACCAACACTCACAGCGATTATACCCAATACCGCAACTATTGCGATAACTCTTTTAATTTGTACGGATTTACTGATGTCAGCAAATAACCATGTTTTAATATTATCCATCGATTCTGAAAATTTTATCGGTTAAAGGTTTGTTTGATTTATAATTTTGATAAATGTTATATAACGGAAGTGAAAAAGCTAGTAAACCCATACCAGCATAATTTAAAACTTTGGTTGATTTCTTTTGTAGTGAATAAACTGGATAACTTACTGGTGTATTTTCAGACCAAGTGTGATTAAAACCTTGAAAATCCCATTCTGATTTTGGCTTAGTTTTCAATGTATAGGTTAAAATATACCTTGATTGAAGTTTACTAACAAAATCATTAAAATATGGTTCAAATTATCCAAAAAAGTAACATAGTTTTTTAAAGCCTTTTTTGAACATGATTTCCAATTAGCTGACGTTTGTATATAAGTATACATTGAAATGTTAGTAAAAACAGCCTCAGCAATAAAATTCAATCTATTAACTACCTCAGTTTCTGTGGTTGCATCATTTAACCAATCAAACAACTGTGAAAAATAAGGAGCTTGAATAGTCTGTATTTCTTGTTTAATTTCTGATGGTAAAAATGTAGAACCCCAACAGCTTATTCCATCTGAAAAAACAGCTAAAATTGTACCTTCTAAGAAACCCGAATAATCAAAACCAAGTAGATCAGCAATTCCAGCACCCATACCAAGAATACCCAAGGAATCACCAGTTAAAAAAGAAGCAATACCACTACCAAAACCACCTAAAGAACCACCAACCGAATCAACACCACCAAAAATATCAGCCAAACCACCACCAAAACCACCGCCCGAAGGCTGAACTGAATCTGAACTAAAAATATCAAAAATATCATCTAGAAAAGACCCACCACCTAAAGATGGTGAGTTTGATCCAAAAACATTATTGAAAATAGAACCGTCAGACATAGTTTATCTTTGAATTGTTAAAAAATAAACAAAATCCTCACCGTTCATATTATGGAAACGGATTTCAGGAATTGAAACTAAACCTTGTCTAGTTGGAGCAAGATTCGATAATTTTTGAACAATATTAACACCTAATGAACCACTTTCAAGAATCTGTGAACCTTCACGTATAGCCGTATGAGTGTTTTTAACATGTCATCCTGACTAATTAAAGTTTTAAAATCATAGCTAACATCTCGTCGTGCATTCTGACCTTGAGCATTTTTATACTCACTTAAAATCGAAACATACATTTTCGTTTGAAGTGAAAAAGGATAAGCAACCAAATCAACATTAGAAACATCAACCCTTTCATCAGTTTTATCTTCATCTAATGCAAACTTCGTAATCTTAAAAGGAGAACCACCCGACAAAGAATCCCAATTTCTATAGGTAACAGTTTGAGCTGATGCCAAACCAGTCATTTTAACGATATAATAAACATCATCATTATCTAACTCCAAAACACCACCATAACTAACCAACAAATGCAAACCTTGTAAAAGGTCACCATCTTCACTATATATAAGAAAAGGAAGTTTGCCACCAACCATAGCATTACAAAGAGAAAAATACGTTAAAACCGGCATTTTTGGAACGACGGTTGTTTCTCCAATAGTTTTGCCACCCTTTAAAATTTCAATAGTAGAAGAAGCCTTAATAGAATCAATAATTAAACCTTGAGTAAAATCTTTTAATTTAAATTCCGTCGCAACGGTGTTAGAAGTATGAACAACCATAATATTATTTTTAAACGTTTATTAATTTTATATTACAAATATGCAAACGATCAATAAAAAACTATACGCACAACGTCAATTCCATTTGTAAAGGCTTGATATATTCCTTTTTTTCAAATGTTTGCTTTATTTCCTTTGGAATTGATTCAAATAATTTACGCATTTCATCTACTTGATTTTTATACCAATAGCGGATTTTATTCCAAACATTAATTCTTTTTTCCCTTAATTTTTAAAAACATTACCTACAAATAGATAAACATAATCAGAGTCTATTTTTATTTCTTTTAATTCACATGAAGAACTATATAAATAACTAAGTATATCATCGAACTCTTTACATGTATCATAAAAAGTTGGATATTCCATTTTTTTCAATTCATTGGAAGCACCCCACAAAGCACCAACAATTGGACGTTTATCGGTTTCTTTTTTTGTCATATACTTGACCATATATGAGGTAGCGTTCTTTATATTTTTTAAAGAATGAACATCAGTTGAATTCGGATTTTTATGTTTGTTTAAATAGCCTAATGGTTCTAATTGATTATTCCAAATACGGTTAATATCCTTATAATCAACCCAACGATCCATTAAAATATGAAAATGAATATTCCCATTTTTTTGGGGTTCAGCTTTCCAAACATAATAATCTACTTGATAGCTTTTCTTCATATTATCCATAAAACGACTTAACGATTTGCGTAATACCCTATCATGGTGAACTTGTTTATCAGGTAATGTAAGAGTTACAAAATTTACAAATCTTTGTTTTTGGATAGACTTCTTTTTATCATAATTAATTGCCACGTAATTAATTAAATTTTCTATTGATTTACGAACCGTTTTAACTTGATTTTTTGATAAAACGCCAATTGGCTTAACATTTATATCATAACGACGCTTCATTTCAACAGTATGAAGATCATGTAAATGGGTTAAATCACTTGTATAAGTATTTATACATTCAACCTCATTAACTGCGTTTAACTCGTCCAATTCAGTTTTTATATAACTTTCTTGATTTTGTCTCAATGATTTTCGACAACCATTACGAACAAAATCTAAATGTGAATTATCCCATAATTGTAATATTGCCCCATTACGTACTTGAAAATATGCGCTTGATGTCATAGTTTTTAAAACAAAAAAATTTGAAAGTGAATTTTTACGGTTATTACTTGGATTCGTTTTTACCGTTACTAATGATAAACCAAGAAAACAAATCAGAGATTTGTTATAGCTCGCCCTTATATATGCGACGTATTGTATCGTAATGGCAAAAGAGTAGATTATCAGCTATATATTGAAAAGCTTGATTATACGTATCGATCTGAATGTTTGAAGGGGGATTGTTGAATAAGTCTGAAACCTTATCCTTTACAAACTTTCGTCTGTTTTGCTTATTATCTGAAGAAATTTTTTTCATAAATTCTCAATCTCATTAAATTCTTTAACTGATGACGCAAGAAGCTTAACATTAATATCAGTATGTAAAACGGAATAACCCCGATATCGGTAACAACGCATAACTTTAATTGATCCAAGGCGTAAACAAATGAAATCCACTAAATCAGGTAAATTCTCATTTGAAACTTTCAATCTTCTATATGTACCGTTCTGTGTAAATGAAACTTTCATAATTGTTGTGTTTTTAGAAATCAGGTTTCCAACCTGAATTAATAGACTTTACCATCTTTGCAATTCGCCATTCGTCAGCATGTTCTATTTTATGAACTTCATGATCTTTATATTCATTTACAGCGAAAATATTATGTGAACCGTGAAAGGAATCTTCCATATAACGGAAAAAATACCTTCTAAAACGGTTAGGAACTTTAATTGAAAATCCTACTGTATTTTTTTGATATTGCATTTTCATAATTCTTGTCTTTTAAGATTAAAATATTTCTCAGCATCGTTGAAATTGTATTTCGAAGTGTACTTAAAAACGAACTTCACGGATAATGTTTTCTCAGTGTAGTACAGAAGATCACGCAATGCGTTTTTAATAGACAAATACTCAATCATTATGAGTATGTCTTTAGATGTATTAGGAATGGTTAAACCGACTTCATTAATAAAATCAGTATTCGTTTGGATCTTCATTTTCTAAGGATTTATAAAATTTATTTTCATCAATAATTCGTTGTTCGAAAAAAACATCATTCCAAAAGTCATAACCCTCATCTGTAGAATACCAATCAAAAGCGTTTTCTAGTTCATCCGATGGATATAAACAGGAATCGGCATCTAAAAATTTAAACCCCGTATAAAGGTCACAAGCACGTTGACCCAAATCCTCACCAAAGGCCATCAAATTTTGTCTAACAGTACTCATATCGATTGTCTATAAAATGAAACATCCCGCATAATTGATTGACTCAATACTTTTGCAGGAAGGGAGATTGATTTTTCTGACCTATTCTTATAAAAATCAGATATACCGCAACAAACATCATATTGCGCTTCTAAAATTTGGAATGATTTTCTGATATATGGCTCACAGCCGAAAACCTCGAATTTCTTAGCATTTAATTGCTGAATGCCTATAATCTTTGAAGGTAAATTGTGAGAATCTTCTAAAGCATCAAGATTGATGGCAAAAGAATTTATAATGAGGTTATTTAAAGAAATTTGAACCTCTAATTTTTGGGATATTGTATCAAGCTTTTTTATGTGATTGATAGCATCCCTTTTTTTATAAAAAGTCCGTGATGTTATTACATCAACGGAATAATGGGGTTTTAAATCTAAATGTGTTGAATGCTTTTTTAAAGCCTCTTTTAAATCATTGAATCTTCTAGTCATGTTGTTTTTTGGTTATAAAAACAACAACGAACAAAAACAATTCCATATAGAAACGTTTTTAAGTTAATCCCCTAGTCCCGAAGGTATTAACAAAAAATACACCTTTAAAAGTGTATTAGTCTTTATATTATGTAAAATAGACCGCTCAGCCACTTTACGAATCTTTGCCCGAAGTTGTTTAGCTATTAATATAAAAATGAACGTTTTCAAATCTACAATAAAAAAATGGTAAATCAAAAAGCAAAATAACAAATACGGTTCAAAACGTCAAATTCCGCTTCGCTCCAAAAATTTGCCTTATTTGCCCTCGTATTCGTATGTAGAGGCTAAAATTTACCAAAGAAAAAAAATCAAAAAAAAGTCAAAAAAAAAAAATTTATTATCACTCTATTGTAAAAGAAAAATGAGGACAAAATTTGCCCCCATTCTCAACCAAAAATTAACGCCATGACACGCAACTTTAAATCATTTCCTCGATGATGTAACCATTAAATTGAATGTTTAAAGACCTTTTTTCACCATTACGTAATGCGACATATAAAGAATCAAAATAAACATCATCATGTTCAATTAATCTACCACTTTGATGTTGAAATCTTAGCACAATAGTATTATCAAAATTATATCGCATTTCCGAGAATAATTCATAATTCCACTCATCGTTAAGAATTAAATTTGAAACCCATCTTATATTTCCATAAAAGAAACGTTTCTTTTTACCAACATCCAAACGTTCACGAAAATAGGCTGATTGCTCATAAGGTTCACCGAATTGTCTTTCAAAAAAACGAATAGGTTGTATAACCTTATAATTTTTATCCTCAATCCTAATAACGGATTTTGTAGGTAAATCCCCCTGATATTGCATTTCTGTTTGACTCATAATCTTAAGATTTCATATTTTTAGTATCAACACTTTTATATTTTTCATATGTACGATAGCCCGCCATCCCGAGCATACCCAATACAATAGTAATTAATTGACCTATTTCTAATTCAGGAGGGCTAACGGTAACACCTGAGGCACTTAGAACGAACTCTAACAAAGGTTGAAGGATAAAATTGTATGCAAGAGCAGAACCACACACCCAACCGATAAAAGGACGCCAACCCGCAACAAAAATAGATTTGTGATTAGCCTCTACTTTGTTTAACTCAACTTGTAACATATCAGATTGTCGCATCTGTTCTGTTAAACGCTCAATAAACTCACGTTGTTTTTGCTTATTACCTTTAAACAAATCCCAAAAATCCGAAGAATCAAGAACCCCGACCAATATTTTTATGATTTCATTCATTGCGTTCTAGTCTTATTAATCTATTATTCAAATCATGCATCATTTTTGAATTATCCCTGATATCACGACTATTAAATTTTGAAGCCTCTATTATCGGAGCAGTCTTATCGATATACATTTTTTCAGTAAATCTAGGCTCAGATAAGTATTCTCTTATTTCCTTACGATTTGCATCGTCGTACTGTTTTGAAATTAAAAGCATTTGTACTTGCTGCTCTAGCAATTTTTGACCGTTAAAAACACCTATTATCAAAAAAAGCATCAAAGCTTGTACAACTTTTATAAATCCATCGATATACGGACGGTATTTTTCGTTAAACGGACTATTATTTTCAGTAGTTTGGGGCATCTAAAAAACAATTTAAATTATGGGTAATACAGAAATAGCAGTAGGACTAACAATACTAGTAATTGTATTAATAATATTTTTTTCGGGCTTTATTATCGGAAGAGCTACCAAGAAAAGGTAAAAGCGTATAAATATATTCCATATCTGATGGAGATAATTCAGATAACATCATATCCATCAAGGATATTTCATCACCTATAAATGAATCTTGTGATCCAGTTCCATAGGTTTCTGAATAATTACGCAAACCAAATTTATTGGAAACTTTGTAAAAATCGGATTTACTAAGACCTTGTAAAGTCTGAAAAATAACATCTTCATCAGTTCCAAATCCTTTCATCGCATTATAAAGAACATCAGCCTTTTGTTGTGCTTGCAAGTCAGTTAAAGAACTACCAACTGAATTAGCTGTATCTGACAACTTTTTAAAAAAAGCTGAAATTTCATCTTTTAAAAAGTAATAAACCACTATAATCAATATGATAGGCAAAGCGTATTTTGACACCTTATCAAGTAAATTAGTGGTTTTACCCAAACCTTTTGAAGCTAATTTATAAACCATTATTAAAGCGAATTAAACCAAATTTTATTATACCAAGACGTTCTATAATTTTTAATCCCTTGCATTCTAAAAGACTCAGATGCATGGTTACGAATAAAAGCGTATAAATCATAATCAAAAGAAAACTTTAAACCGTAATACTGTGAAAGTCTTTGTAAATTCCAATCATTCCAACCTGACACAAAATCCTGAAAACCTGAAACATCGTCGTTTTTTATAAAAAACATAAATTTTTGCAGATGTTCATCCAAATCATTCACCCAATGCGAAGGAGTCAATTCTTTAGGTGTTGCAAAAATCCAGTTTCTAAAAAAAGAAACCTTATACACCAATAAACAAAAAAGAAGAACTAAAAACCCCATTATATTTGATATAAATTTCATATGCCCGTTAGAGTTATTGCAGTTTGTTCGGCTTCGCATTTTGTTTTACAAATATTATGAATCTGATTTCCAAAAGGCAAATTTGGTAGAATTTGCTTACATTTAATCATACATTCAACCATGTTAAACTGATTATCTGTTATTTCATCAATTGTACCAATAAAACCACCACTAGCACCGCCAGTAGAATCCACAACATCAACATTCGCATCAGCACTACTTTTTTTCGTCCTGTTTTTAAAAAAAACAACTATAATCAAAATAGGGATGAGAAGTAACAACCCTATTTTAAGATAATTATTTTTAGTTTTATTCTTTTTTAAAGCCATTTAAATACGTTTTAAATTAACCATCGAAACTGGTTGTACAAACTTTGAAGATACACTCTTAATTGTACCTTTTGGGTTAACGTGAGCTAATAAACCGCCTTTTGGATCATCACATTCACACGGTTTATTTGGAGTTATTTTTTTTGTAAACCACCCACCAACAAAGGCAAGACCACCAATTAATAAAATTAAACCAAATTTTAGCGGATTTGTAGATTTTGAAGCCATAACAATAATTTTAAATTTTTAAATAATTTTCAGGATTAACAAGTTTATTTTTTTTATAAAATTCAATATGAATATGGTTTTGCATCCCTGAATTATAACCATATTTTAATTCAATATCTTGAGCAGTACATAATTTCTGACCTTTTAAAATAGTTGCACCGACACTAAACATTGGATAAACATACATTAACTTAACTCTAAAATCAGACCATTCACCCAAACCAACAATTTCAACAAGATCATAATTTGAATCATTCGCATAAGGTTTACCGAATCGATTAATTTTACAATCAAAAGGAGCGTAAATATCGTCGTTATGCGACTTTATCAGATCAACCCCATTATGCTTGTAATTGCCCCGCTTAGCGCCAAAATGACCGCATCCCATAGGATCACATTCACGCATTTTTTCATAATTACCACCAAAAGAAACTTTTTTCTTAGAAGTCATTAGATACAGAATTATAGTTATCGGAATCAGTAGAAAATAATGCATTTGACAAATTTTTAAGCAGGTCAAACAACGTATAAACGGAAGCTATTAAACCTATAACAGTAATTAAATTATTCGCTAACTTGTTCATCTTGTTTTAGATTTTCAGTCTCATTTTTTTCAACTTCATCAAAAGCAACTTTAAACTTTGAATCAGTTGTTTTAACAGATTGAGTTTTAGTAAACATGATTTCGTCAATATCTGTTTTTAATTCAGCAAAGCGAAAAGAAACAGCCTGAGCAACACGACCCCATTTACCAACATTTTCAAGAAAAGAAAACAAATTTGACGTATTCCCGACCACTTTTTTAATACTTGGTATTTTCATTTTCATAATTAATTATAATCTTTTGAAATGTGTTTTCCGCAATAACCACCATTTGAAGCTTTTGGATTAATAACCCAATTCCATTCTTTGATATAAACCTTTTGATTTGCTAAATCCAACATACCACCTACAATAACATTTTGTTTCATAGCTGCACTTTGGATAACCGTAACTGGCAACCAATGGTGACCAGTTTCTGTAGCAGTTATTTTTACCTCACGATCTTTAGGAAAAATAACCTTATAACTATGCATTACACCATCGGCAACTTTCCAAGCAGTTATAAATCCTTTCCTGATACCTTCATCAGATGATTTATCAAACTTAGTTTGAATTTTAGCACCACTTTTCGCGGTATTAGTCGAACTTTTTTTACTGTACGTTTTAGCCATGATATTACTTTTTAATTACTTTACTTTTGAACCACCTAAAAATGTTGTACCAACACTCACAGCGATTATACCCAATACCGCAACTATTGCGATAACTCTTTTAATTTGTACGGATTTACTGATGTCAGCAAATAACCATGTTTTAATATTATCCATCGATTCTGAAAATTTTATCGGTTAAAGGTTTGTTTGATTTATAATTTTGATAAATGTTATATAACGGAAGTGAAAAAGCTAGTAAACCCATACCAGCATAATTTAAAACTTTGGTTGATTTCTTTTGTAGTGAATAAACTGGATAACTTACTGGTGTATTTTCAGACAAGTGTGATTAAAACCTTGAAAATCCCATTCTGATTTTGGCTTAGTTTTCAATGTATAGGTTAAAATATACCTTGATTGAAGTTTACTAACAAAATCATTAAAATATGGTTTCAAATTATCCAAAAAAGTAACATAGTTTTTTAAAGCCTTTTTTGAACATGATTTCCAATTAGCTGACGTTTGTATATAAGTATACATTGAAATGTTAGTAAAAACAGCCTCAGCAATAAAATTCAATCTATTAACTACCTCAGTTTCTGTGGTTGCATCATTTAACCAATCAAACAACTGTGAAAAATAAGGAGCTTGAATAGTCTGTATTTCTTGTTTAATTTCTGATGGTAAAAATGTAGAACCCCAACAGCTTATTCCATCTGAAAAACAGCTAAAATTGTACCTTCTAAGAAACCCGAATAATCAAAACCAAGTAGATCAGCAATTCCAGCACCCATACCAAGAATACCCAAGGAATCACCAGTTAAAAAAGAAGCAATACCACTACCAAAAACCACCTAAAGAACCACCAACCGAATCAACACCACCAAAATATCAGCCAAACCACCACCAAAACCACCGCCCGAAGGCTGAACTGAATCTGAACTAAAAATATCAAAAATATCATCTAGAAAAGACCCACCACCTAAAGATGGTGAGTTTGATCCAAAAACATTATTGAAAATAGAACCGTCAGACATAGTTTATCTTTGAATTGTTAAAAAATAAACAAAAATCCTCACCGTTCATATTATGGAAACGGATTTCAGGAATTGAAAACTAAACCTTGTCTAGTTGGAGCAAGATTCGATAATTTTTGACAATATTAAACACCTAATGAACCACTTTTCAAGAATCTGTGAACCTTCACGTATAGCCGTATGAGTGTTTTTTTTTTTAACATGTCATCCTGACTAATTAAAGTTTTAAAAATCATAGCTAACATCTCGTCGTGCATTCTGACCTTGGAGCATTTTTATACTCACTTAAAATCGAAAACATACATTTTCGTTTGGAAGTGAAAAAGGATAAGCAACCAAATCAACATTAGAAACATCAACCCTTTCCATCAGTTTTTTATCTTCATCTAATGCAAACTTCGTAATCTTAAAAAGGAAGAACCACCCGACAAAGAATCCCAATTTCTATAGGTAACAGTTTGAGCCTGATGCCAAACCAGTCATTTTAAACGATATAATAAACATCATCATTATCTAACTCCAAAACACCACCATAACTTAACCAACAAATGCAAACCTTGTTAAAAGGTCACCATCTTCACTATATATAAGAAAAGGAAGTTGCCACCAACCATAGCATTACAAAGAGAAAAATACGTTAAAACCGGCATTTTTGGAACGACGGTTGTTTCTCCAATAGTTTTGCCACCCTTTAAAATTTCAATAGTAGAAGAAGCCTTAATAGAATCAATAATTTAAACCTTGAGTAAAATCTTTAATTTAAATTCCGTCGCAACGGTGTTAGAAGTATGAACAACCATAATATTATTTTAAACGTTTATAATTTTATATTACAAATATGCAAACGATCAATAAAAACTATACGCACAACGTCAATTCCATTTGTAAAGGCTTGATATATTTCCTTTTTTCAAATGTTTGCTTTATTTCCTTTGGAATTGATTCAAATAATTTACGCATTTCATCTACTTGATTTTTATACCAATAGCGGATTTTATTCCAAACATTAATTCTTTTTTCCTTAATTTTTTAAAACATTTACCTACAAATAGATAAACATAATCAGAGTCTATTTTTATTTCTTTTAATTCACATGAAGAACTATATAAATAACTAAGTATATCATCGAACTCTTTACATGTATCATAAAAAGTTGGATATTCCATTTTTTTCAATTCATTGGAAGCACCCCACAAAGCACCAACAATTGGACGTTTATCGGTTTCTTTTTTTGTCATATACTTGACCATATATGAGGTAGCGTTCTTTATATTTTTTAAAGAATGAACATCAGTTGAATTCGGATTTTTATGTTTGTTTAAATAGCCTAATGGTTCTAATTGATTATTCCAAATACGGTTAATATCCTTATAATCAACCCAACGATCCATTAAAATATGAAAATGAATATTCCCATTTTTTTGGGTTCAGCTTTCCAAACATAATAATCTACTTGATAGCTTTTCTTCATATTATCCATAAAAGACTTAACGATTTGCGTAATACCCTATCATGGTGAACTTGTTTATCAGGTAATGTAAGAGTTACAAAATTTACAAATCTTTGTTTTTGGATAGACTTCTTTTTTATCATAATTAATTGCCACGTAATTAATTAAATTTTCTATTGATTTACGAACGTTTTAACTTGATTTTTTGATAAAACGCCAATTGGCTTAACATTTATATCATAACGACGCTTCATTTCAACAGTATGAAGATCATGTAAATGGGTTAAATCACTTGTATAAGTATTTAACATTCAACCTCATTAACTGCGTTTAACTCGTCCAATTCAGTTTT